>NZ_CP073578.1:2400000-3603274 GCF_018199995.1 Photobacterium sp. GJ3 | reverse complement strand
GGTACCATTTTGCCTAGTTCCTTCACCCGAGTTCTCTTCAAGCGCCTTGATTCTCTACCCGACCACCTGTGTCGGTTTGGGGTACGATCCTTACTATCTGAAGCTTAGAGCTTTTCCCGGAAGCATGGCATCAATGACTTCACCACCGTGGTGGCTCGACATCGGGTCTCAGCTGAAGATGGTCCGGATTTGCCTAAACCATCAGCCTACACCCTTGAACCGGGGACAACCGTCGCCCGGCCCACCTAGCCTTCTCCGTCCCCCATCGCAATAGTAAGCAGTACGGAATATTAACCCGTTCCCATCGACTACGCCTTTCGGCCTCGCCTTAGGGGTCGACTCACCCTGCCCCGAATTAACGTTGGACAGGAACCTTGGTCTTCCGGCGTGGAGGTTTTTCACCCCATTGTCGTTACTCATGTCACATTCGCACTTCTGATACGTCCAGCATGCCTTACAGCACACCTTCAGCCGCTTACAGAACGCTCCCTACCAATACGATAAATCGCATTGCGCAGCTTCGGTGTATCACTTAGCCCCGTTAAATCTTCCGCGCAGGCGACTCGACCAGTGAGCTATTACGCTTTCTTTAAATGATGGCTGCTTCTAAGCCAACATCCTGGCTGTCTGAGCCTTCCCACATCGTTTCCCACTTAGTGATACTTTGGGACCTTAGCTGGCGGTCTGGGTTGTTTCCCTCTCCAGACGGACGTTAGCACCCGCCGTGTGTCTCCCGGATAGTACTTACTGGTATTCGGAGTTTGCAAAGGGTTGGTAAGTCGGGATGACCCCCTAGCTTAACAGTGCTCTACCCCAGTAGTATTCGTCCGAGGCGCTACCTAAATAGCTTTCGGGGAGAACAGCTATCTCCAGGTTTGATTGCCTTTCACCCCTAGCCACAAGTCATCCGCTAATTTTTCAACATTAGTCGGTTCGGTCCTCCAGTAAGTTTACCTCACCTTCAACCTGCCCATGGCTAGATCACCTGGTTTCGGGTCTAATCCCAGCAACTGTACGCCCAGTTAAGACTCGGTTTCCCTACGGCTCCCCTAGATGGTTAACCTTGCTACTGAAATTAAGTCGCTGACCCATTATACAAAAGGTACGCAGTCACCCCGAAGGCTCCTACTGCTTGTACGTACACGGTTTCAGGTTCTATTTCACTCCCCTCACAGGGTTCTTTTCGCCTTTCCCTCACGGTACTGGTTCACTATCGGTCAGTCAGAGTATTTAGCCTTGGAGGATGGTCCCCCCATCTTCAGACAAGATAACACGTGTCCCGTCCTACTCGTTTTCACGCTTAAGGTATCGTCGGTTACGGGGCTGTCACCCTGTATCGCGGCACTTTCCAGAGCCTTCACCTGACACAAAAAACGCTTAAGGGCTAATCCGGTTTCGCTCGCCGCTACTGCCGGAATCTCGGTTGATTTCTCTTCCTCGGGGTACTTAGATGTTTCAGTTCCCCCGGTTCGCCTCATCAGGCTATGTATTCACCTGATGATAACTGCTTATGCAGCTGGGTTTCCCCATTCGGAAATCAGTGACTCAAGTGGCTCTTACTGCCTCATCACCGCTTATCGCAAGTTAGTACGTCCTTCATCGCCTCTGACTGCCCAGGCATCCACCGTGTACGCTTAGTCACTTAACCATACAACCCAAAGGGTCTGTATCGCAAACAACCAAGGTTTGATTTGTTTCGCCGGACTCACTTTGTGTTCACTTTTGAAAAGTGAAGACAAAAAATACAAGACACTTGAATGTGTATTGCTTGAGAACTCTGTTCTTTCGAAACAGTTTGATTCAATCGTCATATCGATTGAATTACTAGTCAGCTTCCAGATTGTTAAAGAGCATTGTGAATTATCAAGTGATAACCACTTTTTAAAGATTCTTAAGGAAAAACCTTGAAAGAGTGGTGGAGCTAAGCAGGATCGAACTGCTGACCTCCTGCGTGCAAGGCAGGCGCTCTCCCAGCTGAGCTATAGCCCCATCGAGTATTGCAAGAGTGTTCAACCACTGTGTTTGGGAAAACAGTGGTGGGTCTGAGTGGACTTGAACCACCGACCTCACCCTTATCAGGGGTGCGCTCTAACCACCTGAGCTACAGACCCTTCTCTTGCGCTCTTTACATTTTAACCAGGCAATCTGTGTGGACACTGCGTCAACAACGCAGTCTTTAGGTAAGGAGGTGATCCAGCCCAGGTTCCCCTAGGGCTACCTTGTTACGACTTCACCCCAGTCATGAACCACACCGTGGTAAACGCCCTCCCGAAGGTTAAGCTATCTACTTCTGGTGCAGCCCACTCCCATGGTGTGACGGGCGGTGTGTACAAGGCCCGGGAACGTATTCACCGTGGCATTCTGATCCACGATTACTAGCGATTCCGACTTCATGGAGTCGAGTTGCAGACTCCAATCCGGACTACGACGTACTTTGTGGGATTCGCTCACTATCGCTAGTTGGCTGCCCTCTGTATACGCCATTGTAGCACGTGTGTAGCCCTACTCGTAAGGGCCATGATGACTTGACGTCGTCCCCACCTTCCTCCGGTTTATCACCGGCAGTCTCCCTGGAGTTCCCACCCGAAGTGCTGGCAAACAAGGATAAGGGTTGCGCTCGTTGCGGGACTTAACCCAACATTTCACAACACGAGCTGACGACAGCCATGCAGCACCTGTCTCAGAGTTCCCGAAGGCACCAATCCATCTCTGGAAAGTTCTCTGGATGTCAAGAGTAGGTAAGGTTCTTCGCGTTGCATCGAATTAAACCACATGCTCCACCGCTTGTGCGGGCCCCGTCAATTCATTTGAGTTTTAATCTTGCGACCGTACTCCCCAGGCGGTCTACTTAACGCGTTAGCTCCGAAAGCCAGTGTTCAAGACACCAACCTCCAAGTAGACATCGTTTACGGCGTGGACTACCAGGGTATCTAATCCTGTTTGCTCCCCACGCTTTCGCATCTGAGCGTCAGTCTTTGTCCAGGGGGCCGCCTTCGCCACCGGTATTCCTTCAGATCTCTACGCATTTCACCGCTACACCTGAAATTCTACCCCCTCTACAAGACTCTAGCATGCCAGTTCCAAATGCGATTCCGAGGTTGAGCCCCGGGCTTTCACATCTGGCTTAACACGCCGCCTGCATGCGCTTTACGCCCAGTAATTCCGATTAACGCTCGCACCCTCCGTATTACCGCGGCTGCTGGCACGGAGTTAGCCGTGCTTCTTCTGCAGCTAACGTCAAAGATGGTATCTATTAAACACCACCTCTTCCTCACTGCTGAAAGTGCTTTACAACCCGAAGGCCTTCTTCACACACGCGGCATGGCTGCATCAGGGTTTCCCCATTGTGCAATATTCCCCACTGCTGCCTCCGTAGGAGTCTGGACCGTGTCTCAGTTCCAGTGTGGCTGATCATCCTCTCAGACCAGCTAGGGATCGTCGCCTAGGTGAGCCGTTACCCCACCTACTAGCTAATCCCACCTGGGCCAATCTTAGCGCGCGAGGCCCGAAGGTCCCCCGCTTTGCTCCGTAGAGATTATGCGGTATTAGCCATCGTTTCCAATGGTTATCCCCCACACTAAGGCATGTTCCCAGGCATTACTCACCCGTCCGCCGCTCGCCGCCCATCAACGCACCCGAAGGATTGTTCATGTCGCTGCCGCTCGACTTGCATGTGTTAGGCCTGCCGCCAGCGTTCAATCTGAGCCATGATCAAACTCTTCAATTAGAATTTTGTTGCCTCTCCGAAGAGAAGCGGCTCAGTGATTACTGATGTTTCAACCGAAGTTGAAACGAATTGACTGTGCCGGTAACCCTTTCAAGAAAGTGCTACCAATTGGTCACTCAGTTCACTGATAAAATCTTTTGACTGTATCATTGTCGAGTGCCCACACAGATTGCATGGTCAAATTGTTAAAGAACGTTGACTTTCAATGCTTTAGCGCGTTTCGCTTCAGCAAGTCAGGACGCGTATATTACGCTTCCCTCATTTGAAGTCAAGACAAAATTTTCATCTTTTTTTATCCCGGTGAATTCCCGGTCAAAAGCAAAAAACTCTGTGTTGACTCCGCTCACCCCGGCGGGGTTCGAGCGAAGAAAAAGCCCGTCGCCGGACGGGCCTTTCAAAGAGAGAGCCTGGCGATGTCCTACTCTCACATGGGGAGACCCCACACTACCATCGGCGCTGCTGCGTTTCACGTCTGAGTTCGGCATGGGATCAGGTGGGTCCACAGCGCTATGGTCGCCAGGCAAATATTTTGTTCAACAATCATGGAAAAATCTGACTAAAGTTCTCAGCACATCATTCAAGTGCTTATGGAGTCCGTACTTCAAACCCTTTGGGTGTTGTATGGTTAAGCCTCACGGGCAATTAGTACAGGTTAGCTGAGCGCCTCACAACGCTTACACACCCTGCCTATCAACGTTCTAGTCTCGAACAGCCCTTCAGGAGACTTAAAGTCTCAGGGATGACTCATCTCAGGGCCAGCTTCCCGCTTAGATGCTTTCAGCGGTTATCTGTTCCGAACTTAGCTACCGGGCAATGCGTCTGGCGACACAACCCGAACACCAGCGGTTCGTTCACTCCGGTCCTCTCGTACTAGGAGCAACTCCCTTCAATCATCCAGCGCCCACGGCAGATAGGGACCGAACTGTCTCACGACGTTCTAAACCCAGCTCGCGTACCACTTTAAATGGCGAACAGCCATACCCTTGGGACCGACTTCAGCCCCAGGATGTGATGAGCCGACATCGAGGTGCCAAACACCGCCGTCGATATGAACTCTTGGGCGGTATCAGCCTGTTATCCCCGGAGTACCTTTTATCCGTTGAGCGATGGCCCTTCCATTCAGAACCACCGGATCACTATGACCTGCTTTCGCACCTGCTCGAACCGTCATTCTCGCAGTTAAGCGGGCTTATGCCATTGCACTAACCTCACGATGTCCGACCGTGATTAGCCCACCTTCGTGCTCCTCCGTTACGCTTTGGGAGGAGACCGCCCCAGTCAAACTACCCACCAGGCACTGTCCGCACCCCGGATAACGGGGCGACGTTAGAACATCAACACGACAAGGGTGGTATTTCAAGGACGGCTCCACAGATACTGGCGTACCTGCTTCGAAGCCTCCCACCTATCCTACACATGTAGGGTCAATGTTCAGTGCCAAGCTGTAGTAAAGGTTCACGGGGTCTTTCCGTCTAGCCGCGGGGACGCAGCATCTTCACTGCGATTTCAATTTCACTGAGTCTCGGGTGGAGACAGCGTGGCCATCATTACGCCATTCGTGCAGGTCGGAACTTACCCGACAAGGAATTTCGCTACCTTAGGACCGTTATAGTTACGGCCGCCGTTTACCGGGGCTTCGATCAAGAGCTTCTCCGAAGATAACCCCATCAATTAACCTTCCGGCACCGGGCAGGCGTCACACCGTATACGTCATCTTTCGATTTTGCACAGTGCTGTGTTTTTAATAAACAGTTGCAGCCACCTGGTATCTGCGACTGCCAGCAGCTCCAAGAGCAAGTCTCTTCACCGCCGGCAGCGTACCTTCTCCCGAAGTTACGGTACCATTTTGCCTAGTTCCTTCACCCGAGTTCTCTCAAGCGCCTTGGTATTCTCTACCCGACCACCTGTGTCGGTTTGGGGTACGATTCCTTACTATCTGAAGCTTAGAGGCTTTTCCCGGAAGCATGGCATCAATGACTTCACCACCGTAGTGGCTCGACATCGGGTCTCAGCCTTAAGATGGTCCGGATTTGCCTAAACCATCAGCCTACACCCTTGAACCGGGACAACCGTCGCCCGGCCCACCTAGCCTTCTCCGTCCCCCCATCGCAATAGTAAGCAGTACGGGAATATTAACCCGTTTCCCATCGACTACGCCTTTCGGCCTCGCCTTAGGGGTCGACTCACCCTGCCCCGATTAACGTTGGACAGGAACCCTTGGTCTTCCGGCGTGGAGGTTTTTCACCCCCATTGTCGTTACTCATGTCAGCATTCGCACTTCTGATACGTCCAGCATGCCTTACAGCACACCTTCAGCCGCTTACAGAACGCTCCCCTACCCAATACGATAAATCGCATTGCCGCAGCTTCGGTGTATCACTTAGCCCCGTTAAATCTTCCGCGCAGGCCGACTCGACCAGTGAGCTATTACGCTTTCTTTAAATGATGGCTGCTTCTAAGCCAACATCCTGGCTGTCTGAGCCTTCCCACATCGTTTCCCACTTAGTGATACTTTGGGACCTTAGCTGGCGGTCTGGGTTGTTTCCCTCTCCACGACGGACGTTAGCACCCGCCGTGTGTCTCCCGGATAGTACTTACTGGTATTCGGAGTTTGCAAAGGGTTGGTAAGTCGGGATGACCCCCTAGCCTTAACAGTGCTCTACCCCCAGTAGTATTCGTCCGAGGCGCTACCTAAATAGCTTTCGGGGAGAACCAGCTATCTCCAGGTTTGATTGGCCTTTCACCCCTAGCCACAAGTCATCCGCTAATTTTTCAACATTAGTCGGTTCGGTCCTCCAGTAAGTGTTACCTCACCTTCAACCTGCCCATGGCTAGATCACCTGGTTTCGGGTCTAATCCCAGCAACTGTACGCCCAGTTAAGACTCGGTTTCCCTACGGCTCCCCTAGATGGTTAACCTTGCTACTGAAATTAAGTCGCTGACCCATTATACAAAAGGTACGCAGTCACCCCGAAGGGCTCCTACTGCTTGTACGTACACGGTTTCAGGTTCTATTTCACTCCCCTCACAGGGGTTCTTTTCGCCTTTCCCTCACGGTACTGGTTCACTATCGGTCAGTCAGGAGTATTTAGCCTTGGAGGATGGTCCCCCATCTTCAGACAAGATAACACGTGTCCCGTCCTACTCGTTTTCACGTTTAAGGTATCGTCGGTTACGGGGCTGTCACCCTGTATCGCGGCACTTTCCAGAGCCTTCACCTGACACAAAAAACGCTTAAGGGCTAATCCGGTTTCGCTCGCCGCTACTGCCGGAATCTCGGTTGATTTCTCTTCCTCGGGGTACTTAGATGTTTCAGTTCCCCCGGTTCGCCTCACCAGGCTATGTATTCACCTGATGATAACTGCTTATGCAGCTGGGTTTCCCCATTCGGAAATCGGTGACTCAAGTGGCTCTTACTGCCTCATCACCGCTTATCGCAAGTTAGTACGTCCTTCATCGCCTCTGACTGCCCAGGCATCCACCGTGTACGCTTAGTCACTTAACCATACAACCCCAAAGGGTCTGTATCGCAAACAACCAAGGTTTGATTTGTTTCGCCGGACTCACTTTGTGTTCACTTTGGAAAGTGAAAACAAAAAATACAAGACACTTGAATGTGTATTGCTTGAGAACTCTGTTTCTTTCGAAACAGTTTGATTCAATCGTCATATCGATTGAATTACTAGTCAGCTTTCCAGATTGTTAAAGAGCATTGTGAATTATCAACGATAACCACTTTTTAAAGATTCTTAAGGAAAAACCTTGAAAGAGTGGTGGAGCTAGGCGGGATCGAACCGCCGACCTCTTGCATGCCATGCAAGCGCTCTCCCAGCTGAGCTATAGCCCCTCCGTCTGGGCTTCTTTCTGCAAGAGAAAGAATGGTGGGCGATACCGGGCTCGAACCAGTGACCCCCTCCTTGTAAGGGAGGTGCTCTCCCAACTGAGCTAATCGCCCACTGTGTTTTACATTCCGTGGCTGGAATGGTGGGTCGTGCAGGATTCGAACCTGCGACCAATTGATTAAAAGTCAACTGCTCTACCAACTGAGCTAACGACCCATGGCGTCCCGTAGGGGAGTCGAACCCCTGTTACCGCCGTGAAAGGGCGGTGTCCTAGGCCTCTAGACGAACGGGACTAAATTTTTTGTCAGCGAAACATATTTCGCTCACTCATACTGATGCTGTTGGGCAGCACCAGTGGCTCTTTACATTTCGACCAAGCAATCTGTGTGGACACTGCGTCAACAACGCAGTCTTTAGGTAAGGAGGTGATCCAGCCCCAGGTTCCCCTAGGGCTACCTTGTTACGACTTCACCCCAGTCATGAACCACACCGTGGTAAACGCCCTCCCGAAGGTTAAGCTATCTACTTCTGGTGCAGCCCACTCCCATGGTGTGACGGGCGGTGTGTACAAGGCCCGGGAACGTATTCACCGTGGCATTCTGATCCACGATTACTAGCGATTCCGACTTCATGGAGTCGAGTTGCAGACTCCAATCCGGACTACGACGTACTTTGTGGGATTCGCTCACTATCGCTAGTTGGCCGCCCTCTGTATACGCCATTGTAGCACGTGTGTAGCCCTACTCGTAAGGGCCATGATGACTTGACGTCGTCCCCACCTTCCTCCGGTTTATCACCGGCAGTCTCCCTGGAGTTCCCACCCGAAGTGCTGGCAAACAAGGATAAGGGTTGCGCTCGTTGCGGGACTTAACCCAACATTTCACAACACGAGCTGACGACAGCCATGCAGCACCTGTCTCAGAGTTCCCGAAGGCACCAAAGCATCTCTGCTAAGTTCTCTGGATGTCAAGAGTAGGTAAGGTTCTTCGCGTTGCATCGAATTAAACCACATGCTCCACCGCTTGTGCGGGCCCCCGTCAATTCATTTGAGTTTTAATCTTGCGACCGTACTCCCCAGGCGGTCTACTTAACGCGTTAGCTCCGAAAGCCAGTGTTCAAGACACCAACCTCCAAGTAGACATCGTTTACGGCGTGGACTACCAGGGTATCTAATCCTGTTTGCTCCCCACGCTTTCGCATCTGAGCGTCAGTCTTTGTCCAGGGGGCCGCCTTCGCCACCGGTATTCCTTCAGATCTCTACGCATTTCACCGCTACACCTGAAATTCTACCCCCCTCTACAAGACTCTAGCATGCCAGTTCCAAATGCGATTCCGAGGTTGAGCCCCGGGCTTTCACATCTGGCTTAACACGCCGCCTGCATGCGCTTTACGCCCAGTAATTCCGATTAACGCTCGCACCCTCCGTATTACCGCGGCTGCTGGCACGGAGTTAGCCGGTGCTTCTTCTGCAGCTAACGTCAAAGATGGCATCTATTAAACACCACCTCTTCCTCACTGCTGAAAGTGCTTTACAACCCGAAGGCCTTCTTCACACACGCGGCATGGCTGCATCAGGGTTTCCCCCATTGTGCAATATTCCCCACTGCTGCCTCCCGTAGGAGTCTGGACCGTGTCTCAGTTCCAGTGTGGCTGATCATCCTCTCAGACCAGCTAGGGATCGTCGCCTAGGTGAGCCGTTACCCCACCTACTAGCTAATCCCACCTGGGCCAATCTTAGCGCGCGAGGCCCGAAGGTCCCCCGCTTTGCTCCGTAGAGATTATGCGGTATTAGCCATCGTTTCCAATGGTTATCCCCCACACTAAGGCATGTTCCCAGGCATTACTCACCCGTCCGCCGCTCGCCGCCCATCAACGCACCCGAAGGATTGTTCATGTCGCTGCCGCTCGACTTGCATGTGTTAGGCCTGCCGCCAGCGTTCAATCTGAGCCATGATCAAACTCTTCAATTAGAATTTTGTTGCCTCTCCGAAGAGAAGCGGCTCAGTGATTACTGATGTTTCAACCGAAGTTGAAACGAATTGACTGTGCCGGTAACCCTTTCAAGAAAGTGCTACCAATTGGTCACTCAGTTCACTGATAAAATCTTTTGACTGTATCATTGTCGAGTGCCCACACAGATTGCATGGTCAAATTGTTAAAGAACGTTGACTTTCAATGCTTTAGCGCGTTTCGCTTCAGCAAGTCAGGACGCGTATATTACGCTTCCCTCATTTGAAGTCAAGACAAAATTTTCATCTTTTTTTATCCCGGTGAATTCCCGGTCAAAAGCAAAAAACTCTGTGTTGACTCCGCTCACCCCGGCGGGGTTCGAGCGAAGAAAAAGCCCGTCGCCGGACGGGCCTTTCAAAGAGAGAGCCTGGCGATGTCCTACTCTCACATGGGGAGACCCCACACTACCATCGGCGCTGCTGCGTTTCACGTCTGAGTTCGGCATGGGATCAGGTGGGTCCACAGCGCTATGGTCGCCAGGCAAATATTTTGTTCAACAATCATGGAAAAATCTGACTAAAGTTCTCAGCACATCATTCAAGTGCTTATGGAGTCCGTACTTCAAACCCTTTGGGTGTTGTATGGTTAAGCCTCACGGGCAATTAGTACAGGTTAGCTGAGCGCCTCACAACGCTTACACACCCTGCCTATCAACGTTCTAGTCTCGAACAGCCCTTCAGGAGACTTAAAGTCTCAGGGATGACTCATCTCAGGGCCAGCTTCCCGCTTAGATGCTTTCAGCGGTTATCTGTTCCGAACTTAGCTACCGGGCAATGCGTCTGGCGACACAACCCGAACACCAGCGGTTCGTTCACTCCGGTCCTCTCGTACTAGGAGCAACTCCCTTCAATCATCCAGCGCCCACGGCAGATAGGGACCGAACTGTCTCACGACGTTCTAAACCCAGCTCGCGTACCACTTTAAATGGCGAACAGCCATACCCTTGGGACCGACTTCAGCCCCAGGATGTGATGAGCCGACATCGAGGTGCCAAACACCGCCGTCGATATGAACTCTTGGGCGGTATCAGCCTGTTATCCCCGGAGTACCTTTTATCCGTTGAGCGATGGCCCTTCCATTCAGAACCACCGGATCACTATGACCTGCTTTCGCACCTGCTCGAACCGTCATTCTCGCAGTTAAGCGGGCTTATGCCATTGCACTAACCTCACGATGTCCGACCGTGATTAGCCCACCTTCGTGCTCCTCCGTTACGCTTTGGGAGGAGACCGCCCCAGTCAAACTACCCACCAGGCACTGTCCGCACCCCGGATAACGGGGCGACGTTAGAACATCAACACGACAAGGGTGGTATTTCAAGGACGGCTCCACAGATACTGGCGTACCTGCTTCGAAGCCTCCCACCTATCCTACACATGTAGGGTCAATGTTCAGTGCCAAGCTGTAGTAAAGGTTCACGGGGTCTTTCCGTCTAGCCGCGGGGACGCAGCATCTTCACTGCGATTTCAATTTCACTGAGTCTCGGGTGGAGACAGCGTGGCCATCATTACGCCATTCGTGCAGGTCGGAACTTACCCGACAAGGAATTTCGCTACCTTAGGACCGTTATAGTTACGGCCGCCGTTTACCGGGGCTTCGATCAAGAGCTTCTCCGAAGATAACCCCATCAATTAACCTTCCGGCACCGGGCAGGCGTCACACCGTATACGTCATCTTTCGATTTTGCACAGTGCTGTGTTTTTAATAAACAGTTGCAGCCACCTGGTATCTGCGACTGCCAGCAGCTCCAAGAGCAAGTCTCTTCACCGCCGGCAGCGTACCTTCTCCCGAAGTTACGGTACCATTTTGCCTAGTTCCTTCACCCGAGTTCTCTCAAGCGCCTTGGTATTCTCTACCCGACCACCTGTGTCGGTTTGGGGTACGATTCCTTACTATCTGAAGCTTAGAGGCTTTTCCCGGAAGCATGGCATCAATGACTTCACCACCGTAGTGGCTCGACATCGGGTCTCAGCCTTAAGATGGTCCGGATTTGCCTAAACCATCAGCCTACACCCTTGAACCGGGACAACCGTCGCCCGGCCCACCTAGCCTTCTCCGTCCCCCCATCGCAATAGTAAGCAGTACGGGAATATTAACCCGTTTCCCATCGACTACGCCTTTCGGCCTCGCCTTAGGGGTCGACTCACCCTGCCCCGATTAACGTTGGACAGGAACCCTTGGTCTTCCGGCGTGGAGGTTTTTCACCCCCATTGTCGTTACTCATGTCAGCATTCGCACTTCTGATACGTCCAGCATGCCTTACAGCACACCTTCAGCCGCTTACAGAACGCTCCCCTACCCAATACGATAAATCGCATTGCCGCAGCTTCGGTGTATCACTTAGCCCCGTTAAATCTTCCGCGCAGGCCGACTCGACCAGTGAGCTATTACGCTTTCTTTAAATGATGGCTGCTTCTAAGCCAACATCCTGGCTGTCTGAGCCTTCCCACATCGTTTCCCACTTAGTGATACTTTGGGACCTTAGCTGGCGGTCTGGGTTGTTTCCCTCTCCACGACGGACGTTAGCACCCGCCGTGTGTCTCCCGGATAGTACTTACTGGTATTCGGAGTTTGCAAAGGGTTGGTAAGTCGGGATGACCCCCTAGCCTTAACAGTGCTCTACCCCCAGTAGTATTCGTCCGAGGCGCTACCTAAATAGCTTTCGGGGAGAACCAGCTATCTCCAGGTTTGATTGGCCTTTCACCCCTAGCCACAAGTCATCCGCTAATTTTTCAACATTAGTCGGTTCGGTCCTCCAGTAAGTGTTACCTCACCTTCAACCTGCCCATGGCTAGATCACCTGGTTTCGGGTCTAATCCCAGCAACTGTACGCCCAGTTAAGACTCGGTTTCCCTACGGCTCCCCTAGATGGTTAACCTTGCTACTGAAATTAAGTCGCTGACCCATTATACAAAAGGTACGCAGTCACCCCGAAGGGCTCCTACTGCTTGTACGTACACGGTTTCAGGTTCTATTTCACTCCCCTCACAGGGGTTCTTTTCGCCTTTCCCTCACGGTACTGGTTCACTATCGGTCAGTCAGGAGTATTTAGCCTTGGAGGATGGTCCCCCATCTTCAGACAAGATAACACGTGTCCCGTCCTACTCGTTTTCACGTTTAAGGTATCGTCGGTTACGGGGCTGTCACCCTGTATCGCGGCACTTTCCAGAGCCTTCACCTGACACAAAAAACGCTTAAGGGCTAATCCGGTTTCGCTCGCCGCTACTGCCGGAATCTCGGTTGATTTCTCTTCCTCGGGGTACTTAGATGTTTCAGTTCCCCCGGTTCGCCTCATCAGGCTATGTATTCACCTGATGATAACTGCTTATGCAGCTGGGTTTCCCCATTCGGAAATCGGTGACTCAAGTGGCTCTTACTGCCTCATCACCGCTTATCGCAAGTTAGTACGTCCTTCATCGCCTCTGACTGCCCAGGCATCCACCGTGTACGCTTAGTCACTTAACCATACAACCCCAAAGGGTCTGTATCGTAAACAACCAAGGTTTGATTTGTTTCGCCGGACTCACTTTGTGTTCACTTTTGAAAGTGAACACAAAAAATACAAGACACTTGAATGTGTATTGCTTGAGAACTCTGTTTCTTTCGAAACAGTTTGATTCAATCGTCATATCGATTGAATTACTAGTCAGCTTTCCAGATTGTTAAAGAGCATTGTGTTGTTTATTTCTATATAAACCGCACTTTCTAAAGACTTTCAGCGTCACAAAATCGATCCAACAACGTATTTGTTATTGAATCTGCGGATCCGTGCAGAAAAAAAGTACTTAGAGAGTGGTGGGCGATACCGGGCTCGAACCAGTGACCCCCTCCTTGTAAGGGAGGTGCTCTCCCAACTGAGCTAATCGCCCACTGTGTTTTACATTCCGTGGCTGGAATGGTGGGTCGTGCAGGATTCGAACCTGCGACCAATTGATTAAAAGTCAACTGCTCTACCAACTGAGCTAACGACCCGTGGCGTCCCGTAGGGGAGTCGAACCCCTGTTACCGCCGTGAAAGGGCGGTGTCCTAGGCCTCTAGACGAACGGGACTAAAATTCTGTCAGCGAAACATGGTTCGCTAAATTTTAGTAAGCGGAATGTCGAATCAATATGACACGACTATATCTCAGGCTTACTCGTACTGATGCTGTTGGGCAGCACCAGTGGCTCTCTACATTTCGACCAGGCAATCTGTGTGGACACTGCGTCAACAACGCAGTCTTTAGGTAAGGAGGTGATCCAGCCCCAGGTTCCCCTAGGGCTACCTTGTTACGACTTCACCCCAGTCATGAACCACACCGTGGTAAACGCCCTCCCGAAGGTTAAGCTATCTACTTCTGGTGCAGCCCACTCCCATGGTGTGACGGGCGGTGTGTACAAGGCCCGGGAACGTATTCACCGTGGCATTCTGATCCACGATTACTAGCGATTCCGACTTCATGGAGTCGAGTTGCAGACTCCAATCCGGACTACGACGTACTTTGTGGGATTCGCTCACTATCGCTAGTTGGCCGCCCTCTGTATACGCCATTGTAGCACGTGTGTAGCCCTACTCGTAAGGGCCATGATGACTTGACGTCGTCCCCACCTTCCTCCGGTTTATCACCGGCAGTCTCCCTGGAGTTCCCACCCGAAGTGCTGGCAAACAAGGATAAGGGTTGCGCTCGTTGCGGGACTTAACCCAACATTTCACAACACGAGCTGACGACAGCCATGCAGCACCTGTCTCAGAGTTCCCGAAGGCACCAAAGCATCTCTGCTAAGTTCTCTGGATGTCAAGAGTAGGTAAGGTTCTTCGCGTTGCATCGAATTAAACCACATGCTCCACCGCTTGTGCGGGCCCCCGTCAATTCATTTGAGTTTTAATCTTGCGACCGTACTCCCCAGGCGGTCTACTTAACGCGTTAGCTCCGAAAGCCAGTGTTCAAGACACCAACCTCCAAGTAGACATCGTTTACGGCGTGGACTACCAGGGTATCTAATCCTGTTTGCTCCCCACGCTTTCGCATCTGAGCGTCAGTCTTTGTCCAGGGGGCCGCCTTCGCCACCGGTATTCCTTCAGATCTCTACGCATTTCACCGCTACACCTGAAATTCTACCCCCCTCTACAAGACTCTAGCATGCCAGTTCCAAATGCGATTCCGAGGTTGAGCCCCGGGCTTTCACATCTGGCTTAACACGCCGCCTGCATGCGCTTTACGCCCAGTAATTCCGATTAACGCTCGCACCCTCCGTATTACCGCGGCTGCTGGCACGGAGTTAGCCGGTGCTTCTTCTGCAGCTAACGTCAAAGATGGCATCTATTAAACACCACCTCTTCCTCACTGCTGAAAGTGCTTTACAACCCGAAGGCCTTCTTCACACACGCGGCATGGCTGCATCAGGGTTTCCCCCATTGTGCAATATTCCCCACTGCTGCCTCCCGTAGGAGTCTGGACCGTGTCTCAGTTCCAGTGTGGCTGATCATCCTCTCAGACCAGCTAGGGATCGTCGCCTAGGTGAGCCGTTACCCCACCTACTAGCTAATCCCACCTGGGCCAATCTTAGCGCGCGAGGCCCGAAGGTCCCCCGCTTTGCTCCGTAGAGATTATGCGGTATTAGCCATCGTTTCCAATGGTTATCCCCCACACTAAGGCATGTTCCCAGGCATTACTCACCCGTCCGCCGCTCGCCGCCCATCAACGCACCCGAAAGATTGTTGATGTCGCTGCCGCTCGACTTGCATGTGTTAGGCCTGCCGCCAGCGTTCAATCTGAGCCATGATCAAACTCTTCAATTAGAATTTTGTTGCCTCTCCGAAGAGAAGCGGCTCAGTGATTACTGATGTTTCAACCGAAGTTGAAACGAATTGACTGTGCCGGTAACCCTTTCAAGAAAGTGCTACCAATTGGTCACTCAGTTCACTGATAAAATCTTTTGACTGTATCATTGTCGAGTGCCCACACAGATTGCATGGTCAAATTGTTAAAGAGCTTTCGTCGCTAACCCGAGGGTTAATCTCGAACAGGGCGGCCATTCTAACGAATCAATTTAGAGAGTCAAACAATTTTTTATTTGGCTTCTTTGTGCCGCCTTCTTACCAAACCGAAGTCACGTTTTGTTCCGTACTCCGTCTTGGTGAGGCGGCATTATAGAGACTTCGAAAAGCCTGACAACCCTTTTCTGAAGAAAAGTTGTTTAAGCGGTTATAATTTCATCTAATGTGAAAATATGCGTCATAAGTCAACATTATACGATCGCCACCTTCACTTTCTGGCAATCATAAATTTATACACGTAATATTAATGTGATTAATTTGTTAAAAATACTCGCATTCTTATCATTCAATCAATGACACTGTAGCTTGCCTATGAAACTTTCCAACTCACATACGATTACCATCGCGCTCATTACTCTGATTGGCGCCGTGATTTTTAGCTTTATCTCTTCCACTGCAGCAATCGCCTTTCTCTTAGGTTCGATTCTCTCCGGGTTCGCCAGTCGGTTTATTGGCAATGCCCCCTCTGACGTCCCATTCAATGAAGACAACCAGAGCAGTAAAACCCTTTATGTCGGAAACTTGCCTTACCGTGCCAACGAAGGCGAAGTCAAAGATCTGTTCGCGGAGTATGGTGAAGTGTTTGCTGTAAGACTGATGAAAGACAAACGCACGGGTAAGCGCCGTGGGTTTGGTTTTGTCGTGATGAGCAGTAAAGACGCCGCATATGCGATCAGCCAGCTCAACGAAAAGGAATTTGGTCAGCGTACCCTGAAAGTACGCGAAGCCAATGAACCTAAGAACGGGGATAGTGAAGACAATTCACGTTACTGAGCTGCATAGCTCGTAAACTGTCATTCAATGCCTGATGATCTGACTTATCACTCGTGTGGTAAGTCAGATTCTTTATACCACCTTGCTCTAACTCAGTTACCTCGATATCCAGTTCGGTACCCAGTAGCGCCTGAACCCGACTGGCAATCGCAGAACCAGAATCAATCAAGAATCTGGCCTGAGGAAACACCTGACTGATTTCTTGTTTCAGTAACGGGAAGTGAGTACATCCCAGTACCACAGTATCGATCTGTGTCGACAACCAGGGGTTCACGATCTCCGCCATCTCGTTCAGGTCGACCCGGTGCCCTCGCAGTTTCATCTCTGCCATTTCCACCAACCGGGTGGCGCCAAGTAAATGCACCTCGCAGTCGGTAGCAAACTCCGCAATCAGTGATTGCGTATATTGCCGCTTTACTGTTGCCGGTGTCGCCAGTACGCCCACAACCTTGGTCTGGCTCATTTGCGCAGCCGGCTTGATAGCCGGAACAACCCCGACAACCGGTTGGGTGAGACTGGCTCTTAAATGAGGCAAGACAATCGTACTGGCTGTATTACAGGCTATCACCACCAAATCGACCGCATGTTGATTCGATAAAGACGTAACAATGTGCAGGACGCGCTCAATCAAAACCGGCTCTTCCAGCTCACCATAAGGAAAAGCCGCATCATCAAATGCGTAGATATATTGATGCTGAGGCATTTGACGGTAGATTTCCTGATAGACCGACAGGCCACCGACACCAGAATCAAAAATTAAGATGGTTTTCACAACGTCTTTCTGAATGACAGGATTGAGGGACCTTCATCATACTGCGTGCATCTGAAAAGCCAACTCAGTCGTGTGATTTTCATGTCAGTCTGAGGTGAATATCTGGTAGCGCAAACAATGAAAACGCTCCTGCCGCTCTATCCCTGTGGGTCTGAGCTGTAAGCTGCCCTGAAAACAGGGGGCAGAAACCACCAGCGTATGGAATTCGCCGTCTTCACCACATGGATCCACTGTATGAGGTAATTGACGCAGTAACTCTGCATCAAACCATCTGCCGCAGTAATCGCCGCTAAGCTGGCTGGTATCGATTGTTGTCAGGATCGTTTGAATGCCACGATCGAGTATTTCACGAGCAAGCTGGCTGCTGTCTTCTCCTAATAAAGGAAAGACACAGGACCAGCCTGCCGGTTCAATATAACGACGGCGATAGGCTTCAATCCCATTGCAGAACATATCTCCGAATGCGACCGCTTCAACGTCTGGCATCTGTTGTCGAATCCCGTCGACTACCCGTGCCTGATACACCGCGTTTGGTGGGAATACTTCAGGTAAGGCAATTTCAATCAACGGGAATCCGGTCAACCGGGCTTGAGCCCTGACAACAGCCATTGGCGTTGCCTGAAACGGCACTTCATCTCCGACATAGGTTGTATACAGGCCGACCACTTCATAGTCCGGAGTTTCGAGTAAGCGCAACAGGGTTAATGTGGAGTCCTTCCCAGAGGACCAGCTCACAATGACTTTCTTGGGTTTCATGGAAGACTCACGAAAAAGCCGCCCGAAGGCGGCTGAGGGTTAGAATTGGTAGGTTACAGAAGCAAAATAGCTTCTCTCTTGAGTACTGTAATCCTTCACTAATTCATAGTCTTTATCGAGCAGGTTCGCCACACGGCCACTTAGAGTCAGCTGTTCTGTCAGATAGTAACTGGCCGCGAAATCAAACAGTGAATATCCGCCCATTCGATAAACACCACCACCATAAAGATTTTCCTGACGTTCTCCCTGATACAAATAGTTCAGAGATGCCTGCCAATTCGTTGTATGGTAAACAACATTCCACTTTGCGTTACGTTTTGCGATGCGAGAAAGTGGCTGATTCAAGTTTTTATCTTTAGGATCCAAATATTCCAAGGACACATTATGATCAAAAGCCCCCGTCTCAAATGCAGCGACCAGTTCGACGCCCTTGATGAGAGCATCATCATTCTGACATCCATTTGTTTGACACGAAATGCGATTTTCTATGTCATTTCGAAAAGCCGCTAAGCGCCAATATACATCACTGACCGAACCATCCAATGCCACCTCATAAGTTTCTGACTCTTCCGGTTCAAGCGTCGGATTTGCATACCCAGGCCAGTAAAGCTGGTTAAAATTAGGGGCTCTGAAACCAGTGCCAGCATTCCCCGTCAGACGAAAGGCATCGCTGAAACGCCAACCTGCACCAAACTGCCAAGTAAACTCACCGCCATATTGTTCGTTGTCATCAATACGGGTGCTCGCTTCCAGTTGCGCCTGTCGACCCTCATGATTGAAGGTCAGATAGGCTGCTTTATTATCCCGATCGCCTTTTTCATAACTACTAAACACTTGGTTCAAACTATCCCAAAGTATTGAGTCTTTGACTTGCTCATCGGTATATTCCAAACCGGCCCCCAACCAGGTTTGAGTTTGCACAAGAAAAGTGTTTTTCCAGCTAATCACATTCCGATCTGTCACAATTTTACTGCCATTGACAGAAGCATCCGCATTTTTCCCTTCATCCCGGTTCAATGCTAGAGTTAATTCAGAGCTATACGAATC
The DNA here is from genome assembly GCF_018199995.1 of Photobacterium sp. GJ3. Taxonomy (NCBI): domain Bacteria; kingdom Pseudomonadati; phylum Pseudomonadota; class Gammaproteobacteria; order Vibrionales; family Vibrionaceae; genus Photobacterium; species Photobacterium sp. GJ3. Next base: position 3,584,310 of record NZ_CP073578.1, on the reverse strand, counting down.
ATTGTCATAAGCTAATCGGCCGGATAAGTTATAAAGCAGATTATCCGTTTCTTCAGAACCACCAAAAGAGTCATCAAATTCGATGTTCCCTTCGTGATAGTACGCATTGCCAGCTATAGTCCACTTATCATCCAACCGAACTCCTGCATCTACCAAACCATCCCGATTTCGAAAACCGTCTTTATCTGAATTGCCGAATGAAGCAACATCTTGCCCATCCGCGAGCTCAAGATTGGCCGCAAACTTCACCCAACCCCGCTCACCAATACTGTCAGAGACACTTCCTGCTAACTGCTGATAGTTTTCTGAGCCTAGTTCAGCTTTTACCTCACCCGAAAATTGTTTTGGCTGGGAGTCTGTAATGATGTTAATCACACCAGCAGTTGCATCTGCACCATAAACCGCGGCACGGTTACCACGTACAAATTCAATTCTTTCAATGCCAGTTAAAGGCAATTGTCCAACATTGGTAAAACCAGCGGTCGCGCTGCCAATTCGCACACCATTGAGAAGGAACAACACATTATCACTGCCACGGGCGTATACTCTTGCTAAATGACCATAAGTGCCATTCGCACTGATTTGCACCCCAGGCAAGGTACGTAAGACTTCCGATAAAGTGTTCGCTTGCATTGCATCGATGTCTGCCTTTGTAACAACGGAGACCGGAGCAATCAAGTTCTTCACCGACTGCTCAAACCGGTTGGCAGTCACCACCATGGTCTCTTCAGTCGTGTCTTGGGCGGAAACAAGGGAGGATTGCAGGCACAGCGGTGCCAACGCCACTGCTAAAAGCGTTTTTTTCATTTGATCGGATACCTTAAATCGCGTTGAAAACTGGCAGTCTCCATACTGCCTTTGTCGCTGGCCGGTCTTCGGACTTGAGAGCATGGTTGAACAACCACCTAGGACAACGACTTCCCATTTCTGCCAGGTTGCATTGCGCACCCCGCTTGAAACAGTGTCTGGCTCAGTGCCTTGTGTCTTCGTTCTCTCTCACCGCTGCGCGTCAGTTACGGATTCTCACCGTATTCCCCCACCTGCCATTCAGGTCTGCCAGCGCAACAAAATGCTAGTTTTCACCGGGCAGAATGTCTAGTTTAGTTTGCTATTACTCATGACAAATCAGCGCCCGCAGCATTTTTCTCCCCCCTTTCACTGGACATCAGTCAACAATGCAATAAAATCTCCGCTCTTATTTTGAGCAGTTTTGAGGCAACACCATGGCAGCAACCCCAATCAACCCCGAGACCTACCAGGCACAGCTGGACGAAAAAGCCGAGCGCATGCAAGCGCTGTTTGCTGACCTAGATACACCGGAGTTGGAAGTGTTTGCCTCGCCTGCACAGCACTACCGGATGCGCGCGGAATTTCGGGTCTGGCATGAAGGGGAAGATCTGTACTACATCATGTTCAATCAGGAAACCCGCCAGAAATACCGTGTTGATCAGTTCCCGGCCGCCAGCCGTCTAATCAATGATTTGATGCCTTTGCTGGTTGAGGCGATGAAGCCAAACCGGGCCCTGCGCCATAAACTGTTTCAGGTTGATTTTCTCTCGACACTGAGTGGTGAGATTCTGGTGTCACTGTTGTATCACCGTCAGTTAGATGAGGAATGGGTAGAAGAAGCAAAACAGCTGAAGCAACGCCTGAATGACGAAGGTTTTAACCTGAATCTGATTGGCCGTGCCCGTAAGCAGAAAATTGTACTGGATCAGGACTATGTCGTTGAAAAGCTCAAGGTTCACGATCGCACCCTAACTTATCAGCAAGTTGAAAACAGCTTCACTCAGCCGAATGGCGAAGTGGCGCAGAAGATGCTGGAATGGGCGGTCGACTGCACACAGGACAGCGAAGGGGACCTGCTGGAACTGTATTGCGGTAATGGTAACTTCTCACTGGCACTGGCCCAGAACTTTGAGCGTGTGCTGGCCACCGAACTGGCGAAGCCTTCCGTGGAATCCGCACAGTTCAATATTGCCGCCAATCAGATTGAGAACGTGCAGATCATCCGGATGTCCGCGGAAGAGTTTACGCAGGCGATGGAAGGTCAGCGCGAGTTTCGCCGCCTGAAAGACAACAACATCGACCTGAAAAGCTATCACTGCAATACCATTTTCGTCGACCCACCACGTTCCGGCATGGACGATGATACCTGCCGGATGGTGCAGGCTTATGAGCGCATCGTGTATATCTCGTGCAACCCGGACACCCTGAAAGCCAACCTGGAGATCCTAGGTCAAACCCACAGAATCACCCGTTTCGCGCTGTTTGATCAGTTCCCATACACCCACCATATGGAAGCAGGCATTCTGCTCGAGCGAAAATAACCTTCCGGATACCATGAAAAAAGGCGCCAAACTGGCGCCTTTTTGGATTCTGTCAGCACACGACCTTGTGCTGATGTCAGACAAGCTTAAGCATCATCCTGCTTTTTCGCTTTCGGGCTCATCACGCCCATGCGGTAAGCAACCCACAGCAACAAGCCCAGACAGATCATCAGCGGCAGGAAGTTTGAGCCCATATCCGGCGTTTGTGCACGCAGGAAAGCAGAGTAACCAAAGGCGCCCACCAGAAAGAGTGCAAATGCAATCACCGGCGTCCCTTCAGACATCGGGCGGGTCAGATAATCCTGATACAGGCAGTACACCGTCATCACAAACGCAATCACCGGAAACACCGAAAAAGCGACCGCACTGGACGTAAACACGGCCAATGTGGCGTTACCGCACAACCCTGCCAGCAATGACAGAATTAACGTTTTGCGCTCTGCTTTCACTTGTTGCTTGTCCATATTCTCACCAACATTTTATTTAAGTTTATGCGCCAGCGTGTTCCGCTCACGCTCTTTACGATACCAATAGGCTCCTTTGGCAATCATACGCAGCTGCATAATCAACCGCTCTGCATGCTCTGCCCGGGCCTGGCTGTCCAGATCCAGCGCATCGGCTCCTGAACTGAACACCAAAGTCACCAGCGCTTCTGCCTGGATGAAGGCTTCTTCATGACGACTCCCTCCTTTGGCTTCCAGATACTCGGTGAGTTCCGCAATAAAATGCTGAATCTCCCGGGCAACAGCCGCACGAAACGCAGGGGACGTACCGGAGCGCTCCCGCAACAGCAACCGGAACACGTTCGGGCTGCTTTCGATAAATTCCATAAAGGTTTCAACAGAGGTACGGATCACACTGCCTTCTTCGGCAATCCGCTGGCGTGCCTGACGCATCAACTGGCGAAGCAGTAAGCCGCCTTCATCCACCAATGTTAGCCCAAGTTCGTCCATATCTTTGAAGTGCCGATAAAAAGATGTGGGCGCGATCCCCGCTTCCCGGGCAACTTCGCGCAAACTCAAACCGGAAAAACTACGCTCTGCACTGAGCTGATTGAACGCTGCATTAATGAGTGAACGCCGGGTTTTCTCTTTTTGTTGGGCCCTGATCCCCATGGATACCTGCTTCTCGGTTACCAGTGTGTGTTTCACTATACCCGCTTTACGCAACTTGATCAGCGCCAATCCGCACTTTGACGGTCGGAATACTATCGGGCTGGCTCACTGGAAGCAAAATCACAGTCACGGTTTTACCAGCTTGCTCACAAAGTACTGTGCGAAAAGGACATGAATCCGGTTTATTCCGTTCACAACGTGATCCTCCGCGCTCTATCGTGGTGTGAAGATTTTCCCTTGCGGAGGAAAACGTTACACTCCGCACCACAGAAAAAACGGATAAGAAAGGCGGCCCATGAGCACACAAAACCCTACGACTCCCTCACACTTTGATGTGATTATTATTGGCAGCGGACCCGGAGGCGAAGGGGCCGCCATGGGGTTAACCAAGGCAGGATTTCAGGTTGCCATCATTGAACGGGAAAGCAGTGTCGGCGGCGGTTGTACCCACTGGGGCACCATCCCTTCCAAAGCGCTCCGTCATGCGGTCAGCCGGATTATCGAATTCAACAAAAACCCGCTTTTCAGCCAAAACTCTCCAAACCTGCACAGCACCTTCAACCAAATCCTCGGCCATGCCCAAACCGTGGTCAGCAAACAAACCCGGATGCGTCAGGGATTTTACGATCGCAACAAGTGCAGCATTATTTCGGGCGAAGCGAGCTTTGTGGATCACCACACCGTGAAGGTCAAACATCATGATGGCAGTACGGAAACCTACACGGCCGACAAATTCGTCATCTCGACCGGTTCACGTCCGTACCATCCCAAGGACGTTGATTTTACCCATGAGCGTGTATACGACAGTGACTCCGTCCTGCGGCTTCAGCATGACCCGCGTCATATCATCATTTATGGTGCCGGTGTCATTGGCAGTGAATATGCCTCGATCTTCCGCGGTCTGGGCGTGAAAGTTGATCTGATCAACACTCGTCACCGATTGCTGGAATTTCTGGATAACGAGATTTCCGATTCGCTGTCTTATCACCTGTGGAACAACGGGGTGATGATCCGCAATGGCGAGACCTACAGCAAGATTGAAGGCACGGAAGATGGCGTGATTCTGCATCTGGAATCCGGCAAGAAGATGAAAGCCGACTGCCTGCTGTACGCCAATGGCCGGACGGGTAACACGGATCGCCTGAACCTTGAAGTGATCGGTCTGACACCAGACTCCCGCGGTCAGTTGTCTGTCGATCAGAACTACTGCACCGAAGTCGACAACATTTATGCCGTGGGCGATGTTATCGGCTACCCGAGCCTTGCCAGTGCAGCTTACGATCAGGGCCGTTTCGTGGCGCAGGCCATTGCAACCGGTCAGGCACAGGGTCAGTTGATTGATTATATCCCAACCGGCATTTACACCATTCCTGAAATCAGCTCAGTCGGTAAAACCGAACAACAGCTGACTGCGGAAAAAGTACCTTATGAAGTGGGCCGTGCCCAGTTCAAGCATCTGGCCCGGGCGCAGATTGCAGGGATGGATGTCGGCAGCCTGAAGATCCTGTTTCACCGGGATACCAAGGAAATACTGGGAATTCACTGCTTTGGTGAGCGTGCTGCCGAAATCATTCACATCGGCCAGGCCATTATGGAACAGAAGAATGGGGGCAACAGTATCGACTACTTCGTCAATACAACCTTCAACTATCCGACCATGGCGGAAGCTTACCGGGTTGCGGCACTGAACGGTCTGAACCGCCTGTTTTGAAAGCACCGTTCCCCGGCAGAGCCGGTGGAACAGTACACGCCATAACGATCAACGGCGCACCTGAGTGCGCCGTTTTCAATCAGATTTTCAATCAGAGCTTGTCATTACAAGCGGTTACCCCGGTATGCAGAAGATGGATTCAGCACCATGTGGCGGTTCACATCCTTGTACAGCAGGTAACGGAAACGGCCCGGGCCGCCGGCGTAACAAGCCTGCGGGCAGAATGCACGTAGCCACATATAATCACCCGCTTCGACTTCCACCCAATCCTGATTAAGGTGATACACCGCCTTCCCTTCCAGCACGTACAAACCATGTTCCATCACGTGGGTTTCATCAAACGGAATGATCCCGCCCGGTTGGAAAGTCACGATATTCACATGCATGTCATGGCGCATATCTTCCGGGTTTGCAAAACGCGTGGTTGCCCAGACATCATCCGTGTCCGGCATCGCAGTTGGCTCGATGTCGTTCTCGTTGGTCACAAACGCATCCGGTACATCAATGCCATCGACGAACTCATAGGCTTTCCGGATCCAGTGGAAACGCACCGGGGCATCACTGTGATTCTTCAGTTGCCATTTGGCCGAAGGCGGCAAGTAAGCATAGCCACCGGTTTCCATCGCGTGTTCTTCACCTTCCAGTGTCAGTGTCATTTCACCTTCAACAATGAACAGCACCCCTTCGGCACCCGCATCCAGTTCCGGCTTCTCACTGCCACCCTGAGGTGAGACTTCCATAATGTAATGTGAGAAAGTTTCAGCAAATCCGGACATCGGGCGGGCAATCACCCACAACCGGGTGTTTTCCCAGAAAGGCAGAAAGCTGGTGACAATATCGCTCATCACCCCTTTCGGAATGATGGCATACGCTTCGGTAAAAACCGCACGATCCGACAGAATCTGGGTTTGGGGCGGCAGACCGCCCTGGGGGGCATAATAGGTGTTACGAGCCATGACAGATATCCTTTCATGTATAGCAGTGTGACTGCGCCATTCATCACCAGCAGCCTTCACTGAGACTGCGGTTTCACTATGGAAGAATTCTGATTGTAGGTCATGGCAGTTTGATTTATAAATTAAATAAACAAATGCAGACTAGTGGATTTACCACTGATTAAAATGATGACGCTGAACAAGACTTTAGATCCCGTGCTGCTTCGCAGCTTTATTGCCGTGGTCGATACCGGCAGCTTCACCCGTGCCGCCGACAGCACCCATCTGACTCAGTCAACCGTCAGCCAGCAGGTCAGAAAGCTGGAATCACAGCTGGGTTGTGAGCTGCTCCAGCGTAAAGGCCGCTATGTCACGGCAACGCTTGAGGGTGAACGCGTGCTGAGCTATGCGCGCCGGATCCTGCAGCTGATGACGGAGGCCGTGTCCCAAACCAGTCTCAGCGCCGAGCAGCAAATTATCCGTCTGGGTGTGCCCGAGGATTTTGCAACCCATGCCATCATGCCGACCCTGCATGCATTTTCGAATGAATTTCCGGGGATTCGTCTGGAAGTGAAAAGCGGGATGTGCAGTGATATCTGGCGAGAATTTCAGAACAGCGATCTCGATCTGGCCTTGGTCAAACAGCGGCCGGGCAGCCTGCCGGGTCTCAGTCACTGGCCGGAGCCTCTGTGCTGGATTGACAGCCTGCACAGCAACAGTCTCGATAAACATCCGGTGCCCCTGGTGTCCTTCCCGATCGGGGGGCTGTATCGCAATGAAATGGCGCATACCTTTGACAGTCTGGGCCGCAGCTGGCGACTGGCCTATGTCAGTACCAGCCTGTCCGGCGTGTGTTGTGCCGTAGAATCCGGGCTGGGTATTTCACTGCTTCCCCGCCGCCTGGTCACAGCGAACCACAGAATTCTGGATGAAGGCGACGGATTACCACCGGTTCCGGATATGGAAGTGACCCTGCATGCTCAGGACAAAGTGTCGGCGCTCAGCCGCACACTCGCCGAGCGTCTGATTCAAACCTGTCAGCGAATCTTCGATCGGGAACTGTCCTAACAGCAAAAAACGGCCCGCGGGCCGTTTTTTATCTTTCACCCGCCGCACTCAGCTGGCTTCCATCATCCGGTTATCCGGAGTCAGAATATCAGACCAGGGCAGACGCTCATCCCCCAGCGTGATGAAATTCGGGTTTTCCAGCGTATGCCGCTCGTTATAAGAAAGCGGCGTCAGATGCGTATTTAAGATCCGTCCGCCCGCCTCTTCGACAATGCATTGTGTCGCGGCGGTATCCCACTCACCGGTCGGTCCCAGACGCAAATAACAGTCAACTGCGCCTTCTGCTACCAGACAGGATTTCAGTGCTGCAGAACCCAGCGGCACCAGATCGTAATTCAGTGCCGGATCCAAGCGGTTCGTGATTGCCCGGATGTCCTGACGACGGCTGATCGCAACAGCAATCGACTGCGTCGGTCCTTCATGCTTATGGGTTGAAATCCGGACCGTATCGCCATCCGGCGTAATCTTCCAGGCACCCTTGTTGCGGTACGCGTAATAAACCACGCCAGACACCGGCGCGTAGACCACACCCATAATCGGCTGGTTGTCTTCAACTAAAGCGATAATGGTCGCAAAGTCGCCACTACCGGCAATGAATTCCTGCGTCCCATCCAGCGGATCCACCAGCCAGTAACGCTGCCACTGACTGCGTTCTGCCAGCGGTACTGCGGCATCTTCTTCCGAGAGAACAGGGATGGACGGCGTAAGCTCGGTGAGCCGCTCCAATACCAGTTTGTGAGCCGCCAGATCTGCACTGGTGACCGGGGTATTATCGTTTTTTACCTGCTTCTCAAACTGACCGCGCTGGTAAATATCCAGAATGACCTGGCCAGAAGCCCGGGCAATTTCAATGACGGATGGAATTAAACTGGACAGCTCCATCTCACACTCCTGCGTTAGGACAAGTACTTCAGGGCCAAGAATAAGGCCGTAATGCTGCGTGCTTCAGCAAAATCTAAATGCGTCAGCAACTCTTCAGCCTGTGCCAATGGCCAGCGAACAATTTCCAGAGGCTCAGGCTCATCTCCTTCCAACTGCTCCGGATACAGATCCTGAGCGAGGAACAAGGTCATCCGACTGGAAAAATACGAAGGCGCCAGAACCACTTCTTTCATCGGCACCAGCTGATTTGCACCGAAGCCAATTTCTTCTTTCATTTCCCGGTTTGCCGCTGCTTCAGCAGACTCACCCGGGTCAATCAACCCTTTGGGGAAACCTAATTCGTACCGATCCGTTCCGGCCGAATACTCCCGCACCAGCAATAAGTCACCTTCTGCCGTCACCGGCACAACCATGACAGCATGACGCCCACTGGGTTTCATTCGCTCATAAGTGCGGGTTTCACCATTGCTGAAACGCAGATCTAAGGATTCAATCTTGAACAAGCGCGATCTGGCCACGACTTCTGTCGCAAGAATGGTCGGTTTCTTGTTGTCTAACGCCATGCTGTTCCCTTGTCATTTGCCTTATGGGTATTAAATGGCAAGACTGGCTGGAAATAAAGAAAAAATGCCCGTAAACACCGCATTCACAAAGATGCGGCAAGTTTACAGAGCATTCATCTCAATCTTTCACGGTTACAGGCGACCGGAATACCGGATCGGATAACGCCCGTCAGCATCCGGGTTCCCCACCCATTTCAGCTGATCCCGCAATCCGCCCGGCAATTCAGCACCTGGCTTAAACCAGCCGTTCAGGATATAGGTTTGGTTTGGACTCAAGCTCGCTTGCCACTCACTGGTCACTTGTGATGAATCCTGTTTGATCGTTGCCATCAGTTGGCCGTCGTTACAGCTCAGCTTCGCATTCGCTGTATCCGGATCAATCTCGCCCAGTGGTGTGCCAATTGACGCCCCATGCCAGATCAACTGGCCATCCAAGGTCTCGCAGTACGGCGGAGCAAAGCGATACTCGCTCAGCTGCAACTCAAAACTGCCCCCCAAAGTTAACGGGACAGGCAGGGGCATAAACTGTGTGACCTGCTGTGCGGACAGATGAAGCGAAAAGTCTTTTGCATAAGGACCATCGAAGTTGACGCCAAGCAAGCCCTTCCCCCGATAATCCAATGGACTGCCGCGTCCCAGAGTCACATCCAGTAAAACATTCCCTGTCAGCAGCTTCCAGGGAGACATCTCCCAGCCCACTTCTCCCAAGTCCCACTGCTGCCAGCGGGCCTGAGATGCATTGCCATCCCAGAGTGTTCCTTTCATCCCAGTGACCGTCAGCCCGGGCAGACTCGGTACAAACTGCCATAACCAACTGGCTGGTAAGTGCACCAACAAACTTATCAAAAGGGTAACGACAAAACTTACCCCGGCGAATACTCGAAACCCCACGTTTAGCCTCGTCCCAACTGTAATCGATTCACTTCTACCACGCCGGCCTGCGGCGTTTTGGACACATCCAGAAACTGCGCTTCAATTCCATGCTCATCCCGAAGGAAAGACAGCCAGTTCATCAGGGTATTAAACGGCAACGGCTGCACCCAAACCTGGACACTGTCATCTCGCTGCTGTGGCTGCATTCGGATCAGTTCAATCCGAAAACGCCGGGTGGTTTCATTGACAACCTGATTCAATCCCTGAGAATTCACAGCCGCGGTCGTCCCGGTTTGTGCTCTGAGCTTGATGATGTTGTTGGCCGTTTGATTTACCCAGGCCAGTAACTCCTGTTCTTTGACGAGCTGCTTCTCTGCCCGATCTGCACGTTCAGCCATGGGTTGCCAGATCCCCCAATACAGCACAGCAATCACCAGAGCAATCCCGCCTCCCATGACCAGTCGTTGCTCCCGACTGCTCAGTGCTTTAAACCACTGGTTCACGTTCGCCTCCTCAGGACCAGCGCACCGCTGACCTGCTGACCATCCCGGTTCAGTTGTCCCTGATCCACTTCGAAATCTTCCACCAGTAATACTCTGAGCTGTTCAAAATGCTGAAACTCTCCCGCGACTGCCTGTAGGCGTAATTCATTCCGGTTCTGATCATATTTCAGGTTCTGCACAGAAATCTGAGGCACTTTGCTCAGCGACGGTCGCAATTTCACCAGCCAGGGTAAAAGCCCCTGACCCGATTCAGTCCCACCCAACCGGCGCTCCTCATTGATCATCTGGGTTCTCAGATAACTGGATCGATTAATCCCTTTATGCTGCGGCAGCACCTGATGAATAATCCGGAAACTCTCGTTCTGGTATGCCTGCGCCTGCTGCTCCATGCTCTGAACTCTGATCACGTATTCCGCAATCATCACGCCTAACACCAGCGCGGCCGCAATGCCGACTTTCCGCCAGGGTTTGAACGCCTTATGCCAGGTCGGCTGTAATTTATATGGCCCCGACAACAGGCTTGCTTTACTCTCACTGGCTCCTTTTGCCAGCAAGGCCATCACCAGCTCCGGCGCTTCGGCCTGCCAGTGACCCGGCATCCCCTGCGGCGCCGGTGTGAAATGCCGGATCCGGGTCTGGGTTTGCGCTGCATCTTCATCCATCAGTGCTTCAGCAGCAGCTTCCGCATCTTCAGCCTGCAACTCGGCAGATTCTTCTTCCATCACCTGACTGATCAACGGCACTTTCTGGGCCATCAACCAGCCCGCTAACCAATCCGGGTCAGCACAAATGCCCTGCGTTTCAGACTGACGCAGTAACCACTGCCCCTCAATTTCCGCAGCGCTGTAGCTGTTTTCAAAGGCTGGCAGGCAAAGGCAGTCCGGAATCACTTGACGGACGGTCAGACCTGCGGCTTCACACTCTGCCAGCCAGGCTTCCATCCGTTGATGGCTGACCACAGCAACATGTGCCTTGTCTGACTCACGCTTGAGCATGTGGATGTGCAAATCGTCCACATCCTGAGCCAATTCTTCTTCCAGCAGGTAAGGCAGCACCTGTGCCAGCTGGCGGCCAGAGCCCGAAGGAATGGATACCTGACTCAGCAGCACATCACTTCCCGGCACCAGTAAATACACTGGTCGGTTTGCCCCATATTCAGCCAGCTCACCCAGCTGACTGCTGTCAGCCAGCTCACCTGAAGCAATCACTTCCTGTTGCTGTAGCGACCAGACCAGCCAATGTACCGGCCCGGCAGGACGGCTACTCAGCCTTATCGTCAGAAACTCGCTCACTCATTCCTCCATAACGGCGACGTACCACAGTCACCTTGTCTTCCCCGTCTCGTTTGAGCAGGGCTAAAATTCGCATTCGGGCCCGGTCTACTGTCACTTCAGCATCCAGCTCGAAATAATCACTTTTGACGGCCAGATAAGATTTGGCCTGATCCCGGACAGCTTTCGATACCCGGTTAATCGCTCCCTCAGCGAGAAAAGCATCCACGTCCTGCCAGCCATCATACGGGCGATTTTCAATTAACTGACGGGCATCTTCCAGGCTCAGCTCCGGGGTGAAGACACCGGCCAGCAATGCTGCCTGTGAGGCTTTGACGGTATTCACATTGATCAGCAAATCTGTGGTTGGCAGAGCACAGAGTAAAGGTCGCGCTTGCTGGTACATCTTGGCGCTCACGCCATTCACGGCGCGAAACTCCGTGACATCCGCCATCAGGTTACGCGGCGGTAAATAGGCAGGTGAAAATCCTTCATAGCTGCTGTCGCCGGCACCGTAAGCACTGTAAACCGTCTCATCCGGATCGACATACTCCCAGACCGAGTCTGCTGCGACTTCCGCTTCATAACTTTCAGATCCGCTTTCTTCCAGCAGAGACTGCAGAAAACGGACCCGAAATGGCTTATTTGTGCGATCCGTTTCCGGGGTCTGACCCGATAAAGCATTGAGATTGAAGCAGGCTTGTAAGTCATAAATATTGCCTTTCACTTCTCCGTTATCCAACGGATAACTCTGCCCTTCTGTCGCCCAGACCTGACTCAAATTGACGGTGTCGCTATCAGACAGGCTTTGTTCAATGGCCACTTTGGCCAGTTGCTCCATCCCCTGGCTATACCAATAGGCCTGCTGATTAAACACCTGATTTTCAACCCGGTAAAAATTCAGTTGCAGGCGTTCGGTCATCTGAACGGCCAGCAAGGTCATCATGGCCAGTAAAAGTAAAACCACGATCAAGGCAACGCCGCGCTGTTTTCTGGGTAACGGCCTCATGAGTCTGCCTCGTCATCCCGCTTGGTGCCCGAAGGTAACTTTGCCTCCGGCAACAAATAAACCCGTTCAATTTTATCGAAGTCTTTCAGCGTCAGGGTGACTTCAATCCCTTTCGGTAACGTGGTGTTATCCGTCCAGTTTTCCTGCCAGCCCTGCGCGCCATAGAATCTGAATTTCAAGGCAGTCACACCCGTCAGAACCTGACGTACCAGCGGCTCGGCCCCGACGACCGTATCCGGATACCGGAACCAGACCCGCTCTAAATTTTCTTCAACAATACGATAGCCGACCCGAAGAATTTCACTGCGAGGGAACATCTGCTGCGGATTTTGCCAGCCATCCCGGGTAAAAATAATGCCATAGCTGGCGGAATCGAGCAGGTATTCTCCACTCTGAAGTAAGGGGCCACTTTCTGCATTGCCCTGTTGTCTGACCTGACGGGCAACCATCTGACGGAAATCACCGTCGAGCATCACCATCGCCCGCTGAATTTCCTGCAGGCGGGTATTATGTTCCCGGGATTGTTCATCGCTGCGCTGGACGCCGTTCATCACCTGATATGCCGAGATACTCAGCATGGCAAACACAGCAATGGCGACCAGGACTTCCAGCAAGGTAAAACCGGCTGAACGCTGGCGCGAGCGGCAATCAGTTTTCAATGTAGGTCCTTAGGGTTGCCACCCGATCTTTCATCGTTTCATCTGTCGCCACAGAGACATCCAGTGCGCGCAGATAACCATCTGCAGTTTTCGTACTTTTTACAGACCAGTACCAGGTCTGTCCCGCCAATTCTGACTGGCCTTTCTTCTCCGCCGTCAGTTTATCGCCGGTCATCAGCAGCCGGGCCAGCTCGTTATCTGCAACCATGGTTGCAAACGTTTTCTGTTCCAGATAGCCGATGGTGTTGATGTGCTGGCCCACCGCTTTCATCACACTCAGCGAGGCCGTTGCAAAAATAGCCAGTGCAACCAACACTTCCAGTAACGTAAATCCGGCCGACCTGCGTGTGGTAAAACCAGACATCATGGTGCATTCCCTTCGCGCGTTTCTCCCGGTGCCAGCAAATGCAGTTGTCCGACTTCATCGGCTTCCACCCGCCAGACATCCGTCTCTCCGCTTGCATCGAAGGTCACCGAAAACGGGGTATATTCTCCGCTCGCCATCACGATAATTTGCGGGGGTTTTGCCTGTTTGTCTTCTTCCTCAGCAAACAGGTCTTCATCAAACAGCGAGCCCGGCTCAAACAGACGATCGTCGTCCTGCCAGGCATCGCTGCCAATTTTCACGTCCATACCCAATTCATTGGGCAGACTCACTTCGGTAAAATAACGTGAGTCTTTCAGGGGCTGCCAGCCTTCCGGCGCCAACTCAAAAAAGCGGTAGTCTTTTCTGTCGACCCGAACCCCATAATCACGACCGTTGAGCATGGCATCCTCACCCAACAACTGCACCAGATAATGAAAACGTTGCGCTTCTTCTTTCAGCGCATCGTCTTTCGGGGCAGGCAAAGTCAGAATGACAGCCACGGCACTGGTTGCCAGCAGCACCAGCACCAGCATGAGTTCGATCAGGGTAAATCCGGCAGCCTTACGGAACATAGTGTCTTAACGGTAATCCAACATATTCCAGTTGCCGATGTCGGTATTCACCCCTTCACCGCCTTCCTGGCCATCCGCACCCAGGCTGTAGATATCCACAGAACCATGTTCACCCGGCATCATGTACTGGTACTCATTTCCCCAAGGGTCTTGTGGCAAGCGCTTGATGTAACCACCGTTGCGGTAATTACGCGGCTCCGGACTCGGTGCTTTCACCAGCGCGTCCAACCCCTGTTCATTGCTTGGATAGATACTGTTATCCAGTTTGTACATATCCAGTGCCTGTTCCAGTGCACCGATATCGGTCACGACTTTTTGCTGGTCGGCCTTTTCTTTATTACCCAAAAGATTCGGCACTACCAGACTAGCCAGGACGCCCAAAATCACGATAACCACCATGACTTCGAGCAGGGTAAAACCGCGTTGTTGACGTTGCATTTACATAACCTCCAAAGGAAAAACTACATGCCCACCATGTTATTCAGGGCAATAATCGGCATCAGGGTTGCGATCACAATAAACATCACAATCCCAGCCATCACGACAATCAGCAGGGGTTCAAAAACCCCCAGCGCCATATTCACCAGAGATTCAAAATCTCTGTCCTGGTTATCGGCCGCCCGGGTCAGCATCTGCTCCAGCTCACCACTGCGCTCACCACTGGCGATCATATGCAGCATCATGGGTGGAAACAGCTTGGTTTGCTCCAGCGAGACCCGCAGACTGGCCCCTTCGCGCACTTTATCAGACGCCTCCAGAATCTGTTGGTTCACCCAGGTATTGGTCATGACCTGAGAAGCCACTTTCATCCCCTCCAGTAACGGGATGGCACTGGAAGTACAAATCGACAGCGTCCGGGCAAATCGCGACGTATTCAATCCCCGCGCCACTTTCCCGATAACAGGTACGCTCATCATGCGCCGATCCCAGTTCAGCCGCAGATCCGGACGACGCAAAGCCATGCGCACGCCCATAATCAACAGCAAAATCGCCAGCACAACGAGGAGCCCCCAGTTCTGAACAAAGTTACTGGCCACCAGCAGCACCTGAGTGATCTGCGGCAGTTCCTGGCCCATATGAACAAATTGATCCACAATTTTGGGCACAACCGTCGCCAGCAGGAACGCCACCACAGTCACCGCGACCAGTGTCAGCATGGTGGGATAGATCATCGCCTGCTGTAATTTACTGCGCATTTTCTGACGGTTTTCCGTGTAATCGGCCAACCGGTTCAGAACCGTATCCAGGTGACCGGATTTTTCACCCGCAGCCACCATTGCACGAAAAAGCTGATCAAAAATATGCGGAAATTCCGCCATACTGTCGGATAAGGTGTAACCTTCGACGACCCGGGAGCGAACAGCCAGCAGCATATTTTTCAGGCGGGCTTTTTCACTCTGCTCCGCCACCGCTCGCAAACATTCCTCCAGTGGCATGCCCGCCTGAACCAGGGTTGCCAGTTGGCGGGTCAGCAGCGACAGATCATTGGTACTGATCCCCCGGCGAAAGGCAATACGCCCGCCGGCTTTTCGCTTTTCCCGCTCGTGACTCTGACTGACTTCCACCGGGATCAGCCCCTGCTCACGCAGTTGCTGACGGATCTGGCGCGCCGTATCGGCTTCCATCACCCCTTTTTTCTGGCGCCCTTTGGCATCCAGCGCTTTATATTCAAACGCTGCCATTATCCCTCCCTGGTGACCCGCATGACTTCTTCCAGTGTGGTGATCCCCAGTCGGACTTTCGCCAGGCCATCATCACGGATACTGGGGGTATGCTGACGAATCACTTTTTCGATTGCCTGTTCACCGGCATCAGCGTGGATCAGTTCCTGCACCTGTTCATCCACCAGTAAGAGCTCATGGATCCCGGTCCGGCCCCGGTAACCTTTATGATTACAGTGCTCGCAACCAACCGGGTGGTACAGCGTCAGCGATTCATATTCAGGCATATCGAAGAGTTTTTTCTGCTCACTGTCTGCCAGATAAGGCTGACGGCACTCTTTACAGAGCGTCCGGACCAGACGCTGTGCCAGCACGCCCAGCAGAGAGGAAGAGACCAGGAAAGGTTCAATACCCATATCCCGCAAACGGGTAACGGCACCGACAGCAGTATTGGTATGCAGAGTCGACATCACCATGTGACCCGTCAACGAGGCCTGGACGGCAATCGAGGCCGTTTCCAGATCGCGGATCTCACCGACCATCACCACATCCGGATCCTGACGCAGAATCGCACGCAGTCCGCGGGCAAACGTCATATCGACTTTAGAGTTGACCTGGGTCTGGCCGATGCCATCAATGTCAAATTCGATCGGGTCTTCTACCGTCAGAATATTCCGTTCGCTGCTGTTGAGCTCCTGCAGGCCCGCATACAATGTCGTGGACTTACCGGAACCCGTCGGGCCGGTGACCAGAATAATGCCGTGCGGCCGTTGGATCAGATATTGGAAATGTTCATGAATCCCGGCCGTCATTCCCAGGCTGTGCAAATCCAGGCGTGTGGCATTTTTGTCCAGCAGACGCAGCACCACGCGCTCACCGTGAGACGATGGCATGGTCGACACCCGTACATCCACAGCACGCCCCCCAATACGCAGGGAGATCCGGCCATCCTGAGGCACACGCTTTTCTGCGATATCCAGCCGGGCCATGACTTTGATCCGCGACACCAGCAAAGGCGCAAGTTTCCGGCTCGGATTCAGCACTTCACGCAACACACCGTCGACCCGGAATCGGATCGACAGGGCTTTCTCGAAGGTTTCGATATGGATATCCGAAGCCCCTTCCTTGATCGCTTCGGCAAGCATCGCATTGATCAGTTTGATAATCGGCGCATCATCTTCCGATTCCAGCAGGTCTTCAGTTTGTGGCAGTTCCTCCGCCAGCGAGAAAAAGTCGTCGCTGTCAGAGCCTAAGTCTTCCATCAGTTGTCGGGCTTCCGAAGAATCACGTTGATAGGCATCGGTCAGACGCTGTTCAAACATCTCCGGGGCCAGTTCTTCAACGCGAAAGCTGCTGCCACAGACACGACGGACTTCTGCCAGCACGACCGCTTTCAAAGGACCGCCATGATAAAGCACCCGGCCCTGCTCGCCCGCTTCCAGCACCACTTTGTGGCGCTTGGCAAACGAAAATGGCAAACGGAACTGCACCAGCTCAGTCGG
The DNA here is from genome assembly GCF_018199995.1 of Photobacterium sp. GJ3. Lineage (NCBI taxonomy): Bacteria > Pseudomonadati > Pseudomonadota > Gammaproteobacteria > Vibrionales > Vibrionaceae > Photobacterium > Photobacterium sp. GJ3. The sequence goes on along the minus strand of NZ_CP073578.1, from coordinate 3,567,289 downwards.
GTGCATGCTGTCCATTACTGCTCCTCCAGACGCGAAACGAAGGCGCGGACTTCCGGCGGCAACGAGATATCCTCGCCGTATTTTGGCAATACCGGCGACTTGGTGCTTGGCATCAAACGCAACCCTTCTTCTGCCTTATACAATTGCTCCGCACGGATATAGTTGTATTTACGCTGTGTAATCCCATCCGCCGTCACACCATCACGAATAATCGTGGGTTTGATAAAGACCATCAGGTTGGTCCGACCCCGGCTGGTATTGTTAGACTTAAACAGATGCCCCAGAATCGGAATATCGCCCAGTAACGGGATTTTCGATTCATTTTCGTTGGTCTCATCCTGAATCAGACCGCCCAGCGCAATCATCTGACCGTCCTGAATCAGTACTGAGGTAGTGAGCTGACGCTTCGAGAAACGCACATCGACGGCACCATTGGCACCAAGCACGTTCGAGACTTCCTGTTCAATCTTCAGCTGAACCGAGTCCCCTTCGTTAATCTGAGGTGTCACTTTCAGCTTGATGCCCACTTCCTTCCGTTCAACGGTCTGGAATGGGTTGTCATTATTCGAGCTGGCCGTTGAACCAGTCACAACCGGAACTTCCTCACCGACAATAAACGATGCTTCGCCGTTATCCATCACGGTAATACTTGGTGACGACAGGATATTCGATTCACGGTCACTGGCCACGGCATTTACCAGCATGGTCCAGTCACCCATGATCAGGCCCAGCACTGCACCATTCGCGCCCGACAAAACCTGACCCAGTGTGGTGAAGTCGCCGCTTTCAGTCACCTCTACATCGACCAGGTTATTGTTGTTGTCGAAGCGTTGCTCCGTCCGGGTGGTATCCTGCGCTTCTTCCAGACCAATCAGGTACTGGCCAATCGGAACATTGGAGTTGCCAAACTGCACCACACCATTTTCCTTCGAGCCATACTGGATACCGAAATTAATCCCGGCACCTTCTGACAGCTCGACGATCATAGCTTCAATCAGAACCTGGGCCCGGCGGATATCCAGCTGAGCAATGATGTTTTCCAGGGCTCGCATGATATCTGGCGGCGCTGTCAGGATCAGGGCATTGGTATCGGCATGTGCCGAGATCATGACTTCACTTTGTTTACTGCTGGCTGCCTGACCGTTGCCCTGCTTTTCAGCCTGCAAGTTATCCGACACGCCTTTCAGCACATCCACCAACTCTTCTGCATTGGCGTATTTGAGGTAAACCACCCGGTTATTGCCCGAGCTGGCCATTTCTTTATCTAACTGACGAATCAGACGCTTGAGGCGCTCACGCACTTTCGGATCGCCGGAGAGCAGCACGGAGTTAGTCCGCTCATCCGCCACCAGTTTCGGCTGCAAGAATTCCGGCGTCGATTTGGCATCGACTGATTTGTTGAGCGCATCAACAATCCGCACCATTTCAGCGGCAGAAGCATTGTTCAGTTCGACGACATCAATTTCTTTATCACCGGCGCGGTCGACCCGCTCAATGATCTCTGCCAGTCGATTCACCACCGCAGCACGGCCGGTGATCATGATGATATTGGCCGGGTCATAGTGAACCACGTTACCGGCACCGGCGTTATCATTCAGCTGACGCAATAAAGGAGAAAGTTCCCGGACCGACACGTTCCGAACCGCAACCACACGGGTGACGACTTCGTCGCCCTGTGCCTGGGTTTTACTGTCAACCACAGGGATAGAAGAGATTTTTGCGTCTTTGTCCCGAATAACTTTCAGAACACCGTTTTCCATTTCAACGACGGCGAACCCGTAAACTTCGAGAACATTAAGAAAAAACTGATAATACTGCTCATCATTCAGCAGATCGTAACTGCGTACATTCACTTGCCCCCTGACGGATGGGTCGACAATGATCGTTTTTTGCAGGTTACGTCCAACAATATTAATAAACTCTTGAATATCAGTTCCTTTGAAACTGGCGCTGAATTCGCTTGCCAACAACGGCGTTGACAGCAGGCTGGCCGCCAGCCACAGGGTGCCCTTACCCATCCATTTTTTCACAACAAACTCCTGCGTGTGTACGCAATGTGTTCAGGCTGCTACTGCAGCTCAATATATATGTCATGTAACTGCCCGTCGCGCTCCACGGTCAGCGTAAGCTCCGTGGCGGAAGACAGTTCGGTCCATAGCCGTGCCATCACGGCTGGATCCTTCAAATCATTGCCGTTCAGGCTGACTGCCAGATCTTCCGGCTGTAGCCCGACCGCATCAAAAAGTACCCGGTTTTTCCCCGGATTCACCCGGTAACCAATCAGATCTTCATCTTGTTTAACCTGCGACAGTCGAATGTAAGAAAACAGGTTTTGCGGTTTCTCCATGATTTCCTGTTTAATTTGTGCCAGCTCATCCCCACTGTTGGCTTCTGTTTCCTGGGATTCCGGGGCCGGAGCCTGCCGAACAGCCGGGGCAGAGGCAGGCGACGTCGCACGGGCATTGCCGTTCTGACCAAACTTCACGCCATCCAGCATCAAGGTTTCATCCCGGCCATTATTCCGGATGATGACCCGATCAACATACACGGCCTGTAAAGTGGCACGTGTCCCGTCGATCGCTTCGTTCAACCCGTAAGTATTTTGTTTACCCCGGTTGGTGATAACCGCCAGTGTGGTATTCGGATCACTACTGGCAACGACGCCTACCAGCGTCAGGTTCAGTTTGGTCTCCGGTGCATCCTGTTTCACAGGTTCTGGCGCGACTTGGGGTGCATCTGCACGATAGCGACCAAACAGCTCCATCCCTGTAATATCAGATACCTGAAATCCCTGCTGTTTACTTGCGGCAGCCTGAACCGAAGGCGCTTGCCAGACGGAAGGGGATTCAACCGGTTGCAGGAATGACCAGACTAAGCGGCCCAATATCCAGGCCAGAAGAACGACCAGCCCCCAAGTCACGATTCGTGTCAGGGTCTGCATGGATGGCATTCGTTTGCCCGCGACAGCCTGACGCCAATGCATTGTTACCCTCGCTACATCCATTACTTGTTTCTGCCTCGAGACTCTGTGTAATCAATAATATGACAAGACAGCCTTGGTTAAGGTTCCCCAAAAATCAAGCAGTTTTCTGCATGAAAGGTCCCCATAAAAACTCATCTTGTTGCATGACAGGTTAATATAGCAAACCCACTCACCGAAAAAACACAACTCTCGCAATTAGAATGTTGTTTCATGTGAGGAATTTCCCATTCATTGTTGAATTTGCGATCTGGCATCACCATTTAGGAGAGCTGACGCGGCTTTTCCAATGTGATATTTTTAGCGCCCATTTGGGTAAGGAGCCAGAACATGAGCCGGCAAACATCCGAATCCAACGCACAAGACGTGCGGTTAGACAAATGGCTGTGGGCGGCCCGCTTTTATAAAACCCGATCCATCGCACGCAATATGATTGATGGCGGTAAAGTGCACTACAACGGCCAGCGAGCCAAACCCAGCAAAATTGTTGAAGTGGGCGCAGAAATCAAACTGCGGCAGGGCAATGAGGAAAAAACCGTCACCATCCTCAAAGTGTCCGGCACACGGCGTGGTGCCCCGGAAGCACAAACCCTGTATCAGGAAACCGAAGCCAGCCTTGCCCAACGTGAGCAACAGGCCCAAATGCGCAAACTCAACGCCAACAACCCGCATCCGGATAAACGTCCGGATAAGAAGCAGCGACGCGATATACTTAAGTTTAAAAGCAATCACTAACCGTGACTGCCGGAGAAAACAAAATCATGACCAGCGATACTCTTTACCGTTACCTGTTTGACGATGTTTCTGTGCGGGGTGAACTCGTTCAGCTGAGCGATACCTACAAGCACATTGTCGGCAGCAAAGATTACCCGGCTCCATTACAGACCTTACTGGGTGAACTGCTGGTCGCCACCAGCCTGCTCACTGCGACCCTGAAATTCGAAGGATCGATTACCGTTCAGCTTCAGGGAGACGGTCCGGTGAAGCTAGCGGTCATTAACGGCGATCATAACCAGCAGATGCGCGGTGTTGCGCGCTGGGATGGGGACATCCCGGCTGAAGGCAACATTCATGACCTGATGGGCAAAGGCCAAATGGTCATTACCATCACCCCGAATCAGGGTGAGCGCTATCAGGGCGTCGTCGGGCTGGAAGGAGATAACCTCGCGGCCTGTCTGGAAAGCTATTTCGCCAATTCAGAGCAGTTGGCAACCCGAATCTGGCTGCGTACCGGTGAACTGGACGGTCAGAAAAAAGCAGCGGGCATGTTGCTGCAGATTCTGCCCGACGGCAAAGGCGATATCAGCGATTTCGAACACCTGGAGCAGCTGACCGGAACGGTGAAGAATGAAGAACTGTTCACACTGACAGCCGAAGATGTGCTGTACCGTTTGTATCATCAGGAAAAAGTGAAGCTGTTTGAACCTCAGCCGGTCGCTTTCCACTGTGGCTGTTCACGAGAGCGCAGTGCCGGTGCAATCAAGCTGCTGGATCGGACTGAAGTTGAACGCATTTTGCATGAAGAAGGCAAAGTTTCACTGCATTGTGATTACTGCGGTACCAGCTATGATTTCGACAGTATCGACATCACCAGCCTGTTTGAAACCGGCTCTGAAGGCGATCAATCGACCCAGCATTAATTTTCAGCACTGAATAAGACTGAAAGTAAATTACAGAAGCCAGCAGCATGCTGGCTTTTTTTTTAAGCCCGACACAATTTTCTGCTGCATTCTGTAAGGTACCTACAGGATAACCCACCTTAATTAGCAAGTAATATTAACCACTTACACTGGCATTCCCCATTCCTGACAGGGTAAAATTAGGCTAGGTACAGATAAAAAATACAGCTCAATAACCACTTTTTGTATGTGGTTACAAGAAAAGTTACCTCCCTGACTTCAGGGTAAAAAAAAGACAGCCAATACTACCTCTTACCCCCAAGGAGCCGCTGATGACCGTCATGCACGCCGAAGAAAACCAGGCTACCCAACAGTTGGATTTATCTCTGTACGGTATCCAGAACGTGAAAGAAGTCCTTCGTAACCCGACCTACGAAGTCCTTTTTGCTGAAGAAACCAAACCAGAACTGGCAGGTTATGAAAAAGGCGTAGTGACTGAGCTGGGTGCCGTTGCTGTTGACACCGGTATTTTTACCGGCCGTTCTCCGAAAGATAAGTACATTGTTGAGGATGACACCACCCGCGACACCCTGTGGTGGTCCAGCCAGGGAAATAACGATAACAAACCGATCACGCCTGCCGTATGGCAAGATCTGAAGGCGCTGGTCGCCAACCAGCTTTCAGAGAAACGTTTGTTTGTAATCGACGGCTACTGTGGCGCGAACCCGGATACACGCCTGTGCATCCGCGTCATCACAGAAGTGGCCTGGCAGGCACATTTCGTGAAAAACATGTTCATCCGTCCAACCGACGAAGAGCTGGCAACGTTTGAGCCCGATTTCGTGGTCATGAACGGTGCGAAATGCACCAACGACCAATGGCAGCAACACGGCATGAATTCTGAAAACTTCACCGTGTTTAACCTGACCGAGCGCATGCAGTTGATTGGCGGCACCTGGTACGGCGGTGAAATGAAAAAAGGCATGTTCGCGATGATGAACTACTTCCTGCCGCTGCAGGGCATCGCTTCCATGCATTGCTCAGCCAACCAGGGGGAAAACGGTGATGTGGCTGTCTTCTTTGGCCTGTCCGGCACCGGGAAAACCACGCTGTCGACCGATCCGAAACGCAAGCTGATTGGGGATGACGAGCACGGCTGGGATGACAACGGTGTATTTAACTTCGAAGGCGGCTGCTACGCGAAAACCATCAAACTGTCGAAAGAAGCCGAGCCAGACATCTACAATGCCATCCGCCGTGATGCACTGCTGGAAAACGTGACGGTACGCCCGGATGGCACCATTGATTTTGATGATGGCTCCAAAACCGAAAATACGCGCGTCTCTTACCCGCTGTATCACATCGACAACATTGTGAAGCCGGTGTCCCGCGGCGGTCATGCCAACAAGGTGATTTTCCTGTCCGCGGATGCCTTTGGTGTCCTGCCGCCGGTTTCTAAGCTGACGCCAGAACAAACCAAGTATCACTTCCTGTCAGGCTTCACCGCCAAACTGGCGGGCACTGAGCGTGGGATTACCGAACCGACACCTACCTTCTCGGCCTGTTTCGGCAATGCGTTCCTGAGCCTGCACCCGACGCAATACGCTGAAGTACTGGTCAAACGAATGGAAGCAGCCGGCGCAGAAGCTTATCTGGTCAACACGGGCTGGAATGGCACCGGCAAGCGAATTTCGATTCAGGATACCCGTGCCATCATTGATGCGATTCTGGATGGCTCCATCGAGCAAGCCGACACCAAACAGGTGCCGATTTTCAACCTGACCGTCCCGACGGCACTGCCTGGCGTGAACCCGGAAATTCTGGATCCACGTGATACCTACGCAGATCCGGCGGCATGGGAAACGAAAGCGACGGATCTGGCCGAGCGCTTTATCCGCAATTTCGAGAAATACACCGACAATGCCCAAGGCGCTGCACTGGTTGCTGCCGGCCCGCAACTCGATTAAACATCGTCCAGTCTGTACAAGCCCTGCACCGCAGGGCTTGTTTGTCTCTGAACCAAGCGCACACCCGAACGACTTCTTTCATGAAACGCTAAATCAGCTACAAATTTCAGCCGCATTTCTTGCCAAGCATCCGTGATTCCGTCACTCTTTTTACACCGACCAGACCATGCAGTTTTCTCAGGATTTTCATCACCGCCCGATCGCCCGGCAGCGGCCTAAACATGGTTTGGCGGCTGATATGGAGTTCGGCATGCGATTCATCTTCAAAATCATAGCTTCCCTGTTCATCCTGCTACTGATGGCAGCGACGATTGCGCTGATCCTGCTGCATACCCGGCACGGGGCAGGTATGGTCAATTCCGTGTTTCGCGTCATCGGCGATGCCCGGTTTGAGGTCGCAGACATTGAATACTCAATTCAAAGCGATCCCCGTCACCTACGCCTGATTCAGCCAATCTGGCACCGCGATGGCGAGTTACCGCTGCAAGCTCAGGTCATCGACCTCTGGCTGGCTCCTCAGACGCTCATCCGTGACGGCTGGCATTTTGACAGCCTGTTGATTCAGGGGCTGACTCTGAACAGCCTGCCTGAATTTGAGCAGCACGCGCCGCACATCAGTACACAACGCCTGGCGCTGACCGAACTCAATCTGATGACCCCCGAAATTCAGCTGAACAATGCCCGTTTGGAACTGGATCAATGGCACAACCAGGGGCCGCTCTGGACGGCATTCTCCGGCGATTTCCGCCTGTCTGCCGATGAGGCCCGCTGGCAGGATCAGATCCTGAGCAAACTTCTGATTGACGGAGAGCGCAGCACAAAAGAGTGGACAATTTATGGCGCATCTTTCAACTGGCGTCATGCCGGGTTCAACGGCCAGGCCGAATATCTCTCTGAGGCCCGTCGCCTGATCGTGCATCAGCTGACCGCCACCCGCTTACAGCTGGACAACACCTTTCCGCAGCAGGCCTTTCAAACCCTGACAGAGCGTGTCCGGACGTCTGGTCTGAGCCTTGAGCTGCGTCGGCTGGATGTGCTCGACAGCAGTGTGGAACAGGCCGCCTTCAGTGCCAATCAGGCCAGTCTGTCACTGGAAAACTGGCACTGGCCCGGCGAGCTCTGGCAGCAGACTGATGCACGCCTGACCCTGAACGCAGACACATTGCGCTGGCATGATCTGCTGCTGGAGAGCCCGCTGGCTGAACTCCAGATCTCTCCGGGGCAAATCAACCTCAATGGTTTTTCCGCCCGGCTGCTGGAAGGCTATGTGCGCACCGAAGCCACACTGACGCCGGATGCCGTGATTCTGCACCAGTTGAAACTGAATGGCGTTCGCTGGGTGATGCCGGAAACGATTCAGGCTTGGCTGATGGGCGATCTGGTTCCGCAGACGCCGCTCCAGACGCAACTCAGCCAGTGGTGGCATCAGGTTCAGGAGCTCAGTGTGGATCAATTATCCGTCAACTATAGCCAACTGACCGGGACTTACCCACCGCTGCCGTTCCAGCTCAGTGACATCAACCTCGAAGGGACCGGACTGGTCTTACTCCGGGAAGGACAACCCGGCCTGTGGCAGGGTCAGTTTGCTGCCGGTGCCGGATTCACAAATGTTCGCCAGATTACGGTCCGCGATCCCTGGCTGACGATGCGCAGTCAGGCCGGACACTGGCAGATCACCCAGCTCAGTTTACCGATTGGTGAAGGGCTGCTGGAAGGCAAAGGCGACATTCATCTCAACGAATCCGGCTGGCCCTGGCAGTTCAAGCTCTCGGGTGACAGTCTGCCGGCGCAACTGCTGACGCAATGGCTGGGATTGCCACTGCCCTTACAGGGCGCAATCGATCTCACCGCCAAGGCCAGCGGACTGGGTGAATTCCATCACGGTCTGGCCTACAGCCTGCAGGGAGAACTGGATGCCTCATTCCGGAAACTGGCTCTGACGCAGCCGGAAGCCACGGTTCTGAATCGCTGGCAACAGCTCAGCGCACTGGCGTTGCCCCCATCGGGTGCAGAAGAAATATCGACCCAGATGCCGGTGACACTCAGTCCGTTGCAGATCCGTGCGGACCGCGGACGTATCCGCCTTGCACCGATGCAATTTCAGAGCGAGCAATTACAGGCAGATCTGAGCGGAGAATGGGATTTGGCGACACCGTCAGACCGGGCGATCCAACTGAACGCCAGTGATGGCTGTCAGCAGATCACCCGGCGCTGGCACGATGATCAGCAGGAGACCACGGCCTCTTCCTGCGAGCGGAACAGCATATAAGTCCCGGTGAACGTTGCCGCGAGGGTTTCACCACTGAACACCTGTACCTCGACCACCATACGGCCCTTGCGACCGTTGGCAATCCGATCCAGATCGCCGGTCAGGGTTTCCACCCCGGTGACAGCGCGAGGCCGGGCTGTCACTGGTGCAGAATAGCGAATTTTACTGTCGACCAGCATGATATCCGCTTGGAGCTGGCGCTCTTTCAGCAGCATCCACAAAAATCCCCAGCCCGCCAGCGTCGCCATGGTAAAAATACTGCCGGCGAACATGGTGGCTCGGGGATTGAGATTCGCGTTCAGCAGCGCACAGACTTCGAAACGATACCCGGTGTACTGGCTGATTTTCACACCCATTTTGTCGCTGATTGGGATCTGGGAGTGCCAGACATCCTGCAGTTCCTGACACCAGTCCGGGTGGCGCACCACTTCCGTCAGCGGGTCCAGGTACTTCAGCATCTGCTGATGGCGAACCGGACCACGCTCTTCATTCAGCTCACCCTGATTGCTAAACCCATTGATCTGATAAAAACGAATGGCTTCCTCACGGGCGTTACAGACCAGACGTTTGGCCCCTTCCTGACGGGCGAGCGATTCCAGCGCCATCAGCAGCAAGCCACCCATGCCTTTATTGCGGTAATTCGGATGCACGGCCATGTAGCGGATCTGGCCGTCATTTTCCGGCGTCATATACAGTCGGCCAATCGCGACAGGCTGGCCTTCATCACCGACAATCATGCGATGAAAACTCAGTGCATCGTAAGCATCCCGCTCCGAGCCGACCGGCATATGCCAGGGCTGACGCAACATTTGCCAGCGAAAATCAAAATATCGCGCCAGCTCCGCATCCGTTTGCGGGGTGATCAGTCGAAACATAAGGTCCTTCTCCAGTCTTTCAAATCCATGCGTACAACGGTTCACCCACCGGGTTTACTGTCGACTTTCTCAGTGTAGGCTAACACTGAAGCCAGAACGTCACCGGGCCGTCATTGAGCAAGGCCACTTTCATGTCTGCTGCAAAACGCCCGGTTTCTGTCCGGATCTCCTGTTCCTGACACGCGCCAACAAAATAGTTGTACAAACGTTCAGCCTCTGCCGGACTTGCGCCGGCTGAAAAGCTCGGACGCATTCCGCTTTTGGTATCTGCCGCCAGCGTAAACTGTGACACCACCAGCACACTGCCCCCGGCCTGTTGTACATTCAGGTTCATTTTTCCGGCGTCATCTTCAAAGACCCGATAACCGAGTACTTTGTCCCGCAGGCGCTTCGCTTTCGCTTCGTCATCGCCTTTTTCGACGCCGAGCAGCACCAGCAAGCCTTTGCCAATAGCACCGGTCACGGCGCCGTCGACAGTAACACTGGCTTCACTGACGCGTTGTATCAGTGCAATCATTCATTTCCCCTACCGCTTGGAATGTTTCTCTTCTGGCGGAGGATTGTCCGATTTGTCGGCGGATTTGTCCACTGATGCCAAATGGCGGTTCTGACCCGTTTCGGCAGCGTCATCCGGAACAGCCGCTTGACGCCAGTGTTTTTCCTCACACAAACTGGCCGTGATCTCAGCACCCAGCAGCACAATACACCAGCACAGATAAACCCAGACAAAGAGAATCGGCACCACAGCCAACGCGCCGTAAATCACCTGATAGGAGGGGAAATTCGTAATATAGAGCGCAAATCCTTTCTTACTCAGCTCAAACAACGCACTGGCAATCAGAGCACCAATCAGGGCATTGCGCAATCGAACTTTGGTGTTAGGCACCAGCAGATAGAGCCCGAGAAAGGCCAGCGTCGACATCAGTACCGGCAGACCCCGCAATAATTGCCGCACAAACCCGCTGACCGTTTCGCTGCCCATAATATTGAGCGAGGCCAGATAAGAGCTGATGGCCAGACTGGAGCCCACCAGAATCGGTCCCAGCGTCAGGACCATCCAGTAAATCGAAAATGAAATCACCAGGCGCCGTGGCTGGCGGACCCGAAAGATATAATTCAGTGACTTATCAATTGAAGAGATCAGCAAAATGGCGACTACAAAAAGCGCGCCAATCCCCACTGCCGTCATTTTCCCGGCATTCGCGACAAACTCGTTGAGGTAGTTCTGCACCACATCTCCGGCCGTCGGGACGAAGTTTTCGAAGACAAAGGTCTGCAATTGCTCACCCAGCGACGCAAACACCGGGAAGCTCGACAGGGCCGATAACACTACGGTGATCAGCGGCACCAGAGAAAGCAAAGTAACATAAGCCATTGATCCGGCAGTCACAGTCAGCCGATCATGGTCAATTCTCCGGTATAAATACTGAACAAAATGCCACAGAACTGTGACCGTCTGGCGCAAACCCGGTCCGGGTATCATTTTTTTATCTGGCATATTGGATCAATCTTTGTTTTTATCGCAGGTTGAATGAAACTTAAACGGTGAGCGTACAGGTTCATCTGCCTCACCATCGTCGGTATGTATATCAAGAACATAGTGCGTCCGGTGCAGAATCACAACTGACCGCTCGCCAGCCAGGAGCTTTCCAATGCCTTATGCTTTCGTCCTGATTCTGAGTCTGACCCTGCTGTCTGGCTGTCAGAGTGCCTATTATTCTGCCATGGAATCTGTCGGCGTCCATAAACGCGATATCATGGTCGACCGCGTTGAAGATGCGACCAATGCTCAGAAAGATGCGCAGGAACAATTCACTTCTGCGCTGGAAGCCCTGCAATCACTGACCCAATTTGATGGCGGTGAGCTGGAAACAACCTACGAGCGGGTCAATGCGCAATATGAAGCCAGCAGCGACGCCGCCGATAAAGTCAGTGACCGGATTGCTGCCATTGAAGATGTGGCCGATGCCCTGTTTGAAGAATGGCAGGAAGAATTGAGTCTGTATACCAGTAGCAATCTGCGCCGCGACAGCGAGCAGAAATTGAGGGCAACCCGCGCCTCTTACGAGAAAATGATTTCAGCGATGCACAGAGCCGAAGGAAAAATGAAGCCGGTACTCAATACACTGCGCGACAACAGTCTGTACCTGAAGCACAACCTCAATGCGGCTGCGATTGGCTCACTGCAGGGTGAATTCCGTTCACTGGAGCGTGATATCCAGCGTGCCATCAGCGATATGCGTTCAGCCATTTCAGAATCTGAGCGATTTATTTCCCAGCTGAACCGAAACAGCTGAACCGACGCAAGCTGAGTAACACGACCGGCATAAAAAATCCCCCGATGAAAACCATGTGGTCAGCATTCGGGGGATTTTTTTCTTCGGCGCCAGCTTTGCTGGCGCACAATTTAAATCTTACTTCGCGCCACGGCTCGCACGCTTACGATCCGTTTCGGTCAGCAGTTTCTTACGAATACGGATGCTTTCCGGCGTCACTTCTACCAGCTCATCGTCATCGATGAATTCCAGTGCCTGCTCCAGGGTGTATTTGATTGGCGTCGTCAGCACCTGCGCATCATCCGTACCGGATGCACGAACGTTCGTCAGCTGCTTGCCTTTCAGGGCGTTAACCGTCAGGTCATTGTCGCGACTGTGAATACCAATCACCATGCCTTCGTAAACTTCGACACCGTGACCAATGAACAGACGACCACGCTCTTGCAGGTTAAACAGGGCGTTTGTCAGCGCTTTACCCGCGGCATTTGCAATCAGCACACCATTGACGCGCTGACCGATCTCACCACCTTTGTGCGGACCATAATGATCGTAAGTATGGTAAATCAGGCCAGAACCTGAAGTCAGCGTCATGAACTCAGTCTGGAAACCGATCAGACCGCGCGATGGCATCACGAAGTCCATCCGCACACGACCTTTACCATCCGGTGCCATGTCTTTCAGCTCGCCTTTACGCAGGCCGATTTTCTCCATGATGCCACCCTGATGCTCTTCCATCACATCAATGGTCACCGTTTCAAACGGTTCCATCAGCTGGCCGTTTTCTTCTTTGATGATCACTTCAGGACGGGATACCGCCAGCTCGAAGCCTTCGCGACGCATGTTTTCGATCAGAATCGACAGGTGCAGTTCACCACGACCTGACACGCGGAATTTGTCCGGGTCTTCTGTTTCTTCAACACGCAGCGCAACGTTGTGAACCAGCTCTTTCTGCAGACGCTCCAGAATGTTACGAGAGGTCACGAACTTCCCTTCTTTACCGGCAAACGGAGAGGTGTTCACCTGGAAAGTCATGGTGACAGTTGGCTCATCGACGCTCAGCGCAGGCAGTGCTTCAACCGCGTTGACATCACAGATGGTGTCAGAGATTTTCAGCTCACCCAGACCAGTGATCGCGATGATGTCACCAGCCGTCGCACGATCGATATCGTGACGCTCCAGACCCAGGTAGCCCATGACCGTACCGACTTTACCGTTACGGGTTTTGCCGTCTGCACCAATAATGGTCACTTGCTGGTTGGGTTTGACAGAACCACGGGTGACACGGGCAACACCGATCACGCCTACGTAAGAGCTGTAATCCAGCTGAGAGATTTGCATCTGCAGCGGGCCGTCTACGTCAACAGATGGCGCAGCCACGTTGTCTACGATCGCCTGGAACAACGGTTCCATGTTCTCGCCGGTTTCGCCTTCTTCACGTGATGCCCAGCCGTTGAGTGCTGATGCGTAAACCACCTGGAAGTCCAGCTGTTCGTCAGAAGCACCCAGGTTGTCAAACAGGTCGAATACCTGATCCATCACCCAGTCAGGACGTGCGCCCGGACGGTCGATTTTGTTGATGACAACAATTGGCTTCAGGCCGTGTGCGAATGCTTTTTGCGTCACGAAACGGGTTTGCGGCATCGGGCCGTCTACCGCGTCGACGATCAGCAGTACAGAATCCACCATCGACATAATACGCTCTACTTCACCACCGAAGTCGGCGTGTCCCGGGGTGTCCACGATATTGATGCGGTAATCATTCCAGTTAATGGCGGTGTTTTTCGCCAGAATGGTAATGCCACGCTCTTTTTCGATATCGTTGGAGTCCATCACGCGTTCTTCAACGCCGCCACGGGAGTCCAGAGTACCTGATTGCTGCAGCAGTTTATCTACCAGGGTCGTTTTACCGTGGTCTACGTGCGCAATGATTGCGATATTACGTAATTTGTCGATCTGTGGATTAGACATGGATTTGGCATTCACTCAGCTATTGCGACCCCCTGATCACAGGGTATCACTGATTAAAAAAACGGCTCATAATCTACCAGATTTTACGCCAAAACCCAGCAATTATGTGATTTATATCATCGCATCGGAACCAAACTAGCAGCGCTTGATGAGAAAAACACAAAAATATGATTAAAAACAGCCAATTAGATTGAACCCTATCGGGCTGATCTTTTATAGTGCAACCCGCCCGCCACGCGGGTGATTGACAATTCACCAGCGTGGGCTAAATATAGCCGAAGTCTTTGACAGTCTGTTTGCACAGGCCGCAAAGCGGGAGATGAACCCCAAAACGCACCATATTGGTGCACAGTCTCACCATAACAGTGCACGGAAGCCCAAGTTTTTCGGTACTGAGCGCCATGACAGGGCGTAAACAGCGCAATTTTGGGGCTTTTAAAAGTTGGCATGGATTTCGCAATATTCTTGGTATCGGAGCACATGACTGTTCCCTTCCAAATATTTTTTGCGGCCAGTTGCCCAAATCTAACACCGGAGGTTACTTAAGATGTCAGTAGAAAACGTACTCGCGTTGATCCAGGAAAACGAAGTTAAATTTGTTGACCTACGCTTTACCGATACCAAAGGTAAAGAGCAACACATCTCTATCCCCGCTCACCAGATCGACGCTGACTTCTTCGAAGACGGTAAAATGTTCGACGGTTCTTCGGTCGCTGGCTGGAAAGGCATTAACGAATCTGACATGGTGATGATGCCGGATGCATCCACTGCTGTGCTGGATCCGTTTACTGAAGATGCAACCCTGAACATTCGTTGCGACATCCTGGAGCCTGCAACCATGCAAGGCTACGACCGCGATCCGCGTTCGATTGCCAAGCGTGCAGAAGAGTACATGCGCAGCACAGGTATCGCAGATACAGTGCTGGTTGGCCCAGAGCCAGAATTCTTCCTGTTCGACGACGTGAAGTTTGCAACTGATATGTCCGGTTCTTTCTTCAAAATTGATGATATCGAAGCGGCATGGAACACCGGCACCAGCGTTGAAGGGGGTAACAAAGGTCACCGTCCTGGCGTGAAAGGCGGTTACTTCCCGGTTGCACCGGTTGACTCATCTCAAGACATCCGTTCTGCCATGTGTCTGATCATGGAAGAAATGGGTCTGGTTGTTGAAGCGCACCACCACGAAGTGGCCACTGCGGGTCAGAATGAAATCGCAACCCGTTTCAACACCCTGACTTCCAAAGCGGATGAAATCCAGATCTACAAGTATGTTGTGCATAACGTCGCGCACGCATTTGGTAAAACAGCAACCTTCATGCCGAAGCCACTGGTTGGCGACAACGGTTCTGGGATGCACGTGCACCAGTCTCTGGCAAAAGACGGCCAGAACCTGTTTGCAGGCGACAAGTACGGCGGTCTGTCTGAAATGGCTCTGTACTACATTGGCGGTATCATCAAGCATGCGCGCGCAATCAACGCATTCGCAAACCCATCAACCAACTCTTACAAGCGTCTGGTTCCTGGGTTCGAAGCACCGGTCATGCTGGCTTACTCTGCCCGTAACCGTTCAGCGTCTATCCGTATCCCAGTGGTACCAAGCCCGAAAGCACGTCGTATCGAAGCACGCTTCCCGGATCCGGCAGCAAACCCATACCTGGCATTTGCTTGCTTGCTGATGGCGGGTCTGGACGGCATCAAGAACAAGATCCACCCGGGCGAAGCGATGGATAAAGACCTGTACGATCTGCCTGCAGAAGAAGCAGCAGAGATTCCAAAAGTAGCAGAGTCTCTGGAAATCGCTCTGAAAGCACTGGATGAAGACCGTGAGTTCCTGACCGCTGGCGGCGTATTCTCTGACGATTTCATCGATTCTTACATCGCGCTGAAATCCAAAGATGTTGAGCGTCTGAACATGGCGACTCACCCGCTGGAATTCGACCTGTACTACTCAGTTTAATCCTGAGCAATACCGACTGAATCTCTGATGAAAGGCCTGCTCATGCAGGCCTTTTTTGTCGGCCTTCCTTCAGAAGCACCCTAGATTTCACCGCTGAACCGCGGGCACCACCCGCAGCAAAGGCGGCACTCTTATTGCATTATTGCTTTCAGAGACACCAAGAAGATCAGTACAACACAGACCAAACACCGGATTGCACCATCTCCTGACACCCATCCGGCCGACCGCCTGCAAAGTACTGCACAAAGACAGAGAGACGAGCTACACTGTTATGCACCAAAATAGTGCAATGCACCTGCCGGGTCTGACAAGACACGAACAGGGACACACCACAAGGAAGAAACTGTGACTGCTGTGTTTATGCCTTTGATTCTCAACAATCTGGTGACGGCGGTGATCCTGCTGGATGAACCGCTCAAGATTCGCTACGTCAATCCGGCGGCAGAACAGCTGATGTCCTGCAGCCAGCGGCGCCTGCTGGGCAGCCGGTTTCCAGATTTACTGCAGCACAGTTCGCTGGATCTGGGCCTGATTCAGTCCACAGTGCAAAGCGGTCAGGGACTCACGGATGGTGAAGTCACGCTGGTGATTGACGGCCGCCATCATACGCTGGAAATCAACGCCAGCCCGGTCAGCTGGCAGAAAGAAGTCCTGATCCTGCTGGAACTGAAACCCATCGATCAGCAGCGTCGTATCAGTCAGGAAATCAGCCAGCACGCTCAGCAACAGGCCGCCAAAGAGCTGGTGCGGGGTCTGGCGCATGAGATTAAAAATCCGCTGGGTGGCCTGCGTGGTGCCGCCCAGTTACTCGAGAAAACCCTGCCCGATCCCAGCTATACCGAATATACCCAAATGATCATTGCCCAGGCCGACCGCCTGCGTAATCTGGTTGACCGCCTGCTGGGGCCGCAAAAGCCCGGGATCCGGACCGTCGGCAATATTCATGTGGTGCTGGAAAAAGTGCGTCAGCTGGTGTCACTTGACCACAGAGATCAAAAGCTCACGATTCAGCGCGATTATGACCCCAGCCTGCCCGATTTCAGTATGGATCCGGAGCAACTGGAGCAGGCCATTCTCAATATTGTCAGTAACGCTGCGCAGGCCCTGAGTCAGCAGCCGGGCCACGGCACCATTGTGCTGCAAACCCGGACAGCCCTGCAGGCCATGATTCACGGCCAGCGCCACCGGATTGCCGCCAAGATTGACATTATCGACAACGGACCCGGGATCCCGGCCGATATTCAGGACACCCTGTTTTACCCCATGGTGACCGGCCGGGAAGGCGGCAACGGCCTCGGACTGTCGATTGCCCAGAATTTAATTGACCAGCACCACGGCAAGATTGAAGTCACCAGTTGGCCGGGGCAAACCCGGTTTTCGATTTATTTACCGATTCAAACCACAGAATAACAAAGCAGCCGGGCGCTCATCCTCATTGCCTTTTCGCCCGGGAAGCACACAAAGGACACAACGGAGGGCATGCGATGAGCAAAGGATTAATCTGGGTTGTTGATGATGACAGCTCAATACGCTGGGTCCTGGAGCGGACCCTGAATGCAGCCGGATTACGCTGTGAAACTTTCGCCGATGCCGACAGCGTCGTCGAAGCACTGGAACGCAGTGTGCCGGATGTCCTGGTGTCGGATATCCGGATGCCGGGCACCGATGGCCTGACGCTGCTGCGCAACCTGCATCTGGATTATCCGACCTTGCCGGTCATTATTATGACGGCGCATTCGGATCTGGATGCGGCGGTGAATGCCTATCAGGAAGGCGCGTTTGAATATCTGCCCAAACCCTTCGACATTGATGAAGCAGTCAGTCTGGTCGAACGGGCGGTGACCCACAGCCAGGAGCAAAAACGCCAGCAACAGCCCGCCGAAGTCACTCAGCGTGCGCCTGAAATCATCGGGGAAGCACCGGCCATGCAGGAAGTTTTCCGGGCAATCGGTCGCCTGTCCCGTTCCTCAATCTCAGTGCTGATCAACGGGGAATCCGGAACCGGTAAGGAGCTGGTTGCTCAGGCGCTGCACCGCCACAGCCCTCGCAAAGAAAAAGAGTTTATCGCCCTGAACATGGCCGCGATTCCGAAAGATTTGATTGAGTCTGAACTCTTCGGCCATGAAAAAGGCGCCTTTACCGGTGCCAATAACATCCGGCAGGGACGGTTTGAGCAGGCCAATGGCGGCACACTGTTTCTGGATGAAATCGGCGATATGCCGCTGGATATCCAGACCCGGCTGCTGCGGGTGCTGGCAGATGGCCAGTTCTACCGGGTGGGCGGGCACTCGCCGATCAACGTCGATGTGCGGATTATCGCAGCCACGCACCAGAATCTGGAACGTCTGGTTGCCAAAGGGGACTTTCGGGAAGACCTGTTTCACCGCCTGAATGTGATTCGCGTGCATCTTCCGGCACTGAAAGATCGCCGTCAGGATATTCCGCAACTTACCCGGCATTTCCTGAAGCGGGCCTCCGATGAACTGGGGGTGGAAATCAAATCTCTGCATCTGGACACCGAAACCCTGCTCACCAGCCTGAACTGGCCCGGGAATGTCCGGCAGCTGGAAAACACCTGTCGCTGGCTCACCGTCATGGCCAGCGGTAATGAGATCCTGCCGTCCGACCTGCCTCCGGAGCTGACCGCCCCCGACAATCAGCCCGAAGGCGATGAAGAAGCACTGCACTGGCATCAGTCGCTCCAGCGCTGGGCACGACAGGCACTGCAACAGGGCAATCAGAATCTGCTGGGCGAAGCCATGCCGGAGTTTGAGCGAATCCTGCTCGATACGGCGCTGGAATTCACTCACGGCCATAAACAGGAAGCTGCCAAGCTGCTCGGCTGGGGTCGCAACACCCTGACCCGCAAGCTCAAAGAACTGAATATAGCCAGCGATTAAACTAACCGGGTACCTGACGGTCACCCACGCCTACTGGTGGTTTTTTCAACAGAGACAGTAAACATCGGCCTGATCTTTTTGATCAGGCCGGATCCATCTCTTTCCCCGGATGAATGTCATGCCATCTTTGCTTATACTGAGGCAAACGTTTTTCCGGGATACCTCATCATGATTCAGAAAAATCTGCCACTGACCGATCTGCACCGTCACCTCGACGGGAACATCCGCATTCAGACCATTCTTGAGCTAGGCCAGAAATTTGGCATGACACTGCCAGCCAACGACATCGAATCGCTGCGTCCGCACGTTCAGATCGTCGAAGCCGAGCCAAGCCTGGTTGCATTCCTGTCCAAACTGGACTGGGGCGTGGCGGTACTGGGCGATCTGGAAGCCTGCCGCCGGGTTGCGTATGAAAACGTGGAAGATGCCCTGAACGCACAAATCGATTACGCTGAATTGCGTTTCTC
The DNA here is from genome assembly GCF_018199995.1 of Photobacterium sp. GJ3. Classification (NCBI taxonomy): domain Bacteria; kingdom Pseudomonadati; phylum Pseudomonadota; class Gammaproteobacteria; order Vibrionales; family Vibrionaceae; genus Photobacterium; species Photobacterium sp. GJ3. The sequence continues at coordinate 3,548,011 of NZ_CP073578.1, read as the reverse complement.
GCCTTACTACATGGCGATGAAACACAACCTGCCAGTCGCCGGCGTGGTAGAAGCTGTGGTGGATGGGGTTCAGGCCGGTTGCCGTGATTTTGGCATTCAGGCCAACCTGATCGGCATCATGAGCCGGACTTTCGGAACACAAGCCTGTCAGCAAGAACTGGATGCATTGCTCAGCCAGAAAAATCATCTGGTTGCCGTCGATCTGGCCGGTGATGAACTGGGCCAGCCAGGCCATCAATTTGTCGGCCACTTCAAGCAGGTGCGTGATGCCGGACTTCAGGTGACCGTTCATGCTGGTGAAGCTGCCGGACCGGAAAGCATGTGGCAGGCGATTCAGGAACTGGGCGCAGTGCGAATCGGTCACGGCGTGAAAGCAGTGGAAGACGCTCGTCTGATGGATTATCTGGCCGAACACAAGATTGGGATTGAATCCTGCCTGACCTCGAACATCCAGACCAGCACGGTCGCCAGCCTGTCCGGACACCCGCTCAAGCAATTTCTGGATCATGGTATTCTGGCCTGCCTGAATACCGACGACCCCGCGGTTGAAGGCATCGAACTGCCTTACGAATATGAAGTGGCAGCGCCAAAGGCTGGCCTGACGCCTGAGCAAATCCGTCAGGCGCAAATCAATGGACTGGAACTTGCTTTCCTGTCCGACAGCGAGAAAAAAGCGCTGCGTGAGATGGCGGCAACCCGCTGATCACTCACGCCGTATCCGTACATTCATGATGAAAAACGCCCCGGCAGGTCTACCCGCCGGGGCGTTTTTTTGAATGCAGAAGCCCTTCGCGGACACCGCCGTTAAATCACCCGCGAAAACTGTTGCTGGCGCGCACGCTGACGCAGATACACATCAAAACACATACAGATATTGCGGATCAGCAACCGACCTTTCGGAGCGACCTGAATCCGGTCCGGCGTCACCGTGACCAGACCATCGTCAATGAAGGTCTGCAACAGCGCTAAGTCTTCCGCAAAGTAGTCTGCAAAGCCGATCCCGTAGCGCTGTTCGATGTCGGTGGTTGAAAGCTCGAACTGGCAGATCAGGGTTTTAATCACTTCCCTGCGCAGTAAGTCATCGGCGGTCAGTGTGACCCCTTTCCACAACGCGTGTTGTTTCGTTTCAATGTCGGCATAATAAGCTTTGAGCTCTTTCTGGTTTTGCGCATAACTGTCACCAATCATCGAAATGGCAGAAACACCCAAGCCCAGCAAATCGCAATCGCCCTGAGTGGTATAACCCTGAAAATTCCGGTGCAGTTTTCCCTCGCGCTGGGCCACCGCCAGCTCATCATCCGGCAGTGCAAAATGATCCATCCCGATAAACTGATAACCGGCATCGGTCAGCGTCCGGATTGTGGTGTGCAGCATCGCCAGCTTTTCCGAAGGTGCAGGTAAATCTGCATCTTTAATTTTGCGCTGTGCGGCAAATAGTGCCGGCATATGGGCATAGTTAAAGACAGATAACCGGCCCGGCTGCATTGCCAGCACTGCGGCCAGCGTTTTGCTGAAGCGTTCGGTATTTTGTTTGGGCAGGCCGTAAATCAGATCCAGGTTGGTCGAACGAAACCCGAGTTCGCGTGCGCGACGGACCAATGCTTCAATGAAATCCTGATCCTGCTCGCGATTCACCAGCTGCTGCACTTCTTTGTCAAAGTCCTGCACCCCGATACTCAGCCGGTTGAACCCTTCAGCCCGCAGGTGATCCAACAGGTCCAGTTCCATCCGTCGCGGGTCGACCTCAATACTGATTTCTGCATCCGGCAGCAGATGAAACTGCTCGCGAATCAAGGACATTAAACGGGTAATCTGCGCCTTGGTTAAAAATGTAGGGGTGCCGCCCCCCAGATGCAGTTGGCTCACTGCCCTGCCCCGGACCAGCGCAGCGCGCTGATGGATTTCCACCGCTAGCGCCGCCAGATACACGTCCGCTTTATGGGCGTGCCGGGTGATCACCTTGTTACAGCCGCAGTAATAACAAAGCGTATGGCAAAACGGAATGTGGAGATAAAGCGACAGACGACGGTCCGGATACTGCTGGCTCGCTGTCACGAAATCGGCGGGGGTGAATCCGGACTGAAACTCAAGCGCCGTCGGATAGGAGGTATAGCGGGGGCCAGAGTAGTTGTATTTTTCGATCAGGGTCTGGTCCCAAATCATCGCAGGCTTTGTCATGGCGGCTTTCCTCACGGACGGACTTCAGGTCAATCCGGTAAGCTAGCATGGCCTCAGCCAGTGTTTATTGATCGATCACAAGTCAGATCGTAATACATCGTCCCCACAAACAAAAAAGCCCGGTCCTATCGGCCGGGCTGATGATTTGAGGTCGGCGGTCAGGACGCCTTTTGGGTCAGGATCTGGGCCAGCTCCTGCTGAATGGCATCGAACAAGCGCGATTCAGCTTTCATCCGCACGAGATCATCTTTCATTCGATCCTGCTTGGCCAGTGCTTTACGCGCGTCGCCACGTGGCATGTCTTCCACCACCTGGTAGAGTTCATACAGCGCCGGATACTGAGCGGAAAAATTCACGCTGCGCTCTGCCTGAAGGACGGTCATCAGCTTATATAAGCGGATAGCGATTTCAGACATGTCACATTGCTCCTGCTTTCCGGCTTCCGCAATGATATAGACACTTTCCAGAATATTCGCATTCCGGACGGCAATCGCTTCCGCCTGCTGTTGCTCTGCCCGGGCAAGAAAGGCTGTGTGGCGTTGTTTCTGCTTGTACAGCTGATACAGCAAATAGCCGGCATATGCCGCCAGCACCAGCACAATCAGGCTTCCTGCCACCAGTAACCAGAGTTTCAGATCCTGCAAGGTTTACTCCTTATCGAAATCATCCCAACGGGCATTTTCGAAGTCGTCCAGCAGATCTTCCTCGCTGCGGGCATCCCCTGCGGCGATTTGATCATCTGCGGTCACGTCTTCCTCGTACAGACCCAGTTGTTTCATCAGTTGTTCAATACGATCCAGCTTCTGGTCGACCTGCTTCTGCAGCCCGGCACCCAGATTTTCACCTGCGTCCAGACGGTCCAGCAGCGCGATCAGTTGCGGATCATTTTCCAGCATCGCCAGTTCCTGCTCCGCGTTCATGCGGCGAACCTGCTTGCTTGGTTTCGGCTCAACAATCAGCGGAACCGGCTTTTTACTGCCATGGCGAGGATCCTTGGCCTGACCCTGACGGCTCGCGTTCTGAGCGCTGCCATCAGAGTGGCGGCTGCCTGCTTTCAACCCTTTCCGCTTGCGCGCTTTCTGGCGGACACGGCCATCCAGATCCTGCTGGCTGACACCTTTCTCTACGTACTGCGCCGGGCCTTCTGAACCAGGTTTACGGCTTCTTTTCTTACGGGTCATGACTGATCTTTCCTCAGCATAATTACATCGTTTCCAACAAATTCCACCGTCAGGCCATCACGCTGCGCCAGAAACTGAAAGGTTTCCCGGCTGAAAAAGCTGACGTGGGTGGGATCATTCTTGTAATGCCAGCGGCTGAATGCCGCGACATCGGTTGCCAGCTTCGTCATTAATCCCAGCCAGCCCCCAGGTTTGACCAGCGACAGCAACTGCTGCCACTCCCGGCCCGGGGTATAAAAATGTTCTATCGCCTCGGTACAGGTGACAAAGTCGTACTGACGTTCCAGCACTTGGTTGTCCGGGGCATAATAAGGATCATAGACGGCCATCCGGTGTCCCTGCTCGCGGAATATCGCCGCCAGCGCCGGACCTGGCCCGCAGCCAAAATCCAGTCCGTCCAGCGGCTCCTGCGGCAGCTTAGCAGCCAACGGCGACGCTAGACGCTGGAGAAATCCGCGGTAGCCTTCATCATCCACATGATTTTCATGCTGATCGTAGATGGCTTTCTCTTCTTCCGGCGTTAAATGTGAAGCCGGGTCTGCGAAGATCAGGCAACAATTCTGGCACTGAAGGTACGGGCGACGGCGGTCTTGATGATAAGGCACAACTGCAGTGTTGTTGCATAAAGTACAGGCCGTCATCGGTCACTCCTCAGTCAAAATCAGGCCGCGTATCATAGCAGACCTGTCCCGATTGAGAAATGGACAGCCTGTCTCCGCCCGGCACACTCAAATAAAAAAGGCAGCCAGAGCTGCCTTTTTTGCTTGCGATGCCTTGCGATACTGAGTTCGGGATCAGTGAAGACCGCCTAAATACTGAGACAGGGCGTCGATTTCCTTGTCGCTCAGCTTCGCTGCGACAGAGCTCATCATTGAGTTCATGTCGTTGTTTCGGTTGCCGTCGCGGAACATCGTCAATTGTTTCTTGATGTATTCCGCGTGCTGACCCGAGATATCCGGGAATCCAGACAAGCTAGTACCGTTTCCTCGAGGACCGTGGCACGCCGTACAGGCCGTGATCCCACGCTCGGCATCACCGACCCGATACAGTTGCTGACCAACTTCAATCGAGCTTTCAACGGTGGTACCTTCCACAGGAGGCAGGGAACCAAAGTAAGCAGCCAGATCCGCCATGTCTTGTTCAGACAATGGCATCGCCATGCCACCCATCACAGGATCATTACGCCCCTGTTCACCACCCGTTGTCATCGCCAGCTTGAATTCCTTCAGCTGTTTCTCCAGATAACGTGGGTGCTGACCCGCAAGGTTGGGGTATTGTCCGGTGATACCTTTACCATCAGCGCCATGACATGCTGCACATGTCGCTGCTTTTGCTTTTCCAGCTTCAACATCTCCCTGGGCCCAGCTTGTGCAACTGGCAAGAAGTGTAAATATCAATGCTAATTTCTTCATGACATTCCGTTTATAATTATTGAGCTTCCAGTACCACAAGTATTGCTCAGCAACATGGTATACAATGCACCATCAACCAAGCAGGGTTAGTGGTACATTTTACACACTTTCGCATAAAAGTAATTAGTCGACGACCAGAAGACTTGACGGAGTTAACAGTGAATTCCCCTCTCAACTACAGACAAACCCATTTTATTACCAGTGCCCCGGATATCCGCCACCTGCCTCAGGACAAGGGTGTTGAGATTGCTTTTGCTGGCCGATCAAATGCTGGTAAATCAAGTGCTTTGAATCGACTGACCGATCAGAAAAGTCTGGCACGGACCTCAAAAACACCGGGCCGTACGCAGTTGATCAATATGTTTGAGGTCGTGGGCGGCTGCAACCTGATTGACCTGCCCGGCTATGGCTATGCGCAAGTCCCGCTGGAGATGAAACAGAAGTGGCAGGCCGCGCTGGGTGAATACCTGCAAAAGCGTGAATGCCTGCAAGGGCTGGTCGTCCTGATGGATATCCGTCACCCGATGAAAGATCTCGACCAGCAAATGATTTACTGGGCAGTCGAAAGCCGTTTACCTGTTCTGGTGCTGCTGACCAAAGCGGACAAACTGAAAAGCGGCGCTCGTAAAGCGCAGTTGCTGAAAATCCGTGAAGCGTCACTGGCCTTTGGCGGCGATGTTGAAGTGGAATGCTTTTCAGCCCTGAAAGGCATCGGTGTGGATCAGGTTCGTCGTAAGCTGGACATCTGGTTTGCCCCTGAACTGGCCCGCCAGCAAGCTTTGCTGGAAGAAAATATTGATGGAATGGATAATTTCCCTGCCGATTCAGAATAATCCCCGTCTGTGCCTGGCACATCCGCCAGGCACTTTGCTTTATCCGGAACACCCACCCAGCCTGCAGACGGTCTCCGAAGCCCGGATAAAAATGACCCCACCGGAACGATGGGGCAACGGGAGAGAAATAGGAGGTTTTTATATTTGTCCGGAAAGGATTAATGATTTACCCCCGCAACGCAAGTTTTTTATCCACAATCTGGCCATTTTTTCCGCACTGATGCCAGATATTCATTAGCTCCGTCCGGGGTTAACTGCCATTTTTGTCCCACTCGTCCGAATATTCATGCCTATTGTTTCATTCAACAAATTAAGTCTGAGAAACCATGCGGGTCATCGTTCTGCATATGTTCTGAAATTGGAATTTAATTACAGAATGCTGGCAAAAAGACAAAAAAAAGCCACCTAAAAAATCAGGTGGCATGATCATGGATAGGTCGACTGTCACTCCAGAAGCACAGCCAGACTAAATATGAACAAGAAGCAGCAAGCAGTATACTGATCTGCACCGGCAATTTAAAGTAATTACTCTAACTTAAGTGATCTTGATTTGAACCCACAGAAACGCAAGCGCTGGGCTTCTATCCAATAGAAATTACTTGGTGAAAATCTCAGCATAAAATGAGACATCTGTCCTGAAAACAAGCCAAATTCAGCGAAAAGCAGGTTTCATCAAGCATGGGAAAAGTCAGGAAAGGCAGGCTGGTACAGTTTGGGAGGGCAGAAATAAAAACGCCCTGGTCAAATGACCAGGGCGGCTGAATCAGCCAAATCCAATAACGTGAAACAAAAGGTCTGAAAGATAGAACATCTTACCTCTGTACCCTACGCCGCTCACTGTATATCAATTGTGCAGCGATGGAAAGACCCTTTCGTAGTTTTTTTTCACACTTACCGTAATTTTGTTCTATAAAATCACCATAAACACTGATTCAGATTAGAAAAAACCGGCCTGGCGGCCGGTTCTTGAAGGTTTTATTACAGGTTTGTTTTCAGAACAATTAATGCGCCTGATCCCAGTTCTCACCGCTGCCGGCTTCTGCAATCAAAGGGACGTCCAGCTCTGCGGCGGCTTCCATCAATTCGCAGACCGACTTGGCCACCTCATCCAGCGCTGAAGTCTGGACTTCAAACACCAATTCATCGTGTACCTGCATCAGCAAACGCACGCGGCTGCTGTCCTGCGTTTGCAGCCAGGTATCAACGGCAATCATGGCACGCTTAATAATGTCTGCGGCTGTCCCCTGCATCGGGGCGTTAATCGCCTCCCGTTCAGCGGCCTTACGGCGAATCGCATTCCGGGATTTGATATCCGGCAGATATAAACGACGGCCAAACAGGGTTTCTACATAACCCTGCTCGCTCGCCTGAGATCGGGTACTTTCCATATATTCCAGCACGCCCGGATAACGCTCAAAGTAAATGTTCATATACTCCTGCGCTTCATTTCGGCCCATGCCCAGCTGTTTCGCCAGTCCGAAAGCGCTCATGCCGTAAATCAAACCAAAGTTGATGGCTTTCGCTCGGCGACGCTGCTCACTGCTGACTTCCTCAATCGAAATCCCCAGGATCTCTGCTGCCGTGGCGGCGTGGATATCTTTACCCTCGCGGAACGCATCCAGCAGCGCTTTGTCGCCAGATAAATGGGCCATGATCCGCAGTTCAATCTGAGAGTAATCCACTGCCAGGATCTGATAGCCTTCCGGCGCAATAAATGCCTGGCGGATCCGACGGCCCTGCTCATTTCGGATTGGAATATTCTGCAGGTTTGGATCCGTTGACGACAGACGCCCGGTTTTCGCGACCGCCTGATGATAAGAGGTATGGACCCGCTTGGTTGTCGGATTGATCATCCGTGGCAGTTTATCGGTATAGGTGGACTTCAGTTTGGCCAGACCGCGATGCTCCAGGATCAATTTCGGCAGCGGATAATCCAGCGCCAGTTCCTGCAACACTTCTTCATTGGTAGATGGGGTGCCAGACGGCGTTTTCTTCACCACAGGCAAGCCCATTTTCTCAAACAGAATCGCCTGCAACTGCTTGGGTGAACTGAGATTGAATTCCTCGCCGGCAACCTCATAAGCATCCGCCTGAATCTCATCCAGTCGCTTGGCAATTTCGTCCGACTGCTGATGCAGTTTCGCAACATCCAGCAAAACGCCGGTACGCTCCACGCGGGACAGGACCGGTACCAGCGGCATTTCAATGGTTTCAAATACCGACTTCAGCTTTGGATCCGCATTCAGTTTCGCAATCAGCAGGTTATGAAGACGCAAGGTGATGTCCGCATCTTCGGCCGCATACGGCCCCGCCTGCTCCAGATCGATCTGATTAAACGTCAGCTGCTTTTTACCTTTACCGGCAATCTCTTCAAAACTGATGGTTTTGTGTTCCAGATAACGCAGCGACAGGCTGTCCATGTCATGCCGGCCCACCACACTGTTATACACATAAGATTCCAGCATGGTGTCAAAGCGAATGCCCTGCATCGCCACATCATATCGAGCCAGCACACTGGCATCATACTTCAGGTTCTGGCCAACTTTTGCCTGCTCCGGATCTTCCAGTAACGGCTTGAGCTGCGCAATCACCCAATTGCGATCCAGCTGCTGCGGGGCATCCAGATAATCGTGGGCGACCGGTACGTAAGCCGCTTTCCCTTCTTCAACCGCAAAGGACACACCGACCAGGTTCGCGACCATATAATCCAGACTGTCGGTTTCGGTATCGAACGCAAAAACATCCGAATTTTTCAGGATTGTCAGCCACTCGGCGAAGCGTGCTTCATCCAGCACCACTTCATAACCACTGCGCTCAATCACAGGGGCTGGCATACTCGCCACTTCCGGCGCTTCCTCTGTCGCAATCGTGGCGGCCCCATCCGCGACAATCCGGCCATCGCTGCCATCCAGCATTTCAGCCAGCCAGCGACGGAATTGCAGTTTTCCGAACAACCGGGTCAGCTCGTCGGTATCCGGCGTGCCTTTCTGCAGATCCTGCGGACTGAATTCCAGTGCAACATCCAGCTTGATTGTCGCCAGCTCGTAAGACATCAATGCTGCCTCACGGTGCTCTTCCAGCTTTTTCGGCATGGTTTTCGAGCCCCGGAAACCCAGCGCCGGAATCGCATCCAGATGGTCATACAAATCTTTCAGGCCGCCAATGCCTGTCAGTAAGGCCGTTGCGGTTTTATCGCCCACGCCGGGAACACCCGGAATGTTATCGACTTTATCTCCCATCAGCGCCAGATAATCGATGATCAGTTCCGGACCAATCCCGAACTTTTCCCGCACACCATCAGCATCCATCACCACGCCGGTCATGGTGTTGATCAGCGTGATGTTGTCATCCACCAGCTGGGCCATGTCTTTATCACCGGTACTGATCAGCACGGGCATACCCGCCTGAGATGCCTGACAGGCCAAGGTTCCGATCACATCGTCCGCTTCCACACCCGGCTCACAAATCAGGGGCAGCCCCATGGCTTTAATGATGGCGTGCAGCGGTTCTATCTGGGCACGCAAATCATCCGGCATCGGAGGTCGATGCGCTTTATACTCGGGATAGAGCTCGTCACGAAAGGTCTTTCCTTTCGCATCAAACACGACAGCAATATGTTCGGTGGCAAACTGACGCAGCAAACTGCGCAGCATGTTGACCACACCATAGACTGCACCGGTCGGTTCACCGTCTGAGTTCGTGAAGTTCGGTGCCGCGTGATAGGCGCGGTAAAGATACGAGGAGCCATCGATCAGGATCAGTGGGTTTTCAGGAATCGTTGCCATAATGGATTGTCTGTATCTGGGAGATAAAAGGATCAGGGCCTTAGCATGCCATGAGACGTGGCAAGTGTTAACCGAAGTTTTTTCCTTTTCATCCCCTCACATCTGTGGATAAGTTTGTTAGTTTCTGAAATAAGCCTAATGATCATTTTTACATTTTTGTTTGGTTTATAATTTTATTTTCATTTAAAACAAAAACTTACCGACAAAAAATAAATGTGATCCAAGATCCTTAAATGATCATGAAATGTGGAAAAAGTTATCAGATGGCGGTGTAATCACCCAAAGCGATGCCAAATTCCCCAAGACTGAACAAAAAGGAGACCAAGATGAAGAAGGTTGCAGTGATTTTAAGCGGCGCCGGTGTCTTTGACGGCAGTGAGATCCATGAAGCTGTTCTGGCGCTCCATGCAATTGAGCAGGCTGGTGCAAGCTGGCACTGTTTTGCACCGGATATGGATCAGCACCATGTGATCAATCACATGACTGGCGAACCCATGCATGAAACCCGTAATGTGCTGGTGGAAGCGTCTCGGATCGCCCGGGGTCAGATCCAGAATATCACCGAGCTCAGTGCCCGTGATTTCGATGCGCTGCTATTGCCTGGTGGCTTTGGCGCAGCCAAAAACCTGTCTGACTTTGCCTTTCAGGGCGCACAGTGTCAGATCCACCCTGAAGTCAAACGGGCCTGTCAGGAATTTGCCAAAGCACAAAAACCAGCGGGCTACCTGTGTATTGCACCGGTCTTGATCCCACAGATATACGGCAAAGATGCGAAAGGAACCATCGGAAATGATAAAGACGTTGCCAGTGCTTTTCGCGCCATGGGCGGCGATCACATCGACTGTCCTGTGGATGAATTTGTACTGGATCAGGAACGCTGTCTGCTGAGTACGCCCGCCTATATGATGGCTGGCAGTATTTCGGAAGCTGCCAGCGGGATCAACAAGCTGGTACAGCATCTGGTGAAAATTGCCTGAAAAAGAAAAAGCGGCGCTTCAAGAAAAGCGCCGCTCAGCAGAATTGGTCCCGGTTTAAAGCCCTACACGATAAACCCAACCGAAGCTGTATTACTGGAAGCAATGTGAGCAATGTCGTGCCTTCATCGGAAAAGAATACTGCTTGGTGTTTCCCGCTGAGTGCAAGTTAATAATAACCATTCTCATTTCATTTGCAAGCAATGATTGAGAATAATTTTCATTTAACTGAAGTATCAAAGGCTTTTCTCAGAACAGGCAACCTCCTGCTGAAGTGCAAGCGGCAAAAAAGAAAAAAGCGGTGCCTGATAACAAGCACCGCTGAGCAAAATGAAGCAGATGATGTCGCCCTACACGTCACCTCTGCGATTCGCTGAAGTACACTGGAAGCAATGTAATAATAACCATTCTCATTTATAGATCAAGCACTATTTGAGAATTATTTTCATTTAGGCCGATCCAAACCAAACTTAACGAAATGCAGACGGTAATCTTCAATCCCGTCTTTCTTTTCCATATGCTCAATCTGATAACCATTGCGCAGCAGTAATCTCAGCATCGAAGGAAAGCGATTTCGGGACTTCACCCGGAGTTCCTGATACCCCTGGGCTTTCACCCAGACTTCCTGAGCCAGCATCAATGCCTGTGCGACGCCTTTCTGTCGCCCTTCCGGCACCACGCCGCCCAGCCAGCTGTAATAACAGGTCTCCGATAAGCGGTAGCCAATTTTCACACCAATCAGCTTGCCTTGCTCTTCAGCCACCAGAATCAAGGGACTACGCCCGCGAACCCGACTCGCGAGGCTTTCTTCTGTTTCCGGATGATCAAATTCGCTGATTCGGGCTAAGACCGCCGCCGCTTCCGCCAGCGACGCTTCACGTATGTCCATGCGCTCTCCTGATCCGCTTTACGAAACGGGTCTCTTTCAATCTCTGACCAAAAGTCTAAGTGAAACCAGGAAGATTGCGAACAATCCGCTGAGGTAATCCTCCCGTGTCATGGGAAGTTGATGTACCACGTCATGTGGTCATATTACGCTTGAATTTTTTCCGTGCTGTCCACTATACTAAGCGCAAGTGGATTGGGAGTGCCCGGTCGGCGTTGGAACCTCGGTGAGTATCATCGAGGTTTTTCGCTATCTGGAGACAGGTAAATTTGAAATAGACTCCCGAAAATACTAAGGAAAATGCTTAAGCCCCCACTGGTCAAAACCTTGACCAACTGCACACCTGCCACCTTCACAGTAAAATTTCTTCTGCAATGTATCGAATGCTTGGTTTACCTGAGTCGGATTAAGCACATGCCTACCGATTGGCCTTGCGACTAAATCTGCCAACTGTAACCCAGCCGAATTAGAGGTTTTTGATGCCATGCGGATCTTAAAGGGCAAATCTCGCTGATATTTATTTTCACCATCACAGATGCGGCGAAATTCCAGCTCGAGTTCGTTATCTTCTTTCTTGCCTCGACACTCAACAATCACATGCGTCTCAAGCGCTTGCTGGCCCTTTTCTGTTACCAAATCATACAAGGTTTCTAAGCAGTGCTTGAGAGCAATATGATAAGGATTTCCCACCTCTTCAGGATTCCGTATTTTATTCTTCTCAATCACGCAGGAAGCAAGAATAAAGTTACTGTCATCGATGATTTCACTTAAACGACCTAAGAACTGATTTTTGTCCGCTCGATTTTTGAACGTGGTGAAATCGCCTTTTTCTTTGCGGATCTCATGCTCATGTAAAATCACTAAATCGTGACCAAAATAGTCAAACTTTAGCTGTTGAAGCTGGGGGACGACATTGGATAGATAGTGCGCTTTGTAGAAAATACAAAACGCCAACACGAAGACTGGGTAATCCTGATCGATAGACGTCAGGCTATGGTCGCCACTTTCATCGACATAAACCACAAAGTCACTAAACCCACGCTTTCGACCAATCAGGGCCTCTTGCTCTTTTGGCTGTGGCTGGTCTTCAACATTATCGGTCATGCGCTGGTTGTCCTTGTTTTGCGTTTAGGCTTAGCAACTGCTCACTTGAATGTAATCTTTTTCAGTCGTGCTTTCGTAGATATTTCTCCGGAAATCAGATCTGGGTTTCCTTTGTGTCATTGGCCACACTACAAGCAAACTTCATTGCCTCTACACCCGCTTAAACATGCTGTCCCGCAACAAAACCAGAGCTCCAGGCCCACTGGAAGTTGTAGCCACCCAGCCAGCCACTGACGTCCATCACTTCACCGATGAAATACAGACCGGGAACAGACTTGGTTTCCATGGTTTTGGAAGACAGTCCGTCGGTATCGACACCGCCGAGGGTCACTTCAGCGGTGCGGTAGCCTTCCGTACCGTTCGGGGCAATTTGCCACTGATGGAAATAGTCGTGCAGCGCCTGCACTTCTTTTGGATTGAGCTGTTTAAGCGGCTTGTCTTCGAGATCCCCCCGTTCAATCAGGGCTTCGACCAGGCGCTTCGGCAGCAAACGGGACAGGGAGTTTTTCAGGCTTTGATTCGGGTGCTTATCACGCATCGCCTGCAGGGTTTCATCCAGACTCAGTGTCGGCAGTAAGTCGACAGAAACCGCCTGTCCCGGCTTCCAGTAGGACGAAATTTGCAAAATCGCCGGTCCGGACAGCCCCCGGTGCGTGAAGAGAATATTTTCTTTAAAGCTGGTGCCGTCTTCTGCGGTGACCACCGCTGGAACGGCAATCCCGGATAAGTCCGCAAACGCATCCTTGTCGGCCACATGCAGGGTAAAAGGCACCAGACCTGCCGTGGTCGGCACCATGTTGAGACCAAACTGTTCGGCAACCTGATAGCCAAATGGCGTGGCCCCCAGCTTTGGCATCGACAAACCGCCCGTAGCGATCACCAACGACGAACAATGCACGGTGTCGGTATTGAGCATCAGGATAAAACCATCGTCCGTTTTGGTGATATCGTGCACGTCGCAGCGGTAACGGTGCTGCACCGTAGGTAAATCACATTCTTTCAGCAGCATGTCGACGATGTCTTTCGCGGAGTCCAGACAGAACAGCTGACCATGATCCCGTTCTTCATAAGCGATATCGTGTTTGGCAACCATCGCAATGAAATCCCACTGGGTGTACTGCGCCAGCGCGGATTTGGCAAAATGCGGGTTACGGCAGACATAGTGACTGGCCGTGACATCGTAGTTGGTGAAGTTACAGCGGCCGCCGCCGGAGATCAGGATTTTCCGTCCCGGCTTTTTACCCTGATCGACCACCAGCACAGAGCGGCCACGCTTCCCGGCCTCTGCGGCACACATCAGCCCGGCAGCACCTGCGCCAATCACCACTACATCAAACTTCTCAGCCATTCTCTTATCCGCTATCGACACGCAACAAAAAATAAAAAGGATGCGGTAACCCAGTGGATCACCGAACATCCTTTTCAAGTGTGCGTATATTACCCAACTGTCGCCGGAATACCAATCAGCGCGCGCGTTTCAGTCAGATGCCGAGATAAGCGACCACGAAGATAGACACCAGAAAGACCATCAGACTGGTGCTGGCCAGCACAAACAGCTTGCGGACTTTTTCGCACTTCGCCATGAAGATTTCATCATGGTGCTTGTGATACTGCTGACTGCGGATGTAATGGAAGAGCCGGATTTGCTTGTTCATATTCCCCTGAGAGGAAAAAAAGCCCCGGCCGTCAACCTGCTGATAAAGGAGTGGATCACACTCGCGCATGACGACGAGTAAAGTTTTCAGCGTGCTGACATAACGAGAAATATTGATTATGGCCACAATAAACAGGGCCATGAGGATTGCATCACCACTTATCATAGTACCCCCCGAACAACGACTATTGTTCTGCGCAGGCCGGGCATGACAGGGAGCGGTAGACAACAGCGGCGTACTTTCGGAAAGGAACGCCGCCTCTATAACACCCAGGCCTGTTAACCCACCTGCTGACCCATCACGGAGCTGGATTCCTGCTTCGCCATGGCGGCAAGATCTTTATCGATGAAAAACAGCGCTTTGCCGTCTTCGCCAACCAGTTCGATCTTGTCCAAAATACCTTTAAACAATTTTTCTTCTTCGTGCTGTTCTGCAACATACCACTGCAAGAAGTTAAACGTGGAGTAGTCCTGCGTTGTAAACGCAACATGCGCCAGTTTGTTGATACGTTCAGTGATCAAACGCTCATGTTCGTAAGTGGCGCGGAACACTTCCCCCAAAGACGCATATTCATGCTGAGGGGCGTCAATAGTCCCCAAAATTGGCAGTGCACCGGTTTCACTCACATACGTAAACAAACGCTGCATATGCTGCATTTCTTCCGCGGCATGCAGACGAAGAAACTCAGCTGCTCCCTCGAATCCTTTATCTTCACACCATGCACTCATCTGCAGGTACAGGTTGGACGAAAAGAACTCCAGGTTAATCTGTTCGTTCAGCTTATCGACCATTGCTTGAGCAAGCATCGCACTACTCCTTTCCTAATCAAGTGTAATCAACACATTGTCACTATGCATAACTGAGTTTGCAACTCCAGGTGCAAGGTATCATGCTTATCCTGACGACAAATCAAAAAAAGCTAAAAAGAACCAACTGGATATCCACGCCACTCACAGCAGATTCCGTCAATGCAAGCAATGAGATCAGCACAGCATTTTTCACAGATACGCCATGTTAGCATATTAAAAACCTTACAGGAGAGCGGGTTATGACTTATCAACATATTCTGGTTGCAGTTGATTTATCTGAAGACAGTCAAATTTTGGTGACAAAAGGTGCGGCGCTGGCACGGACGCTCAACGCCAAGTTATCGCTGATCCATATCGATACCAACTATGCCGAGCTGTACACCGGCCTGATTGATATCAACATGGCCGAAGCACAGTACCGGATGGCCGATCATGCTCAGGAACAGCTGGAAGCGCTGGCCAAACAGGCTGAATTTCCTGTGACTCATACCTACGTGGGCAGCGGTGATCTGAGTGATGAAATCTGCAATACCATCAAAGAGTCAGACATCGATCTGATGATTTGCGGCCATCATCAGGATTTCTGGAGCAAAATTCTCTCCTCGACCAAACAGCTGATCAATCATACCCCGGTTGACCTGCTGATGGTTCCTCTGCACTAATTTCACCGGCCAGGCGCCCCTCGCGCCGCGGGCGATCTCGATTGGGCGGGTTGCCGTGACACCCGCCCAACTTCTTCACAGCAGACCAGCCTGCCATTGGCTGCAAGCGGATTTCAGTTACAATACGCCCAAATTTCAAAGGATGTACGCAATGGGATATTTAACTGCGATAACGCTGCTGTGGGCGTTTTCCTTCAGCCTGATCGGGGTCTATCTGGCCGGACAGGTCGATGCCTGGTTCTCGGTTCTGACCCGGGTGACACTGGCAGCACTGGTCTTCCTGCCTTTTCTGCGCCGTCAGCATCTGACCGGGAAACTTGCGCTTAAGCTGATGGTCATCGGCGCATTTCAGCTCGGCATCATGTACTGCTTTTACTATCAGTCGTTCCTGTACCTGTCGGTTCCGGAAGTCTTACTGTTTACTATTTTCACCCCGATTTACGTCACCCTGATTTACGATCTGCTGCAACGGCGTTTTTCGGCCTGGTATCTGGTCACCGCAGCCATTGCAGTGCTCGGTGCAGCCGTGATCAAATTTGAAGGGATCAACGAAAACTTCATTCTCGGCTTTTTTATCGTTCAGGGCGCGAATCTGTGTTTTGCCATCGGTCAGGTCGGCTACAAGGTGATCATGGAAAAAGAGCAGGCTGATCTGCCGCAACACACGGTCTTTGCCCTGTTTTATATCGGCGCAGTCTGCGTGGCCTTGCCGATGTTCCTGCTGTTCGGGAATATGGACAAGCTGCCGACCACCAACACCCAGTGGAGCATTCTGGTGTATCTGGGCATTGTGGCATCCGGACTGGGCTATTTCATCTGGAACAAAGGCGCAACACTGGTCAATGCCGGAGCACTGGCCATTATGAACAATGCACTGGTGCCAGCAGGCTTGATTGTGAATCTGGTGATCTGGAACCGGGATGTTGACTATCCGCGCCTGATCATCGGCGGTGCCATTATCCTGTTGTCTTTGTGGGTCAATGAAACCTGGGTGAAACGCCGCGTCGCTGCCGCACACGCCTGACCTGCCCCATTCCACCCCACCGCCAGCGGTTGTGGATGAAAAGCAATCATCAAAAAGCCCCTGTGATCCAGCGATCACAGGGGCTTTTTTCAGGTTTAATCCGTCGATTCAGATAAAGGCGTACGCGTCGGCAAACATCCGCTCGCGATCGGCCCCTTTTTCCGCTGTGAACTGCTCACGGGCAGCACCCGCCATCTCAAACCGGCCACAGATATAAATATCGTAAGCAGACAGGCTGACAAAATCGTCACAGACCGCTTCCAGCACATTACCGACCTTCCCCTGCCAGTCTGCCGGGGCAGATTCCACCACCGGGACATAGGTCAGGTTTGCATGCTGTGCCGCCAGTGCAACCAGCTCATCATGGGCATACAGCTGACAATCATCACGACCGCCCCAGTACACAAAGATGGGCTGGGTCATGCCCCGGCTCAGACAGTTATCCAGCAAGCTACGAACATAGGAGAATCCGGTACCACCGGCAATCAGCAGCAGCGGCTTGGCGCTGTCTTCACGCAGCCACGCGTCACCCATCGGTGCTTCCACCTCAAATGACTTGCCTTCCGCCATCGCCAGCTGCATCGCTTCGACAACTTCCATCGCAAACGGATTATGGTCCGCAGCACCGATGTGCAGTTCGAGTTCATTGCCACGGCAAGGGCTGCTGGCAATCGAGAACGGACGCTTGTCTTTTTCGCCCATCACCGCCAGCAGGTACTGACCCGCTTTAAAATCAACCTGCGCTGTTGGCTTCAGCAGGATGCGGTAGGTATTGCAAGCCAGCGACTCGACTGACTTCACTTCACATTGAATCGACATTCTGTTCCTCTATTCTAAAAGCAGTACCAAATCGCTGCGGGCCATTGCCAGACAAGGAAAAATCCATCCGGCGGCCTGCTCTTTTTCCGTCAGCATTGGTGCGAGCTGATATGCCACCTCACCCGACAGTTTGCGGCACAGGCAAGTGGCGCATGCGCCAACCAGACAACGGTGTGGAAAAGCCACCCCGGCCCGGTGTGCTGCACACAACAGGGTTTCATCATCCCTGACAAAAAAGGTCAATTCTTGTGGCAGCAGCCTGATCTGATACATCGTGTGTTGATTTGACGTCAGTTGTTCAGAATTCCCAGCTCATCCCAGATGGCATCCACTCTGGCGACGACCTCGGGGTCTTTGATAATCGGGGTGCCCCACTCGCGCTGCGTTTCGCCTTCCCACTTATTGGTTGCATCCAGACCCATTTTCGAGCCCAGCCCAACCACAGGGGAAGCAAAATCCAGCGAATCGATCGGCGTATTTTCGATCATCACGGTATCGCGCGCCGGATCCATCCGGGTGGTAATCGCCCAGATCACATCATTCCAGTCCCGGGCGTTCACATCGTCATCACAAACGATCACAAACTTGGTATACATGAACTGGCGCAGGAAAGACCAGACGCCCATCATGACCCGTTTTGCATGGCCCGGATACTGCTTCTTCATGGTCACAACGGCCATACGATAGGAGCATCCTTCCGGTGGCAGATAGAAGTCGACGATTTCCGGGAACTGCTTTTGCAAGATCGGGACAAAAACTTCATTCAGCGCCACACCCAGCACCGCAGGTTCATCCGGCGGGCGGCCAGTATAGGTGCTGTGATAAATCGGGTCTTTCCGCATGGTCACATGCGTGACCGTGAACACATGATGGCGCTCAACTTCGTTGTAATACCCGGTATGATCGCCATACGGACCTTCATCGGCATACTCGTTGGGATCAATATAGCCTTCCAGCACGATTTCTGCGCTGGCCGGCACTTCCAGATCATTGCTGATGCTCTTGACGACCTCAGTCTTACTGCCCCGCAGCAACCCTGCAAATGCATATTCAGACAAGGTATCCGGCACGGGCGTCACCGCCCCCAGAATCGTGGCCGGATCCGCGCCAAAAGCGACAGAGACCGGAAATTTCTCGCCCGGATGCGCCTGCATAAATTCCCGCATATCCAGCGCACCACCCCGGTGAGCCAGCCAGCGCATAATCACTTTGTTCTTGCTGATTTTCTGCTGGCGGTAAATCCCGAGATTCTGGCGTTTTTTCTCCGGACCACGCGTGACCGTCAGGCCCCAGGTCAGCAGCGGTGCCACATCCCCCGGCCAGCAACTCATCACCGGAATTTTATCGAGATCAACCTCATCCCCTTCCCAGACAATCTGCTGGCAGGGCGCTTTACTCAGCCGCTTGGCCGGCATGTTCAGGACCTGCTTGAAGACCGGCAGTTTATCGATCGCGTCGCGGAAACCTTTCGGCGGCTCCGGTTCTTTGAGATAGGCCAGTAACTTACCGACTTCCCGCAGCTCCAGCACATCTTCCCGACCCATGCCCATCGCCACCCGCTCAGTCGTGCCAAACAGGTTTGCCAGCACCGGCATATCGTAACCCACCGGATTTTCAAACAGCAATGCCGGACCACCGGCCCGCAGGGTCCGGTCGCAGATTTCCGTCATTTCATATCGGGGATCGACTGGCTGCTTGATGCGCTTGAGTTGCCCACGCTCTTCCAGGTAGGCAATGAAGTCGCGCAGATCATTGAATTTCATTCCTGCACCCTATCTGTTGACTCGCTCGGACCCGCATAGGGCCGAGATGAAAATAGGACACATTATATACTTATCACTATCAAGATGCTTGTTTCGTGGGAATTTATTGGCGACCTCGCAGGCCACCATGACCGATCACAGGGAAGAGGAAAGCGCGGTTTCCAGATTGCGCTTGAGTGTGTAGCTCTTGGTACCGGCGGCGAGCTTCGTCAGCCAGCTGCTGTGCCCTTCGCTCACCAGATGTCCGGCCACCAGTTCTCCGTCCTCAGGCTCTGACAACTTGGCTAACAGAAACACTTCCACTTGAGCAGGCAGCGGCTTGAGGGTCGCCAAGGCCTGATAAGCCTGCGCTTTCAGCGACGGATTACGTGTGGCTTCAATCAGCTGATTCACGGCGAGCTGATCCGGCAACAGATCAGTCAGGCGATTCAACTCCGCACGACTGTATTGATCGGTCCGGCGGCGCCAGAGTTGCTGATAGAGTGCTTCATCGCCGGTACTTTCAGCCAGTAACGCCAGTAATCCGTTATCCGGCAGCCAGAGGAGCTGTTTATCCGACAGAAACTGATTGGCCAGATAGCGTTGTCCCTGTTCGGATACCGCCGGAAGCTGGGCCAGCGCAATATCCCGACGGACTCGCTGCACGTTCCGTTCACCAGCCAACCAGTCGCTCAGCACCAGATCACCCGCGTCCGCCTGACGGACGAATGCCGCCGCCAGCTGTTCACGCTGCCAGTGCTGCAAAAGTTGTCGGGCCTGAGGGCCATAGTTGAAGGCCGAACGTGTCACCCGATAACCATCGCCTTGCTCGGTCAGGGTGAATCGGGGTTTGCGGGTCACTAAAGTCTCCAGCCAGGCGACTTTGGTTTCGTCCAGCTGATCCAGTGTTTGTGCGTATTCAACCAATCCCGCTCGCAGGGCTTCCTGTGCCAGCACCGGGAAGTCCGCCAGTTGTTGGTTCAGCTGGTCGATCTCACTGTCACGATACAGTGATTTGAGTGATTTGAGTGCCGGAACAACGTCTGCGGTCACCTGCTGAAATTCCTGCGGGCTGAGTTCATCAGCCTGCAAGGGCCAGGCAAGCAACAGCATCCACAACCCGATCCACATGCCCCATCCATGTCGCATGTTCTTGTCCTTATTTTATTTGGTTGTCGATTCCATTCGTGTATTCAACCTCCACCTTCCTGGCCAGATGCTGAATACATGAGCGCTTATTCATTCACAGGGAGAATAAACCTATCCCTATTGAGTAGTTCCTCGAATATTATCAGCAATAAAAAAACGCCACACAAGGTGGCGTTTTAATGAAGTGTGACATGAAGCCAGAGTTATCAGGACTTCTGACGACGCATCGCGTCGAAGAACTCATCATTGGTCTTGGTCATCGACAGCTTATCAATCAAAAATTCCATGCTGTCGGTTTCAGACATCGGATGAACAATCTTGCGCAGGATCCACATCTTCTGCAGCTCGTCCGGCTTGGCCAGCAGCTCTTCACGACGAGTCCCTGAGCGGTTGAAATCAATCGCAGGGAATACACGTTTCTCGGCAATCTTACGAGACAGGTGCAATTCCATGTTACCTGTCCCTTTAAATTCTTCGTAGATCACTTCGTCCATCTTCGAACCGGTATCGACCAGCGCGGTTGCGATGATGGTCAGGCTACCGCCTTCTTCAACATTCCGTGCCGCACCGAAGAAACGCTTCGGACGATGCAGGGCGTTGGCATCGACACCACCGGTCAGTACTTTACCGGAGGATGGCACCACGGTGTTGTAGGCACGAGCCAGACGTGTAATCGAGTCCAGCAGGATCACCACATCTTTCTTGTGCTCAACCAGGCGCTTGGCTTTCTCGATGACCATTTCAGCCACCTGAACGTGACGGGATGCCGGCTCATCAAAAGTCGAGGCAACCACCTCACCTTTCACCAGACGCTGCATCTCGGTAACTTCTTCCGGACGCTCGTCAATCAGCAGCACCATCAGCTCACACTCTGGGTGGTTATAAGCAATGCTCTGTGCAATGTTCTGCAGCAACATGGTTTTACCCGCTTTCGGCGGTGCCACGATCAGACCACGCTGACCTTTACCAATCGGTGAGGCCAGATCCAGAACACGTGCAGTGATGTCTTCAGTAGAGCCGTTACCGCGTTCCATACGCATGCGATCGTTTGCATGCAGCGGTGTCAGGTTTTCGAATAGGATCTTGTTGCGGGCGTTGTCAGGTTTGTCGTGGTTTACTTCGTTGACTTTCAGCAGGGCGAAATAGCGTTCACCGTCTTTGGGTGGCCGGATTTTACCTGAAATGGTATCACCGGTACGCAGGTTGAAGCGGCGAATCTGGCTTGGCGAGACATAGATGTCATCCGGGCCGGCCAGGTAAGAGCTGTCTGCGCTGCGCAAAAAGCCGAAGCCGTCTTGCAGAATTTCCAGAACCCCATCGCCGAATATATCCTCACCACTTTTGGCGTGCTGCTTGAGAATTGCGAAGATGATGTCCTGTTTTCTCAAACGCGCTAGGTTTTCGAGTCCCAAGCTTTCGCCGAGCGCAACCAACTTGGAAATAGGCTGGTTCTTCAGTTCTGTAAGATTCATAGTGGTGGGTTTCTTGTCAGTCAAATTAGGGGTTCTATGGTTAATTGATAATTGAGAAAAGCTTTGACCAATGGGGCTGGTCAAGAAATGAACTGTCGTATAATTAACGTGCAATAACTTAGCACTAAAGCAGGCGGTCGTCTAGTACGCTGAAATGACACCGCGCACAATGAGGCATTGTACGCGGTCCAGGTCTCAATTCTGCCAATTACAGATTGGCGTCAAGAAACTCTTTCAGTTGCGTCTTGGACAATGCGCCCACTTTGGTCGCTGCCACTGCGCCGTCCTTGAACAGCAGCAGGGTCGGAATACCGCGGATACCAAACTTTGGTGGGGTTGTTGCATTGTGATCAATGTTCAACTTACCAATCGTCAGTTTACCTGCGTACTCATCTGCGATTTCGTCAAGAATAGGCGCGATCATTTTACATGGTCCGCACCACTCAGCCCAAAAATCGACTAAAACTGGGCCTGCAGCATTAATCACATCGTTATCAAAACTTGCGTCTGTCAGCTGCACAATCTTGTCGCTCATCTTCCACTCCAATGGTTGATTTTCAACGCTGATTCTATTTTAACCAGCAAATCGATGCCCTATTTGAATTGAATACGTTTCGTATTGCAACCCTAAGCTGATATTCTATACGAATGAAGACGACTCACATCACAGAGCAGAAATTTGCCGATCTGGGGCTACACCCTCAGGTTTTACAAGGGCTGGAAGACAAAGGGTTCCATTATTGTACCCCGATCCAGGCCCTGGCATTGCCGGTAGTGCTCTCCGGCCGTGATATTGCTGGTCAGGCGCAGACAGGGACTGGCAAGACCCTGGCCTTCCTGACGGCCACCTTTAACCATTTAATGCTGACACCAGCATCTGAGGAGCGAAAAACCAATCAGCCCCGTGCAATCATTATGGCACCTACACGGGAACTGGCAATTCAGATTTACAATGATGCAGCCCCACTGCTCAAAAGTACAGGACTGACCGCAGGCCTGGCCTATGGTGGCGAAGCGTACGAGAAACAAAAACAGCATCTGGAAAATGGCGTCGATATTCTGATCGGTACCTGCGGCCGGATCATCGATTTCTACAAGCAGCGTGTCATTGATCTGAAAAGCATTCAGGTTGTGGTGCTAGATGAAGCGGACCGGATGTTCGATCTGGGCTTTATCAAAGACATTCGTTTCCTGTTCCGTCAGATGCCAACACCAAAAGCGCGTCTGAATATGCTGTTCTCCGCAACCCTGTCTTACCGGGTGAAAGAGCTGGCATTCGAACACATGAATACGCCGGAAAACGTTGTGGTTGAACCGGATCAGAAAACCGGTCACCGCATTCAGGAAGAGCTGTTCTATCCGTCTAATCAGGACAAAATGTCTCTGTTGCAGACGCTGATTGAAGAAGACTGGCCGGATCGTGCCATCATTTTTGCCAACACCAAGCACAGCTGTGAAAACATCTGGGCTCACCTGGAAGCGGATAATCATCGCGTCGGACTACTGACCGGTGACGTTCCGCAGAAGAAACGCGTGCGCATTCTGGAACAGTTCACCCAAGGTGAAGTCGACATTCTGGTTGCAACAGATGTCGCTGCACGGGGTCTGCATATTCCTCAGGTGACCCACGTATTTAACTACGATCTGCCTGACGATGCGGAAGATTACGTGCACCGGATTGGCCGGACCGGCCGTGCGGGCGCCTTCGGCAATTCCATCAGCTTTGCCTGTGAAGTCTATTCGCACAATCTGCCAGCCATCGAAACGTATATCGAGCATGCTATTCCACGTTCGAATTACGACCCGAGTGCACTGCTGGACGATTTGCCGCCGCCGGTTAAAGTACAGCGCTCACCTCGCCAGAACGGCGGACGTCGCAGTAACAGCGGCTCCCGTCAGGGTCAGGGACAAGGACAGGGTCGTCAGCGTAACCGCCGTCGTGCCCCACAGAAAACGCAGTAACTGAAGAAGACGCCATGGAAAGTTGTGTCGTATCTCCGCTGTATGCAGCCATTGATTTGGGCTCCAACAGTTTCCACATGTGGATCGTGCGCGAAGTCGCAGGCAGCGTGCATACGCTGGCCAAGATCAAGCGGAAAGTCCGGCTCGCGGCTGGCCTGAACAGCCAGAATGTCCTGAGTCAGGAAGCGATGCAGCGCGGCTGGGAATGTCTGGCCATGTTCGCCGAACGTCTGCAGGATATCCCGGCCGAACGGATCCGGATTGTGGGGACAGCGGCCCTGAGAACCGCAGTCAATGCGGACGACTTTCTTTCCAGAGCGACGGATATCCTCAACCACCCGATTGAAATCATTCCGGGGGAAGAGGAAGCACGAATCATCTATCAGGGGGTTGCCCATACCTCCGGTGGTCAGGGGAAACGTCTGGTCGTCGATATCGGCGGTGCCAGTACCGAGGTCATTATCGGGGAAGGCTTTGATGCCCGGGCGCTGACCAGCCTGCAAATCGGCTGTGTCACCTGGCTGGAAGGCTATTTCAAAGACCGCCACCTAAGCGCAGAAAACTTCAGTTCTGCCATTCAGGCAGCCAAAGATGCCATTGCCCCGATTGTCGAGCCGTATTGCGATCTGGGCTGGGATCACTGTGTCGGTGCCAGCGGCACGGTTCAGGCCCTGCAGGAAATTATGCTTGCGCAGGGCATGGATGAGCTGATCACCTTGGCCAAACTCAAACGGCTGCAACGTCAGGCCATGCAGTATGAACGGCTGGAAGATCTCGATATCGAAGGGCTGACGCTGGAACGGGCGCTGGTTTTCCCCAGCGGCCTGTCGATTCTGATCGCCCTGTTCGAAACGCTGGGCATTCAGACCATGACCCTGGCCGGTGGTGCACTGCGGGAAGGCATGGTGTACGACATGATGAGCCAGCAGATGTGTCAGGACGATGTCCGTTGCCGAACACTGAACAGCCTGCAGGTTCGTTACCAGATCGACACGCATCACGCGGCGACAGTGGCGGACACTGCACTGGCATTACTGGATGACTGCCAACCCGTGTGGCAATCGGACATTCAAGCCCGCTCGCTGCTTCAGGCCAGTGCGCTGCTGCATGAAATTGGCACCGGGATTGGCTTCAAGCAAAGTGGTGACCATGCTGCCTATCTGATCCAGCATCTGGATCTGCCCGGCTTTACCCGGGCCCAGAAGCATCTGCTGGGTGAAGTGCTGCGCCGCTACCGCGACAACCTGACCAGCCTGCCGGAACAACATGCCATGCCTGCGATTCAGGCGGTCCACATCCTGCGTCTGCTGCGTCTGGCCGTGATTTTGTGCCATCGCCGCGACAGTCAGCATCAGCCTCCGGCACATCTGACCGTAGACGACAATCAGCTCACGCTGGTTGTCCCTCAGGCCTGGCTGGCGGCCAATCCGCTCACCAATGCAGAATTACAGCAAGAAGCCCATCGTCAGACCGATCTGGGCTGGCCACTGCAAATCAGCGAAGCAAGCTGATCGGATTGACTGTTATCCCCATGAAAAAAGGCTCCTTTGCAGGAGCCTTTTCTGTCTCGTTCTCTTGTGAACCGCTTAACCTGTGATGCCACTGTGACGCAGCAGGGCGTCAATCTTCGGCTCACGGCCCCGGAAGCGTTTGAACAGCGCCATCGGTTCTTCACTGCCGCCACGTTCCAGAATACAGTTCAGGAAATCAGCGCCGGTTTGCGGATTGAATATCCCTTCTTCCTCGAAGCGCGAATAAGCATCTGAAGACAAAACTTCCGCCCACAGATAGCTGTAATAACCTGCGCTGTAACCACCCGCAAAGATATGGCTGAAGCTGTTCGGGAAGCGGCCCCATTCCGGGCTCGGCACCACGGACACCTGACGTTTGATACTTGCCAGCGTATCCAGAACCTGTGCGCCGACTTCAGGGTCATAGTTGGTGTAGAGGCTGAAGTCGAACAAACCGAACTCCAGCTGACGCAGCATCCCCATGGCCGACTGGAAGTTCTTGGCCGCCAGCATTTTCTCCAGCAGCTCAGAAGGCAACGGCTCACCGGTTTCGTAATGACCGGAAATGAAGGCCAGTGCTTCTTCTTCCCAGCACCAGTTTTCCAGGAACTGACTTGGCAGTTCCACCGCATCCCAAGGCACACCATTAATGCCGGAAACGGCAGACTCTTCCACCTGCGTCAGCATATGGTGAATACCATGGCCTGTTTCGTGGAACAGCGTCACCACTTCGTCATGCGTAAACAGCGCGGGTTTGTTACCGACCGGTTTATTGAAGTTACAGGTCAGATACGCGACCGGATGTTGCAGGCTGCCGTCCTGACGAACACGGCGGACAATGCACTCATCCATCCAGGCACCGCCGCGCTTGTGCTCACGGGCATAGAGATCCAGATAGAAGCTTCCACGCAGCGCACCACTGGCATCAAAGATATCGTAGAAACGCACACTCGGATCCCAGACATCCACGCCTTCACGTTCAGTCACTGTCATGCCGAAGACACGCTTGAGTACTTCAAACAGCCCGGACACCACTTTCTGCTCCGGGAAGTAAGGGCGCAGCTGCTCATCCGAGATGCTGTAGCGGTGCTGTTTCAGTTTTTCAGCGTAATAGGCAATATCCCAGGGTTCCAGATCATCCGCACCAAATTCCTCACGGGCAAAGGCACGCAATTCAGCGACCTCTTTCTCACCCTGCGGCTTAGCCCGGGCAGCCAGATCATTCAGGAAACCCAGCACCTGATCGGTTGATTCCGCCATTTTAGTTGCCAGCGATTTTTCACTGTAAGTATTAAAACCAAGCAGGCGCGCCAGCTCATGGGTCAGTTTCAGTTTTTCCGCGATGATTTCGCTATTGTCCCATTTGCCCGCATTCGGTCCCCGGTCAGATGCGCGGGTCACAAAAGCTTCATACATCTCGCGGCGCAGCTCGCGGTTGTCACAGTAAGTCACCACCGGCAGGTAAGACGGAATTTCCAGCGTCAGCAGGTAGCCGGTTTCCCCTTTGGCTTCAGCCGCAGCGGCTGCCGCCTGAAGTGCTGACTCCGGCATCCCGGACAACGCACTGTCGTCTTTCACCAGCTTGCTCCAGCCCATCGTGGCATCGAGCACATTGTTGCTGAAGGTCGACGATAGCTCAGACAAACGCTTGCTGATCTCGCCATAGCGGTGCTGCTCTGCCGCGGGCAGGCCAATCCCGGAGAGTTCAAATTCTTTCAGCGCATCCGTGATGGATTTTTGCTTCGCTGGAGACAATGCAGCAAAGTCTTCATTCTGGCGAATGCTTTTATAGGCTTCGTACAAGCCTTTGTGCTGGCCCAGCCAGGTGCTGTAATCCGACAGCATCGGCAGGCAGCTTTCATAGGCTTCACGCAGTTCAGGGCTGTTCTTCACCCCGTTCAGGTGGCTCACCGGCGACCAGATGCGGCCCAGCCGGTCATCGACTTCGGCCAGTGGTGCACAAATGCTGTCCCAGCTTGGCGCCTCTCCGCTGGCCAGGACTTCCTCGACTTTGTTCCGGCAATCCTGAATCGCCTGCTCGACGGCAGGAAAAATGTGTTCGGGTTTGAGTTGCGAAAACGGCGGCAAGTCCGTCATGGTCAGAAATGGGTTCGACATGGGGCATCCTTTATTTATCTGCTTCCTGACTAAGTGTGTCTTCTTCAGGACAATTTCAATCCTTTTCCGGATTAAGTTTAGCGGCAACTTCAGATCTGCTGCTACAACCCGCTGGATATTCCCGCTTTTTGCGCCATAATAGCCTCTTTTTCAACACCGCAGAGTTCCCCATGCTCAGTTACCGTCACAGTTTTCATGCTGGCAATCATGCCGACGTGCTCAAGCATATCGTTCAGAGTCTGATTCTGGATGCACTCAAACAAAAGGAAAAACCTTTTGTTTACCACGACACCCATTCCGGCGTCGGCCGCTACGATTTGCAGGACGAGCGCAGCGAAAAAACCGGTGAGTTCCTGCAAGGGATCGCCCGGGTATGGCAACGTGACGATCTGCCTGAAGCGCTGGCATCTTATCTTGATGCCATCCGCGTACTGAATAACGGCGACACCCTGCGCTATTATCCGGGCTCGCCGAAAGTTGCCCGCGCCCAGATCCGCGAACAGGATCGCATGGTGCTCTCTGAGCTGCATCCGACCGATTTCCCGCTGCTGCTGCAGGAATTCCGGGGCGATCGTCAGGTCCGCATTTATAAAGAAGACGGTTTTGCCCGCCTCAAGGCCAGCCTGCCACCGAAAGAACGCCGCGGGCTGGTGCTGATCGACCCGCCTTATGAGCTCAAGCACGAATACATGGATGTGGTGGATGCCATCGATGAAAGCGTTCATCGCTGGGCCACCGGCACTTATGCGATCTGGTATCCAGTGGTGTATCGCAGCAACATCGACGCCATGCTGGCCGGACTGGAAGATCTCGGCATCCGCAAAATTCTGCAAATCGAGCTCGGTGTAGAGCCCGATACCGAAGAACGTGGCATGACCGCTTCCGGCATGATCGTGATTAACCCGCCATGGAAACTGGAAAGCCAGATGGCGACCCTACTGCCGTGGCTGCAGTCTGTGATTGCTCCCACCCGTGGTCACACTACGCTGCGCTGGGTGGTACCGGAATAATCCGTTACCCGCAGATGATCCGGTGCCGAATCTAAACTGGCAGGCACCGGATGGTTATCCCCTTTGCTTCTTCCCCGCAAGATCACAGCCCGTTCCACGACACCAACGTCCGTTTCCCCGAACCTAGCATCTGAAGGCGACTTAGGTATACACTGTCGTCCAGCTAAGATTTCACAGCATAGAGAGAAAAGTCATGGCAACGCATTTTGATTACATCTGTATTGGTGGCGGCAGCGGCGGGATTGCCTCAGCAAACCGTGCTGCAATGTACGGCGCAAAAGTCGCGCTGATTGAAGCCAAAGCCTTGGGCGGAACTTGTGTCAACGTCGGTTGTGTACCGAAAAAAGTAATGTGGCACGGCGCTCAGATTGCAGAAGCCATGCATCTGTATGCCAAAGATTACGGCTTCGACGTTGAAGTGAAAAACTTCAATTGGTCCACTCTGGTCGAAAGCCGTGAAGCCTACATCGGCCGTATTCATCAGGCTTACGACAATGTTTTGGGCAAAAACAAAATCGAAGTCATCAATGGTTTCGCGAAGTTCGTCGACGCCAAAACCGTTGAAGTGAACGGCCAGCACTACACCGCAGATCACATTCTGATCGCCGTGGGTGGCGAGCCGACGATTCCGAACATTCCGGGCGCAGAGCACGGCATTGATTCCAACGGCTTCTTTGAGCTCAATGCGCAGCCAAAGCGGGCTGCCGTGATTGGTGCCGGTTACATTGCTGTTGAGATCGCCGGTGTGCTGAACGCCCTGGGAACCGACACCCACCTGTTCGTGCGAAAAGAATCACCGCTGCGCAGCTTCGATCCGCTGATCGTCGAGACGCTGGTTGATGTCATGAACACCGAAGGCCCGACACTGCACACGCACTCGGTGCCAAAAGAAGTGGTGAAAGAAGCCGACGGCAGCATCACCCTGCATTTCGAAAATGGCGAGTCTCACAACACCGACCTGCTGATCTGGGCGATTGGCCGCCATCCGGTGACACACAAAATCAATCTGGAAGCGACAGGCGTTGCGACCACAGACAAAGGCTACATCAAGGTCGATGAATACCAGCAAACCAACGTACCGGGTATTTACTGCGTGGGCGACATCATGGACGGCGGCATTGAGCTGACGCCTGTAGCCGTCAAAGCGGGCCGTCAGCTGTCTGAGCGCCTGTTCAACAACAAGCCAGAAGCCAAAATGGACTACAAACTGGTGCCAACCGTGGTCTTCAGCCACCCACCAATCGGCACCATCGGCCTGACAGAGCAGGAAGCCATCGCTCAGTACGGCGAAGACAACGTGAAAGTGTACCAGTCTGGCTTTACGGCCATGTACACCGCCGTCACCAGCAACCGCCAGCCCTGTAAGATGAAGCTGGTCTGTGCCGGTCCGGAAGAAACTGTGGTCGGCCTGCACGGCATCGGCTTCACCGTAGACGAAATGATCCAGGGCTTCGGCGTCGCCATGAAGATGGGCGCCACCAAAGCCGACTTCGACAGCGTGGTTGCCATCCACCCAACTGGCTCGGAAGAGTTTGTGACTATGCGTTGATGGACGCTTCCAGCAACTGACATCTGCAAATAAAAAGAAAGCGATACACTGTTTTTGGTGTATCGCTTTTTTACTGGCCTGTGCACACCTTCATCGGCTCGTTCACCTCTTCCATGTCCCAATTGCACCCAAACCTGTCTGATCTGAAGAAGACGGGGGCCACGACGCCTGAGAACCAATACACTCATCCGCCAGCTGGTTCGCGAAAACAGACTTTCTGTCCGCGATCTGATCCAGCCGGTGTTTATTGAAGAAAACATCACATCGCCGAAAGAGATTGCTGCGCTGCCGGGGATCCGGCAAATCAAAGACGCACAACCCGAGAAGATTCTAATCCCGGATATCTGTTTCTGCGAGTACACCACCCACGGGCATCTTGATCCAGTCTTTCATGCCTAATCAACGGCATCAGATAACGCCTGAATCACGATGCCACGCGTTCCCCGTGACCGGACCGCCGCAAGCCATTACAATCATCAAATCACTTTTTCTGTTGATCTATCAGGTGTCTGCATGGCCCATCAACTCGATACGCTGGATTTGAATCTCATGCGCTTGCTCAAAGCCGTGGTTGAGCACAAGAGTATTAAAGTAGCCGCCATGCAGTTGGGGATCTCTCAGCCCAGTGCCAGCCGGGGAATTGCGCGTTTAAAAGCCACGCTGAATGATCCGCTGTTTGTCCGGAAGCCCCATGGGGTAGAGCCTTCCCCAATGGCGTTGCGGCTGGCGGAGGAGTTCGACAACATTCTGGCGCCGATCGAAAAAGTGCTGAAGGAGTTTGAGGACTTCAGCGCAGCCGAGTATGACGGCCATTTATCACTGGTGGTGGATCCATACCTGCTGGATGAACAGGGCCAGCAACTGTTGCGGGTCTGCCATCAGTCGTTCCCGAAGGCAACCTTTACCTTTTCGAACTGGAACAGTTACAGCCAGGATGAAATGCTGGATGGGCAGCACGACTACTGCATGCTGGATCAGGAAACCGAGCTGCCCAAAGATCTCTATATGCGGCCGCTCTTTACCGAAAAGCGAATGATTGTGGCACGGAAGAACCATCCGACTTTGTCGCAACATCAAGATGTGAATGACTGGGAGACGGTCTCGCAGTTGCCGATCATTTCCCTGCCGGCACCGGCCTCATACAACCCGTTGTGCACCGTCGAGTCGGAATATCAGCGCATGGGTTACCAGCCGCGGGTATTGCTGAAAACGTATAATCTGCGTTTGGCAGCCCAAATGCTGCTGGATACGGATGCCATTATGTATGCCAGCACGAGCACCATCCGGCTGTTTCCGGCGCTGGCCGCCTACCCGATGCCAGCCGTCAACCGCGAATTCAGTGACTTTGTGATTTCCGGCGGTTTTGTCCAGTCCAACCGCAATCATCCGCTCCACCAGCATTTACATCGAGTCATAAAGAAATGTTTTCAAGCGGGACCCATCAAAGTTGAGTGATATTCATAATTGAATATCTCATATACCTGTTCCCCTTTCTGGCCAACGGCTAATCTTGCCTGGTATTGCAAAGCATTGCCCGTTATCTCGGCCTGAATCTTCAACTGGTCTCAATTCGCTGTGTGGCCTGGCAATCCTTTGCTATCCATTAATGTTCATTCATTGGCAGGTATAGCATGTTTATTGCACGAATCTTTCTGCTGTTGGCCATCACCTCTGAAGTGGCCGGCACCAGCACCATGAATCTGATCGGAGAGGAAAATTCACTTTGGGGATACGGCGTGATGTATCTCCTGATCACGGTGTCTTATTACTTTCTGTCGCTGGCCGCGAAAAAAATCGCCATCGGTGTGGCCTATGCAGTCTGGGAAGGACTCGGCATTGCACTGATCACGCTGGTCTCACTGTTTGTCTTTGACGCTGATCTGAGTCTGCAGGAACTGCTGGGCCTGGGCCTGGCAGTCGTGGGGATTGTGATGGTGACATTGGGTGAGTCGCAGCCGGAGCAAGATCAGGATACATCTTCTGCAAGTTGTGCGTCGGCCTCCAGGAGTCTGTCATGAACCAGTTTTTTACCTTATCGTTTGGTTTTGTGCTGCTGGCGGCCATCGTCGATATTGCGGCAAATATGGCCCTGACCCGTTCAGACGGATTCAAACACCGGCTCTGGGGTGCCACATCAATTGTGCTGGTTCTGACGGCATTTACTTTACTGGTTCAGGCGGTCAAAGAGATTGATCTGGCGGTGGCTTATGCTTCATGGGGCGCAATTGGCATTCTGGGCACAGCCATCGGCGGCTCCGTATTGTTCAAGCAACGGCTGACCCCACTGGGCTGGGCAGGCATCTTTGTCGTGATTGCCGCCGTAGTGGTGATGAAAACGGCCTGATCGCCGTCCAGTACTGCGACGCAAAGCATCAAAACCGCTTAAACGAAAAAACCCGCCGATCGTCTGGCGGGTTTTTCTATCAGGCTTCAGGTTGCTTTATACCAATCAAAGTAAGTCAGTGATCAGAAATAGCGTCGGAAAAATGTTTGAGAACAAGGCGGATTTTTTAGATAAGTAGTTATTCTACAATCAAAAAATCTAACGCAGTTGTCGAGCATTTGAACAAGCTAGGATGAGCAATGATTTACTGCGATTGGTATTACATGGTAAAGGCGAACTGCAGCGCACCGCCGTAGTTATTGTCCTGACCATATTGCAGCGCCAGATCAACCGCCACCACACCGAACGGACTCAGACCCAAGCCGGCACTGACCGTGTCTTCCGCAGAATCGGTCAGACTCAGGCTATAACCGGCACGCAGCTGAATCCAATCCCAACCGTTCAGCTCCATCCCCAAGCGGGCATACTGAGTCGCCAGATCAAACTCTTTGAAATATTTCTGTTCGTTCAGATCCACATCCGCAGCGGCAGTAAACCAGCTGTTTTCATAGGCAACGCCCAGGGTGTATTTCGGCTCAACCAGTAAGGTTTTGCTGGTGAATTTACCCGCCAGACCCGCCGGAGATGCCGGCGTGTTGGTTTCCAGTTCTTGTTTGAACAGGTTCCGGCCACTGAAACCAACGGTTACTGATGGCATTGGCTGATACGCCAGACCGAAGTCCAGGTTAAATGCCGTGTCATCACGGTACTCATCTTCAAAGCTGAAGTCACTGTCATCAAACTGACTCACCGTGTTTTGGAAACTGACTGCAATCAGCTGCTGAATTTTTGGTGACAGGCCGACAGAAACAGTCTGCTCAGGTAAAGACACCGTTGGAATCGCAAATGATTTCCCCATGGCCAGACCCACATCCACAATACCGCCGCCGATGCCCAGCACATCGGACTGCAGGTTATCCAGATCCGGTGGATGACTGCCATCAACACCCGCCAGATCAGCCGGGTCAATGTTCGCTTTCGCCAGACTGACAATCTGCGCCTGTGTAAACAGGTTCATGCTCAGATAACGGTTCGGCACCGCAACCGCAGCGCCGACACTCAGGTCTGCTTTCAGCTTGCCTTCGTCCAGCGCCATCAGCGCTGCTTTCCACTGATTCACCAAGGCGTCAGAAACCGGTGCACCACCACTGTTGTTGATCGCCGCTTCCAGTTGATCATTCACATCCTGAAAGTCATCCACTTTCTGATTCAGGTCGTCCGGATCGTGAAGGCTGACACCGACCGCAGGCAGCAGCACACCAAAATCATCGTTTTTATCGTAATGGGCAACCAGTGCCGGATTATAAAAGCTGGCTGTCAGGTAGCTGGCAGAAGCCACCCCAGTGCCACCCATGGCGACACTTCTGGCATCCGCACCGTTCACAGCAGCCTGAGTAGAAAAAGAACTCACGGACAATGCCGCAGCCACCGCGAGTGAGAGTCCCTGCAATTGTATTTTCATCATTTTTTGTAATTACTTGCTATGAGTTTGTCAAAAAAGTATTAAAGCAGGGGTCATTATATAAGCGAAAATCGGCTAAACAATGACAATATCCGTAACGGTGACATCCTGCCCAAATCCGGCCTCAGGGGGTCATACCACCACAGAATGTAATTCAAGATCTATCTTTGTTAAACGTGAGTTACTTATCATAACCTCTAATTTACAATGAATAATTAGATGATTCTTTCAGCAAAGTATTCCATCGCAGTGATAAAAAATGTAACCTTTTAGCGATAATATGAATAATAACTGCATGTTTATGCCGAACTTATTCACTTAGTCCGGATAAAAACACGTTGTATCAGTTACTTAAAGGTCAATCATGTCAGAACAAGTGATAACTGGCGCAAAGAAGCGTAAAGCGCCCTGGCTCATGTTTATTCTTCCTTCCCTGCTGGGTGTGCTGCTGTTTATGGCGCCAATCAGCGTGAATGGCGAGATCACCATCCCAATCGCACTGATGGCAAAAGCCATTCAGAGTCTGTTTGAAGGCAGCCTGACCGCGATTGTTACCGCAGTCATTACGCTGACTGCACTGTGCTCAGTGCTGGTGCGTCTGACCAACCCCCGTTTCGTTGAACGTAAACCTTTTATTGCCAATCTGTTCAAACCAAGCCTGCCTTGGTTCATCGTTCAAGTCCTGGGTGCCATTTTTGCGAACCTGACTTTTTTCGAAGTCGGTCCGGCGGCAATTTATAATGGCAATACGGGCGGTCTGGTTCTGAACGATCTGCTGCCCGTTCTCTTTGCTGTATTCCTGTGTGCAGGCTTCTTCCTGCCCCTGCTGACGAACTTTGGTTTGCTGGAATTCTTTGGCGCGATGCTGACGAAAATCATGCGTCCGCTGTTCCGACTGCCGGGCCGTTCTGCGATCGACTGTATGGCTTCCTGGCTGGCGGATGGCAGTGTGGGCGTGCTGCTGACCAGCAAACAATATGAAGAAGGCTTTTACACCAAGCGTGAAGCCGCCGTGATTGGTACCACCTTCTCTGCCGTTTCGATCACCTTCAGCCTGGTGGTTCTGGCACAGGTGAAACTGGAGCACATGTTCCTGCCGTTCTACGCCACCGTGTGTCTGGCAGGCATTGCTGCGGCGATCATTGTGCCGCGTTTGCCGCCACTGAGCCGTAAGCGTGACGAATATGTTTGCGGCACACCGCTCGAAAAAGATATGGATGCCCTGCCAAACGGTCACACCGTGATGAGCTATGGTCTGGAAAAAGCCTTTGAGCGTGCCGGTAAAGTGACCAGCCTGCGGAAAGTCGTCAATGACGGCGTGAAAGCAGCCATTGATATGGTCTTCGGTGTTCTGCCTGTGGTCATGGCCATCGGTACGCTGGCCCTGATTGTGGCGGAATACACCCCCGTCTTTAACTGGCTGGGCATGCCGTTCATTCCGCTGCTGGAACTGTTACAGATCCCGGAAGCAACGGAAGCATCGAAAACGATCGTGGTTGGCTTTGCTGACATGTTCCTGCCAGCGATTCTGGCCGGTGACATTCAGAGCGACCTGACCCGCTTTGTGATTGCGGCGTTGTCTGTCACCCAGCTGATTTACATGTCTGAAATCGGTGCCCTGCTGCTGGGCAGTAAGATCCCGGTAAAAGCCTGGGAACTGTTTATGATTTTCATTCTGCGTACACTGGTAACCCTGCCGGTCATCGCACTGATTGCGCACCTGATTTTCTAATCACGGCCAATCCAACCCCATCAAAAAAAGCGGCTGAAACAGCCGCTTTTTTCTTTTCCGAGACTCAGTTACTGCTGCGCTGGCCCAAAGGAAACCACCAGATTCATGTCGGCACTGACAGGCCCAAGCGTAAAGCTGCCCGGTGCACCCAGTTGCTGACGGACACCGTCCAGTTCAATGTACTCCACCTGATAGCCAGCTTCCGGCGTCAGGGTGTACACCTGGCTTTGGCCTTCGGCAATCATACTGGTGCCTGTTGGGCTGACGGTCCCGAAGTAGCGGATCGTCGAAGTATCACACAGGCCTTTACCCTGCCATGGGCCCCAGGTTGACGCGCCAGGTTCTTCCCCTTTGGTCCACCAGGAAGCTTCCCAGACGTTTCCGTTGTGCGATACCCGGCTGCCGCCAGTATATTCATTGGTCGCACTCCAGGCCGGTTCGGTGCAGCTGCCGCCATCCACGGGATGCCCCACCACAGAAGCACTCAGACGGAAATACTGCGGCCCCTGTGTATCCAGCGCGACTGGGTTTTTCATCCAGGCAATCAGCTGATCGTAACGCACGATACGGACTTCCGGCTTGCTCAGTGCATAATCCAGAAACTCTTCCAGCACTTCGCGGCGCATGGGCGCATCAGCACTTTTGAGATCGTGGAACATATCGGTGTGCGCACCCAGCATCATGGGCGAACGGTTTCCGGCCAGACGCTGATCCAGCGTGTACTTCATCGTCGCCAGCAGCTCGGCCTTGTTGAACTTATAGGTATAGAACAGGTTGTAGTCGAAGCCCGTGATCTTGCCGTTCTCTTTGTTGAACCAGTTTGCCGCAGCTGCTGCTTTGTCACGCAGGGAGTAGTTAATCCCGTACTGTGGCGCCGTCGCATCATCCGGCACGATGAACGGATAGACAGGAATTTCCCAGAATCCCGGATACGTGCTGATCGGCTCTGAGTTCCCCCAGGAGACGAGCGTGTCATTGCCCGGGCTGCCGAAGTCCAGCGTATACGGCCAGTAGTGATCGCCGCCGAACTGATCAGCCTGGAAACCTTCCTGAATACTCACGTCATAAGTGATCCCGGCGCTGATCATGGCTTTGAAAGTGTTGTCATTAAATTCCAGGAAAGGTGCACGGAAGCCAGTGATCTCCGACGCAGGAATCCCGATTCCCTTAGTCGGATCCGGAGAATGAGTGACTTCATTCGGATCAAAGGGCTGCGTCAGGAACTTGTTACAATCATCAATCTCTTTGAACCAGTCCGCTTCGCTGCGCTGACGACCACCTTCGGCATGGGTGACGGTATGGTTCCCGATCTCATGGCCATCCATATAAGCCTCACGCCAGGCTTTCTTCACCCAAACCGGGGATTCCGCCAGCCAGCTGGATGCGTACACACAGGTCTGGAAAAACGTCACCCGGGTCGGCGCGCCATCAAAGGTCAGTGGATTTCCCGTCCCGGCCGGATTGGTGCGGTTCTTGAGCATATCAATCGCCCATTTCATCCCGCCGGCACCTCGGCCGACCTCCGGATAACCCGAATATCCGTTATCATCAAAACCAAATGACACAAACATTGGGACTTCACTCGGCAGTAAACCACCGGGAGGCATCGTAGAGGGTGCCAGCTGATCAGCAGCCTGCACATTGGCGGTCATCGCCAGCGCGGAAAACACCGCACC
The DNA here is from genome assembly GCF_018199995.1 of Photobacterium sp. GJ3. Classification (NCBI taxonomy): domain Bacteria; kingdom Pseudomonadati; phylum Pseudomonadota; class Gammaproteobacteria; order Vibrionales; family Vibrionaceae; genus Photobacterium; species Photobacterium sp. GJ3. The sequence goes on along the minus strand of NZ_CP073578.1, from coordinate 3,510,923 downwards.
GGTCAACAATTTGTTCATAACAAATCCTTTTCTGTCTGATTGAATGAAAGGTCCGGAGGCCACATTCACCACACAATCGCAGCATCCGGAAATGGATAAACATCCACACAACCAGTATTCGCCCCTCTCAGAACAGAGTCACGTAACATACAGTAAGGCATTGTTAGCACTGGATTAAATTTAATTTACAATCCGATCATTTATGGTCCGGGCATAAAAAAACGCCTCCCGAAGGAGGCGTGTCAATTGACGAAGATACCCTACTCAACACTTAATGAATGCGATCCTCCGACTGGGGATCAAACAGCACCGCTTTGCTTAAATCGACCGACAGCCGGAACGGACAGCCCGGCACCGGATGACTTTCCGGATCCAGCCGCGCCGTGACCTCCTGATCATTGAGCTGCGTCACCACCAGCGTATCGGCGCCGGTCGGTTCCACGACATCCAGCACCGTCGTGAGATGCCCCTCATAAGCCCCGGCCGGTGAATCACTGGCCTGACGGATCTGCTCCGGACGGATGCCGAGAATCACTTCCCGGTTGACCCAATCGGACAACGCTTTTCCGCGATCCGGCAACGGGATCAGATGCCGCTCCCCGTCCCGGTTCACCAGTTCAACCGCAAAGCCGTCGTTCAGACTGCGCAGATGGCTGCGGACAAAGTTCATCGACGGTGAGCCCATGAATCCTGCGACAAACATATTCACTGGATTGTTGTAAATCTGCTCCGGGCTGGCGAGCTGGAGTAACACGCCATCTTTCATCACGGCAATCCGGTCGGCCAGTGTCATGGCCTCAATCTGATCATGGGTGACATAAACGATGGTGGTTTTCAGCCGCTGGTGCAGCTTTTTAATTTCGGTGCGCATCTCCACCCGCAGCTTGGCATCCAGATTACTGAGCGGTTCATCGAACAGATAAATCTTCGGCTCCCGCGCCAGTGCCCGTCCCATGGCGACCCGCTGACGCTGCCCGCCGGACAGTTCCGCAGGCTTGCGCTCCAGCAGATGATCGATTTGCAGCAGCCGGGCCACCCGGTCCACCTCCTGTGCAATCTGCTCTGGCGACACCTTGCGCATTTCCAGGCCGAAGGCGATGTTGCGCCGCACTGTCATGCTCGGATACAACGCGTAGGACTGGAAAACCATCGCAATATCCCGGTCTTTCGGAGACAGTTGTGTGACCTCCTGATCGCCAATCAAAATGGCCCCTTCACTGATCTGATCCAGTCCGGCAATGGTATTCATCAGGGTTGATTTTCCACAGCCGGAGGGCCCGACCAGCACCAGAAACTCACCGCTGTCGATTTGAATGTCTATATTCTTCAGCGCGTGATAGTCGCCGTAATGCTTATTAACAGCTTTGATATGTAAGCTCGACATCGTCATTATCCTTTGACTGCACCGGCAACCAGTCCACGCAGGAAGTACTTACCGGAAATGATGTAAACAAAAATGGTCGGAATCGCCGCAATCATCGCGGCAGCCATATCCACGTTGTATTCCTTCACCCCATGGCTGGTGTTCACCAGATTATTCAGCGCAACCGTCATGGGCTGTGAATCGGGGCCGGAGTACACCACGCCAAACAGGAAATCGTTCCAGATGTTGGTGAATTCCCAAATCAGCGTGACCACAATAATCGGGCCGGAAAGTGGCAGCACGATGTGATAGAAGGTCTGAAAGAATCCGGCGCCATCCAGCTTGGCTGCCGAAATCAGCTCGTCCGGCAGTCCCACGTAATAGTTCCGGTAAAACAGGGTGGTAAAGGGAATCCCATAAATGGTGTGTACCAGAATCAGCCCGGGCACTGAGTTCGCCAGTCCCAGATAGCCCAGCGTCTGCGCCATCGGCAGCAACACCGCCTGAAACGGAATAAAGCAACCCAGCAGCATCAGGGCGAAAAAGAGTTCACTGCCCCGGAAACGCCATTTCGACAACACATAGCCATTCACCGCCCCGATGGCCGACGCCAGCACCACGGCTGGCAAGGTGATCTGGAAGGAGTTCCAGAAATAAGCGGCCACGCCATCACAGCTCAGCCCGGTACAGGCCGATGACCAGGCTTTCTGCCAGGGTTCTGTCGTCGGAGATTCCGGCGGCATCACCAGATTTCCGCTGCGGATTTCAGCCAGGTCTTTGAGTGAGGTGAACACCATCACCACCAGCGGCATCAGGAAGTACACCGCAAAGGCTCCCAGGACCAGATAGGTCAGGGCACGGTTCATGCGCTGGCTCCAGGAAACATTAACCATGTTTTTTCTTCCTCAGTTCTGAATACAGGTAAGGGATGAGAATGGCGATAAAGCCCATCAACGTGATCATGGCACTCGCCGAACCGATCCCAATCTGATTCCGGCCAAAAGCATGCTGATACATAAAGGTGGCAGGCAGATCGCTGGCATAACCCGGTCCGCCCGAAGTCAGTACAACCACCAAATCAAAACTCTTGATGGCCAGATGAGACAGGATGATGAAACAGCTGAAAAAGATGGGTCGCATCATCGGCAGGATAATGCGCCGGTAAATGGTGGGCATGGTGGCGCCGTCAATCTGGGCTGCCTTGATGATCGAGCCATCAACCCCGCGCAGACCGGCCAGCATAATCGCCATCACAAAGCCCGAGGCCTGCCAGACCGCCGCAATCACAATGGTGTAAATCGCCATATCTTTGTCCACCAGCCAGTCGAACTGAAAGCTGGTGAAGCCAAAGTCATGCATCAGTTTCTCAATGCCGATTTCAGGGTTCAGGATCCATTTCCAGGCCGTTCCCGTCACAATGAGAGACAACGCAAAAGGATAAAGATAAATGGTTCGCAGCGCCCCTTCTGCCCGGATTTTCTGATCGAGCAATATGGCCAGCAAGGTTCCGACCGTGATGGCGATCAGAATGAACAACACGCCGAAAATAAACAGATTGGTATACGCCACGGTCCAGCGTTCCATGCTGAACAGCTTGCTGTAATTACTGAGTCCAACCCAGTCGTAACTGGGCAGCATCCGGGAATTGGTAAACGACAACACCAGCGACCAGAGAATAAAGCCGTAGGTGAATATCAAAGTGATCAACACAGAGGGTGACAGCACCAGCTTCGGCAGCACCGCCTGGAATTTATCGATCAGGCTGTCACGCGGTGCAACCTCAGGCAAAGGCTGAACTTGGGTTTCAGTCGTCATAACTAAACTCTTGTCTGAAAAGCAGGCTGACCGGCACGCCAAAGGTGCCGGTCAGACACAGGAAGCGGTTACTTCACCAACTCAATGGCCGAAACCAGTCGCTGAGTTGCCGCGGCGGCGTTCATGTCATTGTCATTAAAGAAGTTCGTCACGACATCGTAGACTGCGCCACTGACCTCTGGCTGCATGGCCATCGCGTGGGCAAAACTGGGCACCAGCGTGCCCGACTTGGCACTGGCCTGAAAGTCTGCCATGGATTGCTTGGCGCAGCTGTCAAAGCGTGCCAGCGATACATCCGGACGGGCCGGAATGGAGCCTTTCTTGAGGTTAAATTCTTCCTGGAAATCTTTAGACATCAGCAGTCGCGAGAGATCCTGCTGGGCTGCCTGAGCATCCTGGCCCTGTTGCTTGAACATCATGAAAGCATCCACGTTGAAGGTGAACGCATCCTGCGTGCCTGGAACAGCTGCGCAGACATAGTCTTTCCCGGGTTGCTTGCCTGCAGCGGCGAACTCCCCTTTGGCCCAGTCCCCCATGATTTGAACCGCGGCCTTGCCATCAATCACCATGCTGGTGCTCAGGTTCCAGTCACGACCTGGCATGCCCTGATCCATGTAAGATTTCAGCTTTTTAAAGGTGGCAAAGGCCTGCGTCATGGTGTCGGAGCCCAAGGCTTTCGGGTCGAGCTGAACAAAAGCCTGCTGATACCATTCATTGCCACCCACCCCTAAAGCCACCTGCTCAAACACAGTCGCATCCTGCCAATCCTGACCGCCATGGGCAAAAGCCACATAGCCGGACTGCTTCGCTTTATCCATGTACGCGAAGAACTCATCCCAGGTTTGCGGGACTTTGCCGCCGTTCACTTCATCTAGAATCGACTTGTTCATCCACATCCAGTTGATGCGGTGTACATTCACAGGCGCGGCCACATAACTGCCCTGATATTTATGAATATCTGCGACCACAGGCGGCAGCAGCTGGTCCCATCGCTCGCTGGCCGAAACCGTATCCAGCTTCGCCAGCACGCCCAGATCGCCCCACTGGGAAATTTCCGGCCCGGCGATCATGGATGCTGATGGCGGATTCCCTGAAATCGCCCGGGATTTCAGGACGGTCATCGCGGTTTCACCGCCACCGCCGGCAACAGCGAAGTCCGTCCAGGTATGACCTTCATCTTTCATCATTTTCTGCAGGACGGCCAGTGCCGCCGCTTCGCCACCCGAAGTCCAGTAATGCAAAACCTCCACATTTCCGGCATGTGACTGTCCCATCGTGAATGTGGCCAAAGCCGCTGCAATCAGTGATTTTTTCAGATGTTTCACGTTCATTTCTCCCTAAATAACGTTGTGGAACTAAAGCAAATCACTTTAGTCTCGAAATCGGCCCCGCCCACAACGCAGTACTCAGTACGGATGGGCACCGAAAAATGTTTCATTATTGTTAACGCCTATTGATTGATTATTCACTGAGGATGCATAGAAGTCACTGAATGCTTGGTAAGCACGTGTAAGTGGTATGTAGCGCGTTTGTTACAAATCCGAAATTGGGCTTGTCCCCCTTTGAAATCAATCAGTTCAGTCAGGTCAGGGGGACAAACGGTCAGCTTGAATGGTGGTCAGAGGGCCAGCGGTTCAACATGGGCAGACAGCACATAACCCACACCGCGGATGGTTTTGATCAGACTCGGATTCTTTGCATCATCTTCCAGGCGGTGACGCAGGCGGGAGATATGGACATCCAGACTGCGGTCATCCGGGGTTGAATCCCGGCCCCGGGTCATGCCATAAAGCTGATCTCTGGATAACACCTGATTGGCATGGGTCAGAAAGATTTTCAGCAATTGGAAATCGGCGCCGGACAACGGCGTCCGTTTGCCATCCCGGTCTTCAATTTCACGCTTCACATGATCCAGCACCCAGGAGCCGAAGCGATAACGTCTCGGCGCATCCGGCGGAGACGCTTTGACCACTGCGACTGGCTGACGCCGGCGTAAAAGCACCCGAACCTTGGCCAGCAGCATTCTGGGGTTAAAGGGTTTCACCAGAAAGGCTTCTGCCCCGACCTCCAGCGCCACAATCCACTCAGCCTCATCCACAGGCTCAGACATGAGCATCAAAGGGATACGATGCTGCTGATACAACTGGCGGCACAAACTGAAGCCGTCATACTCCGGTGATTTCAGCTCCATGATGATTAAATCCGGTAACAGCACCGGCAAACATTGGTTTAACTCCTGAACACTGGACAGGCTGATCACATCAAACCCGGCATTGACCAGATACTGCTGTAACTGATACGTATGTGTTCTGTCCCCGTCCAGAATGACGATACTTTTCCTTCGCATGATTCAGCCTATCCTCACTGTTCTGAAGAAATTAATGGTCGAACATCTGTCCCAGCCAAGGCTTCCATAACATTTTTTTTACATCCTTATAGCCAAAATCAACGGCTTTGTGAACCAATCAATGAATAAAAAGTGCGCTGATACATCGTCAGCAGGCTTTGGTCTAAAAAATAAAAAGCCTAACCACAACAAATGGTTAGGCTTTTGTCTTACTCAAGGATTACTGGCAGAGGCCCAAATCGTTCCAGGCACCCCAACTTGGGTCGGAACTTCCGGGTTCCTCGGTATTCCACCAACGCGCCTGATATTTACGGCCCAGATGCTGCACGATGTCATCTTTCTGTGCGGCAACCCCACTTTGCCAGACAGGCAGACCCGCGCAGCTGTCCCCGGTGCTTTGTTTAAAGCTGGCAGCCACCGTGGTATTGGCACTGATCGCCGTCAGGGTATAACTCTGATTCGTAACCGAGACAGGCTGACCATTGACCAGAACCTGATCCAGCGTATACCCGGCATCTGGCGTGAAAGTGAAGGTCTGGCTGGTGCCAGCTTCCAATGAAAGCACACCCGATGGTGCAACACTGCCCCCGGTACCAGCTGAGGCGGTCACGTCATGGTACACCGGGTCAACACCGCCGGTTTTGCCAAACGCCACCAGCAGGGTTTGCGAAGCCGTCACATTCGGAATCGTCAGGCTATCCGTCGGTGTCGGTACCACTTCAACCCCATTGATTTTCACCGAGCGCACTTCATAGCCCGGATCCGGTGTAAAGGTAAAGAGTTGGTTCTGACCTTCCTGAACCCGAACCAGACCTTTCGGACTGATATCCCCGTAATACATCACTGTGGTGCCGCTGCAAGAACCCAGATTCAGCCATGGACCCCACTCCGGATGCCCGGTGCCGGGCTCAGAAGACTGCTGCCAGCGCGCTTCCCAAGTTTCACCCAGATGCGTGACACGATCGCCCTGATTGTACGAGGTGCCACTGCTCCAGACCGGATCGGTACACTGACCGGTCACTTCGTGACCTTTCACTTCTGCGGTAATACTCAATGGCAGGGCTGCATCCAGCGCGACTGGATCATTCATCCAGTCAATGATCTTCTTATGCGTGACAATCCGTACATCCGGATGTGTCAGGGCATAATCCACAAAGCGCTTGAAGGCGACCCCCATGGGTGAATTATCCGCAAAGTTCTTGCCATGTCCCCCAATCAGCATCGGTGCACGGTTGCCTTTCAGACGCTGATCCAGGGTGTATTTCAGCGTGACATAGATTTCATCGGCATTGAATTTCAGCAGGTGCTCCAGGTTGTAATCAAACCCGGTGACCTTACCGTTATCCAGACTGATGTAATCCTGTGCTGCTTTGGCCTTTTCACGCAGGTTATACGGCAGGCCGTCCTGATCATCTGGCGGGATGATGAAGACATATGCTGGCATCTGCCACAGATTCGGATGCTTCCCGACATAAGGCTTATTGGCGAAACCATAGCCGTTCATGATGGTCAGCGCAGGCGCTTCATCATGCATGGTATACGGCCAGCTGAAGTTGGTGCCGTCTTCACCGTAAGACCAGCCTTCCTCCAGCGAGGTATCGTAACTGAAGCCGGAATCGACCAGATACTGATACAGGGCATCATTGGGCAGCAGATGCGGTGCACGGAAGCCATGCAGGCTGTTTCGCGGAATACCGACCGAGACGATGCCGTCATTGGCAGTGTCATTTTCCAGTTTCCAGGTGTTGTAGTCGAACAGATGTCCGTCCGGTTTATGGTTCTGCGTATGGTTACCCGCTTCGTTACCCTGATCGTAAGAACGCTTCCAGGACGCACCCGAGGCACCGGTGTAGAAACCGGTATGGAAACCGGTGTAGGTCAGCGGCTCGCCATCATAGGTCAGCGGATTGCCTGTTCCTGCCGGGTTCGTGCGGGTTGCATGCAGATTGGTCAGCCAGTCCATACCAGCTTCGGTCGAGTTATCATCCGTCCCCAGCGAGATAAACTGCGGGACTTTCTCTGGCGACAATCCACCCGGAGGCGCTTTTCGTGATGGCATCACACCGGGCTGATCCGGAGCCGGTCCCTGAGTTTCCAGTTTGGACATCGCACTGATGGCATACAATGCCGTGGCCTGACCAAAGATCGTCGGCTCGGCACTGACATAGTTCGTCCAGTGATCAAAGAAAGCCGTTTCCGTGGTATTGAACTTGTGTTCCCAGCGATCAGCCGGTTTTTCAATATCCGGATCCTGCATGTAATCCGGATGCCCCGGTCCCCCTAACACCGCACCAACAGGTGGCAGTTCAGGTTTGATCTGATAAACCTGATGGTGCAGTCCCTGAGGCACTTGTGTCCCCAGTTCCGGAGAATGCACAAAGCTGATCCCCCAGTTGTTCCGGCCCAACAGGTAGTCGAAATTGTCGTAGGCCAGTTTCTCGTAAAATGTATCGCCTGTTTCCGTGACTTCACGGCTGGCCGCACCGGAAACATAGAGGTTGTTTGCCAGTGTGCCCCAGGTAAACGGCTGGGCCGAACCCCAGATATTGCCATCCATTTGAGCGTTCACCAGATGCGCATCGATGTCATGACGTGCCCGGTGACCCGCACGGCTGTCAAAGTCACGCAGCATCATATTCGACAGCAGGTTACTGCCAGACCAGCTGAACCAGTAGGCAAAGCCCGCGCTTTCAGAGTAGGCCTTCGCATCATCCAGATACTGCTGCTCTTTGGTCAGGTCATACAGGGCCGTTGCGGCAATCGCAAAGTTATCATCCACCGACAGACGCAGCGTCACTTCACCGGTCGCCGGATCCGTCTCTTTCAGAATATCGCGGTAGAACTCGTTCTTACGGTCGTTCTCGTAAGCCGGGAATTCCAGTACATCTGCCTGTTTTGCCCGGGCATAAATGGCTTTGGCCTGCGTTTCATAGCTGGCAGCCAGTGCGGTTTCGCCAACACTGTTAAACACTTTTGCCCCGTAAGCCAGGGCACCGGCCGTCACAGCCATATGGTTCGGCGACAGGGCAGCCAAGGCTTCCCGCTGGCCGTTCCGGATATCATCTTTCGGCAAACGCCAGTAGTTATGATCTTCGCCGGTTGAAACCTGAATAATGAACTCGTTGTTCTGCCAGGTTTTCATCAGATAATCCAGACCAACCTTGGCTTCATCCAGAATGTCGACCAGATTCGACTGGCTCAGTTCACGGGTGAAAATGCTCGGATTATTCTCATACGCCTGCAGTAAAACATGAGTGGTGTAAGCTGTGGTCAGCGTAAACTTGATATAGTCCCCCGCATCACTCCAGCCGCCCAGCATGTCGACGGTCTTCCCGCTGGGATCCGCCGCCCAGGCACCGTCGTTCACAGGCCCGACAGGCCGCCAGATCGGGGCCACGGCATCGCCGTCATGACCGATCAGGCGATCGACCGTGTCAGCCGTTCCGCTACGCTGCTGGCGTAAAAAGCGCAAAACCTGATTGGCCAGATACCCATATGGATTATCTTTGACAGAGACCGTCGTCGGTGTTGAACCGGGAATCGAGATTTCATATTCGCCCAACGCTTTTACGTCGGAAAAATCAAGCTCGTAGTTGTGAGGTTGCGCGGTAAACGGGCCTGTGCCGTACGCCGCTGCACCAAAAGTGCCGGACAAGACAACCTGTCCACCTTGCGTCACCTGCCAGGTTTTCCCTGTCAGATTTTCATCGGACATAACAATGGCAACTTTGTCACGTTCCGGGAAGTAGCCCGCCAGATTATGGCGAACATACACGTCTGCATAAGCTGCGCTGCTCAATGACATCAGCACAGCCAGCGAGAGTACGTTTTTTTTCATGATGTTCCTCAATCAGGGTTGCGAGGTTTGAACCACGTTCATTGCTGTTGCACAAGACCACCGGTACAGCGTCCGTTGAGGGACAGTTCAGCCTGCTTTATTTGATTTCCTGAACTCTGCTTCTGCACCACCTGCTGCGACAAAATTCAGTATGAAAGTGGGGTCATTTTGAAGTCACGTAACATTGTGTAAGACCGTGTGAGACTGGTTTTACATTGACTTACATATCAGGAACGTCATGAAAGCAACCCAGTCAGGCTGCCTGATACAGCGAAAAGTGCAGCCCTGAACGGTATTTTCTGCAACGCAATTTTTTTTGAAACACCGCAGTTGTTGCGACCAACCAGTGAAGCAGATCGCATAAAGGAGGCATAAAAAAGCCCCTGCGAGCAGGGGCTTAGAGGAAGGAAACGCTCTTCAGGGTATCAGTTAACCTTTATACACTTTCGGATTAAAGACATCCCGTAACCAGTCACCCAGTAGGTTAATCACCAGCACCAGCGTCACTAGCACAATGCCCGGAAACGCAGTGATCCACCAAGAACCTGAGAAAATGTAGTTGAAGCCAATACTGATCAGCGAGCCCAGTGACGGCTGATCCACCGGCATTCCCAGTCCAAGGAATGACAGAGCGGCTTCCGACATAATGGCGTTCGCCACCTGAACTGTTGAGATCACCAGAATCGGTGACAGACAGTTCGGCAGAATATGGCGGAACATGATCCGCGGTGATTTCAAACCCATCACCCGAGACGCTTCAACGTATTCTTTCTTCTTCTCTGCCAGTACAGAGGCGCGCACTGTCCGGGCATACTGCGGCCATTCTGCAATCCCGATAATCACCACCAGCATCAAAATGGCGTACTGGCTGTAAAAATCACTGCCAAAGCTGGCCTTGAAAATCGCCGACACAATGATGGCCACCATCATGGTGGAGAAAGACAATTGCACATCCGCAATCCGCATCAGGAAACTGTCGATCCGGCCGCCAAAATAACCGGCGCACAGACCGACAATAATGCCGATAAAAAGCTGCAACGCGACAGCAAACAAACCGATCGCCAGAGAAATTCGCAGGCCATACATGATGGTCGACAGAATATCACGGCCCTGATCGTCGGTACCCAGCAAGAAGCGAGCATCCCCGAATTCCATCCAGGACGGCGCCAGCTCCGAGTCCATGATATCAATACTGTTCAGATCGTACGGATTCGTCGGTGAAATCAGAGGGGCAAACACCGCCATCAGAACAAAGCACAGAAACACGGCAAAGCTGGCCATAGCCACTTTGTCTCGTTTAAAGAAATAAATGAAATCCGAGTGCATGAAACGCTGCCAGCGTGAAGGCGCGTCCGTCGTTTTAGTCGTCATGATTACGCTCCTTTACCCGTCAGGTTTACAGTTGGGTTGATCAGGCCATACAGCAGGTCAACCAGGGTGTTGGTGACTACGAAAATCAGGCCAACAAATATGACATAAGCGGTAATCAAAGGAGTATCCACTCGGTTAATCGCTTCCAGGAACAGGAACCCGGTGCCCGGCCACTGGAACACCGTTTCCGTCAGAATGGTGTAAGCCACCATGGTCCCGATTTGTACACCACCGACAGTGATCACAGGCAGCATGGTGTTTTTCAGTGCGTGCTGGTAATAGACTTTGTTCTGCGCCAGACCTTTGGCACGGGCAAATTTCACATATTCAGTGCTCAGTGCTTCCAGCATTTCTGAGCGCACCAAACGAATAAAGAGCGGCAACATAATCGATGCCAGCGAGACACTCGGCAGGATCAAGTGTGCCAGGCCATCCAGCGTAAAGAATCCTGAATTCCAGCCCAATACATTGGCCGTCTCCCCTCGCCCAAACGACGGCAGCCAGCCTAATTCAATTGAAAACACATACATCAGCATGATGGCCGTCAGGAAAACCGGAACCGAGATGCCGACAATACTGAAGCCCATAATCGCTTTGGTCAGCGCGCTGTTGGGGTGAATTGCTGAATAAACCCCAAGCGGTATGGAAACCACCACGATAATCAACGACGCCGCAAACACCAATTCCAGGGTTGCTACCAGCTTATCTAAAATCACGTCCACAACCGGACGCTTGAAAAAGTAGGAATTGCCCAAATCCCCTTGCACCGCTTTCGCAATAAAGCGGCCATACTTCACCATAAAGGGATCGTTCAGGCCCATTTCAGTCCGCAGCGCATCACGCTCGGCCTCGGACACAGACTGTCCCACCAGCTCACGCAGCGGGTCGCCTAAATTGTCCTGGATAGCAAACGCCACCAGACTGATCACAAACATCACTACCAGTGCCTGCACCAGGCGCTTGACTAAAAAAGTAAACATTCCTTGCCTCTTTAGACTTCCATGATCAGGCTCCGGCAATTGCCGGAGCCTGAATACAGGAGGGTATTACTTGATCACCAGATCGCCCAGGTACGGGAAGTCCATACCGTTCACGATAGGTTTGATATCCACATTTTTCTTGGCTGCCCAGGAAGGGTCCTGCCAGTACAGTGGTACAAAGGCTGCGTCGTTATACAGCAGCTCTTCCACTTTCTTCAGCATGGTGCTGCGTTTTTCCAGATCCGTTTCAGAGTTTGCCGCTTCAACCAGCTTGTCGACTTCAGCATTCGAATAGTGACCACAGTTGTACTGACCTTTACCGGTGTCCGCGTTACGCGTCATGGTCAGGAATTCCGTAAAGTTCGCAGAATCCTCTGTATCCGGGTGCCAGCCAATCATCAGCATACCGGCTTCACACTTATCGAACTCAGGCCAGTACTGCGCCTTTGGCATGGTTTGCAGGTCAACTTTGATCTTGATTTTCGCCAGCATTGCCGCCACAGCCTGAGCAACTTTTTCGTCGTTCACGTAACGGTTATTTGGCGCAATCATGCTGATAGAGAAGCCATTTTCATAGCCAGCGTCTTTCATCAGTTGCTGTGCTTTTTTCAGATCGTAGCGAGGTGTCAGCGATTCATTGTAGCCAGCGTAGCCGACCGGGCTTTGCTGAGCTGCCGGAGTCGCAGCACCTTTCATGATTTTCTCAGCGATCCCTTCGTTGTTCACCGCATAGACAATCGCTTGGCGAACACGAGCATCACGCAGTGGCTCTGCAACTTTCTGGTTCAGTTGGAAAGTAATGACACGCGTACCCGGCATGGTCACCAGATCCAGCTTGTCGTTACTCTTAATACGCTGATAGTCGTTCGGAGAAACAGGCGCAATCATATCAACGTCGCCAGACAGCAGCGCTGCAACACGCGTCGCATCTTCTTTGATTGGGCGCAGTGTGATGTTGTCAACGTTACCTTCGCTGTCCTTGTCCCAGTAGTCGGCAAAACGCTCGAATTCAACTTTCACGCCCTGCTCACGGCTCGATACTTTGAACGGGCCCGTACCAGAGATGTTGGTCGATGCATAAGTTGAACCGTTTTTCTTCAGCTCACCTTTGTCTTTGCCATTCTCGGTCTGACCGGTATAGAACTTACTGTCCATCGGGAACAGATAAGTCATCACGTTCTCAATCAGCGGATAAGTCCCATCCGTGATCACATCCACTGTCAGGGCATCGACTTTCTTCACATCAACAATCGGGGTGAAAATGCCTTTGAAATCAGCAGAAGTTTTCAGACGCTTGAAAGTCCAGATCACGTCATCAGCGGAGAAATCGTTTCCAGAGTGGAATTTCACGCCGTCACGCAATTTAAAACGCATCGTGCTGTTATCGACACGCTCCCACGAAGTCGCCAGTCGGGGTTCAAATTCCATCGACTGGGTGAAACGGATCAGTGGATCAAAACTCATGTGAGAAAGTTGCAGCGTACCGCCAGACAGCTGCTCATGTGGATCCAGAGAAACCGGGTCCGCATCATAAGCCAGATTCAAGTTCGCGGCAGCAGCACCGAAGCTCAGACCAGCAGCCATTAATGCAACGGCTAACTTGCTCTTGATGGTTTTCATTCGCATAGCTCCTTTATGCAGGGAGAGAACTCCCAGATGGTTATGTTTGCTTATAATTGATTTTGGTAAGCAACAAATGCCCCGGTTCCACAGAACCAAGCCGGTTACCCATTCAGGCATCCGGCAGGCAAATTGGATCACATCAGGCCAGTTTCAGGCCTTCCAGACTCATTCCCTTGAACTCAGGCATCAGAGAAATCAGCTGCTTGCTGTACTCGTGCTGCGGATTGGTAAACAGTTGTTCCGTCGGGGCAACTTCCAGCAGCGTCCCTTTCTGCATCACGCCAATGCGATCACACATCTGACGGATCACAGGCAGGTCGTGACTGATAAACAACATGGTCAGGTTGAGTTCATCCTGCAGATCTTTCAGCAGGTTCAGGATTTGCGCCTGCACCGAAACGTCCAGTGCAGAGGTCGGTTCATCACAGATCAGCAGTCTTGGGCGGGTTGCCAGCGCACGGGCAATCGAAATCCGCTGACGCTGACCGCCGGAGAATTCGTGCGGATATTTCACACCGGATGCGCGACCCAAGCCAACATGATCCAGCAGATCGGCAACAATCTGGCGCACCTGCGCTTCATTGTCGGCTAATTTGTGGAAACGAATTGGCTCGGCGATGATGTCGAAAATTTTCATCCGCGGGTTCATCGAAGAGTATGGGTTCTGGAAAACCATCTGCATCTGACGGCGCATCGGGCGGCGCTCTTTCTCACTTTTCAGTGCGGTCAGATCAATGCCTTCAAACACAACTTTGCCGGAGTTTGGCGGGTACAGGCCAGCAATCACGCGGGCAATGGTCGACTTTCCGGAACCGGACTCTCCCACCAGGCCGAAGGTTTCCCCTTCAAACACTTCAAAGCTGACATTATTGGATGCCTGAACATACTCCCGACGGCTTTCAAAGAAAGAATCTTTGGTCACAAAACGCAGGTTCACATTCTCGACCTGCAGCAGGGCACCAGTGTACTGGCGCTGATCTTCGCTTTGGCCCAGCCAGTGATTCTTCACATCCAGCTGCGTGGTTTCACCCGCTGCTTCGATATAGCTCACCAGCGGGAAACGCTCCAGTTTGATATCGGAACGCGGAACGGCAGAGATCAGGCTCTTGGTATAAGGATGGTTTGGATGTCCCAGCACCTGTGCTGTCGGACCAATTTCGACCAGATCGCCCCGATACATCACGGCAACACGATCCGTGACGTTCGAGACAACCCCCATGTCGTGAGTCACCAGCATACAACCGACGTTTTTCTTGACGCACAGTTCGCGGATCAGGCTCAGGATCTGGTCCTGAATCGACACATCCAGCGCTGTTGTCGGCTCATCGGCAATAATCAGATCTGGCTCACCCGCCAGCGCAATTGCAATCACCACCCGCTGACGCATCCCGCCAGAGAACTGGTGCGGATACTGCTTAATCCGAACTTCCGGTTGCGGGATCCCGACCTGCTCCATCAGTTTAATTGCACGGCGCACCGCTTCATCCTGACTGACATTCAGATTCGTGACGATGGTTTCCGTCAGCTGACGCTCTACGGTAAACAAGGGGTTCAGCGAAGTCATTGGGTCCTGAAATATGAACCCGATTTTGGCGCCACGCACTTTTCGCATGGCTTCTGGCGTCAGGCCAGAAATCTTCTGGCCATCCAGATAAACATCGCCACTGGCAATGTTTCCCGGCGGGCTCAGCAAATCAATCACAGCATTACCGACCGTTGACTTCCCCGCACCAGATTCACCCACCACACCGACGATTTCACCACGCTCGATGGAGAACGACAGTGATTTCACCGCAGCGTGGACACCGTGACGCGACGGATATTCAATACGAAGGTTTTTAACTTCCAATAATGCCATGTTCAGACCTCGACAACCCGGCAGCAACCCTGCCCGTCTGCAATTGATTCCATTCCCGTAGCCAGCCAAAGAGATCAGCTACATTAAGTGCCATCAATCTGGCAAACATTTCACTAAAAATCAACATTTCGTGCTGTAAAACTGTGCTAGAGCACAAAATCAGCATAAATAATCACTATTTATATAGGTAAAAATCATCATAAAAATAACTTTTATTCACTAAAAACCCAGTACTCCCAAAGAATCAAAAGGTAACAACCATGAATTCACCCGAATATTTATGCGTCATGACTCTCCAACCAGCCTGAATAAAAAACCAAATACAAAACAACATAATTTTAACAGAGCAATAGGTTTAACTGATAGCTCACTCAAAAGGTAGAAATTAGATTCAGAAATAATCGATAACCTGAGATAAAAAACTGTCGATAAACTCTGTTGCCCTACGGGACAATCTGAATAATTAACAGAATGGCGGAGCAAGGATGCAGGAAAAAGTGACTCTCTATCAACTGAGCAGACGATTTCAGTTGGAAGTGAAAAAAGTGTGGCAATTGCAACACGTTCTGAAACAGGGCAGGGAGTTAGCGAATTTCAGAAACAAAAAAAGCCCGCTCAATGAGCGGGCTTCTTGAATGTGGTCGGTGAAGAGGGATTCGAACCCCCGACCCTCTGGTCCCAAACCAGATGCGCTACCAAACTGCGCTATTCACCGATAATTCTGTTTTTGTCTTGAGACGTGCGCCAGAGGGTTCCTCTGGTCCGCTGTTTCCAAGAGCCGGAGATGCGCGACCAAACTGCGCTATTCACCGATAATTTTCTTTCTGTCCTCCAGCAATCACGCTGAACGACGAAAAATGGGGTGGCTAACGAGACTTGAACTCGCGACAACCGGAATCACAATCCGGGGCTCTACCAACTGAGCTATAGCCACCATTTTTTGGTTCAGTATCTGTCCGAACCAGTAAGCCTATCACAAAAATAAACTCACTTGAAAAGTGGTCGGTGAAGAGGGATTCGAACCCCCGACCCTCTGGTCCCAAACCAGATGCGCTACCAAACTGCGCTATTCACCGATCATTCTGTTTTTGTCTTCCAGCAATCATGCTGAATGACGAAAGATGGGGTGGCTAACGAGACTTGAACTCGCGACAACCGGAATCACAATCCGGGACTCTACCAACTGAGCTATAGCCACCAATGTTTCTTACAACGCCAACAGTGCCGTCTTGCCTTTCCGGAGTGGCGCGCCCGACAGGATTTGAACCTGTGACCTTTGGCTCCGGAGGCCAACGCTCTATCCAGCTGAGCTACGGGCGCCTTGCCCTATCGGCGGGGGTGAATATTACGGATCAGCATGGGTGTCGTCTAGTCTTTTTTGCAAAATTTTTTGCATTCGCTTCATTTATAACCATCTTTGGGTTGATTCTCATCATACAAACAAAGCCATTCGGTTTAATACCACAGATTTAACGGATATAATCACTCAGTTTTTATCGTACAAAACATATAAATTAAGTTCACAGCCTGTCGCAAACTGCCATATATACAACAATCTACAGGATGGCTGTGACAATCGAGCAATTAATCTGGGAGTGTTAAGGTGAGCTCAATGGAATTTTCTCTTCGACAACTCATGGTCGCAGCAGTGGCTACCGTCGCCATCAGCGGCTCAGCCGTAGCAGCAGATATGTCTGCCGAAGCGATCACAGACCGCATCAAGCCTGTCGGTTCAGTATACAAGGAAGGTGATGCACCTGCCGAAACAGCCGCCGCTTCCGGTCCGCGTACTGGCGATCAGGTCTACGGTACTTTCTGTGTGGCTTGTCACAGCAGCGGTGTGATGGGCGCGCCAAAATCCGGGGATGCGGGTGACTGGGGCCCACGGATTGCCCAAGGTATGGAAACCATGACCAACCATGCGATCAATGGCTTCAATGCGATGCCTGCGAAAGGCACCTGTATGGACTGTAGCGATGATGAAATCGTCGCAGCCATTCAGCACATGATTGAAGGTCTGTAATCCCGTTTTTAGGATTCGGCCTGTCGTATAAAAAAGGTTAGCTTTCGCTAACCTTTTTTATTGCATCCGACATACCAAGCGTCAGCCGTTACTTGTTCTTATTGAACATCGACCGGAGATTCGCGATATGCGCTTGTCCCCGCTGCATCCGCTCTTCTGCCGACACTGGTTTACGTTCCGTTTCCCAGTCCAGATCATCCTGGGGCAATTCATACAGAAAACGGCTGGGCTCCGGTTTGAGCAGCTCCCCGTACTGGCGCCGCTCTTTACATAAAGTGAAAGTCAGCACTTTCTGAGCCCGGGTGATCCCCACGTAGGCCAGACGACGCTCTTCCTCCACATTATCTTCATCAATACTGGACTGATGCGGCAGGATCCCTTCCTCGGTACCCACCAGATAAACATAAGGGAATTCGAGACCTTTGGATGCATGCAACGTCATGAGCTGGACCTGATCGGCATCATCGTCCTCTTCACCACGCTCCATCATGTCGCGCAAGGTCATGCGCTGCACCACTTCTTTGAGTGTTCGCACCTCATTATCATAGTTGTCGCCTTCCAGATCAGCCGTAATCCAGCTGTAGAGATCTGACACGTTCTTCATCCGCATTTCAGCCGCTTTCGGGCTGGCAGACGTTTCGAACAGCCAGTCTTCATAATGGATATCCCGGATCATCTGACGTACAGCGGCGACCGCATCCCCGCGCTCGACATTATCCGACAATTCCACCACCCAGCGGGTAAACTGACGCAGATTGTCCAGTCCGCGTCCAGCCAGGTGTTGCTCCAGTCCCAGTTCAAAACTGGCTTCAAACAGGCTTTTTCCGCGCATGTTGGCATAGGTACCCAATTTTTCCAGCGTAACCGGACCTATTTCCCGTCTGGGGGTGTTCACAATCCGCAAAAAGGCATTGTCATCGTCCAGATTGGTCAGCAAACGCAGATACGCCATGATGTCTTTGATTTCAGCACGAGAGAAAAATGAGGTGCCACCGGAAATTTTGTAAGGGATCCGGTTTTGCATCAGTGCTTTTTCAAACAGCCGGGACTGGTGATTTCCCCGGTACAGAATGGCGTAATCTTTATAATCAGTATTGTTGAGAAAACGATGGGCGATCAGCTCTCCAACGACTTTCTCGGCTTCGTGCTCTTCATTTTTTGCCGTGATCACCTTCAGCATGTCGCCGTCCGGGATCTCCGAGAACAGGGTTTTCTCGAATACATGCGGATTATTGGCGATCAGAATATTGGCCGTGCGCAGGATCCGGCTGGTCGAACGATAATTCTGTTCCAGCTTGATCACTTTCAGGGTCGGAAAGTCTTTATTGAGCAGCACCAGGTTTTCCGGCTGCGCGCCGCGCCAGGAATAAATCGACTGATCGTCGTCGCCGACCACGGTAAATTTGGAACGCTCCCCGACCAGCAACTTCACAAACACATACTGACTGGTGTTGGTATCCTGGTATTCATCCACCAGCAGATAACGGATTTTATTCTGCCAGCGCTGGCGGACTTCATCATTATCCCGCAACAGTAAAACCGGCATCAGAATCAGGTCATCAAAATCAAGGGCGTTGTAAGCCTTCATCTGCCGCTGATACAGGTCATAGCAGTGGGCGAACAACTGGTCACGCTCGCCCTGGGCTTCTGCTTTGGCAACCTCAGGTGATTTCATGTCGTTCTTCCAGTTGGAAATCGCTGAGAGCAACATTTTCAGCAAATCTTTATCACCGTCGATCTGCTTTTCCGTCAGCTCTTTGAGCAACGCCATCTGGTCCTGATCATCAAACAGGGAAAAGCTCGCTTTCAGGCCCAGCGATTTATATTCCCGGCGAATAATATTCAACCCCAGGGTATGAAAGGTGGACACCATGAGTCCCTTGGATTCCTGACGGCCCAAGGTCTGCCCGACCCGCTCCTTCATTTCACGTGCCGCTTTATTGGTAAAGGTGAGGGCGGCAATGTTGCGGGCTTTGTAGCCACATTGCTGGACTAAATACGCAATTTTATTGGTGATCACCCGCGTTTTGCCCGACCCGGCACCGGCCAGAACCAAACAAGGTCCGGCAACGTAGCGAACCGCTTCATTCTGTCTGGGGTTGAGTTTCATGGTTTTGCCCTTTGAGTCATGATTGATTCAGCTGCCGCATTGTAACCTGATCTCGTCTCGTGTCTATTTCAGACAATCTCTGCGTTTTTGAGCCCAAAATAGGTAACAGATAAGTTGCGTAATAATTAAGCATCATCAATAATGAATGAACGTTCATTCACTATGTGAGCAGCAATGACTGATAAAAAAGAACGTATCTTGCAGGCAACCGAAGAATTGCTGGCAAAACATGGATTTCACGGCCTCTCGATGAATATGGTCGCCAAAGAAGCCAAGGTCGCAACAGGCACCATCTACCGGTACTTCACCGACAAAGATGATCTGCTGTATCAGCTTCACGATCATATACTGACCATTGTCGCCCGAAAAATCACTCAGAATATTTCGGATCTCATGCCACTGGAAGTGCGGTTTCGTACCATGTGGCTGAACATCTGGAATATGGCCACCGACGGTGAAGCGCCGCTGATCAACCGGGGCCAGTTTGAGAACATGCCGCATCGCGGGAAACAGTACAAGATCGCGTTAGAGAAAACGCTCTTTGCCCCAGTTCACAGGATGTTTGACGAAGGTAAAGCTCAGGGGCTGTTTAAGCCTTTAGACAACGAGATACTCGCCGCGCTCAGTTTGGAGCCCAGCGCTGCGCTGGCACGTAAACATCTGACCGGTATTTTTACAGTAAGTGACGAAGCGCGGGATGCTGCCATCAACGCTTGCTGGGACGCCCTAATTACACATTGATTTCGCATTAACTCAGACTCCGGAGCAAAGATAATGAAAAAATGGGTAGCATGGCTCATCATGCTCGTCATCGTTGCCGTACTCTTTGGTACGCTATTTACATCCAAATATTTTGAAATTTCAGAAAAAATGGAAGCATTCGCCAACATGCCTGAACCGGACTATCCGGTGACAGTTGTGGACGTGAAGGCAACCAACTGGATCCCAGCCATTGAGGCCATCGGTTTCATCGAACCGAACCAAGGTGTCACGGTCACCACAGAAGTCTCTGGCGTTATCAAATCCATTGATTTTGACTCCGGGATCTCTGTGAAAAGCGGGCAACGCCTGGTCACACTGGATTCTGATGTTGAAGAAGCCAACCTGAAGAGCTCACAAGCCAGATTGCCGGCCGCTAAAGCCAAATACATCCGCTATCAGGATCTGTACAAGAAAGGCTCCATTTCGAAAGAAGCTTTTGATGACGCACAGGCGAGCTACTTCTCCCTGTCTGCAGATATTGAAAGCCTGAAAGCCACCATCGACCGCCGAATCATCAAAGCACCTTTCTCGGGCGATGTAGGTCTGCGAAATGTTTTCCTGGGTCAGTACATCCAGCCGGGCACAGATATTGTGCGTCTGGAAGATACCTCGCTGATGAAGCTGCGTTTTACCATCCCGCAAACCGATCTGTCTGATATTCATATCGGCCAGGAAGTCGAAATTGCTGTGGATGCTTACCCGGAAGCGAATTTCCAGGGCAAGATCAGTGCAATTGAACCTGCGGTGAACTATCAGAGTGGCCTGGTTCAGGTTCAGGCTGATATTCCGAACAATGAAGGTCGTCTGCGCAGCGGTATGTTTGCCCGTGCACACATTATTCTGCCAACCCAGGAAAATCAGGTTGTGCTGCCTCAGCATGCCATCACCTACACCCTGTATGGCGATAACGTCTACGTCGTTTATCAAGACGACAAAGGCGACATGCGCGTCCGCCAGTCGGTGGTGAAAACCGGTGAACGCAAGCGTGATCTCATCCATGTGCTGGATGGTGTGACAGTTGGCGATCAGGTGGTCACGACCGGACAGGTTCGCCTGAGTAACGACGTCAAAATCCGCATTGTCGAAAACGATGCCCTGAAAACCCCGGCTAAAACACCGATGCTTTAATTCGGAGGTTCAATGCGCTTTACTGACATATTTATAAAAAGGCCGGTTCTGGCAGTCTCAATCAGTATTCTGATTGCCCTGCTCGGTTTCCAGGCCATTTTCAAAATGCAGGTCCGGGAATATCCCGAAATGACCAATACTGTGGTGACCGTCACCACAAGCTATTACGGGGCCAGTGCCGATCTGATTCAGGGCTTTATCACACAGCCACTGGAGCAGGCCATCGCTCAGGCCGATAATATCGACTATATGACATCTTCCTCGGTGCTGGGTTCATCAACCATTACCGTCACCATGAAGCTGAACACCGACCCGAATGCGGCGCTGGCGGATATTCTCGCCAAAACCAACTCGGTGCGTTCTCAGCTGCCAAGGGAAGCAGAAGACCCGACAGTCACCATGTCAACCGGTTCGACAACGGCTGTAATGTACATTGGTTTCACCAGTGATGAACTCAGCTCGAGTCAAATCACCGACTACCTGGAGCGCGTATTCAATCCGCAACTCTTTACGGTCAATGGTGTTTCCAAAATCGACCTCTACGGCGGGATGAAGTATGCCCTGCGTGTCTGGCTGGACCCAGCTAAGATGGCGGCATACAACCTGACCGCGACCGATGTGATGACCGTACTGAATGCGAACAACTACCAGTCTGCGACCGGTCAGGCCAACAGTGAGTTTGTGCTCTATAACGGCACGGCAGACACTCAGGTCAAAACAACCGACGAACTGAAAAAACTGGTGGTTTCCACGCAGAAAGGTCAGGTCATCCGATTGGGTGATATTGCCAAAGTCACACTGGCGAAAAGCCATGATGTCTATCGTGCGACCGCTAACGGTCAGGAAGCTGTCGTTGCTGCCGTGAACGCCGCACCAAGCGCGAACCCGATCAACATTGCTGCCGATGTACTGGAACTGCTGCCTGATATTCAGCGCAACATGCCAAGCAACATCAAGATGAACGTACTGTATGACTCAACGGTTGCGATCAATGAGTCGATTCAGGAAGTTATCAAGACCATTGGTGAAGCAGCGCTGATTGTTCTTGTGGTGATCACGCTGTTCCTGGGTTCCTTCCGTGCCGTACTCATCCCAATTATCACCATTCCGCTGTCGCTGATTGGTGTGGCGATGCTAATGCAGGGTTTCGGATTCTCCTGGAACCTGATGACGCTGCTGGCGATGGTTCTGGCTATCGGTCTGGTCGTCGATGATGCCATCGTGGTTCTGGAGAACGTAGACCGTCATATCAAGTTGGGCGAATCCCCGTTTCGTGCCGCGATTATCGGGACACGGGAAATTGCGGTGCCAGTCATTGCGATGACGCTGACCCTGGGTGCAGTGTATGCCCCTATCGCGCTGATGGGCGGGATCACCGGCTCACTGTTCAAAGAGTTCGCGCTGACGCTGGCCGGTTCGGTCTTCATCTCGGGCATCATCGCACTGACCCTGTCGCCGATGATGTGCTCGAAGATTCTGAAGCCGCACGACAAGCCGAACCGCTTTGAGGACACTGTCCACAGCATGCTGGATCGCATGACAAACGGTTATGAAAAAATGCTGGGCGGTGTCATGAAGTCACGCCCTGCGGTCATTGTCTTTGCCGTCATCGTCTTCGCCATGCTGCCCGTGCTGTTCAAGTTCATTCCGAGTGAGCTGGCCCCTGCGGAAGATAAAGGGGTGCTGATGATGATGGGTACCGCACCATCCACGGCCAACCTGGACTACATCGAAAACACCATGAGTGAAGTGAATCAGATGCTGAGTGATCAGCCTGAAGTCGCTTTTGCGCAGGTTTTCTCTGGTGTACCACAGTCCAACCAGGCCTTTGGTATCGCCTCCATGGTGCCATGGAGTCAGCGTGAAGCCAGTCAGGCAGAAGTTGTCGGTCGGATCACCAAACTGGTGAATGACGTTCCGGGAATGGCTGTAACGGCCTTCCAGATGCCGGAACTGCCAGGCGCGGGTTCAGGCCTGCCAATTCAGTTCGTCATCACCACACCGAACAACTTTGAAAGTCTGTTCCAGGTAGCGGGCTCTGTGCTGGAAGATGTGACCAAGAATCCAATGTTTGTTTATTCAAACCTGGATCTGAACTTCGACTCAGCCACTATGAAGATCAGCATCGACAAAGACAAAGCCGGTGCTTATGGCGTCACCATGCAGGATATCGGGATCACTCTGAGTACCATGATGGCCGATGGTTACGTCAACCGGATCGACCTCAATGGCCGTTCGTACGAAGTGATTCCTCAGGTCGAGCGTAAATATCGTCTGAACCCAGAGTCGCTGAATACTTACTATGTGCGTGCTGCAGATGGTCATTCAATTCCTCTGGGAAGCCTGATCACCATTGATGTCGTCGCAGAGCCGCGCGCCCTGCCGCACTTCAATCAGTTGAACTCGGCAACCATCGGTGTGGTTCCGATGCCAGGTACAGCTATGGGTGATGCCATCGAGTGGTTCAAAACTGAAGCCGCCAGCAACCTGCCTTCGGGTTATCAGTATGACTTTATGGGTGAAGCCCGCCAGTTCGTGACAGAAGGAAACGCGCTGTTTGCAACCTTCGGTCTGGCTCTGGCGGTTATCTTCCTGGTCCTGGCGATTCAGTTCGAATCCCTGCGTGATCCGATGGTCATTATGGTGTCCGTCCCGCTGGCTATCTGTGGCGCCTTGATTGCGCTGGCCTGGGGTGCAGCATCCATGAACATCTACTCGCAGGTCGGTCTGATCACGCTGATTGGTCTCATCACCAAGCACGGGATTCTGATTTGTGAAGTGGCGAAGGAAGAGCAGCTCAACCATCAGAAAGACAAAATGTCTGCCGTGATGGAAGCCGCCAAGGTTCGTCTGCGACCGATTCTGATGACCACCGCCGCCATGATTGCCGGCCTGATCCCGCTGCTGTACGCCACGGGTGCTGGCGCCGCTCAGCGCTTCAGTATCGGTATCGTTATCGTGGCCGGTCTGGCTATCGGGACGCTGTTTACCCTGTTTGTCCTGCCTGTGATTTATACCTATCTGGCAAGTACACACAAACCACTGCCGGTCTTCGTCGAGGACAAAGATCTGGAAAAGTTAAAACGGGCTGACGAAGCAAGACTTGCTTTAAAAGCCCGGGAAAGTTAAACAGCAACCATCTTTCCCTCTTTTAACCTTCAGGCCGCGTTCAGCGGCCTTTTTTCTATCTGTCAGATTCAGTCATCCAAAATCAAACCAACCCGATGCGGATCCCAAGCTTTCCTGCCTGCGGTCAGGTGAATTGGTGTACACTAACGTCAAGTATCACAATACCTTCATGGAGTTAAATCCGCGTATGTTTGATCCAAAAAAACTTGAGCAGGTCGCCAAGCAAATTCAGGATGCGATGCCGCAGCCGGTCAAAGCACTTGGTCAGGATGTTGAACAAAAGATGCGTCAAAGCATTCAGGCGCAACTCAGCAAGCTGGATGTCGTGAACCGCGAAGAGTTTGACGTGCAGACTCAGGTGCTGCTGCGCACCCGTCAGAAACTGAATGAACTGGAACAGAAAGTCGCGCAGTTAGAAGCACTGCTCAACGACAAAGCTGAATAAGACATCATTCACTTCAGACGAAAGAAAGCCCGGCTGTTGATGCCGGGCTTTTCATAACCAGGAAGGAATAAAAATTTGTATCAGTCGCCGACAGCGATACGCTTCATGTCAGTCATGTAGCCACGCAATTCCTGACCAATCTGCTCAACCGGGTGGTTACGCAGTGCTTCATTGACATCAATCAGTTGCTGGTTATCCACCTGATTGCTGGACGCTGGCAAGCCTTTACCAATCACATCGGTGCCCACTTTCGGCATGAACTTCTCACGCAGCAAGGGTGTGGCCACATTGGCGAACAGATAGTTACCGTACTCAGCCGTATCCGAAATCACCACGTTCATCTCATACAGACGCTTACGGGCTACGGTATTGGCAATCAGCGGCAATTCATGCAGGGATTCATAGTATGCCGACTCTTCGATGATGCCGGACGCCGTCATCGCTTCGAAAGCCAGTTCAACCCCGGCACGAACCATCGCAATCATCAGGATGCCGTTGTCGAAGTATTCCTGCTCGCTGATTTTCGCATCGGACTGCGGATAGTTTTCAAAGGCGGTTTCTGCCGTTTCCGCACGCCAGCCCAGCAGGTTCGCGTCATCATTGGCCCAGTCCGCCATCATGTTGCCAGAAAACTCACCCGTGATAATGTCGTCCATATGCTTGTTGTAAAGCGGGCGCATCAGATCTTTCAATTCTTCAGACAGTTCAAATGCTTTAATTTTTGCCGGGTTCGACAGACGGTCCATCATATGTGTAATGCCACCGAACTTCAGTGCTTCTGTGATGGTTTCCCAGCCGAACTGCAGCAGTTTACCGGCATAGCCTGGTTCAACACCTTCCGCAACCATCTTTTCGTAACAGACGATGGAGCCAGCCTGCAGCATACCGCACAGAATGGTTTGCTCGCCCATCAGATCTGATTTCACTTCCGCAACAAAGGAGGACTCCAGTACACCAGCACGGTGGCCGCCGGTCGCAGCCGCCCAGGCTTTCGCAATTTCCAGGCCTTCGCCCTGCGGATCATTTTCCGGGTGAACAGCGATCAGGGTTGGCACACCAAAACCACGCTTGTATTCTTCACGGACTTCAGTCCCCGGACATTTCGGTGCAACCATGACAACGGTGATATCCGGACGGATCTGCATGCCTTCTTCCACAATATTGAAACCGTGGGAGTAACCCAGTGCAGCCCCTTGCTTCATCAGAGGCATGACTGTGGTCACAACATCCGTATGTTGCTTGTCTGGAGTCAGGTTGACCACCAGATCAGCCTGTGGGATCAGCTGTTCGTAGCTTCCCACTTCAAAACCATTGTCTTTTGCATTACGGAATGATGCACGCTGCTCATCAATCGCAGCCTGACGCAGTGCGTACGAGACATTCAGACCAGAATCACGCATGTTCAGGCCCTGATTCAGACCCTGAGCACCACAGCCAACAATCACGACCTTCTTCCCTTTCAGGTAATCGGCTTCGTTGGCGAACTCGCTGCGATCCATGAAACGGCAGCGGCCCAGTTGATCTAATTGCTGACGCAAATTTAAGGTATTGAAATAGTTAGCCATAACAAATTACTCCGTGAATTCTGATCCTTGGTCGGCACGTCATTGCCGAATAACCTGATAGTAGATCAGGCTTTATGTTGTCCAAAGTGATATATTCACAACATCACATTGCAAAAAGTGCAACGCGAACCATGAACATTAAATCACTCCAGTTGTTTCTTCATCTCTGTAATAGCAAGAACTTTAGCCAGACGGCCCTGAAAATGCATATCAGTCCATCGGCATTGAGTCGGCAAATCCAACGATTAGAACAAGAGGTTACCCAACCTCTGTTTGTACGGGATAACCGCAGTGTCGAGCTCACAACCGCAGGCCGAAAGCTTTTGCCTGTCGCCAGCCGTATCGTGGCAGAGTGGCAACAATTACAGCAAGAGCTATCTGAACAGGATCAGATGCTGAAGGGCAAGCTGACGCTGTTTTGCTCCGTCACCGCCAGCTACAGCCATCTGCCGCATGTACTCAATCAATTTAGGCAGCATTATCCCCAAGTCGAAATTCAACTGGTGACAGGCGATCCGGCGCAGGCCGTTGATAAAGTCCTGCAGGGTGAAGCCGACTTTGCCATCACGGCTTTACCGGATAATGTTTCCAGCAAACTGACTTTTATCCATTTGGGCGATGTCTCAATATCCGTCATCAGCCCTTTGATTGCCCCAGCTGGATTACAATCACTGCTGAGCCAAGAAATTCAATGGAATCAACTACCTTTTATCCTTCCCGAGCATGGAAAAGCCAGAGAAAACGCTGACAAGTGGATGAAATCACATAAAATTAAGCCTAACATTTATGCTCAGGTTGCTGGGCACGAAGCTATTGTTAGTATGGTGGCATTGGGATGTGGCATAGGGATTGCGCCAGATATTGTGATAGAGAACAGCCCAATGCGAGACCAAATACAAAAGCTGCCTACCGCAGCGGTTGAGCCCTTAACCCTGGGGCTATGTTGTAAACAAAGCCGGCAGCAGGAGCCGCTCTATCAAGCGTTGCTGGCATTATTCAAATAGCAGGTCCATATGACGTCGACGCATACTTTGACACATAGCTACTATTCGGCTTTTTATGCTGAAAAAGGCTTTCGGTTTCTTGAGCAGATTGCAAAGGAATATACGCTGCCAGAAAACCTCATCGTTTTCTCAGTCATGCATTGTTACGAAGGGTCACTACCTTACCTGAACGTGCTCTGTCAGTTGGCTAACCGCGTCGTATTCATCCCGAAACAAGCCACTTTCTGTAATAACAGCGCACTGCTCGGCACCATTGAATCCATTGAAAATTGCGAGATTGCCGATTCGGCATTTGACAAGATTGCCTTACGCGATCCCACCCGGTGCATTGAACTCATCCGAGAACACACACGTGAAGGGCAAGATTTTCTGATTCTGGATCATGGGGGATATTTTGCATCTGGTGCGGAAGCCGTTCTGGAAGCCTTTGGCCCGCAATGTGTCGGTATGACCGAACTGACTGCGAATGGGGTTGCGAAGTATCGAAACCGGCATTTGATGAAACCACTGGTCTCTGTAGCTCATCTGAGCATCAAAACGCCAGCAGATTTTGAAGCATCTGAATGCATTGTTCACTATACGGATCAGATCTTGCGGGAAGCTTTCGGGCTCAAACTGAATAACCTCGGATTTTTAACCGTAGGGGTCATTGGCAGCGGCAATCTCGGCCGAGGCGTTTGTAAGACGCTGCAGGGCAAAGGCATTCATGAACTCTACGTGCATGATCAGGATCCGAGACAACTTACCGCCATGCCCAGAAATGGTATACAAGTCTGCACCACCGAAACCATGCTTGAAAAGTGTAATCTGATTTTCTGCTGCACCGGAAATGGTGCATTACACACATCACATCTGCAAAACCGGCAGGGCAATCTTTTTATTGCGACGGTCACTTCTGCTGATGATGAGCTGAATCTGCCTGAACTCATTGAAAGTGGCACACTGACCTATATTGGCGGTAATTCCCTGGTCAAAGAATATAAAAATCAACTCGGTGCAAGTATCTACTTACTTGCAGGTGGCGAATCCGCCAATACCCCCTTTAAAACCGGTATGGGCGATCCAACTCTCTACTTGTTTGAAGCAGCACACCTTCTGGCTGGCCTGCAACTCGCCAGTAAAAACCACAGTTATGCATCAGGCATTCAGGCACTTTCTGTTCAGGACGAAATTTTTATCGCTGAACAGTGGCTGCGCTACTTCTACAACTATCGTTAAACTGCCTTTTCTTTCTCTCACTTGTACTCCAGAGATGCGCCAAGCCGGCTTGTTGGCGCTCTGCTGCTGACGTTCTCTTCGTCCCTCAGATGGCTATACAGTTTCACCTACACGAAGCCACGAGTCTGTTCTCCATCATTCAGAATCTCAATCCCCACCCTGAATAGCCACCAACTTGATAGACACCTTTTAGTTAGACAAAATGACTAGCAGAGAGGTGCTTATGAGTAGCAAGCTATACCCAAAAGAATTCAAAGTTGAAGCCGTCAAACAGGTTACTGAGAAAGGTCATAGCGTGGCTGATGTGCCAATCGTTTAGGGACTACCACGCATAGCCTTTATGCGTGGATTAAACGCTACGGCCCAGATTCCTCCCAATATCAAGCCAAGTCCGATGAAAGTACCGAAATTCGTCGACTCAAAAAGGAGCTGCAAAGAGTCACCGAAGAAAGGGACATATTAAAAAATGTATGGTCTGCTCCTGAATTGCAAGAGAAGTTCGATTTCAGAAGTCGTTTGCGTCAATGTATCCGGCCTATTCGCGAGCAATCTTTGTGCTCTGGCCTTGATGGGATCCGCACATCACCGTCCTAATAAAGCTTTCAGTCACAATAGACTGCTTTTTTAGCCAGGCTTCAGTGATGTGGGATGAACGCTTCTTTCATCAGTTTTCTTCCGCAAAACATAGGATAGCTATTGTTGTAGTGGATGCTTTATACCGTGCTCGGGTATGCCTGATATTCTCGACCAGAGGTTAATACCTTCCAGCAGATACGAATGAGTTTGTTTGCCAGCGCAATAAGAACCACATGGTGATGATGTGAGGCCTCCAGTCTGCCAATCCACTTCCCAAGGGAAGACTGCTCTCGATTCATGTGAATTTTCAATGCTTTTGCTCCTTGGACAACCAGCGTTCGTAAGTAGGTGTTACCTCGTTTACTGATGCTCCCGAGGTTAGACTTTCCTCCGGTCGAATATTGCTTCGGTACCAACCCCAACCAGGCTGACATATCCCTTGCTCGTTTGAACTGGTTTCCGCTGCCAACAGCCGCAATCAAAGCCGTTGATACGATTGGGCCGATGCCGGGTACTGTGCTTATCAACTTGCATTGTTCGGAGGCGATTGCCGCCTGTTTCAATAATTCACTCATCTCGTCTATCTGAACATCAAGGTACTGCCAGCGTTCTCGTAAACGAAAAACTAACGCACGCATGAAATCTGGCAATCCATTGTCAGCATCTTCCAAAATACTTGGAAGGGCTCGCTCAAATACCTTCCGTCCTACAGGTACTGTTATCCCGTATTCCAACAAAAGTGCGCGCATCTGATTAACAACAGCTGTTCGTTCCGTAATAAATCTCTGTCGGACTCGGTGTGTTGCCTGCAACGCAAGCTGTTCATCAGTTTTTAATGGCACACAGCGCATAGAGCCAGGCTACCAGCTTCGGCAATCGCAGCGGCGTATTGATGACAAACTTTTTCATTTGGCTTCGGGTTAGCTTTTGTCTGGAGAGAATGTGTCCCTGCTTATCCATCGCAATCATGTGAAAACATTTTTTGCCCAGGTCGATACCATAAATGTACACGTTTGAGTTGGTCATCATATATCTCCTTCATCAGCCCTACATTCAGCATAAGAAGTTCGGGGGAGCAGACCATCCCATTAAGCCGCGGTGTACTTCGCAAGCCAGTCCGACTGAAGTACGCCTTTATCAAAGCCAATCAGGCTGTTTGGCCTGTTCGACGTATGTGTAAAGTCCTTAGCATCCACCCAAGTGGTTATTATGCCTGGCTTAAGCAACCCGACAGCAGACAGGAGAAACGGCGTAAATGCCTTCTCGGACTCATCAAGCAGTTCTGGCTGGAATCTGGCGGCGTTTATGGCTATCGAAAAATATACAGTGATTTACGTGATGAAGGTGAATGTTGCGGTATCAACCAAGTTCACCGCTTGATGAAACGAGAAGGCTTACAGTCGCAAAGAGGATATCGAAAACCCAGGCTCAAAGTGGGCACAGAGAATGTCGTTGTTGCGAATAAGTTGGCTAGGGAGTTCAACCCGACTGCTCCAAATCAGTCTTGGGTGACCGATATCACGTATATAAAAATTCACGAAGGTTGGCTATACCTCGCAGTCGTCGTTGACCTGTTCTCTCGGAGAGTGATTGGTTGGTCGATGAAAAGCAGAATAACGAAAGAGCTGGTATTGGACGCGCTCTTGATGGCGATATGGCGACGCTCACCGTCAGAGAAGCTACTCGTGCATTCCGATCAAGGAAGCCAGTATACAAGTCATGACTGGGATAAGTTCTAAAAGCAGCACGGTCTGGAATCAAGCATGAGCCGTCGGGGCAACTGCCATGACAATGCGGTAGCTGAAAGTTTTTTCCAGTTACTGAAAAGAGAAAGAGTGAAGCGAAAGATCTATTCCACTCGGGAAGAAGCGCGGATGGATATCTTCGAATATGTCGAGATGTTCTACAACGTCAAACGCAGACACGGTTCCAATAATCAGTTGTCACCAGTAGCGTATGAAAAGCGGTATGAAGAAAGGTTAATTAGTGTCTACTGAGTCGGTGGCTATTCACTGAGACGCGCAGCGTACTGAAGTACGTGAGCATCACAAGACACGCCTTCGTTCAGTGCGTAGGCGGCTTTGTCAGCCTTGATTCTTCCTGCGCTACCAAGTGGGCAGCTCTTTTCAGCAATCCTGATATGAAAAAAGCCCCAGTCGAAAGACTGGGGCTTCTAAGAAGTGGCGGAGCGGACGGGACTCGAACCCGCGACCCCCGGCGTGACAGGCCGGTATTCTAACCAACTGAACTACCGCTCCACACGGTCGAAACCAGAGTGACTCTGATTTCTAAATAGGGTGCCTGGCGATGTCCTACTCTCACATGGGGAGACCCCACACTACCATCGGCGCTGCTGCGTTTCACGTCTGAGTTCGGCATGGGATCAGGTGGGTCCACAGCGCTATGGTCGCCAGGCAAAATTTGGTGAAAATCTTCCGCTTGTCCTAAAGCACGACCGCTGCGTTAAAGCCCTTTCTCACTCAGTTATGTACTCATGTACACGCCTTCGCTCGATTCAGCCTTTGCCTTGCTGCCGCACTTTATTCCTACGCTACCTACAGCGTGCGGAATCTTTTCCAATCATGGAAATCTGACTAGTGTTCTCAGCACATCATTCAAGTGCTTATGGAGTCCGTACTTCAAACCCTTTGGGTGTTGTATGGTTAAGCCTCACGGGCAATTAGTACAGGTTAGCTGAGCGCCTCACAACGCTTACACACCCTGCCTATCAACGTTCTAGTCTCGAACAGCCCTTCAGGAGACTTAAAGTCTCAGGGATGACTCATCTCAGGGCCAGCTTCCCGCTTAGATGCTTTCAGCGGTTATCTGTTCCGAACTTAGCTACCGGGCAATGCGTCTGGCGACACAACCCGAACACCAGCGGTTCGTTCACTCCGGTCCTCTCGTACTAGGAGCAACTCCCTTCAATCATCCAGCGCCCACGGCAGATAGGGACCGAACTGTCTCACGACGTTCTAAACCCAGCTCGCGTACCACTTTAAATGGCGAACAGCCATACCCTTGGGACCGACTTCAGCCCCAGGATGTGATGAGCCGACATCGAGGTGCCAAACACCGCCGTCGATATGAACTCTTGGGCGGTATCAGCCTGTTATCCCCGGAGTACCTTTTATCCGTTGAGCGATGGCCCTTCCATTCAGAACCACCGGATCACTATGACCTGCTTTCGCACCTGCTCGAACCGTCATTCTCGCAGTTAAGCGGGCTTATGCCATTGCACTAACCTCACGATGTCCGACCGTGATTAGCCCACCTTCGTGCTCCTCCGTTACGCTTTGGGAGGAGACCGCCCCAGTCAAACTACCCACCAGGCACTGTCCGCACCCCGGATAACGGGGCGACGTTAGAACATCAACACGACAAGGGTGGTATTTCAAGGACGGCTCCACAGATACTGGCGTACCTGCTTCGAAGCCTCCCACCTATCCTACACATGTAGGGTCAATGTTCAGTGCCAAGCTGTAGTAAAGGTTCACGGGGTCTTTCCGTCTAGCCGCGGGGACGCAGCATCTTCACTGCGATTTCAATTTCACTGAGTCTCGGGTGGAGACAGCGTGGCCATCATTACGCCATTCGTGCAGGTCGGAACTTACCCGACAAGGAATTTCGCTACCTTAGGACCGTTATAGTTACGGCCGCCGTTTACCGGGGCTTCGATCAAGAGCTTCTCCGAAGATAACCCCATCAATTAACCTTCCGGCACCGGGCAGGCGTCACACCGTATACGTCATCTTTCGATTTTGCACAGTGCTGTGTTTTTAATAAACAGTTGCAGCCACCTGGTATCTGCGACTGCCAGCAGCTCCAAGAGCAAGTCTCTTCACCGCCGGCAGCGTACCTTCTCCCGAAGTTACGGTACCATTTTGCCTAGTTCCTTCACCCGAGTTCTCTCAAGCGCCTTGGTATTCTCTACCCGACCACCTGTGTCGGTTTGGGGTACGATTCCTTACTATCTGAAGCTTAGAGGCTTTTCCCGGAAGCATGGCATCAATGACTTCACCACCGTAGTGGCTCGACATCGGGTCTCAGCCTTAAGATGGTCCGGATTTGCCTAAACCATCAGCCTACACCCTTGAACCGGGACAACCGTCGCCCGGCCCACCTAGCCTTCTCCGTCCCCCCATCGCAATAGTAAGCAGTACGGGAATATTAACCCGTTTCCCATCGACTACGCCTTTCGGCCTCGCCTTAGGGGTCGACTCACCCTGCCCCGATTAACGTTGGACAGGAACCCTTGGTCTTCCGGCGTGGAGGTTTTTCACCCCCATTGTCGTTACTCATGTCAGCATTCGCACTTCTGATACGTCCAGCATGCCTTACAGCACACCTTCAGCCGCTTACAGAACGCTCCCCTACCCAATACGATAAATCGCATTGCCGCAGCTTCGGTGTATCACTTAGCCCCGTTAAATCTTCCGCGCAGGCCGACTCGACCAGTGAGCTATTACGCTTTCTTTAAATGATGGCTGCTTCTAAGCCAACATCCTGGCTGTCTGAGCCTTCCCACATCGTTTCCCACTTAGTGATACTTTGGGACCTTAGCTGGCGGTCTGGGTTGTTTCCCTCTCCACGACGGACGTTAGCACCCGCCGTGTGTCTCCCGGATAGTACTTACTGGTATTCGGAGTTTGCAAAGGGTTGGTAAGTCGGGATGACCCCCTAGCCTTAACAGTGCTCTACCCCCAGTAGTATTCGTCCGAGGCGCTACCTAAATAGCTTTCGGGGAGAACCAGCTATCTCCAGGTTTGATTGGCCTTTCACCCCTAGCCACAAGTCATCCGCTAATTTTTCAACATTAGTCGGTTCGGTCCTCCAGTAAGTGTTACCTCACCTTCAACCTGCCCATGGCTAGATCACCTGGTTTCGGGTCTAATCCCAGCAACTGTACGCCCAGTTAAGACTCGGTTTCCCTACGGCTCCCCTAGATGGTTAACCTTGCTACTGAAATTAAGTCGCTGACCCATTATACAAAAGGTACGCAGTCACCCCGAAGGGCTCCTACTGCTTGTACGTACACGGTTTCAGGTTCTATTTCACTCCCCTCACAGGGGTTCTTTTCGCCTTTCCCTCACGGTACTGGTTCACTATCGGTCAGTCAGGAGTATTTAGCCTTGGAGGATGGTCCCCCCATCTTCAGACAAGATAACACGTGTCCCGTCCTACTCGTTTTCACGTTTAAGGTATCGTCGGTTACGGGGCTGTCACCCTGTATCGCGGCACTTTCCAGAGCCTTCACCTGACACAAAAAACGCTTAAGGGCTAATCCGGTTTCGCTCGCCGCTACTGCCGGAATCTCGGTTGATTTCTCTTCCTCGGGGTACTTAGATGTTTCAGTTCCCCCGGTTCGCCTCATCAGGCTATGTATTCACCTGATGATAACTGCTTATGCAGCTGGGTTTCCCCATTCGGAAATCGGTGACTCAAGTGGCTCTTACTGCCTCATCACCGCTTATCGCAAGTTAGTACGTCCTTCATCGCCTCTGACTGCCCAGGCATCCACCGTGTACGCTTAGTCACTTAACCATACAACCCCAAAGGGTCTGTATCGTAAACAACCAAGGTTTGATTTGTTTCGCCGGACTCACTTTGTGTTCACTTTTGAAAGTGAACACAAAAAATACAAGACACTTGAATGTGTATTGCTTGAGAACTCTGTTTCTTTCGAAACAGTTTGATTCAATCGTCATATCGATTGAATTACTAGTCAGCTTTCCAGATTGTTAAAGAGCATTGTGAATTATCAAGTGATAACCACTTTTTAAAGATTCTTAAGGAAAAACCTTGAAAGAGTGGTGGAGCTAAGCAGGATCGAACTGCTGACCTCCTGCGTGCAAGGCAGGCGCTCTCCCAGCTGAGCTATAGCCCCATCGAGTATTGCAAGAGTGTTCAACCACTGTGTTTGGGAAAACAGTGGTGGGTCTGAGTGGACTTGAACCACCGACCTCACCCTTATCAGGGGTGCGCTCTAACCACCTGAGCTACAGACCCTTCTCTTGCGCTCTTTACATTTTAACCAGGCAATCTGTGTGGACACTGCGTCAACAACGCAGTCTTTAGGTAAGGAGGTGATCCAGCCCCAGGTTCCCCTAGGGCTACCTTGTTACGACTTCACCCCAGTCATGAACCACACCGTGGTAAACGCCCTCCCGAAGGTTAAGCTATCTACTTCTGGTGCAGCCCACTCCCATGGTGTGACGGGCGGTGTGTACAAGGCCCGGGAACGTATTCACCGTGGCATTCTGATCCACGATTACTAGCGATTCCGACTTCATGGAGTCGAGTTGCAGACTCCAATCCGGACTACGACGTACTTTGTGGGATTCGCTCACTATCGCTAGTTGGCCGCCCTCTGTATACGCCATTGTAGCACGTGTGTAGCCCTACTCGTAAGGGCCATGATGACTTGACGTCGTCCCCACCTTCCTCCGGTTTATCACCGGCAGTCTCCCTGGAGTTCCCACCCGAAGTGCTGGCAAACAAGGATAAGGGTTGCGCTCGTTGCGGGACTTAACCCAACATTTCACAACACGAGCTGACGACAGCCATGCAGCACCTGTCTCAGAGTTCCCGAAGGCACCAAAGCATCTCTGCTAAGTTCTCTGGATGTCAAGAGTAGGTAAGGTTCTTCGCGTTGCATCGAATTAAACCACATGCTCCACCGCTTGTGCGGGCCCCCGTCAATTCATTTGAGTTTTAATCTTGCGACCGTACTCCCCAGGCGGTCTACTTAACGCGTTAGCTCCGAAAGCCAGTGTTCAAGACACCAACCTCCAAGTAGACATCGTTTACGGCGTGGACTACCAGGGTATCTAATCCTGTTTGCTCCCCACGCTTTCGCATCTGAGCGTCAGTCTTTGTCCAGGGGGCCGCCTTCGCCACCGGTATTCCTTCAGATCTCTACGCATTTCACCGCTACACCTGAAATTCTACCCCCCTCTACAAGACTCTAGCATGCCAGTTCCAAATGCGATTCCGAGGTTGAGCCCCGGGCTTTCACATCTGGCTTAACACGCCGCCTGCATGCGCTTTACGCCCAGTAATTCCGATTAACGCTCGCACCCTCCGTATTACCGCGGCTGCTGGCACGGAGTTAGCCGGTGCTTCTTCTGCAGCTAACGTCAAAGATGGTATCTATTAAACACCACCTCTTCCTCACTGCTGAAAGTGCTTTACAACCCGAAGGCCTTCTTCACACACGCGGCATGGCTGCATCAGGGTTTCCCCCATTGTGCAATATTCCCCACTGCTGCCTCCCGTAGGAGTCTGGACCGTGTCTCAGTTCCAGTGTGGCTGATCATCCTCTCAGACCAGCTAGGGATCGTCGCCTAGGTGAGCCGTTACCCCACCTACTAGCTAATCCCACCTGGGCCAATCTTAGCGCGCGAGGCCCGAAGGTCCCCCGCTTTGCTCCGTAGAGATTATGCGGTATTAGCCATCGTTTCCAATGGTTATCCCCCACACTAAGGCATGTTCCCAGGCATTACTCACCCGTCCGCCGCTCGCCGCCCATCAACGCACCCGAAGGATTGTTGATGTCGCTGCCGCTCGACTTGCATGTGTTAGGCCTGCCGCCAGCGTTCAATCTGAGCCATGATCAAACTCTTCAATTAGAATTTTGTTGCCTCTCCGAAGAGAAGCGGCTCAGTGATTACTGATGTTTCAACCGAAGTTGAAACGAATTGACTGTGCCGGTAACCCTTTCAAGAAAGTGCTACCAATTGGTCACTCAGTTCACTGATAAAATCTTTTGACTGTATCATTGTCGAGTGCCCACACAGATTGCATGGTCAAATTGTTAAAGAACGTTGACTTTCAATACTTTAGCGCGTTTCGCTTCAGCAAGTCAGGACGCGTATATTACGCTTCCCTCATTTGAAGTCAAGACAAAATTTTCATCTTTTTTTATCCCGGTGAATTCCCGGTCAAAAGCAAAAAACTCTGTGTTGACTCCGCTCACCCCGGCGGGGTTCGAGCGAAGAAAAAGCCCGTCGCCGGACGGGCCTTTCAAAGAGAGAGCCTGGCGATGTCCTACTCTCACATGGGGAGACCCCACACTACCATCGGCGCTGCTGCGTTTCACGTCTGAGTTCGGCATGGGATCAGGTGGGTCCACAGCGCTATGGTCGCCAGGCAAAATTTGGTGAAAATCTTCCGCTTGTCCTAAAGCACGACCGCTGCGTTAAAGCCCTTTCTCACTCAGTTATGTACTCATGTACACGCCTTCGCTCGATTCAGCCTTTGCCTTGCTGCCGCACTTTATTCCTACGCTACCTACAGCGTGCGGAATCTTTTCCAATCATGGAAATCTGACTAGTGTTCTCAGCACATCATTCAAGTGCTTATGGAGTCCGTACTTCAAACCCTTTGGGTGTTGTATGGTTAAGCCTCACGGGCAATTAGTACAGGTTAGCTGAGCGCCTCACAACGCTTACACACCCTGCCTATCAACGTTCTAGTCTCGAACAGCCCTTCAGGAGACTTAAAGTCTCAGGGATGACTCATCTCAGGGCCAGCTTCCCGCTTAGATGCTTTCAGCGGTTATCTGTTCCGAACTTAGCTACCGGGCAATGCGTCTGGCGACACAACCCGAACACCAGCGGTTCGTTCACTCCGGTCCTCTCGTACTAGGAGCAACTCCCTTCAATCATCCAGCGCCCACGGCAGATAGGGACCGAACTGTCTCACGACGTTCTAAACCCAGCTCGCGTACCACTTTAAATGGCGAACAGCCATACCCTTGGGACCGACTTCAGCCCCAGGATGTGATGAGCCGACATCGAGGTGCCAAACACCGCCGTCGATATGAACTCTTGGGCGGTATCAGCCTGTTATCCCCGGAGTACCTTTTATCCGTTGAGCGATGGCCCTTCCATTCAGAACCACCGGATCACTATGACCTGCTTTCGCACCTGCTCGAACCGTCATTCTCGCAGTTAAGCGGGCTTATGCCATTGCACTAACCTCACGATGTCCGACCGTGATTAGCCCACCTTCGTGCTCCTCCGTTACGCTTTGGGAGGAGACCGCCCCAGTCAAACTACCCACCAGGCACTGTCCGCACCCCGGATAACGGGGCGACGTTAGAACATCAACACGACAAGGGTGGTATTTCAAGGACGGCTCCACAGATACTGGCGTACCTGCTTCGAAGCCTCCCACCTATCCTACACATGTAGGGTCAATGTTCAGTGCCAAGCTGTAGTAAAGGTTCACGGGGTCTTTCCGTCTAGCCGCGGGGACGCAGCATCTTCACTGCGATTTCAATTTCACTGAGTCTCGGGTGGAGACAGCGTGGCCATCATTACGCCATTCGTGCAGGTCGGAACTTACCCGACAAGGAATTTCGCTACCTTA
Source organism: Photobacterium sp. GJ3 (assembly GCF_018199995.1). Taxonomy (NCBI): domain Bacteria; kingdom Pseudomonadati; phylum Pseudomonadota; class Gammaproteobacteria; order Vibrionales; family Vibrionaceae; genus Photobacterium; species Photobacterium sp. GJ3. The sequence continues at coordinate 3,472,393 of NZ_CP073578.1, read as the reverse complement.
GGACCGTTATAGTTACGGCCGCCGTTTACCGGGGCTTCGATCAAGAGCTTCTCCGAAGATAACCCCATCAATTAACCTTCCGGCACCGGGCAGGCGTCACACCGTATACGTCATCTTTCGATTTTGCACAGTGCTGTGTTTTTAATAAACAGTTGCAGCCACCTGGTATCTGCGACTGCCAGCAGCTCCAAGAGCAAGTCTCTTCACCGCCGGCAGCGTACCTTCTCCCGAAGTTACGGTACCATTTTGCCTAGTTCCTTCACCCGAGTTCTCTCAAGCGCCTTGGTATTCTCTACCCGACCACCTGTGTCGGTTTGGGGTACGATTCCTTACTATCTGAAGCTTAGAGGCTTTTCCCGGAAGCATGGCATCAATGACTTCACCACCGTGGTGGCTCGACATCGGGTCTCAGCCTTAAAGATGGTCCGGATTTGCCTAAACCATCAGCCTACACCCTTGAACCGGGACAACCGTCGCCCGGCCCACCTAGCCTTCTCCGTCCCCCCATCGCAATAGTAAGCAGTACGGGAATATTAACCCGTTTCCCATCGACTACGCCTTTCGGCCTCGCCTTAGGGGTCGACTCACCCTGCCCCGATTAACGTTGGACAGGAACCCTTGGTCTTCCGGCGTGGAGGTTTTTCACCCCCATTGTCGTTACTCATGTCAGCATTCGCACTTCTGATACGTCCAGCATGCCTTACAGCACACCTTCAGCCGCTTACAGAACGCTCCCCTACCCAATACGATTAAATCGCATTGCCGCAGCTTCGGTGTATCACTTAGCCCCGTTAAATCTTCCGCGCAGGCCGACTCGACCAGTGAGCTATTACGCTTTCTTTAAATGATGGCTGCTTCTAAGCCAACATCCTGGCTGTCTGAGCCTTCCCACATCGTTTCCCACTTAGTGATACTTTGGGACCTTAGCTGGCGGTCTGGGTTGTTTCCCTCTCCACGACGGACGTTAGCACCCGCCGTGTGTCTCCCGGATAGTACTTACTGGTATTCGGAGTTTGCAAAGGGTTGGTAAGTCGGGATGACCCCCTAGCCTTAACAGTGCTCTACCCCCAGTAGTATTCGTCCGAGGCGCTACCTAAATAGCTTTCGGGGAGAACCAGCTATCTCCAGGTTTGATTGGCCTTTCACCCCTAGCCACAAGTCATCCGCTAATTTTTCAACATTAGTCGGTTCGGTCCTCCAGTAAGTGTTACCTCACCTTCAACCTGCCCATGGCTAGATCACCTGGTTTCGGGTCTAATCCCAGCAACTGTACGCCCAGTTAAGACTCGGTTTCCCTACGGCTCCCCTAGATGGTTAACCTTGCTACTGAAATTAAGTCGCTGACCCATTATACAAAAGGTACGCAGTCACCCCATCACTAAGCCACCTCTGCTTGATTTTGTGTGTTGACCAACGCTGCGCGTTGTTAACCACAGTCAAACTGAAGTTCTTGCTGTCACTAAACTGCAATAGCTTAGTGATGGGGCTCCTACTGCTTGTACGTACACGGTTTCAGGTTCTATTTCACTCCCCTCACAGGGGTTCTTTTCGCCTTTCCCTCACGGTACTGGTTCACTATCGGTCAGTCAGGAGTATTTAGCCTTGGAGGATGGTCCCCCATCTTCAGACAAGATAACACGTGTCCCGTCCTACTCGTTTTCACGTTTAAGGTATCGTCGGTTACGGGGCTGTCACCCTGTATCGCGGCACTTTCCAGAGCCTTCACCTGACACAAAAAACGCTTAAGGGCTAATCCGGTTTCGCTCGCCGCTACTGCCGGAATCTCGGTTGATTTCTCTTCCTCGGGGTACTTAGATGTTTCAGTTCCCCCGGTTCGCCTCACCAGGCTATGTATTCACCTGATGATAACTGCTTATGCAGCTGGGTTTCCCCATTCGGAAATCGGTGACTCAAGTGGCTCTTACTGCCTCATCACCGCTTATCGCAAGTTAGTACGTCCTTCATCGCCTCTGACTGCCCAGGCATCCACCGTGTACGCTTAGTCACTTAACCATACAACCCCAAAGGGTCTGTATCGCAAACAACCAAGGTTTGATTTGTTTCGCCGGACTCACTTTGTGTTCACTTTTGAAAGGTGAACACAAAAAACACAAGACACTTGAATGTGTATTGCTTGAGAACTCTGTTTCTTTCGAAACAGTTTGATTCAATCGTCATATCGATTGAATTACTAGTCAGCTTTCCAGATTGTTAAAGAGCATTAAAGCAAACAGCTTTAATCAATAGCGAATGCTATTCATTAAGGCTTTCTGCTTTTCTTTAAACGATTTCACCAAGCAATCTGTGTGGACACTGCGATAACAACGCAGTCTTTAGGTAAGGAGGTGATCCAGCCCCAGGTTCCCTAGGGCTACCTTGTTACGACTTCACCCCAGTCATGAACCACACCGTGGTAAACGCCCTCCCGAAGGTTAAGCTATCTACTTCTGGTGCAGCCCACTCCCATGGTGTGACGGGCGGTGTGTACAAGGCCCGGGAACGTATTCACCGTGGCATTCTGATCCACGATTACTAGCGATTCCGACTTCATGGAGTCGAGTTGCAGACTCCAATCCGGACTACGACGTACTTTGTGGGATTCGCTCACTATCGCTAGTTGGCCGCCCTCTGTATACGCCATTGTAGCACGTGTGTAGCCCTACTCGTAAGGGCCATGATGACTTGACGTCGTCCCCACCTTCCTCCGGTTTATCACCGGCAGTCTCCCTGGAGTTCCCACCCGAAGTGCTGGCAAACAAGGATAAGGGTTGCGCTCGTTGCGGGACTTAACCCAACATTTCACAACACGAGCTGACGACAGCCATGCAGCACCTGTCTCAGAGTTCCCGAAGGCACCAATCCATCTCTGGAAAGTTCTCTGGATGTCAAGAGTAGGTAAGGTTCTTCGCGTTGCATCGAATTAAACCACATGCTCCACCGCTTGTGCGGGCCCCCGTCAATTCATTTGAGTTTTAATCTTGCGACCGTACTCCCCAGGCGGTCTACTTAACGCGTTAGCTCCGAAAGCCAGTGTTCAAGACACCAACCTCCAAGTAGACATCGTTTACGGCGTGGACTACCAGGGTATCTAATCCTGTTTGCTCCCCACGCTTTCGCATCTGAGCGTCAGTCTTTGTCCAGGGGGCCGCCTTCGCCACCGGTATTCCTTCAGATCTCTACGCATTTCACCGCTACACCTGAAATTCTACCCCCCTCTACAAGACTCTAGCATGCCAGTTCCAAATGCGATTCCGAGGTTGAGCCCCGGGCTTTCACATCTGGCTTAACACGCCGCCTGCATGCGCTTTACGCCCAGTAATTCCGATTAACGCTCGCACCCTCCGTATTACCGCGGCTGCTGGCACGGAGTTAGCCGGTGCTTCTTCTGCAGCTAACGTCAAAGATGGTATCTATTAAACACCACCTCTTCCTCACTGCTGAAAGTGCTTTACAACCCGAAGGCCTTCTTCACACACGCGGCATGGCTGCATCAGGGTTTCCCCCATTGTGCAATATTCCCCACTGCTGCCTCCCGTAGGAGTCTGGACCGTGTCTCAGTTCCAGTGTGGCTGATCATCCTCTCAGACCAGCTAGGGATCGTCGCCTAGGTGAGCCGTTACCCCACCTACTAGCTAATCCCACCTGGGCCAATCTTAGCGCGCGAGGCCCGAAGGTCCCCCGCTTTGCTCCGTAGAGATTATGCGGTATTAGCCATCGTTTCCAATGGTTATCCCCCACACTAAGGCATGTTCCCAGGCATTACTCACCCGTCCGCCGCTCGCCGCCCATCAACGCACCCGAAGGATTGTTGATGTCGCTGCCGCTCGACTTGCATGTGTTAGGCCTGCCGCCAGCGTTCAATCTGAGCCATGATCAAACTCTTCAATTAGAATTTTGTTGCCTCTCCGAAGAGAAGCGGCTCAGTGATTACTGATGTTTCAACCGAAGTTGAAACGAATTGACTGTGCCGGTAACTCTTTCAAGAAAGTGCTACCAATTGGTCACTCAGCTCACTGATAAAATCTTTTGACTGTATCATTGTCGAGTGCCCACACAGATTGCATGGTCAAATTGTTAAAGAACGTTTTGTTTCACATTGAATCTTGTGATTCAACTCTCGAAACGGGCGGCCATTCTATCGAATCAAAATGAAGTGTCAAACACTTTATTCAATTTAATTTCTTGCCGCTTACCTCTCCGGACCGAACCGCTTTCTGCCGTTCCTCCGTGTCGGTGAGGCGGCATTATAGAGAGTTCGATCACGTTGGCAATAGCCAAATTGAAATAAATTCATCATTCTTGATCAAACGGACAATATTCATGCAACATACCGAATTTTCGATGGTATAAACACCGCTGAACTTGAAAGTAACGCTGTCTGCACACCCAAAAAGAGGTACCCCCATGCAAAACTCACTTCGACCTTATCAAGGCATTCGCCCGACACTCGGTGAAAAAGTCTATGTCGACTCATCAGCAGTGCTGGTTGGGGAGATTCACTTGGCCGATCACAGCAGCATTTGGCCACTCGTTGCAGCGCGCGGGGATGTGAACCACATCCGAATCGGTGAGCGGACCAACATCCAGGACGGCACGGTGCTACACGTCACCCGAAAAAGCGACAGCAATCCTGATGGCCATCCTCTTATTATTGGTGATGATGTGACAATTGGCCACAAAGCCATGCTTCATGGGTGCAGGGTCGGGAACCGGGTTCTGGTCGGGATGGGTGCCATTATTCTGGATGCTGCGGTGATTGAAGATGATGTAATCATTGGGGCAGGGACATTGGTACCACCCGGGAAGATTTTACAGAGCGGGTATTTGTATGTGGGCAGTCCGGCGAAACAAGCCAGACCCCTCACAGAAGCTGAACTGGCTTTTCTGCCACAATCCGCTGACAACTATGTTCGGCTCAAAAATGAATATCTGGCCGAAGCAGACTAAGTTCAGCCGAGTTCAATGTCTCCCGCGGCGTTGAATGCTTCTTCTTCGATCAGAGATTCAGCCATCTCTTCCAGATCAAAGCGGTATTCGGCAAAGGCGGTCAGTATGGCTGCCTCATCCGACAGGGAAGAACCCGCTTGATTTTCCAGCCAAGCAAGACTGACCCAGCACCGGATCAACGCTCCGGCTTGCTGTGCCGGAAAGCAAACGGCCTTGCGCTCGCTGTCCCAGGTTTGCAGATCAGCAAACAATATATCCTGATTCATGATGACTCTTTTATTTTGTTTGAAGAGAACGACGCAGTTCACGCAGTACTTGTTCGGTACCCGGGCGTATGCCACGCCATAACAAAAAGCTTTCCGCCGCCTGACCCACCAGCATCCCAAGACCATCGATGACCTGACTGGCTCCGAGTTGTGCTGCCCATTGATTAAACGTAGTTTGCGTTTGTCCGTAAACCATGTCGTAGCAGACCACATCCGGGTGAATCAATATCTCCGGAATACCCGGTAATGACTGACTGAGGCTGGCCGACGTTGAATTGATAATCAGGTCATAAGGCTGTGACTCGGACAGATCCTCCAGTGCCAGTGCAGAGACCTCACCATGGGGGGCAAATAAATCGGCCAGCTCAACCGCTTTCGTCAGGGTCCGGTTTGTAATCGTCAGGCTTGCCGGTTGCTGAGCCAGCAGCGGTAAAATCACACCGCGAGCAGCGCCCCCGGCACCCACCAGCAGAATCCGTTTCTCATTGAATCCCACATGATGGCGCAGGAGATCCTGCACCAGGCCCTCACCATCCGTGTTATCTCCCAGAATTCCGCCATCGTCGAGTTTCTTGAGCGTGTTCACCGCACCCGCCAATTGCGCCCGTTCGGTCAGTTGGTTTGCATAGGCAAAAGCCTGCTCTTTAAATGGCACAGTAATATTGCAGCCACGGCCCCCCTGAGCAAAGAACTGATCGGCCGCAGCCCGGAATGCCTCCAAAGGCACCAGCTGCGCTTCATAGTTCATGTGCTGTGCTGTCTGGCGTGCAAACAGTGTGTGAATAAACGGGGACTTACTCTGGGCAATCGGGTTGCCGAAAACGGCATACTGGTCCTTGTCCTGACTCATGGCTGCAAATTTTCCTTAACTAACGATAATTACCAGTCACGCGGGGTGAGGTATGTATACAAACGGGCTTCCTGAGAATCGGCTTCCGGCTGGTAACAATACTCCCAGCGCGCCAGCGGCGGCATGGACATCAGAATCGATTCCGTCCGGCCACCACTTTGCAGGCCAAATAAAGTGCCGCGATCGTAAACCAGATTAAATTCAACATAACGGCCACGACGATACAACTGAAACTCACGTTCACGCTCACCAAACGGCGTTGCGGCCCGCTTTTCAACAATCGGCAGATAGGCATCCAGAAATCCCAGACCCACTGCCTGCATATACGCAAAGCTTTTCTCAAAGCCCCACTGATTCAGATCATCAAAGAACAAGCCGCCAACACCACGGGTTTCCTGACGGTGGGGCAGGAAGAAGTATCGATCACACCAGGCTTTATGTTCGGCATAAACCTCTTCACCAAAAGGCGCGCAGAGATCTTTTGCGACCTGATGCCAGTGACGACAATCTTCTTCAACCGGGTAGAATGGGGTCAGATCGAACCCACCGCCAAACCACCAGACCGGATCTTCACCCTCTTTTTCGGCAATAAAGAAGCGGACATTGGCATGAGACGTCGGAATATGCGGATTCTTCGGGTGAATGACCAGAGAGACGCCCATGGCTTCAAAACGACGACCAGCCAGTTCCGGCCGATGTGCCGTTGCAGATGCGGGCATCTGAGCGCCATAAACATGGGAGAAATTCACGCCGCCCTGTTCAAACACCGCGCCATGGCGAATCACCCGGCTGCGGCCACCGCCACCTTCTTCACGTTCCCAGCTGTCTTCAACAAAGCGGGCCTCGCCATCCTGCGCTTCCAGCGCCTGGCAAATCTTGTCCTGGAGTTCGAGGAGAAACGCCTTCACGGCGTGTTTATTGACGTCTTGCATGCGTTCTTTATCCCTGTCGGAAAATTTGTCCTGTGGCAGCATCGCGAATTTCGGATGGATTGTCACGGCCACCGGTCTCACCGTGCAAAATCGTTTTCAAATGCGCGCCCAACTGTGCTTGTACTTCCTGCACATTCCGGCAAGGCGGCTCACCGGTCAGATTGGCACTGGTTGACGTGAGTGGTTTGCCGAATGTCCGGCAAAGCTGCTGAACCAGCGGATGATCCGTCACCCGGACGGCAATAGTCGAAAACTGCCCGGTCAGAAAAGCAGGCACGCCAGGTTTGGTTGGCATCACCCAGGTCACCGGGCCGGGCCAGGTCGCAAAAATCTTCGCTTTTTGCGCTTCCGTTAGCTGGCTGTCATCAATATAAGGGGCAAGCTGATCATAATCAGCTGCAATCAGAATCAGCCCCTTTTCCACCGGGCGTTGTTTGAGTGCCAGTAACCGACTGACGGCTTCCGGGTTATCCGGATCACATCCGACACCAAACACAGCTTCTGTCGGGTAGGCAATAACTTCACCTTGCTCCAGCGCGGTGACCACTTGGCTTAAATTATCCACACGATCCTCAATGCGTTAACGCCGGCCATATCTGCTGGCAGCGGCTGAAATGAACTGAGGGCTATTTTAAACGAATCTCAGCGAACTGCACCCATTGGACGCCAGAGCGCGACGCAAACGTTTTCCTTAAACAAAAATCTCCGTATAATGCGCCCCAAACCCTCGTGCCTGATTCACATAACCCTAAGGAGTTCGGGATGAAAGTCGGTATTATTATGGGCTCAAAATCTGACTGGCCAACCATGCAACATGCAGCTGAGATGCTGGAGCGATTCAATATCGCGTATGAAACCCGGGTGGTTTCCGCGCACCGGACTCCGCATCTGCTGGCAGAATATGCTGAAACCGCCCATGAGCGCGGTATTTCCGTCATTATCGCCGGCGCTGGCGGTGCAGCGCATCTGCCGGGGATGACAGCGGCCTATACCAGCCTTCCGGTACTGGGCGTTCCGGTCCAGTCTCGCGCCCTGAAAGGGCTGGACTCACTGTTATCCATTGTCCAGATGCCAAAAGGTGTGGCCGTCGGCACACTGGCGATTGGGGAAGCTGGCGCGGCCAATGCCGGTCTACTGGCCGCACAGATTATCGGCACGCAAGATGCAGGCGTGATGGCTGCCATTGATGCCTTCCGCAAAGCACAAACAGAAACCGTACTCAGCCAACCGGATCCATCTGAGGAAGTCTGAGCATGAAAAAGGTTCTGGTATTAGGCGCAGGTCAGCTCGCCCGTATGATGGCACTGGCAGGCGCACCACTGAATATCGATGTTGTCGCCTATGACGTAACCAGTGGTCAGGTTGTTCATCCACTCACTCTGGCACCGGTTCTTTCCGGACTGGACAATGCCATCCGCTATGCCGATGTGATCACAGCTGAATTTGAACATGTACCGCACGATGTGCTCGACGCCTGTGAAGCCAGTGGCAAGCTGAAACCCGGTGCTGCAGCGATTAAAGCCGGTGGCGATCGCCGGATTGAAAAGGCCCTGCTGGATCAGGCAGGCGTGGCAAATGCCCGGTATCAGCTGATCAACGCAGAAACGGATCTGGTTGCAGCATCCCAGCACATCGGCTTGCCGCTGGTGCTGAAAAGCTCACTCGGGGGCTATGACGGCAAAGGTCAGTGGCGCCTGAAAACGGCCGACCAGATCCCGGCCGTCTGGCAGGACATTGCGGCATTTCTGGCCGACGCGCCAGCGCAGTCCATTGTTGCAGAAGCTTTCGTGCCCTTTCAGCGGGAAGTCTCCCTGATTGGTGCACGCAATCAGGCCGGCGACACAGCCATCTACCCGCTGACGGAAAATGTACATACCGACGGTGTCCTCAGCCGCTCGCTGGCGCTGGAAACACAGGGTGATTTACAGCAGCAGGCAGAAGGCATGTTCAATGCAGTCGCAGAGACCCTCGGGTATGTGGGCGTGCTGGCCATTGAGTTCTTTGATGTAAACGGAACATTGCTGGTCAATGAAATCGCGCCTCGGGTGCACAATTCCGGTCACTGGACCCAACAGGGTGCCGATACCTGCCAGTTTGAAAATCACTTACGCGCCGTGTGCGATTTGCCCTTAGGGAATACCAAGGCCATCCGCAGTACCGTCATGATTAACATTCTGGGTGAAGACACGGTTCCAACTGATGTACTGGCACTGCCGGGCTGCCATATTCACTGGTATGGCAAAGAAAAAAGGGCAGGGCGCAAAATGGGTCATATTAATGTCACAGCTGCCAGTCATAATGAACTGGTTCAGACTCTGGACACGCTGGCTCAGCATCTCCCGAGCGACAGCTTTCCTGTTGTCCGTCTCAGTTGAGCCACACAACTCCCCCTGAAAGTCAAAAAGCCAGCAAACGCTGGCTTTTTTCTTCTGACAGGGCACATTCGCAAGACTTCTCATCTGGAATTTATTCAACCTGACTGGGTCCTTAGATACAGAAATTTCTGTTTGTAAGGGTCAGCATTCATATGAGAAATAAGGGATTCACATTAATTGAGCTCGTTGTTGTTATTGTCATCATCGGTATTCTCGCTGTCTACGCAGCACCCCGTTTTTTAAATTTACAAAGTGATGCCCGTATTTCAGCACTCAATGGACTCAAAGCGGCGATAGAAGCAGGTATCGGTGAATTATATGGATTAGCAACGATTCAACAGGTCGAACATAGCCCCAATGCAAATGTGATTCTCCGCGATGGCACATTGGTCGCCACCCGTTTTGGCTACCCTGGTTCAGATATCAGCATTAGTGCAATCGTAGAAGGGCTGGGCGATTTCCCATTTGCGCCGTCGGGAAACGGTGGGGACTGGTTTTTATTAATCGCCGGAACGAGCAATGATTCTGTTTTAGCGCGATATAGTCTGGAAAGTCTGTACGGGGATGCCAGTCTATCAGAAGCCATCGGTGCAATAGATTGTACAGTCACTTATCAGCTAAATCTGAATGCGGACAGGCCTTCACCGACGGTGACAGTCGATGAAAATTGTTGAGTCAGTTCTGCTGCAAATGCTGACACTTGCGGTTTGCACACTGCTTTTTCTCACCGCCAGATAGCTTTTTGAGCACCAACAAAGGATAGCCACAAGCTTCACAGGGGCCCTCTATTGGCTGTGCGTTCAGCACAAACTTACACTTGGGATAGCTGTCACAGCCATAAAACACCTTGCCATGGCGGCTGTTCCGCTTCACCAGATGGCCAGTACCACATTCAGGACATGGCCGGGCAGGTTCGTCGTCCACTGAACCTGAAGAGGAGACTTTCTGGGGCTCAATATGGTTACACTCAGGATAATGGCTGCAGCCAATGAACATGCCGTAACGCCCCTGACGCAAAACAAGCTCGTGCTGACACGCCGGGCAAGGGACACCGAGAGCTTTCACAATATGGCCATCATTGTGGTGCAAAGGCTTGATGTAATCGCAGGCCGGATAGGCACTACAGCCCAAAAACGGACCGTGTTTTCCATGGCGCAATAACAGAGCCGCCCCGCATTGTGGGCAGGGCGTCTCATCATGAACTGGTTGCGCATTAAAGAGATCAGGATTGATTTTACTGGCCATACGTCAGGCCTTGTCTCCTGTGAATTGGCAATTAATGCAGATATCCGTCTTCCGCTCCGTAGAGCAGCTCTTCCATTTGACTGTAAGCACTTTCATTTCCGGGTGCATTAAAGAGCACCATCAGAATGATCCATTTCAGATCATCTAACACAAACTCTGCGGTTTCGAGTTCCATGACCCGATCGACCACCATTTCACGCGTTTCAGAACTCAGCACATGGATCTGTTCAAGATAAGTCAGAAAACCACGGCAGGCCACATCCAGACGATTCATTTCTTCCGGGGTATAAATACGGATGGAAGTCACCGCACTGGTATTCATGTACGGGGTATGGTCGGTATCCTGAAGTGCAGCAAGTTTCTCTAACCAAGTCAGTGCTTTATAGATGTCTTCCTGATGAAATCCTGCTCGCAGCAGCTCTTCAGACAATTCGTCCTGATCCACCATCAATTCAGCGTCGCTGTGAATATAGGTTTCAAACAGGTACATGAGTATATCCATCATGACTAGCCCCTCCTCGATCTGATATAGCCACCGGGCACTGAGGTGACAACCCCTTGCAATTCTAATTCCAGTAATTGCGTCATCACTTCATGGACAGGTTGTGCACAGCGTTCAGCAACCACATCTACGGGTGTTGCTTCATTGCCTACGTTAGCCAACACCGCATTAAATGGCAATTGCTCATTTTCAGGATGTGGCAGCGATACGCTCATTTGACTACTTTTCGCACAATCGGTGAGTGTACCAACCTCCTCAAAGATATCGACCGGACTTTCCACCAGTTTAGCACCGGATTTTATCAAGGCGTTACATCCTTTGCTTCCAGGTGCATAAATCGACCCAGGCAAGGCAAAAACTTCGCGATCTTGCTCCAAAGCATACCGGGCGGTGATCAAAGAACCACTTTTCAAAGCAGCTTCCACTACCAGCACTCCCACAGACAGGCCACTGATAATCCGGTTTCGGCGGGGAAAATGCTGTGGGCGAGGTGGCTCAGAGGGCCAGAACTCAGAGACAAGTGCCCCTTGTTCGACAATTTGCCCTGCCAGCGCCCGGTGTGAGGCCGGATAGATCCGATTCAGCCCGGCACCTAATACCGCTACAGTGGCACCACCGTTTTTCAGTGCACTGTCATGGGCGTGGCCATCAATCCCCAGCGCCAGACCACTGGTGACCACATAGTCAGCCGCCACCATCGCCGCCGCAAAATCCCGGGCGGCTTCCCGGCCATCCAGACTCGCAGTCCGGCTGCCGACAATCGCCAGTTGCGGCTCGAGCAACCATTTAGGCTCTCCCCGGACAAAGAGCACGGGGGCGGAGAACTGATTTCCTTAAGCAGTCGCGGATAGCCCGGATCACCGAGCACCACGGCATGCTGGTTCTCTTGCTCACACCAGCGCAATGCCTCACTCAGCCGCGCCTGATTCGGCTGACGCAGCTGTGCAATTTGAGCGGCTTTCAGACCCAGCGCCAGTAAGGCCTGATCAGGCAAGCGACGAATCTCAGTCACACTGCCATGCTGCAGCAACTGACAAATTCGCTGACCACCCAAGCCTGATACTGCGGCCAGTGCCAGCCAGTCTTCGTGCTCACTTTTCATGTGATGGGATCCACTGAGCCACATCGCCCGTCTGAATAGGGCCCTCTCCCGATAACACCCGCGCCAGGCTCAGGTGCATGGCGGCCTGATGAACCTCAACCTCAGCGACCACTGGCTGCCCAAGCACATTGCGATCGATTCGCCAGCGCTGCCCGGCGGCCAGGCCATCCCGCGTCCCCCGATCTAACACCAGCCAGTCCTGCGGCGCCAAATAATGCTGCTTATACAGGCCGCCTACCACACGGGCGGTCGAGACAGGTGGTTCTGCTGTCGTCTTTTTCATCTCAGAGAAAGCAGAGGGGTTTCAGTGCGCGCCAGCAAGTAATCACCTGCTCTAACCTCCTGAATACCATCTTCAATCGATAACCGACTGCCCTGCGTTGTATGTCCGATCACCGTCGCCCGGGCAACCGGCAGCATCCCCCAGAATGGACTGGCCGAAGGATCGCCCGCAACATGATCATGCTCAGTCAGAGGAAAGCTTCGGCCCGGTCGATAAATGCCCCACTGGCTACCCAAGGGCAACGCGTCCGGCACATGAAGCACATCTTCCTGCACCAGATATTCCCTGCCATGCAAAACCGGCACAATACGCGGTGCGATGGCCTTGTCTGCCGATGAAATCAGTGCCGCCTGAAGCCGCCCGGATGCGTGCGCGTCACCAAGGCAAAGCATCATCCAGCACATCCCGAACCAGCCGAGCCTTGTCATCTGTGATTCCTCTGTGGGCTGAAAAATAAGGAAAACACCCTGCCAGCACGCTCTGGAATCGACCAGACGAACCCACAATCTCCCCATACGTTTGCGGCAGATTTCTCGGTTTTCTTTCTGCTTTTTCAGCACGGGAATCGCCCGCAGCGGCTGACCTCACAGGTTGGGAGCACGCCGCAAGGGATGGCAAAAGCTGTTATTTGAAGTTGAAAATGACTAGAATTAGAGCAAATCAAGTGAATCTCTTTTTATACGTCTATTTTTACGGGAATCTATGTCTGTACTAAACGTGTTAACTTTCCCAGATGATCGCCTGCGGACGGTTGCCAAGCCGGTCGAAGCGGTGACACCTGAAATCCAGAAAATCGTCGACGACATGCTGGACACCATGTATGACGAGGACGGGATCGGCCTGGCGGCCACTCAGGTAGATATTCATCAGCGCATTGTCGTCATTGATATATCGGAAGAGCGCGACCAGCCGATGGTGCTGATCAACCCGGAAATTCTGGAAAAACGCGGTGAAGACGGGATTGAAGAAGGCTGCCTGTCGGTACCGGGTGCGCGTGCACTGGTTCCACGTGCTGCAGAAGTCACCGTACGTGCTTTCGATCGCGACGGCAAAGAATATACCTTCGAAGCGGACGATCTGCTGGCCATTTGTGTGCAGCACGAACTGGACCATCTGGCAGGAAAACTGTTTGTGGATTACCTGTCTCCGCTCAAACGCCAGCGTATCCAGAAAAAACTGGAAAAAATGAAGCGCTACCAAGAGCAAATCTAAGAAGCCGAGGTTATCTTGAGCCAACCGTTACGTATCGTCTTTGCTGGTACGCCTGATTTCGCCGCCCGTCATCTGGCGGCGTTATTGTCTTCTCAGCACGACATCATTGCTGTTTATACCCGTCAGGACCAACCTGCCGGACGGGGAAAAAAACTGACCGCCAGCCCGGTCAAACAACTGGCGCTGGAACATGACATTCCGGTCTACCAACCCAAAACCTTGCGCGATGAAGCAGCACAACAAGAACTGGCAAGCCTGAATGCCGACATCATGATCGTTGTCGCCTATGGTTTGATTCTGCCAAGCGTTGTGCTGGATACGCCGCGCCTGGGCTGTATCAACGTCCATGGTTCAATTCTGCCTCGCTGGCGGGGTGCTGCGCCGATTCAGCGGGCCATCTGGGCTGGCGATGCAGAAACCGGCGTCACCATCATGCAGATGGATGAAGGCCTCGATACCGGCGATATGCTGAAAATCGCTTCGCTGCCGATCGAATCCACCGACACCAGCGCCAGCATGTACAACAAGCTGGCTGAACTCGGCCCACAGGCATTGCTGGCCTGTCTGGACGATATTGCTGCCGGACGTGCGATTCCGGAGAAACAAAACGACGAACGGGCGAACTACGCTGAGAAGCTCAGTAAAGAAGAAGCCAAAATCGACTGGTCCATGGATGCCGATGCCATCGAACGTTGCATCCGCGCATTTAACCCGTGGCCGATGAGCTTTTTTGAAGTGGCCGGACAAAATGTCAAAGTCTGGCAGGCTGCTGTCGAAGCAGACAACCAGAACCAGGCTCCGGGCACCATCCTGTCTGCCGACAAGCAGGGGATAGTGGTTGCGACCGGTCAGGGCGCGCTGCGTCTGACGCAATTGCAGCCCCCGGGGAAAAAAGCCATGGCCGCACAGGATTTGCTGAACTCTCGCCATGAGTGGTTCACGCCGGGTACTGTGCTGTAATTTCAGCGTCCAGTCCGGATATCTCAGCCAGTGAACCTTGCATTTGCATGTTGCACTGGCTTTTTCTTTCGTCGCTCCGGCGGCAGAATCGCTGCATCTCAGCAGCGTTCAGATGAACATCGAGTCAGGAACACATTCATGAATGTAAGAGCTGCTGCAGCCCAGGTGATCTATCAGGTGGTGGATCAGGGTCAATCGCTTTCTGTTGCCTTGCCTGCAGCACAACAGGAAATCAAACCCCGCGATCAGGCATTACTGCAAGAGATTTGCTATGGAGTGCTGCGCTGGCTGCCACGCCTGGAAAGCATTACCCAGTCTCTGATGGACAAACCACTCAAAGGCAAGCAGCGCGTCTTTCACCATCTGATTCTGGTGGGCCTGTATCAGCTGAGCTTTATGCGGATCCCGGCTCATGCTGCGGTTGCAGAAACCGTCGATGCCACCAAAACGCTGAAGAAGCCTCAGCTGCGGGGCCTGATCAATGCCATCCTGCGAAACTATCAGCGCCAGCAGGAAACGCTGGACCACCAGGCCATGCAGCATGATGCGGGTCGATACGGTCATCCGGGCTGGCTGCTGAAAATGTTGCGTGCCCACTACCCGGACCAGCTTGATGCCGTTACCGCTGCCAACAACACCAAGGCCCCCATGTGGCTGCGGGTGAACCATCGTCATCATGAGCGCACACAATATCTGGCTTTACTGGAAGCCGAGAACATCAGTGCCACTGAACATCCGCAAGCGGCAGATGCGCTGCAACTGACCCGGGCCTGCGATGTTCAGCAACTGCCGGGCTTTGCCGAAGGCTGGGTTTCCGTACAGGATGCCGCCGCTCAGTTAGCGGTCGACTACCTGCAGCCGCAGGCGGGTGAACTGATTCTGGATTGCTGTGCTGCACCCGGCGGAAAAACAGCCCATATTCTGGAGCGGGTGCCTGATGCGCGCGTGGTCGCCATCGACAGTGACGAACATCGTCTGCTTCGCGTGAAAGAAAACCTGCAACGCCTGAAACTGGACGCTGAGGTGCTGTGCGCAGACGCGCGCTATCCGCAGCAATGGTGGCAGGGTGAAGCATTCGACCGTATTCTCCTTGACGCACCGTGTTCGGCCACCGGGGTGATCCGTCGCCATCCGGATATCAAATGGCTGCGTCGCGCCGAAGATATTGAGGCACTGGCCAGTCTGCAGGCCGAGATTCTGGATGCGATGTGGCAGCAACTGAAACCGGGCGGTACTCTGGTGTACGCAACCTGCTCCATCATGCCGCAGGAAAACCGGGAACAGGTGACAGCGTTTCTGGCCCGGACCGCAGATGCATCTCTGGCCGATCGGGCAGACAACGGCAGTGAAACGGCGCCGGGACGACAAATCCTGCCGGGCGAATCGGACATGGACGGCTTTTACTATGCCGTGCTGAAAAAGCAGCCACACGCCTGAAAACCATCACGAGAGCAGCAGCGTTCATGACAAAACTGTAAAGTTAAGTCTTTGTGCAAACTGGCTAAAAATGCTGCTTCTCTTGTCAAGGCAGTGTAACCTTACGGCAACAGCATCGATCTGAGAGCATTCATCAGGCAACAGCTATGAAAATTATCATCCTAGGCGCAGGTCAGGTCGGCGGTACGCTGGCAGAGAATCTGGTCGGCGAGAACAACGACATTACCATTGTCGACGCAAACCCGGAGCGATTACGGGAATTGCAGGACAAATACGACTTACGGGTCGTGCAGGGCTATGCAAGCCATCCCCGGACCTTACGCGATGCCGGGGCGCAAGACGCAGACATGCTGGTTGCCGTGACCAATTCTGACGAAACCAACATGATTGCCTGCCAGATCGCCTTCTCACTCTTCAACACCCCCAACCGGGTTGCCCGGATCCGGTCACCGGAATACCTCAAAGAAAAACATCAGCTGTTCCATACCGATGCCGTCCCGGTCGATCATCTGATTGCGCCGGAAGAGCTGGTGACCGGTTATATCGAACGTCTGATCGCTTATCCGGGTGCGCTGCAGGTGGTTGGATTCGCCGACAACAAAGTCGGACTGGTTGCCGTCAAAGCCTACTATGGGGGCCCGCTGGTCGGGAATGCACTCTCCGCACTGCGTGAGCATATGCCTCATGTCGACACCCGGGTCGCAGCCATTTTCCGTCAGGGCCGGCCCATTCGTCCGCAGGGCACCACTATTATCGAAGCCGATGACGAAGTTTTCTTCGTGGCAGCCAGCAACCACATCCGCTCCGTGATGAGTGAACTGCAACGGCTGGAAAAGCCATACAAACGTCTGATGATTGTCGGCGGCGGGAATATCGGAGCCGGTCTGGCCAAGCGGCTTGAAAACAGCTACAGCGTGAAACTGATTGAGCGCAACCCACAGCGGGCGGAAAGCCTGTCGGAAATGCTGACCAACACCATTGTTTTCTGTGGTGATGCCTCCGATCAGGAGCTGCTGAGCGAAGAACATATCGAGCAGATTGACGTCTTCATTGCCGTCACCAACGATGATGAAGCCAACATCATGTCGGCGATGCTGGCCAAACGGATGGGCGCCAAAAAAGTCATGGTGCTGATCCAGCGCGGTGCTTACGTCGATCTGGTGCAGGGCGGCACCATTGATATTGCGATTTCGCCGCAGCAAGCCACCATTTCTGCGTTGCTGACCCATGTCCGCAAAGCCGATATCGTCAACGTGTCCTCCCTGCGACGGGGTGCAGCCGAAGCGATTGAAGCCATTGCGCACGGTGATTCCACCACCTCCAAAGTGGTGGGCAAAGCGATCGGCGACATCAAACTGCCACCGGGCACCACGATAGGTGCCATCGTTCGGGGAGAAGAAGTGCTGATTGCCCATGACCGCACTGTGATCGAGCAGGATGACCACGTGGTGATGTTCCTGGTCGATAAGAAATATATCCCTGATGTGGAGCGTCTGTTCCAGCCTAGCCCGTTCTTCCTCTGAGCCGCTATGGTTAACTTACGACCCATTCTCTTTGTGATCGGGCTAGTCTTATCCAAGATCGCCCTGTTCATGTATCTGCCCACCATTCTGGCCTTTCTGACCGGGACAGGGGGCTTTATCGATTTTGCCACAGCCGTCATTATCACCCATATCGTCGCGTTTGCCTGCCTGACATTCGGCAAGGTCCGGGAATTCAAACTCGGGGTGCGGGATATGTTCCTGCTGACGACACTGGTCTGGACGGTGGCCAGCGCCTTTGCCGCGCTGCCTTTCATGCTGATCAACCACATCAGTTTCACTGACGCCTATTTCGAGACCATGTCCGGCATTACAACCACAGGCTCAACGGTGTTAAGCGGGCTGGATGACATGGCCCCCAGTATTTTGCTGTGGCGTTCCACCCTGCAATGGCTGGGCGGGATTGGCTTTATTGTGATGGGGGTTGCCATTCTGCCGATGCTGAATGTCGGGGGGATGCGCCTGTTCCAGACGGAATCGTCTGACTGGTCGGAGAAAAGCTCGCCCCGGACCAAAAACGTCGCCAAGAATATCGTCACGGTTTATCTCAGTCTGACCATGATGTGTGTGCTGGGCTACATGGTGGCAGGCATGAACACCTTCGATGCCATCAACCACGCCTTTACCACCTTGTCGACCGGGGGGTATTCCACCTCAGACGGCTCGATGAATCATTTTTCCAATGCAGCGCACTGGGTGGCCATCATCTTCATGTTTGCCGGGGGACTGCCATTTTTACTGTTCGTCCAGGCGCTGCGAAAACGCCAGCCGGGATCGCTGCTCCGCGACGCGCAGGTCCGTGGCTACACGATGACCGTGCTGATCGTCAGTCTGATGGTGACCATGTGGCTGTGCTGGAAAGACGGCTATGCCTTCACCGACGCCCTTCGGGTCTCCCTGTTCAATATTATTTCCGTCGTCACGACCACAGGCTTCGGGCTGGAAGACTTCACCGCCTGGGGCGCATTCCCGACCGTGGTTTTTGCCTTCATGATGCTGGTGGGCGGCTGTTCCGGTTCGACCGCCGGGGGATTTAAGGTCTTCCGCTTTCAGATTGCCATCGCATTACTTCGGAAGCAGCTGATGCAGCTCATTCATCCGTCCGGGGTATTCATTCAGCGCTATAACCAGCGCCCGGTGACAGACGGCATCGTGCGTTCCGTGGTTGCCTTTGCACTGACGTTTATCATGACCATTATCATCATTGCTGCCTTGCTGGCGATGCTGGGGCTGGATCCGGTCACCAGTATCAGTGGTTCCGTGACCGCAGTTGCGAATGTCGGACCGGGGATGGGTGAGGTGATTGGCCCGACCGGCAACTTTGCACCGCTGCCGGACGCTGCCAAATGGATCCTGAGTCTGGGTATGCTGATGGGCCGGCTGGAAATTCTGACCGTGCTTGTGCTGGCATTTCCGGCGTTCTGGAAAAACTGATACAGCCCGGTCAGTACACCGGGCTCAGCCGAACAATCCGGCTGTCGGCGCGACGTACAGGTAAATGGCCAGGAAATGGCAGACGGTGCCGCCCAGCACGAACAGGTGCCAGATTGCGTGGTTGTACGGGATCTGCTGATTGACATAAAACACCACGCCCAGCGAATACACCACACCGCCCGCAGCCAGCAGCACCAGACCGGCCGTCGACATCGCCATCGCCAGCGGATAAACCGCCACCAGAGACAACCAGCCCATCGCCAGATAGATCACCAGCGACAAACGTTTGAAGCGATAGACAAACGCGACTTTGAAAATAATCCCCAGCAGAGCAACGGTCCAGATCACTGCCATCAGAGTGACCGCCAATGGCGTCCGTAAAGTTATCAGCAGGAAAGGCGTGTACGTTCCGGCAATCAACAGATAAATCGCACAGTGATCCAACGTCTTCAGAACCCGCTTGGCGCCATCAAAAGGAATCGCGTGATAGAGCGTTGAGGCCAGATAAAGCAGGATCATACTGGCCCCGTAAATACTCAGGCTGGCAATACTCAGCGCGTCGGCATTCACCTCGACTGCCCGCATCAGCAGCATGACCAGAGCCACGATACCGAAAATCATGCCCGCGCCATGACTGAGGCTGTTTGCCACTTCTTCGGCAACGGTATAGGGAGCGTTTTGCTGTCTGGCCATGTAAATTATCCATTGTCACGTCAATTGCCAGCAGTATGGCACAGTTTAGCTTACACGTGTAAGCTGAATTTCATGACAAGGCTGTGACAAGGATACCAACTCAGTCCGACGGATCATCGACTTGCGCCAGATATGCCACAACACGTTCCCCGGCTTCAGATGGTGGGAGCGTCAGTGGTATGGTCAGCTCCCGTTTCAGCTCATGACTGCCGATCAGGCTGGCCAGCATGCCGCTCACCCCTCGTTGACGGCGGTCAATCGAGAACCAGAGTTTCAGTTCATCCCCCTCAATCTGAGTGATCAGCTCCAGCTCCCGCCAGCGACCGTGAAACGGCCCGTCCACCGGCACAAACTCAAACACCTGAACAAATGGCAGGGCAAACCCGGCTGCTGCCTCGCACTCCACCTGTAAAATCCGGAAGCCGCTCTGCTCCAGTGCGGTGAACACCCCATCCAGTAACGGGTCAGGCCGAATGGTCAGCGGATCTTTATCTTTGGGATCCAGAACCAGCGGCACATCCAGATGAGTTTCCAGCCAAACACCCGAATCGCCGATCGTGATGGGCGTATTGCTCGGCAATTCAAAACGGCATTCAAACTGACGCTGCTCACCTGCACCGATTGTAAAAGCTTCCGGCAGATGCCATTGCGCCAGCGTAAACGTTTTGTGCACCTTTTCCAGCCGCCGCTCGCTGTCTCCACGACTGACCGGCACTTCGTCCTCATACCGGCAACAGAGGTACAGATGGACATGATGAACCGACTGGTCAACCTTGCCGCCTTTGACATGGATTTGTATCGGTAATGTCTGACCAGGCAGCAGCACTTCAGTCTCCAGAACCGTGTCAACACGGGCGCCACCCAACCCCAGACTGGCCAGCGTTTTATGAAAAAGTGACATCTCGACTCCTTGTCAGTGTGCTTCGGGTGTGTTCATTTATGAAACCAGTTTATCTGCCCGATCCGGGTTCATCAAGCCGCAGCTCATGCTCTGATTTTGGGCAGAGATTGACCTCTGGTATCATCCACACAAAGTATAAGTTTAATCAGGAAGCAAAGATGGCCGAACACCGTATTTCAGAATTGCTGACCCTGCTGGCTCCTTACTGGCAGCAGCATCCAGAGTTAAACCTGACGACCGTCCTGGCCCAACTGGCACAGGAAGCCGGCTTTCATGGCAGTCTGGAAGCGCTGAGTGACGACATGCTGATTTACCAGCTCAAGATGGGGCAGACGGAAAAATCAGCCATGATCCCAGGACTGGCGAAAGACTGCGAACCGGATTTTAAAACAGCCTTGCTGAAGGCGCGCGGCGTCCTCAAATAAACCACATCGTTAATAAGCTTTTATTCGTGGGTTTTTGAGCGAGGTAGAATATTCAACCAGTTAGATAAGATATAATCCGGATTTATTACAACCGATATCATGATTGCCCAGGCCATGCACCCGGGCAACAGTCGCCGAAATGAACGGCAATGCCCAAGGAAGCAATGTCATGAGCCAAGAGAGAATCAAAATCAAGGATGTGACTCCACAGGAGTTCAATCCGAAAACCCACAAAGGCGGCGATGACCGCTTCAACCCCAGCAACCGCATTTACGTGCGGGCGATGAAAGGGGTTTACCAACAGCTGCGCCAGCGAATGGGCTGGGTCATGATGGGACTGTTTCTGATTCTGCCCTGGATCACTTACAACGACCGTCAGGCCATCCTGCTCGATATTGGCCGTCAGCAGTTTACGATTTTTGGCACCACCTTCTGGCCACAGGATCTGACCCTGCTTGCCTCGCTGTTAATGGTCGCGGCCTTTGCCCTATTTTTTGTCACCACTTTCCTGGGCCGTGTCTGGTGCGGTTATATGTGTCCGCAAACCGTCTGGACCTTCATCTACATCTGGTTTGAGGAGAAACTCGAAGGCCCGGCGAACAAACGCCGGACACAGGACAGCAAAGCAATCACCCGTGAGCTCGCGCTCCGCAAGACCCTCAAACACGTCGCCTGGCTGGCCGTCGCGCTGATCAGCGGCCTGACCTTTGTCGGTTATTTCCTGCCTATCCGTGAGCTGGTGACCGGTTTCTTTACCTTGAACACCAGTATGCTGGCCGCGTTCTGGGTCCTGTTTTTCACCTTCTGTACCTACGGCAATGCAGGCTGGATGCGCTCCATCGTGTGTATTCACATGTGTCCGTATTCACGCTTCCAGTCCGCGATGTTCGACAAAGATACCTATATCGTCGGCTATGATGCTGAACGGGGTGAGAAACGTGGCCCACGTTCACGGAAGAAAGATCCGAAAGAACTGGGACTGGGTGACTGTATCGACTGTAATCTCTGTGTTCAGGTCTGTCCGACCGGGATTGATATCCGGGATGGTCTGCAATATGAGTGCATCAACTGTGGTGCCTGTGTCGATGCCTGTAACCAGACCATGGACAAAATGGGCTACCCGCGCGATCTGATCACTTACACCACAGAGCACAAACTGGAAGGCAAGAAAACCCGGGTGCTGCGACCCAAACTCATTGGTTATGGCGCCGTGATGCTGGCCATGTTTGGTCTGATGGCCTTCCTGATCGCCAACGTTCAACCGATGGGGCTGGATGTGATCCGGGATCGAAACCAGCTGTTCCGCATCAATACAGAAGGACTGGTCGAGAACACCTACACCCTGAAAATTCTCAACAAAACGCAGCAAAGTGCAACCTATCAGCTGAGTGTAACCGGGCTGGAAGACGTGCAGTGGTATGGTCCGAAACAGGTGGAAGTCAACGCCGGTGAGATCTATAACCTGCCGATCAGTCTGGGCGTTGACCCGTATGAACTGGACAAGCCGATTGTGGATATCCAGTTCGTTATGGAACTCCAGCAAGACGAAGAGACAGAGCGTCTGATCACAGACAGCCGTTTTATCGGGGAACTGCGATAACCCAGGTTTGGGTGCAAAGTTCAGTAAATTAAGGGCCGGTTACGGCCCTTTTTCATTATGCTGTATACTGATGCAACCTTTTTCAAGATGGCTGTAACACCATGACAGCACACGATGATTTCAGCTTTGCTGATCTGACGCCGGATCAGCTGCTCAATGCACTGGAAAGTATCGGTATCTACGCCGCTTCCGGGCTGTTGCCACTCAACAGCTACGAAAACCGCGTTTATCAGTTTACCAGCGACGAAGGACAACGGTTCGTCACCAAGTTTTATCGTCCGCAGCGCTGGACAGATACGCAGATTCAGGAAGAGCATGACTTTGCCGCCGAGCTGGCCGGGCAGGATATCCCGCTGGCCGCGCCCATCGCAATCGGGGGCCATACACTGCACCACTTCGAGCAACACCGGTTTGCGCTGTTTCCCAGCGTCGGCGGCAGGGAATTCGAAGTCGATAACTTTGATCAGCTGGAGCAGGTCGGTCGCTTTCTGGGCCGGATCCACAAAGTCGGTCAACACAAGGCCTTCGCACACCGGCCAACCTTAGGGTTGGATGAATACCTGCATCAGCCCAGAGCACTGCTGGAACAGTCAACTTTCATTCCGACACATCTGGAAAATGCTTTCTTTCAGGATTTAGATCGTCTGATTAAAGCCCTGAGCGAACGCTGGCACAACGACTGGCACACGCAACGCATTCACGGCGACTGCCATCCGGGCAATATTTTATGGCGCGACGGCCCGCTGTTTGTCGATTTAGATGATGCCCGCAATGGCCCGGCCGTGCAGGATTTGTGGATGCTGCTCAACGGCAGCCGTGCCGATCAATTGGCGCAGCTGGATATCCTGCTGGAAGCCTACAGCGAGTTTTCCGATTTTGATGCCCGTGAATTGCAACTTATTGAACCATTACGTGGTCTTAGGATGGTGCATTACATGGCATGGTTAGCAAAACGCTGGCAAGATCCGGCGTTTCCGCGTGCATTTCCCTGGTTTGCAGATGCAAAATACTGGGAAGGGCAGGTGCTGGCCATTAAAGAACAACTGGCAGCCCTTGAAGAGCCGCCTTTACAGCTGATGCCACAATGGTAATCAGACTGACTTGAACCACAGGGCAGTGCCTGATAAAAGGTATTGCATTGATTTCTCAGGGAGACCCGACACATGTTGAAAAAACTTTTTGCCCTGGCAACGGCTGCGTTGCTGTCTATGTCTGCGCAAGCAGCCACCTTCAGCGAAGGTGATTATTATCAGGAACTGGAACTGCCAAAATCGTCCGCACCGGTCGTTACCGAGTATTTTTCATTCTACTGCCCGCACTGCTACAACTTCGAGCCGCTGATCCAGCAACTGAAGACTGAAATCCCGGACAACGCCAAGCTGCAGAAAAACCATGTGTCCTTTATGGGCGGCAACATGGGCACTTCGATGAGCAAAGCGTTCGCGACTTCTGTGGTGCTGGGAGTTGAAGATAAAATGATCCCGGTTCTGTTTCAGCAGATTCACCAGCTGAACAAGCCACCACGCAACGACGAAGCCCTGCGCCAGATCTTCATCGATCAGGGTGTTTCAGCCGAAGACTTTGACGGCGCTTTCAACAGCTTCGCGGTTAACTCCATGGTGAACCGTTACAACAAAGGCTTCCGTGAAAGTGGCCTGACCGGCGTGCCAGCGGTTGTAGTAAACAACAAATACCTGGTGAAAACCGACAAAGTGAAATCCGCCGAAGAATACTTCGAGCTCATCAACTTCCTGCTCAAGCAGTAAGTTTGTTTTCATTGTAAAAAGGGCCGAAAGGCCCTTTTTTGTGTCTGAATGCATCATCAGGCGAGTGCTCCCTAGATCCTGAGTTGTTTGCAGAGCCAGTCGCAGGCTCTCATAGAAAAATAAAACAACAATATAAATATCACACCAATCAAAGCAATCAGACTCAATGGCAACCATTGATTATCCATAGCCCTTATCGGTTCATGAATATCTACGCCTAACAAATTTGGGATGATATGTTTCATTAACGTAATCAAAGCAACATCAATGGCAATTACTATATTCACAACAATAATACGCAGTAAACGATGAAATTTCGTCCGACCCGCTGCGATTGAAAATGGGTGATCTTTCATTGTCGGCCGTTGCCTCTTTCAATCATCCCCGACAATATCCTTTTCGAACGCCGTCAGGGTTATCACTCGATTAACGGTTACTGTCTCGCATTCTTTGTATCTCTTTTTTGAAGTCAGAGATGAGTTCCTGAACTAAAGGTTGAATGCTTTTCGCTTCATTCATCAAGATAGGTTGAATTTTCTGCTGTATCACCGTTGATTCTTTCACCATTTTTTGCCCGAGCGGTGTCTGATAGAACCGAACCAAATTATCGAGTTCTTCTTGAGTAAATGAATCCATATAGAGTGAAATGATCGCACCTCTCACTTTTTCTGACTGATAAAAATCAATCAGTATTTTTCTTTGGATATAGCTATAGCTCACGGCAAGTGTTGCTTCATCGCCATTGTTGGGATCAATAAACTGTGCATATTGACTTAACATAGCAGGCCTAAAACCTTTAGCCGTGACCTCTAGAGATTCATCTATCTTCAAAGCCTCAATGAGGTTTTCAGCAGATTCAGTATGAGCATCCGCTAATACTGAAAAAGAAAAAACGGTCACAATAATTAAAATTAATTTTTTCATCATATCAAGCACCCACACACCATTCGTCATCACCTAATCGACCAATTATTTTTCCTGTCGATCACAACATACTGAAATCTAAATACGCAATAGCTTGCAAATCCAGTCACAGATTCTTAATGAGTAATACATAAAAATAACAAAGGCCACACCTTCCAGAAAAGTAGAAGTAATGATTAGCCATTTATTTTCCATTTCCGGAGCAGGCTGATTGATATCAACCCCAAATTGAATAGGGACCATATTGATATAAATCGTAGCCAAAGACACATCGAACGATAATACAATAATAACCAACATTGTTCGAAGAAAACGATGGAATTTAGTACGGCCTTCTGCGATGGAAAATGGGTGATCTTTCATTGTCGGCCGTTGCCTCTTTCAATCATCCCCGAGAATATCCTTTTCGAACGCCGTCAGGGTTATCACTCTATTAACGGTTACTGTCTCGCATTCTTTGTATCTCTTTTTTGAAGTCAGAGATGAGTTCCTGAACCAAAGGTTGTATGCTTTTCGCTTCATTCATCATGATAGGTTGCATTTTCTGCTGTATCACCGTTGATTCTTTCACCATTTTTTGCCCGAGCGGTGTCTGATAGAACCGAACCAAATTATCGAGTTCTTCTTGAGTAAATGAATCCATATAGACTGAAATGATCGCACCTCTCACTTTTTCTGACTGATAAAAATCAATCAGTATTTTTCTTTGGATATAGCTATAGCTCACGGCAAGTGTTGCTTCATCGCCATTGTTGGGATCAACAAACTGTGCATATTGACTTAACATAGCAGGCCTAAAACCTTCAACCGTGACCTCTAGAGATTCATCTATCTTCAAAGCTTCAAGGAGATTTTCAGCAGATTCAGTGTGAGCATCCGCTAATACTGAAAAAGAAAAAACAGTCACAATAATTAAAATTAATTTTTTCATCATATCAAACACCCACACACCATTCGTCATTACCTAATCGACCAATTGTTTTTCCTGTCGATCACAACATACTGAAATCTAAATACGCAATAGCCTGCAAATCCAATCACAGACTCTCATAGAAAAATAAAACATTAGCTTCATAGTACTACCTACCATATAGTTACAATCATTCCCAAAGAAAAATATCAATTATCTTCCGAAGTTCCATTAGTATCAGATGAACTTTCATGATTATTTTCCTGATCTGTTTTAGAGCTTCCATCAACAGATGAATCATTCGATTTTCCGGGGCCATCGTTTTTATTACCAGATTTACTTTTACTAATTTTTCCGCTATCAGAGGCTGTATTTCCCGAAGTACTATTTTGAATAGAAGCACCTGTTATTGCTGCACCTGAAAGTGTATCCACAACATCCAATGCAGGTTTCAGCTTTGATGGCAAAGCTTTAGCCATCGTACCAACTGCCCCAACTTGTGCAACCCCTGTAGCAGTAAGTACAGCTCCAACTGTATCAAAACTATCTCCATCAAGTGCATCAATTGCGACATTCGTGATCCCACACCCAGCAGAAATGAAACCAGATCCTGTAGCAGTAGCAGCAGTCCCGGGGTTGGGAGCAAATGCTGTTACTGTTCCAGCAGTTACTGCAACCCCTCCGAAAGTATTTGCACAATCACTAGTTATATTTTTCAGTTTTTGAATGGTATCTTTACGTATCCTATCTGACATAGTTTTAATTTTATGATTAATTTCCGCAGTCGCGCCATAGCTATAATAAGAATCAAAATCCGTGTAAATCGACTCACCTTCTGGGTCCGAATACTTTAAAGGATTTCCCCGCCCATATGCATACGGTGACCACTGTTGCGGATCGATGAAACGTTCATTGGTTGCAAACACGGGATCTGGCGTGATGAACTGACCCAGCCCATGATCCATATAACGTTGTGAAAAATAACCTAATCCGGATTCACGGTCTTGTTCTTTGTCCGTAAAGCGGTAATGCGTTTTCTCTGTTTGACCCAGTTTTTCCTCAAGCTCGCCAAACGGCTCATAATTGAAGGCATTAATAACCTTTGCATTATCGTCAAGCGAGAGCTCTGTCGAACCCAGGTGCTGCTTGACATAAAATAAGCCGGGGCGGAACGGGCCACCAGTCTGATCTGATTTGGCGATCCGGTGGTTCCCTAAGCGCACAAACTTAACCATCTGGCCATCACGAATTTCTACATCCTGACTGATGTAAAAGACTGTACTCGTTTTCCCTTGTGTCGCTTTAACTTGTTTCACACGACGTTGGTTATTGTAGTCGTATGCGTAAGTTGCCTGATGCGTAGTGTTTTTCACACTGGCCAAACGATTTTGGTGATCCCAGGAATAAGACTGCGCCCCCTCGCGGATCCGGTTTCCGACCTCATCATATGTGATTGCAGCCTGCCCCAATGTGACCGCATTTGGTCCCGGCAGCGCTGAATCTCTTTGTCCCACATGACCAAAACGCTGTGTATTTGATGCATCATGGCTACCGCCATAACGCAACGACAAGGTGTTCCCCGACTGAAGTGGGTTTGACGAATTTTTAGTGATCAAGTTGCCAATCGGGTCAAACCGGTACTCTGTCAGGGTCAGCTTATTTTGCTCTGTTGCCAGCCGGTACCAGTCGTCATAGGTGTATGCCCGTGACTGATCCAGATCATACGCTTTCTCAGACTGGCCCAGCTCCGTCGCTATCGTCTGTTTATCCGCCACAGAACGGCCATCTTCAATAGCGAGCAAATTTGAAACCGCATCATATTCATACTGCAATGATTGCAACGAAAGATGGTCATTCGCACGCGTTGTCTGGACATTGCGCAGCCGTGTTAAAGCATCGTACTCGTATGTACTGGTCACGCCATTCGATAAACCCACCTGACTGAAACGGCCAGCAGCGCTGAATGACACTGCATCAATCACACCGGGAATTGATGTTAACTCGCCGCCCGCTCCGTATTCATAATGCACCGATGTATTATCCGGATAAACCTGCTGAGTCAGCTTACCGGCACTGTTGTATTCACGTTGGGTGGTAAAAATCGGTGTCCGCTCACCCAATGCAATCATTTGCCGTTTCTCCAGCACCCGGCGACCGTTGGCATCATAGCCATACCAATGATGGCCAGACTCATCCGTCACTTCACTCAGTCGGCCTTTCAGATATTTCAGTGCCGCATCGCCACTGCCATCGTAGCGGTAATGGACCCGGCGTTTTGCATTGGTTCTGACAATCTGGGGAAAAGCACGATTCATTGGGCTCACTAAACTTTTGTCCAGATAACTGCTTTCCTCAACCAGTCGGTTCATGCCATCGTACGAATACACCTCAACGACACCACGCCCGTTGACAGAAGCGGTCCGGTTATTGGCAGCATCATACTGATGCCAGCGCAGTCCCCGGTTCGGATCATTGATAAACGTATTTCGTCCAAGGCCGTCGTAAGCCATTACGCGCTGATTTCCAAAAGCATCAGTCAGGCGGGTAAAGTTACCGACCACATCAAAATCGTACCGGGTCACCCATTCCTGTAATGATCCCTGCTCACCATCACGGCCTACGCCGACATTTTCTCGTACTTCTCTGAGCTGGCCAAAGCCGTCGTAAACAAGCCATTTCCCAGCACCAGCGTGGCGCCCGCCTGCCAATGTTTGTTCTGAATCCTGTATCCAGACTTGCTGAGGGTGATATATAGCCTCGGTGTAGGTTGCACCGTGGCTTGATGTTGAAGGAATCTGTTTGCGAACCAGCCGGCCTAGCCCATCGTATTCACTGCTCGTGTATACTGACGTCGGCGCAGACTGATAGCCCAGCGTCGATGCGAAATACGGCAGGTATACTTTATGCTGATGGCCTCTTGCGTCATATCGATGTTGTTGACGCACAACAACCCCTTGCTCACTTTCAGCAGTTGTCATTAACCTTCGCCCAGACCCATCAAAATACTGGCGCGACGCGATTGCCCGACCACCAGACTCCAAGCGCTGGTGGATCCCTACCCAATTCACCGAACTTCCGCCAAAATCTTGCTGATAGTGGTATTCAAAGGTTTGTGTAGGAGCACTCAGGCTATCACCGGGCTTCACGATGGATTTGACCCGGCCAAGGCCGTCATAAGCAAAAGATGTTTCGCTGGCATTATAATCCGTGAAAGACACCATCAAGCCCAGATGCTGATCATATCGCGCAGCTGCATTCAGCGTTGCCCCGCCTAAATGTGTGTTTTCAGCAACAGGGTACAAGCCATTTTCATAGGCAATGGTTGTCCAGTGACCGGGCTGTTGACCATGCAACGGACCATAAATCGCGATCACATTCCCATATTGATCATAACGAAAGCGCTTGGCCAGAACCGTGGCCGATGAAATATCAGGATTCACCCAACGTCGGTGAGCGGTGAGATTTCCCTGAGTTACCTCACCAAACTGACCCAACCCAAAGCTCTCATCGTCGTAATACCACTGTTCTTTCGTCGCAATTCTGCCTGTGCCGTCTTTGACAATTTTTTCTATCGGCTTGTTTAACAGCCCATGATCCAATGAAGTCTGGTTCTCAGCACTATATCGCCACAGGGTTTCACGCTGTTCCTGCCATTGCCCACTCTGACTGCCTTTTTCCAGTAAACGCGTCATATTCCCGAAGTCGTCAAAATCATACTCCCAGGTCAGCGTGACAGGCACACCTTGCCCCAGCTCAATGACATCGCGCTGCTTCTTAATCACAGTGGCAAAAGTCACCTGGCGTTGATCATCAACACTGTCAAACAACTTTCGGCTGTGCCAGGTCGACGTTTCTGCCCAGTAAGTTTTGCCCAACTGATCTTTCTTAATGACAGACGCTATCTTGCCACGTAACGATTTATCATCGAGTCCCAGCAGAAATGAGAAAAATGTACTCACGCCCGGAGCCGCTTCACTCGGGGGTTCGATTTCTTCAGCATGCTCAAACCCAACAAACTGGCGTTCCTTCGCGGAATAGTACCCATTGTGGTAGTGATATTGCTTGATGTCGGAAACCGCAGGACGACTCGCATCACGATGAATCACTTCCTTCACGATTTGCATTGCCAAAGGCACAGTATGCGGCCAGTGCCGACCTTGTTCGGTATCCCGCTGCATTTCTTCAGCGATGGTGCCATATCGAATCTGTGATGTTTTCCCGATCCCGTTACTGACGCTTTTCAGCTGATTCGGTAAATCTCCGGGAACCAGTGTCATATAAGACATCGACTTATCACGCTTGCCTGCGCGAAACCAAACAATGTCCGTGACACCATTGCCATCGACATCCGCCATCGACACTTTCGATGCCGCAATCCGATCCGGATGCGTCAGCCGCAGGGGTTTACCAAAAGAAAATTGCCCCTGTTCACCGGATAATCCTTTGTTCGGCCATATCACCACCCGAATCCCGTTGAGATAAATCAGATCAGACAGTCCGTCATGATTCACATCTGCAAAACGGACATTCTTGATTGAGAACAGTTCACGGCCAATAGTACCGAAGTTCCTAAAATCAACCGCATCCCCGAACCCTTCAAGACCACGATTCGGGAAAAACATCAGGCGGGATTTACCCAGCGATACTAAATCAGGCAGCCCGTCTCCATTCATATCTGCCATCAAAGTATTTGGCGTTCCCAGCACCGTACGCTCAGCAAGATGAGGGACAGGTAAGCTGATCGCATCATCCCAGCCAGCACCATGATTGAGCGCGACTGAATGTGAAATCACACCCCCGCTAGAATTAGTGACGGTCATCAAGATATCTGCCAGCCGGTCATGATTCATATCAATCAGGCGCGCATTGCTGTTTTGCAACCTAAGCTGAGGGCGGCCGTAATCGTTATCAAACTGCCAGTCATGATTGCTGTCGAGCGAAAAAACATTGGTTTTCTGAGATGTCGCATTCACGATGTTGATTTTGCCATCGCCATTCACATCAGCCCACTTCACGCCCGAAGCGGATAATTTACTGAGTGAGTGGGTGGTCATTTTCTGCTGATCAGAAAATTTGACGGTGCCCTGATCGTCCTTCCCTTGGTTAATCCAATATTGATTTGGGGAAAAACCAGTATTGATAAAGTCTGGCAAGCCATCCGCATTGATATCGACAAAGTCGGCATCTTTGCTGGCCACCGGTAAATACTGGCCACTGGGTATGTAGTGCGTTGTGAAATCAGCCGCCGAAAATTCAGTGTACTGATAGGATGTCTTCGGCGAACGATCCACACCATTCGAGGCGACTTTCTCGACAGACGACAAACGCGATAACATTTGCCAATCATGAATAGCTTCATACCCGAATTCATAGGCGTAAACCGGTTTCCCCTGATTACGTACAGCGATCTTTTTGAGTCGGGATAACTGAGTCAGTTCGAAACCGGGTCGATAATTAACTATCGGATCCGCCCTGTGCTCATATTCAAAATGAATGAGTGATTGATCGTCGTTATATTTAATATCAGACAGGTAAACCGCTTGCGTTTGATCCAGTTGGGTATAGTGATATTGAATCACGTTGCCTTGACTATCCTGTGCTGAATCAATGTTCCACTGATAGACTTTCTCACCACCAGGGCTCGTAATCACTGACGATAATTTAGTCCCTAATGTCCATGTTGTTCCATTCGGTAACTGTACCGTCCAGCCATTTTTTAATCGTTGATACTGAATAAACTGGCCTTCAACTTCCGCTCTGTATAATTGATTCCCAACATGAACCAGTTCTTTACCAGACTCATTCACAAAAATATCGGGGGATACTTCATTATACTGAGGTAATCCCTTTACCGTCTGGCGCTTAATTGAAGGTAAGCTGATCCGACGACCAATACCAACGACGCCATTGCCATACCCACTGTCATAATCAACCGCCACCGTTGGCGTAAAATCATTTCGGCCTTTCGGAAAAGACAGAACGATTTGATCCTGGCTGGTACCGGTATTTAATTCCGTCGAAAACCCTTCACCTAACCCCTGAATAGTTCCGGGACCGGAAGGCAAGTTGATGACAGTGGGCGATACAGCACTGATTTCTCCAGAAAAAGAGGGGGCGCCCATGTGAGCAGCGCAAAGATGGCCAAAAAGCGAGCAGGGTTCATGCGTCAAAAATTCGTCAGAAAAAACTGGTGACAACACTATCACCAAGGAGTTGATAATAAAAAATAAAAATCAATAACATTGTTCCCGATCGCATATGTTATGAAACATCAAGAAATATCCAATATCCAGATTGACAACAAAAAGAAATAAAGCAAAAAATTGCCCCTATTTTTTATTTCATCGCCCCTTATCTTCACTGGCTGTCAACTTTATGAATAAAACACTGAAATTAACCTTCAAAATTGCCATCATATCCTTACCCGGGATATTCATGATGGACGCTCAAGCGCAGACCGTATTTCAATCTCAAAAATTTGGAATAAACATTGAGAACTTAAGAAATGAGTTCATGACTCATTCTTGCCCCAAAAACTATACTCTGAACAAAGAAACCAATTGTTGTGAAAGTCCAACGGACTACTCTTATTCAGGAAACTCATTTAAACTAGAGACTGAAGAGCGTGCTGCATACCCCATAGGTACATGCGCTAAAGAGATAACGATACCAGGCTATCTTTCTTGCCCAAGCGGATATACCTACGGCAATATAGGGTATTGTTATAATCCAAAAAACAAAACAACAAAATACGATATAAGCAATACATTTTATTTTGTTAAACACAAACAACCACGCACACCAACAATAAAATGGGATAATGATACCGTTTATAATGAAAGGCTGGTTTTTAACAGTGGATTTAAGGGGGAGTTCAAGTACACAAAAGGTAAAGAAAAGCTACAAGTAAATGATGGCACTTATTATGAAGTGATAAGACACACTGGCATCCCAGCCAAACCTATCTGTGACATTGGTAACATGATAAGTCGTCACTTACCGCCATGCTTTAGAAAAGTTGCTAAGGAGCCTTCCGGACATAAGTTTCCCGCAACATTCATTGATCCCATCGGAGAGGTAGTGGAATCGCTCTATTACAATCAAGCAAAACAGCAAGATGCCGCTTTTCGCTATCTGGATCTGATGTACACCCAAAACACGGTCAGCGACCGCCTCAAAAACAATCAGTTCGATTTCTTTTGGGGAAGCAGCGAACAGAACCGCGTTCAAGAAGCGATTCATACCCTCAACGAAAAAATTGTACAACGCAATGATTTAGACGGTCTCAAGCTGTTACTGCTTGATGTGTATTATGATCGTGCCGTCGCGGAAGCCATTCTTGCCAGACAGGATATCGAGCAGGCTCGAATTGAGTGGGTCAGAGATGATCATGCCTCGGCTGACAATCATCTCACATACCGCAAGGCAGCCGTACAACGTCTGGAAACCGCCCTCAATGATTACTGGCAACTGGTTGAAACCCATCCTGAGGTTCTCAAGCAATTCACGCCGCAACGTGGTTTAAACAGCCCGCGCTATGTAGACAGTAGTGGCCAGTTCGTCCCCGTGGCCAGCAATGAGTTACTGTTTACAGGCTATAAAGACACCGCCATGCTGTATACCCTGATGAATACGCTGGCAGAGCAAAAGCTGGCAGTCGCCAAACTGACGCTACAAAGTGGCGAAACCAATCCCACTGTCATTACGGATCTTCAGGCAGAGCTGGAGTCATTTACCCAATCCCTCGAAGCAAAAGATCAGACCCTGAAGACATTGTTTGGCGAGCAGGTACTCAAGAATGCCACCACGACCTCTGGTCTGCCAGAGTCCATCGCGACACTGGAAACCCACCTCAGTGCGTTAGGCTCAGCAGCAAGCTGGTTAACCGGCGAAACCAACCTGCTTGGACTTCCTGAGGACAGCATTTTGCTGGTGCAAGGGTATGGGATTGACGGCAATACGGTGTTTGACTCTTTTGACGCGCTGAAAGCCATGATTGCAGACCCGACTTCAGGTGCACTGACCCGGGCCAAAGAAGCACGCCTCACAGCGGCAAACCAATATACAACTTACAATCACAATCGCGACCAGTTCAAAACCAACTATCAGGTCACACAGCGCCAGCTCAATGATCAGCTCTTCCAGCTCCTCGGCTGCACCTACGATCCTAAAACTGTAGATCACTGCACGCTGAACAACAACCAGCGTGCTGGCAGCCAGATTGCCCAGCAATACTTATTGATCACAGGCGCAAAGCAGAACATTGCCCGGGCACAACAACAATTACAAAATATCGACGCTGCAGTTGCCATTGAGGAAGAGCGATTGGCAACAGAGAAGGGGATTACTCAGGCACTCGAAAAAATTGTGGTTCAATTTGGCCAACAACAACTCAAACTGCGGCAGTTGTTACTGAATAAAAAAGATTCTCCAGATCCCACGGGTAAAGATCTGGAAGCGCAACTCAAAATACTGTCTGATTTCATCGATGGCAATGGCTTCGTCAAACTGGATGATGTCTTAGCAGCATCTGAAAATTTTGAATCCAAAATTAAATCAATGAAAACACAAGATGCGAAGAATTATGCATCTGCGCTCGCTGGCCTGGAACGGGCGACGTTAATGAGTCAGGAAGCAGCACTGCTCGATAACACTTCAAACGCTCGCATCAAAAGTTTCTTGCTTGAGAAAAAAACGGCCGAGCTGGATATTGCCCGTTCGATGACAGCACTACAGCAAGAGACAGACCGACTGACAGGCCTGCTGAATCAGGCAAAACATGTCAAAGCCCAGCTCAATGCGCATCAAGCCGAACAGCTCGATCGCTACTATGCTGATCCACTCCACTACACGCGCCTCACCGCAGAAGCAGAGCAAGCAGAGAAAGCTTTTTCAAAACTACAG
This sequence comes from Photobacterium sp. GJ3, assembly GCF_018199995.1. NCBI lineage: Bacteria > Pseudomonadati > Pseudomonadota > Gammaproteobacteria > Vibrionales > Vibrionaceae > Photobacterium > Photobacterium sp. GJ3. The sequence continues at coordinate 3,437,184 of NZ_CP073578.1, read as the reverse complement.
GAATGGCTGTTCTATGCCGTCGGCGCACTTGAGTATAAATGGCAGGAACCCTTTATTGATCGTAGCCATGGTTTCAATAAAGCATCGTTGTTTCATCTCTACACGATCGACGACTTAACCCGCTTTTACCAGAGTCTGATCGATTTTGACAACCAACGCAGCATACTCAGTACACAACAGGCCATTGATACTTTCTCCCTGAAAGAACATGCCTTTGGCTACGTTGATACGATCCGGGGCACCACACAATGGTATCCATCGCCGGCCGGAACAGGTGAAATGCTGACAGCCGAAGAGGCCTTCAAAACGAAGTTACGCAGCCTGACACGGCGCTTCGGTTCAGATAGCTGGCTGACGGTCGAATTCAGTACCATGAAGGAATTACCGCGAAGTAATTTCTTCCAAGGCCCGATTGTTGCCTCAAACAAGGATGTTCTGTGCCTGGCAGATGCGGGAACCTATCTGGATAAAATTGAATCCATTTCAATTAACCTTCCGACCGCTTATGTCGTCTCAAATGAAGATAAAACGCAGGCATTTCTGACCTATGGCGGGAATAGTTATCTGCGCAGTAAAGAAACTGGCTCAATTTCCATGGATGAGTTTGGCATTGATGATGAAATCATCACTTACTCAACTCGATTCTGGGATCATGCCAATGGCCAGTTAACATTTACAGACAGCTTCAGACAACAGATGAGTGCGAACATCACACAGACAGATAGCCCTGACACGCATGAAATGCGAAATCCGACTTTCTCATTTAAAGAACGCAGTGTTGCTGCGAGTGGATGGCGACTCTCGGTAAAAGTCGCTGACAGAACTGGAGATATCATTGATATCGATGCTTTAGATGATATCGAAGTCCGCTTTAAGCACCGTTACAAATCAAGAAACTTCCAGACCTGTGGTGGCGATAATGGCGGCCCCCTCCTGCTACTAAGATAAAGTCTGTTGAAAAGACAAAGAAGAGAGCGATCAGCTCTCTTCTTTTTTTGTCTAGAGTTTGCTGAACGCTCACAGCACTTCAACTGCCAACATGACCAATCACAACAATCACACCACCTGACTCGTGAGCTGCTTCAGCAGGCGATCCATGGCGCGGTAGCCGAGGGCTTCGGCCAGATGGGCGCGTTCAATCTCAGGTTTTCCGGCCAGATCGGCGATGGTGCGAGCCACTTTGATAATCCGGTGATAAGCACGGATCGACAGGCCGAGCTGGTGCAGGGCGGCTTCGAGAAATTCTGCGTCGGGTTTGGCCAGCGCGCAGTGCTCGTCCAGTTCGCGGGTGCCCAGCAGGGCATTGATTTTACCGCTGCGATGTCGCATCCGGTTTCTGGCGTCAGCCACGCGTTCCGTGATCACCGCGGTGGTTTCACCACGATCGCCGCCTTGGGACAAAGTGCCACGGGGCAGCGCCGGAATTTCAATCGACATGTCGAAGCGGTCGAGCAACGGGCCGGAGAGCCGCCCCAGATAGCGTAAAATCGCCTGTGGGTTGGTGCGGGTCTGGCTGCCTTCGTAGTAGCCGGTCGGGCTGGGATTGAGGGCTCCAATGAGCTGAAATCGGGCCGGAAAGGTGGTTTTGCTGGTCGCTCGGGAAATCACGATCTCGCCAGATTCCAGCGGTTCCCGTAACGAATCCAGCACTTTGCGCTCAAACTCCGGCATTTCGTCCAGAAACAGAATACCGTTGTGGGCCAGTGAGATTTCACCAGGGCGGGGAATGGAGCCGCCGCCGACCAGCGCTGCCATGGAACTGGAATGATGGGGAGCGCGAAACGGGCGATTGCGCCAGTTGCCCGCGTGAAGTGACTGAGCCGTCAGCGAAGTGATTGCCGCAGTTTCCAGTGCTTCCTCCACGGCCATTTCAGGCAGCAGATCGCGCAGGCGTGAGGCCAGCATCGTCTTGCCGGTACCGGGCGGCCCGACAAACAACAGATTGTGCCCCCCAGCGGCAGCAATCTCCAGCGCCCGTTTCCCTTGCTGCTGACCGATAATGTCCTGCATGTCCCGTCCGTGATTCACCGCCTCTCGGTGGCCCGGTTCCCGGCAATGCAGTGACAATGCTTCCTGACCACACAGGTACCCGCAGACAGCCAGCAAACTGGCGGCTGATTTGTGTTTGTCGCGGCCCACCAGCGCCGCCTGATCGCCATTGGCGTCCGGCAGCACCAGACAGCGGTTGGCCTCTTTGGCTGCCAGCGCAGCGGGCAGGGCACCTTTGACAGGACGCAATTCGCCCGACAAAGCCAGTTCCCCTAAAAATTCATGATTGTGCAGCTTACTGTCTGGAATTTGCCCGGAAGCTGCGAGAATCCCCAAAGCAATCGGCAGATCAAACCGCCCCCCTTCTTTCGGCAGATCCGCCGGAGCCAGATTGACCGTGATCCGCCGGGCCGGAAATTCGAAATTGGCATTCACAATCGCGCTTCTGACCCGGTCTCTTGCTTCCTTGACGGTGGTCTCCGGTAATCCGACCAGATTGACGGCTGGCAGGCCGTTACTGAGGTGAACTTCAACGGTAACAGCCGGTGCATCAACACCGACACAAGCCCTGCTATGAACGATCGCCAGTGTCATTTTCTTCCCCTGAATATCTAAATTGTGTGTGTTATCACTAGGTAGCCGCACTTAGGCAGCATAATGTTTGCAAGATATCCAAAGCGAATCGAAAATAACCACAACAAATTTCTTGTCATGCGACGAAAGTCTGTGATAAGACTAAAGGCGCACAACAACTATACAAGAATTTCGGACAGACAAGTCAATGCTATTAAACGTCAACCTACTGGTCCTCATTATCAACGTCATCGTGGTGATTATTTCACCGCGACGGGGGCTGGCAGGCGTAAAATAGCAAAAACGCAAACACACGCAGAAAAAGCCCCCGCACCGAAAGGTCCGGGGGCTTTTTTCATACCTGAGCCGGGAAAAGACTGCACAAAACCAAAAATCGCAGCAACCGGCCAAGGTCATCAAAAACAGGGAGCCATGATGACAGGCGCAGAGTTAGTAGTAGAAGCCTTGAAGCAACAAGGGGTGAACACCGTCTTCGGGTATCCGGGCGGCGCAATCATGCCCATCTATGATGCCTTGTACGACGGCGGTCTCCGGCACGTGCTGTGCCGCCATGAACAGGGCGCAGCCATCGCTGCGATCGGTTTTGCCAGAGCCAGCAATACCGTGGGCGTTTGTCTGGCAACGTCCGGACCGGGAGCGACCAACCTGATCACCGGTCTGGCCGATGCCATGCTCGACTCCGTCCCGCTGGTGGCGGTGACCGGCCAGGTCGCCAGCCCGATGATCGGCACCGATGCCTTTCAGGAGGTCGATGTTCTGGGGATGTCACTGTCCTGCACCAAGCACAGTTTTCTGGTCACGGACCCGAACGAATTACCCGGCGTGCTGGCCGAAGCCTTTGAAATCGCCCAGAGCGGCCGACCGGGCCCGGTTCTGGTAGATATCGCCAAGGATGTTCAGATCGCAACCATCGACCATCCGCTGGCCCCGCTGCACGCCGCACCCGATTTACCCGCAACCGATCCTGAACACTTTGCGCTGGCACAGCAGTTACTTGCCGACAGCCAGCGCCCAATCCTTTATGTCGGTGGTGGTGTCCAGCTGGCAGATGCAGTCAGCAGCGTCAGAGACTTCCTGCAGACCACCCAAATGCCTGCCGTCTCCACCCTGAAAGGACTGGGTGCTGTCGATCCGGCCTATCCGTATCATCTGGGGATGCTGGGGATGCACGGCACCAAAGCAGCCAATCTGGCCGTCCAGGAATCCGATTTGCTGATCGCCGTCGGCGCCCGCTTTGATGACCGGGTCACCGGGAAACTGGATACATTCGCCCCGCATGCCAAAGTCATTCATCTGGATATCGATCCGGCCGAGCTGGGTAAACTGCGCCGCGCTCATGCAGCCTTGCGTTGCGATCTGAAAACAGTACTGCCACAACTGGCCCGCCCGATGTCGCTGGCCCCTGGCAACAGCACATCACCGATCTGATCGCCGGGAACGGCTGGCGTTACGATCATCCGGGCGAGCGGATTTATGCGCCGCTGCTGCTGAAACAGCTGTCCGAAAAAATGGACGATCAAACCGTCATCAGCACCGATGTCGGTCAGCACCAGATGTGGGTGGCGCAGCACATGCAGCATCGTCAGCCACACAATCTGCTGACTTCAGCTGGCCTGGGCACCATGGGCTTCGGCCTCCCGGCAGCCATCGGTGCCAAGCTGTCCCGCCCGGACGATCAGGTGGTTCTGGTTTCCGGTGATGGCTCTTTCATGATGAACGTGCAGGAACTGGGCACCATCCGCCGTCTGGGCCTGCCGGTGAAAATCGTGCTGCTGGACAATCAGCGGCTGGGCATGGTTCGCCAGTGGCAGGAACTCTTTTTCGACGGCCGCTACAGCGAAACCACGCTGACCGATAACCCCGATTTTGTGACTCTGGCCAGTGCCTTCGGCATTCCGGGTCAAACCATTACGCGCAAGGAAGAAGTTGGTCCCGCGCTGGACACCCTGCTGGCAAGCGACACAGCCTACCTGCTGCACGTTGCCATTTCTGAAGCTGATAACGTCTGGCCACTGGTTCCACCCGGTGGTGCCAACCACGACATGATGGAGGAACCTGTATGACCCAGCACACTTTGACGATCCAAGCCGCCAGCCGACCTGAACTGCTGGAACGTGTTCTGCGGATCACACGCCATCGCGGTTTCATGGTAAAACAGTTTTCTATGGCGCATAGTGAAGACTGTACGTCCGTCGACATTGAAGTCACGGTCGACAGTGAGCGTCCGATTCTTGCCCTCTACAATCAGTTGGACAAGCTGTGGGATGTCACTGGCGTCACCATTTTAGAGCAGCAACAAAAACAACAAATCAGCGCATAACGAAAGGATTACACAATGGCTAACACAGCAGACTACATTTGGTTCAACGGTGAAATGGTTCCCTGGCAGGACGCGAAAGTCCACGTCCTGACCCACGCTCTGCATTATGGTACTTCTGTTTTTGAAGGGATCCGCTGCTACGATACACCGAATGGCCCTGTGGTTTTCCGCCACCGCGAGCACATGGAGCGCCTGAAAGATTCCGCCAAAATCTATCGCTTCCCGATCCCATACACCGTAGACGAACTGATGGAAGCCTGCCGCGAAACCCTGCGCGCCAACAAGTTAAGCTCGGCTTATATCCGTCCGCTGGGTTATGTCCCGAACGTCGGTCTGGGGGTTTGTCCGCCAAACGGAACGGAAATGGATCTCATCATTGCGGCCTTCTCCTGGGGCGCTTATCTGGGTGAGGAAGCACTGGCCAGCGGTGTGGATGCCATGGTTTCCAGCTGGAACCGCGCTGCACCGAACACGATTCCGACCGCGGCCAAAGCAGGCGGAAATTACCTGTCTTCGCTGCTGGTGGGCGGTGAAGCCCGCCGTCACGGTTACGCCGAAGGCATCGCCCTCGATGTACGGGGTTACCTCTCCGAAGGGGCCGGTGAAAACATCTTTGTGATCCGCAATGGCGTGATTTCCACACCACCCGCCACCAGCGCCATTCTGCCGGGCATCACCCGCGATGCGATCGTGACGCTGGCGACCGAAATGGGCTATACAATCCGCGAAGAAAACATCGCCCGTGAAGCGCTGTATCTGGCTGATGAAATCTTCATGACCGGCACAGCCGCAGAAATCGTGCCGGTACGCAGCGTGGATCAGATCACCGTGGGTGAGGGCAAACGCGGCCCAATTACCGAAAAAGTTCAGGCTGCATTCTTCGGACTGTTCAACGGCCAGACCGAAGACAAATGGGGCTGGCTGGATCCAGTCTACCCAGCCGAAAAATAAGCCACACTATAAGAACGCAAACACAGCAATGTCCCGCCGGTTTCTCCAACAGCAACCGGCGGCTCAAAAAGGAATTTCACGTTATGCCTAAGTATCGTTCCGCCACCACCACCCACGGCCGCAACATGGCCGGTGCCCGCGCCCTGTGGCGTGCCACCGGAGTCAAAGATGAAGATTTTGGCAAACCCATCATCGCCGTTGTGAACTCCTTCACCCAGTTTGTACCGGGCCACGTCCACCTGAAAGATCTTGGTCAGCTGGTGGCAGCCGAAATTGAAAAGTCCGGTGGGATTGCCAAAGAATTCAACACCATTGCCGTGGATGACGGCATCGCCATGGGCCATGGCGGCATGCTTTATTCCCTGCCGTCCCGTGAACTGATCGCCGATTCCGTGGAATACATGGTCAACGCACACTGTGCTGATGCCATGGTATGTATCTCCAACTGTGACAAAATCACGCCGGGGATGCTGATGGCCTCCATGCGCCTCAATATTCCGGTGATCTTTGTGTCCGGCGGCCCGATGGAAGCCGGCAAGACCAAACTGTCGGATCAGATCCTCAAACTGGATCTGGTCGATGCCATGATCCAGGGCGCAGATCCCAAAGTGTCAGACGAGCAAAGCGAGCAGATCGAACGCTCGGCCTGTCCGACCTGCGGATCCTGTTCCGGGATGTTCACCGCCAACTCCATGAACTGCCTGACAGAAGCGCTGGGCCTGAGTCAGCCGGGGAACGGTTCTTGTCTGGCCACCCATGCCGATCGAAAAGAGCTGTTTATTACCGCAGGTCAGCGCATTGTCGGTCTGACCAAGCGCTACTATGAACAGGACGATGCCAGTGTCCTGCCGCGAAATATCGCCAGCAAAAAAGCCTTTGAGAATGCAATGGCACTGGATATCGCCATGGGCGGCTCAACCAATACGGTACTGCACCTGCTGGCAGCCGCGCAGGAAGGTGAGATTGATTTCACCATGGATGATATCGACCGGATGTCACGCAAGGTGCCCCACCTGTGTAAAGTCGCCCCCTCAACCCAGAAATATCACATGGAAGACGTTCACCGCGCAGGCGGTGTGTACGGCATTCTGGGTGAACTGGATCGGGCCGGACTGCTGCACAATGATGTCCCGAACGTGCTGGGCATGACGCTGGCTCAGGCGCTGACACAATACGATATCAAACAGACCGATTCCGATGCTGTACGCTCCTTTTTCCGCGCCGGTCCCGCCGGGATCCGTACCACGCAGGCCTTCTCACAGGACTGTCGCTGGGACACCCTGGATGACGACCGCGACAACGGCTGTATCCGCAATCAAGAACACGCCTTCAGTCAGGATGGTGGTCTGGCAGTGCTGTCCGGCAATATGGCGCTGGATGGCTGTATCGTCAAAACCGCCGGTGTGGATGAAAGCTGCCTGACTTTCGAAGGTCCGGCTGTGGTGTTTGAAAGCCAGGAAACTGCCGTAGAAGGCATTCTGGGCGGCAAAGTCAAAGCGGGCGATGTGGTCATTATCCGCTACGAAGGTCCGAAAGGCGGTCCGGGCATGCAGGAAATGCTGTATCCAACCACCTATCTCAAGTCGATGGGACTGGGCAAGGACTGCGCCCTGATCACCGATGGTCGTTTCTCGGGCGGCACCAGCGGCCTGTCGATTGGTCACGTCTCTCCGGAAGCAGCCAACGGCGGCACCATTGGTCTGATTGAAGACGGGGACCGCGTGGCCATCGACATTCCGAATCGCAGTATCGACCTGAAAGTCGATGAGGCCACACTGGCCAAGCGCCGTGAAGCGGCCGATGCACGCGGCTGGAAGCCCGTGGATCGCCAGCGTACTGTGTCATTTGCCCTGCGTGCTTATGCCAATCTGGCCACCAGCGCAGACAAAGGTGCAGTCCGGGATAAATCCAAACTGGAAGGATAAGATGATGAGTGAGGTGACACAGGGCAGTGCCGCGGCCTTTCTCAGCGGCGCTGACTATCTGAGGGAGACGCTGCGTGCGCCGGTTTACGAGGTGGCGCAGGTCACCCCGTTACAGGACATGGAACGGCTCTCCAAACGATTTGGCAACCGAATCCAGATCAAACGCGAAGACCGTCAGCCGGTGCACTCATTCAAACTGCGCGGGGCCTACAACATGATGGCCCAGCTGACTGCAGCCCAGCGTCAGGCCGGGGTGATTGCCGCTTCGGCTGGCAACCATGCACAGGGGCTGGCGCTGTCAGGCCAGCAACTGGGCGTCCAGGCCATTATCGTGATGCCGCGAACCACGCCGGATATCAAGGTCGATGCCGTCAGAAGTTTTGGCGGCCAGGTCGTTCTGCATGGCAGTAACTTTGACGAAGCCAAAGGCCACGCCATTGCGCTCGCTGAGCAGCACGGCTATACCTTCATTCCGCCGTTTGACCACCCGGCCGTCATTGCCGGGCAGGGCACCATCGGCATTGAACTGGTGCAGCAAAACGGCCATCTCGACTATGTCTTCGTGCCGGTCGGTGGCGGCGGTCTGGCGGCAGGCGTTTCCGTCCTCCTGAAACAACTGATGCCGGAAATTAAAATCATTGGCGTGGAAGCCGAAGATTCCGCCTGTCTGCGGGCGGCGCTGGATGCCGGCGAGCCGGTAACGCTGGATCAGGTCGGGCAGTTTGCCGATGGTGTCGCCGTGAAGCGGATCGGGGATGAAACCTTCCGGCTGTGCCAGCAGTATCTGGATGATGTGATCACCGTCAGCAGTGATGAGATTTGCGCAGCGGTGAAAGATATCTTTGAAGATACCCGAGCCATTGCCGAACCGTCCGGCGCGCTGTCGCTGGCTGGCCTGAAAAAATACAGCGAGCAGTACCGCCTCAAAGACAAGCAACTGGCCTCGATTCTGTCTGGTGCCAACCTGAACTTTCATGGCCTGCGTTATGTGTCGGAGCGTTGCGAGCTGGGTGAGAAGCGGGAAGGGCTGCTGGCGGTCACTGTACCTGAGCGGCCGGGGGCTTTCCTCGATTTCTGTCACCTGCTGGGCGGACGGGCCGTCACGGAGTTCAACTATCGTTATAACGACGATACGCTGGCCAATGTGTTTGTCGGGGTCCGGTTACTGCAAGGTCAGGAAGAGCTGGACAATATCATTACGGATCTGCGTAAGGGCGGCTATCCAGTGGTCGATCTGTCTGATGATGAAATGGCGAAAGTCCATGTGCGTTACATGATCGGCGGACGGCCTTCCAAGCCACTTCAGGAACGCCTGTACAGCTTCGAGTTTCCGGAATATCCGGGGGCACTGCTGAAATTCCTGACCACGCTGGGCACGCACTGGAACATCAGCCTGTTCAATTACCGCAACCATGGCGCTGATTATGGCCGCGTGTTATGTGGCTTTGAACTGGAAGAACACGATTTGCTGTCCTTCACCAGCCATCTGCGTGAGCTGGGCTACCAGTGGAAAGACGAAACCGAAAATCCGGCCTACAAGTTTTTCCTGGCGCAATAACAACACTCCCCAGCCACGCTTGTGACATGTGCTGGGGAGTGATACCACTAAATTTCAACGGCTTTACCTCCCAGAAAAGCACAATGAATAGGTGGCTCTTCCAAGGCCGATACATGAAGCATTTCACTGACAGCATTATCTATAAAGCCGCCCCAACTTAGAGCGCCAAGATCCTGTGCCTCTGCGGACAGCAAGATATTCTGCATGATGTGTCCCGCCTCAAGCAAAGCCAGCCTGTACCCCCGCTCTCCATATTTGGTACAACATCGCTCAAAAATAGAAGTGATGACGACAATCCCTGCTATCTGATCAATCATATCTTGCGCCATAAATGCATCCGACAATACAGTCGGAGCAGGTAAATGTGCCACCGGATTAAGTACATGAGTCTGTGTCTGATAATGATAAATACCCTTCGCCAGCCCCTGAACATTCAGGGCAATGAAATAAATTTCACAGGGATAAAGACCGCCTCCGGATGGATAACTTCGTAAATGAACAACGTCTTGTTGATCCATGCCTTGAAAAGATTGAATCCCAGAGCTGCCAGCAGACCACCCCAACAGATTCACAACCTCATCCAATAATATTGACTGGCCGGAAAAGGTACGAGTCGATCGACGAGTCGCCATCAATGCCTTTAAATCCAGATGTTTTGGTTCTGAACTCTGCAGTTGAATCGCCCGTTCTTTCAGATATTCCTTATGATTTCTCGTTGTTTCCAATAAAAACCTAGGTTCTGATAAATATTCACTCACACGAGCCCGTGTTTTAGCGAGTACTGCTGGCGTATATTTTGTATTTTCGTGAAAATAAGCCGCATAGGAATCAGCCCAGTGCGATTCATGAAATATTATTTTTGATTTTCTCTTAAGCTGGGACATAACATTCCTTAAGGAAATGGATGAGGCTCACAGTTGATATCGTTTGGAAAGTCCATTCGGTGAAATTCAGCAAATTGCCTCAGCCTTTTCTCATCCAAATATTCCATACCGAACCCAACATGCAAAGGCTGTAGTTGTGGTGCAATGACACGAACTGTATGTATATTTAATGCTGCAAAATCAGGTTGCGTTATATCAACATAATAAGCATCCACCTGATTGGATATGAGCTTGTCAGTAATGTAATTCAGCTCTGCACGTTCACCGGAAAAAGAACGATCGTGTTCCTCAAACCAGCCTGGGGAAACCTCAGGTCCAGAAAATAAAAAACTGAGATTCTCATGGTGTTTTGGTTCAAAATAAAACCGCACATGCTGCTCAAAATTCGTCACGGATTCCCGATCATCGCTTGTTAAACCATCTCGCTTCATCTCTAATACCCAGTTCAGCGTGTGACATGCTTCAACGACCGCCTTTTCGATCGCAGCGAATCCGTTTACATTGCATGCCATACCCAAAGCTAAGCCCGATTTTCCTGGAAGAACGATTGCGCATAATACACAGGGGATAGAAATCTCAGTGGACATCGAGAGTAAAAAGATATCACAATCCCGATGAGCGATAAGACGCTCAATCGCAGGGATTTTCTGAAAGACTCGCTGCAACGGAATTTGCTCGGGTGAGCGGCGCAATAACCAATGACAGCTAAAAGCATCTCGCTCAATCACTTCTTTCACTCCCCCCAAAACAGCATGTGTCATCTCTTTCCCAGCCGCAAGACCCGTACTGACTTGAGGAAAAAACACTTCATGGTATTGATGACTGGGAAAACCAAGATAGACTTTTTGTGCAGGTAAATATTTTTCCTCTGGGTTCGTCAGTGATTGACCCTTCACCCAAAATAAATGTTTTTTTTCTTCCGGGCTTCGAAAATGAAAGTCATCACGCGCATACTGTAAATCACTAAAGCCAACAAAATGGTTCAGCGGCACTGCATCCCTGCCAAGTTGTTCCTGGTTGGCCCAAGTCAGTGCAGTCAAATCAAACTGAAAACCCATATACCGTTCACAAGCTTCACCAAGTGTTGACCACAATGCCTGCTCCCGATCAAATGAGGCACCAGAAGCTAAAATTGTTTCCTGTGCAACCCAGTTTTCATGGCCGTTCACCACATTAATATCTGTACACTGAGCAGAAAAAATAAATATTCCTGACTCAGTTGCCTGTAAAGGAACTTCAATTAATGTCGTGATGACTCCGGTTTTCTGATCAACCAAGCGATTCAGGACATGCTTGATCTGATTTGAAAGTTGATAATTCATATTATGATTAATACCCTGGATAATGTATGAATATCATCACTAAATTAATGCGCGTGCGGCCTTTTTGGGAGATTGATGTTGTTTTTGGTAACAACATTGACACTTAGGATCTCTAAGAACAGGTCTGACATCCAAATCATAATCAATCAGATTTACATCCAAAACTTCATTCAATAAACACAAATCAAACACACCATGATTGAATTTAACGATTTGAGAGATCACATGAAAAGCGGCATACATAGCATACATTTGTGGTTCCGCCTGCCTTTTCAACATGACATTTTTCTGGCTAAACTTCCCATCAAACTCTTGCTTATACTTTATATTTGGTAGCATTCTATTCAAAAGACATTGATAACAACTTGATTGTTCAGGAATGACTAAAGGCCCAATCCTAACATCAGATTTATCTATTGATGCGAATAATACGGGTAGCGCCTTTTCAAATGAAAGCTGATTTAATTCAGAAAAATATGAAACATTATCACTGTCAGAGCAAACGACAATTAAAGACGATTCCAATCTATCCGAACTCGGATTATCCTGAATAGAATACGCCATACGATTCAACTCATCATAAACCCGTTCAAACAGATAACCTGAGCCATATAGATTGACAGATTTTTTATTCAAAGCAGTTAATTTTAAGTCATCTGGAGTATTCATCAGCTGTATCGTCTTTATATCCGCATGCAGCGCTTCTTTACTCAAGATTTTTCCCTGCTGAATGAACCCAAATGACAGCATGAATGAAAAAATTTCATGAATCACTTCATGTTGTGCTGATTGTTCCAAATCAGTCAGCGTAAACCCTGTTGTGCGTATCAGATGAATCAGTTCATCAAATGCTGCATTTTGATCTTCAATCGTAAACTCATTGATATGATCAGCAATTTGTACTTTATTGTCTGATACTTTTGTAATGACAACTGAGGGGGATAGAAAATAACTGTCTGTATACATACGTCAAATGTCATTCATCTGTTTGTTAAATAAAAAATACCTGAATAAACATGCATTTATCCAGGTATTGAATGAACCATAGCCTCAGCTTAACCCTGTGGCATGATACAAGCACAGCAACAACGGCCTGCAGTGCCAGCTAATTTGTTCACAACATTCTTCTTACGCTCAGATGAATTGTAAATTTTCAACTTAATTGATTTCATGTTTCCTCCATACGATACAAATTGCACAGCAAGAAACATCTTAATCAATTCCAAACGATAACAAAACAATTAATAAACAAAAGTTAAACAAGAGTACCTTCAAGGCTCATGCTGATGCGCGATATCATCAAGGCACTCACTTGTGCTAATGCTTATCCTTCTGCGTCAAAGCCCGGGTATACTCCGCCATGAATCCGGCCAGATTAATACTCTGCTGCAAAATCACGTTGCGGGCCGAATGTGGCAGGCGACTGAAATACTGCAATAACCGGTCGATTTCTTCTTTGTATTCGCTTTCCAGGATCTCCAGCCCCTCATCCCCGTAAACAAACCAGGTGAGCGGCCGCTCTGTAATTTCTGAAATCGCTGAGAGCAAACGCACTTTGGGTTCAGTTTTTCCCGTTTCCAAATCCAGATAGGTTTGTCGTGCCACCCCCAGCTGCTGGGCCATATGAACCTGTGTCAGTCCCTTCCACTCCCGCGCTTCCTTAATCCGCGAGGCAATTTTCGATTTCGGATCTGTCATCAATACCTCCACCACCACTGCAACAGAACTGCAAATAGAACTGCAATCAAAACTGACTCTAGGCCAGCATAATTTCAGCCAACTCTGGCGTTTTTATTTTTTATCTGATTTTCAGCGCTTTAACAGCAACGCTGGATCTTGCTTTGCAAAGTGCAATGCAAAACCGGAAGGGGCGCAGCGAAACGTCTGATTTCGCAAATAAAAACGTCACTTCTGTAGTCAATCATAGACGTTGGGGATCGGGGCGGAGCGGAAAACGAATCCAGGCGCCATAAATGACGCCTGATTCTTAGGGCTAAGACAAGGGTGTCCGTCTTACTGTGAGAGAGTACTAAAGTTTCATACTAACACTCTTGTAGAGCCTCATTTTGTAAGAGGTTTCCAGTTGCCTCCGGTATTCAGCCGGAGGAATATTGCCTAAGCTCTCGTGGGTGCGCTCTTCGTTGTAATCGCACATCCATACCCAAGCCATGCTCGAGTGACTCATTCAAGAACTCGCGGCGAAATGACCCATTAAAACGTTCTACAAAGCCATTTTGTGGCTGGATATAAACCATCTCAATGACACCAGTCAGTTAGCTGGGACGATAACAGCTCTGGCCCATTATCCATTCGAAGCTGTTTTGGCAGACCTCGCTCCTGTTTTAAATGCTCTAAGGCACGCACTACGCCTCCTGCAGGCAAACTCTTATCCACTGCTATCACCAGACATTCTCGGGTGGATTCATCAAGAATGTTCAGTGTCCAAAAACGCTTGCCGCAGTATAGGCTGTCATGCATAAAATCGAGTGCCCATTGATAGTTCGTTTTATTCACCACATCTAATGGCGTAGCGATGCGAGCCGGTAATACGCGTTTTTGTCGCATTCGCTTGAAGCATTTCCAGAATCCTGCATTGGGTGACTTCTCAAGTACTGCATTCAGGGCATCGATGACATCGCTGTCGGCAATGCGCCAATCCTTGGGACTTCTGTAGTAGTTGGCCCGTCCCAAAAGCGTGAGTTGACACGCACGGGTGACACTAAGACCTGCAGCCACCAACATACATGCACAATCGCGCCTGCTGCTGACTACCAACCCTTTTTTTCGAACAGCTCCTTCATGGCCTGGTTTTCTTAACTGACGTCTGCGAACATCTTTTTGAGCTTGGCATTTTCTGCTTCAAGCTCTTTGATTCGCTTGAGCTCAGAGGCGTCCAACCCGCCATATTTGGCTTTCCAGTTATAGTAGGTGGCGCTGCTAATCCCGTGCTAACGGCAAATATCATCGACCTTCAGGCCAGCATCCGCTTCTTTGATAATTGCGACAATCTGAGACTCAGTGAACCGTGACTTCTTCATGGTGATCTCGTGCTGTTATGTGGCAGAAATCTCCAGTTTAGACTGTCTCAGCATAGGAGAAGCGGACAAAACCAATGGCTAATACGAACAAATACCAGATTGATTATCTTATAAGCAACCTTAGTGAGTAATTTTATAAATTAGAGAAATTTGCTTTAAAAACAGTACTTTAAACTAGTATGTTTAATTGCGTGTAGATAGTGTGAATAGTAAACTTACTTTTCTATTTATATGAAGAAATAAAAATGAATAATAAATTATTAACGCCAGTTGTGCTGAGCAATTTAGGCGATGGCCTTTTCATGGGCGCCATTCCTTTAATTTCTTATATGATCACAAGTGATCCCTTAATTATAACACTTTTATCAATAGTGAGGCCGGTATCGATTATAATATGTGGATACAAAATTGAACATCTAACAAAGAACTTAAGCGATAGCTTATATATTAGCTCTATTTGTAGAATTCTCGTGTTATTTGTTTTGCTATTCTTATCTCTCATGGATATGGTAAACGTCTTTGTCTTCGGTGCTATCGTTTTTCTATTTAGCTTTATGGAACTGATTTACGATTCGACATTTAGTACACTACCAAAGATAGTGTGTAAGTCCGAAGATGAAATAAAGCAAGGATACTCGAAACTTCAAGTATCCACGACGCTTAGCAATGATTTCATCGGACCACCTTTAGCCGCTTTAATATTAACAATCACAAGTGATAATACCTTAAGTGGTCTTATTCTTGCCTTAGTAGTTGTTTCATTTCTATTCTCCTCACCAGTTAGAAGAACCTTGGATTCAATAGAAACACCGAAAAAAAGTTCTCTAACCAACAATGAAACAACAGAAAGATTTAAGATACCTTCTAAGGCCAAGTCACTCCTCACGTACTGCTGCACTATTAGTATGTTTACCGGGGCGTTCACCTCAGTTTATGTGATACATATATTAAGTGGTTTAAACTTCAGCAAAATCGACTTTGGCTTCTTAATGGTCTTCTTCTCCATGGGTGTAATTCTAAATCACTTTGTTCTTTCTAAGTATCTAACTTTTACTCCCAAGCTTGATATGTTCATTTCAATATGTCTGATATTTGTGGGCACTTTGATAACGTCAGTCTCAGAACTGTATGTAATGCTGGGGTTCGCACAGTTACTGGCGGGGATAGGTTTTGTGAGATGGATGGTAAATGAATCCTATATAAAGCAAAATCTCTGCAAAATTGAGGACCTTAATGTTCTCAATGCCAAATTCAGAATGTATGAGACCATCGCTTTCTCATCCGGTGCGGTATTTAGTGGAATGATACTCAAATACACCACGTTCGATACTTTTGATATTTATACCCTGCTTTTCATTTTTGAAATGGTAGTTGGCATCATATTTTTTAAAAATTATAAGGAAGAAAGTGGTGAGGTTACCGAAGAATCATCCGTTTATGGATGAGAATGTTGTGTCGGACATAATGTCTTTCTACAGAATGAGCGAAAAACAAAATTGTGGTTTTTATAAGATAAATGGATGCCCCTATACGGAGTATGCATTTAAAGGTTTTGAGTTTGCTGACAAACTATTGGTTAACACACCATTTCTATTATGGTCAGGACCCACATTAAAACTGACTGATGAACGTAACAGTGATCGTATCTTTGTAAACTTAACATTGGAGCCTGAAAGAGGTCTTCCTTTTTATGAAACAGCAATATTGATCAACCCTGACGCTAACTACTCTTTCGTCAAAAAAAACAAAGATATGACATAAAAAAATCAGTAAAGGAAAGTTATGTACGCATATCGCCTTATGAAACAGCATATGATCAAAAAATAGTTCAGCTTCTTAAACAAAACTTGAGTAGCAAAGGTATGCCTGAACAAATGCTTCCAGATAATCTATTGAGGTACATCTTATCGAGTAAAAAATTTAAAAAGGTATGCTGTACAGATCATGAAGGCGATTTAGTTGGTATAGGCATTACTCTAGAAAATGATAACTATATTTGTTTATGGCTTGCAGCTTTTGAACAGGACACATTGAGAACGAACAAGACATCGTATGTGCTATACGATCATCTAATCAAAGAATCAGTTTCAAGAAAAGTTGGTGTACTAGATTTCGGGCGAGGAATAAGCCAATTCAAAAAAAAATTTGGTTTCAAGTCATATGCCGTAAACTTAGACTTTTCAACTGCTAGCAGTGAAATAAACACTCAGTTAAAACAATACATTATAAACAGACAAAAAATAAAGGGATTATAATAATGGCTAGGACTGACTCATAGACAGGACCTTAAGCATTAAGCTTTTCATAAATTCCATCTAAGGTTCTGTCTTTCTTGGATTTTCTCTGAGCTGCTTTGCGAGCATTCATTGATATATATACCATAGCCCATTCCAGTCGCCCTGATATTTCAGACCTTGCTTGGTGCATCAAGCTTTCCAATATTGGAAGTAGCCAAACATCAACATTTTTTGCCGCTTTTAATACAGATACTGACGGCAGGCTGGTTATGGCAATACTTCGCCGAACAATCAGCGCTAGCAAACTGGCCCAAATCAGCCCCTCAGCAATGGCTTTTTGTGCCGTTACAAAACGACGCCAATTCGTATGCGACTTTAACTCCTTGAATAGCAACTCAATTTGCCATCGGCACCGATAGAGCGCCATGATATCGTCTGCTGAAAATTGTGATGTCGGCAAGTTTGTCAACCACAGACAAAAACGCTTTTCTTCAGCGAACCATCGACGCACCACCCGGAACTCGTACTTTCCTCGCTTGCATCTCAGGTCAAGAACTTCGGAGCGGTTAGTTTTTCGGCTAATATCCTTGAGTTTCATATCTATTAATCTTGGTAAACGCCGACCATTGCCATTGTGGGCACTAACAATTGTTGGGTTCAGTGATTTACCGCCACGGACGATAAAATGGCCGTTATGACGAGAAAGTTGCTCGAAATAGCTAAAATCCACATAGCCAGCATCGGCTAAAAGCAATTTTTTCTCTAGGTTGCCAGGTGTGGGCAAGTACGTCCGCTCAGATGCTGTATCTGCCGTTACTGTCATCGTTTTTGGTGACTGGTCAAACAGCGACATGGTCATATGACATTCAATCGCAGCAGGATAGTTTTTGAAGCGGCTTGGAAAAACCTCACGAAGTCCGTCGTGAACTCGAAAAGAACTGCCATCCTGCAGAATAACATCGTCGAAATGAGATAAATTTGCTGGCATTGAACGCGAACTCTTCTGGAACAGCTGAACTATTGCAAATTTGACCAGCTCTTTCATAAAGTCGGCAAAACTATCTTTTCGCAACTGGTTATGAAAAGGCTTATAAGCCACATTTTGCTTTTCACTCAGACACATCCCGTTGAACTGGCGATGAAGGTCGGCAATGGCGTGGCAATTGCCCTTGCTCAAAGCCGCGAGAAGGCTGAGTACCAATTGTTGAGGCTGAATTGCTCTGGCCCGCTGAGTAAAACCACACTTTCTTGCAGTTTTTTCGAGAAAACTGGCATCGAAGAATTGCACCAGTTGCTTTTTTAAAGAGATAATCGTCATCGGCTTCACGGTTGATTCTGGTTATTTGTTTGGCGACGATTATCAGATCATAAGTGAAGCCTTTTTTCTATCTAAAATATGGGGTTAGAGCTAAAGATCCTGTCTATGAGGACTGACTTAGTTATTGGTCACAATAAACTACCAAAATCTTCGATTAGACTTGTTTTTGTTAGGCATGGAAATGCTGAACACTATGGCAAAGAGATTGCAGCTGATTCCTCACTTACAGATATTGGAGAGAATCAGTCTATAGAAGTATGTCAGCATATCATAAAACACTATGAGGTAGATGATGTGTTTTGTTCGGAGCTATCTCGGACTCAAAATACGGCCTTACTATTATTAAAAAACCTTGGTCTAAAAGTGAAAATTGACTGTCTATTAAATGAAGCTCATACCTTTAAGGATTGGCGGATACTTACTAAAGATACATTAGAAAAAAATATATTACGTAGAATTATTAAAGCAGAAGAGAGACCCGAAAAAGGAGAGTCACCAAAAGATGTTCAGGGAAGGTGTGAAGCGTTCTTAAAACATATATCAAGTGACTACAGTAACTATGGTAAAACGATCGCTATTTTTGGTCATTTTTCTTGGATTAACATGCTACTTAACTTTATTAATGGGAAAAGTAGTTGCTGTAATGTGAACTGTGTTACTGAGATA
This sequence comes from Photobacterium sp. GJ3, assembly GCF_018199995.1. Classification (NCBI taxonomy): domain Bacteria; kingdom Pseudomonadati; phylum Pseudomonadota; class Gammaproteobacteria; order Vibrionales; family Vibrionaceae; genus Photobacterium; species Photobacterium sp. GJ3. Next base: position 3,418,382 of record NZ_CP073578.1, on the reverse strand, counting down.
CCAAATGCTTCCATAACGGAAATGATCATCCACAATACACACGATGATGATGAATTCGGTGATGTGTTTTTTACAATTAAGAAAGTTGGTGATGTATCTCATCTAATTAATAGTGAGGTTACGGTATGATGGAATTAATTTATGAAGATTATAAGTATTTGTCTTCTGGTTACGAAGCTGATGTATTCTTCTCCGAAGAGAAACATACGATTATCAAGGTTCATAAAACAGCACAAGTTAAGGATGGCAATGATGACTTTGTAACGGATATAGACCTCTACAATCAAGAGTATGACATTTTGAACTTTCTTGAGGGCAAAGGCTTACTCTCGCCGAGTCAACCTAGATTAGTAACTAATCTAGGAAAACTCATGTTGGAAATGGAATACATAGAGAGCGATGGTTCGACGTGCAGTATAGATGAAAAAATTAGCTATTTAATAAAGTTACACGCTCTGCCGGTTAGTGGCGTTGTAGCATCGATCTCGAGAGGGTCAACAGCAACATTTAATGAATATATTATAAACCGACTTATGGACAGAGCATCCAAACTCTATAGTCCATCTTTAGATCCTATAGCTACAATTTATCAAGAGCTTTTGTCTTGCCTAAATTCTAGATGTGAAGATGATAGTTTACTTCATCTCGATTTTAGAAACGAAAATATTTTATGTAAGAATTCTAGGATTGTTGGTGTAATAGACTGGTGTAATTCGTTGGTCGGAGACCCACTTATGGATATCGCTCGATTGATATCTTTTGAGGAAAACCTATCAATAATAGATAAGTATCTAACCAGGAAACCTAATAAAAACGAATTAGGTAGAATATATATATATCTTATAGATGTTTATTTGATGCTAACATTGTTTTATAAAAGTATTTGTTCACAGAACAGTACTCTTTATAGAAGTAAACTAGAAAATGCTATTGGGTGTTTCAATGAATTGTCATAGCACTTTAAACTGTTTAGTGGTAAATCTGACCAGCAGTACAGTCGTAGAGGATATGACTGATAGAACAATTGTCTATTATAAATCAATTAAAGAGTTAGAGTCTATAGATCTGATATTTGATACTCTGTATATAATCGCAGAAGAAGGACAGTGCACTGCATATGATATTTTACAATTAAGTAGAAAACTCGATAAGTCAATTGGATATAAGTTTATAGAAAGTTGTTCTAAGTTTATTATATCAGATCCAAGTTATTCTGCTAATGAGGATAACCTTGTTATAGATAGGCTTTCAAACCGAAAAGTTACTTCAGAAAATTTTAAGTATGTTTCCGAAGAGAAAAAGTTATCGGAGATAGAAACATTAGAACTATTTAAAAGAAACTATAACCTCATAGCTATTACATCACATGGAAGAGTTGATGCTACATATCTTCCTAATGTTGTTTTATGTTCTAAATCATCGTGTTTTGACTCTAATGAAGAACTTACATTAAGTTGCGAAAATTCTAGCCAGTGTTATTACGCACCTCGAACTGTATTAAATAGTTCTAGTATTAATAGTGAGGTGCTATTTTTAAATACATGTAACTCTATAAATTCTCATGGGACAGGTTTTAATACTGCAATAGATTTTTCGCGTAATACCAAATGTAGGGCATTTATAGGCTCACCAGTAGTCCATAATAGTACAGAATATCAAACTCTAATTTTCGTAAACAGTTTTATTAATGGAAACCCGATTTACAAAGCACTGGATGATACTGAGTTTTCTCTCCGTTCTCATGAGCAAAGGTCAATGCTTATAGTAGGTGATCCTCTTACTCGAATTTCTAATCCACCAAAGTTGGTCGAGCACTTAAACAAGAATGAGGATATTCTGATAAAGCTTGGAAAACTTGAAGAGAGAGTATCTAGAGGACTACAAACTCTCGTTGAAACGAAATCAGTGGCAGGTATTAGTATCAGCACTATAAAAAATGATGTATACGAAATGAGTCGCTACATTGATGAGATAAAAAACCTCAAGAAGCAAGCGTTAAGCTGTATAAGAGATGATCTCGACTATACATTATTTAATATACAGTCTTTGTTTGAAAAACGTGTGAGAAAAATTCAGAACGAAATGGTTGATAAATTAATTAAGAAGTCTTCCAAAGGTGTTGTTTCAATAAATGAGAATATGTTTCACTCTTTTAAATTGACTCATAGCTTTGATGACATTTGTAATGAATGCTCATCCTCAGTTAATAAAGTGGTTTACGAAAACAATAGAGTTTTTTCTTATTGCGGGAATTGTTCATTACAGAATGAAAATTCAAATGAACACTCCAGTTTTTCAACAAATATTTCAGTTAATAGAGAAGAGTTAACTGCAAATATATCTAACTTAAAAGAAAATAGTCTAGTTGTAGTTTTATTATCTGATGTTGGTAGGTTTGGAGTGAGAAATCATTTTGTGAAAAGCGATATAGTATCTAACAAAGTATGTCTATCACTTCCAATCGATAAAAAGCTTCCCAGACATCCTTATTGGCTGAAAACATTCGTACTCGTTGACTTAAGTGTCTGCATTGAAACAAAAACAATGAATATTACATAAAAAAGTTAAAAAGAAGTTATGAACAAATTAAATAATATCTTCAAGACACTTGATTCAATCAAGGAAAACTATCGGCTAGGTCTAGATTATAATGGGAAGCACTTATCTCCAATATTTTGTGGCTTCGCTATCGTAAATGATTATTTTAGTATGAAGCTAATTCAAAGAACATTTAGAGAAGTAACTTTTATATCATACAATTATATAGATTGTGATGAGATGAAAGAATACTACGTAATTAATTTCGACAGTTTACCTTTACATGAGCCTATTACAGTATGGATACCATACAGTAGCATTCGATACCAATCAGAATCATACAAAGGACTTAAACGTGACAATGCACACTTTGGTAAGATAAAAAAACTATCTTTTGTTGGGATTACACCTAAATCTGGTATTACACAAGAGGCACATAGTGAGATAGTGAAGTCTGATGTTATAATTGCCTATGATCGCTTCGCTAGTTTCTTATCCGAGATAGGCTTGGATAACAAGTATATTGAAACCTTTAAATATAATGGAAAAGATTTCAACGAAAATATTATCTGTGTAAGTAATATTCTAAGGGATTTTTCAAATGATGACAGCAAGAAACGTGCTGTAGTATTATGTGACGGTTCGCCTTTAATATACGACTTGGACGCTGGTATTGATACTAACCTATATCAAGTGTCCTTTTTCTCTGCTACCCCAGTAGGGTTAATAATACTTGCATCACTTTATAAGGACTCTTGTGAAAAAAATATCGTCTATCTTTCTGGTAGTGACTATAGGTCAACGGAAATTATTGACAAGGTACAACAGATTGCAAATATGATTAAACAAGGTATTGTGCTGACATTAGTTGAAGGCTCATGCTTCGATATAGAGGAGTTAGTAGGCATGATCGGTAAGTATATCGACGTTTATGGCTATGTAGTATCTGACTATGGAATGGAAACTGAAAGTATTATCCATATAAGGGGTGGAGATTTTCTCACTAATGGTGATGTTGATGATATGAAAACGAGTCTAACTACACTTGTACTTTCCAACAGACAGCAGTATGAGCAGGACTCAATCTATTCCGACTGTCCGAGCGAAAACTTAGGGTTACTGGATAAGGCAATTTAATATTTAAGTCCGTTACAGAGTGTTAATTTGACTGGGGTGACGGACTATTGGCTAAATGTTGGATTAATACTATTGGCAAAATTTTCAGACTTGTAGTTGGAAATGATTTCGTTAGCTGAAGACCATTGAGGTTTTGTCCGCTTCTCCTATGCTGAGACAGTCTAAACTGGAGATTTCTGCCACATAACAGCACGAGATCACCATGAAGAAGTCACGGTTCACTGAGTCTCAGATTGTCGCAATTATCAAAGAAGCGGATGCTGGCCTGAAGGTCGATGATATTTGCCGTTAGCACGGGATTAGCAGCGCCACCTACTATAACTGGAAAGCCAAATATGGCGGGTTGGACGCCTCTGAGCTCAAGCGAATCAAAGAGCTTGAAGCAGAAAATGCCAAGCTCAAAAAGATGTTCGCAGACGTCAGTTAAGAAAACCAGGCCATGAAGGAGCTGTTCGAAAAAAGGGTTGGTAGTCAGCAGCAGGCGCGATTGTGCATGTATGTTGGTGGCTGCAGGTCTTAGTGTCACCCGTGCGTGTCGACTCACGCTTTTGGGACGGGCCAACTACTACAGAAGTCCCAAGGATTGGCGCATTGCCGACAGCGATGTCATCGATGCCCTGAATGCAGTACTTGAGAAGTCACCCAATGCAGGATTCTGGAAATGCTTCAAGCGAATGCGACAAAAACGCGTATTACCGGCTCGCATCGCTACGCCATTAGATGTGGTGAATAAAACGAACTATCAATGGGCACTCGATTTTATGCATGACAGCCTATACTGCGGCAAGCGTTTTTGGACACTGAACATTCTTGATGAATCCACCCGAGAATGTCTGGTGATAGCAGTGGATAAGAGTTTGCCTGCAGGAGGCGTAGTGCGTGCCTTAGAGCATTTAAAACAGGAGCGAGGTCTGCCAAAACAGCTTCGAATGGATAATGGGCCAGAGCTGTTATCGTCCCAGCTAACTGACTGGTGTCATTGAGATGGTTTATATCCAGCCACAAAATGGCTTTGTAGAACGTTTTAATGGGTCATTTCACCGCGAGTTCTTGAATGAGTCACTCGAGCATGGCTTGGGTATGGATGTGCGATTACAACGAAGAGCGCACCCACGAGAGCTTAGGCAATATTCCTCCGGCTGAATACCGGAGGCAACTGGAAACCTCTAGCTTTGAATTGTCTCGCTAAAGGGGAAGTGGACAGTATTCAACACTTACACGACAGAGGAAATCAACAGGATGAAAGAGTTGGCTAGTTCATTTTTTGCTCAATCTGTGTAGATACCTATGATTAAAGGGGCATAAGCAGTTTAGAGAAGGCAGCGTACCGATTAGAGAACGCTGCTTTTTAGTATGATACTTTAATACTTAGTATGAAAATTTATTCTGCTCATACACTTACTCGACAGTCACTGACTTGGCCAGGTTACGCGGCTGGTCAACATCTGTGCCTTTGATCAGAGCTACATAATAAGACAGCAGTTGCAACGGCAGGGTGTAGAGGATCGGTGCGATGAATTCGTCACAGTGCGGTACGTTGAGTACAGTCATGGTGTCGTCACTGGCGAAGTGGGCATTCACATCTGCAAAGACATACATCAGGCCGCCACGGGCGCGTACTTCTTCCACGTTCGACTTGAGTTTCTCCAACAGCTCGTTATTCGGCGCAACCACGATGACCGGCATATCCGCATCGATCAGTGCCAGCGGACCGTGCTTGAGTTCACCCGCAGCATAAGCTTCCGCGTGAATGTAAGAGATTTCTTTCAGCTTCAGCGCACCTTCCATAGCGATTGGTGATTGCTCACCCCGGCCCAGAAACAGGGCATGATGCTTATCGGCAAAATCTTCCGCCAGGGCTTCAATGTCATCGGCCATCGCCAGCGTCTGCTCAATTTTAGATGGCAGACTTTGCAGCGCCGAAACCAGCTGAGTTTCCTGAGCCGCATCCATTGTCTGATTGCCACGGCCAATTGCCCCCACCAGCATCAGCAAGCCAGCCAATTGAACAGTAAAGGCTTTCGTCGAAGCAACACCGATTTCTGCACCGGCTTTCATCATGTAAGCCAGATCGGATTCACGCACCAGCGACGAGCCCGGCACGTTACAGATCGTCAGGCTGGCCATGTAACCCATTTCTTTCGCCAGACGCAGTGCCGCCAGCGTATCCGCGGTTTCGCCGGACTGAGACAGCGTGACCAGCAGGCTGTTGTCGAACACATGAGACTTGCGATAGCGGAATTCAGAGGCGATTTCCACATTACAGGACACACCCGCCCACTGCTCCAGCCAGTAACGCGCCACCAGACCGGCATGGTAGCTGGTCCCGCAGGCAATGATCTGAACATGTTTCACTTTCTGAAGCAGGGCTTCCGCACCTTCACCAAAGGCGGATGCCAGCACTTTACCGTTCTGCAAACGGCCTTCCATGGTGCGTTGCAGGGCAATCGGCTGCTCGTAGATTTCTTTGAGCATGTAATGGCGGTACTGGCCCTTGTCACCGGCGTCATGGGAAACTTCAGATTCTTTTATTTCGCGTTCAACGGCTTCGCCGTTTTTGTCGAAAATAGTCACTTCGAAACGAGTCACCTCAGCCACATCGCCTTCTTCAAGGAATGCAAAGCGACGGGTCACTGGCAGCAGAGCCAGTTGATCAGAGGCGACAAAATGCTCATCGACCCCATAGCCGATCACCAGCGGGCTACCAGAGCGGGCGACGACAATGCGGCTCGGATCACGACGGTCCATGACCACAGTCCCGTAAGCACCTTCCAGTTGTGTCACGGTTTTCTGAACCGCTTCCAGCAGCGTTTCAGCGCGACGCAACTCCCAATCCACCAGGTGAGCGATCACTTCGGTATCGGTTTGCGACACAAAGGTGTAGCCCCGCTCTGTCAGTAATGCACGCAGCGGCTCGTGGTTCTCGATGATGCCATTGTGCACAATGGCGATGTCGTCGCCGGACATGTGCGGGTGAGCATTGATTTCAGACGGCTCACCATGGGTTGCCCAGCGGGTGTGGGCAATACCAGTCCCACCAGCAATCGGACTGGCAGCCACAGCATCGGACAACTCCTGGACTTTACCCAGACGACGCACCCGGCTCAGCGCATTCGCAGAATCCACAACCGCGACACCGGCTGAATCATATCCCCGGTATTCCAGACGGCGCAGGCCCTCAATCAGAATGCCTGCCACATCACGCTGCGCGACAGCACCAACGATTCCACACATATCTTACTCCTGCAAACTTCAAGATTGTTATCAGTTGACGGCAGCGCAGATCACCTGCACCCCTTGTTGTTCGATTTCTGCTTTTGCGGCCGGATCCAGACCGTCATCGGTGATCAGGGTACTGATGCTCTGCCACGGCAGTTCCAGATTGGGGATCCGACGACCGACCTTGCTGGATTCCACCATCACCACCACTTCACGAGACACCTCAGCCATGACCCGGCTCAGACCAATCAGTTCGTTGAAAGTGGTGGTTCCGCGACTGATGTCGATGCCATCCGCACCGATAAACAGTTGGTCAAAATCATAAGAACGCAAGACCGACTCAGCGACCTGTCCCTGAAAAGCCTCGGAGTGGGGGTCCCAGGTCCCGCCGGTCATCAGCAGCGTCGGCTCGTTTTCAAGCTCGTTGAGCGCATTGGCGACATTGAGAGAATTCGTCATCACAATCAGACCCTGCTTGTCACCCAGCAGGCTGATCAGCGCCGCCGTCGTGCTTCCGCTGTCAATGATGATGCGGTTATGGTCACGGATCCGGGCGGCAGCAGCCTGGGCAATCGCCAGCTTTCGAATCGAAACTTCCGGTTCGTGGCCTGCCGCCACAATTTCAGACGGCATCGCAATCGCACCGCCATACCGGCGCAGCAGCAACCCCGCTTTTTCAAGCGCGGCTAAGTCTTTACGGATGGTGACTTCAGAGGTGGTAAATTGTTGTGCCAGTGCATCGACACTGACTTCGCCCTGTTCATTGACCAGAGCAACAATACTGTGGCGCCGCTGCTGTGTGTTTCGTTTCGACATGTAAGTTTATTTTGCAATTTAAGTTTCGAACTGAAACTAAATATAGCAAAACAAAAGAATGGAGATCAAGAAATTACCAGCAAAGTTTCACAGAGATCTGACAGGGCAGCGGGATACAGTGATAAAAAAAGCAGCGCATCAGCGCTGCTTTTTCAGATTCCAAGAATCGTTATTTTTTCTTTTCCGGCCGTTTCCAGCCTTTAATTGTGCGGGCTGGCACGCGAGTAATGACTAACTCGCCATCACCGACATCCCGGTTTATCGTGGCACCGGCACCAATGGTTGCACCCTTGCCGATTTTCACAGGCGCAATCAGTTGTGTATCCGATCCGACAAATACATCATCTTCGATTTCGGTTCGGAACTTATTGGCACCGTCGTAGTTACAGGTAATCGTACCCGCACCAATATTCACCCGAGCACCAATTTCTGCATCGCCCAGATACGTCAGATGACCAGCCTTAGAACCCTGACCCAGACGGGCCTGTTTCATCTCAACAAAGTTACCGACATGAGAATCGCCAACCAGCTCCGCGCCCGGACGCAGGCGGGTAAACGGCCCCACAGAGCAATCTTCACCGACGGTCGCGCCTTCGATAATGCTGTACGGACGCACCAGACTGTTGTCGTCAATTTCACAGTCAATCAGTACAGAACCTGCACCAATCACGACATGATTGCCCAGGGTTACATTGCCTTCGATCACGACATTAACGTCAATTTCAACATCCTGACCGCACTGCAGCGTCCCACGCAGATCAAAGCGCGCCGGATCACGCAACATCACGCCTTGCTCCAGCAGCCGCTCAGCCTGCATCAACTGATAAGCCCGCTCCAGACGCGCCAGCTGAACACGATTATTGACGCCTTCGACTTCTACCGCCATCGCCGGATGTACTGCCTGGATCTGACGGCCTTCACTGTGTGCCATAGCAATGATATCAGTCAGGTAATATTCACCCTGCGCGTTCTCATTCTTTAGTTGGCCAAGCCAGCGCTTCAGATCGCCACCATTGGCGACCAGCACGCCGGTATTAATTTCACAAATCGCTTTCTGCGCTTCCGTCGCATCTTTCTGCTCAACAATCGCAACAACAGCATCGTTTTCCCGCACAATCCGGCCATACCCCGTCGGATCATCCAGTACCACGGTCAGCAGGCCGATACCACCAACCGGCTGTGCATCCAGTAGGTTTTCCAGCGTTTCGCCGGTGATCAGCGGTACATCCCCGTACAGCACCAGCACCTGCTCATCATCCGCAAAATGAGGGGCAGCCTGATTGACAGCATGTCCCGTTCCCAGTTGCTCGGCCTGAAGGACCCAATTCACAGGCTCTTCTGCCAGGCGAGCCTGCATGACATCGCCGCCATGCCCATAGACCAGATGGAGGTTAGCCGCCCCTGCATCACTGCAGGTATCAATGACATGCTTCACCATTGGCTTGCCTGCCAGTGTATGGAGTACTTTCGGCAGGGCGGAATACATGCGGGTGCCTTTGCCCGCGGCCAGGATCACAGCGCTGAAGCTCATGAATCAGTGTCCCTTCTAATGAATGTCGGAAAAAGTTTGGAGCATTGTATCGGCTCACTGCGACGGATATAAGCCTTTGCCGCATATTATTGACACAATGCATACAGGCAGGCGCGCGCTTTGTGAGCTTATCCGGGTCTTTCTTCGATTTCCCTAAATCGCAGCCATAAAAAAAGCGACCCGATGGGTCGCTTTTTGCTCAGATGCCTGATTAACGCTTCCGCTTGGTCAGCTCGATGACTCGAAGCTGCGCGATTGCTTTAGCCAGATCACTGGCCGCTTGCGCGAAGTCGATGTCGCCGTGCTGATTATGGATACGCTCCTCAGCCTGACGTTTCGCTTCTTCAGCCTTGGCTGCGTCCAGATCAACGCCACGGATTGCTGTATCCGCCAGGACAGTCACTGCCCCAGGCTGAACTTCCAGCATACCGCCGGAGAGGTAGATAACTTCTTCCTCACCGTTTTGTTTAACGATCCGGACCATTCCTGGCGTGATAGCGGTCAGCAGCGGGGTGTGACCTGCGTGAATACCCAGTTCACCTTCGCTACCGGTCACCTGGATATTTTCAGCACGACCAGAGAACAAACGTTTCTCTGCGCTTACTACGTCCAGATGGAAGGTTATCGCTGCCATGTCGCCTCCTGTTCAGCTTACAGCTTCTTCGCGTTTTCCAGTGCGTCTTCGATCGCGCCGCAGTACATGAATGCCTGCTCTGGAATGTCGTCGTATTCGCCGGCCAGCAGGCCTTTGAAGCTGCGCAGAGTATCTTTCAGAGGTACATAGATACCCGGGTCGCCAGTAAATACCTGTGCAACGTGGTAAGGCTGAGTCAGGAAACGCTCAATCTTACGTGCACGGGCAACCGCTTGCTTGTCATCTTCAGACAGCTCGTCCATACCCAGGATAGCGATGATGTCTTTCAGCTCTTTGTAACGCTGCAGGGTGCTTTGAACACCACGCGCGATTTCATAGTGCTCCTGACCAACCACCAGCGGATCCAGCATACGAGATGTAGAATCCAGTGGGTCGATCGCTGGGTACAGACCCAGAGAAGCAATCTGACGAGACAGTACAACAGTCGCATCCAAGTGGGCAAACGTGGTCGCCGGAGATGGGTCAGTCAAGTCATCCGCAGGAACGTAAACGGCCTGTACGGAAGTGATAGAACCAGTCTTCGTCGAGGTGATACGCTCCTGAAGCACACCCATCTCTTCTGCCAGTGTCGGCTGATAACCTACTGCAGAAGGCATACGACCCAGCAGTGCAGATACTTCTGTACCAGCCAGGGTGTAACGATAGATGTTATCGATGAACAGCAGTACGTCACGGCCTTCATCACGGAACTTCTCAGCCATCGTCAGGCCAGTCAGAGCAACACGCAGACGGTTACCCGGTGGCTCGTTCATCTGACCGTAAACCATTGCTACTTTCGATTCTTCAGGTTTTTCCAGGTTTACAACCCCGGCTTCCTGCATCTCGTAGTAGAAGTCGTTACCCTCACGCGTCCGCTCACCAACACCGGCGAAAACAGACAGACCAGAGTGTTTCAGGGCGATGTTGTTGATCAGTTCCATCATGTTGACGGTCTTACCAACACCCGCACCACCGAACAGACCGATTTTACCACCCTTCGCGAATGGGCAAACCAGGTCAATCACTTTTACGCCGGTTTCCAGCAGTTCAACTGCGTTGGACTGATCTTCGTAGCTTGGTGCTGCACGGTGAATTGAGTAACGCTCTTGTTCACCGATCTCACCACACTCGTCAATTGGCTGACCCAGAACGTTCATGATACGTCCCAGAGTCGCTGTACCGACTGGTACTTCAATTGGTCGACCTGTGTTTTCAACAGTCAGACCACGACGCAGGCCATCAGAACTACCCATAGCGATACCACGAACTACGCCACCGCCCAGCTGCTGCTGAACTTCCAGTACCAAGGTACCTTTTTCTTTGGCATCAACGTGCAGGGCATCATATACCTGGGGTACAGAATCCTGTGGAAACTCTACGTCGACTACCGCACCGATGATCTGTACGATCTTACCTGTAGCCATCGTTAATCCTCTAAACTTATTAATTCTTTGCCTTAAACAGCGGAGGCACCAGAAACGATTTCCGACAGCTCTTGTGTGATCGCAGCCTGACGGGCTTTGTTGTACACAAGTTGCAGTTCGTCAATCAAGTTACCTGCATTATCTGTTGCTGCTTTCATCGCAACCATCCGGGCCGCTTGCTCACAGGCAAGGTTCTCGACCACACCCTGATAGACCTGAGATTCGACATAGCGAACCAGCAGGGTGTCCAGCAGAGGTTTTGGCTCAGGCTCATAAATGTAGTCCCAAGCGTGGTTGCGTTTCATTTCTTCGTCTTCTGACTTAGGCAAAGGCAGCAATTGATCGATCACTGGCGCTTGTACCATGGTGTTCACAAACTTGTTGTACACCAGGTACAGACGATCCAGTTGGCCTTCATCATATTTCTTCAGCATCACACCCACAGTACCGATCAGCTCATCGACAGAAGGCTTGTCACCCAGACCTGTCACCTGAGCCGCAACACGGCCACCGTAGTTGTTAAAGAAAGCTGTCGCTTTAGCCCCAATCAGGGCCAGCTCAACCTCAGCGCCTTTATCTGACCAGGACTTCATGCCGTTGATGGCTTGTTTGAACATGTTGACGTTCAAGCCACCACACAGACCACGGTCAGTTGAAACAATGATGTAACCTACGCGCTTGGCCTCACACTCCTCAAGATAAGGATGCTTATACTCGAGGCTACCAAGGGCGATATGACCGATCACTTTGCGCATTGTTTGTGCGTATGGGCGTGATGATTCCATCGCGTCTTGCGATTTACGCATTTTAGACGCAGCAACCATCTCCATCGCTTTGGTGATCTTCTGAGTGTTCTTCACACTGCCGATCTTGTTACGTATCTCTTTTGCGCCGGCCATCGTTACTCTCCTTGAGCTGGTGATCGCTTGCGATCACCAACCAATTACCAAGTCTGGGTCGCTTTGAAATCTTCAACCAGTTTCACGAACTGGGCTTCAACTTCGTTGTTCCACGCACCCGTTTCATCAATCTGAGCAACCAGCTCAGCGAATTGACTCTTGGCGTAAGACAGTAACGCAGCTTCGAAATCTGCCAGCTTATTCAGCTCAACATCTTTCAGGTAACCTTTCTCAGCAGAGAAAATCACCAGCGCCTGCTCAAATACAGACATTGGCGAGTACTGCTTCTGCTTCATCAGCTCGGTTACTTTCTGGCCGTGGTCCAGCTGACGCTTGGTGGCGTCATCCAGGTCAGAAGAGAACTGTGCGAATGCAGCCAGTTCACGATACTGAGCCAGTGCGGTACGGATACCACCAGACAGTTTCTTGATGATCTTGGTCTGCGCAGCACCACCAACACGGGATACCGAAATACCTGGGTCAACCGCAGGACGGATACCGGCGTTGAACAGCTCAGTTTGCAGGAAGATCTGGCCATCGGTGATCGAAATCACGTTGGTCGGTACGAACGCAGAAACGTCGCCCGCCTGAGTTTCGATGATTGGCAGTGCGGTCAGAGAACCGGTTTTGCCTTTCACTTCACCGTTGGTGAACTTTTCTACGTACTCTTCGCTTACGCGAGCCGCACGCTCCAGCAGACGGGAGTGGAGGTAGAAAACGTCACCTGGGAATGCTTCACGACCTGGTGGACGACGCAGCAGCAGAGAGATCTGACGGTAAGCAACAGCCTGCTTAGACAGGTCATCGTATACGATCAGTGCATCTTCACCGCGGTCACGGAAGTATTCACCCATGGCACAACCAGCATAAGGTGCCAGGTATTGCAGCGCCGCTGCTTCAGAAGCAGATGCCACAACAACGATGGTGTTTTTCAGTGCGCCGTGCTCTTCCAGCTTACGAACCACGTTTGCAATGGTTGAAGCTTTCTGACCAATCGCGACATAGATAGAGTAGATACCAGAGTTCTTCTGGTTGATGATGGCATCGATCGCCAGTGCGGTTTTACCGATCTGACGGTCACCGATGATCAGCTCACGCTGGCCACGGCCGATTGGAATCATCGAGTCAACCGCTTTGTAACCAGTCTGAACAGGCTGATCAACAGATTTACGGTCGATTACACCCGGTGCGATCACTTCTACAGGTGAGGTGATGTCGCTCTCGATTGGGCCTTTACCATCAATTGGCTCACCCAGGGTGTTAACAACACGACCCAGCAGAGCAGGGCCGACTGGAACTTCCAGGATACGACCGGTCGCGGTCACTTTCATGCCTTCCTGCAGGTCAGCATATGGGCCCATCACAACCGCACCAACCGAGTCACGCTCAAGGTTCAGTGCCAGTGCGTAACGGCCGCCTGGTAGTTCAATCATTTCACCTTGCATGACATCTGCAAGGCCGTGGATACGAATGATACCATCGCTGACAGAAACGATCGTACCTTCGTTACGCGCTTCACTTGCAACGCTGAATTTCTCAATTCGCTGCTTGATCAGTTCGCTAATTTCCGTGGAATTAAGTTGCATGCTCCAATTCCCCAAATCAAGACTGCAACGTATCGTTCAGACGGGCTAGTTTGCCGCGCACTGATTGATCGATGACTAAGTCTCCGGCTCTAATTACAACCCCGGCAATCAGGGTCTCGTCTACACTGCAGTTCAGCTTAACCTTACGCGCCAGACGCTCTTCCAGCTTCTTGCTGATCGCACTCAGTTGACCCTCGTCCAACGCAACCGCAGAGGTCACAGTGGCATCGATGGTTTTTTCCAGTTCGTCTTTCAGGAACAGGAACTGAGTACAGACAGCAGGAAGTGCTTTCAGACGTCCGTTTTCAGCCATCACCTTGATCAGGTTCTGGCCGGCTTCGTTGAGTTGCTCGCCGCAGACGGAAATAAATACTTCCACCAGCTTGTCGGCCGCATAACCCCCATCCAGGATATCCTGAATGGTGTCGTTGTTTGCGACTTCCGCAGCAAAGGTGAGCATTTCAGACCACTGGGTCAACTCACCTTTCTCAACCGCATAATCAAAGGCTGCTTTAGCGTAGGGGCGTGCGATAGTAGTCAGTTCAGACATGTTGCTTGCCCCTTCTATTACAGATCTGCAGTGACTTTGTTAAGAAGATCAGCATGAGCGTCTTTATCAATAGAACGCTCGATGATTTTCTCAGCACCAATCACAGCCAGAGTTGCAACTTGTTTGCGTAGTTCATCGCGCGCGCGATTTCGTTCTGCATCAATTTCAGCACGACCTTGAGTCAGAATTTTTTCACGCTCAGCCGTCGCTTCCGCTTTGGCCTCTTCGATGATTTGAGCTTTGCGCTTATTGGCTTGCTCAATCAGATCAGTTGCAGTGCGTTTTGCTTCTTTCAGTTGATCAGAAGCATTTGCCTGCGCCAGGTTCAGATCTTTGGCAGCGCGATCCGCTGCTGCCAAACCGTCAGCAATTTTCTTCTGACGTTCTTCAATCGCTGCCATGATCGGTGGCCACACATATTTCATGCAGAAGACCACGAACAGGAAAAACGCGATAGCCTGACCCAGCAATGTTGCATTCATATTCACAACGGCATCTCCTTAAACAGGGTTGCTATGGGTCCGTTTACGTCCGTTGATTAACCAGCCAGTTGTCCAACGAATGGGTTTGCGAATGTGAATAGCAGAGCGATAACGATACCGATCATTGGAACCGCATCCAGCAGACCTGCGATGATGAACATCTTAACTTGCAGCATTGGCGCCATTTCTGGTTGACGAGCTGCGCCTTCCAGGAACTTACCACCCAGCAGGGCGAAACCAATCGCAGTACCCAGGGCAGCAAGACCTACAATGATGCCCACGGCAATTGCAGAAAAGCTTAGTAAAGTTTCCATCACTATCTCCAGTTTATTGTTGTCGGCCTAAACGCCAGTAAAGAAAAATTTAAAAATTGTTTACGTCTTAATGATTGTCTTCGTGTGCCTGAGACAGGTACACAATCGTCAGCATCATAAAGACGAAAGATTGAATCGTAATGACCAGGATGTGGAAAATTGCCCACGGAACCGAGCCCAGCCATTGAGCCCACCACGGCATCAGTGCCGCGATAAGGATAAACACCACCTCACCGGCGAACATGTTACCGAACAGACGCATACCCAGAGAAATAGGCTTCGCCAGCAGCGAAACTACTTCCAGTAGCAGGTTGAACGGAATCATTACCGGGTGATTGAACGGGTGTAATGCCAGTTCTTTGGCAAAACCGCCCAGGCCTTTGATCTTGATGCTGTAATAGATCATCAATGCAAAGACACCCAGCGCCATTGCCATGGTGATGTTAACATCAGCTGATGGTACGACCTTCAGATAAGGAATACCCAACCAATGCTCTGCCGGATACGGAAGAAAGTCGATTGGAACCAAGTCCATGACGTTCATCAGGAAAATCCAACAGAAGATCGTCAGAGCTAGCGGAGCTATCAGCGGGTTGCGGCCATGAAAGGTTTCTTTGACACTGTTGTCAACGAATTCCACCATGATTTCCACAAAACACTGTAGCTTCCCCGGCACCCCTGAGGTTGCCTGCTTCGCTGCCAGACGGAACAATCCCAGAAAGATTGCCCCCGTCAACACAGAGAAGAACAGGCTGTCGATGTGTACCGCCCAGAAACTTCCTTCCGCCACCAGGCCCAGCTTATCGGTTGATAAGTTAGTCAGGTGGTGAGTGATGTAACTGGATGGAGTAAGCGCTTCACCTGGCGCAGCCATAACTCATCCTATTTGTTGTTGTTAATGAATAAAACCGGCGCACAGATATTAATACCCAGAGCCAGCAAATAGGTCAGTTTGAGGGGAACAAGTTCCACCTCGACATACAAGTAGACAAGGGAAAACAAGATGACTGTAATGAGGATTTTCAGCACTTCTCCACTGTAGATGGACGCCATCACCAGACGGGCCTTACTCGCCCCGCCATAAAGAAAAGCGCACACAGAAAAAGCGGCGTTAGCAATTACAAAGATGCCACCACCGATCAGTGCAGAGATTCCCCAGTCAACATTGACAGCAAACACTGCCATGATTGCCGTTGTCAAAACGACGCCAGATTGTAACAACAACAACCGCTTCGCCAATTGGCGTCCCGGTCTGACCAGCGCCGAAACCATGTATTCATTCCTCGAGTCCGTTCCACTACACATACGTCGTGCTGGGAAAACTGCGAAAATTATACGGGTCAATAAATTGAATGCAATCTAATCACAGCAAAAAAACAGTTAGATTTTATAACACATTATCCCGATCACGCGGTGGTTACTTTTACGGCAAAAATAGTACGAAACTCGTCACACTTCCGAACTGAACATTGCCAGTAGTTGCTCTAACTTCTGCGGTTCGTCAAAATTTATAATAATTTTGCCTTTACCATTCTTGCTTTGATTTATCGCAACCTGAGTGCCGAAATGCTCACTCAGACGGTTTTCAATCGCTTCAACTTTGGGATCAACAGGGGCAGGGGCCACTTCTGGCGCCGGGGCAAGCATTTTTTTCACCAAACGCTCGGTATCCCGGACAGTCAGAGATTTAGCCACGACGGTGTGGGCCGCTTCCAGTTGCTGTTCAGCAACCAGAGACAGCAAAGCACGGGCGTGACCCATTTCCAGCTGACGCTGGGCCAGCAACCGTTTGACCTGAGGTTCCAACTGATTCAAACGAAGCAGGTTGGATACCGCAGCACGGGACTTGCCGACAGCTTCGGCAATTTGCTGATGGGTGAGGGAGAATTCATTCTGCAATCGCTCCAGCGCCTGAGCTTCCTCAATGGCATTGAGGTCTTCACGCTGGATGTTTTCAATCAGAGCAATCGCCACGGTGGCACGGTCGTCCACGTTTTTCACCAGACAGGGAACGACTTGCAGTCCTGCCTGACGCGATGCCCGCCAGCGACGTTCGCCGGCAATGATTTCATACTGTTGCGGTGCGAGTTGGCGAACCACGATCGGTTGGATCACCCCCTGCGCACGGATGGAGTCAGTTAATTCAGCCAGCGCTTCGTCCGACATATCCTGACGAGGCTGGTACTGACCCGGTTGCAGCTGACTGACCGGCAAATCGCGCAATGCGCCTTCGGCCGGTACCGTTTCTTCCTTGCTGACGGCCTCTGCGGCCTGTTGTCGTTCACGAGCCACCGAACTGGTGGCCAGCAGTGCATCAAGGCCTTTTCCCAGGCCTCGTTTATTCATGGTCATGTTTGCTTATGCCTCTACCTGAGCAGATTCACCCGCAGTTTCCTCACGACGGATAATCTCTCCGGCCAGGGCCAGGTAAGCCTTGGCACCACTGGAGGTCTTATCATAGTACATCGCCGGACAGCCGTGACTCGGCGCCTCAGCCAGACGGACATTACGTGGGATCACGGTGCGGTAAACCTTGTCGCCAAAATGCTTCTTCAACTGCTGGGACACTTCGTTCGCCAGTCGGTTGCGTGGATCATACATGGTGCGAAGCAAGCCTTCTATCCTCAGATCAGGATTCACCACTGCAGCCAGTTTACTGATGGTATCCATCAGCGCCGTCAGGCCTTCCAGTGCAAAGTATTCACACTGCATCGGCACCAATACAGAATCGGCGGCAGTCATGGCGTTGATCGTCAGCAGGTTCAGCGACGGTGGGCAATCGATAAAGATGAAATCATAGGATTCTCTGACCGATGCCAGGGCCGTGCGCAGCCGGACTTCGCGGGCAAACACTTCCATGAGTTTAATTTCGGCAGCGGTCACGTCTCCGTTCGCTGCCACCAGATGATAACCACCGGCATTTTCAGTGATCACCACCTCAGAGAATGGGGTTTCTTCGACCAGAAGTTCATAGGCCGTGGCATCAACCTGATATTTGTCCACACCGCTGGCCATCGTGGCATTGCCCTGGGGATCCAGATCAATCACCAGCACCTTGCGCTGCGTTGCGGCCAGTGAGGCAGCCAAATTGACACAGGTCGTGGTTTTACCCACGCCACCTTTTTGGTTGGCAACAGCTATGACTTTTCCCACGAATCACCCTCGTTCATTCATTCCTTTGCCGTCAAGAGTACTAAATGACGCGCCCCCTCCAATTCGGGGACATGCAAAGATTTGACCTCACTCACAGAACACCAGGATGGTAGCTCAGCAAGCTCCTCTTCCGCAACCTGACCTTTGAGCGCCATGAAATAGCCCTCTTGGGTTGGCAGGTGACGGCACCAGTGCACCATGTCAGACATCGACGCAAATGCCCGGCTCAGAACGGCATCAAAGCCCTGTTCTGGTTGAAATTCTTCCACCCGGCTCTGGACCGGTGTGACATTGTCGATGTTGAGTTCATGAAGCACCTGGCGGATAAATCGGATCCGCTTCCCCAGACTGTCCAGCAATGTGAACTGTTTGTCCGGATGCATGATGGCCAGCGGGATGCCGGGCAGACCAGGGCCGGTCCCGACATCAATAAAGCGTGTCCCTGATGCCAGATACGGACTCACCGCCAGGCTATCCATAATATGCTTCACCAGCATTTCATTGGGATCACGTACAGACGTCAGATTATACGCTTTGTTCCACTTGTGCAGCAGACTAACGTAGCCCACCAGTTGCTCAAGTTGCTGTTCTGTGACCTTGAGTTCAGTTTTTGCAATTAACTGCGTCAGACGTGCTTTCACGCGGCCACCTCCGGGTCACCTTTTTTCAGCAACCCGTGCTTTTTCAGGTAAACCAGCAACAGTGAAATCGCCGCCGGTGTTACACCGGAAATCCGGGACGCCATGCCAATCGTGGCCGGGCGTGCTTCCGTCAGCTTGGCCACCACTTCATTGGACAAACCTTTCACCAGACTGTAATCCAGATCGGCCGGCAGTTTACTCTGCTCATGACGCAGGGATTTTTCCACCTCTTCTTTCTGGCGGTCGATATAGCCCTGGTATTTAACCTGAATTTCGACCTGCTCACTGGCCTGCACATCCTCATGGGCCGGACCAAACGATGTCTGTGTCGTCAGTTGCGTATAGGTTACTTCCGGTCGGCGCAGCAGATCTTCACCATTGGCTTCACGCATCAGCGGGGTTTTCAACATGTCATTGATCGATGCCGCTTCTTCGGAAGTCGGGTGGATCCAGATCGACTTCAGACGCTGACGTTCCTGCTCAATATGCTCCATCTTGGTATTGAAACGCGCCCAGCGTGCATCATCCACCAGACCGAACTGACGACCAATTTCTGTCAGACGGATGTCTGCATTGTCTTCCCGCAGCAGCAAACGGTATTCCGCACGTGAGGTGAACATGCGGTATGGTTCTTTGGTGCCCATGGTTGACAGGTCGTCAATCAGCACGCCCAGATACGCCTGATCACGACGCGGGCTCCAGCCGTCTTTGTCCTGAGACAGCAATGCGGCATTCATCCCGGCGAGCAGTCCCTGAGCGGCCGCTTCTTCGTAGCCTGTGGTGCCGTTGATCTGTCCGGCGAAGAACAGACCGGCAATAAATTTCGTTTCCAGCGTCGGTTTCAGATCACGCGGGTCGAAGAAATCATATTCAATCGCGTAACCCGGACGAATGATGCTGGCATTTTCAAAGCCTTTCATCGAATGGACGATCTGCATCTGCACATCAAACGGCAAGCTGGTGGAAATTCCGTTCGGATACAGCTCATGGGTCGTCAGGCCTTCCGGCTCAATGAAGATCTGATGGCTGTTTTTATCCGCAAAGCGCATGACCTTGTCTTCAATCGACGGACAATAACGTGGGCCAATCCCTTCGATCACACCCGAGTACATTGGGCTGCGATCCAGATTATTGCGGATCACATCATGGGTCTGCTCATTGGTATGGGTGATAAAACAAGGGATCTGACGCGGATGATCCGATGGTTTGCCCATAAACGAAAATACAGGCGTCGGGTTATCACCGTGTTGCGCTTCGAGCTGACTGAAATCAACCGTGCGGGCATCAATGCGTGGTGGCGTACCGGTTTT
This sequence comes from Photobacterium sp. GJ3, assembly GCF_018199995.1. Classification (NCBI taxonomy): domain Bacteria; kingdom Pseudomonadati; phylum Pseudomonadota; class Gammaproteobacteria; order Vibrionales; family Vibrionaceae; genus Photobacterium; species Photobacterium sp. GJ3. The sequence continues at coordinate 3,398,148 of NZ_CP073578.1, read as the reverse complement.
CAGGCGATCCACCCGAAACGGCAGCGCACGCAGACGATCCGCCAGCGCGATCGATGGTGGATCCCCGGCGCGACCGCCGTTGTAATTTTCCAGGCCAATATGGATCTTGCCGCCCAGGAAAGTCCCCACCGTCAGAACTACAGCACGGGCACGGAATTTCAGGCCCATTTCAGTGATCACACCCACAGCACGATCCTGCTCGACGATCAGATCGTTGACCGCCTGCTGAAACAGCATCAGATTGGGTTGATTCTCCAGCGTTTCACGGACGGCGGCTTTATACAGCGCGCGGTCAGCCTGCGCACGGGTGGCGCGTACGGCCGGACCTTTGGAAGAGTTCAGGGTCCGGAATTGGATCCCGCCTTTATCGATGGCGGTTGCCATGACACCACCCAAGGCATCCACTTCTTTTACCAGGTGGCCTTTACCGATCCCGCCGATTGCCGGGTTACAGGACATCTGACCCAGCGTATCAATATTATGGGTCAACAGCAGGGTTTTCTGACCCATCCGAGCTGCTGCCAGTGCGGCTTCCGTTCCGGCATGACCGCCACCGACGACGATGACATCAAAATTTTCCTGGTAAAACATGAAACTACCTCAGGTGATCAATTAGCCAGTCAATTTGCAAGAAGCAAAGGGGGATATTCTACCTTGTTTCAGAGCAAGAAAGAATCACTCTGATTCGATCAAATGATCCAAGGATGAGATCCTAAATATATATAAGATCTTTTAAAGAAGATCTTTTATTGGATCTACTATTAGGATCCCCCGATCGTGTGGATAAGTGGTTTTTGATCCGAATGATCATGTGTTTAGGGAGGATCACTTCTTGTGAGGTGTCCGGGATCTTCATAAGGAAAGGCTGGGAGCTAAATGGCTGGTTATGCACAGGGGGAGGAAGACGATCAAGTTGTTCATTGGATAACAAGGGGTTGATCACCGTTTAGATCAATAGTTATCCACAAGAGAAAAGTGAAAAAAAGCGGAAATGGGAGTAATTTCCGCTCTGAATCTGACTTAACTTAGGAATGGCTGCCACGTTTCAAGCCACATTTCTGCCGGATCCTCCGGAACAGGATCGCGCTGCACATCAATTTCCAGTCGTTCGCCCAGTCGTTGCGCGCCGCAGTCTTGTAGCAGCTGGTCAAGATCTTTTCCGGCCTGGCAGAACGTGTCGTAGCTGCTGTCGCCAATGGCAATCACGCCGTATTTCAGCTGTTGAAGGGACGGTTGTTCCTCACGGAGCTGTGTCACGAAAGGCTGAATATTATCCGGAAACTCACCGGCGCCGTGGGTCGAGCAGATCAGCAGCCAGATCCCCTCCGGATCCAGGGCGGCCAGATCGGCTTGGTTCAAGATATCCGTTTGGTGGCCGGCTTTACCCAATTGGTCGGCCAGATGGTCGGCTACATATTCGGCTCCACCGAGGGTACTGCCGGTGATCAGAGTAATAGTGGCCATTGTGTCCTCTTTGCAAAAGTCGTCAGTGTTGAGCGGATTGTACCCGCAATCGATCTGAATAAAACCCCCGGAATATTGTGCTTTCTCTCCGGTTTTGAGGAGATATACAGGCTGTCTGGCTTGATGTGAGATGACATCGCCGATGGATTGAGTCCATCAGGTTGACACGTTGTCGGGCAATTTTCAGCGCTGAATCAGACAACGTCATTTATTTGGGGCCTTTAGGTGACTTGTCTACAGGAAATCCCAAGGATCAATGTGATGCCCACGCCTTGTCTGGCCTTGATCGCCAGCCAAACAGTCTTTCATGTCAACAGGATCCTGGCTGAATGGTGCACAACGACACGTCGATTGATCCTTATGCTGAGCAGGCTGTTGGTATCTTGTTTGGACACTGTGATCATTATCGACTGGCGATCTGGCTGAGATCTTCTGCAGTCTGGCTTCATTTGACGGATCCCTGATCCGGATCTGTGGACAAAGCGGACCGCGACAGCGAAAAATTGCAATCATTGCACTACATGGACGGTGATGACTGCTTTGGGGCTTGATGTACCTCTAGTATTTGACACCTTTGATGAAGGGGATTAGGTTAATAGCCATGAAGACATTTTTTAGCCAACAGCGAATTATTATCATCATTCCTTAGGAGTGGTGGGTTCGTGTTGCCGAAATTTAACTGACCCGCCCAAGAGGCGGGTTTTTTGTAAACTGCATCTTGGGCGCTCTGACAACGAAAGAGGTCCTTGATGCGTAAAGAATCCAGTTCAGGCCAGGACGCTGCGTCGTCCCCGGCATTTTCCTTTGTGGCCGCGGAGCATGCGGTCCTCGACTTCTGGCAGCACCGGCAGATTTTCCGGCAGTCGCTTCAGGCTTCGGCCGAGCAGCCGGACTATGTGTTTTATGACGGCCCTCCTTTTGCCACCGGCCTGCCGCATCACGGCCATCTGGTTGCTTCAACCATCAAGGATGTCATTCCACGATACTTCACCATGCAGGGGTTTCATGTTCAGCGCCGGTTTGGCTGGGATTGCCATGGTCTGCCAATTGAGCATGAGATCGACAAAACCTTAGGCATGTCGGCCAAAGAGGCCGTGGCCGAGCATGGTCTGGCGCAATACAACGACGCCTGTCGGGGCATTGTGCAGCGCTATACGAAAGAGTGGGAGAAAACCATCACCCGGCTGGGGCGTTGGGTGGATTTTGAGAATGACTACCGCACCATGGAGCCCTGGTATATGGAATCGGTGTGGTGGGTCTTCCGTCAGCTGTGGGATCAGGGCGGGTGTATCAGGGCGAGAAAGTGGTGGCTTACTCCACGGCGCTGGAGACCGTGCTGTCGAACTTTGAGGCTACCTCTAACTATCAGGATGTTCAGGATCCTGCGTTGACCGTGCTGTTCCGGCTGGCGGATGAGGATGCTTATTTTGCTGCCTGGACGACCACGCCCTGGACACTGCCGTCAAATCTGGCGCTTTGTGTCGGTCCGGCAATCGACTATGTCAAAGTCAGAGATGAAACAGCAGGCTGCACCTTCTGGCTGGCGCAGGCTCAGCTGGATGTGATCGGCAAGGGGCGTTCACTGACCGTACTGGCCCACAAAACCGGCGCTGATCTGGCCGGGATGCGTTACCTGCCGCTGTTTGATGATTTTGCCCACATGCAGGCAGACGGGGCGTTCCGGGTGCTGGCCGATGACTTCGTCTCGACAGACAACGGCACCGGTATTGTGCATCTGGCGCCGGCTTTCGGGGAAGATGATCAGCGGGTGGCCAGAGCCCATGGCCTGGACGCCGCTCCCTGTCCGCTGGACAGTCGCGGATGTTTTACCGCGGAGGTGGCTGCCTTTCAGGGGATGTACATCAAAGATGCCGACAAACCTATCATTCGTGCCTTGCAGGCCCGGGGTCAGCTGTACCGGCAGGAAACGATCGTCCACAGCTATCCGTTCTGCCCGCGTTCGGACACCCCGATCATCTATCGCACCGTCCCGTCCTGGTATATCCGGGTCGAGCCGATGCGCGATGCACTGGTCGCAAACAATCAGCAGGTGAACTGGGTGCCGGAACATCTGAAAGAAGGCCGGATGGGCAACTGGCTGGCGGGGGCGAAAGACTGGGCGGTTTCCCGCAACCGTTACTGGGGAACGCCGCTGCCGATCTGGGTGAATGACACCACAGGCAATCGGTTGTGTCTGGGTTCACGGGAAGAGTTAGCCCGCTATACCGGCGTCACGGTTGCGGATCTGCACCGGGACCATGTGGACGCTCTGACATTTACTCTGCCGGGAGAAGCCGGGGTCTACCGTCGCATTGATGAAGTGTTCGACTGCTGGTTCGAGTCGGGTGCCATGCCTTATGCACAGGTGCACTATCCGTTTGAGAATAAAGATCAGTTCGAGAAAAATTTCCCGGCCGCTTTTATTGCGGAGGGGGTCGATCAGACCCGGGGCTGGTTTTATACCCTGCAGGTGCTCAGTCACTGCCTGTTTGGCAAAGCGGCGTTCAATAATGTCATCGTCAATGGCATCGTGATGGCTGAAGACGGCAAGAAGATGTCGAAACGCCTGAAAAACTATACCGCCCCCGATGTGCTGATGGAGCAATATGGCGCGGATGCCCTGCGGCTGTATCTGATCAACTCCGGGCTGGTGAAAGCCGAGGAGCAGCGATTTTCGGACAATGGCGTGCAGGACATGGTGCGTCGGGTGCTGCTGCCCTGGTACAACGGCTACCAGTTCTTCGCCACCTACGCCGGGCTGGATCAGTGGCAGGCTGCGCCGGAGCCCGTGCCCAGCGACAACATCCTGGATCAATGGATCCTGTCCCGGCTTCAGACGCTGATCCGGCAGGTGAACACCGAGATGCAGCAGTATCGCCTGTATCAGGTGGTGCCGGCACTGTTTGAGTTTCTCGAACAGCTGACCAACTGGTATATCCGTCTCAACCGGGCCCGGTTCTGGCAGTCGGGGATGACTGAGGATAAGGCGCACGCCTATCAGACGCTGTTCCGTTGCCTGGAGACATTCGGCACGCTGATGGCCCCGTTTGCGCCGTTTCTGTCGGAACATCTCTATCAGGCGATGCTGGCCTTCCGTCAGCCCGGCAGTGTGCCGGAATCGGTCCATCTGTGTACTTATCCGGTCGCCGAAACGGCCTTGCAGCAACCGATGCTGGAAGCGTCCGTCGAGCGGTTTCAGCATCTGGTCATCATGGGACGGCAGAAGCGCAACGAGCTGAAAATCAAAATCAAAACCCCGCTGAACCGAATGACGGTGCTGCACCGCGATCCGGCTGTGCTGGCGGATGTGGCCCGGTTGTCGGACTATATCCGCACCGAGCTGAATGTGAAGACAGTATTGTTCAGCGAGCATGAAGCGGACTACATCGATTTCTACGCCAAACCGAACTTTGCCGGATTGGGTCGGCGGCTGGGGCCGAAGATGAAGCATTACTCAGCCCTGATCCAGTCCCTGACGGAAGCCCAGCTGATGGATTTGCAAACGCGGGGTCAGCTGACGCTCGACGGGGAAGTGTTCAGCGATGAGGACATTGTGCTTTACCGTCAGGCGAAAACAGGCACCCATGCCGTGTCGAACCGGTTTATTTCGCTGGATGTGGATCCGGAACTCACGGATGCGCTGATCGGGGAAGGAGCTGTCCGGGAGGTGATCAGCCGGATCCAGAAACTCCGTAAGGACAGTGGATTTGCGGTCAGCGACCGGATCCGGATCGACCTGCAGGCGTCGGACATGCTGGCGGACTGGGTGACCCGGCATCAGGCCTATCTGATGGCGGAGACGCTGGCGGTTGTGCTGGAGGTACAAGCGTTCACGGACAGTGCATCAGGCAAGGGGCAGGTGTTCTCGACCGAGCATGGCGAGATTGCGATCTCAGTTGCTGTGGTGCCCGCTTAAACGCGAAAGCCCCGCTCATTGGCGGGGCTATATCGTTGGCAATCCGATTCTGCGCAGGCTTACTTCCCGATACATAATGCAAAATGCTTTTAAAATTAAATGTTTTTGCATGTTTTTGGGGAGAAAAGATGGAATAAATTTTTTGTTCACAACCAACAAACACACAAGCTTCTAGGACAAAAGCTTCTTTGGCGCTTATGCTGTTATGTGGCAGAAATCTCCAGTTTAGACTGTCTCAGCATAGGGGAAGTGGACATATGTAAATCTGAAAACAGGAAAGAAGTTCGTGATGCTTCGTGGAGGTGATGCTGCTAACTTTGAACATAATGCTGTTGTGGGTTATTTTATATATTTAGTTAAAGCAGAAATATTGGTTTCTAGTAAACTTCTTATGTAGAATTGTTTCCTCCAGGTCTTAATGGATTAGATGGTGTGGAAAGAAAAAATTGATGTCGATTGGCTATAATTCTTTAAAAAATAAGGGAAGTACAATGAATGAAGTTCAATTAAAAAATATGATTAATAGCTGTGAACATACTGGGAATATTTCAGTATCACATTTGTTTGAAGATATTGATCATGGAGTTGATGTCCTTAGCCGAAAATCATTTCCAAGACATTTAACAGCAAGTGCTGCCTTGTACTCTAAAAGCCAAGGATTACTTGCAATTAAGCACAAAGCATTAGGGCTTTGGTTATTGCCCGGAGGACATATTGATGAAGGTGAATTACCTTTAGATGCTGCAATCCGTGAATTGAAAGAGGAAACGGGGGTTATATTACCCAAGTCAGCTAAGGAAAAATGTTCTATTATTGAGATTAATAGCCATTCTATATCAGAAAATACAGTCAAAAAAGAACCGGAGCATACTCACTTTGATGTAAGGTATCTCTTTATAGTAGAATCGATTGATAATTTATCAATGCAAGAGGAAGAAATTGATGAACTCAAGTTTGTTCCATTGAATGAACTTGGTAATTTTAATTTTTCCAAGAGTGTTAGAACTGTAACAGATTATTTAAAAGTAAACTTATAATAGATGATATGCTATGTTAAATAATGATTAAAAGGTGTTTTTTATCTTTTTATGGCATCTTTAAATAATGCCATGATTATATATTTTATGTCATTTTATATAGTTAATTGCTTGTTTTTTTTGTGTTCATTGGTGCGGTTGAAAATATAGCGCTGTTCAGGCGTTTTGTGATGAACATGCTAAAACAGTGTGACTGTGGCGCCCCAAGCCAGAAAGTAAAACTGAAAAAGGCAGCTTGGAGTGATGATTATCGGACAAGAGTTTTCTTCGGGTTATAAAGTGAGCAAAGTATGCTCCCGCCCTGTGAGAGATATAGAGATCGAACGGCTCGTAGTCGCGCTTCGGACGTTTCTTACCATCTTCCCCTTCAGCAACACCGTAGTAGTACACCAGTCTAAGTTGCTGAAGCTCTCTCGAGTTAGGATTACGCTTGTATACTGGCACCTTCATCACTAGTCCACTTTGCTCCCGTTACTCCAAATTTCTTGCTCGGGAGTAAATCGGGATCAATTTTTAGCAAAATGGGGCAATGGTATGTGAAAGGCAGTAAAACCGCTCCATAAACAAAAATAAAAAATAATCATTAAAAACAGATGCTTATTTGATGTGTTTTGAAGGGTTTTACCGCGTTTCGCTGATTGGTAAGTTACTTCACTTCCCGATACAGAAGGACGTAAAGATGCGGCCCAGCAAATCATCGGAGGTAAATTCCCCGGTAATTTCGCTCAGGTGTTGCTGAGCCAGACGCAGTTCCTCAGCCAGGATTTCGCCCGCCATGTAACCTTCCAGCTGTGCCTTGCCCGTGTCAAGGTGCGTCGCAGCGCGTTCCAGTGCATCCAGATGGCGACGGCGGGCCATGAAGCCGCCCTCTGTGGTTCCGGCGAAGCCCATGCAGGCTTTGAGGTGTTCGCGCAGGGCTTCCACGCCGTCCCCGGTTCGGGCCGACAGGCGGATCAGGGTGGGCTGGCTGACATGGCAGATCCCGGCGGTTTCACCGGTCAGCTCTACTTTGTTGCGGATCACCGTCAGGCCCATGCTGTCGGGCAGGCGCTCGATAAAATCGGGCCAGATCTCTGCCGGGTCGGTCGCATCTGTGGTGGTGGCATCGACCATAAACAGCACGCGGTCTGCCTGCTGGATTTCATCCCAGGCCCGCTCAATGCCGATGCGCTCGACTTCGTCGCTGGCGTCCCGAAGTCCGGCAGTGTCGATGATGTGCAGTGGCATGCCATCAATGTGGATGTGCTCGCGCAAGACATCACGGGTGGTGCCGGCAATGTCGGTGACAATGGCGCTGTCTTTGCCGGACAGGGCATTGAGCAGGCTGGATTTGCCTGCGTTCGGCCGCCCGGCAATCACGACTTTCATGCCTTCGCGCATAATCGCGCCCTGATTGGCTTCGCGGCGCACGGCGTCGAGCTGTGCCATCACCGCATCCAGATCAGCGCTGACTTTGCCGTCACTGAGGAAGTCAATTTCTTCTTCCGGGAAGTCAATCGCTGCTTCCACATAAATGCGCAGACGGATCAGGGCTTCGACCAGATCATTGACCCGGTTTGAAAAAGCACCCTGCAGCGACTGAAATGCACTCTTGGCGGCTTCCTCGCTGCTGGCGTCAATCAGATCGGCAATGGCCTCGGCCTGCGCCAGATCCAGTTTGTCGTTCATGAAAGCCCGCTCTGAGAACTCACCCGGCCGGGCCGGACGAACACCGTCGATTTGCAGGATGCGCTTGATCAGCATGTCCATCAGGACCGGGCCGCCGTGGCCTTGCAGCTCCAGCACGTCTTCCCCGGTAAAAGAGTTCGGATTGGGGAAGTACAGGGCAATGCCCTGATCCAGCGCGGTTCCGTCTGCGGCGCGGAACGGCAGATATTCAGCGTAACGGGGCTTGAGTGAGCGTCCGGTGACGGTTTCAGCCACCTGGCCCGCCAGCGGGCCGGAAACGCGGATAATGCCGACCCCGCCCCGTCCCGGTGGGGTGGCCTGAGCAACGATAGTGTCGGTCGTCTGTGTCATCATGAATGCTTCGTCAATTGGCGTGGGCGCCATTGTAATCAGTGTTTACAGGATAGCCAACTCTGTGAGCCGGCGATGGCGCAGGAAACAAAAAGGCGGCCCGGTTGGCCGCCTTGGTCTCATCTTCGGGAAGCAGGCTTACTTGCTGTGCAGGCCTTTCTTCTCCAGTTGTTTGAAGATGATGGACTGCTGAATCAGCGTCACGATGTTCGACACCAGCCAGTACAGTACCAGACCGGATGGGAAGAACAGGAAGAAACCGGTGAACAGCACAGGCATGAAGGTCATGATCTTCTGCTGCATCGGATCCGTCACTGTGGTCGGACTCATCTTCTGAATCAGGAACATGGTCACACCCATCAGAATCGGCAGCACGTAGTACGGGTCTTGTGCGGACAGATCGTGGATCCAGCCGAAGAAAGGTGCGTGACGCAGCTCGACTGATTCCATCAGCGCCCAGTACAGAGCGATGAAAATCGGCATCTGCAGCAGCAGTGGCAGACAGCCACCCAGCGGGTTCACTTTCTCTTTCTTGTACAGCTCCATCATTTCCTGGCTCATGCGCTGACGGTCTTCGCCGAAACGCTCACGCATTGCCTGCAGCTTAGGTTGCAGCATGCGCATTTTTGCCATAGAGGTGTACTGTGCTTTGGTCAGCGGGAACATCACACCACGAACAATGAAGGTCAGGATGATGATGGCGATACCCCAGTTGCCCACAAAGCCGTGGATCAGCGACAGCAGCTTATGCAGCGGACTCGCGATGAACCACAACCAGCCGTAGTCGGCGGTCAGATCCAGGTTGTCTGCGGTGGCTTCCAGTTTGTCTTGCAGTTTCGGACCGATCCACAGTTTCGCGGTGGTCATCACGCCTGCGCCCGGTGCTACGGTTTCACTTGGCATCCGCACGCCAATGTAGCCTTGTCCCTGACCGGTACGAGAGAACAGGTTGTGCGTTGGGCCTTGTACGCTCTGATCAGTTGATTCAGGAAGCGGTGTCGGGATCCAAGCGGTCACGAAGTAGTGCTGCATCATTGCAGCCCAGCCTTTCTCCATGGACAGATTCAGGTTCTTGTCTGCCATGTCATCAAAGCTGTACTTCTTGTATTTTTCTTCGTCGGTAGAGAATGCGCCGCCACGATAGGTCGGCATGGTCAGGCTGCCACCGTCATCCATCAGTGTCTGCTTCAGCTGCGCATACATTTGTACGGTTGCTGGTTTGTCAGATTTGTTGTCGATGGTGTAAGACACTTCCAGCGCATAGCTGTCGCGCTGAAGCAGGAAAGTCTTGGTATATTCGATGCCGTCTTTGCTGTATGTCAGCGGGACACGCAGTTCGTTCTGACCTTCGGCCAGGACATAATCTTTTTGATCAGCGTGCAGCTGGGCACGGCCAGCGGTGGAATCGATACCGTTTGGACCGATCAGACCTGATTGCGCCGTATACTGGTGCGCTGGGTCATTTTTCAGCAGAACGAACGGATCAGAAGAGTCCAGTTCGTTGTCATAAGCCAGCAGTTTGGCTTCAACAATATCACCACCCAGGGTATCAACAGTCAGATCCAGCACATCGGTGCGGATGTGGATCAGCTTGTCGGAATTGCTTGGCCCCGGAATCGTCGCACTGTCACTGGCATGTGACGGTACATCGCCCTGAGTCGTCGCGCTTTGCGCAGCTGTCTGGTTCTGAGTTTGCGGGCTGTTGTCGGCATTCCACTGCTGAAACAGCAGGAAAGATACAAACAGCAGGGCAATTAACAGAATATTGCGTTGGGAATCCATCGTTAATGTTCTCTGTCGTTATCCTGGGTTGGCGGAACGGGGTCGTAACCACCGTGAGTCAAAGGGTGACATCTTAATAGACGTTTCGCCGCGAACCAACAACCTTTTATTGCTCCATGGGTTTTTACCGCTTCGATCGCGTATTGGGAGCAGGTGGGGGTGAAACGACAACGTGGCCCGATCAGCGGGCTGATTGCCAGTTGGTAAAAGCGGACCAGTCCGACGACTAGCCGCGCGAAGGGCGAGACAGGCGATGCCATAGCTTATCTAGCAACTGACACAGTTCGGCGTTGCTCAGTTCACCGGCACTTTTTTTGGCGATCACCACAAAGTCCTTTGCAGGTAAATCGTGTTGTTTGAGACGGAAACGTTCCCGTGCCAGACGCTTAAAACGATTTCGGCCTACAGCGGTTTTGATTTGTTTTTTGGGGACTGCCAACCCGAGCCTTGGATGGTTCTGGGTGTTTTTTCGGGCCAGAATGGTTAAGTGAGGAGAGCCAGCACTGTGCGCTTGCTGGAAGACGTGTTTGTAATCTTCGGGAGTTAACAGACGTAACTCCCGAGAAAAAGCGTACTTATTCAAAATAATCGTGGTGATTACTTAGACAGACGCTTACGGCCTTTCGCACGACGTGCGTTGATTACAGCGCGACCGTTCTTCGTTGCCATGCGTGCACGGAAGCCGTGAGTACGCTTGCGCTTTAGAACTGAAGGTTGAAAAGTGCGTTTCATGGTTTTACCTTAAAATTACTGATCAGTTTTAAGTTTTTGTGTGCTTTGGGTCTCTCTTGCGAGACACCAAACGGGTTATCAATAACCCTTCAAGTCCACAAAGAGGCGGAATTGTAATCACTGACCCGCTTCGAGTCAATATTTCGCCACCTTTTCAGACCCGGTTTTTCGCCTGTTTTTCACGGCCAAACCCGGGCGCTGAATTATACTGGGTGTTTAGCTAAGTGCAAGGATCCTGATTGGATCCCCACCTGGCGCAGGAATTTCTTCAGTCGCGGATCCTGTGGATTGGAGAAGATTTCCTGCGGTGATCCTTGCTCAACAAACATGCCGTCCGCCATAAAGATCACGCGATCCGCCACTTCGCGGGCAAACTGCATTTCGTGCGTGACCACCAGCATGGTCTGATTGCGGGTGGCCAGCATTTTCATCAGATTCAGCACTTCGCCAACCCATTCCGGATCCAGCGCTGAGGTGGGCTCATCGAACAGCAGTAACTCAGCGTTGAGTGCCATAGCCCGGCCAATGCCGACCCGTTGCTGCTGGCCGCCGGACAGCGCTGCCGGATAGCTGTCTCCTTTATCACCCAGGCCGATGTCATCCAGGATTTGCTGTGCCTTGTCGTAGGCGTCCTGCTTTTTCCAGCCTTTGACGGTGATCAGGCCTTCGGCAATGTTCTGACGGGCGGTCAGATGCGCAAATAAGGCGTAGTTCTGAAACACGAAGCCGGTTTTCCGGCGGATCGCCAGAATGTCTTTGGCGGTCGCGACCGGCGCTTTGACATGGATATTGTCGATAGTCAGGTGACCGCTGTTGGCTTTTTCCAGAAAGTTAATGCATCGCAGCAGGGTGGACTTGCCGGTGCCGGACGGGCCGATGATAACGACGATCTCACCTTGCTTGATGGCCAGATCAATGCCGGAGAAGACGGTGTTTTCACCGAAGCGCTTGCTGAAGTTGTGCAACTGAATCATCGTACATACGCCCTGTTGAGTTTCACTTCTGCCCAGTTTTGAATGCGGGTCAGGATCACCACGATGCCCCAGTAAATCAGGGCCACAGCCAGGAAGGCTTCAAAAAATTTGAAGCTGGAAGAGGCTTCCATCTGAGCTTTGGCCATAATCTCGGCCACGCCCAGCGTAAAGGCCAGCGAGGTGGATTTGATCATGTCGATAAAATAGTTCATCAGCGAAGGCAGTGCGACCCGGGTTGCCTGCGGCAGGATAATGCGGCGCATGGCCTGCATTTCGGTCATACCAATTGAGAGACTGGCTTCGCGCTGGCTGTGATCGACGCCGATGATTGCGGCCCGGATACTTTCGGCCATGTAGGCAGCAAAGTGCAGGCTCAGGCCGATAACCGCAGCACTGAAGGCATCCAGCCCAACCAGCACAGGCATGACCTGAGGCAGCCCGTAGTACAGCAGAAACAGTTGCACCAGCAGCGGTGTGCCGCGAAAGAAGCTGATATAAACCTGACTGATCTGATCCAGCACCGGCACGCGATAAACCCGAACCAGTGCGAGAGAGACCGCAATGATCAGCGCAAAAATCAGTCCCCAGACAGCCATGCCCATGGTCGTACCCAGATACTTGAGCAGAATCGGCATGAGCGACAGCATGTAATCAAAATCGAAGCCCATAGGGATATGTGTTCCGTGGCGTATGAATAACAAAAGTGACAAGACCCACCGGAAAGGTGAGTCTTGAGATTACTGGTAGTATAAGGATGGTGACCTGAAATGGCAGGGTTTCTTGTCAGAAATTAGCGGGTAATGTCAGCATCGAACCATTTTTGTGAGATTTGGGTCAGTGTGCCGTCTTCACGCATGGCATTCAGCGCTGTGTTGACTTCATCACGCAGCTTCTGGCCTTTTTCGTTGTTCAGGAATGGCCAGGCATTTTCTATTGTCTCGAACGTAGAACCGGCCAGTTCCAGTGGCAGACCTGCTTTTTTGATCAGCTCCACAGAAGACAGGCGATCCATCACGAAGGCATCGGTGCGGCCCAGTGCGACATCGTGCTCAATGCCGGTGTCGTAGGTTTTGATGGTGATTTGATCTGCATTGTCCAGCCCGCGCAGTAATTGCTCGTAGTTTGAACCCAGATTAACACCGACGGTTTTACCGTTCAGATCGGTCGTATTCTTAATTGTGTCGTTGCCTTTACGCACCACCAGCTGCGCGCCATCAATGACATAGGCATCGCTGAACAGGTACTTGGCTTTTCGCTCATCGGTAATGGTGATCTGGTTGGAAATGGTGTCAATACGACCGGTTTCCAGCAGACCGAACAGACCGGAGAAGTTTGCGGTGACAAACTCCACTTTATAATCGTTGCGTTTGCCAATTTCGTTCCACAGATCGACTTCGAAGCCCTGCAGTTCATCCTGCTTCACGAAGGTGAACGGGAAGTAGCGGCCGGACATGCCGACTTTCACGTCTGTGGCAGCAAATGCTGCTTGGCTGACAGTCAGGCCCAGTGCCAGTGCGGTAAAAGATGCTTTGACCCAGTTTTTCATCTGTCTACTCCTAGGATGATGCTGTTTTTATCGGGTTATTCATATCATCCTACTTGTCAGTAAGAACAATGCTTAAATAACTAAAAGTTATTTGTAATAACTATAGAGCGTGAATTTCAGGTGTGGTGAAAATTCACTCAGCCTCAAGCCCAGGATCCTGTACATTGTGTAAACAACTGTGAGTAAGGGTCGGCTAAACTGTGTTGATCTGGCCCACGCTTGTGGGATCTGTGTGAATAACTTCGATCTTATTCACTGGATCTGGGATCTCTTTGCTGGAGATCCTTCGCCAGCAGGTATAAAATTGCGTCCCTTTTCGTTTTTTCGTTATTCAATGTGGAGTCGAACTTGTCATCTTCGCTTTGGCTGCAGTGCCTTCAACGCCTTCAGGAAGAACTCCCTGCCACGGAATTCAGCATGTGGGTTCGTCCGCTACAGGCCGAGTTAAACGACAACACCTTGACCTTGTTCGCCCCGAACCGTTTTGTGCTGGACTGGGTGCGGGACAAGTACCTCAACAGTATCAATCGGCTGCTGAACGATTTCTGCGGCGCCGATGCGCCGATGCTGCGCTTTGAAGTGGGCAGCAAGCCGGTGACCGCACCGCCGCCTCAGCCAACTGCGGCCGTGGCCACTGTTGCAGCAGACGACCGGATCGATCCACCGTCCCCGACCTGGGAGCCTGCACCGTCACCGGTACAGCCTGAATCGGCAAAAGGGTATCGATCGAATGTGAATCCCAAACATAACTTCAACAACTTCGTTGAGGGTAAATCGAACCAGCTGGGTCTCGCAGCCTGCCGTCAGGTGGCGGATAACCCGGGCGCAGCGTATAACCCGCTGTTTTTGTATGGCGGCACGGGTTTGGGTAAAACGCACTTGCTGCATGCGGTCGGGAATGCGATTGCGGATCGTAAACCCAATGCCAAAGTGGTTTACATGCATTCCGAGCGTTTCGTGCAGGACATGGTGAAAGCCCTGCAGAACAACGCCATTGAAGAATTCAAACGTTATTACCGCAGCGTCGATGCGCTGCTGATCGATGACATTCAGTTCTTTGCCAACAAAGAGCGCTCTCAGGAAGAATTTTTTCATACCTTCAATGCGCTGCTCGAAGGCAACCAGCAAATCATCCTGACGTCGGACCGCTATCCCCGTGAAATCAGTGGGGTGGAGGATCGTTTGAAGTCCCGCTTCGGCTGGGGACTGACGGTAGCGATTGAGCCGCCGGAACTGGAAACCCGGGTCGCGATCCTGATGAAAAAGGCAGAGGACCACAATATTCGTCTGGCCGACGAAGTGGCCTTCTTTATTGCCAAGCGCCTGCGTTCGAATGTTCGGGAACTGGAAGGGGCGCTGAACCGGGTGATCGCGAACGCGAACTTTACCGGTCGTGCAATTACCATCGACTTTGTCCGTGAAGCGCTGCGCGATTTGCTGGCCTTACAGGAAAAGCTGGTCACCATTGATAACATTCAAAAGACAGTGGCTGAGTACTATAAAATCAAGATGGCTGATATGCTGTCCAAGCGTCGTTCCCGTTCTGTAGCCCGTCCGCGCCAGATGGCGATGGCCTTGGCGAAAGAGCTGACCAACCACAGTCTGCCGGAAATCGGCGATGCGTTTGGTGGACGCGACCACACCACAGTGCTGCACGCCTGCCGTAAGATTGAGCAGTTGCGTGAAGAAAGCCATGATATTAAAGAAGATTACTCTAACCTGATCAGGACACTGTCGTCTTAATATGAAATTTACCGTTGAACGAGAACATCTCATTAAGCCGCTGCAGCAGGTCAATGGTGCGCTGGGCGGTCGTCCGGCGCTGCCGATTCTGGGAAACCTGCTGCTCAAAGTTGACGCGGGTGCATTGTCGCTGACCGCAACGGATCTTGAAGTCGAGCTGGTCGCCAAACTGGTGCTGGACGGCGAATGGGAGCCGGGTGCGGTGACGGTTCCAGCGCGGAAGTTTCTCGATATCTGTCGTGGCTTACCCGACAGTGCTCAGTTGAAGATTGAATTACAGGGCGACCGGTTATTACTGCGTTCTGGCCGGAGTCGTTACTCACTCACAACCTTGCCGGCCAATGATTTCCCCAATATTGAAGACTGGCAAAGCGAAGTCGAACTGCATCTGGCGCAGGGGCAGGTTCGCCAGTTGATCGAAAGCACTCAGTTTTCCATGGCCCATCAGGATGTGCGTTACTACCTGAACGGCATGCTGCTGGAAACCGACGGCAAACAGCTGCGATCGGTGGCGACTGATGGTCACCGGATGGCGGTCTGCACGGTGGACACCGAAAGTGAGCTGCCCGGCAAACAAATTATTCTGCCTCGTAAAGGGGTGATGGAGCTGGTTCGCCTGCTCGATACTCCGGATGCCGAGGTCGTGCTGCAGATTGGTCAGTCTAACCTGCGCGCAGTGGTCAACAACTTCATCTTTACCTCCAAGCTGGTGGATGGTCGCTTCCCGGATTATCGCCGGGTCTTGCCGCAAAACAGTAGTAAGTTCCTGCAGGCGGGCTGCGATGAACTGCGTCAGGCGTTTTCCCGTGCGGCTATTTTGTCGAACGAGAAATTCCGCGGAGTGCGGGTCAATCTCGCAAACAACGAGATGCGAATCACCGCGAACAACCCGGAGCAGGAAGAAGCAGAAGAAGTACTGGATGTTGATTTTCAGGGCGATGAACTGGAGATTGGCTTCAACGTCAGTTACATCCTGGATGTGCTGAATACGCTCAAGTGCGATCAGGTCCGGATTTCGATGACAGACGCCACGGCCAGCACCCTGATCGAAGATGTCGCGGACAGTGATGCCGTGTACGTGGTGATGCCGATCCGGCTGTAACCCATGGCGCTGACGCGATTTATAGTCAAAGATTTTCGTAATCTTGAAGCCTGTGATCTCACCTTGTCCGATGGCTTTAACTTTCTGGTCGGTGCCAATGGCAGCGGGAAAACCAGTTTGCTTGAAGCCATTTACTTCCTTGGCCATGGCCGCTCCTTTCGCAGTCACCTGACCAGCCGGATTATCCGACATGGTCAGGATGAACTGGTGTTGCATGGCCGTGTCCGGACAGAGAGTGATCTGGAGCGACCGCTGGGCATTCAAAAGCAGCGGGACGGGACGACACAGGTTAAAATAGCCGGCCAGGCTGGCCAGAAAGTTGCACAACTGGCGCAGATTCTGCCGCTGCAGTTGATCACGCCGGAAGGTTTTGAGCTGATGGTGGGCGGTCCGAAATTTCGCCGCGCATTTATCGATTGGGGCGTGTTTCACGTGGAACCCCGATTCTATCAGGCCTGGAGCCGCGTGAAGCGGTTAACCAAACAGCGCAACGCCTTACTGAAAACCGCCCGCAGTTACCGGGAACTCAGCTACTGGGATCAGGAATTGTCTCTGTTGGCAGAAACCATTGACGGTTGGCGAGCCGATTATGTTGCCGCGCTGCGAGAGCAGGCAGCCGCATTCTGTGCAGATTTTCTGCCGGAGTATGACATCCAGCTGGGTTACTACCGGGGCTGGGAAAAAACGACTCCATATCAAGAATTACTGGCGGCGAACTTTGAGCGGGATCTCCAGCTGGGGTACACCGTCAGTGGCCCGCATAAAGCCGATCTCCGCCTGAAGGTGTCGGCCATGCCAGTGGATGATGTACTGTCCCGGGGCCAGCTGAAATTACTAATGTGTGCCCTTCGGTTAGCGCAGGGGCAACAGCTGCGACAGGCAACCGGCAAGCAATGCCTTTACCTGATCGATGACTTTGCTTCTGAGCTCGATAGCGGGAAGCGGGCTTTGCTGGCGAAAGGATTACACGATACGCAGGCTCAGGTGGTCATCAGTGCCATCAGCGAGGAGCAACTGGGTGACATGAAGGACGAAAAGGGCAAGATGTTTCATGTCGAACAGGGTAAAATAACCGCAGGATAAATAAAGCGAGAGTAACTCAATGTCCAACAATTACGATTCATCAAGTATCAAGGTATTAAAGGGTCTTGATGCGGTACGTAAGCGTCCGGGGATGTACATCGGCGATACGGATGACGGTACAGGTTTGCACCACATGGTTTTTGAGGTCGTCGATAACTCCATCGATGAGGCTCTTGCTGGTCACTGTGAAGATATCGTGGTGACAATCCACGAAGACGGTTCAGTTTCTGTCAGCGATGACGGTCGTGGTATTCCAACCGATATGCACCCGGAAGAAGGGGTGTCGGCTGCGGAAGTCATTATGACTGTTCTGCACGCCGGCGGTAAGTTTGATGATAACTCCTATAAAGTCTCCGGCGGTCTGCACGGGGTGGGTGTTTCGGTGGTCAACGCTTTGTCTGACAAGCTGGAACTGACGATTCACCGTCATGGCCATATCCACCAGCAGATTTATCATCTGGGTGAGCCGCAGGCGCCTCTGGGTGTGATTGCGGATTCAGACCGGACTGGGACCCGGATTCGTTTCTGGCCAAGTGATACGATTTTCACGGACACCACCTTCCATTACGAGATTCTGGCCAAACGTCTGCGTGAGCTGTCGTTTTTGAACTCTGGTGTGTCGATTAAGCTGATTGATGAGCGCGATAACAAGCAGGATCACTTCAAGTATGAAGGCGGGATCCGTGCGTTCGTGGAGCACCTGAACCGGAACAAAACCCCAATTCACCCGAAAGCGTTTCACTTTGCGTTTGAACGTGAAGACGGTATTTCCGTTGAAGTTGCGATGCAGTGGAACGACAGCTTCCAGGAAAACATTTACTGTTTCACCAACAACATTCCGCAACGCGATGGTGGTAGCCACCTGGCCGGTTTCCGCGGTGCACTGACCCGTACCCTGAACAATTTCATGGATGCCGAGGGCTATACCAAGAAAGCCAAAGTGGCGACCTCAGGTGACGATGCCCGTGAAGGTCTGACCGCTGTGGTTTCGGTAAAAGTGCCGGATCCTAAATTCTCCAGCCAGACCAAAGATAAGCTGGTGTCGAGCGAAGTGAAACCGGCGGTTGAGTCGGCCATGGGTGAGAAGCTGAGTGAATACCTGCTGGAAAACCCAACCGATGCCAAGATTGTCTGCGGCAAGATTATCGATGCTTCCCGTGCCCGTGAAGCGGCACGTCGTGCCCGCGAAATGACCCGCCGCAAAGGCGCACTGGATCTGGCTGGCCTGCCGGGCAAACTGGCCGACTGTCAGGAAAAAGATCCGGCGTTGTCTGAACTCTACATTGTGGAGGGTGACTCTGCAGGCGGTTCTGCCAAGCAGGGTCGTAACCGGAAGAATCAGGCGATTCTGCCGCTGAAAGGTAAGATTCTGAACGTTGAAAAAGCCCGTTTCGACAAAATGCTGTCTTCTCAGGAAGTCGCAACGCTGATCACTGCGATGGGTTGTGGCATCGGCCGGGATGAGTACAACCCGGACAAACTGCGTTATCACAGCATCATCATCATGACCGATGCCGACGTCGATGGTTCGCACATCCGAACGCTGCTGCTGACGTTCTTCTACCGTCAGATGCCGGAACTGATCGAGCGTGGCCATATCTTCATTGCTCAGCCACCGCTGTATAAAGTGAAGAAAGGGAAGCAAGAGCAGTACATCAAAGACGATGAAGACATGAGCCAGTTCCAGATTGCTCTGGCTCTGGAAAATGCCTCTCTGTTTACCAGTGAAACGGCGCCGGCAATTTCCGGGATGGCGCTGGAAACGCTGGTGAAGCAGTACAATGGTGTGGTGAAGCTGGTTGAACGCATGAGCCGTCGTTACCCGACACTGCTGCTGAATGAGCTGACCTATCAGCCACGTCTGAGTGACGAGAAACTGGCTGATCAGGCGCAGGTGGAAGCCTGGGTGAAGGCTGTTGTGGATGCGCTGAACGAGAAGCAAACCGGCGAAAGTCATTACGGTTATGAGGTGTTCCAGGACGAAGAACATCATGTCTGGTTGCCGAAGATTGTGGTTCGAACGCACGGTGTCGATTACCAGTACCCGCTCAGTTACGATCTGCTGCATTCGAAAGAGTACGGCAAACTGGCTGACTTGTCGGAAGCATTGTGTGATCTGCTGGAAGAATCGGCCTTTGTTCAACGTGGCGAGCGTAAACAACCGGTCTCCAGTTTCAATGAAGCACTGGAGTGGCTGATCAAAGATTCCAGCCGTGGTCTGAGCCGTCAGCGCTACAAAGGATTGGGTGAGATGAACCCGGATCAGTTGTGGGAAACCACGATGGATCCTGAATCACGCCGGATGATGCAGGTAACCATCAATGATGCGGTCGCAGCGGATGAGCTGTTTACCACACTGATGGGTGACCATGTTGAACCGCGTCGTCAGTTCATTGAAGAAAATGCATTGAACGCAAATCTGGATGTTTAACCGCTCCGATTGAATTGAAAACGCCGCTGAACAGCGGCGTTTTTTTATGGCGTTGTTGATTCGCAGGTGGCTACCTGTGACGTGCTGGCGGTTGTTGTGGCAGGTTGGGCAGGGCTCGTTCAATGATGTATTGCGTGTCGATGTCTGCTGGCAGCGTGCCAAACTGATAACTGCTGCGCTCTGACAGTCTGGCTCGCACAAAGGCCTGTGCGATCTGAGGGTCGCCATAGACCAGCAGGGTGGCACTTTGCCAGAGCAAGGCCAGGTGCTCCATGATACTTCTGGCACGAAATTCGATTTGATGCTGATCGGCGAATTCCTGTTTGAATCTTGTCAGTTGCTGATCAAACAGTGGATGCAGTCCTTTCGCAGATTCGAATTCACTGAATAAGGCATCAAACGTTTCCGGCTCACGCTGCAGCACCCTGAGCAAATCCAGGCACTGGACATTTCCTGAACCCTCCCAGATCGAGTTGACGGGCGCTTCCCGGTATAAGCGGCTGGCGACATTCTCATCGACATAACCCACACCGCCAATACATTCCATGGCTTCAGCACTGTGCTGAATGGCACGTTTGCAGATCCAGTATTTTCCGATCGCCGTGGCACAGCGCACCAGTGCAGCTTCCTTGGGATTTTCCTGCTGATCCAGAGCATGGGCAATCCGCAGGGTGATCGCCAGTGCGGCTTCTGCTTCCAAAGCTAAATCGGCCAGAACGTTTCGCATCAGAGGCTGATCATGCAGATTTTTGCCAAACACATTTCGGCCTGAAGTATGCCAGATGGCTTCCCGGGCTGCTTGTGCCATCAAGGCGCTGGAGCCAATCATGCAGTCATAGCGGGTGAGGGCAACCATGTCGATAATGGTCCGGATTCCCCGGCCTTCCTCGCCCAGCAGCCAGCCATGGGCAGCACGAAATTCAATCTCAGCACTGGCATTTGAGCGGTTCCCGAGTTTGTTTTTCAACCGCTGGATGTGGATCGGGTTCTTACTACCGTCTTCCCGCCAGCGTGGCACCAGAAAACAGGAGAGTTGTTCGCCTGTCTTTGCCAGCACCAGAAAGGCATCGCACATGGGAGCAGAGCAGAACCATTTGTGTCCCGTCAGGCGGTAGTTTTTCCCCGCACCGGCAGCGTGAACCGGCGTTGCGAGGGTTGTATTCGCCCGCACATCGGAGCCGCCTTGTTTCTCGGTCATCGCCATGCCAATGGTTACCCCCTGTTTTTCGAAATAGGGACGATTGCTACCGTCATACTGTGTCGCGGTAATTTTCGGCAGCCATTGTTCAGCTATATCCGGCTGATGTTTGATTGCTGGGACACTGGCAAAGGTCATGGTTAACGGGCAACCTGAGCCAGGATCGGCCTGAGTATGCAAGAAAGCCATGGCGGCGCGGGCAACATGGGCACCCGGGCGGGGCATTGTCCAGGGCAGACTAGTGTGCCCGGCCTCAATGGCATGTCGCATCAGCTGGTGATACGCCGGATGATAATCCACCTGATCGATCCGATAGCCAAATCTGTCATGCGGCTGGAACTCAGGCGGGTGTTTGTTGGCGAGAAAACCCGCCTCCTGTAATGTGTGACCGACGTGATGACCAAAAGCAGACAACTGCGACTCAGCCCAAGCGCCTTCAAATTGCCGAACCCAGTTTCTCAAGATGATGTTGGTGTCATAAGCATTGAAATGTTCCAGTGCCGCGGGCTGATTAAAGACGTGATGGGTGTCCTGACTCGATGCTGTCATTGCCATATCCTTGTGTCCATGCTGGTGGTTTCCTTTCTGCGCACGACTGCTCAGAACCAAATCGGCAGTGGCGGAGAGCTGCTCGCTGTGGTGTTCTCTATTCCTCGCAATCTGCCTCAATTAACTTAGACCGTTCAGGCGACATTGACTACGACAAGACGAGAGTGGGGTTGAATGTTGTGAACAGTGATCAATTCAAAATACCTTTCGCGAAAAACATGCCTGAAAAAATTTTCAATTTTCTCCTTGAAGCGGATTTGAATGCCCTTATATCTATGGGTGAAGCAGGAGGTGCCAGCGAGATGGGCCTTCGACGGTTTGTCCAAGAGGAAAACCCGCTTCAGTTGTTTAACCATTCAATTATTGCTTCAGAGAAGGATAGTGATGATGCGTACATTAGATTTTTCCCCACTGTATCGTTCTGCCATTGGTTTTGATCGTCTGTTTAATCAGATGGAACAGAACCTGAATAACAGCAATGGCGGATATCCCCCATACAATATTGAACAGCAAGACGAAAACCACTACCGGATCACGATGGCGGTCGCTGGATTCTCGGATGATCAGCTCGAAATCAGCCAACATCAAAATCGTCTGATTGTCACCGGGAAACGTGCCATTTCAGAGCAGGATGAAAAACGCCAGTACCTGTATCAGGGCATTGCTGAGCGCGATTTTGAACGTAAATTCCAACTGGCCGATCATGTCAAAGTGATTGGTGCTGCGATGGAAAATGGTTTACTCCATATTGAACTGGAACACGAAGTCCCAGAAGAAGAGAAACCGCGTCGTATTGCGATTAACGGACAACGTCTGTTGGGACAAGCAGACTCGGTGGTGAGTCATTCCGCTGAATAAGACTTGTGAAAGTACTGTATGGAAGGTCAGCCTGTGGGCTGGCCTTTTTTATATGTGAGCCAACCTGATGAGAAGCAGGCTATGTTTCACGTGAAACACAGGTGCTATCTCATGATGAAGGTTTCACGTGAAACAATGCTTCATTGACGCTTTGGTTTGGATTATCTTCTTCAAGCTGTGATCTATTTTGAAGGAAGAAAAGTGTGGGTAAGGAAACCAAACCACAATTAAACCCGAAACGTCAGCGTGTCAGTGCAGCCTGCCTGCAGCCGTTGTTGCCAGCGAATACACCTGACGGATTGTCCCTCGTTACGGCTGCAGACCACCATGAACGTTTTGTTTTCAAATTAAAGAAAGCCGCAGAACGAGAGGCTGTCACTCAGATCTTTGGATGGGATGAAACCTTACAGTACCAACTGCATCTGTCTGAGTGGCAGGATTGTAAACCCTTGTTGATTCTGATGGACGGAACCCCGATTGGCAGTGTGTTGCTGGAAATGATTGCGCCCGAATGTCATTCGAATACCGAACAAGACAGTCGCGATCTCCCGCAAAGTTATTTCAGCCGTTTCTTTCTGTTTCCGCAATGGCAAGGGCGGGGGATTGGCAGTGCGGTGCTAGGCGCAGTGATAGCGTGGTCTGATACAGACCAGCGACCCTGTCGCTTGATGTATTTACAGGGCAACCCTGTCGGTACTTTGTATCGGCGGTTTGGATTTGAAATGGTCGCTGAGGATTCTCAGTTTGTCACGATGGTTTACGATCCGAGTACACAGCCAATCGTTTGAGTGAATTTCTCTGCGGCCTCAACAACACCGTGTGAAGACGATGCTAGCCTGGCTCAGATGAACAAACAGGGCAGTGATTGCCCTGTTTGTTGTCTTTCAACGCGCGTGTTCAGTGAGACACTCAACCTTGCTGGTAAGCTTTTGCTACTTCCTCTGCAATGATCGCGATCCCGCGTTGCATCTTGTCATCATCCTGCACATAGTTCATTCGCAGGCATTCATGGCCGTGCGACCAGTCTTCATCGAGACCAATAAAGAAATACTCACCCGGTACAATCAGCACGCCACGCGCTTTCAGGCGCTGATAGAGCGCCATGGTGGTGATCGGCAGATCTTTTAGCCACAGCCAGAGGAACATCGCGCCTTCTGGTTTGTGAATCCGGAAGCGCGGATCCGGAATTGCTTCCTGAAGCCAATGTACAGCTTGCTGTGATTTCGCATAGTAAAAAGGTTTGATGACTGTTTCACTTAAATGAAGCAGGTCACCTTTTTCGATCATCTTGTTGACCACTGCAGGTCCGACACTGCCCGGTGCCAGACTCAGGACGCCGTTCATATTGGCCAGCGCCGTGGTGATCTCTTCACTGGCAATCACAATCCCGCAACGCACCCCGGGCAGACCGAGTTTCGACAGGCTCATGCACAGGATGGTGTTAGCATTCCAAAACGGGGTGACATCTTCAAAAATGATGTCTGGGAAGGGCATCCCGTAGGCATTGTCGATGATCAGTGGAATGCCGTGTTGTTGTGCAAGCGCATCCAGGTGATGGATTTCTTCATCGGTCAGCACATTTCCGGTTGGATTGGTCGGGCGGGATGCGCAGATTGCGCCGACATTCTCGTCGACGGTCAGGGCTTTGAAGTCGACATTATATTTGAACAGACCATTGTCCAGCAGGGTGATTTCCGGCTTGTATGAAATGAACATGTCCGGGCTGAGGCCGGCATCACCATAGCCGATATATTCCGGGGCGAGCGGCAACAGAATCTTTTTATGGCTGCCGTCTGGAAATTCACCGGCCAGCAAATTAAACAAGCTGAAGAAGGCGCTTTGACTGCCGTTGGTCAGGCTGATGTTCTTACTAGAAATATCCCAGCCATATCGTTCACGGAGCAGATCGGCCAGTGCCTGAATAAAGGTGTTTTTTCCTTGCGGACCATCGTAGTTTGTCATCGCGGCTGCGAGTTCACCGGTTTCATTCAGGCTGGCATTGAGCTGAGTAAAGTAGTCAACCATGGCTGGAATTTGAGCCGGATTGCCGCCGCCCAGCATGACTGCATTTGGGTTGCGCAGGCCATCATTCAAATCATCCATTAACTGGGTGATACCCGAGTAACGGGCAAACTTGTTACCGAACGTAGAAAACTCCATCTTGCTTCGACCTCAGTGTGCGTCTGTTGTGATTTTTATTGTGGGTGAGCCAGACAACATACAGCAATGAATCTTACAGTGAAAGTGACTTTGTTCGAGCGATGTCAACAATGTGTTCGACGTGTGTTTCACGTGAAACACAGAAGAAATCATGTCCTTTATGATTAAGTTTAGATGATCCCCAATTCGTATTTTGCTTCCTGGTTTGCTTTGTTCTGGCTCCAATAGAAACGAGCGGGCAGGTCGCGTTCAAGCCGAGAGCTTTGCTTTGCAAATGGATTGGACTGTTGTAGTCTGGTGCAGCTTGACCCAAGCAACCAGCTCGCGGAAAGGATGTTATCCAGGGTAATCTGATGTGCTGCACACCATGTGCAGCAGAGACGTTTGTCATCTACCTTCTCTCTGTAATGCGGGCCCAGAATCATGAGAATGGTGACATGATGAAAGCTGACAATGCATTTTCCCTCAGTCTGGTGCAGTTAAAATCTCAGGCGAAACGAACCCTCAAAGCTGTGCGACGCGGTGACGAAGCCGCGCGTAGTTTTCTGCAGAAGAACCATCCGGTGCCGCAACAGATTACCATCGAAACGATCCGGCTTGCTGATGTTCAGCTTGCACTGGCACGTTCTTTGGGAATGCCAAGCTGGCCGAAACTCAAGCATCATCTGCAAACGCTCGAAGTCCACAAGCAAGCGATCGCGCAGGGGAGTCCGTCTCTGGATCGTGAGCTGTTCACCCTCCATATCCGTTGCGGTCATGACATTCAGCAACCCTTAAAAACGGCCGGTTTTCAGGGAGAGTTTCTGCCGTTTATCGATCCCCATTGTATGGGGCCTTTGTCTGCTGGAATGGCGTTTGAGCGCATGCGCGCAACATATATTCATCAGTTTTTGTTGTCTGAAGTCGGGGACGATCGTTCGGTAGAACATCTGATTGCTCAAACTCGGCAACAATTGGATTCTCTGCTGGACGACAAGTTTCAGCGTTTGGTCTTTTGGGTCGAGCACGATAGTTACGATCAATTGATGCTGCTTCGGTTACTGGCTTTTCTGGCGGATGAGCCCGCAGCATCGTCGCGTGAGATTGAACTGATTGAAGTGAACCAGTATCCGGGGCGGAGCCGGTTTATTGGCCTGGGGCAGTTGCCTGCGGAAGGACTTCGGGCTTTATGGCAACAAAGGCGGCGTCTGGATACAGGACACTTCAAGTTCGCCCAACAAATATGGCAGGCATTTTGTTCGCCTTCGCCTGCGGCTTTGATCGCAGCAAGCCGGTCGGATGCGATGACCGTGTTTCCGAATCTGCCGGCTGTGATTGTCCGGCATTTGCAGGAATTACCTCATGGTTCGACCGGTCTTAGCCTGACACAAATGCTGGCGTTGCGCGTGCTTGAAAACGCGTCTGCACCGCTTCGTGTGTCGGACTGGTTTCAGGCGTATCAGCCTGAAGAGCCGTTGCCGTATCTTGGTGATTTGATGTTTTGGGTACTCTTGAAACCCTTGCTCGAGTGCGAGACGCCTTTGATATCGGCGGCCGGGATTGAACCTCATCAAAGCTGGCTGGATCATGAAATTTCGATCACGGCGTTTGGACGTGCGGTGCTCTCTGGCAAGGCGAGAGTCAGGTTGTCAGAATATTGGGTGGGTGGCATTTGTGTCCGTCCCGAGTCGTGTTGGATTTGGGATCATGAATCGCTCAGTACCCTGAAGTTTGAAAACATCGACATCTAATGCGCGTAATGCGCGCCTTCATTTGCTATGACGGTAGTTGTGAAATGTTTCACGTGGAACATCAGCCTGAAGGCGAGGGCATGCTCAGCTCTTTGAGGACGGCATAAAAAAATCCCTCGAACATTGTCGAGGGATCTTTATTGCTTTTGGAGCGAGATGAAATCGGGAAGTGGTCAGGTTCAGTTCTGCAGTACTGAAATGTCAGCCACTTTCAGGAATTCATTGCGCAGTTGGTTCAGCATGGTCAGACGGTTCACTTTCAGTGCTTCGTCATCTGCCATCACCATGACGTTATCGAAGAAGGCATCGACGGTGTCACGCAGTGTCGCCAGTTCAGACAGCGCCTGCTGATAATCACCAGCTGCAAACACAGGGGCCAGCTTCGCAGTCACAGTTTCGACATCGTTCGCCAGTGCTTTCTCGGCATCTTCAACCAGTAAGCTGCTGTCGATTGACGCAGACAGTTCACCTTCAAATTTCGCCAGGATATTCCCCACACGCTTGTTCGCCGCTGCCAGTGATTCAGCAGCATCCAGCGAGCGGAAGTGACTGACAGCTTTCACACGTTTGTCGAAATCAGACGGGGTAGTCGGGCGACGAGCCAGAACGGCCTGAATCACATCGACACTGTGGCCTTCGTCCTGATACCAGGCACGGAAACGACCCAGCATGAAATCAATGACGTCGGCTTCCACGTTGTGGTTTGTCAGCTTCTGACCAAACAGTTCTTTGGCCTTGCGGATCAGATCGACCAGATCCAGCGCGTAACCTTTTTCAACCATGATACGCAATGCACCCAATGCGGCACGACGCAGGGCAAACGGGTCGTTGGCACCTTTTGGATGCTGACCAATGCCGAAAATACCAACCAGAGTGTCCATCTTGTCAGCCAGCGCGACAGCAGCAGCCACATCAGATCCTGGCAGTGCATCCCCGGCAAAACGTGGCATGTACTGTTCATTCAGGGCAACGGCCACATCTTCATGTTCACCGTCCAGACGCGCGTAATGCATTCCCATCACGCCCTGAGTGTCGGTAAATTCGAACACCATGGAGGTCATCAGGTCACACTTGGACAGCAGACCGGCACGTTCGGCATGCTCGACGTTGGCACCAATGTGCTGAGCAATAAAGCCGGACATCGCAGTGATGCGGTCTGTCTTATCACGCAAAGTACCCAGTTGTTTCTGGAACAGGACATTGTCCAGCTCTGGCAGACGATCGACCAGCGGGCGCTTGCGGTCTGTGTTGAAGAAGAACTCAGCGTCAGCCAGGCGAGGGCGAACAACTTTTTCGTTGCCTTCGACGATGTGGCGCGGCTCTTTTGAAATGATGTTCGACACGAAGATGAACTTCGGTAGCAGTTTGCCGTTCGCATCGTAAACCGGGAAATATTTCTGATCCCCTTTCATGGTGTACACCAGCGCTTCAGCGGGCACGTTCAGAAATTCTTCTTCGAAAGAAGCGGTCATCACAACCGGCCATTCCACCAGAGACGTGACTTCTTCAACCAGATCATCTTCCAGATCAGCTGTACCGCCGACTGCAATAGCTGCTGCTTTGGCATCTGCGATGATTTGTGATTTCCGGGTTTCGTAATCGGCAATGACTTTTCCGCGCTCTTCAAGAATCGCAGGGTACTGATCGGCATGCTCGATGCTGAATTCAGATTCACCCATAAAGCGGTGGCCGCGGATGGTGCGGGCAGATTCAACGCCAAGGATGGTGCCTGGAATCAGTTCGTCATTCAGCAGCATCACCAGGGTTTTCACCGGACGGATAAACTGCGTATCTGAATCACCCCAGCGCATTGGTTTTGGGATCGGCAGTTTTGCCAGCGCAGCGGCAGCCAGCTCACACAGCAGTTCGGTGGCAGGTTTGCCTTTCACCGCTTCTTTGAACAGCAGCCATTCGCCTTTGTCGGTTGTCAGGCGCTCGGCCTGCTCAACTGTGATGCCGTTACCACGCGCCCAGCCTTGTGCTGCTTTGGTCGGGTTGCCGTCGGCGTCAAAGGCAACACTGATCGCAGGGCCGCGCTTTTCAACAACTTTGTCGGCCTGGCCTTCAGCCAGTGCGGTCACTTTCAGTGCCAGCCGGCGAGGGGCCGCGTACCAGTCTATGCGCTGGTAAGCCAGCTCGGCCGTGTTCAGCTCGGCAGCAAAGTTCTCGGCAAAAGCTTCCGCAAGGGTTCGCAGTGCTTTTGGCGGCAGCTCTTCGGTGCCCAGTTCAATCAGGAAATTTTTCTCAGCCATGCGAAATCCTTACTTGTCTTTTTTACACATCGGGAAGCCAAGGGCTTCGCGAGAGGCATAGTAGGCTTCTGCCACTTGCTTGGTCAGGTTACGAATCCGAAGGATGTAACGCTGGCGTTCGGTAACCGAGATTGCCTTGCGGGCATCAAGCAGGTTGAAGGCGTGGCCCGCTTTCAGAATACGCTCGTAAGCGGGCAGTGGCAGTGGCTGTTCCAGTGCCAGCAGCGACTGACATTCTTTCTCGCACTGATCGAAGAAGGTAAAGAGAAAATCGACATCCGCGTGTTCAAAGTTATACGTCGATTGTTCGACTTCGTTCTGATGGAAGATATCGCCGTAAGTCACTTTGCCCAGTGGGCCATCAGTCCAGACCAGATCGTAAACAGAATCGACACCCTGGATGTACATCGCCAGACGTTCAATCCCATAAGTGATCTCGCCGGTGACGGGTTTACACTCCAGGCCACCCACTTGCTGGAAGTAAGTAAACTGCGTCACTTCCATGCCGTTCAGCCAGACTTCCCAGCCCAGCCCCCAGGCACCCAGTGTTGGGTTTTCCCAGTTGTCTTCTACAAAGCGAATGTCGTGAACCTGCGTATCAACGCCCAGCGCTTCCAGAGAGCCAAGATACAGCTCCTGAATGTTGTCCGGGGAAGGTTTGATGATGACCTGGAACTGATAATAGTGCTGCAGACGGTTCGGGTTTTCCCCGTAACGGCCGTCAGTCGGGCGGCGGGAAGGCTGCACATAGGCAGCGGCGATTGGCTCTGGTCCCAACGCGCGCAGACAGGTCATTGGATGCGAAGTTCCTGCACCCACTTCCATATCCAGCGGCTGCACGATAGTACAACCTTGCTGGCCCCAGTAGTCCTGAAGCGTCAGGATCATGCCCTGAAAGGTCTTAATGTCGTATTTTTGCATTGTCAGCTTCACGAGATCCGTTGATAAAAGTAGAAAAGATAACAATCCAGTATACCTTGGCTGGCTTTGCGGGAGTAGGGGCCGCGCACGTTTTTTGCGCATTGTGGCGCCTTGTGTAAATTTTTGTCATCAGACTTCCGCCATAAGCAGAAACAGGGTAAAAAATTGACAGGTTTTTGATATCTGCGGGTCAATCTTGACTACAATGCAGCAAAAATATGCTGAGACGATGCCATGGCTCGGATCAGTTCATGATTAACCAATGGGGAATGAGTATGCAACAATACACCTCTTCGAACTCACGTAAGTGGGTACGCGCTATCCTTTTGTCGAGCATCACAGCGATGGTGGCAACAGGTTGTACAACGGTCAACCCATATACGCGTGAAGATCAGACAGCAAAATCAACCAGCGGTGCACTGATTGGTGCTGTTGCTGGTGCGGCTATCGGTGTGGCCTCATCAAGCAAGAGCGACCGTGGTAAAGGGGCGCTGATTGGTGCAGCTTCCGGTGCCGCGCTGGGTGGCGGTATCGGCTACTACATGGATGTGCAGGAAACGAAGCTGCGCCAGCAACTGGAATCGACCGGGATCAGCGTGACCCGTAATGGCGATCAGATTGTTCTGAACATGCCGAATGCGATTACCTTTGGCGTTGATCAGTCAAACCTCAGCAAGCAAGCCATGGATGCCCTGCATAACGTGGCACTGGTGGTGAACGAGTACGATAAAACGCAACTGAACATTTATGGTTTTACCGACAGCACAGGTTCTGAATCTTATAACCTGCGCTTGTCTCAGGTACGTGCCAGTGAAGTGAGTAACTACCTGGTGCGTAGTGGCGTTGCCGCAAAACGCGTTCTGGCCAAAGGCATGGGTGAAGCCCATCCGATTGCTTCCAATGCCAATGAGCAGGGCCGCTCTCAGAACCGTCGTGTTGAGATTGTTCTGAGCCCGACGGCGTCTTAACCGAGTCAATTTGCCGGGAAACAACGAAAGGGAAGCGAAGCTTCCCTTTTTCGTGGCTTGATTCTGGCGCGACTTCTGGCTATGATGCCGATTCCTTTGGGGAGTAGCCTGCCGTTCTGACGGCACAATCATCAACATAATTGAAGCAAAATCTTCATGGTGATTGTGACTGACCAATTTCTCCGGTCAGTTTGGCGAGACCATAGGCAAATCGATATGAACCGGGGTGGGGCATATCTGTTTGTCTTTGGTTTAAAACTATAATCCTCGCCCCAAAGAGCATGTCGTGAGCATTTTAGCTGTATCCATTACTACCGTTGCACTGGCAGAAATTGGGGACAAAACCCAATTGCTATCCCTACTGCTGGCCAGTCGCTACCGTAAACCCGTTCCTATCATTCTGGCGATTTTTCTCGCTACGCTGGCCAATCACGCATTGGCTGCCTGGCTGGGTGTGGTTGTTGCCGATTATCTTTCTCCTGACATTCTGAAGTGGGTCCTGGTTGTCAGTTTTGTGGTGATGGCAGGCTGGATTCTGATCCCGGATAAGCTGGACGATGACGAGACCATTTCAAACCGGGGCCCGTTTGTTGCCAGTTTCATTGCATTTTTTATCGCCGAAATTGGCGATAAAACTCAGGTGGCAACAACCATGCTGGGCGCAAAATATCATGACGGTCTGATGCTGGTAATTTTAGGGACCACGATTGGGATGTTGCTGGCCAATGTGCCTGTGGTTCTGATTGGAAAACTGTCTGCAGATAAAATGCCGCTGGGGCTGATCCGGAAAGTGACGGCAGGTTTATTTGTGTTGCTGGCGTTGGGCGCTGTATTTGGCCTGTAATCCAGAAAAGTGTGCGATTCAGGCCAGTCTTGAACCAGCGCAATGAAATTGTCATCAGGCAGCGTTAGGCTGCCTGATTCATTTTACGCTTTGCCTTTCTGAATCAGAAACCGGTAGGGCAAAGATTCTGTGTCCGCCGCCAGCAGTGTGTGATCCATAAAACGGCAGAAACTCGGGATATCCCGGGTTGTGGATGGATCATCGGCAAGCACCAGCAGTGTTTCGCCTTCGGCCATTTTGCGGACTGTTTTACGAACCATCATGACAGGTTCCGGACAACGCAGTCCTTGTGCCTCCAGGCTGAGAGTGGCGGAATCAAAATTCGTGTTCATCGTGAAACCATATCGTAAATGAGACCTAGATCATACTCACGGAGATTAAATAATCAACCAGGGGTTGGCAAAGGTAACAATTATGTGTAACTTAGTTAACAAGTTGTTAACTTTGTTGTCATCACAAGGAGGCGAGGATGATTACTCAGATGGATAGACTGACTATTTACTGCGTGCTGTGCTTTATCGCTTTCTGCTCGATTGTACTGCGCAACGTCGATGACTTAACAATCTTCTCGCTGGCGGGGTTGATTGCCGCTGCGATAGGACTCTGGCTCGAGCTATCACATTCTCCTGAGCTCGAAGAAGAGGAAAGCTAACTTTCACATCTACTACACTCCCCAGTTTTCTTGGGCTTCCCCGCTTTTATAGCGGGATTTTTTTTATTTGGCGAGTCAAAAAGTTCACCCGGCCTGGCCGGATGAACATGAATTGCATCGCCTCAGTTCAACTCAACCCAACTTCACCAGCGTTCGGCCGGTGACCTGTCCCTGAATAATGGCCTGTGCAAATGCCGGAACTTCTTCCAGGCTGATTGTTTGGCTAGCCTGCTGGTAAAAGCTTTCAGGCAGCAATTCGCTCAGGCGCTGCCAGGCTTGCTGACGTTTTTCCATTGGGCAGTAGACGGAATCGATCCCTTGCAGCCGGACATTGCGCAGAATGAAAGGCATGACAGTGGTGGGTAAATCAAAGCCGCCCGCCAGACCACAGGCCGCAACGGCGCCATTGTAGTCTGTCTGTGCCAGGACTTTCGCCAGCATTTTGCTGCCGACGGTGTCGATGGCACCGGCCCAGCGTTGTTTTTCCAGCGGCTTGGCGGGTTCTTCCAGTTCGCTGCGCTCGACGATGGTCGAGGCACCGAGTTGTTTCAGTAGAGCCCCATTCTGCGAGGCACGGCCGGTCACCGCGGCAACCCGGTAACCCAGCGCCGATAACAACGTGATGGCAACGGAGCCAACCCCACCGCTGGCACCTGTCACTAGAATCTCTCCCGATTCCGGTGTCAGACCGGCATCCTGCAGGGCTTGTACACACAGCATAGCGGTTAGACCTGCGGTGCCAATCACCATGGTTTGCTCGCAGCTCAGGCCCTCGGGAAGTGGCACCAGCCAGTCTGCTTTTACGCGGGCACGCTCTGCCAGTCCGCCCCAATGGGTTTCGCCCACGCCCCAGCCGGTCAGCACAACTTTGTCGCCCGGCTGATAACGGTCGTTGTTGGACTGGGTGACCGTGCCTGCGAAATCAATTCCCGGCACCATCGGAAATTCACGGATGATTTTCCCGGCGCCGGTAATTGCCAGTCCGTCTTTGTAGTTCAGGGACGAGTATTCAACCGCCACAGTGACTTCACCTTCCGGCAGCTGATGTTCTTCGATATCACTGACCTGTGCCAGTGTTTGCTTGTCCTGCTGATTGAGGATGAGAGCTTTCAGCATATGATTTCTCCGCGCTCAGGTATCGGTGGATTGTGATTGTATTGAGTCAGAATGTCTCAAATTCTGATCGGGAACAATGCTTGCGAAAAAAAATCACAAAAAAGCCCGCAACAATGGCGGGCTTGATAGCGTCAGATGAAAGCAGCTTAGCTGTCCACACGCTCAAAGATGGTGGCAATGCCCTGACCCAGACCGATACACATGGTTGCCAGGCCGTATTTCACGTCATGGTGTTCCATCAGATTGATCAGCGTGGTCGAAATCCGCGTGCCGGAACAGCCCAGAGGGTGGCCCAATGCAATCGCACCGCCGTTGAGGTTCACTTTCTCGTCAACCGCATCCAGCAAACCCAGATCTTTGGCGCAAGGCAGGGACTGAGCTGCGAATGCTTCATTCAGCTCAATCATGCCGATATCTTCCATCGTCAGGCCTGCGCGCTTCAGTGCTTTTTTCGTTGCCGGTACAGGACCGTAACCCATAATGGACGGATCACAACCCGCGATGGCCATCGACTTGATGCGCGCACGGATTTTCAGGCCCAGTTCTTTCGCTTTGCTTTCGCTCATCACCAGCATGGCTGAAGCACCGTCAGACAGGGCGGAGGAAGTCCCTGCGGTGACTGTGCCGTTGGCCGGATCGAAGACCGGACGCAGCGCAGACAGAGTTTCGACCGTTGTTTCCGGACGAATCACTTCGTCGAAATCGTACACTTTCAGGATGCCGTTTTCATCGTGACCTTCGGTGGGAAGAATTTCGTTTTTGAAGCGACCTTCCAGAGTTGCAGCATGTGCACGCTGGTGCGAGCGGGCAGCAAAGGCATCTTGCTGCTCACGGCTGATACCGTGCATCCGGCCCAGCATTTCTGCTGTCAGGCCCATCATGCCTGCAGCTTGTGCGACCGATTTGGACAGACCCGGATGGAAATCAACACCATGGTTCATCGGCACGTGGCCCATGTGTTCCACACCACCGACCATGCAGATCTCAGCATCACCAACCATAATGGCACGGGCGGCACTGTGCAGGGCATCCATGGAGGAGCCACACAGACGGTTGACCGTGGTGGCACCGACAGTATGAGGAATCCCGGCCAGCAGCGACGCATTTCGCGCGACGTTAAACCCTTGCTCCAGTGTTTGCTGTACACAGCCCCAGTAAATGTCTTCAATCGCTGCCGGTTCAACCTGAGGGTTGCGTTCCAGCAGACCTTTCATCAGATGTGCTGACAAGTCTTCAGCACGTTTGTTACGAAATGCACCGGCTTTAGAACGACCCATCGGGGTACGGATGCAGTCAACAATTACGACGTTATTCATGTGTTTATCCTCGTCCTTAAGCGTTTACGGTTGCGTTGTAATAGCGTTCGCCTTGCTCTGCTTTTTCACGCAGACCGGCCGGCACTTCGTACACAGCGCCAAGGTGAGCAAGCTGATCGGCCATCGCGACATAGTTCGCCAGACCCATCGCATCCAGATAACGGAACACGCCACCACGGAACGGAGGGAAGCCCAGGCCATAAACCAGTGCCATGTCCGCTTCTGCTGGCGTGGCAATAATGCCTTCTTCCAGGCAGCGAACCACTTCGTTGATCATCGGTACCATGGTGCGGGCGATGATGTCTTCATCGCTGAAGTCGGCCGCGCGGCTGACAACCGGGGTGAGCAGGCTCGCAACTTCCGGCGCTGCATCTTTCTTCGGCTTGCCTTTTTTATCAACGGAGTAAGCGTAGAAGCCTTTGCCGTTCTTCTGACCCAGACGCTGGTTCTCATACATCACGTCGACAGCATCTTTGTAGTCTTTACCCATGCGCTCAGGGAAGCCTTCCGCCATCACCGCTTGCGCATGGTGCGCAGTATCAATCCCCACAACATCCAGCAGGTAAGCAGGGCCCATCGGCCAGCCGAATTTCTTCTCCATGACTTTATCGACTTTGGTGAAGTCGGCACCGTCACGCAGCAGCAGGCTGAAACCGGCAAAGTAAGGGAACAGAACACGGTTCACGAAGAATCCCGGACAGTCATTCACAACAATCGGCGATTTGCCCATCTTGGCCGCGTAAGCCACCACACGGGAAATGGTTTCTTCTGATGTGTGTTCACCCCGGATGATTTCAACCAGCGGCATGCGGTGTACCGGGTTGAAGAAGTGCATGCCACAGAATTTCTCCGGGCGCTTGAGTGATTTTGCCAGCACGTTGATTGGAATGGTCGAGGTATTCGAAGTGATGACGGTGTCTTCACTCACACGATCTTCTACTTCAGCCAGCACCGCAGCTTTTACTTTCGGGTTTTCAACGACGGCTTCAACGATGACATCGGCTTCTTCAATCCCGGCGTAGTGCAGGGTTGGCTGAATGGATGCCAGAATTTTTGCCAGCTTCAGGCCATTCAGTTTGCCGCGTTCCAATTGTTTGTTCAGCAGCTTGGATGCTTCGGTCATGCCCAGATCCAGTGAAGGCTGTGCGATGTCTTTCATGATGACAGGCACACCTTTCAGGGCAGACTGATAGGCAATACCGCCGCCCATGATCCCGGCACCCAGAACGGCGGCGCGTTGGGTCTCTTTGCCTTCTTTGGCGGCTTGTTTGGCTTTACCTTTGATGTACTGGTCATTCAGGAAGATGCCAACCAGTGCAGGGGCCACCTCGCTTTTTGCCAGCGCAACAAATCCTTTGTTTTCGACTTTCAGTGCTTCATCACGGCGCATGCCTGCCGCTTCTTCAATACACTTCACGGCGGTGATTGGCGCAGGATAGTGTGGACCAGCCACTTGCATCACCATGCCTTTGGCCATGGTGAAACTCATCGTCGCTTCAATTTTGTTCAGCTTAAGTGGTGCTTGTTTTTGAGCACGGCGGGATTGCCAGTCCAGTTTTCCGGCGATGGCATCTTTGAGCATCGTCAGTGCGGCATCATGCAGGGCTTCGGGTGCAACAACGGCATCAACCAGCCCAAGTTTCAGTGCTTCCGGAGCTTTCTTCGCTTTACCGGCTGCAATGATATCCATGGCCGGGTCAGCACCGATCAGGCGAGGCAGACGAACAGAGCCACCCCAGCCTGGCATGATACCCAGTTTGGTTTCTGGCAGGCCAACCAGTGCCGTGGTGTCAGCCACACGAATATCTGTCGCCAGGATACATTCACAGCCGCCGCCCAGTGCAAAGCCGTTGACGGCTGCAACAGTCGGGACAGAAATATCTTCCAGACGATTAAAAATAGCATTGGCATCTGCCAGCCAGCTGGAAAGCGTCTCGGCTTCCTGTGTCATGATGTCCGGAAACTCGGTGACATCTGCACCGACGATAAAAGCAGGTTTACCGGACGTTAGCAGAACACCTTTCAGATCATTTTGCTGATAGAGGGCGTTGATAGCTTCACTGAGGTTTTCCAGGGTCTTGCGATCCAGCTTATTCACGCTGCCTGGTGCATTGAAGTTGATTTCCGCAATGCCATCCTCCAGATAGCGTGCGGACAGGGTTTCACCTTGGTAAATCATGTTCTATCTCCGTGAATACCGGTGCATTGCCGGTTTGATTTTGACTGGTTTGACCTGCAACCAGATTAAAGATTAGTCTGAACCTGTTGTAATGCGATTTCAACACCTATTTTAAACAATTGTTTAAACTTGTTATCAATATGCTGTGAAAAACTGATTCACAGAAATAGATTGGGTCATTTTCGTCTTGGGGGTGGTTGTTTTTTGAACGATGTTTGCGAGCAATTTCATTATATTCATCGATGAAATTGGTTTGAGGTAGATACTAATACTGACTTTACATTAGTTTTTGGCATGTTTTCTGGTGAAGTAAAATGAGTTCAATTACATAAGGATACACTCATGAAGACAATGCTGAAATCACTACCAGTCATGGTAACGGTGGCGTTTTTACCGTCAGTTGGTCATGCTACGATATTGCCCCAATCCGCTCCGGCTCCAGCACTGGATGCTGATGCTGAGAGGTTCGGGGTGCTGAATTCGCTTCCTTCTGATCCCTCTATATACATCAATGGCACTTACGAAATTTTGGTCAAACCGCATTTTCGCTCTCTGGAGGTATTGTGGGCCAGGATATGAATTTGTATGTCAGTCATGATAATCGAGTTCGCGGGCAGGGCGTGACGATTGCAGTCATTGATGATGGCCTTGAAATTGGACATCCGGATTTGGCTGCGAATATCCGTCCGGGATCTCGTGATGTGCTCAATAATGACGATGACCCCACACCGGATAACCCAAATGATGCACACGGCACGTCAGTCGCTGGGATTGCAGCTGCAGTTGGCTGGAATGATATCGGTGTTCGCGGCGTTGCACCCTATGCGGGCTTGAAAGGATTTAACTGGCTGAAATATCAATCGATGGGGGCTTGGTTGCTGTCGCATGGGGAAGCTGAGAATACGGCTGATGTCCGTGTATTTAACCAAAGCTATGGTGCTTCAACGATGGTGCCTGTTAAGTACGATCTGAATAATTTGAATACAGCGTTGAAAGAGCAATCATACGAACGGGTAACTCGGGAGTCGCATTCTGGTTTGGGCAGTATTTTCGTGAAATCTGCGGGAAATAGTTATCAAAGTTTCCGTATGACTTTCGATCAAACCCTGGGGAATACCCGTATTTTGCCAGGGGATTATTATGATAGTCAGCGTGTTGGTCCGGCGAACCATGGCCTACCAATGCAGGACAGTAACATCACTTCAGACAATGCCAACTTCTGGAATTTAGTGGTGTCGGCAGTGAATGCCAATGGCGTACGTTCTTCTTACTCTTCCGTGGGTTCGAATGTATTTGTCTCTGCACCCGGTGGAGAATACGGTACGGCCTCTCCAGCAATGATTACGACTGATATCTCAGGCTGTGATGCGGGTTACAATACGGTGAATCGTCTGACCAATGGGCTGCATGGCGGCAATCAAATGGATCCCTTGTGTGATTATAACGGTGTGATGAACGGCACTTCTTCTGCTGCGCCAAATACATCGGGTGCGGTTGCCATGATTATGTCTGCCAACCCAGACTTAAATTGGCGTGATATCAAACATATTCTGGCATCAACGGCGACGAAGATTGACCCGGACCATCCTGGTGTGAATCTAACTTTTACCGACTCAAATCAAGCGGAAATGACTTATTCCGCGATTCCGGGCTGGCAAACCAATGCCGCGGGCTATGATTTCCACAACTTCTATGGATTTGGCCGGGTGAATATCGATGATGCGGTTGCCATGGCTCAAACCTACCCAGACGCGTTACCGCCATTGACGATCTCACCGTGGTACCGCATTACAGCGACCAATGATATTCCGGATGCCGATCTGGCCGGTACGGTGAGCAACTATCAGCAGGCCAGTGACTTTGTGGTCGAGGCGGTTCAGGTCAAAGTTGATATCGATCATGAGCGAGTGCACGATCTGGCGATAGAGCTCGTTTCACCCTCAGGGACGCGCAGTGTCATTCTGTCGCCACGTTCAGGGTTAGTCGGGCAGTCCGTGAATGAGAATGTGCGCGGTTTTGAGCAGCAACTCCTGCTGTCAAACCATTTTTATGGTGAATCTGCACAGGGGCGATGGCAACTGGTTGTTCGGGATACGAATCAGGCCGTTTCTCATTGGCTCGCGGAACCCAATAATCAACAACCGTTGTTGTTCAGCCAGCAAAACAACACTCAGGACGGTGTGCTGAAATCATGGGATATTCGTTTCTTCGGTCATCAGGGGTAAATTATTATGAAAACTTTAATTCTGTGTACGTCATTATTATTTGCTGCACCGTTGCTGGCGGATGATTCGTCGCTTCCATTGGCTGAATCGCTTTCTCAGGGGCGTGGCGACATTTTGATGATTAATGGCGTTGCTTATCAACAGTTGTCCGAGAATCTGGCAGGGGAAACGCGGCAGAAACGTTCTTTGTCGGTCAATCCCATTCTGCGGAAAGGCGACAAGCTGGTCGCAGTGAATTCAACCGAAGGAGCGGTTGAGATCACCGGCAGCTTCCTGATCCGTTTGGAGCCGGGTGTGCATGTCGCGGCATTTGCAGCACAGCATCAGCTGGAACTGGTCTTTACCGGTGATGAGATCGCGTTGCTGAAAGCCAAAGAGGGGGTGAACCTGCTGCCTTTACTGGAGCAACTGGAGCAAAGCCACCAGGTCGAGCAGGTCGCGCTGGAACTCAATCAACAGCTCAATGAGCCGCAGTAACTCAGGCTGTGCATGGTGAAAGAAAGGAGCTTCGGCTCCTTTTTTTGATGCTGTGAGACACAGAGCAAGGTTGTGCTATTCTTGCGCTTTTGTATGACGTGAATCGCGAAAAGGAAGACATGGCACAGGCTCCTTATCTTATCCCGGCAGAATCGGTTGTGACCGAGGAAGAAATTAAAAAAAGTCGGTTTATCACTTATCTGGCGCATACGTCCGGGATAGAGGCTGCCAAAGCGTTTGTTCAGACCATCAAAACCCGTCATGGTGATGCGCGCCACAACTGCTGGGCTTTTGTGGCGGGGCGTCCGGAAGACTCAATGATGTGGGGATTCAGTGATGACGGCGAGCCTTCCGGCACAGCCGGAAAACCGATTCTGGCTCAATTGAGTGGTTCTGGGGTCGGGGAGATCACTGCAGTGGTCACGCGCTATTATGGTGGGATCCGTCTGGGAACTGGCGGTTTGGTGAAAGCTTATGGTGGCGGCGTTCAGCAAGCTCTCTCTGTGCTCGTGTCCAAAGAAAAGGTGATTACTTCACCGATTTATCTGTGCTGTGCGTATAATCAGGTGCCTTTATTAGAAGCTGTAATGGCTGAGTATGGCGCTGACGTGACAAAAGCCGACTATGGCGCGGATGTCACTTTGCTGATTGAGATCGACAGTCGTCGGGTTGAGGACTTTAAGACCTGTCTGATAAATCGCAGTGGCGACCGGATTCGGATTCAGGACGCAAACACGGCTTTATAAAACAAACTAGACTGAGCGCCCGCAAGATTATGCAAATTCGTTCCATTATCCGTATCGTTGGCCTGCTGCTGGCACTGTTTAGTGTCACCATGCTGGTTCCAGCCTTTATCGCCTTACTGTACCGGGATGGTGCAGGTTTTCCCTTTGTGGTGACCTTCTTTATCTTACTGGCGGGTGGTGCGGCACTGTGGCTACCTAACCGGCATCACCGGCGAGAACTGAAAGCCCGGGATGGATTTCTGATTGTTGTTTTATTCTGGACCGTTATCGGCAGTGCCGGGGCTGTGCCTTTTATTCTGTCGAAAAACCCGGACCTCTCCTTTACAGACTCATTTTTTGAATCTTTCTCCGCCCTGACAACGACCGGGGCAACTGTGATTGTCGGACTGGATGCTTTGCCGAAGGCGATTCTTTTTTATCGTCAGATGCTGCAATGGTTCGGCGGGATGGGGATTATTGTCCTAGCTGTCGCGATTTTGCCGGTGCTGGGCATCGGGGGTATGCAGTTGTACCGTGCTGAAATTCCGGGCCCGGTGAAAGACAGTAAGATGACCCCGAGGATCGCAGAAACCGCGAAGACGCTCTGGTACATCTATCTGACGCTGACCATCGCCTGCGCTGTGGCTTTCTGGGCTGCCGGAATGGATGTGTTTAATGCGATAGCCCATAGCTTTTCTACGGTTGCCATTGGCGGGTTTTCGACGCATGACGCCAGTATCGGGCATTACAACAGCCCTGCGATCAATATGGTGACCGTCGTCTTCTTGCTGATCTCTGCCTGTAATTTCTCATTGCACTTTGCAGCCTTTTCAAATCGGGGAACGCATTTGCGAACCTATCTTCGCGATCCTGAATTCAAAGCCTTTCTGGTGGTGCAGGTGATTTTGTTTGCGATTTGCTACAGCTTACTGATGAAGCACCACACTTACGACAGCTGGTGGGAGACACTGGATCAGGCGCTGTTTCAGACGGTATCGATTTCGACGACGGCTGGATTTACGACCACCAGTTTTTCTGAGTGGCCGCTGTTTTTGCCTGTGCTGCTTTTATTCTCCTCTTTTATAGGCGGATGCGCCGGCTCAACCGGTGGTGGTATCAAAGTGATTCGAGTGTTGTTGCTGTTTTTACAGGGTGTGCGTGAGCTGAAGCGTCTGGTGCACCCCCGAGCGGTGTACACCATTAAAGTGGGGAATAAGGCTTTGCCACAACGAGTGGTCGATGCGGTCTGGGGTTTTTTCTCTGCTTATGCGCTGGTATTTGTGATGTGTATGCTGGTGTTGGTTGGAACCGGCATGGACGAACTGACTGCATTTTCGGCCGTCGCTGCAACATTGAACAATCTGGGGCCGGGCTTGGGCCAGGTTTCAGTTCATTTTGGTGAAGTGAATGACGCTGCGAAGTGGACCTTAATTGTCGCCATGTTGTTTGGCCGCCTTGAAGTCTTTACGCTACTGGTTCTGTTTACCCCGACATTCTGGCGTAACTAAGGAGATCATTATGGAAAAGGTGCTGATGCTGCACTCCAGTCGTGAAGGGCAGACCATCAAAATACTCAGACAGATAGAGCAGGAGCTGGGCTCAGAGTTTCAGTGTGACGTTCTGGATATTCATCAGTTGCCAGAGATCAACTTTGCTCAGTACAGCAAAGTCCTTATGGGGCCTCTGTCCGTTACGGACATCTGAACAAAAAGTTATATCAGTTCATTGCACACCATCAGGTACAGCTTGAGGCACAGAAAGTGGCTTTTTACTGTGTGAACCTGACAGCAAGAAAACCGGGTAAAGATACGCCCGAGACCAGTGTGTATATGCAGAAGTTTTTACAGAAGTCCCCTTGGCGTCCTGATTTACTGGAAGTCTTTGCCGGCGCACTGCGTTATCCGAGGTATAACTGGTTCGATCGCACCATGATTCGGTTCATTATGCGAATGACCGGTGGGGAAACGGATACGACAAAAGAAGTGGAATATACGGACTGGAAACGTGTTTCCGCCTTTTCAAAGGCATTTAAGCAACTCTGAAGGGCAAAAAAAAGGCGGTTTTGGTTAACTTTTGTCCGAAAAAAAGAAAAAACAAAAAAATCTTAAAAATGCGCTTGCGCCCTGAAAGAAAGTCCCTATAATGCCGCCTCACTGAACGGGGTTACGGCAAAGAAAGCTGAAAACCAAAGGTTCACGGGAAAGTTGTTCTGAAATAGATTGAAAAAAGTGTTTGACACGGTTTTTCATTTCGATAGAATGGCCGCCCTGTCCACGAGGAGCAAAGCGCGAATCTGGCAAAGTTCTTTAACAATTTGACCATGCAATCTGTGTGGGCACTCGACAATGATACAGTCAAAAGATTTTATCAGTGAACTGAGTGACCAATTGGTAGCACTTTCTTGAAAGAGTTACCGGCACAGTCAATTCGTTTCAACTTCGGTTGAAACATCAGTAATCACTGAGCCGCTTCTCTTCGGAGAGGCAACAAAATTCTAATTGAAGAGTTTGATCATGGCTCAGATTGAACGCTGGCGGCAGGCCTAACACATGCAAGTCGAGCGGCAGCGACATCAATAATCCTTCGGGTGCGTTGATGGGCGGCGAGCGGCGGACGGGTGAGTAATGCCTGGGAACATGCCTTAGTGTGGGGGATAACCATTGGAAACGATGGCTAATACCGCATAATCTCTACGGAGCAAAGCGGGGGACCTTCGGGCCTCGCGCGCTAAGATTGGCCCAGGTGGGATTAGCTAGTAGGTGGGGTAACGGCTCACCTAGGCGACGATCCCTAGCTGGTCTGAGAGGATGATCAGCCACACTGGAACTGAGACACGGTCCAGACTCCTACGGGAGGCAGCAGTGGGGAATATTGCACAATGGGGGAAACCCTGATGCAGCCATGCCGCGTGTGTGAAGAAGGCCTTCGGGTTGTAAAGCACTTTCAGCAGTGAGGAAGAGGTGGTGTTTAATAGATACCATCTTTGACGTTAGCTGCAGAAGAAGCACCGGCTAACTCCGTGCCAGCAGCCGCGGTAATACGGAGGGTGCGAGCGTTAATCGGAATTACTGGGCGTAAAGCGCATGCAGGCGGCGTGTTAAGCCAGATGTGAAAGCCCGGGGCTCAACCTCGGAATCGCATTTGGAACTGGCATGCTAGAGTCTTGTAGAGGGGGGTAGAATTTCAGGTGTAGCGGTGAAATGCGTAGAGATCTGAAGGAATACCGGTGGCGAAGGCGGCCCCCTGGACAAAGACTGACGCTCAGATGCGAAAGCGTGGGGAGCAAACAGGATTAGATACCCTGGTAGTCCACGCCGTAAACGATGTCTACTTGGAGGTTGGTGTCTTGAACACTGGCTTTCGGAGCTAACGCGTTAAGTAGACCGCCTGGGGAGTACGGTCGCAAGATTAAAACTCAAATGAATTGACGGGGGCCCGCACAAGCGGTGGAGCATGTGGTTTAAT
Organism: Photobacterium sp. GJ3; assembly: GCF_018199995.1. Lineage (NCBI taxonomy): Bacteria > Pseudomonadati > Pseudomonadota > Gammaproteobacteria > Vibrionales > Vibrionaceae > Photobacterium > Photobacterium sp. GJ3. Next base: position 3,354,684 of record NZ_CP073578.1, on the reverse strand, counting down.
TCGATGCAACGCGAAGAACCTTACCTACTCTTGACATCCAGAGAACTTTCCAGAGATGGATTGGTGCCTTCGGGAACTCTGAGACAGGTGCTGCATGGCTGTCGTCAGCTCGTGTTGTGAAATGTTGGGTTAAGTCCCGCAACGAGCGCAACCCTTATCCTTGTTTGCCAGCACTTCGGGTGGGAACTCCAGGGAGACTGCCGGTGATAAACCGGAGGAAGGTGGGGACGACGTCAAGTCATCATGGCCCTTACGAGTAGGGCTACACACGTGCTACAATGGCGTATACAGAGGGCAGCCAACTAGCGATAGTGAGCGAATCCCACAAAGTACGTCGTAGTCCGGATTGGAGTCTGCAACTCGACTCCATGAAGTCGGAATCGCTAGTAATCGTGGATCAGAATGCCACGGTGAATACGTTCCCGGGCCTTGTACACACCGCCCGTCACACCATGGGAGTGGGCTGCACCAGAAGTAGATAGCTTAACCTTCGGGAGGGCGTTTACCACGGTGTGGTTCATGACTGGGGTGAAGTCGTAACAAGGTAGCCCTAGGGGAACCTGGGGCTGGATCACCTCCTTACCTAAAGACTGCGTTGTTGACGCAGTGTCCACACAGATTGCCTGGTTAAAATGTAAAGACGCATCGTGTCCCGTTCGTCTAGAGGCCTAGGACACCGCCCTTTCACGGCGGTAACAGGGGTTCGACTCCCCTACGGGACGCCACTTTCTAACTGCACTTACGAGTGTGATTAGAAAGTGGTTTTTTCTCTCTGGAGAAAAGATGCACATGCTCTTTAACAATCTGGAAAGCTGACTAGTAATTCAATCGATATGACGATTGAATCAAACTGTTTCGAAAGAAACAGAGTTCTCAAGCAATACACATTCAAGTGTCTTGTATTTTTTATCTTCACTTTTCAAAGTGAAGATAAAGTGAGTCCGGCGAAACAAATCAAACCTTGGTTGTTTGCGATACAGACCCTTTGGGGTTGTATGGTTAAGTGACTAAGCGTACACGGTGGATGCCTGGGCAGTCAGAGGCGATGAAGGACGTACTAACTTGCGATAAGCGGTGATGAGGCAGTAAGAGCCACTTGAGTCACCGATTTCCGAATGGGGAAACCCAGCTGCATAAGCAGTTATCATCAGGTGAATACATAGCCTGGTGAGGCGAACCGGGGGAACTGAAACATCTAAGTACCCCGAGGAAGAGAAATCAACCGAGATTCCGGCAGTAGCGGCGAGCGAAACCGGATTAGCCCTTAAGCGTTTTTTGTGTCAGGTGAAGGCTCTGGAAAGTGCCGCGATACAGGGTGACAGCCCCGTAACCGACGATACCTTAAACGTGAAAACGAGTAGGACGGGACACGTGTTATCTTGTCTGAAGATGGGGGACCATCCTCCAAGGCTAAATACTCCTGACTGACCGATAGTGAACCAGTACCGTGAGGGAAAGGCGAAAAGAACCCCTGTGAGGGGAGTGAAATAGAACCTGAAACCGTGTACGTACAAGCAGTAGGAGCCCTTCGGGGTGACTGCGTACCTTTTGTATAATGGGTCAGCGACTTAATTTCAGTAGCAAGGTTAACCATCTAGGGGAGCCGTAGGGAAACCGAGTCTTAACTGGGCGTACAGTTGCTGGGATTAGACCCGAAACCAGGTGATCTAGCCATGGGCAGGTTGAAGGTGAGGTAACACTTACTGGAGGACCGAACCGACTAATGTTGAAAAATTAGCGGATGACTTGTGGCTAGGGGTGAAAGGCCAATCAAACCTGGAGATAGCTGGTTCTCCCCGAAAGCTATTTAGGTAGCGCCTCGGACGAATACTACTGGGGGTAGAGCACTGTTAAGGCTAGGGGGTCATCCCGACTTACCAACCCTTTGCAAACTCCGAATACCAGTAAGTACTATCCGGGAGACACACGGCGGGTGCTAACGTCCGTCGTGGAGAGGGAAACAACCCAGACCGCCAGCTAAGGTCCCAAAGTATCACTAAGTGGGAAACGATGTGGGAAGGCTCAGACAGCCAGGATGTTGGCTTAGAAGCAGCCATCATTTAAAGAAAGCGTAATAGCTCACTGGTCGAGTCGGCCTGCGCGGAAGATTTAACGGGGCTAAGTGATACACCGAAGCTGCGGCAATGCGATTTATCGTATTGGGTAGGGGAGCGTTCTGTAAGCGGCTGAAGGTGTGCTGTAAGGCATGCTGGACGTATCAGAAGTGCGAATGCTGACATGAGTAACGACAATGGGGGTGAAAAACCTCCACGCCGGAAGACCAAGGGTTCCTGTCCAACGTTAATCGGGGCAGGGTGAGTCGACCCCTAAGGCGAGGCCGAAAGGCGTAGTCGATGGGAAACGGGTTAATATTCCCGTACTGCTTACTATTGCGATGGGGGGACGGAGAAGGCTAGGTGGGCCGGGCGACGGTTGTCCCGGTTCAAGGGTGTAGGCTGATGGTTTAGGCAAATCCGGACCATCTTTAAGGCTGAGACCCGATGTCGAGCCACCACGGTGGTGAAGTCATTGATGCCATGCTTCCGGGAAAAGCCTCTAAGCTTCAGATAGTAAGGAATCGTACCCCAAACCGACACAGGTGGTCGGGTAGAGAATACCAAGGCGCTTGAGAGAACTCGGGTGAAGGAACTAGGCAAAATGGTACCGTAACTTCGGGAGAAGGTACGCTGCCGGTGGTGAAGAGACTTGCTCTTGGAGCTGCTGGCAGTCGCAGATACCAGGTGGCTGCAACTGTTTATTAAAAACACAGCACTGTGCAAAATCGAAAGATGACGTATACGGTGTGACGCCTGCCCGGTGCCGGAAGGTTAATTGATGGGGTTATCTTCGGAGAAGCTCTTGATCGAAGCCCCGGTAAACGGCGGCCGTAACTATAACGGTCCTAAGGTAGCGAAATTCCTTGTCGGGTAAGTTCCGACCTGCACGAATGGCGTAATGATGGCCACGCTGTCTCCACCCGAGACTCAGTGAAATTGAAATCGCAGTGAAGATGCTGCGTCCCCGCGGCTAGACGGAAAGACCCCGTGAACCTTTACTACAGCTTGGCACTGAACATTGACCCTACATGTGTAGGATAGGTGGGAGGCTTCGAAGCAGGTACGCCAGTATCTGTGGAGCCGTCCTTGAAATACCACCCTTGTCGTGTTGATGTTCTAACGTCGCCCCGTTATCCGGGGTGCGGACAGTGCCTGGTGGGTAGTTTGACTGGGGCGGTCTCCTCCCAAAGCGTAACGGAGGAGCACGAAGGTGGGCTAATCACGGTCGGACATCGTGAGGTTAGTGCAATGGCATAAGCCCGCTTAACTGCGAGAATGACGGTTCGAGCAGGTGCGAAAGCAGGTCATAGTGATCCGGTGGTTCTGAATGGAAGGGCCATCGCTCAACGGATAAAAGGTACTCCGGGGATAACAGGCTGATACCGCCCAAGAGTTCATATCGACGGCGGTGTTTGGCACCTCGATGTCGGCTCATCACATCCTGGGGCTGAAGTCGGTCCCAAGGGTATGGCTGTTCGCCATTTAAAGTGGTACGCGAGCTGGGTTTAGAACGTCGTGAGACAGTTCGGTCCCTATCTGCCGTGGGCGCTGGATGATTGAAGGGAGTTGCTCCTAGTACGAGAGGACCGGAGTGAACGAACCGCTGGTGTTCGGGTTGTGTCGCCAGACGCATTGCCCGGTAGCTAAGTTCGGAACAGATAACCGCTGAAAGCATCTAAGCGGGAAGCTGGCCCTGAGATGAGTCATCCCTGAGACTTTAAGTCTCCTGAAGGGCTGTTCGAGACTAGAACGTTGATAGGCAGGGTGTGTAAGCGTTGTGAGGCGCTCAGCTAACCTGTACTAATTGCCCGTGAGGCTTAACCATACAACACCCAAAGGGTTTGAAGTACGGACTCCATAAGCACTTGAATGATGTGCTGAGAACACTAGACAGTTTTCCAGAGATTGTCCCGAACTGCGTGCCCAGGGTAGCGCAGGAAGAATCAAGGCTGACAAAGCCGCCCACGCACTGAACGAAGGCGTGTACATGAGTACATAACTGAGTGAAGGAGGCAGGCAATGCCGTCAGGATTGATTCTCACCAGCGGGATGATCACACCGATTTTGCCTGGCGACCATAGCGCTGTGGACCCACCTGATCCCATGCCGAACTCAGACGTGAAACGCAGCAGCGCCGATGGTAGTGTGGGGTCTCCCCATGTGAGAGTAGGACATCGCCAGGCACCCTATTTAGAAATCAGAGTCACTCTGGTTTCGACCGTGTGGAGCGGTAGTTCAGTTGGTTAGAATACCGGCCTGTCACGCCGGGGGTCGCGGGTTCGAGTCCCGTCCGCTCCGCCACTTCTTAGAAGCCCCAGTCGAAAGACTGGGGCTTTTTTCATATCAGGACTTCCGAAAAGTACTGCGTACTTTGGTTGCGGGCCGGAATGCTGGATTGAACGCGACGTCAAGCTGCTGTTTTTATAAGCGCTTGATAAAGCAATGAATCATTTTCAGGATCTAGGGCTGGTAATTCTCGCCAAGCTGTATACAATACTCATCACTTCTAGGGGATTAGTTCAGTCCGGTAGAACGTCGGTCTCCAAAACCGAATGTCGGCGGTTCGAATCCGTCATCCCCTGCCAAATTTAAAAGCCTCGTCTCCGGACGGGGCTTTGTCGTATCTGAGGTTCAGCGCGTTGCGCTGATGTCGGCGGCTGGAGCGCCAGCCCGGTCGATCCGTCATCCCCTGCGAAATAAAGCCCACTTCTGAACGAGGTTGATGTCGTTTATCCTCGGCGTTACAAGGCACTCAGCAGCATTATCCGCGCTGGAGCAACTGATACCCCAGAAAACAGGCAGCGAGGCTCAGGACGACATTGAGCAGGATATTAAGCCCAGCTTTCACCAGAGCACCTTGCTGAAGCAGAATCAGGTTGTCCATTGAAAAAGTGGAAAAGGTCGTGAGTGCGCCCAGAAAGCCCAGACCGATCAGTGGTCGCCACGGGGTTGCTGCAATCCAGCCTTGGTTCAGCGCAGACATCAGAGCCCCCATGATCAGTGAACCGATCACATTGACCGCCAGTGTACCGTAAGGAAATCCCCGTCCGAACAGGACTACGCAGAGCTCAGCAATGAGGTAACGGCTGCAGGCACCTAAAGCACCGCCTGCGGCAATGAAACTCAGCGTCATCAATTGATTCATAGGTTTTCTCTGACAATAAAATGTTCAGCCATACTAATAGCATGAAATGGAGCCCATGTTGAATGCCTGAAAGCAGGCAAAAAAAGAATGATGGCGAAGGAGATCAGATGAGGCTGTATAAGAGCGTATTGCTGGCGGTGAATCCGGATCATCCGCAGGCGCAACAGCAGGTGGTGAAAGCCGGTGTGATTGCCTCACATCATCAGGCGGATTACTTTCTGGGCTATGTCGAACCAGGTGCCGGGGAGGTCAGTTTTCTGGATATTGAATTACAACTGGAAGAAGCACACAACGCACAGCAGCAAAAAAGGATGAAACAACTGTCTGAGCTGGCGCAGCATTCCCCTCTGCCGGTTCGGGCGATTCATCTGGCAGATGGGGACATTGCAGCACAAATCACAAAGCTGGCCCATCAGGTGAAGGCTGAATTGGTGATTATTGGCCGTACCCGGCACGAGATACTCTGGCTGAACGATCTTCATCATCATCTGGCTCAGAAGCTCGACTGCGATCTGCTGGTGATCCGCTGAGTGGATAAAACATCAGCTGCTGCTTGCTGGAAGCCGCCGTCTTGCATATACTCGTGGCTCAACTTGTCGGAGTGCCAACTGGCTGAGACCGCATCGCGGGATCCGTTGAACCTGATCAGATTAGTATCTGCGAAGGGAACAAGAGAAAAATCTTCTGCCTTGCTATCTTTTCGTGATAGCAGCTGTATCAGACGATGCGACACGCCCTACTTGTGTCTGCCTCTTGTTTACGCGCCCATCCGCCAAGCAACTTCCCTGAAATGGATAAAAGGAAATTGCTATGTCGAGTCGCAAACAAGCGAGACTGGAAGCGAAACAATTCATTGATTCTCTCACCACCCAAGCCTATCCCAATTCACGAAAAATCTATGTAACCGGCAGCCGGGACGATATCCGTGTCGGGATGCGGGAAATTTCTCAGGCTGATTCATTAGTCGGTGGTGATAAAAATAACCCGATCTTTGAACCGAATGAGCCGATTCGTGTCTACGACACCTCCGGCTTTTATACCGACCCTGCACAGGCCATCGATATCTATCAGGGTTTGCCGAAACTGCGTGAATCCTGGATTGAAGAACGAAGTGATACCGAACTGCTGGATGAACTGAGTTCAGCGTATACCAAAGAACGTCTGGCGGATGACACGTTGGATGAGCTTCGCTTTTCACATCGTGCCCGCGTCCGTCGCGCTCAGGCAGGTCAGTGTGTGACACAGATGCATTATGCCCGTCAGGGGATCATTACACCGGAAATGGAATATATCGCAATTCGCGAAAATATGGGACGCGCCCGTTACCGGGATGAGGTCCTCAACCAGCAGCACCCGGGACAAAGCTTCGGGGCAAACCTGCCTAAAGACATTACCCCTGAATTTGTACGCAAAGAAGTCGCCGAAGGTCGGGCGATTATTCCGTCGAACATCAACCACCCGGAATCGGAGCCGATGATTATCGGCCGGAACTTTCTGGTGAAAGTGAATGCCAACATCGGTAACTCTGCGGTGACGTCTTCCATTGAAGAAGAAGTGGAGAAGCTGGTCTGGTCGACACGCTGGGGCGGCGATACCGTGATGGATCTGTCGACCGGACGTAATATCCATGAAACGCGTGAGTGGATCATTCGCAACAGCCCGGTGCCTATCGGCACGGTGCCTATGTATCAGGCGCTGGAGAAAGTGAACGGTATTGCCGAGAATCTGACCTGGGAAGTGTTCCGCGATACCTTGCTGGAGCAAGCAGAGCAGGGCGTCGACTACTTCACTATTCATGCCGGTGTCTTGCTGCGGTTTGTACCGATGACAGCGAAGCGTGTCACGGGCATCGTATCCCGTGGGGGCTCCATCATGGCGAAATGGTGCCTGGCCCATCATAAAGAAAGCTTCCTGTATGAGCATTTCCGCGAGATTTGCGAGATCTGTGCCCAGTACGATATTTCTCTGTCACTCGGCGATGGTCTGCGTCCGGGCTCGGTGGCCGATGCGAACGATGAAGCGCAGTTCAGTGAACTGCGAACTTTGGGTGAGCTGACCAAAATTGCGTGGGAATACGATGTTCAGGTGATGATTGAAGGACCGGGGCATGTCCCGATGCATCTGATCAAAGAGAACATGGAAGAGCAGCTCAAACACTGCGATGAAGCGCCTTTCTACACCCTGGGCCCGCTGACCACGGATATTGCACCGGGTTATGACCATATCACTTCGGGGATCGGCGCGGCCATGATTGGCTGGTATGGCTGTGCCATGTTGTGCTACGTCACGCCGAAGGAGCACTTAGGTCTGCCGAATAAGGATGACGTCAAAACCGGCCTGATCACCTACAAGCTTTGTGCGCATGCCGCGGATCTGGCGAAAGGCCATCCGGGGGCACAGGTACGTGACAATGCGCTGTCTAAGGCGCGGTTCGAGTTCCGCTGGGAAGATCAGTTCAATCTGGGCCTCGACCCGGATACTGCCCGTGCTTATCACGATGAAACGCTGCCGCAGGAATCCGGCAAGGTCGCACATTTCTGCTCGATGTGCGGTCCGAAATTCTGTTCGATGAAAATCTCTCAGGAAGTGCGCGAGTACGCCAAAGCGAATGAAGAAGCGCAGGTGATTCAGATGCTTGAGGACCCGCTGGAAGGGATGCGTCAGAAGGCAGAGGAATTCCGTGAGAAAGGCAGCGAGCTGTATCATCAGGCAAAAAACCATGAGGCGGAGCAGGCATGAGTGGTGATGTAAAACAGGGATTTCCTGCGATGGAGGGCGGCATCGGGCCGCTCTATCCCGTGGTGGATGATGTTCGCTGGATTGCTCAGTTGTTGCCGTTAGGGGTGAAAACCGTTCAGCTACGTATCAAGGATCCGGCGCATCCTGAACTGGAAGCACAAATCATTGAGGCCATCCGTCTGGGACGGGCGTATCAGGCACAGGTGTTTATCAATGATTACTGGCAACTTGCTCTGAAGCACGGTGCTTATGGTATACACCTGGGACAGGAAGATCTGGATATTGCTGATTTGGATGCATTGCGGGCTGCCGGGATCCGTCTGGGCGTTTCAACCCGCACCGCAGCAGAGCTTCAGCGTGGTATGGCGATCGCACCCAGTTATGTGGCGATTGGCCATATTTTCCCGACCCCGACCAAAGAGATGCCAACCCCGCCGCAAGGCGTTGCGCAGTTGTCAGAACATCTGGCGACCGTTGGGGGCCGATTCCCGACCGTGGCGATTGGCGGCATTGACCTGACCAACGTCGATGCAGTCTGGCAGACCGGCGTCTCCAGTATCGCTGTGGTGCGTGCCGTGACTGTCGCCCCGGATACAGCGCAGGCATTGTTAGCCTTCGCAGACAAACTGGTGAGGTGAACCGTGTTGTCTGATGAATCATTTATGCGCTATCACCGTCAGGTGCAGTTGCCCGAGATTGGTGAGTCGGGTCAGCAGGCCCTTGAGCAGGCGAAGGTTCTGATTATCGGTGCGGGTGGTCTGGGCGCACCGGCTGCGCTCTATCTTGCCGGCGCAGGTGTGGGTAGTCTGGTGATTGCGGATGGCGATCGGGTCGAGCGCTCGAATCTGCAGCGTCAGATTATCTACCGCGATCGGCATCAGGGAGAAAGCAAAGCGCAGGCGGCAGTCGCGCAGGTCAAAGCGCTGAACCCGCATATCCGTGCCCGTGCCGTCACGGCAAATCTGGCCAAACTGCAACTGGCGATGGAAATCAGTCTGGCTGATGTCGTGCTTGACTGTACCGACAATTTCGACAGTCGTCATGCGATCAATCAGGCTTGTTTTGCCCATCAGAAAGTGCTGATTTCTGCCGCGGCGATCCGCTGGCAGGGGCAACTGATGAGTTTTGACTTTCGCGCGCAGCAGGGGCCCTGTTACCACTGCCTGTTTCCGAACGGCGAGATGAAAGCTCCGCAGAACTGCAGTGAATCCGGGATTGCCGGACCTGTGGTCGGCATTATGGGGACATTTCAGGCCCTGCAGGCGATCAAAGCCATTACGGGCAGCGGTGAGCCCGGTGTCGGCCAGTTTCGCCAGTTTGATGCACTAACCCTGCAATGGCAGCAATTTGGACTGCCGATGAACCCGCAATGTCCTGTATGCAGTAAGGAATCTTTATGACCACGATGACCGTTCAAGTGAACGACAAAGCCCTGCAACTGACAGCCGAAACATCGCTGCTGCAATTGCTGGAACAACTCGCGCTGCCTTTGGATGCGACGGCGGTTGCACTCAATCAAGGCATTATCAGTCGCGACAGCTGGGCTGATACCCGGCTCAGTGATGGCGATACCATTGCCCTGTTTCAAGCCATTGCCGGAGGTTAAGATGCTGACCATTGCTGATAAAACATTTTCTTCCCGTCTTTTCACCGGTACCGGTAAGTATGCCGGCCGGGACGCGATGGCACAGTCAATTCTGGCATCCGGCTCTGAGCTGGTGACCATGGCACTCAAGCGGGTCGACATTGAAAACCGGGATGACGATATTCTTGCCCCGCTGCGGGAGGCTGGTGTCAATCTGTTGCCCAATACTTCGGGGGCCAAAAATGCCAAAGAGGCGATTTTTGCCGCGCAACTGGCCCGGGAGGCGCTGGGCACCAACTGGTTGAAGCTGGAAATTCATCCGGATCCCAAGTACCTGATGCCAGACCCGATTGAAACCCTTGCCGCGGCAGAAACCTTGGTACAGCAAGGCTTTATTGTGTTGCCTTATTGCCATGCTGATCCTGTGTTGTGCAAGCGCCTGGAAGAGGTGGGCTGTGCTGCGGTCATGCCTCTGGGGGCGCCGATTGGCTCAAACAAGGGGCTGGCTTCGCGGGATTTTCTCGACATCATTATCGATCAGGCGCGCGTCCCTGTGATTGTGGATGCCGGGATTGGTGCGCCTTCTCATGCGGCTGAGGCGATGGAACGCGGTGCGGATGCGGTGCTGGTGAATACGGCCATCGCGGCATCTGCCGATCCGATTGCCATGGGCCGGGCTTTTAAACTGGCAGTGGAAAGCGGTCGGATGGCGTTTGAGGCGGGCCTTGCGGGCACCGTCAATCAGGCGGTGGCTTCCAGTCCGCTGACCGCATTTCTGGATGCCGGCAGCTAAGGAGGCCCCATGAGTTATGTCGATGTATGGCGGCAACTGGACTGGGATGATGTCCGGATGTCGATTTACAGCAAGACGGCCGCCGATGTTGAGCGGGCGCTGAGCCGCCGCAAGCGGGATCTGGAAGATTTCAAAGCGCTGATTTCCCCGGCGGCAGAGCCGTATCTGGAGCAGATGGCCCAGCAGTCGGCAGCCCTGACCCGGCAGCGGTTTGGTCGGACCATCGGGTTTTATGTGCCTTTGTATCTGTCGAACCTCTGTGCGAACAGCTGTACTTACTGTGGCTTTACCATGGAAAATAAGATCAAGCGCCGTACCCTGAATCTGGCAGAGATTGAGCGGGAATGCGACGCGATCAAGGCCATGAATTTTGACAATGTGCTGCTGGTGACGGGAGAGCATGAGCGTAAGGTCGGGATGGACTACTTCCGTGAGACTGTCCCGGCGATTAAGCGCCATTTCAGCTATTTATCAATGGAAGTCCAGCCGCTGGATCAGGACGATTATGCCGAACTGAAAATTCTGGGTTTGGATGCGGTGATGGTGTATCAGGAAACTTACAGCGCTCCGACCTATGCTCAGCATCATTTGCGCGGCAATAAGATGGACTTTGAATACCGGCTGGAGACCCCGGACAGGCTGGCCCGGGCAGGGATCGATAAAATCGGCATTGGTGCGCTGATTGGTCTGGAGGAATGGCGCACGGATTGCTTCTTTGTCGCCAGCCATCTGGATTATCTGGAACGCACGTACTGGCAGAGTCGTTATTCGATTTCGTTCCCGCGCCTGCGGCCATGTACCGGTGGTTTAGAACCGAAATCAGTGATGAACGATCGCCAGCTGGTGCAACTGATTTGCGCTTACCGGTTGTTTAATCCGGAAGTGGAATTGTCGATGTCGACCCGGGAATCTCCGCATTTTCGCGACAATGTACTGCCGCTTGGGATCACTAGCATGTCTGCGGGTTCGAAAACCCAGCCGGGCGGCTATGCCGATGACGAACCGGAGCTGGAGCAATTCGCGATCAGTGATGAAAGAGCTGTCGCCGATGTTGCACATTCGGTGAAGCAGCACGGTTTTGAAGTGGTGTGGAAGGACTGGCATCCCGCGTATTCCGGGGTTCAGTCATCCTGACCTGATGAACCCTGGCACAGGAGCTCTGAAACAACAGGCTGAAGCATAACTTCAGCCTGTTTTTTTATGGATTCAATCGGATTATTCCGTAAAGACGGCGTTAACCTTGGCGTCGTAACGCGCATGGATGTTGGATGAGAAATGTTTGGCGGTCAGTTCAATTTTCAGTTTCTGAACTTCGACAGGCTGTTCAAAGAACACCGAGAGTTTACCGGATGGGTATTTCAGGTAGCTCGGGTAAATCTGTTCGTTGTTTTCGTCGTAGAAGAAAGCGACTACCGACTGGTTGCGAGCGTTGGCAGTGGTCTCGACGATCAGCTCCAGCGATTTTACTTTTTTGTTGTTGTAGGGTGTGATTTCAACGGTCTTCGTGACCGGAGTGCCGAAGCGGGCATAGATTGATGTCCCGGCTGAAAGCGTCTCATCGAAATCGATCACCGGATCGTGATCCGGAAAGCTGGTGGCGTCATTCGGTTTGCTGTTCCCGAAATATTCCTGCAGCAGGGTAAAATTGTCACCATCGTGATCTGTGTTGGCATCCAGACCCACCACGTCATATGTCTTTTTCCACCAGGTGGGCAGGTGATCGTTGTCAATGGATGTGCTTTCGCCGTAATTGAACCGGAAGTTTCCTTCAAAGCGCTGGCTGCCCTGCGTGAAATCTGCGTTATACAATGAAATGATCGCGCGGTAATTATCCTGCCAGTACGCGATAGGCGTCTCGAAAGCATGTTCGCCGCGGCCAGGGCGACAATCCAGATTATGGACGCGCTGGTTCGCTGCATTATAAATTTCGATCTTACAGTCCACCGCCCGGGGTTCATTGTTGTCAAACCCCAGCGTCACCAGATGGCGGCGGTCAGTCGGCAGATTGAATTTGACCGGTATGTTGACCCGCTGACCTTTGTAAATGGTCTGGCTGATCGCTTTATTGTATATGTCCAGATGAGGATTGGTATTGGCAAACGCGCTCAGCGATAAGAAAGGGAGGACGAGTAAGAGTGGTTTTTTCATGACATAACCTTATGAATTTCATTAATTATCGTTTCAGTCAGGCATGCTAACGGGTGAATGTTTGGTGTGAAAAGAGTTAATAGTGGCTGTTTCTTACGTGACGCCGCATGAACGGCGATCCATAAAAAAAAGCCCGGCACGATGGCCGGACTTTCAGAAGCATCCTCGGAACGAGCGCTTAGCGATGAATCGGTGCCGTTGCCTGTTTCAGCCAGTCCAGATCGGCACCTTCCAGAGATGGGCTGATCACATCAAAGACCTTCTGATGATAGGTGTTGAGCCAGTCCAGCTCGACATCGTTCAGTAAACTGAGATCCACCAGACGACGGTCAATCGGCGCACGGGTCAGGGATTCAAAGCCCAGCACTGTCATGTCGCCTTCGGTTGCCACTTCCACCACCAGTTCCAGGTTTTCGATCCGGATGCCGAATGCATCGGCACGGTAGTAGCCCGGCTCATTCGACAGCACCATACCCGGCAGCAGCGCGGTTGGGTTCGGTGCTTTGGAGATCCGCTGCGGGCCTTCATGCACATTCAGGAAGTGGCCGACGCCATGGCCGGTGCCATGGTCGAAATCAAAGCCATAAGCCCACAGATGCTGGCGGGCCAGTGCATCAAGCTGCGAACCTGTGGTGCCGCGCGGGAAACGGGCACTGGCCAGCGCGATATGGCCTTTCAGGACCAGCGTGAAGGTTTGCTTCACTTCCTCGCCCGGCGTGCCGATGGCGATGGTCCGGGTGATATCTGTGGTGCCGTCCGGGTACTGACCGCCGGAGTCCACCAGATAGACATTGTCCATTTCCAGCACACCTGGCTCAGGCTGATTATTGTGATTGTAGTGACACATGGCGGCATTGCCGCCTGCTGCAGAAATGGTGTCGAAGCTGACATCCGTACAGCTTGGGTCTTCAATGCGGAATTGCCACAGCTGGTCGGCCAGCGTCGCTTCATCCAGCAATTTACCGTCTGCGACCTGACGATCGACCCAGGCCAGGAACTTGGAAACCGCAACGCCATCACGGATATGGCTGGCCTTCATGCCAGCAACTTCGGTGGCATTCTTCGCCGCTTTTGGCAGCATGCAGGGATCTGCGCCTTCAAGGATGATGGCGCCAGCGTCACGCAGGGTTTGTCCGGCCCAGGCATTGCTGGTGGCCGGGTCGAGCAGGACGCGTTTTCCTTGCAGGGCATTTAAGCTGTTTTTCAGGGTTTCCGGAGCCTGAACGCGGACACCTTCGCCGACGTGTGCCGCAAACTCAGCTGGCAGACGGGCCTGATCAATGAAGAAATCGACGCTGCCATCGTTGTGCAGAATGGCTGCGGAGAGCAGCACAGGCAAGCAGGCAACATCACTGCCGCGTACGTTCAGCAGCCAGGCAATACTGTCGAGCTGAGTCAGCAGAACGGCATCAGCCTTTTGTTTTTGCAGGCTGGCAGCAATCTTAGCGCGTTTGTCGCTGCTGCTTTGGCCGACGAAATCCAGCCCCATCAGGCGGGCATCCGATAGAGTAGGGGCTGGGCGATCTGCCCACAGCGTATCAATCGGATTGGCTTCCAGCAGCACCAGCGTCAGATCGCTGTTCAGGGTTTGCTGAGTACGCTTCAGCCAGGCACCGCTGTGCAGGCGCGGGTCGACGGCAATTTTGCTGCCCGAAGCGAGTTGTGTTTCCACCCAGTGCATCGGTGGTTCTTCGATCAGATGACGGTACTCAAACACGTCGCCCGGCACTTGTTTACGAACCTGAACCACATAACGGCCATCCACGAAGACGGCAGCCTTATCACGGGCAATGACGGCTGCACCGGCAGAGCCGGTAAACCCGGTTGCCCACAGCAGGCGTTCATTGTGTTCCGGGATGTATTCACCCAGAAATTCGTCTTCATGCGGGATCACCAGAGCGTCAAGCTGTTCTGCGGCCAGCCACTCGCGGATCTGTGCCACGCGTTGAGAAATCACTGATTGCATCTGTCTCTATTCCTTTTTGTTGAGGTCATCCCAGGGGGATGCGCCAAGCCTGTGCCTTAATCACCCTGACGACGGCAGCAAGCTGATCCGGTTACGGTAGCGCTTTTGGCTGGCGCCTGCAATTATCGGCTAGACAATTCGCGGCATCCGTTAACGATGATCTGCCTTAACCATCTATGGCCTGAGTCATTTTCCTGATGTTTTGGCCAGAAAAGCGTGTACGCCATAGCAGGAAGTGCTGTGGGTAATGGCAACACGACCAAATTGAGCTGAGCCGCGACATAATCGGCAAAATGGCTGGGGGCCGTAAAAATTAGGTCAGTATGGGTACATAGGCTGGCGGCACTGTTAAAGTCTGGCACATACATGGCGATATCGCGTTGCAAGCCCTGCTCTGCCAGTTTGTAGTCCAGCAGCCAGCGGTCATCCCGGCCGCAGCGGACCTGAATATGTCGCTGACGCAGGTAATTGCTTTGATTCCACTGCCCATCCGCATGCAGCGCCAGAACCGGATGGCCGGGCCGCACGATACAGCGCTGGGTATCGCGGTGCAGTTCCTGAAACAGAATCCCCTTGGGGGGCATCAGGGTGAGTTGGGCATCCAGCGGATTGAGATCTTTGCCGGTGATCCCAAAGTCGATTTCGCCGCGCAGCATTTTATCGAACGTGTCCGGCTCCCAGGCATGGGTATCCAGCAGGATGTTCGGCCCCTGACTGAAAATTTCCCCCAGAAAGCGCGGCATCAGCAGCGGGTAGGCACTTTCAACCAGTGACATTTTGAAATGCCGGTCGCTGTTTTGCGGTACGAACTCCGCCGGTTCGGTCAGGTTTTCAATGTCCTGCAACAGTTTTTCCAGCACAGGTTGCAGGCTTTTGGCCCGGGGGTCGGCAGCAACCCATGGGCGCTGCGGACGAACAGGGCATCATTAAACTGCTCGCGCAGCCGCGCCAGACTTTTGCTGACAGCCGACTGGCTCAGGCAAAGGCGTTGTGCCGCACGGGTGACGCTGCACTCCTGCAGCAGGACATGCAGGCAGACCAGCAAGTTCAGGTCGAGCCGGGCGAGTTTATCTACAGTCATTGCAAGATCCGTGATTCGGTTAAGATATTCCAAAATGGAAACTTCACAGTGAATATAAACCATTTTAATTCATATCACGAAGTCCTTACACTGGCGCGGTCTTTGGAGAGGAACCTGTGAATGAAGCCTGAATCGTCTGCATCAAACCGCCGCATCGTGGCACTGATGGTCCTGCTGGTGCTGTTTAGCCCGCTGGCTATCGATATTTACCTGCCTGCGCTTCCGGCCATGGCCGATAGTTTTGCCGTGGATGCAACGCTGGTTCAGGATACGGTGACCTGGTTTATGTTCAGCCTGGGTCTTGGACAGGTCTTTGCCGGCCCGCTGGCGGACCGTTTTGGTCGTCGTCCCATCGCCCTGATCGGGGTGGCTGTGTATGCCATGAGTTCCACGCTGGCCTATGTGGCGCAGTCGCTGGATATCATGCTGCTTGCCCGTTTCCTGCAGGGCTTCGGTGCCTGTGCGACGTCGGTGGCTGCGTTTGCCGCCGTGCGGGACAGTTTTGGTCCGGAGCGGAGCGGCCGGATGATCAGTTATCTGAACGGTGCAATTTGTTTTATTCCGGCGCTGGCTCCTCTGCTGGGCTCCTGGCTGACCCATGAATTCGGCTGGCGCGCTAACTTCAGCTTTATGGCGGGGTTTGCGGTAGTGGCCGGGGCGCTGCTGACGACTTTCTTCAAGGAAACCCGTCCGGCAGATACCTTTGTCAGCGGTGCGATGTTCAGTCCGTCCCGCTATGTGTCTGTGCTGCGTGAGCCGGTGTTTGTCTTTCATGCTTCCATGGCCATGCTGGCGATGGCGGTGATTCTTGCCTATGTGACTTCAGCGCCGATGTGGCTGATGGTGCATCTGGGGCTGGACATGGGTCAGTTCACCTTGTGGTTCGGTATCAATGCTGTGCTCAATATTATTGCCTGCATGGTCGCGCCGAAATGTATGGATAAGGTGGGCTCCCGCCGGACTCTGATGTCTGGTCTGGCGATGCTGACGGTGTCTGGCGGGATGATGCTGATTCTGAAAGATATCTCAACAGCCTGGGCCTTTATGCTGCCGATCTTCATGAGCTCGTTTGGCTTTGCTTTTGTGCTGGGGTCGGCGGCCGGAAAAGCGCTGGCTCCGTTTGGCGACCGTGCCGGAACCGCTGCGGCGATGCTGGGCCTGTTCCAGATGAGCGGTGCGGGCCTGATGGTCAGCCTGACACAGCGACTGGATCTGACACCGCCGCTGCTGCTGACGTTCCAGATGCTGATGCTGTTGCCGGGCCTGCTGATTTTGCTGTCCCGTCGCGGTCGCCAGTGGCATCCGGCTCCGGCTCAGGAATAACAACAGAACCATTTTTGGCATATAACTAGACGCCCGAAAAAGGCGCTGGGTCTCGACAACCCTTCAACTCTCGCTTGGCCTGTCACTTGGTGACAGGCCTTTTTTTCAGGTATTTGTTCCACTCACTCAGCAGGAGGCGTTGGCATCTTCGGACTTGGCTTTACCGCGCCATTGCTGAATCAGCAGGCCGATGATAATCATCACCAAACCCACTAAGGTTGCCGGATGGATTGTCTCGCCAATGATGGTGGCCAGCAGCATCAGAGAAATGAAAGGCGACAGGAAGATCAGGTTACTCAGTTTGGCGGTATTGCGCGTCAGCTTCATGGCGTTGAGCCAAAGCACAAAGGTGATCCCCATTTCAAACAGGCCGACATAAGTCACAGCCAGCCAGCCCTGCCAGGGAATGGGTTGCCAGCCGCCCATCACGAGACTCAGACCGACCGAGCACGGCAGCGACAGCAGAAAACCCAGCAGGACACCCACGACGGGATCGGCCTGATTCTTGGTATTCAGAATCCAGAACAGTGCCCAGAGCAGGGTCGACAGCAGGGCCAGCGTGACGCCGAGCGGACTGTCGAACTGCAACGCCATCAGATCCCCTTTGGTGGCGATCACCACCACGCCCAGATAACCGAACAGACAGGCCACCCAGTCCTGCGGCCGGATTTTCTGACCGAGAAAAACCGCAGCCATCAGCGTCAGGGTGATCGCCCAGCTGTAATTCAGCGGTTGGGCCTGCGAGGCCGGCAGTAATTCATAGGCCTGAAACAGCACCAGATAATAGATGCACGGATTGATCAGGCCGAGCATCAGGTAATAAAACGGCCGGGCACGCAGTGTTGGCAGCAGCAGGCTGAGCTTGCCCTGAAAACCGGCAATCACCAGCAGGGCAATCGCAGAGACGACGCTGGCCGCAGCCACCATCTGAACGGGTGAAAAATAATTCAGAGTGATTTTGAAGGCGGTGGCGACGGTGGACCATAAAAGGACGGCGGCGAGGCCGAATCCGAGCGCTTTCTTTTCCTGCATACTGCGGCTTCCTGCTGCTGGCGGTGGGGTGGCAGGATCGTTGTTGGTCTCCTGCCGTAAAAACCGTCAGTTTATGCCATTTGTGCTTAGTCAGCCAGCACAGGATGCCGCCGCGATCTCAGTTTGATGCAGACAATATCTGGACATTTATCCAGTATCTTTTTAGCCTTATTCTATCGAAGTAAATGAAGTCAGGCGGGAAACGGTTCAATGATGGGTGAATGGCTCAGTGAGAATGGTCAGTGGCTGGCAGCGGCGATTACCGCGGCCGTCGCAGCGGGCGGGGCAACAGCGGCCTGGTTTCAGGGGCGATTGCGCCAGCAGGCCGAGATCTGGCAGCGTCAGCTGGAGGCGGAAACCCGGTTGGCCCAGCAGCGAGAGCAGCAACTGCGTCAGGAACTGGCTGAGCAACAGCAGGAACTGGACACACTGGATGTCGAGCGGGACCGGCTCAGCAATGAACTGCGCCAGATGCATGCCCGGCTGGCGGCGGCGGTTGAAAAGCTGCGTTATCTCGAAACCCTGCGTCAGGAACATCAGGCGCTGACTGAACGGCTGGAGGCATCCCGGCAGTCTGAATACGGCCTGGCAGCGGATCTGCGTGAACTGCAGACCCGTTACCGGGAGGAGCAGAAAGCATCGCATGAAAAAATTCAGTTGCTGGAAAACGCTGAAACCCGGCTGCAACAGCAGTTTGAAAGCCTGGCCAACCGCCTGTTCGAACAGAAAAGCCGGAGCGTGGATGCGCAGAATAAGCTCAGTCTGGACGGGTTACTCAGCCCGCTGAAAGAGCAGTTGGAAGGGTTTCGCAAGCAGATCAACGACAGTTTCAGCCATGAAGCCCGTGAGCGGCATACGCTGGTGCACGAAATTAACAGCCTCAAGTTGCTGAACGAGCAGATGGCCCGGGAAGCGGTGAATCTGACGCAGGCGCTGAAGGGAGACAATAAAGCGCAGGGTAACTGGGGAGAAGTGGTGCTGTCGCGGGTGCTGACGGAATCCGGCCTGCGCGAAGGCCATGAATACCGGACGCAGGTGAACCTGGAAGACAGTCATGGCAAGCGCTATCAGCCAGACGTGGTGGTGCATCTGCCGCAGGACAAAGATGTGGTGATTGACGCCAAGATGTCGCTGGTGGCGTATGAGCGTTATTTTCATGCCGAGACTCAGGTGGAGCGGGACAAGGCTCTGAGTGAGCACCTGACCTCGCTGCGCGGTCATATCCGAGGCCTGAGTCGTAAGGATTATCATCAGCTACATGGGGTGCGCAGTCTGGATTATGTGCTGATGTTTATTCCGGTCGAACCGGCGTTTCAGGCGGCGGTTGAAGCCGATCCGGCGCTGATCCGTGATGCCATGGACAGCAATATCATGCTGGTCAGCCCGACCACACTGCTGGTGGCGCTGCGAACCATCAATAACCTGTGGCGCAACGAACGCCAGAACCAGAATGCCCGGCAGATTGCCGAGCGGGCCGGAAAACTGTACGACAAGCTGCGGCTGTTTGTTTCGGATATGGAGCAGGTGGGCGGTGCGCTGGATAAAGCCAGCCTGAGTTATCAGGGGGCGATGAATAAGCTGGCGTCCGGACGGGGCAATATTATCCGTCAGGCCGAAAGCTTTAAGGAACTGGGCGTGGAGGTGAAACGGGATCTGCCGCTGTCGGTGACGGAACGTGCTCTGCAAGACAGTGAGGCTGTGCACGGCATCACCGAGACGGTGAATGACACACCATGACGCTTCAAGTAAACTACGGCCCATAAAACGAATTTGATGGAACGAGCATGACTGAACCTACACAAACGACTGATTTTGGTTACCGGAAGGTGGCCAAAGATGAGAAAGCGCAGCTGGTTGCGGAAGTGTTTCACTCGGTAGCAGACAAATACGATCTGATGAACGACCTGATGTCGATGGGCATTCATCGTCTGTGGAAGCGTTTCACCATTGATTGCAGTGGTGTCCGTCGTGGCCATCGTGTGCTGGATCTGGGCGGTGGTACCGGGGATCTGGCCGCGAAATTCTCCCGCATGGTCGGTGAAGATGGTCAGATTGTGCTGGCAGACATCAACAATTCGATGCTGAAAGTCGGTCGCAGCAAGTTGCGGGATCGCGGAATTGTCGGCAACGTTGCCTATGTGCAGGCCAATGCCGAAGAACTGCCGTTCCCGGATGACTACTTTGACTGCATCACCATCAGTTTCTGTCTGCGTAACGTCACAGACAAAGACAAAGCGCTGCGCTCCATGTTCCGGGTACTGAAGCCGGGTGGCCGTTTGCTGGTGCTGGAATTCTCCAAACCCGTGATTGATCCGCTGTCGAAGCTCTACGATGCCTATTCGTTCCATATCCTGCCGCGTGTCGGCGAAATGGTGGTCGGCGATGCAGAAAGCTACCGTTATCTGGCGGAGTCCATCCGGATGCATCCGGATCAGCCGACGCTGGAAGGCATGATGCAGGACGCGGGATTCGAGCAAACCAGCTACCATAACATGACAGGCGGTATTGTCGCGCTGCATCGTGGTTACAAGTTCTGAGGTCCTGATGCCAGTTGATGCGCTTCTCACCGGTGTGGTGGAAACTGCCCTGAATACGCTGCTCAAAGACGACGAAGCCAGCCAGCGTCGGCTGACCCGTCTGCGAGGCAAAGTGATCAGTGTCCGGATTCATGAGCTGGGCAAACAATTTTATTTCATCTTCAGCCAGCAAATCGATGTGCTGGCGGTGTATGAAGGGGAAACCCAGTGTCGTTTGTCGCTCAGTCTGGCCGCATTGCCGGAACTGCGGGAGCAGGCGAACCTGACCCAGCTGATTAAAGCGGACAAGCTGGCTCTGGAAGGGGATATCCAGCTCGCCCAGCAATTTTCAGCGCTGCTCAGTGGCCTGAAGCCGGATGTGGCAGAGCGGTTATCCCGTTACACCGGCGATGTGGTTGCCCATACGGTGGTGAGCGGCGCCAAGCAAAAGCTGGCGGGTTTGCGTGATCATGCCCAGGCACGCCGTCGCGATTTAGGCGAAGTAATGACGGAAGAGTGGCGACTGGCACCGCCGGCGCTGGAAATCGCTCACTTTGCCGATCAGGTCGACGACGCGGCCTCGCAACTGGCGCGCCTTGAAGCCCGAATCAATCAGCTGGCAGATCGGCTGGCCCAACCAACTACAGCCTGAGCATCATGAGTCGTTTTTCAGAAATTAAGCGTCTGTATCAGATCACTGCCGTACAGCTCCGGTACGGGCTGGATGATTTACTGCCGGATGACCCGCGTACCCGGCTGCCCAAACTCATGCGGAAGAGCCTGTTCTGGGTGCGGAATCAGCATCCGGACAAATGTCTGGGTGAGCGGCTGCGTCTGGCGCTTCAGTCTCTCGGTCCGGTATGGATCAAATTTGGCCAGATGATGTCGACCCGGCGTGATCTGTTCCCGCCACATATCGCAGATCAACTGGCACTGTTACAGGATCGCGTGGCTCCGTTTGATGGTGCCTTAGCACGTCAGCAAATTGAGAAATCCCTTGGGGGCCGCTGGAACAGTGGTTCAGCGACTTCGATCAGACACCGCTCGCTTCGGCCTCCATTGCCCAGGTTCACACGGCGACCCTGAAAGCCAATGGCCGTGAAGTGGTCATTAAAGTCATTCGTCCGGATATTCTGCCGGTCATTCAGGCCGACATGAAACTCATGTACCGCATGGCCCGTCTGGTGGCTCGTTTTGTGCCTGAGGCCCGTCGCCTGCGTCCGGTAGAAGTGATCCGCGAATACGAAAAGACCCTGCTCGATGAGCTGGATCTGATGCGTGAAGCGGCTAATGCGATCCAGCTGCGCCGCAACTTTGATGGCAGCGACTCGCTCTATGTGCCTGAAGTTTTTACGGATTATTCGCACAGTAATCTTCTTGTCATGGAACGCATTTATGGTATTCAGGTTTCTGATGTTGAGGCCTTAAAAGCCAATGGCACGGACATGAAGTTACTGTCGGAAAAAGCGGTGAATGTCTTTTTTACCCAGGTCTTCCGCGACAGCTTTTTCCATGCCGACATGCATCCGGGAAACATTTTTGTGTCGCACAAAAATCCGGCAGATCCGCAGTGGATTGCACTGGATTTTGGCATTGTCGGGACGCTGAACCGGGAAGATAAACGCTATCTGGCTGAAAACCTGCTGGCATTTTTCCATCGCGATTACCGCAAGGTCGCCGAACTGCATGTGGATTCGGGCTGGGTACCGCACGATACCAATGTGGATGAGTTTGAATTTGCCATCCGCACCGTGTGTGAACCGATCTTTGAAAAGCCACTGGCAGATATTTCGTTTGGCCATGTGCTGCTGAATCTGTTTAATACCGCACGCCGTTTCAACATGGAAGTCCAGCCGCAGCTGGTGCTGTTGCAGAAAACCCTGCTCTATGTGGAAGGCTTGGGACGTCAGCTTTACCCGCAACTGGATCTCTGGGATACGGCCAAGCCGTTTTTAGAGGACTGGATGTCACGTCAGGTGGGGCCGCAGGCCATCATCGGTGCCGTACGGGAGAAAGCGCCGTTCTGGGCTGAAAAATTGCCAGAACTGCCGGAACTTCTTTATGACAGTTTGCGCCAGGGCAAGGTAATGAATCAGCGGATTGATAAGCTGTACGACAATTACATGTCCAGCCGCCGCCAGCAGGGCCAGGCAAGGTTTTGTTTTGGTGTCGGCGCGACCCTGATCATATGTTCTGCCATACTTTTGGATAGTCAGGTTAATCTTTATCCGGCCTTATCGGCTTCAGCTGGTGCTTTATTCTGGTTGATGGGCTGGCGTGCTTATACGAAATAACGGCGATGCTGCCTTGGGCAACATGGCTTTCTCAGGAATAAAAGGATAGGTAAACATGGGTGGAATCAGTATCTGGCAACTGCTAATTGTTGCTCTGATCATTGTGTTGTTGTTCGGAACCAAAAAGCTGCGCTCTATGGGTGGTGATTTGGGATCTGCCGTGAAAGGCTTCAAAAAAGCACTGAATGACGACGACGAGAAGAAAAATCAGGCCGATGCCGACTTCGAACAGAAGTCACTGGCTGATAAGAAGGACGCGGCTGAACCGCAGAAAGGCCCAAAAGATAAAGAGCAGGTTTAACACGTGTTTGATATCGGGTTCTGGGAACTGATTCTGATCGGGGTCGTCGGCTTGATTGTCCTCGGGCCGGAACGCTTGCCCGTGGCCATCCGTTCGGTGTCTCGCTGGGTCAATGCGGCCAGAAATATGGCGACGGCGGTGAAGACTGAGCTGTCACAGGAGCTGAAAATTCACGAGCTGCACCAGGATCTGAAAAAGGCCGAGCAGGCGGGGATGCAGGATCTGGCACCGGATTTACAAAAATCGGTGGAAGAACTCAGGGAAGCAGCTGCCTCGGTACAGCGGCCTTATGCGAAATCTGAGCCTGCCATTGAGCCTGAACATGCGGCGGATATTGAATCGCAGCAAGCGGACTCTCCTTTGAAGGATGCGGCAACGGAATCTAAGCCAGCCTCCTCATCGCAACAACAGGATAAATAACGCTTCATGTCGAGTGTGGAAGATACCCAGCCTTTATTCAGTCATCTGCTGGAACTGCGAAACCGACTGCTTCGTTCTGTATTGAGTGTGCTGGTGGTGTTTCTCTGTCTGGTGTGGTTTGCCAACGACATCTACAGTCTGCTGGCTGCGCCACTGGTGGAGCGGATGCCTGAAGGCACCAGCATGATAGCCACAGATGTGGCGTCGCCTTTTTTTACGCCAATTAAGTTGACGCTGGTCACTTCGGTGTTTCTGGCGGTGCCATTGATCCTGTATCAAATCTGGGCGTTTGTTGCCCCGGGTTTGTACAAGCATGAACGTCGCCTGGTTATGCCGCTGCTGTTTTCCAGTTCGCTGCTGTTTTACTGCGGTGTGGCTTTTGCCTATTTCGTGGTGTTTCCGCTGGTCTTCAGTTTCTTTACGAATATTGCCCCGGAAGGCGTACAGGTTGCGACGGACATCGCCAGTTATCTCGATTTTGTGCTGGCGTTGTTTCTGGCCTTCGGGATTGCTTTTGAAATCCCGGTCGCGATTATTCTGCTGTGCTGGACCGGTGCGACCGATCCGCAAAGCCTGCGCAAGAAACGGCCTTATATTATCGTGGCCGCCTTTGTGGCCGGGATGTTACTGACCCCGCCGGATATTATTTCGCAGACCTTGCTGGCTGTGCCCATGTGTCTGCTGTTTGAAGTCGGTTTGTTCTTTACCCGCTTCTATATCCGGGCGGAGACGGACGAACAGCACGATGATTAAACCGGTTCGAACCGACCAACAGCCGCCCAGTGCGGCTGTTTTTGTATGCGCAGTTGATGTGTCGGTTTTTATCCATGGAACCGCGCTGTGTACAATGGCGAAAAATTCAGGGGAATGAAATCAATGATCGATATTGGGGTAAACCTGACCAACAGTCGGTTTGATAAAGATCGGGACGCCGTGATTGACCGGGCCCGCGCGGCAGGCGTGCAGGCGCTGATTTTGACCGGCACCAGCGAACAGGAAAGCCGTGAGGCGCTGGCGATGGCGCATCAGTGGCCGGGGTATTGTTACAGTACCGCCGGCGTGCATCCGCACGATGCCAAGTCGGTGATTGACCTGACGCTGCCGCAGATTCGTGATCTGGCGGCCGATCCGGCTGTTGTCGCGATCGGGGAATGCGGCCTCGATTTTAACCGGGACTTTTCACCGCGTCCGCAGCAGGAAACCGTGTTTGAAGCGCAACTGGCGCTGGCAGCCGAACTGCAAAAACCGGTGTTCATGCATTGCCGGGATGCGCATGATCGATTCTTGGCGATTCTCAAACCCTGGCGCGACAAACTGCCCGCAGCCGTACTGCACTGTTTTACCGGCACCGAACAGGAGCTGAAAGGCTGTCTGGCGCTGGATCTGCACATCGGCATTACCGGCTGGGTGTGTGACGAACGCCGGGGCACCGAGTTGCGGGACATCGTGCATCTGATCCCGGATCAGCGCCTGATGCTGGAAACGGATTGCCCGTATCTGCTGCCCCGGGATCTACGGCCCAAGCCGAAGTCCAGCCGTAACGAACCGGCTTATCTGCCGCATATCGTCGGGGCTGTGGCTGCTTGTCGTCAGCAGTCTGTCGACGCGCTGGCAGCGGCGGTTTTCTCTACAACCCGGGCATTTTTTCAGATCGAACCAGCGTAAACTGCTGTTCGATGGTAAGATGAGCCGCAACTGTGACTGATTGCGGCGTTAATCTTCGGATCCCGCACAACCAACAAGGAGTGAGCAGTGTCTGTATCTATTCAGGGGGCATTTCCGGCCCGTCGTATGCGTCGTGCGCGCAAGCAAGACTTTTCCCGCCGTTTGACAGCTGAGCATCAGGTGTCAGTCAACGACCTGATTTATCCGATGTTTATTCTGCTGGGCAAGAACCGTCGTGAGCCGGTCGAGTCGATGCCTGGCGTGGAACGCCTGTCGATTGATCTGATGCTGCTGGAAGCTGAGTACCTGTCGAAGCTGGGTGTTCCGGCGATTGCATTGTTCCCAGTGGTCACGCAGGACTTCAAAAGCGTGTGTGCCGCGGAAGCCTATAATCCCGAAGGCATTGTGCAGCGCGCGGTGCGCCTGCTGAAAGAGCATGTGCCACAAATGGGTGTGATCACCGATATCGCATTGGACCCGTTCACCACGCACGGCCAGGACGGCATTATTGATGAACACGGTTATGTTCTGAATGATGAAACCACCGAAGTGCTGGTGAAACAGGCGCTGTCCCATGCGGAAGCCGGGGCGGATATCGTGGCCCCCTCCGATATGATGGACGGCCGGATTGGTGCGATTCGTACCGCGCTGGAAGAAGCGGGTTACATTCACACGCAAATCATGGCGTATTCAGCCAAGTATGCGTCGAATTATTATGGTCCGTTCCGCGATGCAGTCGGCTCTGCCGGAAATCTCAAAGGCGGTGACAAGAAAACCTATCAGATGGATCCGGCCAACAGCGATGAAGCGCTGCACGAAGTCGCAATGGATGTTCAGGAAGGTGCTGACATGGTGATGGTGAAGCCGGGCATGCCTTATCTGGACGTGGTCCGTCGGGTGAAAACCGAGCTGCAGGTGCCGACGTTTGCGTATCAGGTCTCCGGAGAATATGCGATGCACATGGCCGCGATTCAGAACGGTTGGCTGAAAGAAAAAGAAACCGTCATGGAATCCCTGTTGTGCTTTAAGCGCGCCGGTGCCGACGGGATCCTGACGTATTTTGCGAAATCTGTTGCCGAGTGGCTGGCAGAAGAAGCGGCAGAGCGTCAGGCGACATTGTCCGCGCAAAAATAAGCATCGGATATCACAGCAAAAAAGCGAGCGCGGGCTCGCTTTTTTTATGGGCTGTCATTCAGGGTTTCACGTTGCGGTTGATTGGGTTTTGCAGCGAAATCAGGGTCTCGGTGGATTGCACTTCATCAATGGCCTGTAGTTTGTCGATCAGCACATACTGCAGTTCTTCGATGGAGCGGCACATGAGTTTGACGAATATGTTATACGCACCTGTGGTGTAATACGCTTCAACCACTTCATCCAGTTCGTTCAGTTTGGCCAGCGCCGAGTGATAGTCCCGCGCGGCATTTAAATTAATGCCAATAAAGCAACAGACGTCATAACCCAGCAGCTTAGGGTTGATAATCACCTCAGTTCCAGTAATGATGTTTGCTGCGCGCATTTTTTCAACACGGACATGCACTGTGGCCGGGCTGACATTGAAGCGCTTTGCCATTTCGGCATAGGGGATCCGGGCATCATGCATCAGGGCATTTAAGATATCCCGGTCTAAATCATCCAGTCGGGGGAGCGGGGTCATGGCTTCTTTCCGTGGTAGTTCGCAACTCCTGCATCTTATACTGGCTTGGCGTCTGACGCACGGTTTAGGATGAGCGAATCACCGGACCACAGAATCAAGGATATCACTGTCACTTCATGCGTTTAGTACTCTTGCTGCTGGTACTTTTACTGCCCAGGCTGGCGCTGGCCGAGGCAAATGTGCTGGTGATTCATTCCTATCATCAGGGCATGCGCTGGACGGATGCCCAGCAGGCAGGCCTGAGTGATGCCGTGCGTGCCAGTCAGATCCATCTGCAGATAGACTACATGGACAGCAAGCGTTACCAGTCGCCCTGGTATATGCACCAACTGGTGGATCTCTATAAAGCCAAACTGGGGAATGAAAATTTTGATGCCATTGTCGTGACCGATGACAATGCACTCTGGCTGGTGAATCAACTGGCCGCCTATATTGGTGAGACACCGGTGCTGATGTCCGGGGTGAATCAATACCGACCCGAGAAGCATTCGAATCTGTCGCGGGTGGGCGGTATTTTCGAAGCCAATGATGTGTCGGCGAATATTAATCTGGTTCAGACCATTCAACCGGATGTTCAGCATTTCTACTTCATTTCAGACCATACCACCACGGGCCGGGAAATCTGGCAGGATACGCAGGATTATCTCAGCCAGCACCCGGAACTGTCTTACACCTTACTGAGTCCGCAGACTTTTACGGAGTTGTTCGACAGTGTCAGCCAGTTACCGCCGAAGTCAGCCATTGTTTTTCTGAGCTATTTTATTGATGGCAACGGCGCGTATTTATCCAGCCGTGAAGTGATGAAACACCTGAGCAACCGTGCCAATGCGCCGGTGTATGTTTCCTACCGTTTTCTGCTCGACAGTGGTGCGCTGGGAGGCGTGGTCAGCCGGGGCTACGATCAGGGGCTGATGCTGGGACAATTGCTCAAGCAGGTGCTGAGTGGTGCCGTATCGGAGTTTCCTGCATTTCTGACCAGTCCCCGTCAGGTGATGTTCAATTACCCGGCGCTCAAACGCTGGAAAGTTCAGGTGGATCAGGAACAGGTGCTCCTGGTGAATCAGCCGGTGAGCTGGCTTGAACGGTATTCTGGGCATGTGCGGCTGATCAGCATGGTGCTGGCGGCAATGCTGGTCGTCATCATACTGCTGATCGTGATCATTCGCCGGTTGCGGCGCAGTGAACGCAAACTGACGCAAAGCCGGACCCTGTTTGAAGGCGTGTTTGATCAGAGCTTTCAGTTTATTGCCATTCTGAATCAGGGCGGGCAACTGAAATCGGCCAACCTGGCGATGCAGGATCTGCTGGGCCGCTCGGTGATTAAATATGATTGCCCGTTCTGGGAATGGGGGTGCTGGGAGCGGTCCAGTACCCAGCAACTCAGACAGTCTTTTCTTTCAGCCAGTCATACGCTACTGGTCCGGTTCGAAACCGGGATCAACAGCAGTGAAGACGGTGTCCGGATTCTGGATATCTCAATTAAACCCCTGCCACAGACCGAAGGGGAAGAGTGCCAGCTGCTGCTGGAAGCCCGGGATGTGACGGCCCGTCATCATATGGAAGAAAAACTCCGGGAACGGGAAATCAGTTACCGATTGTTGTACGAACAGCAGCCCGTCATTTTACTGGCGATTAACCAGCATGGTCGGATCCAGTCAGTCAATCAGTTTGCCACTGAGCTTCTGGGCTACAGCAAACGTGAAATGCTGGGCCATAAAGTGACTGACTTCTATCTGGACGATGTGGAAATTCCGCAACATTTCATTTCGACCCACCAGGGCAAAGAAGAGCAAAGCGTCTGGCGGCGTCAGCTGCGTTATACCTGTGCCAGTGGCAAGGCTGTCTGGATTCGCGAAACCATTCGTTCGTCGTTATCCCAGCATCAGCTGTTGCTGGTGGGGGAAGACATCACCAGTACCCGGGAACTGGAAGCCAAGCTGGAATATCAGGCCAATCATGATTATCTGACCAATTTGTATAACCGCAGCTATTTTGAACGCCAGCTGGATATCTCGCTCAATGAAGCGCGGGAGAAAAGTGCCCGCCATGCAATGTTGTATCTGGATCTGGATCAGTTCAAAGTCATCAACGATACCGCCGGGCATGAAGCCGGAGACGAGGCACTGAAGCAGGTGGCCTGGCTGCTGCGGGGGATCATGCCGCACAAAGCAACGCTGGCCCGTTTAGGTGGAGATGAATTTGCCATTATTCTGAATCATTGCGAAGTGGAAGGTGCTTTGCGTCTGGGGGCCGAAGTTCTGCACTTGCTGGAAGAAAGTGAATTCTACTGGCAAAACACGCGCTTCAGCCTCAGTGCTTCCATTGGGATCCGGTTGATTGATGATACGGCGGGTTCGCCCCAGCAGGTCCATGCTCAGGCGGATACGGCCTGTTATGCCGCCAAAGATGAAGGCCGGAACCGGCTGCATCTCTACCGTCCGGATGATGAAGAACTGCAGCGACGGGAGCGGGAAATGGCTTATGTCAGTCATATCCGCCGGGCACTGGATGAGCAGCGATTCGAGCTGTATGCCCAGACGATTGCCCCGCTGGCTTCCCGGGCGAAGGGTCATCACTATGAAGTACTGCTGCGCATGCGCAGCAGTGACGGCGCGATGATCCCACCGGGGCTCTTTATGCCTGCGGCAGAGCGTTATAACCTGGCACACCTGATTGACCGCTACGTGGTGAATGCGGTGCTCGACTGGCTTGAATTGCATCCCGAAGCGGTCGCCCCGCTTCAGCTTTGCTCGGTCAATCTGTCCGGTCAGTCGATGGGTAACCCCGACTTTGTGGATTTCCTGCTCACCCGGATTGGTCGCTCCAGTATTCCGGCCAGCAAGTTGTGTCTGGAAATTACTGAAACGGCGGCCATTGGGAATATGAGTGAAGCCATTGAGCTGTTCACCCAGTTAAAATCCCTCGGATGCATGATTTCGCTGGATGATTTCGGTGCCGGGTTGTCGTCGTTTGGTTATCTGAAGCGGTTACCGGTCGATTTGATCAAGATTGACGGCATGTTTGTGCGTGATATCGCCGATGATGAGGTCGATATGGCGATGGTGACGGCCATCAATGATCTGGCGAAGAAGATGGGGAAACAAACCGTCGCCGAGTTTGTCGAAAACGATGCCATTCTCAGCCGGCTGGAGCAGTTGGGGGTTGATTATGCGCAGGGATACCGGTTCGGTAAACCGATGCCTTTACCTGCATTGGTTGCGCATCTGAATCAGACGACCGTAGACATCTGGTAACTGGCTCACGGCGCTGTTTTGTGGCCTTTTCAAAAAGTCATCCATTTCATGATGCCGATTGCTATAATCCGCCGCTGTGTTTGAATCTTCTCTGTCCGGCAGTGGCCGGGCGGAAGTCCTCTTGCGGAGAAAGCTGTGCGAATCACCTTCATTTGCGATCAACCTGAACGTCAGCCTGAACTGGATGCATTGGCTGCACGCTGGGGGCTGGAGTCTGATCCGGACGCTCTGTTTGCGCTGCAGCTGACACACGAACGGCTGGAGCTGCTCAAACGAGATGAGCCGAAGTTAGGGGCGGTGTATGTTGATCTGGCGGGTGGTGCTGCATCCCATCGCCGCAAGTTTGGCGGTGGACGCGGCCAGGCGATTGCGAAAGCTGTTGGTTTGAAAAGCGGTGCCATGCCCCGGGTGCTGGATGCAACAGCTGGTTTGGGCCGTGATGCTTTTGTACTGGCCTCACTGGGTTGTACCGTGCAAATGGTAGAGCGTCATCCTGTGGTTGCTGCGTTGCTGGAAGACGGATTGCGTCGTGCAAAGGCCGATGCCGAGATTGGCCATTGGGTCAGTGAGCGGATGACGCTGTTGCATGCCACCAGTCAGGATGCACTCGCACAGCTGGCTGATGATCCGGATTATCTCGCGCCAGACGTGGTCTATCTGGACCCGATGTTTCCCCACAAAAAGAAGTCGGCGCTGGTCAAAAAAGAAATGCGGGTTTTTCAGAGTCTGGTTGGTGCGGATACCGATGCTGATCTACTCTTGACACCGTCGCTGGCACTGGCGACCAAACGTGTGGTGGTGAAACGGCCGGACTACGCGCCCTGGCTGGATGGCCAGCAACCGTCCACGGTCATTGAAACCAAGAAAAACCGGTTTGATGTGTATGTCAAAGCGGCCATGAAATAGGGTCGCTTGCCATGTCATTGGCTGCCTTGAGGGAGAGGGAGTGATGTCGAAATCGTTATGTAAATACCGTCGCGCAGAGATTAGTGACAAAGCGACTGCGATCGGAGCGCTGGTCAGTCAGCCTCGATTCCTGTGCCGCAGTTGTGCTCGCGTTGCCAATACCAAAGGTGCCTTGTGTAAACCCATGGGTTTGCCGGGCGTAACGGTACAATCAAATCTTGCATCTCCGGCAGTGCCTGAGGTGGGTGAAAGCCTGGAAAGCGGAGCGGCGATGCGTCTGTCCTCCGGATGGCTGAGCATGTCTGTCAAAGTTCGCAAGCTGGATAAGAAACTGAGAAAGCTCTCGAAGAAAAAGCGCCAATACGAGAAGAAAATCGAGAAGTATCAGAAGAAGTCCGGCAAGTACCAGAAAAAGGCGGCGAAATATCAGAAGAAAGCTGACAAGGCACATCAGCGGTTCGATAAGCTGATTTATCAGGCCAGCGCCTGATATCTGCTTTGCACCTTTGGAAAACAAGAAAGCCTCCGAATGGAGGCTTTTTTACAGGGGATCAAATGATTCTCAGGATTCTTTGATCAGCACAGCAGTCAGCAGGCAAGTGATTACCGCAACAACAATGCCAGAAACAATTAACCAAGGGAGCATAGCCTTACTTCCATCTATTCGAGCTAAAAGAGGCCACATTGAATATTTTTTAAATACTTCCATCAATAGGAAATATATAAGCTGAAATGGCTATTAACAGATGGAAACAAAAGCGAATTAAATCTCGTTAATGCTTTGTTAAATAGATCAAAAAAGCACCAATAATGGTGCTTTTTACATTTAGTAACAGATGTTTCTGAAAGCTTAGATTTTCGGCGGTAATGCCAGCGCCAGACCTTCTCGGGAAAGGCGGTTTGCGGCGGCTTTATCGTTCAGCTTCTCCAGCACCTCGACCAGATAGCTGTAGTCTGACACCGACGGGTGCAGCTCAATTGCTTTTTCCAGATGAGTCCGGGCTTCTTTATATTTCCCGTCCCGCAGGTACAACTGGCCCAGCGCACTGTGCGTTGTCGCGTTGCTGCTGTCGTAACGCAGTAAGTCTGTCAGTGTCACGATCGCCGGATGGTTGTCGGTCAGCTTCAGCGTGGGCATCAGTCGTACCAGATCCGGGTCAATTTTCTTACGCAGTGCTTCGCGCAGTACGGTGTAGGCTTCACTGTCGGCATTCCGGGCACACATTTCATGGACGAAACAGGTGACCAGGGCCGGGTTTTGCTTGGCCTTGCGACTCAGGCTGTTCCAGTGGCCCATCAGACCATCGCTGCCACTGTGCTGGCTGATCTGAGCCATCAGGCCGCATTCGGCTTTGACTGTCAGCGCATCCGTCTGTTCTTCAGTCAGGCTGCCATGTTTTTTCAGCGCGGGCAGCAGGCCCAGCAGTGCTGGCCAGTCTTCCAGTGCGACATAGCATTGCTTCAGCAGTTCCAGCAGCAACGGGTTACGTGGATGGGCGCCTTTGACATCCTGCAGCGTCGCCACCGCTTCTTCGTATTGATGATGGCGGCACTGAAGACGGGCGCGGGTAAGGGCGACGGCCAGACTTTCGCTGTCCAGTTCGGCTGCCAGACGCAGATATTCATCCCGCTGGTGGAACTGACCTTGCTCCTGCGCTGCTTCTGCGGCAGCCAGATAGTTCAGCAACGGTGTTTCACTGTGAGTCGCTGATTTAACGACAAGCTTTTCAGCCTGTTTCCAGTCACCTTCCAGCACTTTGACCAGACCGTTGGAGGTCAGCTGGCGGGCTTTGCGGGTTTTCCGGCCGGAGAAAAAGCCACGGGTGACACTGCTCAGCGACAGCAGCCACTTGATCAGATTTTCCAGCAAGAAAAACAGCCCGAACAGCACCACAACCAGCAGCAGCAGGGTCGTCAGGCTCATTTCCAGGGTTTGATTCGCAGCGGAAATCAGCACGTATCCCTGATTTCCGGCCAGCATCGGACCCACGATGATCCCAGCAATCAGGGCTGCGACCAGCAACAAAAGTTTAATCATGCCGGATCCTCCTCACCCTTGATGGGTGCCACTTGCTGGCGCACGCGCTGGTTGATGAGTTCCGACAGGATGGCTGGCGATTCCAGCGATTTTGGATAGCTGACTTCAATTTGCTGCTGTCCAAGTTCATCTAAGGTCTTGATGAAGTTCTGGGTTTTCGGATCGTCCGTTTTGTAGAACTGGCCGGCCCAGTCTTTCGCCTTGCTCAGAGATTGGGTGTAAAGCTCGCCCTGTTCACGGAAGACGGCACGAATGGCAGTTTCCAGCTTCGACTTGATGTTTTCCTGCAGGTAGAAGTTCTGATCCGGCGAGAGCAGTGGAATCACATTGCCGTCGCGTTTGCGATAGGTGACGAAATGGCCGCTGAACTGCTTGAGCGACGTCATCAGGTTGGATTTCCAGTCGGAAATCGACTCGCTGACTTGCGCCTGCTGTGGTTCTTCCAGGGATTCCGGCACGATGGCATTGGCCAGTGGCAGGGTATCGACCTGAGCCTGCAGGCTGGTCAGGCGCAAGGCCAGACCGTCGCGGTCAATCCGGGCAATCGACTTCAGCTTTGTAATGTCATTGCTCAGGGCGCTGCGCAGATCGGTCAGGCTCGGGTCACCGAGCTGGGCGATACGGCTGTCTGCGGATTGCAGCAGCAGGGTGGCACTGGTCAAATCATGTTCCAGCGAGAGTTTGCGTTCGGCCATGCGGGTCAGATAGTCTGCTTCCGCCAGCAGCCAGTCGTTCGGACGGCGGCCTTTGAGCTCAGACAAAGCCGTGCGCAGGGCATCCACATTGTTGGCCTGCTGTTCCAGTGCCGTCGACGTGGTGGCCAGTTGTTCTGTCACGCTGGCTTTGACGGATGCTTCGCTTTGGGTCAGCGCGGATTTCATGTCGCTCAGTTGCTGTTGCAGGGTAGCCAACTGTGCCTGCTGTGCCTGATTTTGCTGGTGGCCGTGATAGTACAATCCCGCGCCCAGCAGAATCACCAGTGCAATCGCGACGATGCCGGTTTTGCCCCCGCCGGATTTGGCAGGTGTCTGCTTGGCCGGCTCTTGGGCAGCACGGCCAGTTGATTTCGGCTGGTTGTCGGCAGTTTTCGGCGTGTCCTTTGCCTTCTCAGCGGCATCAGACTGGTTGCCTGCCTTAGGGTGATCGTTATTGGTCTTCTTCTCAGTCATCCGTTTATCCCGTTATGCCTGTTGTACTTAGGGCAGTAAGCAATGCAGCATTACTGGCACTGCCTACCATGGTTACGTGGCGAAAGCCGATGTCCCTGGCTTCTGTTTCAATACGCTCACTGGGCACCAGCAACCGACAACCATAGAGCCAGTCACGGGCCTGAACCGGCAGGAGCCGGACCAGATACGCCAGTTGCTGGCCGCTGGTGACAACCAGTGTGTCGACGCCTTGTTGCTGCCATTCCGGGTACAGTGTGTCACCCTTGAGTGCCAGCCAGTGTCGCGCATAGGTTTCACAATAGGAGACGCTGGCCTGTCGTTCGACCAGCGTCTCGAAAATCAGTTCACGGCCGCCGTTGCCGCGCAGAATCAACACTTTGTGCTGTGCAGGCTGTGCCAGTTCCGGCAGGGCCAGCAGGCCTTCACTGTCTTCTCGCTGCGGTGCTGCCACCATTTGGCCGCAGGCTTGGGCAAAGACTTCAGCTGTCTGCTGGCCCACGGCAAGATAATGCACGCCTTCTGGCCAACTAATGTGTTGTTCTGTCAGATAAGTATGCGCCATTTTTACCGCATGGGTGCTGACAGCAATCACACAGTCTCCTTCTTGCAACGCAGCAAGTTGATCACCCAGTCGTGGCAGGCCGCTGCCCGGTGCGATGGTCAGCAGCGGTTGCACCAGCGATGCAATGCCCCGTTCGGCCAGTGCAGACGCCAGCGCATCCCCTTTGGGGGCTGGCCGGGTGATCAGAACCGTCATTCGGCTTCGTCGTACAGTCGGGTCAGAATGTCACGGGCGCCGCGAGTCAGCAGTTCTTCTGCCAACTGAGTGCCCAGCGCTTCTGCATCGGCAATCGGGCCGCGAATTTCACCGGCAACAATCTGGGTGCCATCCGGTTCGCCAACCAGTGCACGCAACCAGACCTGATCGCCTTCCAGTTCTGCATAGCTGCCAATCGGCACCTGACAGCCACCTTCCAGGCGATTGTTCATCGCACGTTCACACAGAACGCGGGTGGTAGTGGTCTCGTCGCTAAGGACATCCAGCAGCGAGCGGATACGGGTATCATCCAGACGGCATTCGATGCCCACGGCACCTTGACCGACAGCTGGAAGACTGACTTCAGGCTCGAGCGCGCAGCGAATGCGATCTTCCATTTTCAGACGTTTCAGGCCAGCGCAGGCCAGAACGATGGCGTCATACTCGCCATCGTCGAGTTTACGCAGGCGGGTGGCAACGTTGCCGCGCAGTGTTTTGATCTGTAAATCCGGGCGGCGGGCCAGCAATTGACACTGACGGCGCAGGCTGGAGGTGCCGACGATTGCACCCTGGGGTAATTCATCGACATGGGCATAGTGGTTGGAGACAAAAGCGTCCCGCGGATCTTCACGCTCACAAATGGTAACCAGACCTAAACCTTCCGGGAATTCGACGGGCACGTCTTTCATGGAATGCACCGCGATATCAGCCCGGTTTTCCAGCATGGCCTGCTCCAGTTCTTTGACGAACAAGCCTTTGCCGCCCACTTTGGCCAGTGGGGTGTCCAGAATGATGTCACCTTTGGTGACCATAGGAACCAGTTCCACCACGATTCCCGGGTGCGCTGATTCCAGTGCCGCTTTAACATACTCGGCCTGCCACAGTGCGAGCGGGCTTTTACGGGTGGCGATCCGGATAGGCTTCTCAGTCATAAATAGGAGTCCATCTAATTGCTTTAAATATGGTTTATTTCCACTAATCGTACCACTCCGGCACAGGGAAGGTAATGTCGATGTTGTGCCTAGTGCGGTGAAGCGCTTTTGTCCTGTTCTGTGACATCACAATCGCGATCTGGATCACATTAATGTATGTGATCTGGCTTCCAAAGTCTGGGGTGCTGGCGATTTTTTCTCATTGTACTATTTTGAGGTCATATTGAACGGACTTGTCCACCCAGTGCCGCTTGCGCAGTTTGCATAAACCATACAGACTTTACGGATAGCCGGAAAACTGTTAGATTGATCACGTTTTTGCTCACGAATGGCGCGCCGATTGCTCGAACAATGACAAGATTCGGGCCGCGCTGGATGCTGGTAGCTCTTGGAAGAGTAATTTGCAAAATTATATTAATTCGTTAATTGGCAGGCTGGATAAACATAACCAGCGTCGGGTCGAGCGTGCCCGGCTTGCCATGAATGCACAGTCCGAACAGGTGTTCAGCCTGTTGCCAGTGCTATTGCATGTGAATCATCCGGATTTACCTGGCTACCAGAATGCCGAGGTACCTCAAGGTATTTCTGCTTATTTCCCTTCCGATCGCCAGATGTCCCTGGCCTGTGAATACTTCAATCTTGATCGCACCGCACTGACGGGTGATGTCGAAGCGGCCGCTGGTGATATCCTAGGCCTGTATGCTATGGGCAGTACCTCGTCGCTGGGTCAGAGTCTGACCAGTGATCTGGATATCTGGGTCTGTATTCGCACCCGGATGCCGCTCGAAGAGCGTGAAGCGCTGCTCAACAAGTGTAAGGCCGTCTCGGCCTGGGCCATGTCCTATGGTGTCGAAGCCAACTTTTTTCTGATCGATGACAACCGCTTCCGCCATAATCGCTCAGAGGCTCTGAGCGGCGATAACTGCGGCTCCAGTCAGCATCTGTTGCTGTTAGACGAATTTTACCGTTCGGCGGTGCATCTCGCCGGGCAACGTTTCCTGTGGTATCTGGTGCCGCCGGAAATGGAAGAATGCTACGACGAATACGTGGCTTATCTGGCGGAAGATGGCTATATCAACCGGGATGAGTGGATTGATTTCGGCGGCCTGTGCCGCATTCCGGCGGAAGAGTATTTCGGCTCCAGCTTGTGGCATCTGTATAAAAGCATCGATTCACCTTACAAATCGGTCCTGAAAGCAATCCTGCTGGAGGCCTATTCCTGTGAGTATCCGCATACGCAGCTGTTGAGTGTGGACGGCAAACGCCGCTTCTTCTCGGAACAGTCGACCCATTATGCGATGGATGCCTACTACCTGATGCTGGAGAAGGTGACCCGCTATCTGGAGCGGATTCATGACCATCGTCGTCTGGATCTGGTGCGCCGCTGCTTTTATCTCAAAACCCATGAGAAACTGACCCGTGAACCCGGAGTGGGTTCCGTGGTATGGCGCCGGGAAGTGCTGACTGAATTGACAGCAGAGTGGCAGTGGTCGCCGGAAGTGATTGCAGAACTGGACAACCGCCGGAACTGGAAAGTTGAGCAGGTGAAACGGGCGCACAATGAGCTGCTCGATGCTTTGATGCTCAGTTACCGGAATCTGATCCTGTTTGCCCGCCGTAACGACATTACCTCGTCAATCAGTCCGGAAGACATCAGTATTCTGGCCCGGAAACTCTATGCCGCTTTTGAGGTGCTGCCGGGCAAAGTGACCTTGCTGAACCCGCAGATTTCACCGGACTTGCATGAGTCGGATCTGACGTTGATTCAGGTGCCTGCCGGCCGGACCAATACCGCAGGCTGGTATTTGTATAAGCAGCCGCTGGATCCGTTTGCGATTCTCGGCCAGCCGTCGCTGGAGCATAACCGCTATCTCAGCAAATTAGTGGCCTGGGCGTATTTCAACGGCCTGCTGACCGAAACCACCAGCCTGCATGCGGTGGTCCGGGATTCGTCGATGGATATCGACAAGCTGTATCAGCTGGTCAGTGATATTCGCAATACCTTTTCGATTCGTCGTCCGAAGCCGAGTCTGGATGCGTTATCCAGCCCGTGTGAAATCCGTCAGTTGGGAATTTTCATCAACCTTGAGCAGGATCCGACGGAAGAGTTGAAGAGCCGTGCGGTGAAGTTCGACTTTAAAAATACCGATATTTTCAGTTTCGGACCGGAGCAGGCTTGTCTGGTGGGCAGTGTGGATCTGGTGTACCGGAACTCGTGGAACGAAGTGCGGACGCTGAACTTCAAGGGCGAGAATGCCATGATGGATGCCCTGAAGACGATTCTCAGCAAGATGCATCAGGATGCCATTCCGCCGGAGTCTGTGGATGTGTTCTGCTACAGCAAACATATGCGCGGGATGATCCGAAATCTGGTGTATCAGCTGGTGGCCGAATGTATCGAGATGCGTCTGATGCCAGTCGAGCTACAGGAGAAGCAACGCCGTTTCAAAGCCATTCGAATCGGCAGCCAGACCCATGGTCTGTTCTTTGAGCGTCGCGGTGTCTCGGTACAGAAGCTTGAAAACTCTGTCGACTTCTATCGCTGTATTTCCAGTAATAAGCTGCTGGGCAGTGCCAGCGTGGTGGTGGGCAAAACCGATGAGCCGCATCCGCCATCGATTGTCGATGCTTATGCCAGCGAAGGGTTAATTCAGTTTTTCTTTGAAGACTGCGAGAACGATGGATTCAATATCTATATTCTCGATGAAACCAACCGGATTGAAGTTTACCGTCAGTGCAGCGGTAATATGGACGAAATGGTCCATGGCGTGAACCGCTTTTATACGTCGGCACAGGACAGATTCAGCTACAGCTCGAACTTTATCAACTTCAACCTGCCGCAGTTCTACCATATTGTGTACAGCGAAGAAGGCGAATGTCAGGTGCTGCCTTACAAGAGCGGTTATCAGGCCGAACGGCGGATGGCGGCAGACAACGACAGCTCGATGTCTGAATCCGGCTCCGGTAACGGCGGCCATCTGAGTTTATCCTGAGGCAGTCCCGCAGCCTCAAACCGGCGCGTCTCTGACCGGACGCGCCGCCAGTCTTTACCAGTCGACTTTCTCTTCGGCGTGCAGGGAGCACTCACGTTTGATCAGAGAAATCAGCTCTTCACCACTCCGGGTGCAGTGCCAGATCCCTTCCTGATACTTAAAGTGATAGCCACCTGATTTTGAAGCCACCCAGATTTCGTGCAGCGGCTCCTGGCGGTTGATGACGATCTGGCTGCGGTTTTCAAACTCCAGCGTCAACACATTGCCTGTCGTTTCATATTCAATATCGGCACCAGACTGGTCGATGCCTTCTTCGATATGCATCAGTACCTGATCGGCCAGTTTATGAAATTCAGTATCGTTCATCCTGTTCGTCCTATTGCTTTTCCGAGTGTGGGTGCGATTATAGAGGGCATTGCAATCATTATCACTGGCTTTCAAAATGCGTAAAGGTTTCATCGCAACAATTATCCTGACCATACTGACGCTGACTGGCTGTGGCCAGACCGGCCCGCTTTACATGCCAGCGGATCAGCAGAATAACGAACAAACCGAATAATCGCTGCCACAACAGGGAAGAGACGACATTGGACTACTTTAATTATCAGCAAGACGGCCAACTTTACGCTGAAGATATTGCACTGACCGAGCTGGCCGAGCGATTCGGTACCCCGCTTTATGTGTATTCCCGCGCCACGCTGGAGCGTCACTGGCGTGCGTTTGACAGTGCTGTGGCGGATCACCCGCATCTGATTTGCTATGCCGTAAAAGCGAACTCGAATCTGGGCGTGCTGAATGTGCTGGCCCGTCTGGGCTCCGGATTTGATATCGTCTCGGTTGGCGAACTGGAACGTGTGATGGCTGCGGGCGGTGATGCGGCGAAAGTGGTTTTTTCCGGTGTTGGTAAAACGGCTTCTGAAATGCGCCGTGCGTTATCGCTGAACATCAAATGTTTCAATGTGGAATCTGAGCCTGAGCTGGAACGCCTGAATCAGGTGGCAGGCGAAATGGGCAAAGTGGCAACCGTGTCGCTGCGGATCAACCCGGATGTGGATGCCAAAACCCACCCTTACATTTCCACCGGATTGCGCGATAACAAATTCGGCATTGATTTTGAGCGCGCGCCGGAGGTGTATCGACTGGCGCACAGCCTGCCGAACCTGAATGTGGTCGGCATTGACTGCCACATCGGCTCGCAGCTGACGGAGCTCGCGCCTTTCATTGATGCCACGGATCGTCTGCTGGCCCTGATTGATACCCTCAAAGC
This sequence comes from Photobacterium sp. GJ3, assembly GCF_018199995.1. Taxonomy (NCBI): domain Bacteria; kingdom Pseudomonadati; phylum Pseudomonadota; class Gammaproteobacteria; order Vibrionales; family Vibrionaceae; genus Photobacterium; species Photobacterium sp. GJ3. The sequence continues at coordinate 3,314,649 of NZ_CP073578.1, read as the reverse complement.
GGAAGGTATTGTGATTCGTCATCTGGATGTCGGCGGTGGTCTGGGTGTGACCTATAACGACGAGCAGCCACCATTGCCGTCGGATTATGCCAAAGCGCTGCTGGATCGGCTGGAAAATCACCGCGATCTGGAACTGATTTTCGAACCGGGCCGCGCGATTGCTGCCAATGCCGGAGTGCTGGTCAGCCGTGTGGAATATCTGAAACATACGGAGCACAAGAATTTTGCCATTCTGGATGCGGCCATGAATGACCTGATCCGTCCGACCCTGTATCAGGCGTGGCAGGCGATTGTGCCTGTGGTGCCACGGGAAGGGGAACCGAAAGAATATGACTTTGTCGGTCCGGTCTGCGAAACCGGGGATTACCTCGGTAAAGAGCGTCTGCTGAAACTGGAGCAGGGCGATCTGGTCGCGGTGCGTTCCGCGGGCGCTTACGGCTTTGTGATGTCTTCGAACTACAACACCCGTCCGCGTGTGGCAGAAATCATGGTGGATGGCGATCAGGCGCATGTGGTGCGTGAGCGTGAGACGCTGAGTCAACTGTGGCAATCTGAGCACCTGCTGCCTTAACCCGACACGAGAGTACGCCGATGCAGTTTCAATTTTCTAAGATGCATGGTTTGGGAAACGACTTTATGGTCGTCGACTGTGTAACCCAGAACATCTTCTTTTCCCCGGACGCCATCCGGCGTCTGGCAGATCGGCATCGCGGGGTGGGGTTTGATCAACTGTTGGTTGTCGAACCGCCTTATGATCCCGAAACGGACTTTCACTACCGGATCTTCAATGCCGACGGCAGTGAAGTGTCTCAGTGCGGTAACGGTGCCCGTTGTTTTGCCCGGTTTGTGTCCATGAAAGGCCTGACCAACAAGTATCGGATTGCCGTCAGCACCAAAGCGGGCAAGATGATCCTACAGCTGGAAAATGACAATCAGGTGACCGTGAATATGGGGGAGCCTGCGTTTGCGCCGGAGAAAATTCCGTTCACGGCCAAGCAGGAAGAGAAAACTTATATTCTGCGTGCAGACAATTACACCGTGATGTGTGGCACTGCCAGCATGGGAAACCCGCACTGCGTTACTGTGGTCGACGATGTTGAAACGGCGGACGTCGAGACACTGGGCCCGTTGCTGGAGAGTCACGAGCGCTTTCCTGAGCGGGTCAATGTCGGCTTTATGCAAGTGCTGTCGCGTGATGCTGTCCGGCTTCGGGTTTATGAGCGCGGCGCCGGGGAAACCCAAGCCTGTGGCAGTGGTGCCTGTGCGGCTGTGGCCATTGGCCAGCGTCAGGGGCTGCTGGACAGCCAGGTGAAAGTCAGCTTGCCGGGCGGTGATCTGCATATTCGCTGGGCCGGAGAAGGGAAACCGCTGTATATGACCGGACCGGTCGCGCATGTCTATGATGGCCAGATTACGTTGTGAACCCGTCAGCGCCGATGTATAGACAAGCCGATGGTCAGCGGGGAATAACCCCGCTGTACTTTACCCAATCAAGTAAACGATCGTTATGACTGAAATGACCCAACTGGACAAACGCCCGGTTGATGATGAAGAGGCCGCACCGCTCAACCCTGAGTCGGTCGTGGCCTTTTTAGCACAACATCCGGATTTCTTCCTGCATCAGCCTGAACTGCTTGAGCAGTTGCGTCTGCCCCATGCCGAGCGCGGCACTGTGTCGCTGGTCGAGCGGCAAATGGCACGGCTGCGCGATAAGGTCACCACACTGGAAAAGCAGATTGATACCATGATGTCGGTCGCCGCGTCGAACAGTGCATTATTTAACACTTTTGCAAGGGCGCAACAGCAGTTATTTCAGACCCATAATATCTATCAGGCGCTCAGTGTGCTGACCACGCTGGCTACTGAGCTGGAGCTGAGCATCAGCGTGCGCCTGTTCGACAGTCTGGATAATGACCTTTATCTGAGCCGTCAGGCTTTTGAAGGCTTTCGCCGGGCTCGTCTGAATGCCCAGCATGTCTATCTGGGACGACTGCGAAAAGTGGAGAGCGAGCTGCTGTTCAACCAGCCGCCGCAACTGGGTTCCTTTGTGGTGTTGCCGTTGGGCGACCCGGAACGACCGGATGGCATTCTGAGTTTTGCCAGCCGGGATGGTGGTCATTTTCAGCCGGACATGGACACCCTGTTTGTTGAGCAACTGGCCAGTGTGCTGGCGCGGTTGATCCGTCACTGGGAATACAGCCGGGAGGTCATTGAGTGAGTCTGCCAGCCAGCCTGACTAAATCTCTGGATCGATTTTATGAGTATCTGCGCAGTGAGCGGGAACTGAGCCTGCATACGCAGCAAAATTATAAACGCCAGCTCACGACCATTGCCGAGCAACTGCTGGAGCTGGGCGTCAGCGACTGGCAGACCCTGGATGCGGGCTGGGTGCGCCAGCTCGCCAGCAAAGGGATGCGTGATGGCCTGAAGGCCAGCAGCCTGTCGATGCGATTATCTGCACTGCGCAGTTTTTTGGATTATCTGGTTCATCAGGGGGAGCTGACTGCGAACCCAGCCCGGGGCGTGTCGGCACCGCGCAAGTCGCGTCCGCTGCCGAAAAATCTGGATGTGGACGAAATGGACCAACTGCTCAGTGTGGATGAAAACGATCCCCTGTCGGTGCGGGACCGGGCCATGATGGAGCTTATGTACGGTGCGGGTCTGCGCTTGTCTGAACTGGTCGGGCTGAATGTGAAAGACATCAGTCTGAGTAAAGGCGATCTGCGGGTGATCGGTAAAGGTGATAAAGAGCGCATCGTCCCTTTTGCCGGACTGGCCCGGGAATGGGTTGGCATCTGGCTGAAGCTTCGGGGGAATCTGGCTGCACCCGGCGAACCGGCCCTGTTTGTTTCCAAACTGGGCCAACGGATCTCCAATCGAAATGTGCAGAAACGGATGGCAGAGTGGGGTCAGAAACAGGCGGTTTCCAGCCATATCAATCCGCACAAACTGCGACACAGCTTTGCGACGCATATGCTCGAATCCAGTGGTGATCTGCGCGCAGTGCAGGAACTGCTGGGGCATGCGAATCTCAGCACCACACAGATCTATACCCATCTCGACTTTCAGCATCTGGCGAAGGTCTATGATCAGGCCCATCCGCGGGCTAAAAAACGTAAGTAAGCCGAACAGAAGGAGCTGGCACCATGCAGTTTTACCGCAGTTTTCGTACCCCAAAAGCCATGACCTTTGATCTGGATGACACTTTGTACGACAACCATCCGGTGATCCAGCGGACGGAACGGGCCATGCATGACTGGCTGGCGCAATCTCATCCGGCTTCAAAGACCATGTCTCCCGGAGACTGGCAGCGCCTTAAGTATCGTCTGGCCCGGGAGAATCCCATGCTGCGTCACGATGTGACCGAATGGCGCCGGGTGATGCTGCGTACCGGACTGATGGCGCTGGGATACACACCCGATCTGGCTGCAGAAGCGACCGAAGAGGGGCTGGAACGGGTGCTGACGGTGCGCAATCAGGTGGATGTGCCAGCCCAGACCCATGAAGTTATGCGTGAACTGGCCCGTCGTGTGCCCTTGCTGGCGATCACCAACGGCAATGTGGATGCCGATAAAATCGGGCTGGGGCAGTATTTTTCGAGAGTGCTGGTGGCTGGCCGGGATGGGTTGTCCAAGCCCGAGCCGGACTTATTTGCCCAGGCCCAGGCTTTATTGGGCGTCGCCCCGCAGGACATTCTGCATGTGGGCGATCATCTGGTGAGTGACGTTGAAGGCGCACGCCGCAGCGGTTTTCAGGCGTGCTGGCTCAATGATCAGCAACGTCAGTTACATCAGGAAGCCCGCGTGAAAGGGCTGCCGGATGTCGAAATTCACACCTTATCGCAGTTGCTGCAACTGGTCTGAAACGCACTACTCCAGCAAACGGCTGGGTCGGCGTGCCAGGCCGGACAGATGGTCCAGTGAGAGTAACCCAGCGCCCCAGAAGACATTGACCAGCAGCATCATGCCCCACAGCTGGTGGTCATAGAAGCCTTTCTCCCACAACAGCGGATAGGAAACGACCGCGATCATGTTGAACACAAACAGCAGCAGGGCCATGGGCCGCGTCAGTAATCCCAGCACCAGAAAGACCGGCAAGATCAGCTCGGCTGCTGTGCCCAGATAGGCCGCGATGCGCCAGGGCAGCAGCGGGACCTGATATTCGTACTCAAACAGATACAGGGTGCTGTCCCAGCTCTGGTATTTGATCAGGCCTGAGTTGAAGAAAATCCAGGCGACCCAAAGCCGGGTCAGCAACAGCAGCAAGGGTTTGAGCGGGGTCAGTATCCGGTTGCACTGATTGTCGATGTCTTTGATGTAATAAAACATATCCAGCCCTCATCTCAGCGTGCTGTGGTATCCGTATATTGGATACCTGAAAAAATACGGGTAAAGACTTGCCGGGTGATGAAATCAGACAAGGCGGCAAGCATGGTATCGCTGGCACGATCCAGTGTGATCTGTTGTCGGGCCATGGTCACCAGCGCTGTGCCTGCACCCGAGGTCGGGAAGACTGCCGGGCCGGGGCACACCACAGCGGATTCCGGTGCGGTCATGTCTAAATGGTCGAACTCGTTGGCCTGGATGGCCAGCCATAGTGAAGCGACCGCAAAGTCACTGTCGAGCAGCCAGCAGTGTTCACGAGGGATCAACCGGGCGGTGGCCAGCCGGGTTTCGGTCAGTCCCTGTAACTGTGCCATGGGGAAATCTGGTCCGGATTCTGTCGTCAGGCTGGCTCTGTCGACCAGCCATTCCAGCCGGGCCAGATCCGCCAGATACGGCACAGCCTGGTGCAAATCGGGCTGGGATTGAATGGTGAGATCGAGCCCCTTCCCATACTGACTGACATCGCCGGTTTCCGAGGGGGTGGTCAGGATGTGCTGGCGGGCCAGTGCCGTAAAACACATCTCACCCACCACAGCTTTGACGGCCGGATATGTGGCCTCCAATACCTCGGTCAGGCTGATGATAAAGTTATTGCGGTAAATCTGCAGCCGTTGCTCCGCGCTGAGCCCTGCCTCGGTGATGTGTCCGGCGATCTCACTGGGCTGATAGTGCAGGGCCTCGGCAAATCGGGTTTGCAGTTCGGCCAGTTCGGGCTCTTCACGCTTGCTGACGGACATGATGGGATGTCTCCGGCTGGATGCTGCGCAGAATCTGCCGGGCTTTCTCGGCTTCTGCCAGCAGTTCGGGCAATGGCGGAATATCCAGATCCCACTCAATCAGCGTCGGAACCGGGCCATGACGGCCGACCCAGTCCCGGTACAGTTGCCAGACCGGCTCGCTGACCGGGCGGCTGTGCGTATCAATCCAGATCTCGTTTTCCTCCAGTTGCCTGACGATGAAACCCGCCAGATGAATTTCTTTCACCGCGGCGGGGTCGATGGCGTCCAGATAGGTCTGGCAGTCGAAACCATGGTTAAAACTGCTGACATAAATATTGTTCAGATCCAGCAGCAGGCCACAGCCGGTGGTGCGCTGGACCTGACTCAGAAAATCCCACTCCGTCATGGTGGATTGCCTGAAACTCAGATAACTGGATGGATTCTCCAGCAATAACTGACGACCGAGTGTGTCCTGAACTTGCTGGATTTTTCTGCAGACGACCGCCAGGGCTTCGTCGGTGTAGGGCACGGGCAGTAAATCATTGAAGTATTGGCCGTTGACCGAACTCCAGCTGAGGTGATCGGAGATGGCGATGGGCTGAATGTCATCTACCAGCGCTTTCAGTTGCGCCAGATGCTGTATATTGATCGGATCGGCCGAACCCAGTGACAGACCAATACCATGACAACTGATCGGAAAGGATGTCGCGATGGTATTTAAGGTTTGGCGCGCCGGGCTGTGCGGGATGAAAAAATTTTCACTGTGGATTTCCAGCCAGCCAACCTGAGGCTGGGGGAACTGGGTAAAAAGATCCAGGTGGGGGGCACGCAGGCCAACCCCAACCTGTTGAAAGGCGTAATCATTCATGGTGATTAGCTGCTTTGGGTACTGCCACCATTCAGACGATCACAGAGGCCTTTGGGGACCATGATAAAGGCATCTTTCTGGCCGTCTTGTTTGGATGTACCAGCGCAGGAGCTGGTTTTGGTTGCACAGTCGTTTTTACCGGCTTTGGCGACACCGTAGCATTTTTCTTTCGCACCGCTTTCAGCGGCAATGGCAGGTGTGGTTCCTGCCAGAATCAGCAGGCCGGAGACAGCGGTGGCTAAGGCGAGATTACTCTTTTTCATCTTCATTCCTCTTGTCAGATCAGTGAGATGTTGCCACTTACGAGCATCAGATGGTGCCAGACAGCAGGCTCTTTTGTATCGTAGACGCTCTTCCTCAGAGTAGAAAGGACAAGGGTAAGATAAATTTCAGACTCAATCACAGTTTTCTGCTCGTAATTCAGATCCGTCACTTCCGTGAGACAGGGCAGGAAATCTTTAACCGAGCTGTTATAATCACCGCCAGTGTATAAATAACCAGTAGAAAGGCGATGGACGTTTCACTCTTGTTAGATGGTCTGAATGACAAACAGCGCGAAGCGGTGGCGGCACCGCTGGGGAACCATTTGGTACTGGCTGGTGCCGGCAGCGGCAAAACCCGGGTGCTGGTGCACCGGATTGCCTGGTTGCTGCGGGTTGAAGAAGCCTCGCCTTTCTCTCTGATGTCGGTGACCTTCACCAACAAAGCTGCCGCCGAGATGCGCGGCCGGATCAATGCGCTGATGCAGGGCACCTGTGCCGGAATGTGGAACGGGACCTTTCACGGTCTGAGTCACCGCATGCTGCGTGCTCACTACCTCGACGCGAAATTACCGGAAGACTTCAATATCATCGACTCGGATGATCAGATGCGCCTGTTGCGGCGTCTGATCAAAGCCCAGAATCTGGATGAGAAGCACTGGCCGGCCCGTCAGGCTGCCTGGTATATCAACGGCAAGAAAGATGAAGGTCTGCGTCCGTCGCATGTCGAGACCTTCAACGATCCGGTTGAGCAGACCTGGCTGAAACTTTATACCGCCTATCAGGATGCCTGTGACCGTGCCGGTCTGGTGGATTTTGCCGAGTTGCTGTTGCGCTCGTTTGAGTTACTCAAGCATAACAAGCACATTCGTGAGCACTATCAGGCCCGTTTCAAGCACATTCTGGTGGATGAGTTTCAGGACACCAACAACATTCAGTTCGCCTGGCTGCGTCTGATGGCGGGTCCGGATTGCCATGTGATGATTGTCGGGGACGATGATCAGTCGATTTATGGCTGGCGGGGCGCCAAGGTCGAAAATATTCAGCGCTTCCTGCGGGAATTTTCCAATGCATCCAGTATTTTTCTGGAGCAGAACTACCGTTCGACCGGCAATATTCTGCAGGCAGCCAACGCCCTGATCGCCAACAACAACGAGCGGATGGGGAAAAACCTCTGGACTGAAGGCGGTGAAGGCGAAAAGATTTCGATCTACTCGGCATTCAATGAGCTGGACGAAGCCCGGTTTGTGGTTGGTAAGATCAAAGCCTGGCAGGAGAGCGGTGGTGCTCTGAATGACACGGCCATGCTGTACCGAAGCAATGCCCAGTCACGGGTGCTGGAAGAAGCCCTGATCCAATCGGGGATGCCTTACCGGATTTACGGCGGGATGCGTTTCTTCGAACGTCAGGAAATCAAAGATGCACTCTCTTACCTGCGTCTGATCTCCAATCGCAACGATGACGCTTCGTTTGAGCGGGTGGTGAATACCCCGACGCGTGGTTTGGGGGAGCGAACGCTCGACACCATTCGTATGGCGGCCCGGGATCGCGGAACCACCATGTGGCAGGCGAGTGTGGCGCTGCTGGATGAGCAGGTGCTGGCGGGCCGTGCGGCCAATTCGCTGCGCCGGTTTGTGGAGCTGGTGAACGCACTGGAAGATGACACCCGTGACATGCAGTTGTATCAGCAAACCGATGAAGTGATTCGCGCCTCCGGTTTGCGGGCGATGTACGAGCTGGAAAAAGGCGAGAAAGCGCAGGCCCGGATTGAGAACCTGGAAGAGCTGGTGACGGCGACCCGTCAGTTTGAGGTGCCGGAAGAAGCGGAAGCGATGAGCCCGCTGGCTGCGTTTCTGTCCCATGCCGCCCTGGAAGCCGGTGAAGGCCAGGCCGATGAATATGATGACGCAGTTCAGCTGATGACGCTGCACAGCGCCAAAGGTCTGGAATTTCCGATGGTCTTCATGGTGGGCGTGGAAGAGGGGATGTTCCCGAGTTTCCGCACTTCTGAAGAGCCGGGCCGCCTCGAAGAAGAGCGCCGCCTGTGCTACGTCGGGATGACGCGGGCCATGGAAAAACTCTATATTACTCATGCAGAAATGCGCCGTCTGTACGGGAAAGACAACTTTCACAAAGTGTCGCGTTTTGTCCGGGAGATCCCGGATGAGTTTGTGGAAGAAGTGCGGATGAAAGCTCAGGTTTCCCGCCCGACGGCGAGTGGCCGGTTCAGTCAGACACAGGTGAATGAAAACTTCACTCAGACCGGCTTCAATCTGGGTCAGCGGGTTCAGCACCCGAAATTCGGTGAAGGGACCATCATCAACTTTGAAGGCAGCGGCGCCCAGAGCCGGGTACAGGTCGCTTTCAATGGCGAAGGGATCAAGTGGCTGGTGACTCAGTACGCGAAGCTGGAATCCGTGTAACGTCTCATTCATTGCTGTTAAAAACGCGCCGTGCTCCTGAGGAGGCGGCGCGTTTTTGATCCTGCCGGTCGGGAGACAGCCGCTTACTGCGCGACCACTTTACCTTCCCGGCGCGGGTCGGCAGCGCCGTTCAGCTGGCCGCGGAAAATCCCGATAGCCTGAACCCCGGAGTTCAGCGGTTTGATCTGAACGTCAAAGCCGAGTTTCTCCAGCTCAGGGGCCCAGCGTTCTGCGGCGGTGCCCTGTTCCAGCTCGAACGGACCAAAGCGGTTGTTCATATTCGGCAAATCCACCGCTTGCTGCAGGCTCAGACCCCAGTCGAGATGGGCAACCAGCGTCTTCGCCACATAGCCGATGATCTGGCTGCCGCCCGGAGAGCCAATCGCCAGTACCGGCTTGCCATCTTTCAGGACAATGGTCGGTGCCATGGACGAGCGTGGGCGTTTGCCCGGTTCGACCCGGTTGGCAATGGGCATTCCGTTGTCATGAGTGCTGAAAGAGAAGTCGGTCAGCTCGTTATTGAGCAGGAATCCGCGCACCATCAGGCGAGAGCCGAAGCCGTTCTCAATGGTGGTGGTCATGGAGATCATATTGCGGTCTTTATCGACCACCACCAGATGGCTGGTGGACGGCAGCTCAATCGCATTGTCTTTGCCATAATTCATCGCATGTGACCAGGGCGGCAGACCGGCACTGACTTCCTTCAGCGCCTGATTGCTTTTCAGCAGACTGGCCCGTTGCTGCAGATAATTTTTATCCAGCAATCCTTCGGTGGGCATCGGCACAAAATCACTGTCAGCCATGTAACGGCCGCGATCGGCGAATGCCAGTCGCGAGGCGTCGCCAATCAGGTGCCAGCTCAGGGCTTTATTCGGACCGAGTTCCTTCATCGGATAGTGGCTGAGCATGCCCAGGATCTGACCCAGCGTCAGCGCACCGGAACTCGGCGGACCCATGCCGCAGACATCATACTGACGATAAGGGGCACAGACCGCCGGGCGCTCTTTCACGCGGTAAGTCGCCAGATCCATGGTATTGAGCACACCCGGATTGCCCGAGGCTTCCCGGACGGTTTTCACGATATCTTTGGCAATATCGCCATGATAAAAGGCACTCGCGCCCCGTTCAGCAATTTGCTGTAACGTATCGGCATAGGCCGGATTTTTCAGGGTTGCGCCGGCTTGCAGCGGCTGACCGTTCGGGTAGAAATAGGCTTGGGTCGCCGGGAATCGCTGCAGGCGCTCGCTGTCTTCCTGAACCAGTTGTGCCAGACGCGGACTCACGGTGAATCCGTCACGGGCCAGTGTCAGCGCGGGTTCAAACAGATCTTTCCAGGGCAGTTTGCCCAGTCGCTGATGCGTGTGCCACAGCAGTTTGACTGTGCCCGGTGTACCGACCGAACGACCACCCACGACCGCGTCATAGAATGCGAGCGGCTGGCCCTGATCATCCTGAAACAGTTGCGGTGTGACTTCAGCAGGGGCTGTCTCACGGCCATCAAAAGTGGTCAGTGCATCTTTTTCACTGTCCCAATACACCAGAAAAGCACCGCCACCCAGTCCAGATGACTGCGGTTCAGTCAGTCCCAGCACGAGCTGCGCGGCAATCATGGCATCGATCGCGTTGCCGCCTTTGGCAAGCATGGCTGCGCCCGCATCGCTGGCATAGGGGTTGGCGGTGGCGATCATCCAGTCTTTGCCGGTGACCTGGGCATTATGTTGAAAGCCTGTGGCCCCTTCGGGCGCAACCTGATCGGCGGCTTGCTCGCTGAATGCGGAAGCAGAGAACAGCAGGCCAGACAGTGCCAGGGTAAGCGCAGTCCTTTTCATGGCAGATCCTTCTTAAAATTGTTGTGAATCAAGGGATAAGAAACGGATAGAGCATAGATGGTTTTACCACAGATTGCCCGTCAGGTTGAGCAATCTGTGGAATGACGCGATCCGAAGACGCGAGAGGGATCAGGCGGGCTGCGCTTTTTTGCGGTTTCTGCGGTGACCTTTGATGCCATCGAAGCTGAACAGAACCAGCGCCAGCCAGATGCAGGCAAAAGTCAGGCTCTTATCGGCGCTGAAGACTTCGCCGTATACCATCACGGCCAGCAGGAACATCAGGCTCGGACCGATATACTGGAAAAAGCCCAGCGTTGAGAGTTTCAGCTTGGTTGCAGCGCCCGTGAAGCACAGCAAAGGCAGGGTGGTGACGACCCCGGCGGCCATCAGCAGCAGGTTGGTGCCCATCGTATTTTGGGTCCAGTCAGACGTCGCGCTGTCGGCGAAGAAAAACACATAGCCCAGCGCCAGCGGCAGCAGAATGCTGGTTTCCAGAAAGAGGCCGGTTTGTGCATCCAGATTTACCTTTTTGCGCAGCAGGCCATATACGCCGAAACTTGCGGCCAGCACCAGCGCCACCCAAGGCAGAGAGCCAAAGTGGATCAGCTGAATCACAACGCCGCCAGCCGCCAGCGCCACGGCTAGCCATTGCAGCGGTCGCAGCCGTTCGCCCAGAAAGACCATCCCGAGCAACACGTTCAGCAGTGGATTGATAAAGTAGCCCAGACTGGCATCCAGCATGTAGTTACTGTTCACTGCCCAGATAAAAATCAGCCAGTTGCCGCCAATCACCAGTGAGCTGATCAGCAGCATCAGCATGGACTTGGGCTGTTTGAGCAACTGCCGGACTTTGCCCCAGCCCCGACCCAGAAAAATAAGTGCAGCCAGAAAAAAGAAAGCCCAGATAATGCGGTGGCTGAGAATTTCAAAAGGGCTGACGCTTTGCAGCTGTTTAAAGTAGATCGGTGCAATCCCCCACATGGTGTAGGCGGCTATAGCCAGGATCACCCCACGTTGAGTCATTTTTGTTTGATCGTCCATGCGATTCCAGTACGTTGTGGTAAAAATCAGCAGAAAGGTTGGGAAATACGCCAGGCGTATCGGAACGAGCAGTATAATCCCAGCTCCCCAAAAATGACCAGTGACTTCTGACGGTTGATTTGCACGGCTCCCATCCGGGATCTGATTGAGATAGAATAGCCCGCTGTGTTCCTCAAGAGTGATGTCATGTCTGCCTCAACCCCAGATCTCAGCCGCGCCGTTTCGTCCGCCACCAGTGCGCAAATTCTGCAGCAGGTGTTCGGTTACCAGTCTTTCCGGCCCGGCCAGCAGGCAGTGATTGACGCCGTTGCTTCCGGCCGGGATTGCCTGGTCATCCTGCCAACCGGCGGCGGCAAGTCACTCTGTTACCAGATTCCGGCCCTGATGCGTGACGGGCTGACGCTGGTGATTTCTCCTTTGATTTCCCTGATGAAAGATCAGGTCGACCAGTTGCAGGCCAACGGTGTTGCGGCTGGGTGTCTGAATTCCACCATGTCTCCGGAAGCGATTCAGGCCACCTGGCAGGGGATGGCCGACAACAGTCTGAAGCTGGTGTATGTTTCGCCCGAGCGCGTCCTGAGCCGGGATTTTATCGAGCGGCTGATGGGGTTACCGGTCAGCCTGCTGGCGGTGGATGAAGCCCACTGTATTTCCCAGTGGGGTCATGATTTCCGGCCGGAATACGCGGCGCTGGGCAGCCTTAAGCAGCATTTCCCGGACATGCCGGTGATTGCCCTGACCGCAACGGCGGATGACACGACACGGCAGGACATCATGAACCGCCTGTCGCTGACCGATCCCTTTATCCATCTGGGTAGTTTTGACCGGCCCAATATTCGCTACACCCTGCAGGAAAAATACAAACCCATGGCGCAACTGGTGCGCTTTCTGTCGACCGTCCGCGGGCAGAGCGGCATCATTTACTGCAACAGCCGTAAAAAAGTCGAGCAGGTGGCAGAAAAGCTGACCGAGCAGGGGATTCGGGCGGCAGGCTATCATGCCGGCATGGAACATGAGGAGCGGATCCGGGTTCAGGAAGGGTTTCAGCGGGATGATATTCAGGTCGTCGCCGCCACTGTGGCATTCGGCATGGGCATTAATAAACCCAATGTTCGCTTCGTGGTGCATTTTGATATTCCGCGGAATATTGAATCTTACTATCAGGAAACCGGCCGTGCCGGGCGGGACGGACTGGCGGCAGAAGCCGTGATGTTCTATGACCCGGCGGATCTGGCCTGGCTGCGCCGTTGTCTGGATGAGAAAGATGACGGCCCGCAAAAGCAGGTAGAGAGCCATAAGCTCAACGCCATGGGTGCGTTTGCCGAAGCACAAACCTGTCGTCGTCAGGTACTGCTGCATTATTTCGGTGAGCACAGCGAGCATGCCTGTGGGAACTGCGATATCTGTATCGATCCGCCCACCCATTTCGAAGCACTGGAAACGGCGCAGAAGGCGCTGTCCTGTGTGTACCGGGTTAATCAGCGTTTCGGCATTCACCATGTGGTGGATGTGCTGCGCGGATTACAGAATGCCAAAGTCCGAGAGCAGGGGCACGATAAGCTCAGTACCTACGGGATTGGTCGCGAACACAGTCATGAGTTCTGGGTCAGTATTGTGCGACAGCTGATCCACCGCGGCTATCTGGCGCAGAGTATTGTGAACCATTCGACCCTGCAACTGACCGAAAAAGCCCGCACCGTGCTGCGCGGCGAAGTGCCGTTACAACTGGCGGTGCCGCGAATTGACAGCAGTGCGCGCAGCTCACGCACCGAAAGCCGTCTGAAACGACAATATGACAAGAAGCTGTTTTCCAAGCTACGTATGGTCCGCAAGGCGATTGCGGATGAAGAATCCCTGCCGCCTTATGTCGTTTTCAATGATGCGAGCCTGATGGAAATGGCAGAGCGCTTACCGACCTCGGAAGGGGAAATGCTGGCCGTGAACGGTGTTGGTCAGCGGAAGCTGGAGAAATACGGCAAGGTGTTTTTATCTGTGATTGAGGAACATCTGCTGGCTGCGGCGGAATACTGAGCCGCGGCAGATAAAAAAATACCGGACAATCCCAGATTATCCGGCAGAGAGTGTAGCAGAAACAAAACCCGAGATTTTGTTTACTACAAAACAGCTTGCGTATTGGGGTGAGAATGCAATTCTTCACCACATGTTGGGCTGCAGCCTCCTGGCCATCAGCACAACAAGGCGATCAAACCACGAAAGCGATTGGGTTGCTACAGGCTGCTTATGCTTTGACACGCTAAGAAACACTTGGTTACACCAAAGCGGCCTATTGCCCTGAAAGCGCGACAAGATAGAAAAGGATTGTGAATCATGACTCCCTCAGAAACCCGTTTTGGTGTGCGAGAACTGGACCTGCAACGCGGGTGCCTGCACCTGACGGCTCCGGATTTTGATTACGACAGTTTTGCCCGTGTGGCGCAATCGCTGGTGCATGTGCTGGATGCGGTGGTGGTGGAGCAGGAAACCAATGCCGATCTGCATGTCTGGCTGATTGATTTTGAGGGCTGCCGCCTGTTGCTGAAAGGCGAGCACTACAGTGCCAGCCTCTGGCTGGAAAGCCTCAGTCAGGAAGACAATGAAACGTTGCAATTTTTAGCAGACTGGCTTAAAAAGTTGACTCAGTAATCAATTTTTTATGGCAAACGTTTGCTGTGTCGCCGATGGGTTGGCAGCCGGATTGGTTACGGTATAATCGGCGCCCTTGGTCGCAGTACTGTCTAAAAAATGTGCTGCGTGAATTTCATGGGTTCCCTCGCCCCCATTGACAAAAAGGTCTATCAATGACGACTTCTGCTTTTTCTCCGGTGCAGCAACGCCAGGCCCTCTGGATTCTGGTGGCATTTCACTTGGTGATCATTGCCTCCAGTAACTATCTGGTACAGCTTCCTTTTACCCTGTTCGGCGTGCATACCACCTGGGGTGCTTTTACTTTTCCCTTCATCTTTCTGGCCACAGATCTCACCGTGCGGATTTATGGCGCGGCAATGGCCCGTCAGATCATTACCCGGGTGATGCTGCCAGCGCTGGCGGTTTCTTATGTGCTATCGGTGATTTTCTATCAGGGCGCTTTTCAGGGATTCGCACAGCTCGGGGAATTCAATTTATTCGTCGCCCGCATCGCGATTGCCAGCTTTATGGCTTATCTGCTGGGCCAGATCCTGGACGTGTCGGTGTTTAACCGTCTGCGTCAGTGCAAGCAATGGTGGATTGCCCCGGCTGCATCGACCGTTTTCGGCAATGCCATGGATACCGTGGCGTTCTTCGCCATTGCTTTCTACCAAAGCCCGGATGCCTTTATGGCCGAACACTGGGTTGAGATCGCGCTGGTGGATTATGGCGTGAAGCTGATCATCAGTCTGGGCCTGTTCGTCCCCATGTATGGTGTTCTGCTGAATTATCTGGCCAAGCGCCTCACGCAATCACAGCCCCGATTGAATCCCTCCAACGAATTATCGTAATTTTGTAAAGTCGGCAGAAGCCGGCTTTTTTTATGGGTGGTGGGGGATATTCATCTGCAATGATTACCTTCAGTCGATTGGTAAGAGTGAAGGCTTCACGCGTTTGTTTTTATCCTTCATTCAACAGCTAAATAAAATGGGTGATTATTTTATATATTTAACACTCAGTGGTTTTTTATTCTTGCCTTTTCATTTGGTTATTATTTTGATGATACATGTGGAGATCATTGAACTGTGGTGAAATGGAATCAATCTGGATATTCCTATAGGCAATAGATGTATCACTTATTTTATTTCATTATCGGAGTGAGGGCGGAAGCCGCCATATTTCTTTTTGATGGCTGCACAGAATAAGTATGAAACTGTTGATTTAACGTTATAGAAATATATGATGCTCAACCTGTGAATCTATTCATCTTTTAAATTCGTCATTATTTTGACGGCTTATGGGCTTTTTGAGGGGAGTGTTGTGCTTCAATCCAAGATCATCTCAGGAGTGGTGTTCTTCGCTTTGGTACTGGCTCTATGCAGTGCCGGGTATTATCAACTGACATCGTTATCACAAAAAGAAACGGTGAATATAGATGAAATCCGCACAGAAGAAGGCATTGAAACCACAGAGAGTGTGCTCAGTGATGATGCAAGTTACCCCTCGCCGGTTCAGCAATTACAGCAGGTCGTGACTTATGGTCTGGTGAATCAGGATGCCCCCAACCTACCTTTGCTCCGGGGAGAGCTGGCGCAATTTTCTCAGGATAATATCAATGCCACAGCGGTTGTTTTGAATGAGAACCAGGAACGAGAGCTGGTTGAACTCAAACAGCGACTTGAAGCACTGAACCAGATGCTTTCATCACAACAAAATAAAGAATAAAAAATTCAGTTGCAGGGAATGAGAATGAAAAATGGAATTTTCCATCGTCTGTCGGGCAATGAACTGGCGATAGCATCATGTATTTTTCTGGGAATCCTCCTTGGATTCTCGCCATCGAAAGCTTTTGCTTTGACCGCTGGTGATGGAAAGAACATTGTCCTCAGCGGTGAATATCAAACCTCAGGCGGTGAAGCGACCTATTCTTTACCCATTGCTGTCGCGCCTGGCCGGGCGCGACATCAGCCTAATCTCAGTTTTGAATACCGGAGTAACAGTGGCAATGGTCCGCTCGGTGTCGGCTGGCATCTGAAGGGGCTGTCATCTATCTACCGCTGTGGGAAGAACCGTGCCATTGATGGTGTCTGGGGTGGGGTTCATTTTAATGCAGAAGATCAGTTCTGTATTGATGGGGAGCGTTTAATCGCCATTTCCGGCAAGGCTGGTGGCGCGCAAACAGAATACCGGACCCATATTGATGACTATCGTAAGGTGATGTCATTTGGTCAGCAAGGGAATGGCCCACAATACTTCAAAGTCTGGACCAAAACGGGTCAGGTGTTTGAGTATGGTGTCACTGGTGATGCAAGAGTCGAACTGCCCGGGAAGTCAGACGTCTACAAATGGTCGCTGAATAAAATAACGGATAAAACCAAACAAAACGCGATTCACTATGCTTATTCAGAAAACCAGGCTGCCGGGACACATCTGCTGAGCAAAGTGAGTTATGTCGGCGGTTCTGTGGTGCTCAATTATGATACACGGACAGATAAAACGTTCTCTTATCTGAAAGGCAGTAAGCTCAATCAGCAGCACCGGATCAAATCGATTGTCTCCAGAAATGGTTCAGATCGTGAATTTGCTACTTATCACCTGACTTATCAATCCTCTGCTGGGACTCAACGTTCTCTTTTGACAAAAATTGAACAGTGTGTTGGCGGTGCGTGCAGCACCCCGGTGGCTTTTGAATGGCAGTCAAAATTAAAAACTAACTTTCAGTCAGATAAGATAATTTTCTCTCAATTTAATGGTGAAAGAACATACAAATTTTATGATATTGAGAGGGATGGTAACGTAGAAATATTTTCTTTTTCTACGAATAAGAGAAAAGTTGAAACTAATAGTGACGCAAAGGTAAAACTGCAAGGGGTAAATATTACTTATCCGTCAAATAGCAATTCTATTTGTCATGACTTTGCTGTCACTGACTGGACAGGGACAGATAAACCATCCTATAAATCTTTTTGTGCATGGCCTAAAAAAAAGAATGGGTCTTTTAGCTCATTAGGAGAAATGCGAGCTTATCCAACAGGTTCAGGTAAGTATGGCGAATACTTTAGTTATGAAGTTGATAAAGGGAAATGGCCTTGGGCCAGCCAGTATAGAAATCCAGCAGATTCGAATGGAAATGGTGCTTACTCATTAAAAGGAACTTGTGAAAACTGCGAGTATTATGATTTTGATAATGATGGAAAGGATGCTGAGTACATCAAATATGATAATAATCGTAATGATATTCAGTATTATAGGAATGGGAAGTTAATTCAAACCATCATAGATGTTGAAAAATTTGTCGGTGTGCAAGATATAAACGCTGATGGTTATCTTGATATCGTTACATTTGATACATTTTGGAATGACAGAAGAGCAAATAGATTTGGTAATATCACTTATAAAACAAAAGTTTTTATTAACAATGGTGATTCTTTCATTCATCTGACGGGCTTTTCTTTCCCGGGGAAAGGAACAATTACAAAGGAAAGATATATTGTTGAGGGGAGTAGAAAAGATCGTATTGAATATAGAACTTCCTATGCATCTAATGCAAAAGATTTAACATTATCTGATGTGAACAGTGATGGGTTTCCTGATGTTGTTTATGGAGGGGTTGTTTATTTAAATAATGGTGGTCTTTTTCATGTCAACAATAAAGTTGAAGGTGTCTATCAATATGAGAAAATGGCAACGTCAATTGTTGATGTGAATTCTGATGGATGGCCAGATGTAATTTCAAACAGAATAATCAAACGAAGCGTTCCATTTGCTCAGGATAAAATTAAGAAAATTCAAGAGTACGGTGTTGATTACACCATTGTGTATAAGCCGGCTTCAGACGCATCAGTTCATAAGCAACACCGATACCATCAGTATCCGGTGCAAAACAGTACACCTCGTCGTTATCTGGTGTCAGATGTTGTTAAATCACCCCGTGGCTACAATTCGACGAACTACAGTTATCTGTATGAAGGGGCAAAATCTCATCGGGAAGGTTATGGCTTCTTAGGTTTTGCCATGGTGACTGAAACAGAAAAAGGTGATGTTCAAACGGTACGGGTCACCGAATTTGAAAATATTGATCCCGTTAAATCTGGAAAAGTAAATCGTATTACGGTTTATAAAGATGGGAAAAAAGTTTCCTCGACCAGTCATCAATATACATCCGTTAAGAAAGGTGATTATTTCCAGGTTTACGCGAATACTTCTGAATCTGTTCAGTACGATCTGAACAATGCGTCTTTGATAACGAAGAAAGAAACGATCAAACGTGTCGTGGACGCTTTCGGAAATGTGAACGAAGAAGAAACGACACTCACGGGGACAGACGAGCATGCAGGTCATTTTACCCAGCAGGTGACTCATGAATACTTATCGTCCGGTGTTCTTCAACGCCATCAAATTTACGATATTACCCAATACAATGGCGTGACTTCGCAGACAATCTCGAGGTTCAAAGCCGGGCTGCAGAAGTTCTGTGGCTCAGACGGAAAATCGTATTTTAAGCCCAGTGATTTTGTCATTCTGATTCATGGTGATGTCTCAACCCCGCTTGTACTGGAAAGATACAACAGTTACTACCGTTACGATGGTCGCGGTGCTTCGACGAATACCGTTGGTGTGACAACCTATACCGGTCATCTGACCGCGATTTCCGCTTCTGATTTTAACAAAGTCTCACCCAAAACCTGTGGCGGCACATTTGTATTTAAAAATGTCAATAGTGACAGCGATGCAGAACTTTCCTCCAGTTCCCGAACTGTGTCGCAATTGATGACTGAAGTCGGCGACAGATACTGGCAGGTGGGGGCACTGAAATCGACCCAAACGACCGTGCAAGATATCAAAACGGGCCTGACACGTACGGTTAAGAATGAATTTGATTACACATCAAACGGGCTGATCAGCGCATCAAGGACCACAGCGTCAGACTATGAAGCCGGTGCAACAGTGGGTGTCGCCGGTAAAACGCTGACCAAGCAATTTCTTTATGATCGCTGGGGTAATCCGACGACAGAATCTGTTTCCGGCACTGATGCTCCTGTACGTGAAACCGTCACCATTTACGATCACGATGGATTATTTCCCAGTCGGATTCAAAATGCGTTGGGCCATGAGACCCAAGTCAGTTACAACGCTGATGGCGTCAAGGTATCCAGCATCAACCCGCAAGGCCGGACAACCCGTTACGGGTATGATGGCTTCAATCGTCTGACACAGGAAACTTTGCCGGGGAACGGTCATACAGTCTCTTATGGTTACACCCTGAATGAGACCTGTCCGCACAAGACGTCGAAAACGGTGTCATGTTCAGTGACGAAAGCCGCTGCCGGCGGTGAAGTCGTGACTCAGTATGATTATGCGGGACGTGAAATTCGTCGACTGCATCAGGCCTTTAATGGTCAGTTTGTGGTCGTGGATACGGTATGGGACCGCCAAGGTCGTAAGGTGAAAGTGACACGTCCGCAGTTTGTGAAAAAGCATGCGCCTGCGCCTTATGTCACGATTGAATATGACGCCCTGAACCGTGAAGTGAAAAAGTCGGAACCTGCCAGCCATGGCGGACGGGCGGAATTCACGACGGTTTATCAAGGCTTAACAACGACAGTCACGGATGCACGCGGCTTTCAGCACAGCACAGTGCAAAACCTGCTGGGCCATATACTGCAGAAACACGAACCGGAAGGTGCTTCGCAAACCTATACCTATTATCCGGATGGCCTTCTTCGCTCTTCTAGCGACTCAGCCGGAAATACAACTTCTGTCCGGTATGACAATCTGGGTCACCGACGCTCACTGGATGACCCGGACTTAGGGAAGTGGACCTATACCTACAATGCTCTGGGTGAGTTAATTGAAAAACGTGATGCCAATGGCGTGATCACGACGATTGACTACGATGCCCTTGGCCGAAAAACGGCACAAACCGAAGGTCGGCACACCTCGAGTTGGGTCTATGACACACGACTGACGGGGGCATTGTCTTACTTTGAAGGCTATGGTAATCGGACCGACTATTACTATAACGCGGCCGGACTCACCGAAGAGGTGACGGTACAAACGGGTGGTGAAAAATTCAGCACACGGTACGAATACGATGGCTATGAGCGTGTCAGCCGTGAAGTGCGTCCGAATGGCGTCGATAGTTCTATCGTTGGTCTCGTCAATCAGCTCAGTGATAAAAACAATACGCTGGATCGTTTTGCCGTTGAATATATCTATAATCCTCAGGGCTATATGTCTGCGGTTCGCAGTCCGAAAATGTACGCGGATGAAGCCTTCACTAGCGCCAGTTTCCGTAAAGAAATTAATGCACTACTGACTCAAGCTAAAAAACAGGCCATGCAGTATGCGGTAACGGCTGAGAAGTATGCCGCCCGTGAAGCCTTCTTTCACAAAAAGGCAGCAGAATATCAGCAGAAAACTGTCAATATCCGGAGTCTGGACGCTGCATCGGCAGATCTGCTCGGCAATGGGTATCGGTTTAAGCAATGGTGCGACAGTCAGGGGCAGTGCTATTTGCGTCCGGCGACCTGGGTATTGCTGCATGATGATGTCAGCGTGCCACTGGATATCACCTTAGGTGAAGCGGTGTACCAGTTAGAGACATCGTTGGCGGGCACCAGCGGTGGAAAGCGGAATTATGATGCCACGGTTCATCAGTTCACCAAGGCGGATTTCGATAAACTTTCACTGACTGCTTCCGACGATCTGATTCTGGCGGATTACGACGGTAACGGTCACAAAGATCTGATGAGCCATCGGGATATTTACGCGGCACATGCCGACGGAGAGACCCGTGAGGAACTGCTTTTTACCGCAGAAGATCTGGCTGAAGCTGCGCGGATTTCAGGGCAGCGCTATAAATTCTATATTGACCTGGCGAATGACTTAACGGCATTGGCTGAACGTGTCGCCGATTTAACCGGAGCTTACTGCGATTACGCCAATCAGTTAGGTGGGCATCAAATAAAGCACGTTTCAGGCAGTCAATGTGAAAAAACGCAGCAAGTCGGGCAGGCCGATCATCTCAATACCATTCTGACAAATGCCGATCTGGCAAAGTCAGCATCAAATACTGCCTATGTATATTACTGGCAGCGCCGCGATACTGATGCATTTGATCACACGCTGGCAGAAACCCTGGGTAACGGGCTGGTGAACACCTACAGTCACAATGCAGCAACCGGCCGTCCGGATTACATGACAACACACCAGGGCGACCAGCTGTTTCATGCGGCGTTGCCAAGTGCCCAGAAAAAAGGCAGAAACGTTCGCTTTCTGCACTACAAATACGATAACCATAATAATGTGGTTTACCGTCAGGACAGTGAGCTGGGCGTTACCGACAGCTATGTCTACGATGGCCTGGATCGGGTGACGAGCAACCGGGTTGTGCTGGATTCTCCCGATAAACACGGACTGAATAATCCAGACTTTGCAGGGCCTTTCCATTTCAGTTACGACAAGCTGGGCAACCTCAAATCGAAAACTGACGTGGGCAACTACAGCTATGGTCAGCAGGGGGGTGGGCCTCATGCGGTCACTCAGGCGAATGGCCTGAATTATCAGTACGATAGCGCAGGAAATATGATTCGTGCTGCGGCAGGCGGTACCAGTATCCCAGAGCGCGTGATTGAATGGAGTGCATTTAATAAACCGGTGACGATCACCCGTAACGGGCAGACAGTTGAGTTTGTTTATGATGCCAATCACAACCGTTATCTGAAAAAAGCCAGTGATGGCAAACAAACGGTTTACTTTGGGAATGTTTACGAGCGAATCACAGACACGAACACTGGCCAGATTCAGCATCAGCACTATATCTATGCTGACGGTAAACTGATTGCACTGAATACTGAGTTTAATAATGCAGAAAACAATCTGGAAAACAAACAGATTCGTTACCTGCATTACGATGCGCTGAATTCCGTCGATATGATCACCGACGGCTATGGCTATATCGTCGAACGCCGGAGCTTCGATGTTTGGGGGCGGATGCGGAGTGTGCAGTGGCGTGACACTCACCATCAGCAGTCGCTCTTGCAAGATGCGATGACCAACCGCGGCTACACTGGCCACGAGCACATTGAAGAAGTGGGTTTGATCCACATGAACGGCCGTGTATATGATCAGGAACTCGGCCGCTTTCTGAGTGCAGATCCGTTGATCCAGTCACCTTATGTGACGGGTAGCTTCAACCGCTATACTTATACGTGGAATAACCCGCTGAAGTATATTGATCCGACGGGGTTCAGACACATTGAGGGGGCGACGACTAATAGCCAGGAGACATCGACATCTAAGGACCTAGTCGGTCCCAAAGGGAATGTTGGTGATAAGAATGGTAAGGATGAACTGGGCGATGAAACAGCATATTTGAATTTTGATACGCTCCCAGATCCATATGATATGCAGTGGTTTGATTACCCTGGTGCTTTGCCCCCTTCTGAGTACAGCACATTCCAATCAATTGATTTGGAATCACAAATTGCAGCTTTCGGATATCATCCAGTTAACTTTGTGGGGCTGGGACTTGGGACGAGCATTACCATTAAAGCTGCTCCTGGCATTTTAAAGGCGAGTGGAAGCTGGTTGAAAAATCAGGTCAGCAGTGCTGGGAGTTGGGTAAAAAATCAGCTCAGTGGAGCTGGGGATTGGGTGAGAAATCGTTTCACGAAGGGATTGTCTGATGATGTTACAAACAAGACAGCGCTTCCAGATGATTACTGGATTAAGAAGAGAAACCCTGACCAAGTAACCCCAGGAACTCGAACCATCAATGATGTAGAGAAGCCTAGTTCATCTGGTGGAACCTATCACCAAACAACTCATTATGATGAATTTGGTCGCCGAGTGGGCAGGACAGATAGGTCTACTCATGGACGTGCAAGTGATCACCCTAACCCACATCACCATAGAAGAGATCCTGTAACTAATGAGCGGATTAAAAATAAAGATGGCAGTAGGATCTGGCCAGGACTATTCGGTAGTGGGAGTTAACGCAAATGCCTAATTTATTAGTTATTATATATTGCCTCGTGGATAGCGGATTTTGGAAAGTCAGCGATGCTAGAGCGTGGGCAGACTGTACTATTTCAAAGATAAACGTCCCCAAGTTTTGGCTAATAAACTTTAGCCTTAAACAGACTCCTGATCAGTTACTTCAGGTCATTCGAGATGCACTACGAGAGTTTTCTGTAGTGTTGCCAGAAATAACTGGAGAGTTGTTGGTGGGTTTCTCTATTTTGAGGTTTGAGAGGGGAGAGATCTCTGAACAAAATTTGCAGCTCGTTATAAGCGAAATCATTGATGCCTATGATGAAGCTGAGTTGTCGTTTTCAGGCTTTGAAGAATGTTATGGGGAAGAATATGATGCATGTAAAGAAAAAGCTTTACATGCACTAAGGTTTGTAGAAGAGGTAGATATTGAAGCTTTTGCCACCCTCGTAATGGATTAGTTGTTACAAAGGAGCCAATTTTCATTGACCACTTCATATTCCATTCGCTCATCGAGAAGATAACGACGATGTTGCTTGTTGGGATAAGGGTAAAGAAGGAGTTGTCATTATTCATGACTTCTCCAGTCCTGGTTATAAAAATAAGCAGGATAAGAATAGTTTTTGGGATTGGCTAAGATCTGCATTAGAGGCGACTATTGAATATGATGGAGGTTAATCGCCTCCTCATTTTTTATTTTCTAAAGTAAGGTATTTAGGAGGTACACTATCAACAAGCCAGACATTATTATCTGATATATAGAACTTGTACCCTTGCTTAAACATACTTGCTGAATTTACCTGCATTACGATGCGCTGAATTCCGTCGATATGATCACCGACGGCTATGGCTATATTGTCGAACGCCGGAGCTTCGATGTCTGGGGGCGGATGCGGAGTGTGCAGTGGCGTGACAGTCACCATAAGCAGTCGGTCTTGCAAGATGCGATGACCAACAGGGGTTATACTGGCCACGAGCACATTGAAGAAGTGGCTTTGATCCATATGAATGGCCGTGTGTATGATCAGGAACTCGGCCGTTTCCTGAGTGCAGATCCGCTGATCCAGTCACCTTATGTGACGGGGAGCTTCAACCGCTATACTTATACGTGGAATAACCCGTTGAAGTATATTGATCCGACGGGGTTCAGGCATGTTGAGGGGGCTGGATTAAGCGATGATGGTTTAGGTCGTTCAGTCCATAACAGCTCATCTGGTAAAGTGACGCATTTCGATAGAAACGGTCGTAACACAGGCAGTGAATCTAAGCGGTATGGTGATGATAATTTGCCAAGTCAAAGGCAAAGCTTTTATGAAGCAAGCATACCAACAACCAGGTGGGGCCAGCTTGTTACTTCAGGAATTTCATTCGTTCGCGATCAATATCTTGATCTTCTTGCTGCGGGGGCGAATGCTTATGATATTGCTCGTCGGCAAGGATGGCTTGCAGGTGCGCAGTTGGGCTTGCAAGGCTATATTAATCAAAAGCTTAAAAATTTTAAGGTTTTTAAGCAGATTGAAGATGCACTTGAAGCTCCAAAGGAATGGCTTTCTAGTGGCCCGCTTCCCAAAAGTCCCAGAGGAAATGGATCATATGAAGCAGAAGGAGACTTTGGTGCTTTAAATCAAAGTTCAAAGGTTGCAAAGAGCGCAGATATTAGTACCGGGCGAACAGAAGCTAAAGACCTAAAAGAGCAACTTGCAATGGAGGAAGTTAAATCAAACCCATCTGGTGTTACTCCTCCAAGAATGCCTGATACAAAGAATAACCTTCTGCATAAAGATGGATGGGTGAAGCGTACTCAGAACGTAAATGGCGTTGAGGTTCATTATGTTGAAAATATCAATACCAAAGAGGTTATTGATTTCAAGTTTAAGGATTGTTGATGCTATATCGTGATGCACTGATTGAAGCTATTGATTATTGGAACTCAGATCCAATCGAAGACGAGTGGTTTTTTGAAAATTTTAGAGATGACTTTATTGGAAGTATGAGTCCATCTGAAGCATTTTCTTCTATAAATGAAACCATCAGTTTCTTATTAAAAGAAGAAGATGAATCCACTGCTTGTGAAATATTACAGACGATTATTAATCTTGCAGAAAAAAGCCAGACAACTGAGGTGCCGAGCGCTCTGATAGAAAATAAAAAACTGATTGAAAGTCAGTTCGATGCAAGAGGCGAATACTCAAAGTCTAAACTTGGAGAGCTGTTTCGGTATTATCGCTTTTTCTGATTAGTCCAAGTCCGCATTTTGAAGTGACTCCCAATAGTTGGACATCACTATTGGGGGGCAATTCATGTCGCGGGCTTTAATTTACCCCTTAGCTGCCTGCCTGCCTTCCTTAATCCCAGCGTCTGGACTGGTACTTGATGATCAAACTCTCCAGCACTTCCCTTCCCGTATCACCATTTGCTCACCTTCAGGCCAGCATCCGCTTCTTTGAGAATCGCGACTATCTGTGACTCAGTGAAACGTGACTTCTTCATGGTGATCTTCTGCTGTTATGTGGCAGAAATCTCCAGTTTAGACTGTCTCAGCATAGGGGAAGTGGACAAAGTGTTTTTATGCCTCTTGTATTTAATTGATTGATAGTAATCGAAATATAAGTATTATATTGGAGATTAGACTTTTACTACTGTTCAATAGAAGTTTCAATGATTTTACTCAGGTCAATGGGTATTGAAAGGTAATTTTGATTGTTTCTGTAATCAGTGTTTGATAATGGGATAAATATAGTTGAGAGCTGTGATTAATCTCTGAAATTGTCTTAGTATAGAGGCAAGCAGCACGTCTAAAATGACATAATGAGCAAAATAAATGATCTATTTAAGTAAATACGATGTCCAATTTATGCTTATGATACTTCAGTTAACGCCTGACTTAAATCAGGTGTTACAGGCTATATCTAAAGGTGGTGAAATTACAGACGACCATGCAGATGAACTCCGTGACTGTTGTACTGATAAACTGGATGCAATTGGTTTTGACGAAAACTTCGAACCAACAGTGGCCGGTAGAAAACTGGAGGTACTGACTGACAAACTTTACATTGGTTAGGCGTAATTTTCGATTAATAACGCTTCTCTGTTTTTACAAAGGGATTAGCCGACCCAAGTTCTATTCGATTTATGCAAGATTGTATTAAGGCCACTTTTAAGGATGGTCGTTCATTGAAAGGTTTGATCGATGATTTGAAATCCGGAAAAGTAACAGCTAATGACTTGCCAGCAATCAGAACTGTTGAACGAGATGGGAAAGTTTTTTCTCTTGATTATAGTCGGTTAAAATCTTTCCAAGAAGCTGGCGTACCAATGCGGACAAAGCCTGCAACCGTATACGAAATAGCAAATGAAGCATTCAAATTTACGAGTAAGAATGAGGGTGCTTCTATTAGAGTCCTTGGAGGCGGATTGTAATGAAATCAAAACTAGTAGATGAGCTTGATAATGTATTAACAAAGGAGGACTTTTCTAACTTTATTATAAGTATGATCGCTGACTTTAAAGATCATTCTGATGATTGGCAAAATCAAGACTTACCAAGCTTCTTAGAGGCCGTATCTGGATGGGTTGAAGACATGGACGGTTTCTATGAGAATCAAGGAAAAGAGTTTCCCGGTGATATAAAGTGGAAAATCTTTGCTGATATTTTTTATGCTGCAAGAATTTACGAATAATAAAAAGTTGATACAAAAGCCCGCACTAGCGGGCTTTTTAATGTGCAGCTTGCTGGATCACCGTATCTAACATCTCCATCACAAACTGCTGCTTCGCTCTTGGTAGCTGCCTGACCTGTTCGATCTGCTGTTGCAGCTTCGACGCAGGTCCGCGTTTATTACTTCCCTTAGCCGCATCCTGGCTGAAGTATATTGATCCGACGGGTGAGGGGGCGACGACTAATAGCCAGGAGACATCGACATCTAAGGACTTGGTGGGTCCCAAAGGGAATGTTGGTGATAAGAATGGTAAGGATGAACTGGGCGATGAAACAGCATATTTGAATTTTGATACGCTCCCAGATCCATATGATATGCAGTGGTTTGATTACCCTGGTGCTTTGCCCCTTCTGAGTACAGCACATTCCAATCAATTGATTTGGAATCACAAATTGCAGCTTTCGGATATCATCCAGTTAACTTTGTGGGGCTGGGACTTGGGACGAGCATTACCATTAAAGCTGCTCCTGGCATTTTAAAGGCGAGTGGAAGCTGGTTGAAAAATCAGGTCAGCAGTGCTGGGAGTTGGGTAAAAAATCAGCTCAGTGGAGCTGGGGATTGGGTGAGATATCGTTTCACGAAGGGATTGTCTGATGATGTTACAAAGGGAACAATTGATGACGCGATAGCTTCCAGAGATGCGGCGGTCGCAGCAATTCGCCAAATGTCAAAGACCAAGCAAGAACAGATATCAACTGTTGTTGGTGGGGTTAATATTAAAACAGGGGAAGTGGCTGTTGGCTTTAAAGTACGAGGGCCATGCAATGGTATGTGTGCAGAAGATATAGTTACGAAGGCGCTGGGTGGTCATCCCAAAGATGTGATGCTAACACCCGCGATTAGACCGAAAGTTCGGCCCCATAAAAGTGATGTTATCCCGGTCTGTACGCAATGCCAAGGCACTTTTACCAGAGACCAGTTTCCTCCAGGAACTTCATTTGATTAAGGTATAGAAACATGTTTGAAAGTATCGGAAGTGTTGATTGGAAGAAATTAGAGCAAGCGCATGGGGATGCTAGCCATGTGCCAAAGGCTATCGAGCAATTAATTTCGGAAGACGAAGAAAAGCGGGAAAAGGCCTATTGGAAACTCGATAACCACGTGGTTCTCCAGTCAGATTTATATGAAGCGGCGTTTTATGTTATCCCTTTCTTGCTTGAGATATTACGTTCGAATATTTCAGTAGGACGAGAGCATGTTTATGCGCTACTAGCCGAGATTGCAAATGGATATGCTTCCGAGGAAGTAACCGTTTTTATCAACGGGAATAGAGTTCCTCTTTCAAATGCTTGTCGAAATATGGTTCTCGAACATGTAGATATTTATTTAGATGAAGTACAAAACCAAGCTTCCCGTTATCGCGATAGTGCTTTAGATTTATTGATTTCTTTATCGGAAAAATCTGCTGAGATAAAGTCTACGTTAAACTCAGTTTTGGCCAGTGAACAGGATCAGGAAATAAGAGTATTAGTAAACGAAGTATTGGAAGAACTTGAAAATTAATTGTTACAAAGAAAGCAGACGAAATTTCAGGGCAAGATCACGAACGTTTTTTGAACAAAATAGATCAGTTTGACGATCAAGGCTGGCTGTGATCATATACTCCCCTTTTTACGGGAGTTCCTGATGCATATCGATGCTTTTTCTCAATTCTTTTCAGTGATTCAAGACCCACGGCAGTCAGCAAAAATATCGTACCCACTGTTCGACATTTTGTTTCTGACCGTATGCGCCACCATTGCCGGTATGGAGGGCTGGGAAGATATCGAAGACTTTGGCGAAGCTCACCTCAATTGGCTACAGGACAAAGGACTTTTTCGCCAGGGCATCCCTGTCCATGACACGATTGCCAGAGTTGTTTCTTCCATTGAGCCTGACCAGTTTCAAGACTGCTTTTTAAAATGGATGCAGGCAGCCAACGTCCACTCGAATGGCGAGCTTATTGCTATTGACGGCAAGGTGTTACGCAGCTCCTATAACCGAGAAGATCGGCAATCAACGCTCCACATGGTCAGTGCTTTTGCGACAGCCAACGGCGTTGTCATGGGACAAGTTAAAACCCAAGATAAGTCCAATGAAATCACCGCCATCCCTGAGCTGCTCAAGCTGTTAGATATCAAAGGTTGTCTTGTCTCTATCGATGCGATGGGCTGTCAAACCGATATCGCCAAGCAGATAGTTGAGCAAGGTGGCGATTACCTATTAGCAGTCAAAGGCAACCAAAAAAGCCTGGCTAAAGCAGTACAAAAAGCGTTGGCACCATTGCTCGAAAAAAGCCCAGCGTGTGACATCGAGCGCGGACATGGGCGTATTGAAGCGCGCGAATACCACGTCATGCCAGCGCAGGAGTTGACGACAGATTTCCCTGATTGGAAAGGGCTTCAAAGCGTCGGTGTTGCTATTGGCTATCGTATTGACTCAGCAGGGAAAGAATCGCTGGAGTACCGCTACTACATTGGCTCTGCGGTGTTCACCCCCGAACGTTTTGCCGATGCAGTCCGAGGTCACTGGGAAATCGAAAATCGGTTGCACTGGGTGCTTGATGTCACGATGAAGGAAGATGCTTGCCAAATCTATCGTGGCAATGCCGCCGAACTCCTGGCTGGTGTGCGTCACATGGCGCTTAACATGCTTCGATTAGAAACAAGCAAAAAGGCGAGTATCAGGCGCAAGCAAAAAATAGCTGCCATGAATATAGCCTATTTGGAGCAAGTAATATTGGCGGGAATCCAAGGTTTGGATAAAAACTGAGCATACGTGCTCTCGCCCTGCTTCCGTAACACTTATCCAAACGGTTCACTTTATATAGGCTCGGTAGATTAGATATGTCAGAACAACTTTTAAACGAATCCGAACTACCTATTTGGTTCAACTATCCACAAGAATTTTTGCGGATAGTTGACCAAGGATTGTTAGATTTTGACCCTTGGATAGTGCTACAGGGAGACCAGCTTCGGACAAGATTTAGGGGCTTACAAGAAAGGTATCCTGAAAGAGAGCTTATTCCATTCGCTCGTCGAGAAGATAACGACGATGTTGCTTGTTGGGATAAGGGTAAAGAAGGAGTTGTCATTATTCATGACTTCTCCAGTCCTGGTTATGAAAATAAACAGGATATGAATAGTTTTTGGGATTGGCTAAGATCTGCATTAGAGGCAACTATTGAATATGATGGAGGCTAATCGCCTCCTCATTTTTTATTTTCAAGTTTAAGGATTGATGATGATATATCGTGATGCACTGATTGAAGCTATTGATTATTGGAACTCAGATCCAATCGAAGACGAGTGGTTTTTTGAAAATTTTAGAGATGACTTTATTGGAAGTATGAGTCCATCTGAAGCATTTTCTTCTATAAATGAAACCATCAGTTTCTTATTAAAAGAAGAAGATGAATCCACTGCTTGTGAAATATTGCAGACGATTATTAATCTTGCAGAAAAAAGCCAGACAACTGAGGTGCCGAGCGCTCTGATAGAAAATAAAAAACTGATTGAAAGTCAGTTCGATGCAAGAGGCGAATACTCAAAGTCTAAACTTGGAGAGCTGTTTCGGTATTATCGCTTTTTCTGATTAGTCCAAGCCCGCATTTTGAAGTGACTCCCAATAGTTGGACATCACTATTGGGGGGCAATTCATGTCGCGGGCTTTACTTTATCCCTTAGCTGCCTGCCTTCCTAAATCTCTGCGTCTGGACTGGTACTTGATGATCAAACTCTCCAGCACTTTCCGTATCATCTTCAGACCTTGAATACTTT
Organism: Photobacterium sp. GJ3; assembly: GCF_018199995.1. NCBI lineage: Bacteria > Pseudomonadati > Pseudomonadota > Gammaproteobacteria > Vibrionales > Vibrionaceae > Photobacterium > Photobacterium sp. GJ3. Next base: position 3,284,025 of record NZ_CP073578.1, on the reverse strand, counting down.
AGACATGATGACGGCTATGGCTATATCGTTGAACGCCGGAGCTTCGATGTTTGGGGGCGGATGCGGAGTGTGCAGTGGCGTGACACTCACCATCAGCAGTCGGTCTTGCAAGATGCGATGACCAACCGCGGCTACACTGGCCACGAGCACATTGAAGAAGTGGGCCTGCTCCACATGAACGGCCGTGTATATGATCAGGAACTCGGCCGTTTCCTGAGTGCAGAACCGCTGATCCAGTCACCTTACGTGACGGGTAGCTTCAACCGCTATACTTATACGTAGAATAACCCGCTGAAGTATATTGATCCGACTGGATTTGAGACTGAGGAAGCATCAATTTAAGCCTATTGAAAATCGGTTTGTTTGGGGTAATGAAAATTTTGTAAACAACTTTACACCTGAAGAGCAGCTGGAGGCTGCAGCTTCACTTGCAATGATGGTTATTCCAATGGGAAGTGCAGCTAAGCTATATAGCTACTTCAGGAAATTTAAAAAAGTGGATGATGTTGTTGATAATGCTGATGAAGTTAAGCAAGCTTTAAATGCAGCTTCGAACAAGGCTGAGAATGTTTCAGAAGCAACAGATAAAATAACTAAAAGATCAACAAGATTTAGAAAAAACAGTTACAGACTCCTGGGATAATGCTGATCAAGGTTCTAAAGTAGGGACAAAAAAATGTCCTGACTGCGGCAAAGATGTGAAAAGTGATCCACATAAGAAAGAAAAAAGAAATGGCCCTGATGGCTGGGATGTAGACCATCAACCGAAGTGGAAAGATAGGGACTTAGAGGGTAAGAGTCGAAAAGACGTTCTGGATGAGTATAATAGAGAAACCCGTTTACCTTGTCCAAGCTGTAATAGAACTGATAATCAGTAGGAGTATATGTTTTGTTGATTAAGCATATGGAAAAGCACTTAGGTTTAATTATTCAGGGGTGGAAGGATAATAACTCTAACTATAAAGTGTTGCTATTCAATGATACGCCGGTTGAAAATGTTTCAACTTATGTTTCACTAGGATTAAGTGAACACTCTTATTGTATTGGTTATGAAAATAAAGTTAAGCAAGAATTGTTGTTTTCATGTAACTCATCAGTTGATCCAGAAATAATATCTTCATTATTAATGTCTCTGTGTGAATCTGTATCCGAAAGTAAAAAAGCAGTACTTCGAGGAGAAGTTGTACTCTTGCCTGAAGAAATTACCCAAAGACTGGGCTTCCAAGCAATATACTTTACGATGCCCGCTTATTTTGATGAGGGTTTTTACGAATATAAAGGTTCTAAACCGAGTACAGTTCTAGTATGGGCTGTTCCGGTTTTTTTTGAGGAATATGAGTATATAATTAATAATGGATGGGAAAAGTTTGAAGATATGCTCGAGGAGCTTGACCCTGATTTATGCTCAATAAAAAGAGAAAGCTTGATTTAAGTTTAATGATAAATCGAAACTAAACACATTGCATGTCATGTGTTTTTATTGTGAATGTGGTGTGAATTGTATTTAACTTTATTATGTCTGTCATGACCAATAGTGTTTTACACTGGGTAAAGTAAGAAAAATAATATTGCATGACTGGGGATAGGTACTAAATAAATGATCCTAATTCCGCTCCACTTTCAGTAACCCATGGCCTCCAACGGGAAAAGGTGATGCATGATCCATGAAGTAGCGCACCTGCTTTAAGAGTTTCCACATTGTTGTGCATTGATGATTGCGTGTAATGGTTTCATGTAAGGCATGCTATAACTTCTCTATTTTGTTCACCCACGGGGAATATACGGGCTGAAACAGTAGGATGAACTTCGGGTTTTCCTTCAACCAGCTTTGAGTCTTTCGACTCTTGTGAATGATGTAATTATCGACGATGAGGGTGATTGTTTTCGCATGCAGCGCGCCCGCCAGATAATGTTTAGCGTTTTGTCCTGGTGTGGCCACTTTCTTTTGTTGGCCTTTGTATACCCAGTCTGCTCCTATTTTAGGATTCAAGTGGATGTCTACTTCGTCTTCGTAGAATACAGGATGGTTGATATCACATTGCTCTAAAGCCTGTTGAATCCTGGCAAGTTTCGCTTCTTTATCTGGATCTTTGATATGTAACGTCGGTGCTGCTCTTCGCCATACAATACCGAGCTTAGGAAGCCAGCGGCGAATCGTTGATGTATGCACCTTGAGGCGAATACTCGGTTGATTTCTATCGCTATCAACTCAGTGCTCCAGCGTGAGCGTTGGTAACCCAGATCTTGAGGACTGAACTCCAACAGTGCTGTGATTACGGCTGAAATCTGAGCAAAAGGAAGTGTTGACGTTCTTCCTCTGGTTGAGCTTTTTAAACCCTCGATACCACATTCTGTGTACCATTGAACCCATCGATTGATGGACGATCGAGCAGCGGCAAGTATGTTGGAGACAGCTGTAACAGTCAGCCCATCGGCGAGTAACAATATGGCGTTTAAGCGTCTGCAGTGATCTTTGTCTTTGGTCTTGTGTATATTTTTGATAATCCGGCGTCGCTCTGCCCGGTCAGGTAATGTTAAAATCATAGGTCTCGGTATTGTTTTGTGGGTTTGTATGTTTGGCGACTGATCAGATCGCACAAACTCTACCGAGTTCCCTTCATTTTCTACTTTCCAGTGATCTACATTTAGGAACAGTTATTTAGGAAGGGTACTTACTAATTTTAAGAAGTGATTATGAAAGTTGTTTGTAAAGTGAATAACTTGAACTCGTTTCCTGATGAAAACGTGTTGAAGCGTTTAAAGAAGTATATCTCTATGCCCGAAGGAGAAGTAGATCTTGATATAGGCAAAGAATATACGGTCTATGGTGTGGTATTTTGGGATAATAGCCCTTGGTACTATATTTGCGTTGAAGAGTATGATGAATATCCTAAACCTTTTGCTGCTGAGTTTTTCAATGTATCAGATGCTCGCTTATCGTCGCATTGGAAGTTATCAGCGATAGTACAGGAAGAAAGAGAAGTTTTATCATCACTTGTATTTGAAGAGTGGGCTAAAGATCCTTCTTTTTATGAGCGTCTTTTAGAAGATGATTCAGAAGCTTCTTCACTGTTCAACAATTATCGTCAGTTGATGGATCAAGAATAAAATAAAGTAAAGCCCGCAGTCGCGGGCTTTACTTTATTTCTTAGCCGCTTGTCTTCCAGAATCCCACCTTCTTGACTGATCAAACTCTCCAGCACTTCTCTTCCCGTATCACCATTTGCTCACCTTCAGGCCAGCATCCGCTTCTTTGAGAATCGCGACTATCTGTGACTCAGTGAAACGTGACTTCTTCATGGTGATCTTCTGCTGTTATGTGGCAGAAATCTCCAGTTTAGATTGTCTCAGCAAAGGGGAAGTGGACAGGTATTCTATCAGGTGTAAAAGAAAAGATTATCAAACATCAAAGGAGCACTTGGAGAAAGAGATTAGATCTATCGGTTAGGGCAGAAAATGTTCAACTTAAATCTCTTAGTAGATTATCAAGTGCAGGTAATCTAGCTGCTGGATTTTCAGTCATTTATACTGTACGTTCAGCCTTGAATGCAAATTTGACAGAAATGACTACTATTGAAAAGGTCGACTTGGTCGGAGACGTTGTTTTAGACTTAGCTTTCACTGCACTATCATTTTATGGTTTACCAGGCTTTGCCATAAGTAGTGCTTATGTAGCGATTGATGTTGCTGCAGACTATAATGCTTTTAAGGCAATAAGAATTAGAGTTTTTAAAACTATTAAAGAGTTGATGTGAGTATGAGTGATTTTTTTTCAATATCTGTTGAAATATTGAGAACCAAAATGGAAAGCATTTGTGGGGAGCACTATAAGAATAAAGCTGAAATATTGTTAACTCAATCGTTCGTTCATTATTTATTATCCTTGGTGGTTTTGTACACATATATTTTTGAATACAACCTCCTTAATAAGGATTTGTTTTTGCTGTTCTTGTTTGCTTTATATTTTTTACTTATAGTTGTTTTTTCTAGGTGCAAAATAGATCTGAAAACCGTTCCACTACCGAAAATTAAAATAATTAAATTTTTTGTTTTTTCCTTTGTTATTGCTTCTTTTTTAATATTAGCAATTAGTATTGGTTTTTATGTATTTGGTGTATGAGACTTCCCTTGTAGCTCTAGTGAAGCGCAGGGCAAGATCATGAACACTTTGGTGAAAATCTAACGAAGAGGGATTGGGGTAGAGCCCTAGAAGGTCTGAAAAAAGATACTGGTTTACGGAATGATCACCATGGAAGAATTCTTGATAATGGTGATTACATAAACGATGCTGGTGACCTTATAGGTAATATTGCTGATTATTTGCCATGATAGAAAAATTACATGCGTCAAGGAGAACACCTCTTGATGCCAACTATGGGTCTTGTGAATCAACTTACGTTGAACTCCTTGTTTATTTGGATGATGAATCTTCTTTGGTAACTGAATCGTTAGGAATAAAGCCTAGTTATTCGCAAAACAAAGGTGAGTTAATTGAAAACTCAAGAGGAACTACCAGAAAAGCAAAAACGACTTATTGGTCTCTCTCTTCTGAAGGTAAGGTACTATCCAAGGATGTTAGGCATCATCTTAAATGGTTGTTAGATCAGTTGGTTGATAAGGATTTTGCTTTGGCTAAGTTGCAGCGACATCAAGGTGTTTCTATGACTGTAAATTGTAATTGGTGTTCCTCTGGTTCTGGAGGGCCAACACTATGGCCAGAGCAAATGAGCATTCTAGCTAAGCTGAATTTGGAATGTACATTTGATATCCACTGCTCCGAATAACAAATGCCCGCACTAGCGGGCATCTTTAATGTGCTGCTTTTACTTACCTGTCTGCTGTTGCAGCTTCGACGCAGGTCCGCGTTTATTACTTCCCTTAGCCGCTTCCTGACTGAAGTATATTGATCCGACGGGGTTCAGACACATTGAGGGGGCGACGACTAATAGCCAGGAGACATCGACATCTAAGGACCTAGTCGGTCCCAAAGGGAATGTTGGTGATAAGAATGGTAAGGATGAACTGGGCGATGAAACAGCATATTTGAATTTTGATACGCTCCCAGATCCATATGATATGCAGTGGTTTGATTACCCTGGTGCTTTGCCCCCTTCTGAGTACAGCACATTCCAATCAATTGATTTGGAATCACAAATTGCAGCTTTCGGATATCATCCAGTTAACTTTGTGGGGCTGGGACTTGGGACGAGCATTACCATTAAAGCTGCTCCTGGCATTTTAAAGGCGAGTGGAAGCTGGTTGAAAAATCAGGTCAGCAGTGCTGGGAGTTGGGTAAAAAATCAGCTCAGTGGAGCTGGGGATTGGGTGAGAAATCGTTTCACGAAGGGATTGTCTGATGATGTTACAAAGGGAACAATTGATGACGCGATAGCTTCCAGAGATGCGGCGGTCGCAGCAATTCGCCAAATGTCAGAGACCAAGTAAGAACAGATATCAACTGTTGTTGGTGGGGTTAATACTAAAACAGGGGAAGTGGCTGTTGGCTTTAAAGTGCGAGGGCAATGCAATGGTATGTGTGCAGAAGATATAGTTACGCAGGCGCTGGGTGGTAATCCCAAAGATGTGATGCTAACACCCGCGATTAGACCGAAAGTTCGGCCCCATAAAAGTGATGTTATCCCGGTCTGTACGCGATGCCAAGGCACTTTTACCAGAGACCAGTTTCCTCCAGGAACTTCATTTGATTAAGGTATAGTAACATGTTTGAAAGTATCGGAAGTGTTGATTGGAAGAAATTAGAGCAAGCGCATGGGGATGCTAGCCATGTGCCAAAGGCTATCGAGCAATTAATTTCGGAAGACGAAGAAAAGCGGGAAAAGGCCTATTGGAAACTCGATAACCACGTGGTTCTCCAGTCAGATTTATATGAAGCGGCGTTTTATGTTATCCCTTTCTTGCTTGAGATATTACGTTCGAATATTTCAGTAGGACGAGAGCATGTTTATGCGCTACTAGCCGAGATTGCAAATGGATATGCTTCCGAGGAAGTGACCGTTTTTATCAACGGGAATAGAGTTCCTCTTTCAAATGCTTGTCGGAATATGGTTCTCGAACATGTAGATATTTATTTAGATGAAGTACAAAACCAAGCTTCCCGTTATCGCGATAGTGCTTTAGATTTATTGATGTCTTTATCGGAAAAATCTGCTGAGATAAAGACTACGTTAAACTCAGTTTTGGCCAGTGAACAGGATCAGGAAATAAGAGCATTAGTAAACGAAGTATTGGAAGAACTTGAACATTAATTGTTACAAAGAAAGCAGACGAAATTGGAACAATCACGACCCGAACAACAAACAGTACAACTCGATTAGGCAGGGCCGGATCATACTTTGTTAAAGAAACATGGAACTTATTGATTTAACAGCGAACGAATCCCGCACACTACGATAAATCAACAAACTACATGTCCCAATTTGACCACCTAAGCATCATCAAAGACACCCGTTCCCGTATCAATCGCCAGCATGACCTAGTCGATATCATGTTCCTTGTCATGGCAGCCATCACTTCCAGATGCGATGGCTGCTAGAGATTGAAGCTTTCGGCCACGATCACATCAATTGGCTCCGCAAGTACCGACATTTTTCACAGATTGATAGAAAAGCTTGGCGAAAAGAGCAAAAAGATTATTGGAAAAGTGAATGGGATAGTGGACGATTTGATGACATGTGATGGTAGATTTATCGACAATAGAACCGGTTATTCAACTATTTTCGATGATGATGGACGGGTAGCTTATGCTTATCTTCTTGATGAAACCGACTCTATAGTTGGCGATGTTTGGCTTTATAACAGGTGTAGTACACCTGTTGAGCCCGAATGGAAAGAGCCAGAAAATATGCCATTTGCTAACCCTCAAGCTTATGTAAATGGTATTACTCATGATGTATTTCAGGTAGTGGATACAATTTCAGATGTAAACGTTGTTTGGGGTAATGAATCTGGAAGGGTAAAAGTAAATATTTTGATTCATGACGAATTGTTTGCCACTTTGATTGAGGGGGGTTAAACCAGGTTGGTCTGCACTAGCGGGTAAAGACGGACCATTAGCAAAGGTTTTGGAATTATAATGAGTCTTATATCTGAGATAAAAAGATAGAAACTCAGTTGACTGGGTTGAAAGCTTCCGAAGAGGATATAAATCAGTTGGTTGAGCAACTTCCAGATGGATTGGTGCCTTCTTGTATATTGTCTTTATTGAAAAGTTTTCCGTTGGCTGGGGTGTGTTTTTCTTTGGATGAAGAAGATGACGAATCGGAGTTTGGCGCAGACCTTAAGTGGTTTACTGTTCGTCAAATGTGCGAGGAAGCATTAGGGGGATATCCAGGAAAGGTCGTACTTAAATTAGGATACTTGCCCGTTGCCTCTTGTCTCGCTGGATCGGGAGATCCTTATTTTTTAAAAGTGCTAAATGATAATGATGATCCTCCTTTGGTTCGTATTCCGCATGAGCTTGCATCAGATGACGGAGAATATCCCGAGAGTGAGATTGAAGTTGTATGTAGATCTTTAAGTCAGTTTTTTAATAGAGCAGAGATAGATTAACGACAAGTAAAGCCACTTGTCTTCCTAAATCTCTGCGTCTGGACTGGTACTTCTCTCCAGCACTTTCCGTATCATCTTCAGACCTTGAATACTTTAGACATGATGACGGCTATGGCTATATCGTTGAACGCCGGAGCTTCGATGTTTGGGGGCGGATGCGGAGTGTGCAGTGGCGTGACACTCACCATCAGCAGTCGGTCTTGCAAGATGCGATGACCAACCGCGGCTACACTGGCCACGAGCACATTGAAGAAGTGGGCCTGCTCCACATGAACGGCCGTGTATATGATCAGGAACTCGGCCGTTTCCTGAGTGCAGAACCGCTGATCCAGTCACCTTATGTGACAGGCAGCTTCAACCGCTATACTTATACGTGGAATAACCCACTGAAGTATACCGATCCAACCGGTTTTGAGACGGAGGAAAACTCCGAAGCGGGAGATAATGATAACTCTAACGCTGATCACAGTAATGGTAAATATACTGAGACAATGACTGTAACCGGCACCAGAGTTCATGATTTCAGTGGGGAAAGAAGAGGTCAAAGGAAGCATCAATTTAAGCCCATTGAAAATCGGTTTGTGTGGGGTAATGAAAACTTTGTAAATCAGTCCACGGACGCAGAGAAATAGGAAGCTGTAGTCGCGCTTATGTCTGTGGTACCCGTTGCTAGAGGCGCTTCGTTTATTGCTCGAGGTGCAGCTTATGCTGCAGAGAGGTTCGCTAATTTTCGCCGAGTGAAGCAGTCTTTAAATGCTACCGCGAAAGCAGTGGAGAGAGTTGATAACAAGGTTGAAAAGACTGAAGAAAAGGTTACAAAGAAAGCAGGATCTGCTGGTGTTGATCGAACTGGTAAGGTTTTTACTCAAAAAACCAAAAGAGAAATTGACGCAGAAAATGCAGCGCAAAATGGCGGTGTGAATCGTTGTACTAACTGTGATACTGAAGTTGTTCCTGCACCAAAGACATCGGCGCGGTGTGACCCCACCAGAAAACGAGCGGCACAGAGATCACATCAGCCCGAGATCTAAAGGTGGTGATGGCACGCTTGAAAATGGTCAAATTCTGTGCTGTAGATGTAATTTAGATAAAAGTAATAATTAGTAACTATGAGTGAGCACGTAAAATTATTTTTTGAATATCCCGTTAGCGATTCAAACCGAAATGAAACTGAGTCCTTATGGACTTTGCCGGACGGAAAAGGTTTCAAGCTGGATAACATTCCTTTTTATGTTAAAGGTGTTTCGCTTGGAGATGTCGTTAGTGCTGAAGAAGTAGATGGATGTCTGTATATGAAAGAGCTATTGGAGCCTTCAGGCCATAGTACAGTACGTATCTGGTTTGCCAGCGATCAGGAGGTTCAGTCCGTAAGGGAAACCTTAGAGTCCATGGGGTGTAGCTCTGAGGTTAGCGATCAACCCCGGTTAATCGCTGTCGATATTCCTCCAACTATTTCTTATGATGAGATTCGAGCCTATCTCGATGAAGGCGAGTCCAACGGTAAGTGGGATTATGAGGAAGCCTGTTTAGGCTTCCTATAAAATTGACCACTTAATATATTTTTTCTTTAAAGCAGCTTCGGCTGCTTTTTTTGTTTGTTGGTTTTCTGAGTCCGCATGTTTTTGTAGAAATGGAATGGTGTTTTCGTTTTTGTGCCAACCAGCAGAAGCTGAAACAATCCAGGTGGTGTTGTTATCAGATGTGCCGCGACTGTCTGCAAATTTAAGCAGTCTTTTTATATCCCTTTCTTCTGGAACAATTCTTTGCATTGCAATTGCTCTTAGGATTCCATTACAAAAAAAAGAATTCTGGGGGAGACTTAGCACTTGTTCGATAACGTTATGAACATTTTTTTCATCTAAATAAATAAGTCTTGTTATTGAGTCTCCGATTGCGACATAAATCATTGTTGCTTCAAATTCTTGTTCGGCAAGTTGACGTAAAAAATCTAGGCTCTCGGTGTAACCAGATTCTCCCAAAGCCATGATCATCTGATATTGCGTTTCCCAGGTACGTTTATCATTGAGTTCGTTTTTTAAGGCGGCAAACAGTGCGGGGCCTGCTTCTTTGGTTTTTAGTTTTCTCAGCTTCTTAGCTGCTGAACGCCGTCTGCCAGATACCCTGTTGCTGAGTTGTTCAATCAGTTGCTGGATGGCTGCATCATCACTCATTTAGCCGCCTTCTCTTGCCTGCTCTTATCCCAGCGACGAGAATGATACTTTATTACTAGGATTTCCAGTACTTCCCGGATCACTATATGTTGTTGGGTAAGTCCCTGCTTTATACGCAGGGTAATAAGTTTCTTAGTTAGGATCATAAAAAGTGTTCTGATTAACGTTGCCATTATCTTAACTCCTAGTCTATGCAATAGCATGGTCTTGACAAGATTTTAGAAGAAAGCAGGGTAGTACGATTGGCTGATGAAGTGATGAGAAGCATTCATAGACAGGGCCTTAAGAATCAAGCTTCTCGTGAATTACACCTAAGGTACTGTATTAAATGAATTTTTTGAGGTATTTATCATGACATTACAGTCGCCATGATATTATGACTGACCAAGTAAAAAAATATTATTTCTGTCTGTTTATAAAATACTCTTCCAGTTTGTATGTTGGAATGCATCCTGAATTGAATTTTATCGAAAATTCAGTGAATTAACAGGGTAAGATCATGAACGTTTTTTGCTCAATGCTAAGTGAAAATTGACCAAACGAACCAATTGTGATCTTATGCTCCTCTTTTGAGGAGTGGCCATGAATATCGATACCATCAAAGAACATTTCAGTATCATCTGTGACGAACGACAAAGCGCAAAAGTGGACTACCCTCTGTTTGATATTTTGTTTGGCTCGTCTGCGCCGTGATAGCCGGAGGCCAAGGCTGGACCGATATTCGCGAATACGTTCTTGGCCACCATGAGTGGTTTCTTAAACAGAATCTATTTGAAAAAGGGGTACCCGTTGATGATACCTTTGCTCGTTTGATTGCGAGTATAGATCCCGCTGAGTTTCGTGACTGCTTTCTTGCCTGGATGAAAGCGGTGCACAAGTTGACCTGTGGTGAGGTGGTTGCCATTGATGGCAAGACCTTACGCGGCTCCTATGACAGAGACGACAGGCAAAGCACCATCCATATGGTGAGTGCCTACGCCAGCGCCAACCAATTGGTATTGGGCCAACTCAAAACCGACAACAAGAGCAATGAAATCACCGCAATACCGGCGCTGATTACTTATTGGCGGTTAAGGGCAATCCGGGCAAGTTAGCGGCAGCCGTACAGACCGCTTTCGCCCCATACCGCCGCGCCCCAATAGAGAAGACCACGTGTCAAATTGAGAAGCAAAAGGGGCGGGTTGAAGCGCGTACTTGCCATGTATTGAATGCCAGTGAGCTGGAGGGGGACTTCTCCACTTGGAGCGGGCTGACCAGCATCGTGATGGTCGAAAACTACCGTGCGGCAAAAGGCAAAGAGCCAGAGTTGGAGTATCGCTACTATATAAGTTCAGCCGAACTGACCCCAGAGCAGGCCGGGAATGCCATCCGTGCCCACTGGGGTATTGAGTCAATGCACTGGATATTAGATGTGAGTATGCGAGAAGATGCTTGTCAGATTTACCGAGAAAACGCGGCTGAAAACCTGGCGGGGTTAAGGCACATGGCACTGAACATGCTCAGAGCTGAGCCAACCAAGATTAGCGTGCCGATGAAACAGAAACGTTGCATGATGAAACCCGCCTTTTTGGAGCAAGTCCTTGTGGCTGGATTTACGTCAATGGCTAAACCTTAACCATTCATGCGGACGCCCTGGAGTGTTGGGGCAGTAAAAGAGGGAGTTTATGAATTTACAGATACATCTGGTAGGCAATATGTCGGGCAGTCAGTTAATATTCCTAATCGCCTTAAGCAACATATTAAATCTGGTAATCTAGATTCAAGTCAGGAGGTGAAGACTACAGAAGTTTTAGGAGGGAAAACTGCAAGGGAATTATCAGAGCACAAACGTATTCAAGAAATTACTGGTGGTGTACCTGCTCGATTTTCTGATAAAGTTGATCCAATTAGCCTAAACAGGAGGCACTTACTTGAATAACAATAGTGAATATTTCATTGATGAGGCTGAAAATGGAATGGGGCGTTGTCTTGTATTAACAGATTCTTGGTCTGATAGCCTTAAATCAGTAATAGATAAAGAAAATATTTCTGTTCTGCGTCTAAGTAAATCTGCAGGTTGGAATGATAATGATATTTCCTTCATTAAGGCATTGCCTGAATTGAGAGGTGTGGAAATTTATTCTTGGGAGGTGAAAGATATATCTCCTTTAGAGAGTGTTAAAGACATTGAATATTTAGGGTTGCAATGTGAGTTTACAAAAGCACCTGATTTTTCAATGTTCAGAAATTTAAAGATATGTAAGGTTCAGTGGAGACCAAAAGCAAAAACAGTTCTTTGTTGTGAAGGTTTAAATCTCCTTAATATTATAAACTATCCACATGATAACCTGATGGATGTTCAAGCACTGTCTAATCTAAAATGTTTGCAAATAACTTCGAGAAAACTTGTGTCTTTATCAGGCGTTGAGAATCTTAAATATTTATCTATTCTAGATTTAGTTGACTGCCCTAAACTTGAAAATATTTCTAACATTGAGAAGTGTCAAAGTTTGCATGTAATGGAAATCGACAATTGTAAAAAAGTGTATGATGTATCTTCGATTGGTAAACTGGGAAAAGTGAAAAAAGTTATGTTGAATGATTGTGGAAACATTAACTCCTTAAGATCATTTGATAACTCTCAGTCACTAGAGAGTATATTTTTTATAGGTAATACCAATGTTGAAGATGGATATTTAACGTCATTGCTGGAAGTTCCTACTTTAAAGGAAATTCGGTTTAATGAGAGAAAGCATTATACTCATACATGGTCACAGGCTGAAGATGTTATTTCTTGACTAAAAAGTCTGTAATATAAACAACCATCTTACTTGTAATGGTTTTGGTTTTAATTTTCCGATAAATATAAACGGTGTTAATGATTTTGATATGCTTTAAATTATAAAGGGTTTTGGGATGAGCCCAAAAAGAAAGTGAAGAGAATCTATGTGATCTCAATGAAAGTTGAATACCTTTGAGGGCGAGTAAATTGTTTTATTGGTATATTCCTCAGGTGAATGTTGACTGAGGTCGCAGTATCTGGGGCGCCAAAAATCAGATCGTGGCAAAGTGCTATAGGGTGAAGTATCTTACGTCACCATGAACCCTTGAATCACAGTATGAGTGAGCCATGAAAACCATTCTCTTTCTATTATTTTTGATGAGCCCTGCCACCTGGGCGGCATGCAATAATATTGCCTGCTACGGTGTAGGGAAAGAAGTATTAACCCGAACCTACCTGGCATCCAGTGGTAACATCTATATTGGTGCACCAGAGGGAAAAGAAAACCTGAAGTGTGATCTTTTTGAAGGGCAATATATGACGCTGAAAATGAATCATTTGTTATATCGGGAGATTTATTCGACGATTCTGACAGGGATTGCAGCACAGAAATCACTGCAAATCAGAATTGTGGAGAACTCACCCGAGTGCGAAGTTTCTTACGTTACCATGACCCCTTAAATCATAGAATGAGCTGATTCATGAAATATTTTATTTTCCTGCTGTTTTTTCTCAGCCCGACCACCTGGGCAGCGTGTTATCCGAACCAGTGTCAGGGGGTAGGAAAAGATATACTGGTGTCTGTGTACCCGAGTAGTACGGGCAACATCTACCTGGAAGCACCCGCTGGCAAAGAGAAGCTGAATTGTAAGTTAGCGGAAGGCTATTACATGACGCTGAAGAACACACACCCCATTTTTGAAGTGATGTATTCGACCATCCTGACGGCAGTGTCGACTCAGAAAAAACTGACGGTCCGGATTGTTGAAAACTCGGAAGGTTGTGAAGTGATGTATGTTCGGATGTTTACGTAATTGGAGAACAATAATGAAAAAGTATATATATGCTGTTATTTCGGCTGCCATCGCGATGACATCGCTATCTGTGAATGCTGCCAGTCATTATATTTCAGGAAAAATCACCAATATAACTGCCATCGAAGGGGCGTTATTAGTGAAAGTTGAGAATCAAGCGATTCCTGAAAACTGTGCAGGGACGCCATATAACTGGATGAAAATCAAACAGGAAAATACGACGATGATCTCTGTGGTGTTAGCACAGTGGGCAGCGAATAATCGTGTTGCAACCATATATACATCCGGAATCGAATACCAGGGTGGCTACTGTATTGTCAATCAGGTTGATCCTGCAGGTTAATCAATTATAGGTTTTATGATGAAAAAAATATTATGCACATTATTTGGCTTGATTTCATTCTCTTCATCGGTGATGGCGAATCAAAGTGACCTTGAAATCAACCAGAGTTTTACGATCACGACAGTGTTTTCGGAAGGCACGACGACGGCGGGTTTTTATACCGCGGAAGGGATCAAGGATTGTCAATGGGGAATTATGTACTTAGAGCTGTCGACAGAATCGGGGAAAGCCATGTTTTCCCAGGTGCTCGCAGCAAAAAGTGCAGGGTTTAAAGTGATTCGGATTGACTACAAAAAGAACGAAAATGCCACGTGTACGGCGACGGGTCTTCATATCCGGTAAGGTTCATGATGCTTCAATCGATTTCAATAAAATAACTTATATTTAAGCCCGTAAGATGAATTACGGGCTATTCATTAATTCAGATAAATATCTTTAATTTTAAGCCAGGGACCTTCACAGCCTTCAATGGTGATTGTGACCGGTAAGTTTGCCGTTTTAGCCGCCAGAATCGCAGATTTAATCGCGTTATCTGCCATTCGCAGTCCTGCCCAACCATTGTTTTCCGGACATTGGTTATCTGACTTTGCTTTTGGGAAACCTTGCTTGAGCTGGACTGCGATAGCCCCTTCAGGATTGACAAAAACACGGCTGATGACACCCGTATCCTGACTATGCAAATGTGTCGCTGCGGATACTTGAAAGCAGATGGTTGTGAAAAATATCAGTGCTAAATATTTCATTAAAACCGAACCCTGTGTAAGTGGCGGGAATCTTTTCCATCAACGGTAGAGTCGGCATCTTTCGTACAAACGAAATCACCGGTTGCATTTTGCGCACGCATAGCAAGCACGATAGAAAGCAATTCTTTTTCAGTGGATTTGATATAACAGAACTCACCATTGCTTAAGCGAACCTGTGTACTGTTATTATTCCAAAAGCCGTAAATAAATCGAATCGACACTTGGGTATTCCACTGCCAGCCATCTCGAAACTCTGGTGCGTTTGCCAAAGCTGAAGTGCTCAATAACATCAGTAAAGATGTCAGACTCAATTTTATTTTGTTCACAGAAACTCCTTATAAGTAGTAAACACCAATAATCTTGCCCTGATCCTGTGGCGTGCAGTCTTCAAATCGGATGACTATCTTTTTATTCGACGTTTGTGCAGCCAACAATACAGAGACGATGGCATCGTATTTGGGGTGGGTTGGCGATAAATAATATCGTGCAGATGAACAGCCATGGGCAGCCAAATCAACAAATGTATTGCCATGTAAGTCATAAACATGGAAGTTCTTAGGCACACCTGCCGGGGTGGTCAAAGGTTCTGCGAATGCGCTGAAAGAAAAGACCAGTAAGAACAGAATGAATTTTTTCATGCTGTGAATTACCTCTGCTTTTTATTTGATGAGCTGAACGCTTCTGAGCTGACAGTAATTGTCATTCGAGCCGCTCCAGAATCGATCGGCATCATTCCATACCTGAAATCGTACCTTCTGGTTGGCAACATAAGCCGCCATCGACATTGAAAGAAGCCGATCGGCATATTCAGAATCTTTGATATAAACGCCGCCAGGGCATTCGGTCAGGCCTGTTGGCATACGAATTAAAGTATCTCCATCAACCGAAGGAACAACTTCTGCAATGCCCCAGCTGTAGATGCCTTGGATTTGTCCTGTTTGCGTGACAACAATTTCTGCAGAAACAGTATTAGAAATCAGCAGTAATAATGCTGCTGGGATCATGTTTTTCATTTGAATCATCCTGATGAAAATAGCTGGAAATTATATCAGGGCAATCAATCAAAAGATGAAAAGAAAATAAGGTTGACGATGAAAATGAGATGCGGACGATATTTCATCACAACACTGAAGCATCGTTGGGTGAATTTCAGAGCCTGTGGCACATAAAACACCCCAGCTGAGTTTCAGCCGGGGTGTTGGGGTGAATCAAGTTTATTGGCTGATTTGGATCAGCTTAACATCCACTGTTGTTTCATGGGTGTCTTTGTCGACTTCGCCCATGAGGGTGACTTCTGTGTCCGGGCCGACCTGACGATCGCCCCAAAGGTGATGATCAATTTCGACGATCATCTCGCCGGTGCTGTCTTTGAAACGGTATTCTTCGTCACCCAGCGAGGCAATGATGTGGCCGGTCAGGGAGACGCGGCTGTCATCTGCCGCTTGCATGGCCTGCGCCACCGTGGTTGGTGCGTTCTGAGTTTCATTCGGGCCGGTATAACCGCCCTGAGCTGCCATGGCTGTCAGAGGCAGGGCAAGGCTGATGAGTAACACGAGAATTGGATTCATGAGATTTTCTCCATTTGATATCAGACTGAGGACAACAGATGCGCTGCCATAACGTGCAGCAGGCGCTTATCCGGGTGCCTGTCACCCGCTGTCTCTTTATAAGATACGTGCCCGTTCGTGAAACTAACGTGAAATTCCTGAGAGAAAGGAAAAAAGTCCGCTGTGATTCAGGGGGTGTCAGACGACTGGCGCGCCATCCCGTGCCAGAGCATCTCGAATGAGGCTTGCCGACATGTCGGATCAGCGGCCAGAGCGGGCTGCTCGGTCATGAGGCCGACGGTTGCGAGAAACTGGCTGTGGCAGGCATTGAGGATCAGCGGGAGTGGCCATTCAGCGATGAGGCCGTCCTGCTGCGCCTGCCGGATCAATGCGGGCAGAATGGGTAAAGCCTGGCTCAACATGTCGTGCTGATGACTCAGCAGGTAGTGCGGATCGTTTGCCACCTGGCGCAGGAACTGAAACTGTTGCGGATGCGTCAGGCCCCAGTCGATGGCCGCGTGCCAGAGGTGCGCGAACTGTGCCTGAGTGCTCAGGCCTGGATCCGGTGGCAGCAGCACCTGTGACATGTCGGTTTTAATGCTCAGATACAGGGCCTCAACCAGGGCCTGCTTGCTGGCAAAGTGGTGGAACAGAGTGCCGTTGGCAACGCCTGCCGTTTTGGCAATTTTGGCCGTCGCCGTGGCCTGAATGCCGTGCTGGGTAAATAATGTCAGGGCGGCGTCGAGCAGTTGCTGTTTCTTATTGATGGTCATGAAATTCTGTTTGGATGTTGGGGAAAATCTGGCTCATTGAGAGCCAAAATCATACCAATCAAAGCCAATCAATGATCAGAAATAGCGCAGGAAAAATGCTTCGATGACCAGTGATTGACTGCGATTGGTATCATACAGGATCAGCGCAGGAAGAACGCCATCATGCGTGTTTGCAGGCGGGCTTTCCAGCCTGAATATGGCGGCGTGACCAGTTTGGCTGTGCTGATACGGCCGCGGGTCAGGACTGTTTTGGCTTTTGAGAAGGTCAGAAACCCTTCATAACCGTGATAATGGCCCATGCCGGACGGACCAATCCCCCCGAATGGTGCGTCGTCTGCGGCCACGTGGAACACGGTCTCGTTGATAGCCATCCCCCCGGCATGCACTTCCTGTTTCACCCGGGTTTGCAGATCGGGATCGAAACTCATCAGATACAGCGCCAGCGGGCGCGGTCGTTGCTGGATATATTGCAGCGCTTCATCGATGTGCTGATACGTGATCACCGGCAGCAGCGGTCCGAAGATTTCTTCCTGCATCAGCGTCAGGGTTTCCTGCGGATTGACCAGCAAATGCGGCACCATCCGGTGTTTCTGATCATCGCGGGCTTCGGCATGGGCCGGTTCTATCTGAACATCCTCCTGACGGGCTTCTTCCAGCCACTGACTCAGGCGATCAAACTGACGCTGATTCACCACAGAGGTGAAATCCTGACTGTGAACGCCTTGCGGATACATGGCGGCGAACTGTTTCTTGAACTCTGCGATAAAGGCCTGTGCTTTGCCGTCGGGCACCAGGACGTAATCGGGCGCGACGCAGATTTGCCCGGCATTGAGGCACTTCCCGAAGATCATGCGCTCAACGGCCAGAGAAATCTCGGCATCCGGTGCGATCAACGTGGGGGATTTTCCGCCCAGTTCCAGCGTAACCGGTGTGAGGTTGTCGGCGGCGGCCCGCATCACGTGGCGGCCCACGGCGGTTGAACCGGTGAACAGCAAGTGGTCAAAAGGCAACTGGGTAAAAGCGGCCGCAATGTCGGCTTCACCTTCCACCACAGTGACTTGCGTGTCATCAAACAGGCTGGCGAGCAGGGCAATCAGGACCTGATTGGTCGCAGGCGTGAATTCACTGAGCTTCAGCATGGCCCGGTTGCCGGCAGCCAGCGCAGGGATCAGCGGGCCGATGCTCAGCATGACCGGAAAGTTCCAGGGCACCACAATGCCAACGACACCGACGGGCTGGTACACCACTTCGACTTTGGCTGGCGCCAGCAAGAGTCCTGCATGACGTCGGGACGGACGCATCCATTTTTTCAAACGTTTGAGGGTGTAATTGATTTGGCCGACACAGGGCAGAATGTCGCTGATCAGCGTATCCTGATGACTCCGGTGTCCGAAATCTTTCGACAGTGCCTCGCACAAAGCATCCTGATTTTTGATCAGTGCGGCTTTGAGTTGCTTGAGCGCGCGGATCCGCTGGGACAGATCCGGCATCGGCGCTGCCAAATAGGCACTGCGCTGGCGATGAAAAAGGTGCTGCAGTTCGAAACTCGTCTTGTGTGCATGGGGCAAAGGGGCTGCGGTCATCTTGATCTCCTGTCGGGGTCTGGCCCGAAATCGGTCTCGCTCATCAATGTGAAGGGCGGAAGGTCAGCGGAATCAATCAACAAAAAAAACCGACTGACTAGTCGGTTTATCCTAGGCCGGAATGTCTCGGTTCGCAAGTCTTAGCGTTTGTGGCCGCTTTGCTCGGCATGGAAGATATGCAGAAAAGCATCGAAATAGTGTTGCAGCGCAGCGGCCTGATGGGGTTCGTCCAGTAAGGTCAGCAGTGCGATGCCCGTTTCACAGGTGCACAGATGCCCCGGTTGCTGATTGCGTCGCAATGCGTAACCCGAAAGCTGCTCCGGTTGCAGGCTCAGGCGTGGCAGGCAGGCGAGCCAGGGGCTTTTGCGCACCATTTTGCGGGCCTCCTGCCAGGTCGCATCCAGCAGAATAAACAGCGGTTTTTTATCTGTCGCTGCCTGAAAGGACACTGCCGGATGCTGATCATCGGCCGGAAATAACAGCCAGGGCTGCAGGGTGTCGTCGGCAAGCAGGTCAAGTAATGCCTGTGGCGGCTCGGTCCGGGACCAGCGGATCTGCTGACAGCCGGACAGGCTGCGTGCCATCAACTGACCGGTATTGGTGGCTTTGCCGAACTCTTTGTCGTGGGTCAGCAGAATGAAATGCCCCCGGCTGTGGAGTGTCGGCTGCGCATGGCAGATACAATTGAAACGAAAGCCGCAGTTCGGGCAGGAAGATTCGGTGCTCATGGAAGTCCGTTGCTGTGTTACTCTGCCGGTTATGGTACTGCCCAGACCCATAAAAATCACCAAAACAGGATGCACTATGGCTTATTGGCTCTTTAAAACCGAACCAGATACCTTTTCGATTGATACGCTGAAGCAACTCAAGGTGGGCTGCTGGGAAGGAGTACGGAACTATCAGGCCCGAAACATGATGCGTGATGAGGTGAAACTCGGCGATGAGGTTTTCATCTATCACTCTTCCTGTAAGGACATTGGCGTGGTTGGGATTGCGAAAGTCGTTCGGGAAGCGTATCCGGATCACTTTCAGTTTGACCCGGACAGTCCGTATTTCGACCCGAAATCGGATCCGGCGAACCCACGCTGGGTGATGGTCGACATCGAATATGTCCGACATCTGCGGCTGGTGCCGCTGAAGAAAATCAAAGCGAATGATGCGCTGCATGAAATGCCGCTGGTGCAACGGGGCAACCGGCTCAGCATCATGCCGGTCACGGCCCAGCAGTGGCAGGAAATTCTGCGGATGACGGGGCAGTTTTAAGGCACCGGTGTCGTGGTTGATTGTTTGAATATTCCCTCCCCTTGGCAAGGGTAGGGTTAGGGTGGGGTTCGAGCGGCGGGCGCGGATTTAGCGTTTGTGCCGTATAACCCCCTCCTAGCCTCCCCCTTGAAAAGGGGGAGGGATCGTATTGAGTTTGCTGAAACCACGAATATTCCCTCCCCTTGAAAAGAAAGCAGGGAAAGAGGCTTACAGTAGCTGTTCTGCCAGATAATGTGCGACGGCTTCATCGGCGCAGGAGCCAATCACATCATGCTCAGGCAGTGCCGCCATCACTTTGTGGTGCGCGGTGCCCATGACCAGTCCTTTCCCGGCCATGGTGAGCATTTCGACATCGTTCATGCCGTCGCCGAACGCAATACAGTCTTTCAGTGCATAGCCTTTGGCCTGCGCGACTGCCGCCAGCGCGTGACCTTTGGAGACGCCCGCGTCCATCACTTCCAGACACCAGGGCGTTGAAAAGGCAATGTTTGCCTGATCGCCAAAAGCGGCGCGGAACTTATCTTCCAGCACGACCAGTTTGTCATGGTCTTTGTCATCCCGGGTGAAGAAGACTTTGGCAACACCTTCCAGCGGCGGATTATCGACATCAAACAACTGATATGTGAAGCTTTCGTGGAAATCGCGTAAGTAGGGATCTTCCACATTCAGCAGCCAGTCGTCGTTGCGGTATAGATGAATGCGCAGTTCAGGGTCGTCTTTGGTCAGGGTCATCAGCGCCTGAATGATTTCCGGCTGAACGTCTTGCTGGAACAGGATTTCACCCTCACAGGTATGAACCCGGGCACCGTTCGACGTGATCATGTAAGCCGGGATTCCCAGCTGGGCGCGCATTTCGGCGACATCGACATGATGACGGCCGGTCGCAAACACAAAGTCTTTCCCTTGCTGATGCAGCTGTTGCAGCACCTCTTTGGTGAAGGGGGCAATTTTGTGGTCCGGGGTCAGCAGGGTTCCGTCGAGATCAGAAGCAACAATTTTATACATGGCACGTCTCTGTATGATTGGCCCAGGCTGCCTGACGCAGTCTGGGCGGGTAATTGAGTGTCCCATGCAGTGTAAACCAGAACGGGATCAAGAAAAGAGGCTAATCTGTTGTCGTGATTTTTTCCGCTATTTGGCGGGTTATCAATCAGTCTTATCCCACCTGACTGTTTGCCGTCAGCGTGGATGCCGCTTCTGTGCTGAAGTGGCTGAAATGGGCCAGAATTTCAGTGAGGGCAGGGCTGCGGTAGCGGTCTTGTTCAAACAGCACTTCATGCCGGGCTCCCTGAATGATACTGAGCCGGCATTGCTCGCCACCTTGCCGGACACGCTGACAGAACAGATTCTGTGCCCGGTTATCGACAATCTGGTCTTCACTGCATTGCAGGAGCAGCAATGGGGTCCGGATACCGTCTGCCTCAGCCACGGCCTGACGGGCTGCCGCCAGTGCCTGCCAGACCCAGCGGGAACTGGGGCCACCCAGTTTGAGTTCGGGCTGGTCTTCGTAGAGTTTTCGGAACCAGGCATACCGACACTGGCTCTGGCTGAGCGGGTTATCGGCGAAGGGTTTGGGATAATAAGGTGTTTGTCCCGGTGCATAGCCGGGCTGGCGCTGTAGCTGCTCTGCAACGCGGGCCAGCGGCGAGGCAATCGGCTTCATCCAATGGCTGATTTTAATGCCGTGCATCGGTGCGCTCAGCGCTGCGGCATCGAAGATATCCGGATGCCGGGCCAGATACAGACTGGCGACTGTGCCACCCATGGAATGCCCCAGGATGAATAACTGCCTGTAATTGGCGGGCAGGACCTGAGTTTCGATCAAGGTGTGCAGGTCACTGACATAATCGTCAAATTCTTCGACATGGCCCAATTGTGTATCTGCAGTCAAACGACCGGAGCAGCCCTGACCGCGGTGATCCAGCGCGTACACATCATAGCCCTGACGGGTCAGCTCCCAGCACAGTTCCTGATACTTATGAAAGCTTTCGATACGGCCATTGACCAGCACAATCGCTTTCTCACTGCTGAATCCGGTCAGGCTCATCCAGGCGATCGGAATGCCTGCCACACCGGCAAATGCTCCCTGATGCCGACGGGACCAGCAGGCGGCGACCGGGCCGGACATGGTATCCGTATATTCGGCTTCTGTACTGAGTGCTTCTTGGCTGAGGGTAAAGGCTTTACCTTGCATCATGGGAAGTTTGTCCAACATTTATCAGTGATGTCTGGCGGCATTCCAGAATTAGTAATATGTTCCAGTATAACGTAAAGTGTTGATGGTTTTGGGTGTGACATCAAAGCTGATGTCTTTCTACAATGTTATTGTCATCCATCTGACTTGGGTCATTAGTATTCCTGATATGTACGCTTATGTAGCACGTCAGCCAATCTTGAATCGCCAGCAGCGCACCGTCGGCTATGAGCTGTTGTTCCGCGATGGTGAACGGAATGCGTTTCCTCAGATTGAAGCGAACACGGCCACCAGTCGGCTTCTGGTGGAAAATTATATGGCCGTTGGGGATGATCTGGCGACAGCCAGTCAGCGAACCTTTATCAATTTTCCTCATGACAGCCTGGTCAAACTCATGCCCTTGCTGCTCCCCAGACAAAAAGTTGTGATCGAAGTGCTGGAAACCTGCACGCCGGATGATGAACTCTTGTCTGCGATTCGGCATCTGAATAAACAGGGCTACACCATTGCGCTGGACGATTATGAACTGGACCCGGCCTGGCAGCGCTTCTTGCCTTATGTTCACCTGATCAAGCTGGATCTCATCAAGCTGGGGTGTCAGCGGGCCTGTGAATTTGTTGCTCAGCAAAAAAGCCAGCGTCTGAAATTTCTGGCAGAAAAAGTTGAGACGCGGGAAGAGTTCGAGGCAGCCAAGTCGGCAGGCTTTCATCTGTTTCAGGGATACTATTTCAGTAAGCCAGAACTGCTGAAAAATCGTCAGGTGACGCCTGAAACTTTGACTACATTGCGATTGTTACGGGAAATCAGCCAGTCTCCGGTCGATTTTCAGCGGGTTGAACGGATTATTTCCAGCGATGTCTCTTTGTCGTACTTGCTCCTGCGGTACGTCAACTCAGCCGCCCACCGGACCCTGACGCCCATCGGGAATTTCAAACAAGCGCTGGTGTATCTGGGGGAAGAGAAAATCAAACTCTTTGTCTCCGTGGTGGCCGCGGCGCATGCTTCGATTCGCAAACCTCGCGAACTCTATGTTCTGTCGTTGCAGCGGGCGCGGATGTGTGAAGAACTGGCGCGGCGCAGTGGGGTGAAACTCAACAGCGATCAGGCTTTTCTGGCCGGGATATTTTCCCTGCTGGATGCGTTACTGGATAAACCCTTACCCAAACTGCTGGAGCTGTTACCGTTATCCGAAGATGTCCAAATCGCCTTGCTGAAACGGGAAGGGGAGCTGGGTGATATCCTGAATCTGCTGGATGCCTATGATAATGCCAACTGGGAAGTGACATCACATTACTGTGAAAAGTTGGGGGTGAAGGAGACGCAGGTGGCCAGTATTTATCACGAAACCTTACATTGGCTGACCAGTTACCAGATTCCGTATCAGAAATGACGGATGCACGGTGGAAAGGCTCAAAAGAGGAAAAAACAAACCGGGCTGTTGCCCGGTTTGTGATCAATGAGGCTGAGATTAGCCAGCAACGTTGTAGTAAGTTGCCGCACCCGGGCCGACCGGAATTCCCAGTACGAAAACCCAGACGTAGAACATCAGACTCCAGCCCACAACGAACACCATGGAGTATGGCAGCATGGTTGCGATCAGCGTACCCAGACCCAGATTCTTCTGGTAGCGGGTAGCAACGGCCAGGATCATCCCAAAGTAGCTCATCATTGGCGTGATGATGTTGGTGACTGAATCTCCAATCCGGTAAGCGGCCTGAATGGTTTCCGGCGCATAACCCACCAGCATCAGCATCGGCACGAAAATTGGTGCGGTCACGGCCCACTGCGCGGATGCAGAGCCGATCATCAGGTTGATGAAGCCACACATCAGAATGAAGGCAAAGAACAGCATTGGGCCAGTCAGGCCAATGGACTGCAGGAAGTCTGCGCCGCCCACGGCAAAGACCTGACCGAAGTTGGTCCACTTGAAGAAAGCCACAAATTGCGCCGCAAAGAAGACCAGTACAATGTACATCCCCATCGAAGACATGGATTTGGACATGGCATCAATCACATCGCGGTCTGTCTTCATGGTGCCAACCACTTTACCGAACACAAAGCCCGGAATGGCAAAGAACACAAAGATAAAGGCCACGATCCCTTTCAGGAACGGTGAGCCAGACACCAGACCGGTTTCCGGATGACGCAGAATACCGTTTTCAGGCACGATGGTCAGTGCCAGCAGGGCAGACACGGCCAGCATGGCCAGACCGGCGATTTTCAGACCTTTCTTCTCCAGATCGGTCAGTTTACCCATCTTGTCTTTGCTCAGATCGTCGCTGGCTTCTTCCACATTGTAAGTGCCCAGTTTCGGTTCGACGATTTTCTCGGTGACGAAGGCGCCCATGATGGTGATGGCAAATGTCGACGCAAACATGAAGTACCAGTTCACTTCCGGACCGACTTCATAAGTTGGATCGATCATCTGTGCAGCCGTCTGGGTGATACCGGACAGCAAAGGATCCACGGTACCCAGCAGCAGGTTGGCGCTGTAACCGCCGGAAACACCGGCAAAGGCTGCAGCCAGACCGGCCAGCGGGTGGCGTCCCAGTGAGTGGAACAGCATCGCAGCCAGCGGGATCAGCACCACATAGCCCAGTTCTGAAGCTGTGTTGGAAATGATACCGGCAAAGACCACCACCAGTGTGACCATCCGGCGGGATGCGCCCATCACCAGTCCACGCATTGCAGCAGAAAGTAAACCAGAGTGTTCTGCAATCGCGACGCCCAGCATGGCGACCAGAACTGTGCCCAATGGTGCGAAACCGGTAAAGTTTTTCACCAGATTGGCCACAATCATCTGCAAGCCTTCCGCATTCAGCAGGCTGACCACATGGATCAGGCCATCTGCTGCACGGCCTGGTGCGCCTTCAGGACGCGGGTCGGCAACAGAAACACCAAAGTAACCGGCGATACCGGAAGCAATCAGGATTGCCAGGCTGAAAAGTGCGAATAAGGTAATTGGATGTGGCAGCAGGTTACCCAGCCACTCAACCGTGTCGAGAAAACGCGTAAACAGCGTTTTTTTAGTATTCACTTGATTTTGTGAAGCACTTGAATGCATCACGACCTCCATTTTTTTTACGTCGTGTACCCGTCAATGGGCATCTTGTCGAGGCGGGAGGTTACGCTATTGTTAATGCATCAAACAATATAAATATGTGTCTAAATATTTCATTTGTGTATTTATTGTCTGGTTTGCCGCAATTTTAATGGGTTTTTATGTTGATAAAGGTGTCATGTGCGGCTCAAAAGGCTGATGATTATGCCTATTGTTGAATAATTGTGACAAATGTGCAGGCATTCATAGCTGTTTCTCTGGGCAAGTTAGGTGTTCAGAACGGGATGTTGATGTGACTGAAGTCACAGAAATGATGGGTTCATAATAAAACGCCATGCAAATTAGCAATTCATTAACATGAGCATGAGTGTCTGGCACTATGCTGGGAAACAGAGCGATGCGGGATGGAGCGGCCGGAGCCGGACTCGGAGAGGAGTGCATGAGAGAGAAGATCGTCTTTATTGATTTATTACGCTGTGTCGCTGCAACCGCTGTCGTGGTCATCCATGTGCTTGGTCCTTATCGGGAAATGCTGGGCGTGCTCCCGGACCACGCCTGGATCACGGCTGTCAGTTACAACAGCTTCAGCCGATGGGCTGTACCTGTCTTTATCATGATCACGGGCGCACTGATGCTCAGTGATCAGCGGCCCTTCGATTTGAACTATTACCTGCGCCGGCGCCTTGGCAAAGTCCTGATTCCTTTTATCGTCTGGTCTGTACTTTACGCGTTGCTTTCAGGAGCGACTGGATCCGGATTCCAGCCAGAGCTTGCGCTGTCCACGCTGGTGGCGATGCCGGTCCATGAAACCTATTACCACTTGGGCTTCTTTTATTACTTTATTCCGCTGTATCTGGTGATCCCTTTTTTTCAGGCGTGGGTGAAGCGGGCAGATGACACGGCTGTGAAAGGGGTGACGCTGGTCTGGATGGGACTCACCACTTTGTTCTTGTTTCATATGGATGGCCCATGGAGTGCTGAGCTGGTGCTTTACAGTGGCTATTTACTCCTGGGCTACACCATGCTTCGTTTTTCCTGTCCGACCCGTCGCTGGCTGCTGCCATTGGGGATCGCGGCTTTGCTTCTGACGGACTACATGGTCATCAGCGACAGCTTTGCGCAAGGGGAATATACGGTGGGACGCTGGCTGTCCTACAAAACCCTCAATACCGTGCTGATTGCGGCAATGGTTTTTGCCGTTTGCCGGTATCTGGCGGATCGGCTGGCAGAGCAGACGCTGTCCCGGCTGGCTTTCGTGAGCCGGTACAGTCTGGGGATTTACTTGTTGCACCCGCTGTTCCTCTGGCCGGTGCGGGCATTTGATTGGTATCCCATGCATCCGGCCGTGATGATTCCGTTCTGGACGGTGATTGCAGGCGGGCTGGCGTTGCTGATGAGCTGGGTACTCAGTCGCAGCCGTTTCACAGCCTGGCTGGTGCCCTGAAGCCGTTTCAGCGTTTCAGCGCAAAATGCAGAAATTGCTGGCCGCGATAGGTCAGTGTGCCCTGATCTCCGGGGGTCAGGGCATGAAAATAATGTGGACCGACCTGGAATTCACGCTTGGGTCCGCCTTTGAGTGGCTGAACGAACACCCAATAGGCTTCGGACTCCTGCCCGGGTTGGGCATCACTTAGCGTGATGCTTTGTTTATCGAGGATTTGTACGACTAACTGTCGCTCGACGGCGTTGGTGCCCGCCAGATGCCGACGGTAAATCAGGCTGAAGCTGGCTACCGCGAGCAACAGCAGGACAGCCAGGATCAGAAATGGGGTGAGGGTCATCGCGTTCTCCTTTTTGGCAGGCATTATGCGGAGACTGTGGAAGAATGTCTGTGATGGGCCTTTTGTTTGTATATGAACCGAACGGGGTTCAGGTTTGCAACTTGCTGATCTGCCTGTAAGGTTAAAAGAAAGTGTGGTCGACATGGCCGAATGTAGGAGTAGTCATTGGTGACAGAAATTGAGTTAGTGGTGAGCCGGAGCCGGCGGCTTGAGTATCTGCTGAAGCGTCATTATCACGCCGAAGGAAAAGGTCTGCACCAGTTGATCACCAGTTGTGAAGAGCGATTACCACACGAAATCATTCCTTCGCTGCGTTATGTTGCAACGATGCGCAATAAGGTGGTCCATGAAGAGGGGTTTGAACTGAATGTTCAGGGCTTCCGAAAAGCCTGCCGTGATTGCGAAAAAGAACTGACACCCAGAAGTACCCGTCGAGTCTGGGCTGTCGCCGTGTTGCTGGTGGTCGGGATGACCGCGCTCGCACTGTGGTTCTATTCGACGAACTGGCATCAGATTAAATTCAACCCATAGCGCAGGCTGGATGAGGGGGATGGAAACAAAAAAGGGGCTTCAGCCCCTTTTTTGTTAGAAATTCATTTTTTGCTTAATAAAGCACAGGCAGCAACATGAGACCGGCGACGACGGCGATCATAACAAGCCCTTGTTTTTGGGATGAAGATAACATGGTATTAGGCTCCTAAGCTGTTGCTGATGGGTTGATGGAAAAAGAATAGCACTTTTTTTATCTATTGATCAAAGCATGAGTGTGATATTTAGCGATAAATTTACTTTTACTTGTCATAAATTTTACTGATTGAGGGTGAAAGTCTGCCAAAAATGACGTGATGAAAAATTAAACACGATTGTATTTGAACGTGTTGGTGTTACTTATCTTATTGTTTTTGTTTTATTTTTATTTATTTTTGGGTGTTGTTTATTTCAGCTTGATGCATTTGTTAGGTTTTTTAAGGCTTAACAGCCATACTGTGGTGGGATCTGACTTTTTTCTGTCATTTTATTACTGTTTTCTCCTTCGGGTGTGCCTTTTTGGCGGTGATGGCCTTGTTGAAAGGGCTGAAAACGTCATGATTCTCATCATGATTGTAACTTTGTTAGATAAATCTAATTCGAGCGACGTTGAACGGTTCCAGAGGGTAAGTTTTGGTTTAACTTGTTGTTTATTATTGTGATTTATCGGTTGTTGTGTTCGGGTTGCTGCGATAAATCAGAAGGGTTTTATGGGCATGGGAACGGTTTTTTCTCTACTTGGTCTTCACTTCGGCTTCTAAGTAATGATGACAGCATTTTTCAGCCTGCGGCTCACATTTTCAGGAATAAAACGAGCCACATTGACAGAAAATAAGCCCTTTAAGAATAAGTCACATGAAAGTGTGATAGATCACAGAGGTGAGAATTGGCCGGATTTCTGAGGGCTCCGGGCTAGACAATCCGCTGGGGGTTTTTACACTGTGACTGCTTTGATAACTCTGGTGAACGTATGTGGGTCTGGTTAGCCGTCTCTTTTTCTGCATTGCTGCATATTAATGCCGCCTATCGTGGCCCTCAGTGGCAATTTTATCTGTTCAAACCGCTGACGATTGTCTTACTGCTGGCAACAACCATCCAGTTTGGCTCCAGCGATCTGTATCAGAAGCTTATCATTGCCGGTTTACTGTGTTCTGTGGTGGGAGACATCTGCCTGATGTTGCCGAAAGACAGGTTTGTCGCTGGTTTGGCGAGTTTCCTGCTGGCACACGTCATTTATTCTGTAGCTTTCTGGGGAGAGCTTGCCGGACCGATTGTCTGGTGGCTGCCAGCTTTACTGGGGGGCGCAGGCATTATCGTTTATCTGCTGCTGTTGCCCTCTCTGGGTCGATTGGCAGTGCCTGTTGCGGTTTACATTGCCGTGATTCTGCAAATGACCTGGGCAGCAGGAGAGTACTGGCTCACCACCAGAACCGGCGCGGGACTGGCTGCGTTTGCAGGTGCGTTGATTTTTCTGATCTCCGATACCTTGCTTGCACTGGATCGATTCCGGGGCAGGTTTGCGGCGGCGACGGGAGGTATTATGACGACTTATTATCTGTCTCAGGCTTTGCTGGTGATCAGCGTGCTGCTCCGCTGAGACGAGTCGAAGAAGGAATGTCTGATGACCTCACCCTGGCAGCAAATTTATCATGCAGGTAACGCACTTGAAGCGCACCTGGTCAAAGGCATGCTGGAGCACGCGGGCATTGATGTCCGGTTGACCGGAGAGAATCTCAGTGCTGCGGCAGGTGAATTGCCTGCAGATGTGGTCCAGGTCGCGCTCTGGGTGCAGGAGAAGGATGTGTCCAGAGCCAGCCAGTTAGTGATGGGTTACGAACAGGGTGGGTTCACCCCATGGCGCTGCCCGGCCTGCGGAGAATTGAATGAAGGGCAGTTTGACTGGTGCTGGCAATGCAGCACGGACAAACCTGAGTCAGCCTGAAGCGATGGCCTGCCGCGCGCCCTGCAGTCATCAAAAAAGGGTGCCTGGCGGCACCCTCAAATCTTTGCAATGGTCTTACATCATATGTTTGCGGCGAATATCCAGCAGCGCAAAGATACCAAAGATCAGAATGGACCACTTTTCCCACCGGCTCAGTGATAACTTGTCCCCAAATGCGCCAATAAAGATCAACATTTGCAGGCCATGCATCGCCAGCAAAAAGGCGGTCATGATATAGAGTGCAATGGCTGCAACACCGGGGAAAGGGTGGAACAGGTTGAGCAGTAACACGGCCCAGACAAAGCCAATGGCAATCTTGGCAAGTAAAATCAGCGTTTTCATGGTTTCTCTCTCTGATACAGGCGGTAGCAAACCTGGCCTGCTGTTTTTTCTTTCAGCAATTGCCAGTGCGTTGGAGTGTCTGGCGAACCGAGTTCTTTTTCGGCTTCCAGGTAAATCAGGGCATGGGGCATCAGCCAGCCGTTTTCTTCCAGCAGACGGATGACTTCCGGCAGCAGATCACGGCGAAATGGCGGATCGATGAAGACCAGATCATACGCGGTTCCGGGCTTTGCCAGATACGCCAGAGAATCGGTCTGATGCAAAATTGTGTTGTCTGAACCCAGCGTGTCCAGGTTGCGTTTCAGCTGATTGGCGGCCTGCGCATCCAGTTCTAACAGCGTCAGTTGTCCGGCGCCACGTGACAGGGCTTCCAGACCCAGACTGCCGCTGCCAGCGAACACATCCAGACAGGTCGCTCCGTGGATCTCAGGGGCCAGCCAGTTGAAGACGGTTTCTTTCACCCGGTCGGTTGTCGGACGAAGCCCGGCGACATCGTGGACGGGCAGTTTTCGTCCCCGCCAGCGGCCACTGATAATTCTTACAAAGCCTCCCGGACTGGGTTTGTTAGGCTTTTGTCCGGATTGTGTCTTACGTCTTGTCATACATTTCTTCGACCGTAGAGAAAGTGATAGTATACATGGGCCTGATTATCTTTGTGTTTGTGCCTGACGGTGCACCACAAGCCCAAAGATAAACAGGCCATTTATTTTCAGGCCGCAAATTGTACCAATCAATTTCCAGGATTTGCCAATGGCAGAAAAAAAGAAGCGCGGATTATTTTCATGGCTGGGGTTTGGCGCTGAAGAGCAAACCGAGTCGCAGGCACAGCAAAAAGAATCACAGCAGCAGGACGCCGCCAGTCCTGCAGATTCCGAACAGCATGAAACCGAACAGCAGGCAGCGCAGACTGAGTCTGATACCGCGACGGAGCAACTCCTTCAATCCGACACCGTTGCTGAAGAGGTGCAGGCGAAGCATGACGCTGAACCTGAGCTCCCGGAGCAAAGTGCCCATCTGGATGTGGAAGCTGCAACCCAGTCGCATCAAGCCGAGGAAAACTCTGAAGCATCACAGGTCAACATCGAAGCGGTGACAGACGCAGCGCCTGAGAAAGCGCAGGCTGAGCCTGTCGTTCCGGTATCCTCTGAACCGGCTGTGCAGGATAAACCGCAGCGTGAGGGCTTTTTCAGTCGGCTGATGAAAGGACTGAAGAAAACCCGAAACAATCTGGGTTCGGGTTTCTTCGGACTCTTCCGGGGTAAACAAATCGACGATGATTTGTTTGAAGAGCTGGAAGAGCAATTGCTGGTGGCCGATGTCGGCATGGATACCACGCTGAAAATTATTGAAAACCTGACGGAAAAAGCCGACCGCAAACAGCTGAAAGATGGTGAAGCCCTGTATGGCTTGCTGAAAGATGAGCTGGGCGACATGCTGGCAAAAGTTGAGCAGCCACTGGTGATTGATACCAGCCGCAAACCTTATGTCATTCTGATGGTTGGCGTGAACGGGGTGGGGAAAACCACCACGATTGGCAAGCTGGCCAAACAGTTCCAGAGTCAGGGTCACTCTGTGATGCTGGCTGCGGGCGATACCTTCCGTGCAGCAGCGGTAGAGCAGCTGCAGGTATGGGGCGAGCGCAACAATGTACCGGTTGTGGCGCAGCACACCGGGGCGGACAGTGCATCGGTGATTTACGATGCGATTGAATCGGCCAAAGCCCGGAACGTGGATGTGGTGATTGCGGACACCGCAGGCCGCCTGCAAAACAAAGGCAACCTGATGGAAGAGCTGCGCAAGATTGTTCGTGTCATGCAGAAAATCGATCCACAGGCGCCGCACGAAATTATGCTGACTGTGGATGCCGGAACGGGCCAGAATGCGATCAGTCAGGCTAAATTGTTCAGTGAAGTGGCACCAGTGTCTGGTATTACCCTGACAAAGCTGGATGGCACTGCAAAAGGTGGTGTAATTTTCGCCATCGCAGATCAATTTAATATTCCCATCCGCTACATTGGTATCGGAGAAGGCATTGAAGATTTGCGTCCGTTTGCCGCTCAGGAATTTATTGAGGCACTCTTTAGCGACGAGGAATAAACGTGATTCGGTTTCAGCAGGTCAGTAAAGCATACCGGGGGGCCGGCAAGCCCTGCAAAAAGTGGATTTTCATCTGGGTAAAGGTGAGATGGCTTTTCTTACCGGACATTCCGGTGCCGGGAAAAGCACGCTGCTGAAGTTGATTGCGGCGATCGAGCGGCCAAGTGATGGCCGCATCTATTTTAACGATCACGACATCACCCGGATTGACCGCCATCAGATCCCATTTCTGCGGCGTCATATCGGGATGATTTTTCAAGACCACAGATTGCTGATGGATCGCACCGTGTTTGACAACATCGCCCTGCCGTTGCAAATCACACAGTCTGCACCCGGTGATATCAAGCGCCGGGTTTCTGCGGCACTGGATAAGGTCGGTTTGCTGGATAAGGCGCAGTGCCTGCCAATCCAGCTGTCCGGTGGTGAACAGCAGCGGGTCGGCATTGCCAGAGCCGTGGTGAATAAGCCGTTGGTGGTTCTGGCGGATGAACCGACCGGGAATCTGGATGCTGATCTGTCTCAGCAAATGATGGGCTTATTCGCGGAATTTAACCGGGTGGGTGTGAGTGTCCTCATGGCCACGCACGACACCTCTTTACTGAGCCGTCACACCTATCGTCGGCTGGATCTGCACAACGGCATGATGCGAGAGGTCGCTTATGGCGCGTGAATCCCAAAGCTGGCTGACGATTCAGCGTCAGGTCGGTAAGCAAACACTCACTGATTTATGGCGACGCCCGCTGGGGAATGTCCTGACCCTGGCAGTGCTGGCCTTTGCGCTGACGCTGCCGTCCTGCTTTTATCTGGCTGCGAAAAATATCAGTATCGTGAGTGCAGCCTGGCAAAACCCCACGCAACTGACGGTGTATCTGAGGGAAGGCACCCGCGACAGCGAAGCCAGACAATTACAGGAAAGCATCGCCAGTTGGGCGGAAGTCAGCCAAGCTGAATATATCTCCCCCGAGCAGGGATTGGATGAGTTTCGCGAGCATGCTGGGTTCGCTCAAGCGTTAAGCTTGCTGGATGAAAATCCACTCCCCGCAGTGCTGGTGATTAAACCCATCGACGCGTGGCAAAGCACGGTTCAGGCAACTGTGCTGGCGGAGAAACTCAGTGAGCAATCGGGTGTGGATGATGTCCGGCTGGACAGCGATTGGTTGCAGCGGCTGGATGCGATTAAACAGCTGAGTGTGTCACTGGCCATGCTGATGGCTGTTCTGATGTTGCTGGCTGTTTTTCTGATTGTTGGCAATACGCTGCGACTTCAACTGCAAAACCAGAAAGATGCCGTGCAGGTGATGAAGCTGGTTGGGGCAACCAACCGCTATATTCTGCGGCCATTTTTGTATACCGGGGCCTGGTATGGTCTGTTGTCTTCTCTGGCGGCGTTAGTGCTGACTGCGCTGGTTTGCCTGATGCTGGAAGGCGCCGTTGATAAACTGGCGGCACTCTATGGTAGCGACTTCCATCTGATCGGGCTGGCGTGGGATGAGTGTCTCCTGCTGATCATGCTCTCCTCCCTGCTTGGTGTGCTGGCTGCCCGCCTTTCTGCCGGGAGGCACTTAAAAGAAATTGAACCAATCTGACGTTTCACACTCTATGTATTGGTCATGTTGCTTGCAATTTGGCCATCATTAGAGGCATTATTGTCGGTCAGGTAACGTGTTTGTTACCTGATTTGATCTGAAAGACCTGAGTACAAGACTCGGGCAATCCAATCCACAGGGGTTACTGAATGACAAAAGAGATGACTTCATTAGCTTTAGTTTCTGCAGACAGTCTGGACAGCTATATCCAGTCCGTGAACGGCTATCCGATGTTGACGGCTGAGCAGGAGCGTGAGTTAGCTGAGCGTCTGCATTATGAAGGCGATATTGAGGCTGCACGCGGTCTGGTATTGTCTCACCTGCGTTTTGTGGTCCATGTTGCCCGTGGCTATACCGGTTATGGTCTGCCGATGGCAGATTTGGTGCAGGAAGGAAACATCGGTTTGATGAAAGCCGTCAAACGCTTCAACCCTGAAGTGGGTGTGCGTCTGGTTTCCTTTGCCGTGCATTGGATCAAAGCTGAAATTCATGAGTATGTGCTGCGTAACTGGCGGATTGTCAAAGTGGCGACCACCAAGGCACAACGGAAACTCTTCTTCAACCTGCGTAAGTCAAAGAAACGTCTGGGTTGGTTTAACAACGAAGAAGTGGCAATGGTTGCCGAACAACTGGGTGTCGAAAAGAGTGAAGTGCGCGAGATGGAATCCCGCCTGGCGGCACAGGATGCTACTTTCGATATGCCGGTCGATGAAGACGATCGCGACAGCAGCTACATGGCGCCTGTGTTTTTCCTGGAAGATAAGTCTTCAGATGTGGCGCAAAGCTTTGAAGAAAATAACTGGGAAAACCATGCCAACAATCGTCTGTCTCTGGCGTTGTCGAACCTTGACGATCGGAGCCAGCACATTGTCCGCTCCCGTTGGTTAGATGATGAGAAAGCCACATTGCAGGATCTGGCTGACCATTATGGCGTCTCGGCTGAGCGGATCCGCCAGCTGGAAAAGAATGCGATGCGTAAGCTGAAAGATGCAGTAGGCGACGCGTTCTGATGATCTTGTTCAGGCAAGATCTCGGATACATGCAGGATCCCGCCTGAATCTGGATTTTCTATCCACAAAGTTATTGTATGAAAAAACCGGCCAAGGGCCGGTTTTTTTGTGTCTGAAGTCAGGCAGGACGTGAGTTGAAGGCGAACAGTGTATTTTCAGCGCGATGCATGCTTGATATTATCCACAGGCTTTGATCGGATCCTCACTACATCTAGTGGATCCTCGGCTGCTCAGACACATTATCAACGCAATTCACAGATTTTTCCACAGGTGGCGAAAGCTTGATCAATACTTGAAAGCAGGGCGGGAACTGTGAACCTAAGCGCTGATCCCCAAAGGGATATTTCACCGTATCAGACGTCATGTGTGGCGGACTATATTTTCAAAGCTGTGAGTAACTGACTCAGGTATACTGGCTGCCTGTGAGCCATGGCGGATCTATCCATGCAATCTGTCGTATTTTCTTGCGGCAGATGCGGGTTGATCCTCTGTTTGCTTATGAATGATCATCTTGAAATTCGGACCTGCCGTCGCAGAATAGGGCAGGTGCATCCCTGAACACACAACGAGGCTATCATGGAGCAGTTTGAACACATTTCCGTTGAACAAGCGTATGAACTATTACAACAATCAGAAAGCCGGGCCGTGCTGGTCGATATCCGCGATCCACAATCTCATGCTTTGTCCCGTCCGGAATCTGCGTTTCATCTGACCAATGATTCCATGGTTCAGTTCATGGATGATGTCGACTTTGAACAGCCAGTGATCGTCATGTGCTATCATGGCATTAGTTCTCAGGGCGCGGCTCAGTATCTGATTCATCAGGGGTTTGAGACGGTTTACAGCATGGACGGTGGCTTTGAAGCCTGGCATCGTGCAGCTTATCCGTGTGAGACCCAGTCTGTGTAAACCAACAGAGCAAGGGAGGCAGGCATGCTGCGGATTGTCGTACTCGACAATCCCCGGATGGCGCAAGCATTTATTGATTACATGGCCTCCCGAGGGATTGAGCTGATGCTGGCACCTGAACCGGGTGGCCAGTATGCGATCTGGCTGACCGATCCACAGCATCAGGTCGAAATTGAAGCGGAATGGCAGCGATTTTCCGATCATCCGGAGGATCCAAAATACCTGGCCGCATCCTGGCAGATGGTCAGCCGGCACCCGCAGCCGAAGTTTGAGTATCACAGCCCGAGTCTGCTGGCTCATATCCGTGCTCAGGCCGGACCGGTCTGTCTCAGTGTGCTGGTGACTACCCTTGTTATTTATCTCTTGTGGTTGCTGGGCTGGCAGCGACCTATCTTCCAAGCGCTGCATTTTCCTTTGATGCAAGGCGATGGGTGGCAACTGTGGCGGTTTGTGTCACACAGTTTGCTGCATTTCTCTATCCTGCATCTTGTGTTTAACTGCCTGTGGTGGTGGATTCTGGGCGGTCGGCTGGAGAAACACAGCGGTAGTTTGAAGCTGCTCGAAGTGTTTTTACTGTCTGCACTGATATCCGGGCTGGCACAATATTGGGTGAATGGGCCAAACTTTGGTGGCCTTTCCGGTGTGGTCTACGCCTTGATGGGATATCTGTGGTGGCTGGGCTGGCTGGCACCGTCTCGCGGGTTAAGCCTGCCGAATGGAATTGTGGTCCTGATGCTGATCTGGCTGATCCTGGGCTTTACCAACATCATGGGGATCCAAGTGGCCAATATGGCGCATCTGTTTGGCCTGATCACGGGGTGTGTTCTGGGCTTTGTTGATGCGCGCTTGAGACACCCGGCAAACTCCTGAGCTTTCCTTCAGGAGTGGGATCCCTTCCCTAGCCACATGGCTGAATGACCAGTAAGATGAGCACGCCATTCATTTCCGGTCTCTCAGACCTCTGGAACAATGTTAATTCAGGAGCACTAACAGCAGTGAAGCAAAGCAAACGTCATCAGGAGATCATTGATCTCGTGAAAACTCAGGGCTACGTCAGCACTGATGATTTGGTTGCCCGGTTTCAAGTCAGCCCGCAAACCATTCGCCGCGATCTGAATGAGCTGGCGGAAGAGAATAAAATCCGTCGCCATCATGGCGGTGCGACGGTGCCATCGAGTTCAGTGAATACGTCTTATACCACCCGAAAAGTCATGCAGCTGGCTGAGAAAGACCGGATTGCTCAGGCAATGGTGCAGCATATTCCGGATGGCGCGACTCTTTTTATCGACATCGGCACAACACCGGAAGCCGTTGCACGCGCCTTGCTTGATCACAGCGACCTGCGTGTCGTCACCAATAACCTTAATGTGGCCGGGATTCTGACCGGAAAAGATGATTGCCGGGTGATTCTGGCGGGCGGAGAGGTACGAAACCGGGATGGCGGTATTGTCGGCGAAGCAACCCTGGATTTCATTTCACAGTTTCGTCTCGATTTCGGCATCATCGGGATCAGTGGTATCGATCTGGACGGCTCATTACTGGACTTTGACTACCATGAAGTTCGGGTGAAACAGGCCATCATTGAAAACAGCCGCTGTGTGATGCTGGGCGTCGATCATACGAAATTTGGCCGCAACGCCATGGTGAACTTAGGGGATGTCAGTCAAATCGACATGCTGTTTACCAATAAAACGCCGCCGGAGCCATTGTCGAAGCGTCTGGCCGAGCTGGACACCCATCTCGAAATCATTGCAGACTGACATGGCAATCGCCTGAGCGTTTTCGCGCATTTTGCGTCAGCCATGACTCTTTATTCTAGGAATACCGCCATAAAGCTGCCTGCAAGGCAGCTTTTTTTGTGCGTATGATCATAGTGGTGTCATTTTTCGCGCATAAAAAGGATGATGTTCGCGTTAATTTTGGCTATATTGAGCGATAACGAACATACGAACTCAGTGATGACTTTCGAATGCATGGCCTATGCTAATAAGCAGGCATGAATTCGAGTGGTGCGAGAAAGGTACAGGTGACAGGCATGACAGCAGCAAATGAGATTCTGGACATCATCGTTGTTGGTGGTGGTATTAACGGTGCCGGTATTGCGGCCGACGCCGCAGGGCGCGGTCTGAAGGTGGCATTGTTTGAGGCGGAAGACTTTGCATCTGCAACGTCATCAGCCAGCTCAAAGCTGATCCATGGTGGCCTGCGCTATCTGGAGCATTATGAGTTCCGTCTGGTCGGGGAAGCACTGGCCGAGCGGGAAGTCTTGCTGCGAAAAATTCCGCACATCGCCAAACCCATGCGCTTTCGCCTGCCGCACCGTCCGCATCTGAGACCCGCCTGGATGATCCGTGCCGGTTTGTTTCTGTATGACCATCTGGGAAAACGCACCACGTTACCGGCCAGTGAAGGGCTGCGATTTGGCGCCGATTCTGCGCTGGTGCCGGAAATCACCAAAGGTTTTGAATATTCAGACTGCTGGGTGGATGATGCGCGTCTGGTGATTCTGAATGCGATCGAAACCGCGTCTCGTGGCGGGGAAGTCCGTAATCGCTGCCGGGTTGAAAAGGCGGAACGTCAGGGGGATATCTGGCTGGTGACTGTGCTGGATACACAGTCGGGTGAGCGTTTTACCCGTCGTGCACATGCCCTGGTGAATGCGGCCGGCCCGTGGGTGAAAACTTTTTATGACACCAGTCTGGATACCCCGTCGCCACGCAATATTCGTCTGATCAAAGGTTCGCACATTGTGGTGCCGCGCGTGCACGACGAACCGCAGGCTTACATTCTGCAGAATGAAGACAACCGGATTGTGTTTGTGATCCCTTATCTGGACCGTTTCTCGATTATCGGCACGACCGATGTGGAATATCACGGCGATCCGCGTCAGGTCGCGATTGATGAAGATGAAATCTGCTATTTGCTGAAAGTGTACAATGATCACTTTAAAGTTAAGTTGCAGCGTCAGGATGTGGTCTGGACTTACTCTGGTGTGCGTCCGTTGTGTGATGATGAATCGGATTCGCCGCAGGCGGTCACCCGCGATTATACGCTGGAGCTGGAGCAGGAAGGCTCGCAGCCACCGCTGCTGTCGATATTCGGTGGCAAGCTGACAACTTACCGGAAACTGGCCGAATCGGCACTGCATAAGTTAGCGCCTTTCTTTCCGAAGATGGGACCGGCCTGGACCGCAGACGCTTGTCTGCCCGGTGGTGAGGTGAACTTTGATTTATCTCGTCTTGCGAAAGATCTGCAGGCGCATTTTGCATGGCTGTCGGATTTTACGGCAGAGCGGCTGGCGACCAACTACGGCACGCTGAGCTGGAAAATAATGCAAGGTGTCAGCACAGAATCGGATATGGGGCAGCACTTTGGTGAAGGCCTGTATGCCCGTGAAGTGGATTATCTGATGCAGGATGAATTTGCTGCCAGTGCGGAAGACGCCCTGTGGCGCCGCAGTAAGCTGGGACTGTATCTGACACAGGAGCAGCAGCAGGCGGTGGCAGCATATATGTCTGCCAAACAAGCCGAGGCCCATGCGGCATAAACGAATCACGGGAAAACAGGGCTTCGCCCTCAAACGAACAAAGGCGCTTATTGAGAGCGCCTTTTTTTTTTGATCGCTTCATCTCACCGCAAAGATGGGTTTACTGATACAGATACTTGGTAAAGAGTAACTCAGTCAGAAGCTTCTGGTTGGTTTCAGCAATCAGCAAGTCATTCACGCGATCCAGGCACAACTGGCGGATGGCTTCACGCCCGGCCAGCGACTTGATTTTCGACTCTGGCTGTTCGCCGATAATTTGAATCACTGCATCACGGATCAGTGGGGCGTGGTGCTCAACCAGAGGCAGGTAATCCGGATCGGCGACCATGAGATCGACTTGTAACCGCAGATAACCCAGCTTTTTACCCTGAGTGATGTAATTGGTTGTGATATCCGGCGTTAGCGTAAAATAGCTGTATTGCGGGTTTGCTGACGCAGTCTGTGCCAGCGCGGGCTGATTCAGGGAAAACAGCAGCACCGCGAAGGTCAGGAGTAGAGATTTCATCTTGCTATCCATCTGTCTCTGGGAAAAATCTGTTACCCAAGTGCCTACTTTGGCGAGGAATCGTATTCCTGCCCGCGACGGCTTGCTACAATAGGGCATCAATCAATGTGAATTAAACCAATCGCAGTCAATCACTGGTCATCCTAGCTTGTTCAAATGTTCGATCACTGCGTTAGATTTTTTGATTGTAGAATGACTACTGATCTAAAAAATCTGCCTTGTTCTCAAACATTTTTCCTGCGCTATTTCTGATCATTGACTGACTTTGATTGGTATTATTGAACACATTCTATCACCCTTTACTGGGGCTGTTGATCTTTTGGTTGTCAGTGAGACGCGCAAAATTCTTGTTTTTGCAGCAAGTGATGCCGTGCAGATACGCAACAATGAGGGCACATTGGGTTTCATCTGTCATCAGACAATGTACCTGTCCTGAAAAGAAGGCGGATACATTCCGTCGGATATAAACCTCAAGATACCGCAGTTTCGTGAATTGAATTGGGAAGATGTCGACATTCAAGCAGATTTATAAGCCCCTGCTGGCTCAGGCAGACTGGCAATCCAGCGACCAGGTCAAGATGGCCGATGCCGTTCTGGCCAGTTGGCTGCACGAGCAGGGATCGCTGTCACGCCGGTTTGCCCGGGATTGTCATCAGTTCAGTGTGCTGTTGCTGGAGCAATCGCCTATCAAATCGGCACAACTTCAGCCCGGTGAA
The DNA here is from genome assembly GCF_018199995.1 of Photobacterium sp. GJ3. Classification (NCBI taxonomy): domain Bacteria; kingdom Pseudomonadati; phylum Pseudomonadota; class Gammaproteobacteria; order Vibrionales; family Vibrionaceae; genus Photobacterium; species Photobacterium sp. GJ3. The sequence continues at coordinate 3,244,020 of NZ_CP073578.1, read as the reverse complement.
CAGCAAATGCTGGGGCGGGTGGATTGTCTTGAGCGGAATGTGGTGCTTCAGGGCGACGGGATTCCCTGGGTGTTTGCCCGGACATTGATTCCGTTACCGACCCTGACTGGCGATGAGCAGGATCTGGCGCAACTGGGCGAATTGCCGTTGGGCTACCGGGTGTTTACCGATCAGAGTGCCCGCCGGGATGCATTGCAGCTGGCTGAGTTCCGGCTGGAAGGTGAGTCGCTCTGGGCACGGCGCTCCCGGTTGTGGGTGAAAGAAAAACCGATGCTGGTGGCCGAATTATTTTTATCGGCGGCACCTGTGTACCCGCGAAAAGCAGCGCAGGACGGCAACCCGCTGCCCTCTTTCAATCCGTCAATATCCGTCACATCAGGCCGGTAGTCTGCGGTGAATGCTTTAAAAGGAGAATCTGGGTTTTGGAGATAACCAAAGCAAGGGCTTACTGTCAGTTAGCCCGTCTGGACCGCCCGATTGGCAGTCTGTTACTGATGTGGCCGACTTTATGGGCATTGTTTCTGGCCGCAGATGGGATCCCGGACTGGCCTGTGTTGCTGGTGTTCATTCTGGGTGTTTTTTGCATGCGGGCCGCGGGTTGTGTGATCAACGATTATGCTGATCGTCATTTCGACGGCCATGTGAAACGCACGGCGCTGCGACCCATGCCTGCCGGGTTGATCAGTGAACGGGAAGCGCTGGGCTTTTTTACCCTGCTGGTTTTGGTGTCATTTGGTCTGGTGCTGACGATGAATGCGCTGACCATTCAGCTTTCAGTCATTGGTTTGTTGCTTGCCGCGGCTTATCCCTTCATGAAACGCTATACCCATTTGCCGCAACTGGTGCTGGGGATGGCATTTGGCTGGGCCATTCCCATGGCTTATGCCGCGCAGTCGGGTGAGTTACCGCCCGTGGCCTGGATGCTCTTTGTGGCAAATATTCTCTGGACCATCGCCTATGACACGCAATATGCCATGGTCGATCGCGATGATGATCTGAAAGTCGGGATTAAGTCGACAGCCATTCTGTTTGGTCGTCATGACAAACGTATCATCGGGGTGTTGCAACTGGGGACGCTGGGATTGCTGATTCTGGTGGGCATTCAGCTGGCGCTGACGCCAGTGTATTACTGGAGTCTGCTTGGGGCCGCGGCATTGTTTGTGTATCAGCAGCACCTGATCCGTGGCAGAGAGCGTGAGCCATGCTTCAAGGCATTTCTGAACAATAATTATGTCGGTATGGTGGTCTGGCTGGGGATGGCGGTAAGTCTGTTGCTCTGATGGATTTCGGCTTTATGAGACAAAACGCCCGCAATCGCGGGCGTTTTTCGTTTCAGCGGTGCACTCAAGTGTTGGTTGTTTCCGGCGGCTGTTCTTTTTTGTCTTCCCGGTTCATCACTGCCTGAATGGTCAGCTTGATTTCCGGAGAGACCAGATCGGCCAGTAAATCCGCGAGGCTGGCAACCGGCCGGGACACGGCATGATTCTCTTCATTCAGATAACCTTGCTGACGCAGGGTTTTTACCAGAGAGGAGAACACGCTTTTATCGAAGAACTCCGGTGCATTAATGCCATGCAGACGGCTCAGACGCTGGGCCATCATCTGGCTTTGCTGCTCCAGATCGCTTTTCATCAACTGAGGCTCACCGCGCAGGAGCGTCAGGGTGATCGCATAGCGCTGCAGTGTTTCAGTGATGGTGTTGCCCAGTAGCTGAAGCGGACCGATACGCGCGCTGTTGAGTGACAGCATATTGTCATCGCTCAGGATCAGACGCTGGCGGAGCAGCTCATCAACCAGAATATCAATGGCATCCGGTAAATCACTTTCATCAAAGCGCAGGTACAGTTCTGCTTTCAGGAACGGGTAGAGCAGGCCGATCTGGCGATGCATCTCCGCCCGGCTCAATTGCTGATGAGACACGACAATGTGAGCAATCAGCGATGGCAGTGCAAATAAATGAATAATGTTGTTCCGGTAGTAGGTCATCAGCAGCGACTGCTGGCGGTCGAGTGAGATGATGTCGCCCAGACTGTCCCGCTCCACCAGGAACTTATCCATACCGATTGCATGCTCAACCAGTGCTGAGACAGAATCAGACGGCTGCGTGCAGTTAGGAGAGTACGGTGTGTTCTGCAGCAGTTGCAGGTAGCAATCGACCTGCTGTTCCAGCTCTTCGCGGCTCAGGGCCCGCTGACGGGAAGACAGCAGAGCCAGCGCACAGAGCGTCAGGCCGTTGGTGGCTGCAGCATCGTTGATGTGGGTCATCATTTTATCGGCCAGACTGTTCACCACAGGATTCAGCCATTGCGGGCGCTGTGGTTCAATCGGATCAATGTCCTGACGCCATTCCGGCACCTGTTCATTCAGATACTGGTTCAGCGGAATCGGCTCACCAAAGTTCACATAGCCCTGGCCGAAGTTCCGCAGCTTGCGCAGCGTCCGCAGCACCTGGCTGAGATTTTCCTTCTCTTTACGTTTTCCACGCAGTTCTTTGGCGTAAGTGGCCACTTCCATGACATGTTCGTAGCCGATATACACAGGCACCAGCGTGACCGGGCGATTCAGCCCGCGCAACATTGCCTGTAGGGTCATCGACAGCATGCCGGTTTTGGGTGCCAGCAGACGACCGGTGCGGGAACGGCCTCCTTCACTGAAGTATTCAACCGAATAGCCTTTGGCGAAGAGTTCACCCAGATATTCACGGAACACCGTCGAATACAGGCGATTTCCCTTAAAACTTCGGCGAATGAAGAAGGCACCGCCGCGGCGGAAGATCGGCCCGGCCGGGAAGAAATTCAGATTAATGCCCGCTGCGATATGCGGTGGGACCATGCCTTCCTGATACAGCACGTAAGACAGCAACAGATAGTCCATGTGACTGCGGTGACAAGGGACATACACAATCTCATGGCCATCCTGCGCCAGCTGACGCACGCGCTGTGCGTTACTGACATTAATGCCCTGATACAGGCGGTTCCACAACCAGCTCAGGAAGCGGTCGCCATGGCGCACCAGACTGTAGGAGAAATCGGCTGCGATCTCTTCCATCATGTCGATGGCTTCTTTGCGCACTTTTTCCAGCGGAACATCCCGGCTTTCGGCCTCTTCTCGCACCACTTTTTCAATGGCTTTGGAAGCCAGCAGTCGGTTAAACAGCGCCTGACGTTGTGGCAGCCGTGGACCAGCCGCAGCAAGTTTCTGGCGGGAGAAATGAATTTTGGCGACCCGGGCCAGTTTGTTGGCGATGGTGTCATCCGCACCGTACTTATCCGCCATGAAACGCAGCGAGACGGTTGGGCTCAGGCGGACCAGACAGTCGCGTCCCTGTGCCAGAATAGCGAACCCTTTCTCTGGTCCGTTCAGTGCTTTGAGGATCGGCTTGGACTCACCTTCGGTTCCCGGTTTACGCCCCCACAGCACAGAAGCAGGCAGGAGCTGTACATCCAGCTCAGCGTCGGCCTGATGGGCTGCGAGCAGATCGGTAAACAGCGCCAGTGAAGACGCAGGAATCTGGCCGTTGCTGCCAAATATACTCGGGCTGTCGGCGACAAAAACATAGCGGGGAAACGTACGGCCATGGATGACCATAGGGTCCAGCGGATCGGGCAACCCGGCCGCTTTGGCAGCAGCACTCAGGGTCAGCAGATCGGTCTGCGAACTGAAGGGTAAGGTGTAAAGAATCGGTCGGTTCAAATCCAGCGGCAGTTCTGCGACCGGATCAGAAGGAATTGTGCGGGTCTTTACCAATAAAGAAAGCGGCAAATTCAGTAAACTTTGCGACAATTTTTGCCAAGTTGACATGTTGATTACTAGCCTCGAAATCTTAATGCGTGGCAAGGATAGCAGAAAATGGATTGGGTTTAGCTGGGAAAGCATCATCTGAAACGGCGAAATGTGATTTTTTTGCTGACTTTTCCTGCGAACATGCGACAGCACGCATTTCCTTGATTCTGCGCGATATAGCCTTTTCAAACCCCTGAACACTGGATATACTCACAGTGAACTGTATAAAAAGACAGGGTATGTCATGAAGCCGTTAACGCCACGCCAACAAGAAGTCTTTGATTTGATCAAAGCAAAAATTGAAGAAAGCGGGATGCCACCGACGCGGGCGGAGATTGCCCGTGAACTGGGATTCCGTTCTGCCAATGCGGCAGAGGAACATCTGAAAGCCCTTGCCCGCAAGCAAGTGATTGAAATTGTACCGGGTGCTTCCCGGGGAATCCGCTTGCTGGTTCATGAAGAAACACCGGAAGATCAGGGACTTCCCCTGATTGGCCGAGTTGCTGCCGGAGAACCTATTCTGGCGCAGGAACATGTCGAAACACATTATGATGTTGATCCGGCGATGTTTAAACCTCAGGCAGATTTCCTGTTACGGGTGAATGGCATGAGCATGAAGGACATTGGGATTCTGGACGGCGATCTGCTGGCTGTGCACAAAACTCAGGATGTGCGTAATGGTCAGGTTGTCGTTGCCCGCGTGGATGACGATGTGACGGTGAAGCGTCTGGAGAAAAAGGGTGCTCAGGTCTTTTTGCATGCAGAAAATGACGCTTTTGCACCCATTGTGGTTGATTTGACTCAGCAGCAACTCACCATTGAAGGCATTGCCGTTGGGGTGATCCGCAATGGTGACTGGAGTTAATTTGCATCCGGTTCAAATCGGGCAGAGGATTTCTTTGCATTAAAGAATGAGAGTCATTATCATTCAAGGGTAACCTTGGAGATGATCATGACAAAATCTGCCCGCTATCATATTCCGGCTGACCTGTTGCAGCCGCTCTGGCTCCGCAGCCGCGAGAGTCTGGCGGACGGTGGTTTGATTTATGACCCGCTCGCCGCAGCGGCATGTCAGCAGTGTCATCTCGCACCAGATTGTCTGACCGGGAATGTCGATCAGCATCAATTACTGCACGCCACATTAACGCTGCTGGTCGATCAGCGCGTTCAGCATTTTTTACGTCGTTTTCCCAACGGGCATGTCATTAATGTCGGCGCAGGGTTGGATACGCGTTTTTATCGTCTCGATAATGGCCGTTGCCGCTGGCTGGAACTCGATTGTGATGAAACCTTGCTGTGGCGCCAACGCTTATTCCATCGCAGTGAACGTTACCGGATGCGTCCGGGGTCTGTGACCGATCTGAGCTGGCTCTCTCAGTTGCCGACCAGTTTTTCCTCGCCAGTGATGCTGGTGTGTGATCAGGCTTTGCTGCAGGCATCTGAAGCCGAAGTGGCCCGGTTTGTTCAGCGTGTCGGCTGTCATTTTCATCAACTGGAACTGTGTCTGGTGCTGGCGGGTGATCGCTGCCAGACCGCGTTAGGGCAACAGTTGGGCGCTCAGGGGTATGGTCATGGCTTTGCGGATCCGGTGCGTCAGTTACTGCAATGGTTGCCCTGGTCTGAAGAAGTTGCCAGTCATTCGCCGCTGGATGTGGCGTGTCCGCGCTGGCGGCCGTGGCATCGCTGGCTGACCCGGCTGACTGCGTTTCGTCACCGACTCACGCCTGTTGTGACCCACTTGCGTTATTAGCCACAAAATCATTCTATTGCCGCTTATATTGCAGAATCCTGAACCTTGTCTATTTCTTGCGCAAAATTTTGCGCATTCTCCGAAATCTGTCCTAAGTTAAATGTAAACAAGCTGTTAAGAGCTTTTTGCGCTGAGAAGACTTTCCGGCGGGTTCGGCTGTCTCTGTTCCTGTGATCAGACTGCCGCGACCACATGGACTGACTGCAGGAGGGATCCAGGGAATGATGCGGCAATTGTTTTACGGATTACTGGGCGGATTCGTGTTGCCTGCATGGGCAGAGACGACATCCATGCCGCTGAATATGACTCAGGGAGTGACCGGGGTCAGTCAGCAGGTTTATTCGCTGCACATGACGATCTTCTACATCTGCGTGGCGATTGGTGTGGTGGTGTTTGGCGTGATGTTCTGGGCCATTATCCATCATCGTAAATCACGTGGTGCTGTTGCTGCGTCCTTCCACGAGAGCACCAAGGTTGAACTGCTCTGGACGCTGATCCCCTTTCTGATTCTGATTGTGATGGCGATTCCTGCCACCAAAACCCTGCTGGCCATGGAAGATACCACCCAGTCTGATCTCACCATTCAGATCACGGGCTCGCAGTGGAAATGGCACTACACCTATTTTGGTGAAGATGTGTCTTTTTATTCCAATCTCGCCACCACACAGGCACAAATCAAGAATGAACGTCAGAAACGGGAGAATTACCTGCTGGAAGTCGATCATCCGCTGGTGTTGCCCGTCGGCCAGAAAATTCGTTTTCTGATGACCTCTCAGGATGTCATTCATTCCTGGTGGGTGCCCGCATTCGCCGTGAAAAAAGATGCCAACCCAGGTTTTATCAATGAAGCCTGGACCCGGATTGACGAGCCCGGTATTTACCGGGGGCAGTGCGCCGAATTGTGCGGGAAGGACCATGGATTCATGCCCATTGTGGTGATCGCCAAATCCCAGGCTGACTATGAAGAATGGCTGCAGGTGACAAAAACCGCCCAGCGGGAGGCGCGGGAAGAAGAGCAGCGTCTGCTGGATATGGAAATGCCGATGGATGAGCTGATGGCCATGGGCGAAAAAGTCTACAACACCCGTTGTGCTGTGTGTCATCAGGTGAATGGTCAGGGGCTGCCGGGTGCCTTCCCGGCGCTGGCTGGAGAAGGGATATCAATGGATCCGGGTAAGAAACTGGAACACATCAGCGTGGTGGTTCATGGCCGGAATGGCACGGCGATGCAGGCATTCGGGCCTCAGCTGAGTCTGAAAGAGCTGGCTGCGGTGATTACCTATGAGCGAAATGCCTGGGGCAATGACACCGGAGATACCGTGCAGGCTGCAGAAGTTCAGGCAGTGTTGAAAGGCGAAGAGCTTTAGGGAGTGACCAAGCATGACGGACATGATGCGCGAACAGACGGTGGAAGACACCACGCATACAGCACATGAAGTGCACCACCATCACGGGATTCGGCGCTGGCTGTTTACGACCAACCACAAAGATATCGGTACGCTGTATCTGCTGTTCAGCTTTGCGATGTTTTTGATTGGCGGTGCCATGGCAATGGTGATCCGGGCGGAGTTATTCCAGCCGGGGCTGCAGTTGGTGGAGCCCAACTTTTTTAACCAGATGACGACGGTTCACGGTCTGATTATGGTCTTTGGTGCCGTGATGCCCGCATTTACCGGCCTTGCGAACTGGATGGTGCCGATGATGATCGGGGCGCCGGATATGGCATTACCGCGAATGAATAACTGGAGCTTCTGGATTCTGCCGTTCGCCTTCACCATGTTGCTGGCATCGCTGTTTATGGAAGGAGGCGGCCCGAACTTCGGCTGGACTTTCTATGCGCCGCTGTCGACCACGTATAGTCCGCAAAGCACTGGTTTGTTTGTGTTTGCACTACACATCATGGGGATCAGCTCCATCATGGGTGCAATCAACGTCATCGTCACCATTATCAACCTGCGTGCACCAGGCATGACTTACATGAAAATGCCGCTGTTTGTCTGGACCTGGCTAATCACGGCGTTTCTGCTGATTGCGGTAATGCCGGTGCTGGCCGGGGCGGTCACCATGGTGCTGACCGACAAGTATTTCGGCACTAGCTTTTTCGATGCGGCAGGCGGGGGAGATCCCGTGATGTTCCAGCATATTTTCTGGTTCTTTGGTCACCCTGAAGTGTACATCATGATTTTGCCGAGTTTCGGGATCGTTTCGGCGATTGTTCCGGCATTTTCGCGTAAGAAACTCTTCGGTTACAGCTCCATGGTGTATGCCACCGCTTCGATTGCCGGGTTGAGCTTCCTGGTCTGGGCGCACCATATGTTCACAACCGGGATGCCGGTGGCTGCCGAACTCTTCTTTATGTACTGCACCATGCTGATTTCGGTGCCGACGGGGGTGAAGGTATTCAACTGGGTGGCCACCATGTGGCGTGGGTCTATGACGTTTGAAGTCCCGATGTTGTTTGCCATTGCTTTTATCATTCTGTTTACCATCGGGGGGTTCTCTGGCCTGATGCTGGCAATTACGCCGGCTGACTTCCAGTACCATGATACCTACTTCGTGGTCGCGCACTTCCACTATGTGCTGGTCTCCGGTGCAATTTTCTCCATCATGGCTGCGGCCTACTACTGGCTGCCCAAATGGACTGGGCACATGTTTGATGAGCGGCTCGCCAAGTGGCATTTCTGGTGCTCTGTGGTGTCGGTGAACATTCTGTTCTTCCCGATGCACTTCCTCGGTCTGGCCGGGATGCCGCGCCGGATCCCGGACTATGCTTTGCAGTTTGCAGATGTGAACGCTGTGGTCAGTATCGGGGGCTTTATGTTCGGACTGTCGCAGCTGATTTTCCTGGCGGTATTGATCAAGTGTATCCGCGGCGGTGAGCCTGCCGGGGCCAAGCCCTGGGACGGGGCCGAAGGACTGGAATGGACTGTGCCTTCACCCGCGCCTCATCATACGTTCTCAACGCCACCGAAGGTGGATTAAGGAGGCACTATGGCTGACAACGGCCAAGACAAAGGCAAGAAGAAGTCACTGCTGACACTGATTGTATTGTCGCTGGGGATGTTCGGCTTTGCCTTCGCACTGGTGCCACTTTATGACGTGTTCTGCGAAGTCACCGGAATTAACGGAAAAACGTCCAATCAGGCGGCCATTGCCAGTCAGCAGGTGGATGAAAAGCGCAATATCACGGTGGAATTTGTGGCGTACATCAATCCGGGTATGGCTTGGCAGTTCGAACCTGAAGTGACCCGCATGGTGGTGCATCCGGGGGAAACCCACAAGGTACTGTTCGCGGCGAAAAACCTGACGAAGCACGCCACGGTCGGACAGGCAGTGCCTTCGGTGTCGCCGGGGCAGGGGGCACAGTATTTTAATAAGATTGAATGCTTTTGCTTTAACCGCCAGCCACTGGCGGCCGGTGCATCGGCAGAATTGCCATTGCTGTTCTATATCGATCCCGAGCTGCCAGAGGACATCAATACTCTGACGCTGGCTTATACCTTGTTTAACGCTCAGCCGGAACCCGCGGCACAAACGCAATGAGGTCGACCATGGCAAATCCATACTCTGAACATGATCAGTCGCTGACGCCACCCCACGAGCCTTATTACGTCCCGGCGGCCAGTGCATGGCCGATTGTGGGCGCAGTGGCTCTGTTTTTGATTGCGATGGGCGCTGGGGCCACAGTCGGCGGGCTGTTTGGCGGGAATGGCCCTGGGTACTGATGTCTGGGGTTGGCCTGTTGCTGATTATGCTGGTGGGTTGGTTCCGGGATGTGATCCGGGAGTCGATGAGCGGGTTATACAGCTCGCAGATGGATCGTTCGTTCCGGCAGGGCATGAGCTGGTTTATTTTCTCGGAAATCATGTTCTTTGCTGCATTCTTTGGTGCACTGTTCTATGCCCGGATGATTGCCGTGCCCTGGCTGGGCGGGGCGGGCAACAATGCGATGACTCATGAAGTGCTGTGGCCGGAATTTATTGCGCATTGGCCGCTGGTGATGACACCGGGCGGAACGGAAACGCAGGCGATGGGTCCGATCGGTCTCCCTTTGTACAACACGCTGATTCTGCTGACGTCTTCAGTCACGGTGCATCTGGCACATACCGCTCTGGAAAAAGACAACCGCCCGCGGCTGACTCTGTTTTTATTGCTGACGGTGCTACTCGGCGGGCTGTTTGTTTACCTGCAGGGTGTGGAATATATCCATGCCTATGAAGAGATGAACCTGACGCTGGATGCCGGTGTGTATGGCAACACCTTTTTCATGCTGACGGGTTTTCACGGCCTGCATGTCACGCTCGGCACCCTGATTCTGTTGATTGTCTGGCTGCGGGTCTTGAATGGCCACTTTTCGGCCAAGAGCCACTTTGCGTTTCAGGCAGGGGCCTGGTACTGGCACTTCGTGGATGTGGTCTGGCTGGGGCTGTTCGTATTCGTTTATATCCTGTAGCGCATTGCGTTAGTAAGGCCGCGGATTGGGATCAATCAGGCCCGTGGCTAGCGCCAGCAGTAAGAGGGCGAACAGCAGGACGGAAAACAGTATCCGGCGACCGAGAAAGTGAGACATCGGCTTACTTTGTTTGCCCCGGAGCATCACAGGCAAGGCCCGGAACAGATTGAACACAATAAAGATCAGCAGGCAGATTATCAGGGCTTTCAGCAGCATGGGCACTCCGTGTGTGGCTGTATCCGGCGACCGAAGTGAGGTTCAGGACGCAATGAGACGGACAGGGTTTGTTCTTTTTACTTTGGTGGTCCTGCTGGGCTTGGTCAAGCTGGGATTGTGGCAAATCTCACGGGGACAGGAAAAAGAGATCCTAACGGCTGCACTCAAACTTCGGGGTGAGCAGACTTATTTCAGTCTCGCCAGTCTGCCCGAAGACCCCTTGTGGTACCGGGTCAGACTCAGCGGCACGTTTGACCACAGCCGGGCCGTCTTGCTGGATAACCAGCTCGATCAGGGCAGGCCGGGATACCACCTGTTTTATCCGTTTCAGACGGAACGCGGGGACTGGCTGCTGGTGAATCTGGGCTGGATTGCCGCGCCGCAATACCGGGAGGAGTTGCCGGTATTGCCGGAACATCACGGGTTGGTTCAGATCACTGGGCTCATTGCGCCTCCGACGCAACTCCCAGAGCTGGCGCAGGAGGTGCCGGGAGAAAGCTGGCCTCGACGGGTGCAAAATATTAAGCCGGACGAACTGGCCAGCGCGACCGGATTACCCTTGCCGGCCTGGGTGGTTCAGATTGCACCGGACGACCCGCTGGCGCTGAAGCAGAACTGGCAGCCGGTGGTGATGGGGCCGCAAAAGCATTATGCCTATGCCGCGCAGTGGTTCCTGCTGGCTGTTGCAGTGGCCGGTATGGCCTGGTGGTGGCTTCGACGGACGAAGCCGGAAAGAAAAGGAAGTCAGGGATGAAAAAACATGTCAGTTTAATTTTGTTGTTACTGGTTTTTATCTTACCTGTATTGCTAGCCAAGTTGGTGCTGGATCGCCACTGGTATCAGGGCGGCGTCACCAACCGGGGGCAACTCCTTGAAGAGCCGGTTGTTTCCGACTGGCTGGGCAATCGGGGTCTGTGGCAACTGGTGTATCTGTTACCGGAACAGTGCGACTCCCGTTGCCAGGGGGCGTTGTTCAATTTACGGCAAGTACCGGTGGCCATGGGGGCTGAGCAGGAGCGGGTGGCGAGCCTGATTCTGGTGTCCGGACAAGGCCATCTGAGTCTGCCTGCGGATGAGGCATCCGCTGCAGGTGGCGCGATTCGGGTCGCACCGCAGCCCGTGCTGGATCAGCTACGGCAGCTTCAGCATGGTGCGGAAGCGATTTATATCGCGGATCCGCAGGGCAATGTGATGCTGGCTTACCCGTTGGTGGAAGGAAAAACACAGGTGCTGGCGCAGGGCAAAGATATGCTGCGTGATCTGAAGCGTCTGCTGAAAGTCTCCAAGATTGGCTGATAGCGCATTGATGCGCGAAGGAGTAGCGATGGATAGCCTGGCTTCTCAATCCCGCCTGACCGACCGGCGGTTTACCTGGCTGGTTGGTTTGACCTTTTTCTTATCTGTGACCGTGATTGCACTGGGCGCGTATACCCGGCTGACAGAAGCCGGGCTGGGTTGCCCGGACTGGCCAGGTTGTTACGGATTTCTGACCGTGCCTAAAACGGAAGCCCAGCATGCACTGGCGCAGCAAGCCTTTCCGGATCATCCCGTTGAAGTCCATAAAGCCTGGAATGAGATGCTGCATCGTTATGTGGCAGGCGCATTGGGTCTGTTGATTGTTGCCATCAACGTAGTGGCCTGCCGCCGGGCAGACCGGCCCCGCAGGATGCCACTGATTTTACTGGGGATTGTGATTTTTCAGGCCGCACTGGGGATGTGGACGGTGACTATGGCGCTCAAGCCTGTGGTGGTCATGGGGCATTTACTGGGGGCTTTACCACCGCCAGCCTGCTGCTGGTGCTCTGGCTGCGGATGCTCAGACGTCAGCGCCCGGCTGTCATGTCCGGCCCGCCTGCCGTCTCCCCATCCCTGACGTCTGTGCGGCGATTAGCCGTGGCCGCTTTGGTTGTTGTCGCCATGCAGATTGCGCTGGGCGGGTGGACCGCTGCGAACTACGCAGCTGTGGTCTGTACGCAATTGCCCGTGTGTGAAGTCGACTGGGTCAGCAAGTTTGATATCACCGCCTTTGAGCCCTGGCAGCCCGGATTTCAGACCTATCAGTATGGCGTGTTGAATTTCGATCAGCGGGTTTCCATCCATGCTGCACACCGAATCGGGGCCATGATCACTACGGGAATCGTTTTGCTGTTGTGCTGGCAGTTGTGGCGGTTGGGGTGGTGTCGTTCGGCGCTGGGTCTCACGGCATTGCTGGGGATTCAGATTGCGCTGGGGGTGACCAACGTGGTGGCCAGTTTGCCTTTACCCGTAGCCGTTGCTCATAACCTGGGTGGCCTGAGCCTGTTGCTGGGAACATTGTCGACATGCTGGGCGTTGTCTCGTCATCGGGAAACGGCCCGGTTCACGCAACGCCCGACGATTCACCGGGTGAAATACAGCAGGCACGGACAGGGGGGGCTGCACATGGCAGACCCGCCGGGTACGTGCGGATGACACCGAAGTCCGGTTAATTCAGGGAGGAATAGAAGATGGCTAAATCAAACCTTGTCGTACAGCGCCAGATTGCCCTGTCCGGTCGCCACTGGCGACAGCTTGGCCGGGATTACCTGATGATGACCAAACCCAAGGTGGTGGCAATGCTGTTGCTGACCGCGCTGGTGGGCATGTGTCTGGCCGTGCCGGGGATTCCGCCCCTCAAAGCCGTGGTGCTAGGGCTGATGGGGATAGGCTTGCAGTCCGCTGCTGCCGCAGCGTTCAATCATGTGCTGGATCGCCGGATTGACGGCCGGATGGCGCGAACCCATCACCGCCCGCTGGCCCGTGGTCGGGTGCCGACTTTGCATGCGGTGATTTTTGCCAGCGGCATGATGGTGCTGGGTTTTGCCTTGCTCTGGCAACTCAATGCGCTGACCGCATGGCTGACCTTTGCCAGTCTGGTCGGCTATGCGCTGGTTTATACCGTGTGGCTCAAGCACGCGACTCCCCAGAATATCGTGATTGGCGGACTGGCGGGGGCAGCGCCACCTTTACTGGGCTGGGCGGCAGTAACTGGTGAGTTTGATCCCCATGCATTGCTGCTGGTGATGCTGGTGTTTGCCTGGACCCCGCCGCACTTCTGGGCGCTGGCGATTCATCGCCGGGATGATTACGCCAAGGCTGATGTGCCGATGTTGCCTGTGACCCATGGCATCGCGTTTACGAAGACAATGGTGCTGCTTTATACCCTGCTCCTTACTTTGATTGGCCTGATGCCATGGCTGACCGGCATGAGTGGGATGCTGTATCTGGCGGGAAGCCTTGCATTGAATCTGGGCTTTGTGGCTTATGCGCTGAAGCTGAAATTTGCGGATGAGCCCGGCCATGCATGGGCAACATTCAAGTATTCCATCTGGCATTTGCTGGGTTTATTTGTGGTGCTGCTGGCCGACCACTGGTTGCAGGCCCTGATCGCCTGAGGAAACCGGCGGCGGATTGTGTCGCTGCCGGTCACCCCTTACACTGTGCGGCTGAATGGATTGAACAATAAGGTATTGCCGTGCTGGCCGCATTAAAAGATATCTCCCTCCACCGTCAGGTTTTTACGCTGGCGTTTCCCATGGTGTTGTCCAATATCACGGTTCCGCTGCTTGGGCTGGTGGATGCCGCAGTCATTGGTCATCTGGAGCACGCGTGGTATTTAGGGGGCGTGGCCGTCGGTGGCATGATGATCAGTGTGACCTTCTGGCTGCTGGGCTTTCTGCGAATGGCGACAACGGGGCTCTGTGCTCAGGCCTATGGCGCCAGCAACAAACCTGCCCATGCGGCTGTGTTTCTGCAGGGCATCGCGCTGGCGTGGGGGCTGGCGCTGCTGCTGATTGCAGGCCACAGTCTGATCCTCGGCGCGGTCTTTCATTTCAGTGATGCCAGCGATGCCGTGAAAACCTATGCGGAGCAGTATTTTTCCATCCGGATCTGGGGCGCGCCTGCCGCGCTGGCAAATTTCGTGATCATGGGCTGGCTGCTTGGCAGTCAGAATGCCCGATTACCGATGTGGCTGCTGATCATCACCAACAGCGTCAATATTCTGCTGGATGTGCTCTTCGTACTGGGGCTGGGCTGGCAAGTGAAAGGGGCTGCCGCTGCCTCTGTGATTGCAGAATACAGCGGGATGCTGCTTGGGTTCTATTTTGTATCACGGCAGTGGGTCGTCCTGAATTTGCCCCGCTGGAACACCCAGCTGGATAAAATCCGGCAAGGCATGGGGCGATTGCTGCGACTGAACCGGGATATCTTCCTGCGCAGCTTATGCCTGCAACTGGCATTCAGTTTTATGACCTTTCAGGGGGCCAGCCTGGGTGATCATGTTGTGGCAGCCAATGCAGTGCTGATGAGTTTTCTGATGCTGGTGTCTTACGGCATGGATGGCTTTGCGTATGCAATGGAGGCCATGGTGGGTCAAGCTATCGGGGCCAGAAACCGGGATGCGCTGGGACGTTCGCTGATCGGGACGACGTTCTGGAGTCTGGTGATTTCGCTTGTCATGACCCTGGCATTTGTCTGTTTCGGTCCGCAGATTATCCGTCTGATTTCTGACATTCCTTCGGTTCAGGCAGAAGCTGTGCGGTATCTGCCGTGGCTGGCCGCCGTGCCGCTGGTCTCCATGTGGTGTTTTCTGCTGGACGGTATTTTTATCGGTGCTACCCGCGGGCGGGAAATGCGCAACAGTATGTTTGTTGCCACCTGTACATTCTTTCTGATCTGGCAATGGTTCCAGGCGTTTGGCAATCACGCCTTATGGGCGGCCATGCTCGGTTTTCTGGGCATGCGGGGGCTGTCGCTTGCGGCTATTTTTGCCTATCAGTGGCAAAAAAATATTTTCCTTGAAGAGGCCTGTACCAACAAATAGTTAGCATATTTTATGCTGTTCAATAAGCCGTCTTGGGTTTAAAAATCTATCCTTTATCATTGAAAGTGTTTAAAATGTAACCTGTTTTTGGTTGGGATAGGTTGAAAATGAAACAAAAGTTCGGTGTTTTTTTATTGGTAATTATGAGTTTAGGCTGGTGCTTTCATGCGAGTGCAATGCCCTCGGGAGCCAAGCTGAAAGTGACGGCAACCGCCTATAATTCGGTACCTGCACAAACAGACAGTAACCCATCGATTGCTGCCTGGGGAGACCGACTTAAACCGGGCATGAAGGCCATTGCAGTCTCTCGCGACCTTTTGAAAATGGGCTTGAAGCACGGTTCGAAAGTGAAGATTTCCGGTCTGCCGGGTGAGTATGTGGTGCTGGATAAAATGCACCGCCGCTGGTCAAAGAAAATTGATATCTATATGGGACGTGATGTCCGGGCAGCCAAGAACTGGGGCCGACGATCAGTCACTATCACCGTTATTGAAACCTGATCAAGCAAAATACCTAGCCGAATAATCGCACGATAGCCTGATTATCCTGATAGGCATTAAGCCCAAAGTATAAAAAAAGCCGCAATCGCGGCTTTTTTTGTGTTCACGGAGTGTTCACGGAGTGTTCGCTGTCTCGGCGCGCGGGTAGGGTTGCGCACGCCCCAAAACACGAATCAGTAGTAAGAGTGGTCGCCGCGGGCGTGCTCCGTGACGTCACGCACTCCTTTGAGTTCACCGCTGAATTCAGCCAGCAGTTGCTTCTCAATCCCTTCTTTCAGGGTGACATCAACCATGGAACAGCCGTTACAGCCGCCACCGAACTGCAGAATCGCTACACCGTCTTCGGTAATTTCAGACAGCGACACATGACCACCGTGACCCGACAGCTGCGGGTTGATCTGAGTCTGAATCACATAGTCCACACGCTCCATCAGGGGCGCATCGTCTGAAACTTTACGGACTTTGGCGTTTGGTGCTTTCAGGGTCAGCTGAGAGCCCATTTTGTCGGTGACAAAATCGATCTCGGCATCAGCAAGAAAGGGCAGGCTCAGTTCATCGACATAGGCAGAGAACATGTCGAATTTGAGTTCAGTGTCGCTGGCCTCAACCGCTTCCGGCGGACAGTAAGACACGCCGCACTCAGCGTTCGGTGTACCCGGGTTCACCACGAAGACACGGATGCTGGTTCCTTCCGGCTGCTGGGCCAGCAGCTTGACGAAATGCTGTTGTGCAGTTTCTGTAATAGTAATCATAGACACGACGTTATACCTGACTTAGTAAGCGTAAAACCTATTCTACTCTTTGGCGATCAAACTCGCACCCCTGAATCTTGTGTGGTTTTTTTGAACAGTTCACCGCACCGAGACTTTGGGGGGTGGGGTGAAGCCCAGGCAGTAGATATCGATCTGTCGGACGCCTTGCTCGCGCAGCAGCCGGGACAGGACAGACACCGTGCTGCCAGTGGTGACCACATCATCAACAATGGCGACATGTTCGGGCCACTTTCTTTCTTTGAGTATAAATGCCTGTTGCAGATTCTGCAGACGGGCCTGCCGGGATAACTGATGCTGCGGCAAAGCGCGCTGGATACGGCGTAGGCTTTGCGTATCAACCGTCGTATTCAGGCTGGCAGCCAGGGCTGTGGCCAGCACGGTACTCTGGTTAAAACCGCGTAGCAGTCGCCGCCAAGGGTGTAGGGGCACAGGCAGCAACAAAGGTGCGGGCGCTGTGATCTGAGCAGCCAGCAACCTGGCAAGCGGTGGCCCCAGCCAGAATTGACGTTGGAACTTAAACTGCTGGATCAGACGATTCAGCGGGAAGCCATACTCACCCAACCGCACCAGCCGATCCCAGTGTGGCGGTGTGCGCAGGCAAAAACCACAGTGGGGACTGGCATCTAACGTGGTAGCGCCGCAATGCTGGCAGTAAGGTGGCTGCGGCAGGCTGGTCAGGCAAGTCTGACACCACAGGTGATCATCGTCACGCAGTGGTAAGCGGCAGAGTCCGCATTGCGGATTTGGCCAACGAAAGATTGATCTTCGCGTCACAGGGGATAACATCCTTGCCATCCGGTTTTCTCAGGTGAAGGAAGTGTACATGGCGGCGTCGGTTTACTGGCAAACATTTGGCCCGGAGTCGGGGCAGGGTTCCGATCTGGTTCTCATTCATGGCTGGGGCATGAATGGCGCGGTCTGGCAGCACCTGATCCCACAGCTCAGTGCGCTGTACCGGGTTCATGTGGTCGATATGCCGGGTTATGGCCACAGTGCTGATGTGGCAGCGGACTCAGTATCTGCCATGGCACAGGCCATTCTGGCTGACGCACCGGCGCAGGCCGTCTGGCTTGGCTGGTCTCTGGGCGGGCTGGTTGCCAAACAAGCGTCACTGCTGGCCCCGGATCGCATCAGTAAACTCATCACGGTGGCGAGCTCTCCCTGTTTTGCTGCCAATGGCCGCTGGCGTGGCATTCAGCCACAAGTGCTGCGTGATTTCCAGCAACAGCTGCGTGACGACTTTGCTTTAACGGTGGAGCGTTTCATGGCGCTCCAGGCCATGGGCAGCCCAACGGCAAGGCAGGATATCAAGCTGCTCAAACAGGCCGTTCTGTCACGACCCCAGCCGACACCGTCTGCACTAACTGCAGGGTTGGAGATGCTGGCGGACGTTGATCTGCGTGAGGCACTGAGCAGGATTCGCCAGCCCTGGCTGCGGATGTATGGCCGACTGGATGGGCTGGTGCCCGCCAAAGTGGCTGCAGACATGGATCAGCTGGCGCCGGATTCTCATAAAATGGTCTTCACCAAGGCGTCTCATGCGCCCTTTATTTCTCATCCGGAGGACTTTCTGCATACGCTGAAAGCCTTTATGGCGGAGGGAAGGATTCCAGCGCCAGCGACCACTCTGGTATAAAGATTAAAGTTAAAAGTCCTCTGGCCGATAAGCTCTGAGTACAGGCAGCTGAATTCTGCCATCTTTAGAATTATCAATACGTCGCTCGACAATACCACGGATGTGTCAGGGTCGCGCTGGTTGCCTGAAGGAGTCGTCTCAACATGATCGTGTCGCCCTTGAATGTCAGTATGCCAACACTGGCACCCTCGGTGAATCCGATGACCGAGCAGGCTGCCCGTGATAATAAAGTGCGCAGCAAAGTTCGTCCGGCCAGTGCCAGCCTGGAATCGGGCAGCGAACCATCCCTGAAAGGTGATGAAAAGCAGATGAAACGTCCGGGCTGGGATCCCAGTGAACATCCGGGCTACGAGTCTCTTGATCAGCCGGTGTCGCGTGGTTACGGCTATCAGCAGGATTTTGAACAGCTGGTGCTGGCGTTGTCTGCCGACAGTTACATGAAGGATGTCAGTGAACTTGGCTATAGCATGCACATCCGTTTACCCCGAGCATTACTGGAAGAGCTGGCACAAATCAGCAATATGGAACGAATTCGCAGTGTGATCCGCTATAAATATGCCCAGTCCACCGTCCCGAACCCGCCCACCGAAATGCTGAAGATTGTTTGATTGCCTGCGTTTTTCAAAGTGAATTTTAAAATTCATGCGATGACCTTATGCATTTGCACTATTGTAATGCTTCAGTAGATGATGCCATGTCCACTTCCGTAAAAAGATAGATGTGACAAGCATCATCAACAGGTAACTATAAACAGATAGGTTACCTGTTGTGATGAGTTGATAGGGAAACCAGCACACTAAGGTGAACGGGAGGAAGAGCAATGCTGTAATACTGTTTCCTGTTATCCCCATGTAGCTTATCTGCACCATGCTAAAGTAATTGGTGAAAATAGCGTTCAGTGGACCTGAATTGATGACATTTGCTAGAAGTGCAGCTATGGAGACAAATATGTTGTAAATGAACCAAACCGCTATCATTTGACAGAATATGATATGAGAAAAAGTGAGTAAGTTCATTTCATATTGTGATAACGCGATCAGTATCAGTCCGATAAAGAGGCTCGGTAGCCCACGAGAATTTGGGTCACCTAAAAAGTAATAAGACTCTGCATTTCTGGGGACGGTTAAAAAAGAATCAAGCTCGCCTGATCTTACGGTGTTCGCCAGTGATAAAACTCTATCCATAAATAATGAAAAGACTAACCCGTGAGTTAACCGGTATATCCCAACGAAAAGTAAAATGTCAATATGGCTTACTTGGGTCGTCAATGTCTGGGTATTCATGATAAAACTGATTAAGAATAAAATCCCACAAGTTTCAATGACTGCGTATAGTAAAGAAAAACAAAAATCAAGTTTATAGTCTTTGATGCTCATCAGTCTAATGCGAGTCAACAGTATGATAATCTTAAAATCCATAACAAATAATCTTCTTATTCGCGGTTCGCTCCACAAGCCGAGACAAAATCATACATCCCCAAGACAAATCAGCTGTGGTAATAGTAGATGGTGATCGCCTTCAATCAATATGACAGTCGGAATATAAAAGAAATAAGGGAAAGGCGTATAGAATAGCGCTTCTAATATCGCTTTAGGGAAATAACTCAATGGGAACATGACTCCAGATAAGATCTGCAGTAATGAAAACCAAAGCATAGTCACGTTGCGAGATCGTTCACTCCAAGTCGTTATCCATCCCAATATCATGGATATTTGAAATTGAATCACAATAGATATAATTATTGATAAAAACCATATAGGGAGGTTCTCCGATGCAAACTCAGGCATCTTCCCAAGCAATATAAGTGGGATTATCACCACTGCAATGACAGGGATGACTGTCATCACTGAAGCCACACGAAA
Source organism: Photobacterium sp. GJ3 (assembly GCF_018199995.1). Classification (NCBI taxonomy): domain Bacteria; kingdom Pseudomonadati; phylum Pseudomonadota; class Gammaproteobacteria; order Vibrionales; family Vibrionaceae; genus Photobacterium; species Photobacterium sp. GJ3. The sequence continues at coordinate 3,224,204 of NZ_CP073578.1, read as the reverse complement.
TAGAGCGTGCTGCAATCTGTAATTCACGGGATACAAAAGGCGGTTACCAATTTTTCCCGTCATTATTTCTGTCGCAACAACCGTGGATGTCCATCCATTCACTAACTGAGACGTTATGAAAATTGATAAGTAATACAGACTCATCGAGGGCATATCAGGGAAAATGCTGGATGAAGCAGCAAACATCAGCAAAGGAAACAAGCCATATGACAAGTAAGATAGATAGTTAATCTTAAGGAAAAATATCTCCTTGCAGTGAAGAAGTATCATTGGGAAATAATGAGCCACCTTATGCCTCCTTCATGTTTACGTACTTTTGAGTGTATTCTTCCAAACCACGGCGTAATTCTTTGAGTTGGCCACCATCAATCTCGACGATGCGGGAAGATAGGCTTTTGATATCATCCATATTATGAGATGAGATTAAAATGGTACGGTTACGTTGACTCGAAAGGTTTTTGATATAATTTCGTAAACGCGTTTGAGACTTCAAATCTAAGCCAAGTGTTGGTTCATCCAAGATAAAAATTTCAGGGTCATGCAGAGTGGCCTTAGCCAGTTCGATTCGCATTCGCTCCCCAAGACTAAGGGTCTTCGTTTGCCGCTGGATGAGCGTCTTTAGATCAAACGCTTCAAGGGCTTGCTCAATACGTGTATTTATCAATGGTTTGTGGATATGGTATACATGGCAATGAAGCTTAAAAGAATCAATAACAGGCAGGTCCCACAGCAGAGAATCCCGTCTTCCAGAGATAAACGATATTTCAGAGAGGAAATTCTTAGACTTTTCATGAGGATTATATCCCATCACGGTTATTGTTCCGCAGGTCGGATGAATCAGACCTGCAATGCACTTAAGAAGGGTGGATTTTCCTGCACCGTTATTTCCAACGATACCAATAACCTCCCCTTGATTTACTTGCAAGTTAACATCACTGATTCCAGTGATTTCAATCGTCTCTGATGAGAATAGAGAGACGCTTTTTTTTATGAGGTATGTCTTGCTCAGACATTGGATATCAATCATGAACATGGTATGCCTATTGCTTTTGTTGTTTATGATCAGACAATACATTTTGGATGTCATGTTCTGATTTTTTGGCGTGGATAAAATTAACGGGTCTGTAGAACGGTTGAGAAACCTTCGAGTTCACTGATTCTTATATACAAAAATTACGCCTTATCTTGTGTGCTGCTGGCTGAGTTTTGAGCAAAGAACTCATTTATTTCAGCAAGGAGTCGGGGGATGATCTTTGGAAGAAATTTCCAACTTCATCAAAAATGAACACTTCAAATTCATAGCGTGCGCCTTAACCTCAACCACGACTGTTTTTATTGACTTTACCGTGATTGATCAGATGGTTGAGATTGAATGCTAACCACCAGAACAGTATTCCCTTATGGTTTAATTGTTGTGTTATATGTCAGATTCAAATACAAACTGAATATCGAAGTAACCAATTGAAAGTAGTGAGTATTCATAATTGCTCCTGTCTCAATTGGCAAATAAAACTAACGAATATTTGTTCTTAAATAAATTATCTTTATTGAGTGGTTATTAAATAACATGATTTATATGTAAGGTTCGATGAAATTGATGATATTAACAATTTCGCTTTATTGGATTTCTGTCACGAAATTTCAGAAATTACCTCTGAAGAGTGATGAAAATTGGATGTATGAGTAAAGCCAATACTGATTTCTTCTATCCACTGCTTGTTGACCGAAAGCAACATTGTATGAACAGAGCACTGAACAAAAATTTGAATAGCTTTCTCTGGAGGTATATCCAAAAAAGCACCGTTCTAAGCTCATTCAGCGACGGGTCTATCGAACAAGCCTAAACGCAAATAGATAAGGTTTCATAGACAGGACCTTAAGCATTAAGCTTTTCATAAATTCCATCTAAGGTTCTGTCTTTCTTGGATTTTCTCTGAGCTGCTTTGCGAGCATTCATTGATATATATACCATAGCCCATTCCAGTCGCCCTGATATTTCAGACCTTGCTTGGTGCATCAAGCTTTCCAATATTGGAAGTAGCCAAACATCAACATTTTTTGCCGCTTTTAATACAGATACTGACGGCAGGCTGGTTATGGCAATACTTCGCCGAACAATCAGCGCTAGCAAACTGGCCCAAATCAGCCCCTCAGCAATGGCTTTTTGTGCCGTTACAAAACGACGCCAATTCGTATGCGACTTTAACTCCTTGAATAGCAACTCAATTTGCCATCGGCACCGATAGAGCGCCATGATATCGTCTGCTGAAAATTGTGATGTCGGCAAGTTTGTCAACCACAGACAAAAACGCTTTTCTTCAGCGAACCATCGACGCACCACCCGGAACTCGTACTTTCCTCGCTTGCATCTCAGGTCAAGAACTTCGGAGCGGTTAGTTTTTCGGCTAATATCCTTGAGTTTCATATCTATTAATCTTGGTAAACGCCGACCATTGCCATTGTGGGCACTAACAATTGTTGGGTTCAGTGATTTACCGCCACGGACGATAAAATGGCCGTTATGACGAGAAAGTTGCTCGAAATAGCTAAAATCCACATAGCCAGCATCGGCTAAAAGCAATTTTTTCTCTAGGTTGCCAGGTGTGGGCAAGTACGTCCGCTCAGATGCTGTATCTGCCGTTACTGTCATCGTTTTTGGTGACTGGTCAAACAGCGACATGGTCATATGACATTCAATCGCAGCAGGATAGTTTTTGAAGCGGCTTGGAAAAACCTCACGAAGTCCGTCGTGAACTCGAAAAGAACTGCCATCCTGCAGAATAACATCGTCGAAATGAGATAAATTTGCTGGCATTGAACGCGAACTCTTCTGGAACAGCTGAACTATTGCAAATTTGACCAGCTCTTTCATAAAGTCGGCAAAACTATCTTTTCGCAACTGGTTATGAAAAGGCTTATAAGCCACATTTTGCTTTTCACTCAGACACATCCCGTTGAACTGGCGATGAAGGTCGGCAATGGCGTGGCAATTGCCCTTGCTCAAAGCCGCGAGAAGGCTGAGTACCAATTGTTGAGGCTGAATTGCTCTGGCCCGCTGAGTAAAACCACACTTTCTTGCAGTTTTTTCGAGAAAACTGGCATCGAAGAATTGCACCAGTTGCTTTTTTAAAGAGATAATCGTCATCGGCTTCACGGTTGATTCTGGTTGTTTGTTTGGCGACGATTATCAGATCATAAGTGAAGCCTTTTTTCTATCTAAAATATGGGGTTAGAGCTAAAGATCCTGTCTATGGATAAGGTTTAGGGCATGTTTTGTGTTCAAGTAGCCTCGCGAATTTATTAAGAATGACACTTGGCTGAGTCAGAGCGTGTTGCACTTGAGCGATGAGTTTTCGCTTCATCAGAAGGCACCAGAACGAGAGATAGAATAGGTTGTTCCCAAATTAAGATGGATACAAATATGATTTTTCTGGTGGCTGAGAATGGCGATTGATGATCAGAAGGGATTGGTGCCTTTCATACAGAACTGAAAAAGGCGGGGAGTGCCCGCCTTTGTCATCTTGCCTGAATGCAAATCGTGTTACTTTTTCGCTTTGGCAAATGCCGCGGCAAAGGCGCCACCCATAGCACTGTTACCTGGCTGATTCTCGCGCGGCTGGCGGGGCGTGCGACGCTGGTCGTTTGGACGGGCACCACCTTTCGGCTTGCGCTCGGCTTCCTGACCCGGTTCATCGCTCAGGCGCATCGACATGCCAATGCGCTTACGCTGCAAGTCGACTTCCATCACTTTCACTTTCACCACATCACCAGCTTTCACAACTTCGCGCGGATCTGAAACAAACTTGTCCGACAGCGCAGAAATGTGGACCAGACCATCCTGATGCACACCGACATCAACAAAGGCGCCGAAGTTGGTCACATTGGTGATCACGCCTTCCAGCACCATGCCCGGCACCAGATCTTTCACTTCATGAATGCCTTCGGCAAACGTTGCGGTCTTGAATTCAGGACGCGGATCGCGGCCCGGTTTGTCTAGCTCGCTAATAATGTCGGTCACCGTTGGCAGGCCAACGTCTTCGGTGGTGTAGTCGGATGCTTTCAGACCGCGCAGGAATTCACTGTTGCCAATCAGAGCATCCAGCGGCTTGTTGTTTTTCGCGGCAATGCTTTTAACGACATCATATGATTCCGGGTGAACCGCAGAGGCATCCAGCGGGTTTTTCCCCTGCATGATCCGAAGGAAACCAGCACACTGCTCAAAAGCTTTGGGGCCCAGACGGGAGACTTTTTTCAGTGTGGTGCGCGATTCAAACCGGCCGTGCTCGTCACGGTAAGCCACAATATTGCTGGCAATGGCGGCCGACAGACCTGCAACGCGGGTTAACAGTGCCGGTGAGGCGGTATTCACATCCACACCAACGGCGTTCACACAGTCCTCGACCACGGCATCCAGACGTTTCGCCAGATTACTCTGGCTGACATCGTGCTGATACTGGCCCACACCGATAGATTTCGGATCGATTTTCACCAGCTCGGCCAGCGGATCCTGCAAGCGACGGCCAATGGAAACTGCGCCACGCAGCGATACATCCAGATTCGGGAATTCGTTGGCCGCCAGTTCAGATGCGGAATACACCGATGCGCCCGCTTCACTGACCATGACGCTCTGAATCTTCAGATGGTTGTCTTTCAGAAGCTGGGCGACAAAGCTGTCGGTTTCACGTGAAGCAGTTCCGTTCCCGATCGCAATCAGATCGACATTGTGTTTGGTGATCAGCGCCAGCACCGTCGCGGCCGACTGAGCCACCTGCTTCTGCGGCTGGTGCGGATAAATGGTGGCGGTATCAACCAGCTTACCCGTGCTGTCAACGACAGCGACTTTGCACCCGGTACGCAGGCCCGGATCGAGCGCCAGTGTCATGCGCGGACCGGCAGGGGCGGCCATCAGCAGATCTTTTAGGTTATCGGCAAATACCTGCATGGCGCCGTCTTCGGCTTTCTCACGCAGGGCGGCCATCAGCTCGGTTTCCATGTGCATCAGAATCTTGATACGCCAGGCCCAGCTGATCACCTGCTTGCGCCAGCTGTCGGCTGGCTGGCTGCCCAGATTGACGCCATAGTGATCGGCAATCATGACTTCACAGTAAGAGCCACGAACGCCTTCTTCCTGATTTGGATCCGCATTCAGTGCCAGTTGCAGCACACCTTCATTACGGCCACGGAACATGGCCAGCGCCCGGTGCGACGGCACCTGAGACAGTTTTTCATTGTGCTCGAAGTAGTCTTTGAACTTCGCGCCTTCCTGCGCTTTACCTTCCACCACGCGCGCGGTCAGCTCGGCATTGGATTGCAAGTGGCGGCGGATTTTATCCAGCAGGGCGGCGTCTTCGGCAAAACGTTCCATTAAAATCGCACGCGCGCCATCCAGTGCCGCTTTGGTATCGGCCACACCTTTGTCGGCAGACACATAGCTTGCGGCAGCGGTTTCCGGATCGTTGCCTGGTTGTGACCACAGCAGATCCGCGAGCGGTTCCAGACCGGCTTCAATCGCGATCTGACCTTTGGTGCGGCGCTTGGGTTTGTACGGCAGGTACAGATCTTCCAGCCGTGTTTTGCTGTCGGCGGATAAGATTTCGGCTTCCAGGGCCGGTGTGAGTTTATCCTGCTCCGTGATGGATTTGAGGATCACCTGACGGCGGTCTTCCAGCTCGCGCAGGTAGCCCAGGCGGGACTCCAGATTACGCAGTTGGGTATCGTCCAGCCCGTCGGTGACTTCTTTCCGGTAACGGGCGATAAAAGGGACGGTATTGCCGTCATCGAGTAGCGCCACGGCTGCGGCAACCTGCTGCGTTTTGACGTTCAGTTCAGACGCAATCAGGTGATGGATACTCGCGGTCATAGATTTCCTTTGGCTACAGTTTTCTCAGGGGGTCCATCTAACCACAATTCCGCACGCCAGTCAGCGCCCAAGCCCCCGCAAAATGTCAGGAGTTTGCCAGTCGTAGCAGTGGGTGTGATCTGTATACAAGCAGTGGCAGCCGGACAAAATGCTGAAACGTGTCGAAGTTACCCCATAGATGAGCCCGGCGCTTGATTTATTGCCGATGTGATCGATGACATGATAAGCAATAATTTGCATCAGGGTCGGGATGAATAGAATCAAGCATCACCCCATCGAAGAATCAAATCAGATGACAGGAAGACAACAGCAAATTGCCGCTTTGATCATGTCAGGGATGACAAACAAGCAGATCGCACAACAACTGTTTATTTCAGAAAATACCGTGAAATATCACTGTAAACAGCTTTTTAGTACCTATGGGGTCAACACAAGAACTGAGTTGGCTTGCATCTTGATGCGATCCGGTATGTTGAACGGAGCACTTTGATCTCAGACGTTGAAAAGATGATTGGTTAGTATCCAACTTCTATGGAATTCCTGAGGTGAGGTTAAAGTCCATCAATAAGTACCGGAAAAGTAAAGATGGCAAACATGTTCCATAGAAAATGGTAGGCGAAATTAATGATGATTGAAATCATGCTGCCAAATCGGATTCTGAAATATTCATATAAAATACAGAAAATATAGCCTAATCCAAGTGTGAATACAGCATTGGTGACTGAGTTTAAAAGGTGCATGGATGAGAATAATATTGTGACAATGAATGCGGAAACATAGATGTCACGCAAAATGAATCGGCACATATTTTGTAAGATGAAAAAGAATAATATCGTCTCGAACATACAATAAAACATAACGGATAAGACTGTTCTGTCTTCATTGTATTGAGTGCCGACTGATTGGTCTGTATCTATCAAGATGAGCTGGATAATCGATATCAACGCAATCGCAGTCAAAAATGTGAATTTTACAAAAAGCACATGTTTGATCAGCGAACCGAGATCGTATTCTAATGTACTGTAAAAGTGTTTTTTGATGATCATGTTTATTTTCAATGTGATTATCAGGTGAATGTCTCGGACATATAGTATTGATTTGTTGAGCGAAGTATCCTACCCGATTGGGTAGTTTATGTTGGTGCTTGAGGGGGGCACAAAGATAAACGTACATCTCTTTTAGTAACACATGACTTATTAAAAACTGCGATTCAATTCAATTTATTGATTTTATGTTCTTATTTTTAATTGACGAAGATGTAAGGAACATGGACTTTATTTTTGTTTGCGACACAGAGTCGTGCTTTTGGGGAATAATAAATGACACACCGACATATATCTTACCTGCTATTTCTTTGTTCCGTTCATCTTGCTCATGCAGATGAAGTACTCCCTTTTCCTTTTCATAAAGCGTATGAAATTTATTCTGTGTCTGGTCACAGTGATGCAGAAATTGATGCTTCTTATGAAAAAAGACCTTCTCATTTAAAAGAGAGTAATTTTGATGCTTCTGTAACAAGGTATTATGATTTTTATTATGATGACCATACCTGTGAGATTTCATTTTTTCTGCTTGATGTGAAGTATACGCTGCCGCAGTTAAGAATGTCTCCTGCAAATAATGAGTTCATGAATAAGCATTTGGCATATATGAAACAGCTTTATGCACATGAAGAGCGTCATTGTGCGATCGCTTTATCGCAACTCCATGCCATTTATCAATTGATCAAAAAAGGTCAGCGTGACGGTTGTGAAACTGTACAGGATTTAATCGATGTGCATGAATCGAATATTACTGAAATGAATCGTAACTTCGATGTGTATACAAACCATGGCGAAATTGAATTAGCAGTTTCTCCGTTCGGCGAAGATGATTTTCTGCCGCACTGTAAGATTGAAGTCCCGGTTTCGGTTCATGTGGATGCGAGTTGAGGTTTTGTGAATGAGATGGACATTTCCACTCACCACCGACACTCACAGTTGGTGAACTGAATGCAGGGTGAGAGCATAGGAACTTAAGTGATCAAGGATTGACGACTTGTTAAAGTGTTGCGCCGCTGAGTTTGTTTGTTTTCTGTCTCATAAGATAAAAACGAGTCAGATTATAAGTTCATTAATACGCGGGTCAATTGTGGATGAAATGAATGCGATTTATCATGAAAGAAACCTATAATAACCCTGTTGGTTTGTTTTGTCATGCTGTATTAAAGGTCACTTGGGTTGAAGTGATAATTATATATTTTATCAGTATGTTAGTTTTGGAGGGGGTAGATCCTTATGCGAGAACAGTTTTAAACTACGATATCAGAAGTTTTGTGTTACCTGTAATTATTTTGATTCCCTTTGTCTTCAGGCTGTATCAGTTCCAATATTTTAATGATAAAGAGTTTAATTATAAATTAGTTGTCTTTGTGGCAATGGGTTTTGCTTTATTACACTTTTTGGATGTGGAGTATTTAAGGGGATTTATAACTACCGATGGTTTTGTACGTCAAGACTACTACCTGAATTACATTCTCTCTTCAGAACAAACGCTAGAATGGGCGGTGTTTGTCGCCTTTCTACTTGTTGTGATCGTTCCACTGTTTGAAGAGATTTTTTACCGAGTATGGTTATATCAAAAACTTGGTCAGTTTGTTGGTAGTTGGGTCTCCATATTGATTAGCGCAACAATTTTTGCCAGTCAGCATCATGATTTTTATCTCAGTTTTATATTTGCTTTGACTATGCATCTTATTTATATCAAGACGCAGTCATTCAGGAATGTTCTTTTTATTCATTGTATGTATAACGGACTTTATACATTGTTCTATCATGTTTGGGTTCCTTATTGTCTTCATCATGATTGTTCTATAGCGACTCGTGAACATTTGGGGACGACATCATGGGTTCTCATATTTATTCCTGCTTTGTGCCTTTTATCTTTCATGTATTTATTCAGGAAAAAATGAAGTGTCAATCATTTGAATGAGACTTGCTGGAGATTGACTATATTGCAATGGATCATCATCAACGTTGTCCTGTTGTTTGCTGTCTGTGGGGTGTTGCGAGTTCATGTTGCGTTCTTGGCTCAAGTCAGGCTGGTCGATGATCTCTTTTACAGTGGTTTGTCTTCTGGTTGATCGGTGGGATGGCGTTGCTGGGTGGATCTCGTCTGACACGGGAAGATAGCATCAGTGTGGATGATGAAGAGAATGACAGGGATAATTTTCGGTTTTTTATCCTGATGCTGCTCTCGGGTTTACCCATCATTGTCAGCAGTGTTGTTTTGTATCAACTGGATATCATCGCCTGAAGGTTGCATGCGTGCTGGCGCTCAACCTGCCATTTTCCTGAATCATGTCTCGCTGTCATTCCCGTCAACGTCATATAATCAAGCCATTATCATCGCATCAGGGTCAGACAGCATGAGAACCCCATTGATCACCCGGGAAGGGTACAACCGGCTCAAGCAGGAGCTGGATTTTCTGTGGCAGGAAGAACGTCCGGAAGTGACGAAGAAAGTGACCTGGGCCGCGAGTCTTGGGGATCGTTCGGAAAATGCCGATTATCAGTACAACAAAAAACGCCTGCGGGAGATCGACCGCAGGGTGCGTTATCTGCGTAAAACGCTGGAGAACGTGAAAATTGTCGATTATTCCCCGGTTCAGGAAGGCAAAGTCTTCTTCGGAGCCTGGGTTGAAGTTGAAAATGAGGCTGGCACCTGTATGAAATTCCGCATCGTTGGGTATGATGAAATTTTTGGCCGCAAGGACTATATCTCGATTGATTCGCCGATGGCACGGGCGTTGCTGAAAAAAGAAGTGGACGATGAAGTCGTGGTCCGGACTCCGGAAGGGGATAAAATCTGGTTCATCAATACGATAACTTATCTCAACGACTAAACTGTGCAGAACGGTCACTGAGTTGACATACTCGGTAACAATTTACGGTGAAGAATTGCGCACCATTTCAGTCAGAAAAGGCAAGGGTCGCGTAAAATATCGTCCCGGCGACATCCGGAATTCGAACCATAAGGTGTAACGATGCAAGACAATTTCAAGATTTTAGTGGTCGATGACGACATGCGCCTGCGTGCGCTGCTGGAGCGTTATCTGTCTGAGCAGGGTTTTCAGGTCCGCAGTGTAGCGAATGGCGAACAGATGGATCGCCTGCTGGCGCGTGAGAATTTCCACCTGATGGTCCTGGATTTAATGTTACCGGGTGAGGATGGCTTGTCGATTTGCCGTCGTCTGCGGAACGCCAACAACATGCTGCCGATCCTGATGCTGACTGCCAAGGGCGACGAAGTCGACCGAATTGTCGGGCTGGAAGTCGGCGCCGATGACTATCTGCCAAAACCGTTTAACCCGCGTGAGTTGCTGGCCCGTATCCGTGCCGTGTTACGTCGTCAGACCGTTGAGGCGCCGGGCGCGCCGAGTGTGGAAGGCAAAATCATCACCTTTGGTGAGTTTCGTCTGAATCTGGGCACCCGTGAAATGTTCCGTGGCGAAGAATCGATGCCACTGACATCCGGTGAATTCGCCGTGCTGAAAGCGCTGGTGACCAATGCCCGTGAGCCGATGTCGCGCGATAAGCTGATGAATATGGCCCGTGGCCGCGAATATTCAGCGATGGAGCGTTCCATTGATGTGCAGATCTCTCGGCTTCGCCGCATGATTGAAGAAGATCCGAGCCGTCCGCGTTATATCCAGACCGTTTGGGGACTGGGTTACGTTTTCGTTCCCGATGGCAGTGAGGCGTAAATTATGCCGATGCGCCTGTCGCCGCGCTCGACGTTTACCCGCACACTCATTCTGCTGGCTGGCCTGTTGATTGCCAGCCAGATTTTTTCTTATCTGGCTGTGTTGAACTATGCCTTGCTGCCCAGTTTGCAGCAGTTCAACCGGATCATGGCCTACGAAGTCCGGCTGATGCTCAAAGAAGATGTTGAGCTGGCAGATGGCCATACCTTTCATCTCGATACCCCTTTACGCCGTCAGTTGCTGGAACAGTTGGGCGTCACGCTGCATGCGGATAACAGCCCGGAGTCAGAAGAGTTCCGTGCTGCAAGCAAGATTGATTACCTGAGTGATGAGATGACCCGGGAGCTGGGCACGCCAACGGAAGTCCGGTTGGTGCTGGGGGCCGACAGTTATGTGCTGTGGCTCGATTGCGATGCAATGCCGGGTTTTCTGATGCGGGTGCCTTTGTCTGAATTACAGGAAGATGATTTCGCGCCGCTGTTTGGTTACAGCTTGTTTATCGCCTTTATGGTAATTGCTGGCGGCTGGCTGTTCATCCGGATTCAGAATCGTCCCTTGGTTGCGCTGGAGCAGGCTGCGCTGGAAGTGGCGAAAGGCGGATCGCCACCGCATCTGGAAGTGCAGGGCGCGTCGGAAATTCGGGCGGTAACTAAAGCCTTCAACCGGATGGGTGAAGGCATCAAGCAACTGGAAGATGATCGGGCACTGCTGATGGCCGGTGTGAGTCATGACTTGCGTACGCCGTTGACCCGGATCCGTCTGGCGACTGAAATGATGTCCCCGGCAGATGCTTATCTGGCTGAGAGTATGATTAAAGACACGGAAGAGTGTAATGCCATCATCAATCAGTTCATGGAGTATCTGAAATCAACCCATCTGCTGGAGCAGGAACTGCATGATCTGAATATTCTGGTCGAAGATGTGGTGGAAGCCGAAGGGGGGATCGAACGGGGCATTGAAACTGTACTGGGTCCTGTGAGCGGCAAAGTTTACGTCAATGGAGTGGCGATTAAACGCTTGATTACCAATCTGGTGATCAACGCATTACGCTATGGTCACGGCTGGGTGCATGTCACCAGTGGGATGACGGCGGATCGAAAAATGGCCTGGTTCTGCGTTGAAGATGATGGTCCGGGCATCGAGCCGGATCAGGTTGCCAAAATGCTGCAGCCACTGACCCGCGGCGACAGTGCCCGGGGGAGTGATGCAGAAGGTACCGGACTTGGTCTGGCGATTGTGAAGCGCATCGTGGATCAACATGAAGGCGAGATTCAGTTCAGCAACCGCAGTGAAGGTGGCCTTCGGGTACAAGTCAGCCTGCCTGTGCGCACGGTGAAACAGAACGGTAAACGGGGCAGTAAGTCCTGATTTCCTGAAACTTCCCTCCCCTTGGCAAGGGGCGGGTTAGGGTGGGGTTCGTGCAGCGAGCACGGAGTTGGCATGTGTGTCCGATAACCCCCTCCTAGCCTCCCCCTTGAAAAGGGGGAGGGATCGAATCGCGCGTGCTGCACTTCTGAAATTTCCCTCCCCTTGGCAAGGGGAGGGTTAGGGTGGGGTTCGTATAGCGCGCTCAGATTTGGATTTGGCGCTGGTGTTTGGTAACCCCCTCCTAACCTCCCCCTTGAAAAGGGGGAGGGATCGAATCGCGCGTGCTGAAATTCCGAAGTTTCCCTCCCCTTGGCAAGGGGAGGGTTAGGGTGGGGTTCGTGCAGCGAGCACGGAGTTGGCATGTGTGTCCGATAACCCCCTCCTAGCCTCCCCCTTGAAAAGGGGGGAGGGATCGAATCGAGCGTGCTGAAATCCCGAAATTCCCTCCCCTTGTCAAGGGGCGGGTTAGGGTAGGGTTCGTGCAGCGAGCACGGAGTTGGCATGTGTGTCCGATAACCCCCTCCTAGCCTCCCCCTTGAAAAGGGGGAGGGATCGAATCGCGCGTGCTGAAATCCCGAAATTCCCTTCCCTTGGCAAGGGGCGGGTTAGGGTAGGGTTCGTGCAGCGAGCACGGAGTTGGCATGTGTGCCTCCTAGCCTCCCCCTTGAAAAGGGGGAGGGATCGAATCGCGCGTGCTGAAATCCCGAAATTCCCTCCCCTTGGCAAGGGGCGGGTTAGGGTGGGGTTCGTGAAGCGAGCACGGACTTGGCATGTGTGCCCGATAACCCCCTCCTAGCCTCCCCCTTGAAAAGGGGGAGGGATCGATTAACGCGTGCTGAAATCCCGAAATTCCCTCCCCTTGGCAAGGGGAGGGTGAGGGTGGGGTTCGTATAGCGCGCTCAGATTTGGATTTGGCGCTGGTGTTTGGTAACCCCCTCCTAACCTCCCCTTGAAAAGGGGGAGGGACCGATTAGCGCGTGCTGAAATCACGAAATTCCCTCCCCTTGTCAAGGGGCGGGTTAGGGTGGGGTTCGTGCAGCGAGCACGGAGTTGGCATGTGTGTCCGATAACCCCCTACTAGCCTCCCCCCTTGAAAAGGGGGAGGGATCGAATCGCGCGTGCTGAAATCCCGAAGTTTCCCTCCCCTTGGCAAGGGGAGGGTTAGGGTGGGGTTCGTGCAGCGAGCACGGAGTTGGCATGTGTGTCCGATAACCCCTACTAGCCTCCCCCTTGAAAAGGGGGAGGGATCGAATCGCGCGTGCTGAAATCCCGAAATTCCCTCCCCATGGCAAAGAGGGATCGGACAGAATCAGTCTTTCTTCTCTTCCGGCAGGATCAGGTTCAGAAGGATCGCAGTCAGGCCGCCAGCGGCCATGCCGGAAGACAGAATACTCTTCACAAACTCAGGCATGAACTGGAGAATTTCCGGCTTTTGCGCAATACCTAAGCCCATTGAGAACGACAACGCCATAATCAGAATCGCCCGACGGTCCAGTTCACAGCGGGAAATAATCCGGACACCAGAAGCCGCGATAGTGCCGAACATCACAATGGTTGCGCCGCCCAGTACAGGTTCTGGAATTAACTGAACCAGATTGGCGACCACAGGAAACAGACCCAGCAAGACGAGCATGCCTGCCACAAAATAGCCGATATAACGGCTGGCAACCCCTGTCAGTTGGATGATGCCGTTGTTCTGGCTGAACGTCGAATTCGGGAAGCTGTTCAGCACGGCGGCCAGCGCGGAATTGATGCCATCGGCCAGTACACCACCTTTGATACGTTTCATGTAAACCGGGCCGGAAACCGGCTGTTCAGAGGTCTCAGACGTGGCGGTAATATCACCGATGGCTTCGAGCGAGGTAATCGCAAACACGATGATCAGCGGGATCAGCAGCGACCAGTCAAACCCCAGGCCGTATTGCATCGGAACTGGAATTGCCATCAGCGAGGTCTCGGCCAGGCGGTCGGACTCGATCATGCCCATTAGCCAGGCGGCCAGCGTTCCGGCAGCCATGGCGATCACAATAGAAGAGACCCGCAGGTAAGGATTCTTCATCCGGTTCATCAGCACAATCAGTCCCAGCACAATGCCAGCCAGCAGCAGTTTATCCAGACTGCCGAAGCTGCCGTTTTCAATGGCGGCATAGCCACCACCAATGGAAGTCAGACCGATTTGAATCAGCGTCAGGCCAATCAGGGTCACCACAATCCCGGACACCAGCGGCGTAATCACGCGACGTGTGTGCTGTAAAATCCGTGAAATGGCGACTTCTGTCAGCGAAGCGGCCAGGATCGTCCCAAAAATAGCGGCCATCATGGTTGGGACATCAGCCCCGCCAGCTTTCATCGCCAGTCCGGCGCCGATAATCGGACCCAGAAAGTTGAAGCTGGTGCCCTGAATAGAGAGCAGGCCAGAGCCGACCGGGCCGATGGTGCGGATCTGAATGAAAGAAGCCACACCGGAAGCCAGCAAGGACATGCTGACAATGGTGTTGGTATCACTGGCCGGTAATCCAAGCGCCTGACAGATAATCAGCGAGGGCGTCACCACAGCGACAAACATCGCCAGCAGATGCTGCAGGGCGGCAAACAGGGTTTGTGGCAGCGGCGGGCGATCTTCAAGGCGGTAAATGAGGTCGGAAGAGCGTGGACGCTCGATTTCTCGGTGCTGGCCGGTCATGGGCATTCCTTCATACGTCGACAGATCGGCTTCAAAACGGAGATCTGAACAGATAAAGTTCGAAGCCGGAAAAGACCCTTGGGTCAAAATTGGCCCTATTTTAATGACGCATCACAATTTAGCAAACGTTTGCGCAGTTATTTGTTTCGGAATAAAAGCAGAAAATGGCGGCATCATGCCGCCAAAGTGACGCAAGTTGGATGTATCGCTCAGGCGTTGGAGTAGTTTTCTTTATTACCCAGCCAGCGGTCGATAATGGCTTTTGCATTGCTGGGATACTGATCGTGCAGGTAGCGCGCCATTTTCTGAACTTGCGGGATTAAGTGCTGGTCACGCACCAGATCGGCTACTTTGAAATCGGCGATGCCGGTTTGCTTGGTGCCGAGCAGTTCACCGGGGCCCCGGATTTCGAGATCGCGTTGTGCGATCACAAAGCCGTCGCTGCTTTCCCGGAGGACGCCCAGACGCTGTTGTGCCGTTTTCGACAGTGGCGCATGGTAAAGCAGCACACAGTGACTGGCGACGCTGCCCCGGCCAACCCGGCCACGCAGCTGGTGGAGCTGGGCCAGACCTAATCGCTCGGGATTTTCGATCACCATCAGGCTGGCGTTGGGGACGTCTACCCCGACTTCAATCACTGTCGTTGCGACGAGTAAGTGCAATTCACCGGCTTTGAAACGCTGCATCACGTCCTGTTTCTCTGCGGCTTTCATCCGGCCATGGACCAAGCCGATTTTCAGTTCCGGTAACTGAGCGGTTAGTTCGGTGGCGGTGTCTGACGCTGCCTGTGCTTCCAGCACTTCGGATTCATCAATCAGGGTACAAACCCAATAGGCCTGCCGGCCTTCGCTGAGACAGGCGGCCCGGATACGCTCAATGATGTCGGCACGACGGGTGTCTGAAACGGCAACGGTCTGAATTGGCGTCCGGCCTGGTGGCAGTTCGTCGATCACCGAGGTTTCAAGATCGGCATAGGCGGTCATTGCCAGCGTGCGGGGAATGGGGGTGGCGGTCATGATCAACTGATGCGGATAACGGCCTTCATTGGCGCCTTTTTCCCGCAGTTCCAGCCGCTGATGCACCCCGAACCTGTGTTGTTCATCAATGATCACCAATGCCAGATTGCTGAAGATGACCTGTTGCTGAAACAGCGCATGTGTGCCGACCACCATTTTGGCTTCGCCGCTTTCAATCCGGGCCAGCTCGGTTTCCCGGGCTTTGCCTTTGAGTTTACCGGCCAGCCAGCCAACCTGAATATCCAGCGGTGCCAGCCATTGGGCAAAATTCAGGGCGTGTTGCTCTGCCAGAAGTTCGGTCGGAGCCATCAGGGCGACCTGATAGCCATGCTCAATCGCACGGATCGCAGCCAAAGCGGCGACCAGGGTTTTTCCGGAGCCGACATCGCCTTGTACCAGCCGCATCATGGGCACGGGTTTGGCGAGATCGCTTTCAATATCGGCGGTCACCCGTTGCTGTGCACCTGTCGGACTGAATGGCAGACCCGCCAGCAGTTGCTGCTTCAGGGTTTCACTCGGCGGCAGGGGCCAGGCCTGATGCTGCTGGCCTTTTTCACGCACAGCCAGCATCGACAGGTTCTGCGCCAGCAATTCTTCCAGGATCAGGCGTTTCTGCGCCGGGTGTTCCCCTTTTTCCAGTTGATCCAGCGACACGTCCGGCGTGGGGCGATGCATCACATGCAGGGCTTGCGCCAGTGTCATCTGGCGGTCGTACAAGCCTTCCGGTAACAGCTCGGTGACGGCGGCTTTATCCAGCAGTTTCAGGGCTTGGTCGGTCAGATTGCGCAGGGTCAGCTGACGCAGACCATCTGTTGTGGGATAGACCGGAGTCAGGGTTTCCTCGACAGCCAGTTCCGTCGTTTCGGAAAAAACTTTGTAATCAGGATGAATGATTTCAGGCCCGTGCTGGCCACGGCGGATTTCACCATAGGCTTTCACCTGTTTGCCTTCGGACAGGGCGTTTTTCATCGCGGCATTGAAGTTGAAAAAGCGCAGGGTCAGAGCGCCGGACTGGTCGCTGATTCTGACGGTCAGCATCCGGCGTTTGCCGAAGGAAATGGCATTGCTG
This sequence comes from Photobacterium sp. GJ3, assembly GCF_018199995.1. Lineage (NCBI taxonomy): Bacteria > Pseudomonadati > Pseudomonadota > Gammaproteobacteria > Vibrionales > Vibrionaceae > Photobacterium > Photobacterium sp. GJ3. The sequence continues at coordinate 3,207,464 of NZ_CP073578.1, read as the reverse complement.
AGCACTTCTCCTTGAACCGTCAGGTGCTGGCCGGGCCGAATTTCAGCGATTGGCCAGATCCGGGTCCGGTCTTCGTAACGGAGCGGCAGGTGAAACAGGAGATCCTGCACGGTATGCAGGCCGATCTTGTTAAGTTTTTCTGCCATTTTGGCGCCCACGCCGGACAATTCGGTCAGGGCGATGGTCTCCAGCATTTGTCCGCTCATGCCTGTGTTCTCTGTGCTCCGTCAGATCCGGGGGTTATTTATCCCGGGATTGAATGGCCTGCCACCAGGCATCATCAGCGACAATCTGGCCCGCATCATCCAGAGGCGGGTAAGGCAGTTTTTTGCGTTTGGCAACTTTGGCCAGCACCGGGTGTCCGCGCTCAAACAGAATACGGTGAACGGTTTCCGGCGGCAACTGTGTGTGTTCCCGTTCATACATCCCGGCATTGTGTCGCTGACGCTGCGCTTCATACAGAATGAGTGCGCTGGCAACCGAGACGTTCAGCGACTGTACCATACCCACCATGGGAATGATGATGTCCTGATCGGCCAGTGCTAAGGCTTCGGGTGTGATCCCGTTTTTTTCGCCGCCCAGAATGATGGCCGTGGGTTTTGTGTAATCAATCTCGCGAAAATCAACTGCGCGATCAGAAAGATGAGTGGCCAGAACCTGCATCCCTTCGCTTTTCAGCTGGCCGACCGCGCTGGCCATGGTGTCATGGGTTTGCAGTTCGACCCAGTTCCGGGCGCCTGCCGAGGTATGGCTCAGTACCCGCATGTCGTTTGGCCAGACGGCATGGACTTTGTGCACGCCCACGGCGTCTGCGGTTCGAATGATGGCAGAGACGTTATTGGGCTTGTGCACTTCTTCCAGGCACAAAGTTAAATCGGTCTGACGGGTGGCCAGGACGGACTGAATCCGCGCAAAGCGTTCTGGGGTCATGGGCTTCGTTCTTGTTACAGTTCAGGCTGATTTGTTCAGCACTCGGGAAAGCACAAACGCCCGTTTCGGGCGTTTGTCAGTTCATTCACAGTCGGGCATCGTTGCCCGATCAGTTCTTCTGCCGGGCAACCCGGACCACGTTCGGCATCACCCGGATCCGGCGCATGATGTTGGCCAGATGCACCCGGCCTTTGGTCGTCAGGCGAACGGTGATGGTATACAGGCGGCCGTCTTTTTCTTCCGTCGACAGGCCCTGAATATTCGAACCGGTATTGGCGATGGTATTGGTCAGATCGGCCAGCGCTCCCTGATGGTTCTGCATATCCACTTTGAGGTTGGTGACAAACTCCTGCTCGAAGTCGCGGCTCCATTCCACCGGCATGTATTTGTCCGGTTCTTTCTGATAACCGCGGATGTTCGAGCATTCCTCACGGTGAATCACCAGACCTTTCCCCGGACTGACATAGGCCATGATCGGGTCGCCATGGATCGGGTGACAGCAGTTGGCAAAGGTCAGCAGAATACCGTCGGCACCCCGGATCGGCATCCGGCGTTTGTCGTCGCTCTGTGGCTCTTCTTCCAGCGTGCCGAGTAAACGGCGGGCAATCACCACGCTCATCAGCTCACCCAGACCGATCGCAGCCAGCAGGGATTCGGCATCCTTGAGGCGGAGATCTTTGAGAACTTTGTCGAGTGTGACCGGGTCAATCTGATCGATATTCAGCTCACCCAGCGCATGATTGAGCAGGCGACGACCCAGGGTGATGGATTCGGCGCGGCGCATGGTTTTCAGCACCTGACGGATTTTGGTCCGGGCACGCGAGGTCACCACATAGTTGAGCCAGGCTGCATTGGGTCGGGCACCCGGCGCACTGATGATATCGACCGTCTGGCCGTTTTTCAGCGGCTTACTCAGCGGGTAAGGCTGGCGATCGACCTTAGCACCGACGCAGGTATTGCCGACATCGGTATGGACGGCGTAGGCAAAGTCGACGGCGGTTGCACCGACCGGCAGTTCCACAATCCGGCCTTTCGGTGTGAAGACGTAAATCTCGTCCGGAAAGAGATCCGATTTGACGTTTTCAATGAATTCGAATGAGTTACCGGCACTTTGCTGTAACTCCATCAGGCTTTGCATCCAGCGCTGGGCCTTCACCTGTGCTGTGGTACCGGAGCTTTCCCGGTCTTTGTAGGTCCAGTGAGCTGCAACCCCTTTGTCCGCCATCTGATCCATGTCTTCTGTACGGATCTGGACTTCGACAGGCACCCCGTGCGGGCCGACCAGAGAGGTGTGGAGCGACTGATAGCCGTTGGCTTTCGGGATGGCGATGTAGTCTTTCATCCGGCTCGGACGCGGTTTATACAGATTGTGCACCTGTCCCAGCACCCGATAGCAGGTATCCAGATCGTTCACCAGTACCCGGAAGGCATAGATGTCCATGATGGAATGGAAGCGCTGTTCCTTGTTCTTCATCTTGTTGTAGATGGAGTACAGGTTCTTTTCGCGACCGACAACTTTGCCGTCGATCCCCGCGTCGTGAAGGCGGCCTTCAATCTCGGCGTGGATCCGGTTGATCATTTCTTTCCGGTTACCGCGTGCGGCGGCAACCACTTCTTTCAGCACCCGATAGCGGTTCGGATACAGGGCCTCGAAACCCAGCTCTTCGAGCTCAGTCTTGATATTGTGAATACCCAGACGGTGGGCAAGGGGCGAGAAGATTTCCAGCGTTTCGCGGGCAATACGGCGGCGTTTATCCGGGCGAAGTGCACCCAGCGTGCGCATGTTGTGGGTCCGGTCGGCCAGTTTGATCAGGATGACCCGGATGTCATTGGCCATGGCCATGATCATCTTGCGGAAGTTCTCCGCCTGGGCTTCCTTCCGATCGCGGAATTTCAGTTTATCCAGCTTAGACACGCCATCCACCAGCTCGGCGACTGTGGAACCGAATCGACTGTCGAGGTCATCTTTGGTGACTTCGGTGTCTTCGATCACATCGTGGAGCAATGCGGCCATCAGCGTCTCATAGTCCAGGCGCATTTCGGCCAGAATCCGAGCGACGGCGATCGGGTGGATGATATAAGGCTCACCGCTGGAGCGGGTCTGACCTTCGTGGGCGTCTCTTGCGACTAAATAGGCCTGCCTGAGCGCCTCAATCTGAGTCTCAGGCAGGTATTCAATTACAACTTCTTTCAGGCTATCAAAGAGATACAAATTGCCCGCTTCCTTGAATTAGCGCTGGTTACCTGCAATGGCACTCACGGCTGCCAGTTCAGCAGCTTCCTGCTCTTGCATTTCCTGACGCTCACGTGCATCCAGGATGTCTTTCGTGATCAGGCCTTCTTCGATTTCGCGCAGTGCGATGACGGTGTACTTATCGTTCTCTTCAGGAACCAATGGATCCTTACCGCCAGTTTGCATTTGACGTGCACGGCGAGAAGCAATTTGGATCAGATCGAAACGGTTGCCAATTTTATCAACAGCATCTTGAACAGTTACACGTGCCATCGAGGACTCCAGTGGGTTTAATAAAAAGATGGAAAATTGTACAAAATTACTTACTGTTGCGCCAGTAGCGCAGAAAGCATGCTGCTATATTTAGCAGCTTGTTTGTCTTGCTTCAATCGCTCAGCCCGAATGATTGCCTTAAAATCCATGAGGGCCACGTCAAAGTCATCGTTTACGATCACATAGTCATACTCGGTGTAATGCGAGATTTCAGACTGGGCTTCCTGCATGCGGCGGGCAATCACGGCCTCGCTGTCCTGACCACGGGCGTTGAGGCGGCGCTCAAGTTCATCTTTCGATGGGGGCAGAATAAAAATACTTTTGGCTTGGGGCATTTGCAGGCGAATTTGCTGCGCGCCCTGCCAGTCGATATCTAAAAAGACGTCAATGCCTTTCTCGAGCTGTTGTTCAATCCACAGGCGCGATGTGCCGTAGAAATTACCAAACACTTCCGCATGCTCTAAAAAAGCACTCTGTTCGGCCAACTCTTTGAATTCTTCAACGCTGACGAAATTGTAATGAACACCATGAACTTCACCCGGGCGCATGCCGCGTGTGGTGTGGGAAACCGAAACCTTCATATCATAAGTCGGGTTGGTTTCCAGCAGGGCGTTGATCAGGCTGGATTTGCCTGCGCCGCTTGGGGCCGAAACGATATATAACGTGCCTTTGCTCATTACCGCTGTCACTCAAGTGGAAGAAAGGGCGCGCAGGGTATCACGAACTGCTGTGAAATTGAATCGACAAGTGGAAGTTTCGTCCTCAGCCTCACAACCGATGATTGCTGTTCCCTGCCAGTCTGGCCTGTACCGCTTTTACAGGCTTTGTCTTTATAAAATAGCACGCGGGATCGGTCAGCATGGTGTGGTCAGCAGACGCGCAAAGTTCTCCTGCATGACTTGAAAGCTGAATTGCTCCTGCGCCTTGCGGCGGTTGGCCTGGCCGATTTCCGACCACAGCTCGGGGGAGGAGAGTAATCCCCGCATTGCCCGGCTGTATCCGGAGGGCGGGACCACAAAAGGCTGATTGGCCGGGGCGACCATGGTTTTTACATCGCCGACATCTGTTGCAATGACGGGTAAGGCTGCGCCCATGGCTTCCAAAACCGACAGTGGCATCTGTTCGGTATCGGAAGACAGGCAGAAGAGATCGCCCTGAGCCAGAAAGGGCCAGACTTGCTCAATACGGCCCGCCAGCTGAATTCGCCCGCCCAGCTGATGATGGTTGAGATAGGCTTCAATGTCCGGCTTCAGCGGGCCGTCGCCCCCGATCAGCAGGCGGCATTGAGGCGCCTGTTCTGCCACAGTATCAATCAGACGGATCAGGTTTTTTTCCTTTCTGAGCGTCGCCAGGGTGATCAGTGTCGGGAAGCGAGTGGTGGCGGATATTGCCGGTTGTTCCGGCATCCGGATACCGTTGGGAAAATAAACCAGACGGCAGGCAGGAATGTGCCAGTTTTGCCTGGCGATGCTCATCAGTGTTTGCGACGGCACCACCACTTGCGTCCGGCCGCCCAACGCCAGCCTGCGGAACAGATTGCGTCTCGGTAGCAGACGTGCGGATTCTTCCGGGTTGAATCCGTCTTCCCAGTGAATCCCTTTGCAATGAGTCAGCAGACGGTTACACAAGGCCCATTCGATCGCGCCCCAGTTGTAGGTCATCAGGACATCGGGCCGGTATTGCCGCAAATACCCGGCAATTCGCCGGAGTTTGGCCGGCAACGGGAGCGCCTTGAGTTCAGGCAATCCGATGCAGATCACCTGCTTTTGCGGGTCAATCCGGCTGGCGGCTTCGAGCTGACCATCGAGCGCAATCACCACATGGCGCTCCCGTGCTGAGCGGGCATTCACCAACTGAGCAAACCGGACCTGTGGCCCGCCCAGTGCAAAGGTTGAGAACACGTTCAGCACTGTCGTCATAGTGCGCTGACCTTTTTTGAAGACGAGTCAGGGGTCAAGGCGTTGTGCATTGCCGGAGTCGCTTGATCGGCCTGAGAGTGGATCGCTGTTGCTGACGGTGGCTGATGGACCAGCACAGCCTGCTGATAGAACACCTGCCAGTCATTGACCGGATGCCAGTTGAGCAGCCGTTTTTCCCCGCTGGTATCGAAGCGGGCATTCATGGCGCGGGAGCGCAGATCTCGCAGGGATGGAATCTCGGGATGCCGGCCAGCCATGCGTTTGATCGCCCACTTTCCCAGTTCCTGCAGATAGAGCCAGAGCGTCAACTGAGGCACATAGCGATAGGGGCGTGACAGCCCTTTTCTGAGCATGGCCACATATTCCCGGGCCGTGGGACGGACATCTCCGACTAAGTTCAATGTTTTCCCTTTGGCATCGGGCTGGGTCATGGCGGCCAGAGTTGCAGAGGCGACATCCTGCACCAGCACGAAGGGCAATGGATTCTGGCCCAGATTCCAGCCGATGAAATACTGACTGTTGTTGAAAAAGCCAATGCCGGTGTGTTGGAGCAGGCCGCCTTCACCAACCACAATACCGGGCCTGAGCAGCACGACATCCAGCGTGCTGAATTCATGCATCAGCATCTGATCGGCCATGGCTTTGGCTCTGGCGTAATGGGCGCGGTTGTGGGGCGCACTGTCAACCGGAGATGCGTTGTGAATCACGGTCCGGTCATTCCCCAGATATAAAGACGCGATGGAGCCCAGATGAACCAGTCGTGTGATCCCGTGGCTTTGGCAGGCCAGCGCGACATAGCGGGCTGAGTCGACCATGGCGTGCTGGATTGCCTGCCAGTCGCCACTGCCACCCCCATGGGCAAGATTGATCACATAGGTCGCCCGGCTGACAGCATGGTCGACGGTGGCCTGATCGCAGACATCCCCCTGTATCCATTGAATGGCAGGGTGCTGGAAAAAGTCGGGTAGTGCGTCCAGATGCCGGGCCATGATGCCGACGGAATAGCCAGCCGTCAGTAACTGGCGGACCACATGACGGCCGATGAAGCCGGTGCCACCAATGACCAGCACGTCGTATGGACGCTGGTCTGTCAGCGGCATTGCCTGTGGTTTGGCGGCGGGTGCTTGGGTGGTTTGCAGATGCTGCGCCCCCTGACTCTTATCGGCCAGTTGGTGACAGAGGGCCACCAGCGTGCGGCCAAAGGTTGCATTGTGAATCGGGTGTTGTTTGGTTTCAATCGACTGATAAAAAGCACGAATGCTGGCCTGCATCGACATGAAAAACGGGTCTTTCGAGGGCTTGAATCCAGTGATTGCGCCCGCGTAATCCATCAGCTGGCGGAAGCCCTGAGACAGCAGACTGCCAGCCATGGTGCTGGCGGTGACGGCTGTATCCAGTGCGGGCAGAAAGCGGCTGCGTTCGTTCAGGATCACCCGCTGGCGGATAAAATCGAGATGCAGGCTGCCATCCTCACCGGTGATCTGTAATTGCCAGACGGGAAACGACTGGCCCAACGCAAAAGATAAATGGAAGGGGACAGCCAGATCGCCCATGGCATCCAATCGCAGGATACAGGGCTGGGCGTTGAGTGTTTTGATCTGGCTGATCCGGCTGATCAGTGGGCCGCTCGGAGCGCCGAATAAACTCAGCAGTTGAGACAGCGGGTGGACAGCCTGTTCCAGCAGCAGGTTGACTGGCTTTCGGAACATCCAGTGCCCGAACTGGCCGTTGTCCAGCTGACGGAGCGGCATTTCATAATTCAGCGAGACCGATTTGACCGGTCCGATGGCATTGGTATCCAGAAACTGTCTGGCTCTGTCCATCACTGGATGAAACACAAAGTTTTGATTCACCGCCAGTGTCAGCCCTTGCGCCTGTGCCTGTGCATTCAGGGTATCGCAGGCTGCGATAGTCTCCGCCAGTGGCTTTTCGACCAGCACATGTTTGCCGTGATGCAGCAGAGTCTGGACCAGTTCAAAATGGGTGTTCGGCGGGGTCAGGACGTGGGCGGTGTCAAAAGTGATTTCAGCCAGCGCTTCTTCCAGGTGGCTGAAACACTGGGGGATCTCAAATTGCACGGCAAGCGCTGTGGCGGCTGTCAGATTCGGATCAACAATGGCTGCAATCTGACAATCTGGGAGCGATTGAATGGCTTTGGCGTGCACCCCGGAAATAAAGCCGGCACCGATCAAAATAATTTTGTGGTCTGCCTGTGTTTTCATTGCCACTTCCTTAAAAAATTCAAAACCCAGCCATGGAGAAACCTGTTTTATCGGATATTTATCTCAGGTTCGTTTTGTCTTTTTTTAACTATAGTCAGCGAAGCGGCAGCACAGGAGATGCGAGGGATAAAGTCATACGAAAGTTGACGGCAGAAAAAGGCTAAATGCTTGATCTGGTAGCGGCGCTCACACAAAAAAATGTTAAGCGCCGAAATAAGGCAGCGGCGTGATCAGCCAGCCTGATAACGAGACAGGCCGTTGTGGCAGAAGGCCAGACGATTTTCTTTGGTTTGCATCAGAATGTCATGGTTGCAGGCCACCATATCCCTTGGGCTTTCATCGTGATAGAGGTGATAGGCCACAGCAGCAAAACGCAGGCGCTTTCGGCGAATGCCATGATTGATCATCCGGGTCGCGAATTCGTTGTCTTCTTTGCCCCAGCCAACGAAATCTTCATTAAAGCCGTTAATGGCGACCACATCCTGTTTCCAGAACGCCATATTGCAGCCTTTGGTGCCGGAAATTGAGGTCGGTGAACCATGGCTCAGGGCTCTCAGCAACGGCAGGCGGAGTCCGTAACAGCGGTTTTTAAAATCCAGAATGCCCTGCATGCGGCAATGAGGGATCACGCCGTGTTCAAACACATGCTGGTTCCCCTGTTCATTCAGTCGGACTCGCCAGCCCTGAATAAAAAAGCCAGGTTGAGCAATTTGGGTATGATCGCGGAGAAAATGCTGATTCAGCACCATGTCGCCGTCAATCATCACCAGGTAATCGCCATTGGCACGGGCAATGGCTTTATTCCGGCTGGCGGAGAGCCGGTAACCTTCATCTTCCTGCCAGCTGTGGATCACCGGAATATTCAGTTTCTGCTGCCAGTAATGGACGACGTCTCGGGTATCCTGACCGGACCCATCATCGGCAATAATCACTTCGCGGGGGAGCAGACTCTGTCTTTCGATACTTTCCAGAACTTTATTCAAAGCTTCCGGCCAGTTATAGGTGGTTACAATTAATGAAATATCCATATTTTGACTGCTTATGTGAATATATTAATTAATTTATCAGTGATAAATCGGGTCAAAGACGCCCCGTGACTGCTTTAGCAGCCATTTTTATAGGTTTAATTCAGGAGCGGGTTGCTACATCGCTGTGTCTTCTGGTGAACAAGCACAAATTTACCATTATGCAAATGACAAAAAAATGAATGACGGCAAAATCGTGCTTATATCGTGAGTTCGGTTCATATTTGGATATTTGACTGAAAAATCAGTGGTTTTTATTTAATCTGTTGTGTGATGTATTGCCTGGCTCAGACTGAAATCAAGCGAACTCAAGCGGGGGGTGATAAGCTGTTGATATGCATGATTGATGGATAGGTGACGTTTGAGATGAAAGCGATTCATTTGGCTTTTTTGAGCGCTTTACTAATGCTGACTGGGTGTGGCAGCACCAGCACAGTGCCAGCCGGACCTGCTGCATATCACTACAGTGAAGATTGGTGGTACGACGATTATCTGTATTACTGGCACCATTATTATCCGGACTGCTGCCATGGTGACGGGGAGTACAAAGCCATGATCAGCGACTGGTGGCAGAGCCTGGATTCGGATAAACAACAGGAAATCAAAGATAGAATCAGTGATTGGCAGGGCAATCCGGGAGATATTGCCGGTAATCTGCCTGCCGTGAAAGCACAGCTGGACAGCAAATGGCAAAGCCTGCCGCCGGAAACCCAGCAGCGTGTGCAGCAACAATTGCAAACCCGGCGAGCGCAGGGACCTGTCGATCGCGCAACGATTCGCACGAACCGTCCGGCTATCCAGCGCGGCACGATCAATCGTCCCAATATCGGTGCGGGTCAGCTACGGGGTATCGGTGGCGGCGGACTGCGCGGCCGATTGTGAGTGAGCAGCTGTGGCGCCCTGTAAACCTCCCTCAAACTAGGTGCATATGCAATTAGAGTCCTCCCGCCTATACTAGGACATCATGGAGAACTAATAATGAAGAAATCTCGCTATACGGAAACTCAAATCGTCAAGATTTTGAAAGGAGTAGAAGCAGGCAGACTGGTTAAGGAAGTCTGTCGAGAGTACGGTATCTCGGATGCCACGTATTATAACTGGAAAACCAAGTACGGTGGCATGGAGTCTTCAGATATCAGGCGCTTAAAAGAGCTTGAAGACGAGAACAGGCGACTGAAATCTATGTCCGCTGATCTCAGCCTTGAACACCGTATTCTGAAAGACATCATAGAAAAAAAGCTGTAAAGCCAGCGATCAGGCGGGAGCTTGTCGACTATGCCCGGAAAGAGCATGGAGTAAGCCTTCGTATGGCCTGTCGCGCTGTTGGCATCAGTGACTCTGTGTATCGTTATCAGCCGGATACCAATAGGAATGATCATGTTATTCTGAAACTGCAGGAAGCAGTTGAACAATACCCCGCTTATGGTTTCAGTAAGCTGTTCAAAATCCTGCGCCGTTGGGGACATCAGTGGAATCACAAACGAGTCTATCGTCTGTATTGCGACCTTAATTTGAACAAACGGCAGCGAGGCAAAAAACGTTTGCCAACACGCTGCCCTGAGCCACTATCCGTACCTGCCACAGCCAATTATTGTTGGTCTATGGATTTTATGAGCGATAGTCTGTTCTGTGGCCGGCGCTTCAGGACATTCAATCTCGTTGATGACTTCAATCGCGAAGCATTGGCGATTGAAATTGACCTCAGCTTACCGGCCAAACGAGTCATTCGGGTATTAGAGCGAGTCGTTGCCTGGCGGGGTTATCCCAAAAAGTTTCGTATGGATAATGACCCTGAGTTTATTTCTACCGTGCTTGCTGATTGGGCTGAAGAACACTATATCCAACTTGAATTTATACAGCCAGGAACACCAACTCAGAACTCATATGTTGAGCGCTTCAATCGCACATATCGCGATGAAATCCTGAACATGTATGTGTTCAAATCACTGACCGAGATTCGAGAATTAACAGAAAACTGGGTACGTGAATATAACGAAGAGCGGCCTCATGACTCACTGAATGATCTTCTGGCACGACATTCTCAGGCTGAAAACTCTAATTATGCATGTAACTAATTAGGGGAGGTTTACAGTGAATTCTTAGTCATTTTGTCACCTGTAATTATGCGAGATGATGATATCACCTCTTATCAGGTGGCCAAACTTAGTGTGCCACTACACCTCATTTATCTCTACTCTCTTTGAGCTAATATTTTCTCAGGTAATAGAGGGATAAATGGCACGCCAAACTGCCCTTTTTGGACAAAACAAGATCAAGTAATAGTGGCTACGTACATGTATCAAAGAGGAATAAAACTATAGTATGAATGTAAATTCGTTTGAAATAGAGGCGCCGTATATAGCACGCCTCTATTTTTAATTAGATGTGAAAATCTACTCACTCATAGATTGGATAGCAAATTTCTCCAACATCTTGGAAGAAGGGTGATTCGCGAGAGATACTAGCTGATTTACCAAAGCAATAGGCACAATAGAATTCTCGTACATATCACATTTTAAGTAATCCACTACATTTAGAATTTCATCAAGATTTGAGAACGAATTTCTATTCAATACTTTTACTTCGTTACTGTCATGTATTGGAATAGTTAATACCCAAGTTCGATCTGTTTGACTACGATAAATCAACTTTCCACTATAATATGATGTTGATGCGTATGGCGAAAGTTTGTCTAGTTCTTCCTCTGTAGATGGTCCAGGTAGAATATGTTTATAAATATAATTATTAAACAGCGGTAGGACTTGACCCTTTTTAAGGCAAGCATTTTCTCCTGAAGATATATGCTCTGCATGTTCAACAAAAGAGCCTGACTTTTCTAACCCAACCAACTTTAACGAATATTCCCGAGTATAAATATTACATAATTCCCTCATATCTTTATGCAACTTAGCTGTTTGACCAAAGAAACCAAGAGGTCCATCTTTAATAAAGAGGAAGCGCCTCAAAAAAGAAGGTTTTCTAGTGACAATTTCTTTGATGCAATGAACTATAATTATGTGCTCTATAACATTTGTTAGATAACCTAAAATACCACTAGCACCAAGTTCTTCATCTACAACCTCATGAAACCTTAGTATGTCAATAAGATTGAACTTTTCACCGTCGTATTCGAAATATCCACTAGAGTCAATCTCTGACTTTTCTATTTCTATATCTTTAAATACTTTATCATTTCTTTTTGGCAAGCTTCCAAAAGTGATATTCTTCAAAGACTCATCATTTCCAATACCTTTATTCTTAAACTCATGAAAGACAAGCCACTTTAAGGTATCTATATATTTTTTTTCATCACGAATCTCATTAAAGAACTCAATTAATGGAATTCTTACCGAGTCGATCATTGATAAAGAGTCTAAAGAGGTTGCTTTTGTTGGTATTGCAAGCTTAAAACGTTCTAACTTTTTAAATTTTTCCATTTTTTCTGGGTGAATAAATGGTGACTCGCCCAATTGCTTCAAATCATCGAGACTAAACTCTAAACCACCAAACTGAAAAAATGCAACCTTAGAACTGGGATAGTTTTTTCGCACTGTTACTTCAGAGTATCCACCATCTACCGCAATAATAGTTGTTATATTGCGATAAGAACCTGTTTCTATATCAAAAGCAAAGTCTCTAACATCATTCTCTGCCTCCTCATTAGTAGATGGAAACTTACATCTTTTCATCAAACTCTGAACATACGGATCGTTTATCACATGAGAATGTTGTGACTTACTGGCCCATTCAAATGGACGATTTCCCTTTGAACTGTAGCTCATCACATTCCCCTATTCGCCAAGAATCTATCAATCTGAACAGGAACAATAAATGGGTTTGTGTAGGTTTTCATTCTCACAAATCCCTTGTCATTTGTGGCAGAGAAGCGAACTAATGATTGTGTAAAATCCTTGAAATCATAATATTTCTCTAACTCTCTTGTTTCATCAATATTATTAAGATGAGCGATAAACCAATTTTGTGTGTTTTTTAAAATATTAGAACTAATTGAACTCACTTCTTGTGTCGCATATATCATTCCCAAGTGAAGTTTTGCTCCTTCCTTTGCGATCCTATTATATATTTGACTGAGGTCTTTATCATCCTTTTTGGGGAATAGGTTATGGGCCTCTTCAAAGTAAAACTGAATGAAATTGTTAGGAAGATTTTTTATAAATCTATCCATGGAAATATTAAAGACGGAACGGCATATTTTCTCCGAAAAAAGCCTTTGTACGACAGGTTCCCCCTGAGACAAATCAACAATAACAATCTTACCTTCTTGCAATAGCTTAGGAATTTCAACTTCAAATGATTCATCCATACTTATTGTATGCAAATTGTGCAGCTGCTTTACACGAATCTTTTTGTAACCACTGACTTGATTCTTTTTCCCTGGTGATTTATATGTAGATAAGAAAACCATCATAGACTTCAAGTCATCATTTGCCCATTCATATCCTTTTTTGTTTATATAATCCCTAAAAAAACTTAATTCGTCGTATTGTTCCCAAGCTCTTTCAAACCAAGTACATGCCTCTTCCAGAGTTAAGCCTTGTTTTGGGTCTAGTACTTTTTCCTCAAGAATAGTGCTGTTTATCTCAGCTGCTCCAGTGAATTTTACCTTTAAACCCTGAGGAACCTTGAAGCCAGCTCTATACAGGCAGCATTTATATGCAGCAATTAACCTATTGTGTCTAGTCCATTCAGATCCATTTACATTAGTGCTTTCTGGTGTTTCAAAATTAGCTGCAGTAAAGTTATTAACATAGTCCCCACCTATTGATTGCTCTTGAAGATAACTAGATATCAGGCTAAAACCACTTTCAATATCTTTAAAGAAGTTAACCTTCATTACCTTGAAATTATCACCTTTCTCCAAAACACTATATCTAACTACTTTATTTTTATATAGATCATAAATAGCTGTTCCCGAATCTTGTCTATTAGCATTGGCGTATTCACCATTAACATCAAATATAATTTGGCCGACAGGGAATGTAGGGCTACCGGAAGCAGAAAACTCCAATGTATCAACAGGGGCAGTAAGAAGTTCCGTTTTGGCTTTTGCCGATATTTCCTCGGTAGCTTCTATGATTTTCTTTACGGTATTAGACTTACCAGTACGAGTCATACCAAACATCGCAGATCTCTTACCTAAAAAGTCTTTAGGATTTACCCATACACCAACATCTTGTTCTTGTGTTTGGTGCCTGCGGCTGGAAGAATATCTGACACTACCAATTTTAAAATCAGAGTCTTGACCAGCTAAACCATCATCATCCCTCTGATTTACAATGAATTCAAGGACATCACCACTTGCTTTGTAAACACTATAATTGTTAGCCGAATAGAAGTTTTCAAGATCAGCGCCGAACTCTATTTTCCCATTTTGGTTTCGATAAAATACGCCAAGAACGCGACATTCAAGCCCTGAAAAACTAAACTCGTATCGCGTGAACTCATCTAGCTTTCCTCCTTTTACACTGCCAGCTCGACCAGATATATCTAAATTATCTTTATAATATTCGATCATTGATGATATTACATCGTTATCAGTCGGTAACTTTGTCTGTGAAAGAGCTCTCAATAGCACAGCTTCTTCAACACCGTCCTCACCATCGTAAAATGCTAGAAGGAAACAACCAGCTGGAATACCTTTTACCTGAGCCTTCCAAGCATCACAGACTAACAACCTCACTATGTCATATGACAAATAGAACGGGCGCCCAACAAACTGTTCTTTGTTTTTGCCTTCCTTTAACAAATCCGTCGATAAAGCTTCGTTCAAATTCATATTATTTCCTTTTTAAGTCAGGGTCTTCAAATCTGATTTTTGATTGTTCTGCGTACTTACAGTCCGCTTCAATAGACAACCATTTTCTATTTTTCAACTCAGCACAAAATCCAGATGTATTACTACCGCCAAAGGGATCAAAAACTATATCATTTTCATCAGTTAGAAATTCTATAAAGAAGTTTACAATACCTTTGTTCATTCTTGCTGGGTGAGGTGTAATACCTAGCTCTTTGCACTTCTTTGTAAAGAAGTCATTTGATGACACATTTGAGAAAGACATTACATTATGTGGTAGACGAACTTCTCGCGACTCGTCTAAAGGTTCCATCTCAAAGAAGTTATGGCAAATGCTGCCACCATGGTCTTTCAGAAACCCTGTTTCACTAATTTTATGTTCTGAAGGTCTTACGCCTGCATTGTAGCTCTGGCGTTCTAAAAGCTTTTTCATACTTTTGCTATAAGGACGTAAGACCTTACGGTTATCTGCTTTGGGAAAATCTGTTTTTGCCAACCACCAAACATGAGTATAGCTGTCAACAGTTCGCCAGCGATTTACTGTAACCCACTGAGCAGGTGAGGGAAGTTTGGCAGGGTTATAACAAATAAACTCTTGGATTAGTCGTAACTCGGAGTTTTCCTGCTTAGTCATTTCAAAAAGGCACTCTAAGTGTAAAGTAGACTGAACAGGTCTCTCAGGCTCCCAAGCATTCCCAATCTCAATAACAAGTGAGCCATCCTCAGCGAGGAGCTGATTGAATATTGGTGTTAGTTTTCTAAACCATTCACGATAAGCATCCCCAATCTCATTGCCGTATTTCTTCTTATTATTTAATGGGAACGGTGGGGAAGTAATTATTAAATTAACCTTCCCTTTGTAATTATTTATATCGTCCTCGTTCAGTGTCTCCAAAGAGTCACCTAGATAGAGTTTTCCAAGTTCAGTTTTATAATAAAGCTTCATTTAATGCTGATTACCTTTTTGTTTTATTCATTCTGGTTAAATTAGATCTGTTACTAAACCAGCAGCTTTCAATCTTGGAGTAAGATTACGCATCTTAGAAAATTCCGTCCCTAAACTTTCTCTGATGCGAACTCCTTCACAGAACTCCTTTGCGGTTATGTGGTTAAGATCATCAGCATATTTCAGCATTTGAAGATGCAGTTCGAGCGTGTAATGATTCCTTGGAGCACGTTCTAGGGCTTCCCGGATTTTATTGAAAATAGTTTGATCATCCATAGTGAGTCATCTGTGGCATATAATTTATATAATTTATATAAATTATATGCCCAGTTCAAGGGAAACTTGCCAACCCTCAGATTGCTAAATCAAATATTAGAAATTGTTAGTCAGAATGCCAGCCGAACGAGGGGTTACCATACGAGAAATCAATGACTCTTATAGAGATATCAGTCATTGTAGTGGTACGGTGAATTTGGCCACCTGATAAGAGGTGATATCATCACCTCTTATCAGGTGACACAATGACCAAGCAAACAAGAAGAAGATTTAGTCCTGAATTCAAGCATGGGGCCGCACAACTAGTCCTCGACCAGAATTACACGGTGAAAGAAGCAGCTGAAGCAATGAATGTTGGCAAATCAACCAAGGATAAATGGATTCGCCAACTCAAAGAAGAGCGGAACGGCATTGCACCAACTGGAACACCAATGACACCTGAACAGCTCGAAATCAAGGCGCTGAAGAAAAAGATCCAACGCATTGAAGGTAACCGTTCACCAGTCCCCCCATTGACAGCCTATAAAGTGTGACTAACAGCACTGGATCTACATTTGCCTGTTGAGTGATCCTTTTGAGGCTTCATGCTAAAAGCATGAAAAAGAAAAAATCCAAATTTGCAGCACACCCACCTGTTGCCTCAGATATCAACGAAGCGAACGCACTCATTGAAGAGTTGTGGGCGCAGCTTCGTGAATATGAAGATAAACTCAAGACCAGTTGCTCCAATTCTTCAAAGCCGCCTTCATCCGATGGACCCAAAGAACGGGCTGAACGAAAAAAGCTCAAAGCTCTGGTGGTCGCAATTCGAGAGGAGCTAAACCGGGTCACACAGGGCATCAACGACAACTCTCAACGCTGAAGGAAACAGACTCGGTTGTTGAGTGCTGGCCTGATGCCTGTTGCCCTTGCTGTGGTGAATCGGAGATGGTTTATCACAAGAAACCCTTTTATCGTCACCAAGTCCATGAAATACCGAAGCCCTGCGTAGATATTACGGAATACCAGCTTTACTCAGGGCAATGCCAACATTGCCAAAAAGTGAACAGAGCCCGCTTACCGGAAGGAACGCCGCAAGGCATCATGGGGCCAAACCTGCTCAGCTATACAGCCGTTCTGGCCGGGCAGTATCACCTGAGTGTCCGTAAAATCCAGTCTCTGCTCAAAGAGCAACTGGGCACCACATTCTCCATCGGAACCATCAGTGAAGCACAAACCAAAGTTGCTTCAATGCTGACTCCTCTACATCAGGCTATTCGGGACGGCATCCAAAAAGCACCTCTGGTACATATCGATGAAACCTCTCATCCGAGAAACGATGAATCCAGCCTGCGTTGGTGCTGGCTGGCGACCAGTGACGACCTGGTTTACGAGAAAATCCTGTACTCACGTTCAAGTCACTCAGCGAAGGTTATCCTGGGCGATGAATATTCCGGTGTTGTCGTCAGTGACCAGTGTCCGAGTTACAACTAGATACCACAGGGCCAACGCCAGCTCTGCTGGTCCCATATTAAGCGAAACCTGCAGCAAATCGCTGATTACAGTGGCGGACGTTTTTCCGCCAGAGTTGGCCGGGCTCTGACTCTTATCACCTGCGCTATCTTCAGAACGCGTCATCGCTTCGAAGAGAATGAGCTGTGCCATAAGCGATACATCCGTCGGATGCTCAGGCTTCAAAAAGCGTTCGACTACTGGCTTGAGAAAGGCCGGTCGATTGTGGTTCAAAGGTATAAAGGTCGCTGTAAAAAGCTGGAGCAGCATCGGCAAAACTTGTGGCTGTTCCTGAAACATGAATCCATCCCGCTTACCAACAATGAAGCTGAACGGCGAATACGTGGCAGCGTCATTCAACGCAAAATCAGCTTTGGTACCACCTCAGATGCGGGTGATAAGTTCAGAGGCCGAATGCACACGTTGGTAGAAACCTGCAAGAAACGTGGGCTATCAAGCTTGTCTGTACTAACAGAGAGCGTACAGGCGGTCACTGCGCGTCAGCCATATCCAAACGTTCTGAGCCTGTAGACCAAAGTCAATTACCTACTGGTGAACGGTTACCATTGAAGAAGAAAAGGAAATCTTGAAAAATGTATGGTCTGCTCCTGAATTGCAAGAGAAGTTCGATTTCAGAAGTCGTTTGCGTCAATGTATCCGGCCTATTCGCGAGCAATCTTTGTGCTCTGGCCTTGATGGGATCCGCACATCACCGTCCTAATAAAGCTTTCAGTCACAATAGACTGCTTTTTTAGCCAGGCTTCAGTGATGTGGGATGAACGCTTCTTTCATCAGTTTTCTTCCGCAAAACATAGGATAGCTATTGTTGTAGTGGATGCTTTATACCGTGCTCGGGTATGCCTGATATTCTCGACCAGAGGTTAATACCTTCCAGCAGATACGAATGAGTTTGTTTGCCAGCGCAATAAGAACCACATGGTGATGATGTGAGGCCTCCAGTCTGCCAATCCACTTCCCAAGGGAAGACTGCTCTCGATTCATGTGAATTTTCAATGCTTTTGCTCCTTGGACAACCAACGTTCGTAAGTAGGTGTTACCTCGTTTACTGATGCTCCCGAGGTTAGACTTTCCTCCGGTCGAATATTGCTTCGGTACCAACCCCAACCAGGCTGACATATCCCTTGCTCGTTTGAACTGGTTTCCGCTGCCAACAGCCGCAATCAAAGCCGTTGATACGATTGGGCCGATGCCGGGTACTGTGCTTATCAACTTGCATTGTTCGGACGCGATTGCCGCCTGTTTCAATAATTCACTCATCTCGTCTATCTGAACATCAAGGTACTGCCAGCGTTCTCGTAAACGAAAAACTAACGCACGCATGAAATCTGGCAATCCATTGTCAGCATCTTCCAAAATACTTGGAAGGGCTCGCTCAAATACCTTCCGTCCTACAGGTACTGTTATCCCGTATTCCAACAAAAGTGCGCGCATCTGATTAACAACAGCTGTTCGTTCCGTAATAAATCTCTGTCGGACTCGGTGTGTTGCCTGCAACGCAAGCTGTTCATCAGTTTTTAATGGCACACAGCGCATAGAGCCACGACTACCAGCTTCGGCAATCGCAGCGGCGTCATTGAAGTCGTTCTTATTTGATTTCAAGTAAGGTTTTACAAACTGTGCCGGGATTATCTTCACTTCAAAGCCAGCATCAGCAAACATGCGCCCCCAATACTGAGAGCCAGGGCATGCTTCAAAACACACGGTTGTTGGCGGCGTATTGATGACAAACTCTTTCATTTGGCTTCGAGTTAGCTTTTGTCTGGAGAGAATGTGTCCCTGCTTATCCATCGCAATCATGTGAAAACAGTTTTTGCCCAGGTCGATACCATAAATGTACACGTTTGAGTTGGTCATCATATATCTCCTTCATCAGCCCTACATTCAGCATAAGAAGTTCGGGGGGAGCAGACCATCCCATTAGGCTACGGCTCTCTTAATGTCGGACTCCCTGAACAATTCTCGATAGTCGAGAAGCTTAAGAAGAGCCATTCAGTCAAGCTGCTTTGCAACGTGTTCGGGATCCATCGCAGCAGCTTTAAATACTGGGTTGAGCGCCCTAAAAAGGACTTATTAACCCAAGATGTACGCTTAATAGCTGAAATTCGGCAGGTGCACAATGATAGTCGCGGTTCAGCGGGCGCCCGCACAATAGCGGAAATAGTCACGGCCAGATGAGTACATCTGAGTCGCTATCGCGCACGTAACTTCATGAAAAAGTTGAATATGACCAGTTGCCAGCTCCCCAAACACGCTTACAAAAAAGCAGAGCGAGAGCACCTAGAAATTCCCAACAGGCTTGACCGTCAATTTGCAGTAACTCAGCCTAATCAAGTGTGGTGTGGCGATGTGACGTACGTGTGGGCTGGTAACAGATGGTGCTATTTAGCTGTTGTTATTGATCTTTTTTCCAGGAAGCCCATTGGCTGGGCAATGTCATTGTCGCCTGACAGCGCTTTGACATGTAAAGCACTTTCAATGGCGTTCGAATCAAGAAGGCGCCCTAATGGCGTGATGTTTCACTCAGACCAGGGATGTCATTATACAAGCAGAAAATATCGCCAGCAGCTTTGGCGTTTCCAAATCACTCAGAGCCTAAGTCGTCGAGGTAATTGCTGGGATAATAGTCCTATGGAGCGGTTCTTTAAAAGCTTCAAGAGCGAATGGATACCTGAAATAGGCTACAGGAGCTTCAGTGAAGCTAAAACTGAAATTACCGAATACATTATTGGCTATTACAGCCAGGTCAGGCCGCATCAGTACAACGGTGGTCTAACACCAAACGAGTCAGAATGAAGGTACTGGCAAGAATACAAAACTGTGGCCAATTTTCATTGACCACTTCACATCGACCGATATGATACCAGTCCACTTTTGACGCTGTTTTGCAATGAGGGGATCTACTCCTTGCCTTAAGTCACGTTTAAACACTTCGACTTCTGATCTTGCATCGGCCAATGACATACCAGGGTACTGCCCCAGAGTCATTTGTTTACGTTTGCCATTTCCACTATATCGAAGGGCCCAATAGGGCGCTCCTGAATCTGGAACGACAAAGTAGAGTCCTTTTCCGTCGGACTTTCTAATTGGTTCATCTGATTTTGCAAGTGCGGCCACCTGCTTTGCTGTCATAGATGCCATTGTGCCTCCTAATACTCACCATTTGATGCAAGTATAGCGAGGCATTACTCACCAGTTAACTCACCGCTTGGATGAAACAGATTGAAACGTACAAGAACAGAATGGAAATAAAAAGCCCTGATAAATCAGGGCTTTGGTGAACATTGGAAAGCTTTGGAAAACAAGAGAAAATTATTCAATATTCTGGATCTGCTCGCGCATCTGTTCGATCAGCACTTTGAGTTCAACGGCTGAGGCGGTGATCTCTGTGTTGATGGACTTAGAGGCGAGAGTGTTCGATTCGCGGTTGAATTCCTGCATCATGAAGTCCAGACGTCGGCCACAGGCGCCGCCTTTTTTCAGAATTTTGTGCGTTTCTTTCACATGGGAATCGAGACGGTCCAGCTCTTCAGCGACATCGCTCTTCTGGGCCAGCAGGATCAGTTCCTGTTCTACGCGGTTCGCGTCCAGCTCGATCTTGGCTTCTTCCAGACGGTTCAGAATCCGCTCGCGTTGCCATTGCATCACTTCCGGCATCAGCGCGCGCACTTTGGTGGCTTCTGCTGTGATGGCATCCAGACGCTGGTCGATCAGGTCTTTCATATTGGCGCCTTCGCTGGCACGGGCCGCGATGAAGTCGTCGACTGCACCGTCAAATGCGGTCAGCAGTTCCTGATTGATGGCGTCCATATCCTGCTCCGGCGTTTCCATCACGCCCGGCCAGTTCAGCACCTGAAACGGGCCGATATTGCCTTCACCGGCGGCTTCTTTCACCCAGCTGGCGGCTTTGATCACCTGCTTGGCTAAAGATTCATTGATGCGCAGTTCTGTGCTGGCAGCCGGGTTGGCTTCAAAGCGCAGGCTGCATTCCACCTTGCCGCGTGCCAGACGCTGACGAAAACGCTCGCGCAGCACAGGTTCCAGGCTGCGGAACTGCTCAGGCAGGCGCAGGTAAGTTTCCAGATATCGTTGGTTTACCGAACGGATTTCCCAAACGGCGCTGCCCCAGTCGCCTTTTACTTCGCGACGGGCATAGGCGGTCATGCTGTGAATCATTGGCTATCGGCCCTTAAGAAATGATGGCTTGATTATACGTGCCAGTACGAATAATGGAAATTGATCCGCAGCGGGAAGGCAAGTTCGGGGATGCAAGGGCGGGGAGATCTGGCTATAATCGCCGGTTAATGTCAGGCCGCCCTCCGGTGGTCCGGTTCCAGCTCATAATAGCAACCAAGGTGAAGCCCGATGCGTCCAAGCGGAAGAAGTGCCAGTCAAGTTCGCCCGATTACCATTACCCGTCATTTCACAGCCCATGCCGAAGGCTCGGTGCTGGTTGAATTCGGCGACACCAAGGTGATTTGTACCGCCAGTGTTGAAGAAAGCGTGCCGCGCTGGCTGAAAGGCAAAGGCCAGGGCTGGGTCACGGCAGAATACGGCATGCTGCCCCGTGCGACACATTCCCGGAATCGTCGTGAGGCGGCCAATGGGAAACAGGGTGGGCGCACACTGGAAATTCAGCGCCTGATTGCCCGCAGCCTGCGTGCAGCGGTTGATCTGGAAGTGCTGGGCGAGCAGATGATCACGGTCGACTGTGATGTGATTCAGGCGGATGGCGGAACGCGCACGGCTTCGATTACCGGTGCGATGGTTGCGCTGACCGATGCGATCCAGGTGATGATGGAAAAAGGCCTGCTGAAGAAAAACCCGCTGAAAACCACCATTGCTGCGGTCTCGGTGGGAATTTATGAAGGCACTGCCGTTTGCGATCTGGATTATGCCGAAGATTCCAATGCCGAAACCGACATGAATGTGATCATGAACCGGGAAGGCAAAATCATTGAGATTCAGGGCACGGCCGAAGGGGAAGCCTTCAGTACCGAAGAATTGATGGCCATGCTGTCGTTGGCGAAAGACGGCATTGCAGAGATCATCAAAGTCCAGCAGGCATCGCTGGAAAGTTAATGTTTTTGGAGCGGTTCCTGTTGGAGCCGCTTTTTTTTGCCTGTAGCCCATGGATCTGCAGGTTTGCCGGCCGGAAACTGAATCCGGCCGGTGATGCGATTAACCGCTTGAGGAGAAACAATGAAAGCATATCAACGCCAGTTTATTGAATTTGCATTGGAAAAAGGTGTTCTGAAGTTTGGTGAGTTCACCCTGAAATCTGGCCGGAAGAGCCCGTACTTTTTCAATGCCGGTCTGTTCAACACCGGCCGTGATCTGGCGCGTCTGGGGCGCTTTTATGCGGCGGCGCTGGCGGATTCCGGCATCGCGTTTGATGTGCTCTTTGGCCCGGCCTACAAAGGCATTCCGATTGCGACCACCACGGCGGTCGCGCTGGCAGACCATCATGAGGTTGATACGCCTTACTGTTTTAACCGGAAGGAAGCCAAGGATCATGGCGAAGGCGGCAATCTGGTCGGCAGCCCGCTGGCAGGGCGTATCATGCTGGTCGATGATGTGATCACCGCAGGCACGGCGATTCGTGAGTCGATGGAAATCATCCAGGCCCATGGTGCGGATCTGGCCGGTGTGCTGGTGGCCATTGACCGTCAGGAAAAAGGCAAGGGCGAGCTGTCGGCAATTCAGGAAGTGGAACGCGATTTTGGCTGTGCTGTCATTTCCATTGTGTCGCTGGGTGATGTCGTCAGCTATCTGGAAGCGCAGGACGGCATGGAAACCCATCTGGAAGCGGTGAAAGCATACCGGGCTGAATACGGGATCTAATCCCTTTCAGCACGAACCACGAAGGGCTGGCAGCGATGCCAGCCTTTTTTGATCGTTTGGTGATCGGGTCGTCGAGCTGAAAAGGGAAGAGAGAAAGTTATACCAATCAAAGTCAGTCAGTGATCAAAAATAGCGCAGGAAAAATGTTTGAGAACAAGGCAGATTTTTTAGATCAGTAGTCATTCTACAATCAAAAAATCTAACGCAGTGATCGAACATTTGAACAAGCTAGGATGACCAGTGATTGACTGCGATTGGTATTAGCTCAACTGATTGGTCAGTAGATCCCAGTAAGCATCGAAATTGTCATTCGGCTTATGGCGGAAACTGGAGCGCACATAGCGGTTAAAGCTGCCTTCGACCTGACCCAACAGCTGGGCAGACAGAACATTTTCGTCAATCGGGAAGCCACGGCCTTCACGGAGTTTACGCTCGCGCAGAATCTGGCGCAGCTGGGTTTCAATCCGCTCAAATAGTTGGTTGATACGCGATTGCAGCCGGTCCTGTTCAAACATCAGGGCATGGCCGGTCATAATCCGGGTCAGGCCAGGGTTGCGCTCTGCGAATACCAGCAGCAGTTGCAGCACCATACGTAGTCGGGTCATGGTGTCTTTTTCGTCATCCAGGATCCGGTTGATGCGTGTGGTAATTGAATCTTCAATAAACTCAATCAGGCCTTCAAACATACGGGCCTTGCTGGGAAAGTGGCGATACAGGGCCGCTTCTGAAACACCGACCTGAGCGGCCAGTTTCGCGGTGGTAATGCGTTGGCTGCCCTGGTTAGATTCCAGCATTTCAGCCAAAGCCTGCAAGATTTCTTCGCGGCGGTTGTTTTTTTTATTGCCAGCCATGAATAACCGTTCCTTTTCGATGTAAGACTGTGTCCGGACAGAAAAACCTGAGTATCTTAGCCATGCAAACAGGGCATGGAAAGTGTCTGAATCCGGCAGTGTTATCTCTATCGGCAGCCAGAGTGTCAGCTTGAGAGCTGGCTGCCAAAAAAGCCTGTGATGCGGTGTATGGGGTCACCCCCCGGCGGTTGGATGGGCCGGGGTCAGGATTGTTGTCGGTAGCAGTGGATGATTTCGCCGATTAACTGGCGTCCGAGTGAAACCTTATCTGTGAGCGGCAAAGCCTTGTCACCTGTCTTCCAATACAGGTGGAGGGCGTTGGTCTCACTATTGAATCCATGGCCTTGCTGAGCAACGTCATTGGCACAGATCAAATCAAGGTTCTTCCGTTGCAGTTTATCCTGAGCGTAGTGGGCCACATCCTGCGTTTCGGCTGCGAATCCGACCGTGAACGGCCGTTGTTCCGTCAGTGCAGCGACATCGGCGATGATATCCGGATTCTTCACCAGCTTCAGGATCAGTTCGTCTTTCCCGGATTGTTTCTTCATTTTCTGTGCAGCCACTTCTGCTGCCCGGAAATCCGCAACGGCAGCGCAACCGATAAAGATATCGTGACAGGTCGCCTGCGTCATGGCCGTCTGATGCATCTCCACGGCGCTCTCGACATCAATCCGGGTGACCCCTGCCGGGGTTGGCAGGGAAACCGGCCCGCTGATCAGGGTCACCTGAGCGCCCCGTGCCGCCGCCGCGGCAGCAATGGCGAATCCCATTTTGCCTGAGCTGTGATTGGTCAGATAGCGTACCGGATCCAGTGCTTCCCGTGTCGGGCCTGCGGTGACGGCGATACGGAGGCCAGCCAGATCGTCCGGCTGAAAAAAATGTTCGACTTCATGGACCAGCGCCATGGGTTCCAGCATCCGGCCCGGGCCGACATCGCCACAGGCTTGCTCACCGCTGGCTGGGCCCCAGATGTGATGACCCCAGTTGGCCAGTGCGGTCAGGTTTTCCTGAGTGGCTGGCTGGCGGTACATCTGCTGGTTCATCGCCGGTGCAACGGCAATCGGTGCATGGGTGGCCAGGCACAGCGTGGTCAGCAGGTCATTGCCCATACCAGCGCGCAAGCGGGCAATCAGATCGGCTGTGGCAGGTGCCAGCAGGACTAAATCGGCCCATTTTGCCAATTCAATATGTCCCATCGACGCTTCTGCAGCCGGATCCAGCAGGCTTTCGGCAACCGGCTGTCCCGACACGGCTTGCAGGGTGAGCGGTGTAATGAATTCTTTGGCGGCCGGGGTCATGACGATACGGACTTCAGCGCCGCGTTCAATCAGTCGCCGGGTCAACTCGGCGCACTTATAGGCTGCAATGCCACCGCTGATCCCCAGAAGTATTTTTTTTCCTGCCAGTGTTTTCATCCGATTGCCTGATTCCTGAAAAAACTGGCAACACGATATCACCAAAGCCGAAGAGATTCATCGCTTAAGTCACCAGAAAAATGACGCTTTCTGTGTCCGAACTCACCTTCTCGCCGGGGCGTGGCTCGACAGACCCTGTCTGGCGGTGTGAAACATGATGTCAGACGTGTCAGGAGTGTCGCATTTTCGGTGCGAGTGCTTTGCCATGCGGCTGAGACTCCATTCTGCTGAGGCAAAATAAACATGAGGTGAAGACAGGATGGTTTTGAAGCATTTGCCGCAGGAAGCGCGGCCGAGGGAAAAGCTGTTACAACGCGGTGCTGGCGCATTATCGGATGCCGAATTGCTGGCCATTTTTCTGCGGACCGGGCTTCCCGGCCTGAATGTGGTGGAGCTGGCAGGACGTTTACTGGAAGAATTCGGCTCCTTACGGGCCTTGCTGGCCGCAGATCATAAAACGTTTTGCCTGCATAAAGGGTTGGGGCCTGCCAAGTATGTGCAATTGCAGGCGGTACTGGAGATGAGTTTACGGTATTTGTCTGAGCAACTGAAAAAAGGGGAAGCCATGACCAGCCCGGAGGCGACTCGCCGATATCTCAGCCAGGTGCTTCGGGATCGCCACCGGGAAGTTTTTTATATTTTATTTCTGGATAATCAGCATCGGGTTATTGAGGGGGAGGTGATGTTTGAGGGAACCATTGACGCCGCGAGTGTTTATCCGCGCGAAGTGGTAAAAAGATCGCTGGAACTTAATGCAGCGGCGGTGATTTTAGCGCATAATCACCCCTCAGGCGTGGCGGAGCCAAGTCAGGCCGATCGGCGAATTACGCGGAGGATCAGCGATGCGCTGGCCCTGGTGGACATTCGGATCCTCGATCACTTCGTTGTTGGTGATGGTGAAGTGGTTTCTTTTGCTGAACGAGGTTGGCTATAAAGTAGGCCGAAATTGATCAAAAAGACAAGAAAGGATCTGCTCGGGACTTGAGCAACTGGTTTTGACTTAGTATAATGCGCGACCTTTGATAGCTTCGGTTAGATGGAATGCTTCTTGCGTTCGGTTAATCGCGGTTGATATCGAGCTGAAACGATTTGGAGAAGACAGTAATGTCCCGAGTATGCCAAGTAACTGGTAAGCGTCCTGTAACGGGTAACAACCGTTCACACGCACGTAATGCCACCAAGCGTCGTTTTCTGCCGAACCTGCAAACTCATCGTTTCTGGGTAGAAAGCGAAAAACGCTTCGTTAAACTACGCCTTTCTGCGAAAGGCATGCGTATCATTGATAAGAAAGGTATCGATACCGTTCTGTCTGAAATGCGTGCTCGCGGCGAGAAGGTTTAAGAGGATTCTAAACAATGGCTAAAGGCATTCGTGAGAAGATCCGTCTGGTATCATCTGCCGGCACCGGTCACTTCTACACTACCGACAAAAACAAGCGTAACATGCCAGGCAAATTTGAGATCAAGAAATTTGATCCAGTTGTCCGTAAGCACGTTATGTACAAAGAAGCAAAAATCAAGTAATTGGTTCCTTTTGCTTTTTGATAAAAACCCAGCCAAGGCTGGGTTTTTTTATGGCTGCCGTTTGAGGTGGCTTGGCTATCGCCCGCAAGCGGGCTACCATCACTGACGTGTATTGCGGAGAGGACGGCATGAAATTGTCACGGAAAGGATGGAATAACATCATCATTATCGGGGTGTTGCTTTTTGTTGCAATCATCCAGTTACCGCCATTGCTGAAAGAGCGGATGGCCGGTCATGAACCGCAAGCGGCGAATACTGCTGGCCTGGTGCGGCTGCTCCCCCGGATGCCCGGGTGACCCGGCTGGCCTTACCCAATGTTGCTTTCACGCAAAGCGCTGGCCAATGGCAGGCAGAGCCTGTCATGAACGGCGATCCTGCAGTTCTGGTTTCGCACTGGGCGGAGTTGGCAGGGACTCAAGTTGATTCGGGCACCTTCAATCAGCTCAGTGAGCAATTGACCGCGCCGCGCAGTGTTGAAGTCTGGCTGGCTGATCATGAAGAACCTTATCGTCTGACGGTTTATCAGCTGCCACAATTCTGGCTGCTGCAAAACTGGCAGGGCGACTGGCTGGCGGTGACCGTTGCACCGGATTATCTGTTCCCGTCGCTTTAAAGTATTTCCCCTCAATCAAGAAGTCTGAGAAAACATGCCTGAATTACCTGAAGTTGAAGTCAGCCGGATGGGGATCACCCCGCATGTCGTGGGTCAGACCGTGACTCGGGTGACGGTGCGGAATCCGAGCCTGCGCTGGCCGATCCCCGCAGAATTGAAATTACTTGAAGGGCAGATGATTCGCGGGGTTGAGCGCCGTGCGAAATATCTGCTGCTGGAAACCGATGCTGGTTTTGCCATCATTCACTTAGGGATGTCGGGCAGCCTGCGTATCTTGCCGACAGAGATCCCGCCAGCCAAACACGATCATGTGGATGTTTTACTCGCCAGTGGTGAAGTGTTGCGTTACAACGATCCGCGTCGTTTTGGCGCCTGGCTGTGGCAGGCGCGGGACACGGAACACCCGGTGCTGAGTAAGCTCGGACCTGAGCCGCTGAGTGAAGTCTTTCATGCGGATTATCTGATTGATAAAGCCAAAGGGAAGCGGACTGTGGTGAAGCAGTTCATTATGGACAATCAGGTTGTTGTGGGGGTGGGCAACATCTATGCCAATGAATCTTTGTTCGCTGCAGGGATCCATCCTCAGGCCCCGGCGGGTTCATTATCTCCGGCGCGGCTGACCCGGCTGGTGGCAGACATCAAACAGGTGCTTGCTCAGGCGATTACGCAGGGCGGAACCACACTGAAGGATTTTAAACAAAGTGACGGCAAACCCGGTTATTTTGCACAGGAGCTGCAAGTGTACGGGAAGGCAGGCAAACCTTGCCCCCGGTGTGGTACGGAACTCAATGAGGTCAAAATCGGGCAGCGTGCTACAGTCTATTGTAGTGAGTGCCAACATTTTTAGATAAATATAAGATTAGTCAGGCCTCACTTCGGAATTCTTTGGGGAATGGTAAGGAGGCCATCGCAGCCTCCAATGGGGGTGAGCATGCGTTATCTGATAACGGGTGTGGCTGGTTTTATTGGCAGTGCGGTGGCACAGCGTCTGTGCCAGATGGGCCATGATGTGGTCGGGATTGATAACTTCAATCACTATTATGATGTCCGGTTGAAACAGGCAAGGGTGCAGCAAATTGCGCATCCGAGTTTATTGGTGCTTGATTGCGATCTGGCCGACCGGGAAGCCATTGCCCGGTTATTTTTGATGCATCGGTTTGATCGGGTGATCCACTTGGCCGCACAGGCCGGTGTTCGTTATTCCCTTGAAAACCCCATGGCGTATGCCGACAGTAATCTCAACGGCCATCTGACCATTCTGGAAGGCTGCCGCCGTCATCAGATTGAGCATCTGGTCTATGCTTCCTCCAGCTCTGTTTATGGGCTCAACCGCAAGCTCCCGCTGTCAACATCCGACAGCGTCGACCATCCGGTTTCTTTATACGCCGCGACCAAAAAAGCCAATGAACTGATGGCACACACCTATTCTCATCTGTATGGCATTCCGACAACAGGGCTACGCTTCTTTACCGTCTACGGCCCCTGGGGACGTCCGGATATGGCCTTGTTTAAGTTTACGTCGGCGATTCTTTCCGGAGAGCCGATTGATGTCTTCAACCACGGAGACATGCTGCGCGACTTCACTTACATCGATGATATTGTGGAAGGGGTGGTGCGCATACAGGATCACATTCCGACGGAGGATCCGAACTGGCGGGTGGAAAACGGCACGCCAGCGACCAGCGCTGCACCTTATCGAGTGTACAATCTCGGACATGGTCAGCCAGTTCAACTGATGGACTTTATTACGGCGCTGGAGCAGGCGCTGGGTCGTGAAGCCATGAAACGATACCTGCCGATGCAACCGGGTGATGTTTACGCAACCTATGCAGATACCCAAGATTTATTTGAAGCGACCGGGTTTCACCCTCAAGTGAGTGTGCCTGAAGGCGTGCAAAAATTTGTGGCGTGGTATCTGGATTATTACGGGCAGAAGGCTGGCGGAAAAGTGGCGGCCGGATGACATCCTGTCCGCCATCATTCACTTATTTTGCGAGCTTGGCTTTCAGGGCCTGAGCCACCGTCGGGTGGACAAACTGATCGACCTGACCTTTGTGCAGGGCAACTTCTTTGACGATGGTCGATGAGATAAACGAGTTCTCTTCGGCGGGTGTCAGGAACACGGTTTCCAGCTCCGGCATCAGGCGTCGGTTCATGTTCGCGAGCTGGAATTCGTATTCGAAGTCGGAAACCGCGCGCAGGCCACGCACCAGAATGTTGGCTTGCTGTTCGCGGGCAAAATCGACCAGTAACCCGGAAAAGCCAACGACGTCGACGTTGTTCAGGTGGCTGGTGACGGCTTTCGCCAGATCTACACGCTCCTGCAGGTCGAACAACGGCTTCTTGCTTGGACTGAAGGCAATGCCCACGACGACTTGGTCGAACATGGCTGCGGCGCGTTCTATCAGATCCTGATGGCCGTTGGTGATCGGGTCAAATGTGCCGGGGTAAATGACTCGGGTTGTCATGCGTTTTCATCCATAAATTTATCAATACCATTGTCGCAGCGGGTCAGCTTCTGACGGACGGTGTTCTCCAGAATTTCGTCGTTTTTCGCCAGCGAGGCTCTTGTATTTTCAGCATGGTACAAATGATAGCCAGCACCTGAAAATTTCAGATATAAGCGGTTCAGGCCCAGATTCAGCAGCCGATGGACAAATTCGCTGTCCTCGCGTCCCCAGCCGACAAAATCATTATTAAACCCATTGATTCGCAGGATATCCGCCCGCCAGAAAGACATATTGCAGCTCCGGGTGGATTTATCCGTATTGGAGATTCTGGAAAAAGCGCGGCTTAACTTAGGGCATTGCAGTGTGTTGTGCCGATTTTTCAGCCCGGACGCGAACCAGTAAGGCAGTTTTTTCGATGCAATGACTTTCTGGCTGCAAGCCTCGTTCAGGAGCACACGACCGCCCTGAATAAATTGTCCGGGTTTGGCGTGACGAAGATGCGCAGCGACAAAGTGTTGAGGCAGAACCATATCTCCATCAATGATGATGAGATACTCAAACTGTGCTTTGGCCATGGCCCGGTTTCGGCTTTCCGCTGCCCGGAAGCCATCATCGGGCTGCCAGCTGTGGATCAGGGGAACTGGAAAATCTGATGCCGCCGCTGCAATCAGCGCCTGGGTATCTTCACGGGAGCCGTCATCGGCAATGATGACTTCTCCCGGCAGGACACTTTGCTGTCTGATACTGTCCAGGACGACACTGAGTGCTTCTTTCCAGTTGTATGTGGTGATGATCAGTGACGCTTTCATTTGGAATTCCTTTGCTGATATTCCCTCAGCCAGAGATCAATGTATTTGATAAATGTGGTGTGCATGGTCAACCACGCCAGAATAAACCCGTGCCGACCATCCAGAAAGCCGCGTTTGAGAATATACATTTTCAGGAAGCTGGCCAGCGCATGGAGCAGGGCGGTGCCTAAGCCGGCTTTTTTTCGGCCTTCCCGCTCATCCGTCCAGGCTTTCAGATACTTGGTGGTTTTATTGAGATAATGGTGCAGATTGTCATAGGTGTCATGGAGCAAACGGCCTTTCAGCGGACGAATCTCCAGCCCATTGGTCAGCACTTTTTCGTGTACCAGTGCATCGTTATAGCGGGCTTCTTCCCGACGATACAGGCGAACGACCCAGTCTGGCGACCAGCCGGAATGGCGAATGGTTTTCCCGAAGGCGTCGCTCAGACGATTCAGCCGGTACGCTGTTTTGGTTGGATTGGCTTTCAATGCAGCCTGAATATCAGCTTTGAGTTCAGGTGTGACGCGCTCATCAGCATCCAGCACCAGCACCCAATCTGTGGTCATGTGATTCTGTGCACGCTGACGCTGCAGGCCAAATCCCGGCCAGTCTTCATAAGCGTAAAATTGATCGGTGTAGCGGCGCGCAATCTGTTCGGATTCATCTGTACTGCCTGAGTCGACAATGACAATTTCGTCAACCCAGCCTGCGACGGTATCCAGACAGGCTGCCAGATGCTTGGCTTCATTTTTGATGATCATCAGCACGCCCAGAGTGCTGCGGGAGGTGTCGGCGGTCATTCAGCGTCCAATTCAATAAGATGGCGGTACGAATATGCCAGTGATTATGCCGACCGGGTCACTCAAAGTAAAATCCCGGCCGATTTCTGTGAATCAGTTTATCGCTTTACGGGGGTCATGCTTGGTGACGCGCAATGTTCCTGAACAATGCGGTCAAACATGGTAATGACTTGCTCCGCTGAGATGCGCTGCATGGCCTGTTCATCCTTCACCCGGCTGCGCCAGGGCAACTGGCTGACGGGTTGTCCGGTTTCGGCCTCAATGCATTCATCATAAACACTGACGACATAGGGGCGGGACAGGTAGGGCCCGGTGCGTTTGGGGTTATGGTGCGCATACAAGCCCAGCACTGGCGTCCCAACGGCGACGGCCATATGTGCCGGGCCGGTATCGGGGGCACAGACCAATGCTGCCTGACGGAGCAGTGCCAGCAGCTGTTTCAGGCTGCTTTGGCCGATCAGATTATTGACCGGAAAATCCAGTCGTTCTTCGATGGCATTGCCCAGGTCCACTTCGATCTGGGCCGGGCTGCCTGCAAGGATCACGGCAAAACCTTGTGCATGGGCATGACAGGCGAGAGCTGCATAGCCTTCCGGTGTCCAGTTTTTATAGCCTTTGCTGGCTGCAGGCGTGATGACCAGCGTGTTGTCCTGATGGATTTGCTGATCTGCCCAGCGCTGATCCTCTTCCGACAGCGGAATGTCCCAGGACGGGGTCAGATCTGTGACACCCAGTGTGGCGGCAAATTGCATGAAGCCGTCCAGAACGTGTGGGGATTGCGGAGACGGTACTTTCACATTGGTGAAAAGCTGCTGTAGATCGCTGCTGCGCTCGGCATCAAATCCCAGTTTATAGGTTGCCCGGATCCCCAGGCTGACAATGCTGGCACGAATGGCGGTCTGCATGTGGAGCAGGGCATCAAATCGTTCGCCTTTCAGTGCCTGCCAGACGGCTTTGTAGCCAGCCCAGCCCTGTTTTTTATCAAACACGATCACCCGGATCCCCGGTATTCCTTTCAGCAGCCGTGCTTCTACTTTGCCGCAAATCCAGGTGAGCCGGGTTTCCGGCCATTGACGCTGAATGGCCTGCGCCATGGCAATGCTATTACAGACATCCCCGATCGCCGACAGGCGAAGGATACACAAAGACTCGGGAGCGGAAGTGAATAAAGTCATGACACCTGCTTTTCAAAGGTTCTGCCGGAAAATGCCAATGAATTATGCATTAGCGACGCTGGAATTGTAAAATAGCGCTTTTCAACCGCTTGAGATACAGAAAGATGGAAATACGGGAGCAGGATAACTGTCGGGTCATGTTCGACCCGGACCTATTGCAAGAAGACCCCTGGCAGTGTTTTGAACCGGATTTCTGGCAGGCTCAGCAGGCGGTCATTGGCAGTGCGCGCGGGCGTGGCACTACCTGGTTTGTCCGGGGGCGCGGCTGGACATGGCGTTGCGGCATTATTATCGCGGTGGGTTGTTTGGCAAGCTGGTGAAAGATCAATACTGGTTTTCTGACTGGGCATCCTGCCGCAGCATGGCTGAGTTCAATTTGCTTCAGCATCTGGTCACGCAAGGGGTGCGGGTTCCCCGTCCGGTCGCTGCCCGTGTGTGCAGGTCAGGCCCTTATTACCGGGCCGATTTACTGACGGAGAAAGTCCCGGAGGCGACCGATCTGGTTGATCGCCTGCAACAGGGACCGCTGACCGACACACAGTGGCAGGCTGTGGGGGCAATGATCCGCAAGATGCACGACAGCCTGGTGAATCACACTGATCTGAATGCCCATAATATTCTGTTGGATGCACAGGCGCAGATCTGGCTGATTGATTTTGATAAATGTGCTGTTGAAGCGGGTGAGTCATGGAAAGCGGAGAATTTGTCCCGCCTGCATCGTTCTTTTGTCAAAGAAGTCGATAAGGCGGGTATTCACTGGCAGGAAGTCGACTGGCAAGCCCTGCTGGCTGGTTATCAGTAAGGCTTAAGGTTGAGGGAACGTCAGGGTTGCGGCCAATGCATCCAGTGTGCGTTGAATCGCCCCCTGATTGTTTTTGACAACCTTGAACGCCGCCTGGCCCATGTCTGATTGTGCCTGGGGATCGGAAAGCAGCCGGGTGACGGCTTCGGCCAGTTGCTCGCTGTTCTCAACAATGTTTGCTCCACCAGCCTGCAATAACTGGGTGGTGATATCCGTGAAGTTAAAGTAACTCGGGCCACTCAGGACAGGTTTTGCCAGCGCTGCCGGTTCCAGCAGGTTATGTCCGCCGACTTTATCGCCAATCAGGCTGCCCCCGACAAATGCCACATCACAGGCACCCAGCAGCAGCATCATTTCTCCCATGGTGTCAGCCAGATAGACCGACGGCTCGCTCAGCACTTCTTGTGTGTGTGTTCGGCGTGCTGTGGTGAATCCGCGTTGCATGCAGAGTGCTTCCACGGCATCGAATCGTTCCGGATGGCGGGGAACCAGAATCAGTAAGGCATCCGGATGCTGAGACAGTACCTGGCGGTGTGCGTCCAGCACTTGTTCGTCCTCGCCACTGTGGGTGCTGGCCGCAATCCAGACCGGTCGTTGCTTGCCCAGTTCATCTCTGAGGATCTCACTGGCCTGCTCGAGCCCGTCGGGCAAAGACAGATCAAATTTAATCGAGCCAGTCACCTGCACCACGCTGTCTGGTACGCCTAATTGATTGAATCGATTGGCATCATCCTGATGCTGGCATAACACCTGATCCAAATGTTTTGCCAGCAAATTGAACAGGGGCTGGACCTTGGCATAGCGCTGGCAAGAGCGTTCAGACAGTCGCGCATTCAGCACAGTCACCGGCAGTCCGGCCCTTTTGGCAGCGGCCAGTGTGTTCGGCCAAAGCTCTGTTTCCATGATACAGAGCGCGCGGGGTTGCTGCGTGCGGATAAACGCACGTAACGCGAAGGGAAAATCCAGAGGCATGTAGCGATGTTCGACCCAGTCGCTGAGTTTTGCTGCCTGTTCTGCCCCCGTCGCTGTCGTTGTCGTCAGCAGGATGGGTAAATCCGGATAGCGCTCTTTCAAGGCTTTGATCAGTGGTGTCACCGCCAGCGTTTCACCCACAGAGACGGCGTGAATCCATAACGGCTGGTGGCCGTTTACTTTCGGACTGATGCCAAAGTGCTCCTGCCAGCGTTTTCCGATTGGGGGAACACCAGGGCGCTTTTTATACAGGGAAGCCAACAGGAAAGGTGCGGCCAGCATCAGCAGGCAGGTGTAGACAAAACGTAGCATCGATTCTCTCTTTTACTTCGGTTGCCACTGGCCGGACAGCTCAAAGTATTTTTTCAGGACCAGCAGACCAATCAGCTTTTCCCGACCCGGATGGCGAAATTGGTGGACATGTTCATGAGCATTGGCAATGATGGCTTCTGCCGCTTCCGGGTGCTCGCTGTAATCACGGATTTTGTCTTCCAGATCAGAAAAATCATCCTTTAATTCAACGTAATGTACACCAGCTTTCAGGGTGCCTTCCATGAACCAGGTTTCAAATTTGGGTTTGGGCATGAGACAGAGTGAATTGGACGACATTGCCCATTTCAGGTTGGTTGCTACATCATTGCCCTCAATACACAGAATAAATTTGTGCTGAAGCTGCTCTGAAATCGACAGGAAACCCTTGTCCCAAGGTTTTGCGGGCTCGCTATGATTGGTTTGGCCAATGTCACACAGCGGGTGGTCATAATACTGTTGTACGAACTCGATTCTGTGAGGCTGGTAAGCCGCACCACGCCAGACGGCGGTGTTCTTTTTCTCCCGAAATGACAAGGTATCGGTGATGAAGTTGAAATGACGGACCTGATTGAGTTTAAAGAGCACCGCATTTGCATTGTCCCCCTGAATCGGACGCGCCTTCACCAGAAAGGGAAAAGGCTCGAGATGGGTCTCGTCGCCGAACCGGTAGGCCAGGTGATGTTTGCTATCAAAATAGTTCAGGTATTCTTTTAAATCATAGTAATACGCACTCTGGCCTTGTTTCCGGTAGCGCTTGATCTGAACCGTTTTTTCTTCGGGCAGGGTGAAGGGAGCATGATGTTTGAGGTAATAATCCACTCTGGATGCAATATAGTGTTTGTCGTATTGATCCAGAGTGTTCAGCAGGTAGCGCAACTGACGCTGGTAAATGACTTTAGGGGTCATTGAGCGCAGCAGGTTGCGACTGTAAAAAGCAAGTTTACTGTTATTTCGTTGATGTTTTAATGGCATCACACATCCATTCAATGATTATCCGACAGCGCCTCGATGGCCTGGATCACCCGTTGTGGTGGTAATTCCTTCAGACACTTCAGGTGGCCATAAGGGCATTCACGCTTGAAGCACGGACGACACTCAATGTCAGTGTGAACGATGGCCACCTGCTCTGCCAGAGGCGGTGTGTAGTCTGGTGACGTTGAGCCATAAATGGCAACGACTTTACAGCCAACCGCAGCAGAAACATGCATCAGTCCGGAGTCATTGCTGACGACAGTGTCGCAGGCTGCCAGCAAATCAACGGCTTCAATCAGGCTGGTTTGTCCCGCCAGATCGTGACAGTGAATCTGCAGATCCGCAGGCAGGGCATTTCTGATTGCGGACGTTACAGGCTGGTCTTTCGCTGAACCAAACAGCCACACCTGCTTGCCCTGCTCAATCATGTGCTGTGCAACTTCTGCAAAATACGCGTCCGGCCAGCGCTTTGCCGGACCAAATTCAGCACCGGGGCAAAGTCCGATGACCGGACGCTCTGCGCTCAGAGAGAGTCGAGCCATGGCTGCGGACTGGTTTGCTTTATCCACGCTCAGGGCTGGTTTTGGCAGTTGAGGGAGCGCTGCGCTGCTGGTCATTGCCGCTTTTGGATAAGCCAGCGCACAGTAGCGCTCGATCATCAGACCAAAATCGCGCTTATTGTTCCGTAAATCGGTCAGCAGGCCATAGCGGCTTTCCCCTTTCCAGCCGGTCCGGGCCGGAATTTTGGCAAACAGGGGGATCAGCGCAGACTTCGCAGAATTTGGCAGGATGAATGCCTGATCGTATCCCGCTTCACGCAGGGACTTACCAATCCGGTAGCGGCCGGTCAGGTTGAATTCACCGTGGCCGATGGGCATCTCCAGCGCACGATGGATTTCCGGCATACGCTCCAGAATCGGCCGGCACCATGCAGGCGCCAGCACATCGATTTCAGCGTCAGGATGCTGCTGTTTCAGGCTGGTATAGAGACACTGGGACATCACCATGTCGCCAACCCAGGAAGGGCCGATAATCAGAATTTTCATTGCTCAGTGCTTTTATAATAATGATGAAGTGTTTTGGTTGCTGTCTGTCGTCGCTACAACTGGATTTTTATATAGACATCCAGCTAAAAAGATAGCCGTAAACACAGTGTAAAACATGAGACCTGAGTTATGGTTCAGGAAGTTCTGTGTTAAACAGTAACTGGCGACCAGAATGACATGGATAACACCACACTGGGCAAAGATCCATTGACTGTCATGCTTTTGATACAGGCGGCTATAGCGCAAGAAAATTGCCAGCGGGACTGCAAATAACAAAATGAGTGCAGTGATGCCGATCAATCCTTTTGTTGATGCTTCTTCCAGGTACTGGTTATGGGCTCGGCCGTAATGCGTCACAACTTTAGAAACTTTACCTTCCGCAACGTAACGTTTCTCAGCCAGATCACGTCCTGGAAAACCCTGGCCAAATACGGGTTTCTCCGAGAGGCTCAACCAAGCACTTTTCCACATCTCAAACCGGGCACCAAGTGATGATCCGCTATTATCCTTTTGTGTATAGAGTTCAACATCGGCGTAGGCCTGGTTGATGCGATTTTCAACTTCAGGCAGCACAGCGCTACCAATCAGCAATAAACTGACAGAAATCAGCGCGAATAATCGCTTTGAGAGCAAGTGGCGGAACTGATAAATAATATAGAACAAGACAATGGGAGCAAAAAGCCATCCGCCACGGGATCCGGATAAGATGGAACCCGCCATACCAGATAAGGCTGCAGCCAGAAACATCAGACTAAGAAGATATTGTTTTTTGCCCCAGTAGTAAAACATGGCAAAGAGCGACAACAAACCTAAGGTCATTGCGGTATTGCCCGACTGGATGGGCATGTAACCTTTAACAACACTGCCGGTATAAGCTCGGCTCATGTGAAGCACTTCAATATGATATACCGCAACCATACCGGCTGTGAATGCGCCAATTCCGATGCCAGCTAACAGCCACTCTTTTCGTGGCGGGTAGCGGAGCAGGAGGAACAGGATAGGGAGAGTGAGTATAGTCCGGCTTGGAATATCTGCTTCACTGATATTTCCGCCATAGATCAGTAGAGAAGCGACAACCACAAGAAAGTAAGCACTAAAAGCCATTAAGATCTGCTTAATTTCCCGAGTGACCAGTTCTGATTTGATGCCGAATAGAAAAGGCAGTGCCAGTACCAAAAGAATGACGGGCACAGGCTTATAACCGCCACCAAACATCAGAATTGAGGCAGGATACGCTGCGGTGAGAAACGCAATCAAGGCTCCAAAATGTGGTGCAATCTTGGCTTTCATGGTCATTAAATTCCGTCGATCTTCAATGTCTGATAGGGATTGGGTTCATTATCCGGACGGGTTTTTAATAGGCGCAAATTCCACATATATTGTGAAGGATTTGGCGCTACCATACTTTCTAATGAATGAGCCAGAATGTCAGCATCTCGTTGCAAATCGTTTGTCGGCAGATCTTCCAGTGCTGGCGAAATATGAATTTCGAATTTACCTGTTTCAGCATTATATACAGGCATCATTGGGACAACAGCAGCACCTGTCATCCGAACAATTTTACCAAGGCCCGCAAACGTGGCTTTTTTGGTGGCAAAGAAATCTGTGAACTGGCTTTGCTCAGGTCCAAAATCCTCATCAGGCAAATAATAGCCCATGTAGCCTTGTTTGATTGCTTTCAAATAAGGCTTCAGGCCTTCTTCGCGGGTATAACACGCGCCACCATATTGCAGTCGTTGTTTGCTGATGAGCCAGTCATAGACCGGCTGTCGGTGTTGCGGCTTCATTAAAGCGGCGATAGGTAAGCCCAGTGATGCCCAGTATATTCCTGGAAAATCGATCGCCCATGCATGTGGAACCAGCATAATGAGTGGGCGATCTTCTTCAATCAATCGATCGAGATGTTCTCGGCCAACAACAAGTGTGCGATTCTGCAGGTGAGATTTACTTTTGAACGTGAGTTCACCCATTGCGAGAATCACCTGAGTCGCCACAGCAAACATGTCATCAATCATGGCTTCCCGCTGCGCAGGACTCTGCTCAGGAAAGCACAGCGTTAAATTGACCTGGGCTCGCTGGCGAACTTTTTTAGCGCGTCGGCCAACGAATTTACCCAGTTTACCTGCAATTGGATCCCTGACTTGCCAGGGAATGAGCGCAAAAAGCATTAAAAAGCCAATACTGATCCAAGTTCCCCAATGCTTCGGGTGTAAGAAAGACCACTGAAATCTTGGTCGGTATCCCTGATTGGTCAGTGGCTGTATCGTGCGCGACAATTTCACAGGTAATTACTCAATGATGATTTTATGTAATAAGGTGGGTTTAACGATTCAAAATCGCCATATATTCAGCAACGCCTTCTGCGACCGTTTTGAAGGCCTCCGTATACCCGGCGGCCCGAACTTTCGAGAGATCTGCCTGAGTATAGGTCTGATAACGGCCTTTCAGATGTTCCGGGAACGGGACGGTTTCCACTTCGCCTTTGCCGTGGTACTGAATCACAGCATCTGCAACGGCCTGGAAGCTTTCTGCACGGCCTGTACCGCAGTTGAAAATCCCCGATACGCCGTTTTGCCAGAACCACAGGTTCACTTTGCAGACATCGCCGACGTACACAAAGTCACGTTTGAAGGTGGTTGAGCCTTCAAACAGCTTCGGATGATCACCTTTGAGCAATTGTTCGTTCAGATGGAATGCGACAGAGGCCATGCTGCCTTTGTGCTGCTCACGCGGGCCGTAGACGTTGAAGTAACGGAAACCGGTGATTTGCGACAGTGTTTCGCCGTGGGCTTCTGCATCTTGCCACAGGCGGCGAACATAGTTGTCGAACAGCTGCTT
The DNA here is from genome assembly GCF_018199995.1 of Photobacterium sp. GJ3. Taxonomy (NCBI): domain Bacteria; kingdom Pseudomonadati; phylum Pseudomonadota; class Gammaproteobacteria; order Vibrionales; family Vibrionaceae; genus Photobacterium; species Photobacterium sp. GJ3. The sequence goes on along the minus strand of NZ_CP073578.1, from coordinate 3,167,912 downwards.
GGAATAGCCGTAAACGTTCAGTGCACCTTCATAGGCTTTTTCTTCAATGAAGTCTTTGTCGCGGCCGCCATAGGTGGCTGCTGAGGATGCGTACAGAAACGGAATTTCACGCTCAAGACAGAAGTGCAGCAGCTCTTTCGAGTACTCGTAGTTATTGAGCATCATGTATTTGCCATCCCACTCTGTGGTTGCAGAGCAGGCGCCTTCATGGAACACGGCTTCAATCGGGCCGAAGTCATCACCGGCCATGATTTGGGTGATGAAGTCTTCTTTGTCCATGTAGTCGGCAATGTCTAAATCGACCAGATTCGCGAATTTAGTTCCGTCTTTGAGGTTATCGACGACAAGAATATCGTTATACCCCTGTTCGTTCAGCGCTTTTACAATGTTGCTGCCGATCATGCCGGCGCCACCAGTCACAATAATCATGGCACTTCCAGTTTTCTGTCTGAGAATCACGGTGGTCTGAGGTCTGTAAACTAGCAGACGAGCCACACCACCGCGTCAATAATTCGTCAATAGTTATGATAACATCATCGGGGTTTGTTGATCTTGATTTTGAGCCCACAAAGTGAACAAACCCTGACTGCCAAAGGTGATGCAAGTGAGAGGCCTATGAAAACCCGCGATAAAATTATCCATGCCGCACTGGAGCTCTTTAACGACAGTGGAGAACCTAAGGTGACCACTAACCACATTGCGGCCCATATGGGCATCAGTCCCGGCAATTTGTATTACCATTTCCGTAATAAGGAAGAGATTATACACAGTATTTTTGATGAATACGCGCAGGAGTTGCGTGTTCGTTTTCAGCCGGGCGAAGAAGCGGAGCTGTCATCTGACAGTTTGCTGCAATATCTGGATGCTGTGTTTTTACTGATGTGGCGATACCGTTTTTTCTATGCCAACTTGCCCGATATTCTCAGTCGAGACCCTGTCTTACAGGATAAGTATCTGCAAGCACAGGAAAAACTGCATCAGGACATTATGGTGGTGATGCGTCATTTTCGTGCCTTGGGTCTGGTAACGCTGGATGACGGCGATCTGTCCGATCTGGCGAATACACTGAAATTGGTCGCCAGTACCTGGATTTGCTACCAGACTGCTCAGGCGCCAAAAGCAAAAATTACCAAGGCGGTAATTTATCAGGGGGTGCTTCAGATCCTCAGTATTATAAGACCTCTGACCAGTGCTCAGGGTCGGGAAGTCGTTCTTCAACTTGAATCACATTATTGTGATCAAGTCAGACAGGATGTTTCTTAGTTGTCGACGTTGCAGAGCTTAGTCCTTAAAATTCGCTTAACTTTGTAATAATGTAGCGATCAATAACTAATTTGTTAGTATGTTGTTCGTTTGAATTGGCAAAATCGCCTTTACGAGTTTGGAGAGCAAGATGTCAGCTGCCTTTTATCAACAGATCGCCGATCAGATTCAGGAAGTGAAAGCAGAAGGATTATACAAGAGTGAGCGTGTGATCACTTCTGCACAGAAAGCCGATATCCAGATCACGTCCGGTGATCAGGTTTTGAACTTCTGTGCCAACAACTATCTGGGTCTGGCTAACCACCCGGCGTTGATTGAGGCTGCCAAACAAGGCATGGATGAGCACGGTTTTGGTATGGCTTCAGTGCGTTTTATCTGCGGTACGCAGGACGCACACAAGGAACTGGAAAATAAACTGTCAGCCTTCTTGGGCACGGAAGACACCATTCTTTATTCTTCCTGTTTCGATGCGAATGCGGGCCTGTTCGAGACAATTCTCGGCCCGGAAGACGCCATTATTTCTGATGCACTGAATCACGCATCCATCATCGACGGTGTTCGTCTGTGTAAAGCGAAGCGTTTCCGTTATGCCAACAACAATATGGCAGAGCTGGAGCAGCAACTGATCGCCGCGAATGAAGCGGGTGCCCGTCACAAGCTGATCGTGACAGACGGCGTGTTCTCAATGGACGGTGTGGTGGCGAATCTGCCAGCCGTTTGCGATCTGGCGGATAAATACGATGCGCTGGTGATGGTGGATGACTCTCACGCCGTGGGCTTCATGGGCGACAACGGTCGCGGTACGCATGAGTATCATGATGTGATTGAGCGGATCGACATCATCACGGGGACGCTGGGTAAAGCGCTGGGCGGTGCTTCAGGCGGCTATACTGCGGGCAAGAAAGAAGTGATCGACTGGCTGCGTCAGCGCTCGCGCCCATACCTGTTCTCGAATTCACTGGCGCCAGCCATTGTTTCTGCATCGATTCGCGTTCTGGATCTGCTGGCAGAAAGCAGCGATCTGCGTGCACAACTGTGGCAGAATGCTGCGCACTTCCGTACCCGTATGTCTGAAGCGGGCTTCACACTGGCAGGGGCGGATCACGCGATTATCCCAATTATGCTGGGTGATGCGAAAGTTGCGGCTGAATTCGCTGAGCGTGCACTGAAAGAAGGCATTTACGTGGTGGGTTTCTCTTACCCTGTGGTACCGAAAGGCCAGGCGCGTATCCGGACGCAAATGTCTGCTGCGCACAGCCAGGAACAGCTGGACCGCGCCATTGATGCCTTCATCCGTATCGGTCAGGACATGGGTATTCTCTGATCATCACCAAATTCTGCTGCAGAGGCGGGGTCGTCCGCCGCTGAGCACCTTGTGGAAAGCAACATGAAAATTAAAGCATTATCCAAACTCAAGCCTGAAGAAGGCATCTGGATGACTGAGGTCGACAAGCCTGAAATGGGCCATAACGACCTGCTGATCAAAATTAAGAAAACGGCGATTTGCGGAACTGACGTTCATATCTATAACTGGGATGAATGGTCACAGAAAACCATTCCTGTCCCTATGGTTGTCGGTCATGAATATGTGGGCGAAGTTGTGGCCATCGGTCAGGAAGTACGCGGTTTTAAAATCGGCGATCGGGTTTCCGGTGAAGGCCATATTACTTGCGGCCACTGCCGGAACTGTCGTGGCGGCCGTACCCACCTGTGTCGTAACACCATTGGTGTGGGTGTGAATCGTGAAGGTGCCTTTGCTGAGTATCTGGTGATTCCTGCGTTTAATGCATTCAAAATCCCGGACAACATCTCTGATGATCTGGCTTCGATCTTTGACCCGTTTGGTAACGCAGTTCACACGGCACTGTCGTTTGATCTGGTGGGTGAAGATGTTCTGATCACTGGTGCTGGCCCAATCGGCATTATGGCAGCTGCTGTTGCAAAACACGTTGGTGCACGCCATGTCGTGATCACTGATGTGAACGAATATCGTCTGGATCTGGCCCGTCAGATGGGTGTGACCCGTGCAGTGAACGTTGCTGAGCAGAAGCTGGAAGATGTGATGGCTGAGCTGGGCATGACCGAAGGCTTCGATGTCGGTCTGGAAATGTCGGGTGTACCGGCTGCTTTCAACAGTATGCTGGAAAGCATGAATCATGGCGGTAAGATTGCCATGCTGGGTATTCCGCCATCAAACATGGGTGTTGACTGGAATCAGGTGATTTTCAAAGGTCTGGTGATCAAAGGGATCTATGGCCGTGAAATGTTCGAAACCTGGTACAAGATGGCCAGCCTGATTCAGTCTGGCTTGGATCTGACGCCAATCATCACGCACCACTACAGCGTAGATGACTTCCAGCAAGGCTTCGATGCGATGCGTTCTGGTAAGTCCGGTAAAGTGATTCTGAGCTGGGATTAATCCGGCGCGGAAAATGATTTTGAAAAGCGGTGTGCAAGTAGCACGCCGCTTTTTGTATGTCCGGATTATCTGTGAATCGCAATCTGTCGTGAGAGCGGCTCAGCCAGCGGTCGGATAGAGTTCAGATAAACGCACCAGCGTGACCTGTTGCTGCATTTCCGGCAGCATGGCGGTCAGGGTCGCCAGCGTGACCGGATGCGGATGGCCGATGGCAATCACACGACCTTCTGCTTTGGCTTGTCGGATAGCCTGATGGATTTGGCGACGGATAAAGGCTTCCGTCGGGACATGATCCAGAAAAACATGACGGCGTAATGCTGGGATCTGAGCCGCCTGAGCCTGTTTTTCGGCAACAGAAAAAGGCGTCGTCCGGCTGTCGAGAAACCCCAGTTGCTGCTGTTTCAGTACTTCCATCACCCAGTCCATTGCCACCGTGTTTTGCGTCAGGGCACTGCCCATATGGTTGTTGACACCTATGGCACCCGGCACCCGCGTGAGTGCATGGCGCAGTTTTTCCTGCAATTCATCTTTTTTCATCGCGGATGTCAGCGTGGTGAGTTCCAGTGGCGCGGGCTGGCTGGGCTGCATGGGCATGTGCAGCAATACGTCTCGTTTTTCCTGTGTTGCCTGATGGGCTGTCAGTTGATCAAAGGGCGTATCCGGCAGAATCGAGACCGTGATTTGTGGTGGCAGTGCCGACAGCGGGGAGGGCATTTGCTGATAACCGAGATCATCAATGACAATCGCAAGTCTGGCTGCCTGAACACCGAACGGCATGGTCAGCAGCCAAATGAAAGTCAAACGAAGCATCCACTGTATTCGAACCATCCTTGTTCCTTTCGTGGGTTGCCGCATTGCGGATTAACGTGTCAGCCAGGGTTTCGGGTTGGTGGCCGTTCCTTTGCGGCGAATTTCAAAATACAGGCCAGGTCGTTCCTGACCGCCGCTGTCGCCGACAAGCGCAATCGCTTCATTGGTCTGAACCGTATCGCCGACTTTTTTGAGCACAGTCTGATTGTAGCCGTAGAACGTCATGTCGCCGTGACCATGGTCAATGGCAACCATCAGGCCGTAGCCACGCAGCCAGTCTGCGAAGACAATTTTGCCCCCGTGAACGGCTTTCACTTCGCTGCCAATCGACTGGCTGATCACCATTCCTTTCCAGCGCAGTTCACCCTGAAGCGGGCTGCCATAGGCATGACGTATGCTACCTTTGACCGGCCAGGGTAACTTGCCCTTAAAGCTTCCCAGTCCATCCATACGAACCCGGGCTTTACGGGCAGCGACTTCGGCCGCTTTTTTGGCCTTGGCAATTTCGACAATCAACCGGGATTCGTTGTCTTTCAGTTCGGTCAGATAACGCTTATCTGCACTGAGCTGACCTTGCAGCTGTTTGACGGTGCTTTGCCGGGCTTTCTGGCTGCTGACCAGTTTGGTGCGTTCCTGTTTCAGTTCTGCCAGCAGGGTTTGCTGTGTCGTGCGTTGCTCATTGAGCTGATGTTTTTTCAGCTGAAGTTCGGTGTCTGTTGCCGATAACTCATCCAGTGCCCGGCTGCGTGCTTCGCTGAGCCGCGACGCATATTCGGCCATGCGTTCCAGCTCCGCCCCATCATTTTCGCCCAGCAGGTTCGCCAGCGGGGAAGATTTGCCAAGCTTGTAATGGCTGGTGATCAGCGTTTTGAGTTGTTCCCGTTGCCCGATCTGCCGTTGTTGCAGCGCTTGCTGCTCTTTTTCGAGCGATGCAATGGAATGGGTCAGCTGGGAGATTTTCTGTTCTGCCTGCCGGATGTTTCCTGCCGATTTTGCAATCGCCAGTTCCTGCTGCTTCAGGGTTTTCTGTACATCATTGAGTTGCTGTTTTTTGCTGCTGAGTTGCTGTTGCTGCCGGGCAATTTCCTGCTTCATACCGTCCAGCTGATTCTGGTCATTGGCCTGTGCCGGCAGGGCGAACGTCAGACATAGCAAAACGCCAGTGCTGAAGGCACTGGCGCGCAAAGTACAGATTGTACGTTGAAATAATGCTCGCATGCTGGCGATTATTTCAGATCGTACAGCACCTGACCAGTCATCTCTGTCGGGATTTGGAGCCCGGTCAAGGACAACATCGTCGGTGCCAGATCAGACAGTTTCCCGCCTTCTTTCAGGCTGATCGCTTGATCGCCCACGTAGATCAGTGGCACTGGCAGGTTGGTGTGTGCCGTGTGGATGCCACCGGTTTCCGGGTTGATCATCATTTCAGCGTTGCCGTGGTCTGCGGTAATCAGCAGTTGACCATTCGCTTCACGGATGGCTTCAACCACGCGGCCGATGCTCTCATCAATGGCTTCACAGGCTTTTACGGCAGCATCGTAGACACCGGTATGGCCGACCATGTCACCATTCGGGTAGTTACAGATGATCATGTCGAACTCGCCGCCTTTGATGGCTGCAACCAGTTTGTCGGTCAGCTCCGGCGCACTCATTTCAGGCTGCAGATCGTAGGTTGCAACTTTTGGCGATGCCACCAGTGCACGGGACTCGCCGTCAAATTCTGTTTCAACGCCGCCGTTGAAGAAGAAAGTCACGTGGGCGTATTTTTCTGTTTCAGAAATCCGCAGCTGTGTTTTGCCTTGTTTGGCCAGCCATTCACCCAGGGTGTTTGACAGACTTTCCGGCGGGAATGCGGATGGCAGGTTGATGTCGGCAGCATACTGCGTCAGCATCACGATGTTCAGAGCCGGGAACTGCTGGCGTTCAAAACCTGCGAACTCAGGCAGGAAGGCACGGGTGATCTGGCGGGCACGGTCTGCACGGAAGTTCATGAAAATCAGTGCGTCGCCATCTTGCATCGCTGCATCTGGCTGACCTTCGGCACGAATGACTGTGGCTTTCACGAATTCATCATTTTCGTCACGGGCATAAGCGGCCTGCAGGCCTTCTACTGCAGACGCAGCAGTAAAGTCACCTTTGGCTGCTGTCAGCAAATTGTAAGCGGATTCCACACGTTCCCAGTTGTTGTCGCGGTCCATGGCAAAGTAGCGACCCACCAGCGAAGCGGTGCGACCTTTGCCTAACTGAGCGAACAGGGCATCAAAGCGCTCCAGGGATGCCTGCGCACTGCGAGGTGGCGTATCACGGCCATCCAGGAAGCAGTGCAGATAGATTTTTTCAGCACCGCGCTCAGCAGCCATTTTCACGGCAGCTTCGATGTGATCTTCGTGGCTGTGAACACCGCCCGGTGACATCAGGCCCATCAGATGAACCGCTTTACCGGCAGCAATCGCACTGTCCATGGCTTCAACCAGAGCAGGGTTATGCTGGAATTCACCGTCGGAGATGGATTTCGCAATGCGGGTCAGATCCTGATAGACCACACGACCGGCACCAATGTTGGTATGACCCACTTCTGAGTTCCCCATCTGGCCGTCAGGCAGACCAACGTCCATGCCAGAGGCAGAAATCAGGGTGTTGGCTTCGTTTGCCATCAGTTGATCCAGAACCGGGGTATTGGCATTGGCGATCGCATTATTTGCGGTATCTTCGCGGTAACCCCAACCATCCAGAATCACCAGAGCCAGTGGCTTCTTCGCAGACATAAGCTGTCCTCTCCATCAATATGAACAATCTGAAAAATGTAGATCAATTACCTCAACGACCGGGAGGTGCAGGCCAACCAGGGCGCTCAGGTAAGGGATCAGGTCGGTAATTTTACTACAAAATAACCGATTCTTTGTAGTACAGATCAAACATTGCTGTAAATGGTTTGTTATCTTTACTCCATAAAATATATTCAATTCGGGTTCGCAGCGTAAGACCTGAGAATGCGTTTTTTTCTATTTTAGCAATAGGGAACGCTTATCTGGTGGTTGATTCGTTCCTGTGGCCGGAATTCATGCGAGTTTGACGGTCCGGAAAGTTGCATCCAAAGCAGTGAGCCATGACGCGTAAATGCTTTGGGTGGCTGTACTTCGTTTCGGCCACAGGTATACTCAGTTTCCTTAATTTTGGTTGAATCTTACCGCTGACCGTGAGCCGGGCAGACGGTGAAGGTGGATAGAGCGAAAATCATGCAACAATTCATAGAGTTTGTTACGAGTAATCCGATTTTGTCACTGGTTTGGGTGGGTCTGGTTCTGGCCCTGGTGAGTTCGCTGGTGAAGCAGAAAACAGCAGGTTACGCTGTTATCACTCCGAATCAGGCCACCGTGATGGTGAATCGCGAAGACGGTGTTTTTGTTGATATTCGTAATCAAGATGAGTTCCAGCGCGGCCACATTGCTGGCGCACTTCACATTTTGCCAAGCGAGATCAAAGCGCAGAACCTGGGTTCGCTTGAAAAGTATAAGTCTGCCCCCATCATTGTGGTGTGCAAAACAGGCCAGACGGCGCAGGAAAGCGCCAACCTGTTACATAAAGCGGGTTTCAGCAATGTGAATCTGCTGAAAGACGGTTTGATTTCCTGGAACGAGGCCAACATGCCTTTGGTGAAAGGGAAAAAGTAAGTTTGAACTTCCGGGGGGCTGTGTAAAACAGCTTCCCAATTTAATTCAGGCCGGACATCTCCGGTGACAATGAAAGATTTCTTACGGAAATCATCAGAAAAAGGACAACATCATGGCTGAAGCAGCGAACAACGAAGCGCAACAGAACTTCCAAATCCAGCGTATTTTCCTGAAAGACGTGTCTTTCGAAGCACCAAGCTCTCCGGAAATGTTCCAGAAAGAGTGGAATCCGGAAGTGAAACTGGATCTGGATACGCAGAGTCGTGAGCTGGCAGAGGGTGTGTACGAAGTTATACTGCGTCTGACCGTGACCGTAAATAATGCCTCAGAAACGGCGTTCCTGTGTGAAGTACAGCAGGGCGGTATCTTCTCGGTTGACGGTATGGAAGCGCCACAACTGGCGCACTGCCTGGGTGCATTCTGCCCGAACATCCTGTTCCCTTATGCGCGTGAAACGATTTCAAGCCTGGTGGTGAAAGGAACCTTCCCGCAACTGAACCTGGCTCCAGTGAATTTTGACGCGCTGTTCATGAACTACCTGCAGAGCCAGGCAGAAAGCAACCAGGAAAACACTGAAGCCTGATTGGCGGATTGTCATGACTTCAACCACTGAAAATGTAATCTCAATGTCAGTGCTGGGTGCCGGTTCATACGGCACCTCTCTGGCCATCGCACTGGCACGCAATGGTGCCCATGTGATTTTGTGGGGCCATAACCCGTCTCATATCGCCCAACTGGAAACCGACCGGGCCAATGAAGCATTTTTGCCGGGCTCGGCGTTTCCGGACTCCCTGATTCTCACCGCGGATCTCAAAGCTGCCGTTCAGGCCAGCCGGGATATTCTGCTGGTGGTGCCGAGTCATGCTTTTGCCGATGTGCTCAAGCAGATGAAGCCTCATTTACGGGAAGATTCCCGGATTTGCTGGGCGACCAAAGGGCTGGAGCCGGAAACGGGTCGTTTGCTTCAGGATGTCGCGCACGAGATTCTGGGCGACGCGATTCCGCTGGCCGTGCTGTCCGGTCCGACGTTTGCCAAAGAGCTGGCTGCAGGATTGCCGACGGCGATCTCTGTGTCTTCGCCGGATACGGCGTTTGTGAAGGATCTTCAGGAGAAGATTCATTGCGATAAGAGCTTCCGGGTCTACAGCAATAGCGATTTTATTGGCATGCAGCTTGGTGGTGCAGTCAAGAACGTGATCGCGATTGGTGCCGGGATGTCGGACGGGATCGGTTATGGGGCCAATGCCCGAACGGCATTGATCACCCGCGGGCTGGCAGAAATGTGTCGTCTGGGCGCAGCGCTGGGCGCGCAACCGGAAACCTTTATGGGGATGGCTGGTCTGGGCGATCTGGTTCTGACTTGTACGGATAACCAGTCCCGAAACCGTCGCTTTGGTCTGGCTCTGGGGCAGGGACAAGGCGTCGATGAAGCGCAGCAAGGGATCGGTCAGGTGGTTGAAGGCTACCGAAATACCAAGGAAGTCTGGGTACTGGCGCAGCGCTATGGTGTGGATATGCCCATCACAGAGCAGATTTATCAGGTGCTGTATCAGGGTAAAGATGCCCGGGAAGCTGCCAGAGATCTGCTGGCCAGGGCGAAAAAAGACGAGTAATCGTCTTTTGAGATTCCCAGAACGAATGAATCAGCGCGGGCATGAATGCCCGCGTTGTTTTTTTTGCTGAGAAGTTTAAAGTGATACCCATTCAGCGCTGTCAGAACCCGGCGACGGGCAAGGGGGCAGATTATGGTGCAAACACAAAAAGGATATACAGGGGACGACGTGAGGGAGTGTCAACAGCAAGCGGTTTGGAAAACCATTAAACAGGAAGCCAAAGTCCTGACTGAACAGGAACCCATGCTGGCCAGTTTTTACCATGCCACGATTATCAAGCACGATAATCTGGGCGCTGCACTGAGCTATATTCTGGCGAATAAACTCGCCACACCTTCCATGCCAGCGATGGCGGTTCGTGAAGTGGTTGAGGAAGCCTATCTGGCAGATTGTATGATCACCGAATCGGCCGCCTGCGATATTCGCGCAGTGGTGGAACGAGACCCGGCCATCAATAAATTTTCTGTGCCGTTGCTTTATCTGAAAGGCTTTCATGCCTTGCAGGGCTACCGGGTGGCGAACTGGCTCTGGAAGCAGAACCGCGAAGCGTTAGCCGTGTATCTGCAAAATCAGATTTCTGTCTCTTGCCAGGTGGATGTTCACCCGGCTGCACGGATTGGTCAGGGCATCATGTTTGACCATGCGACAGGGATTGTCATCGGTGAGACGGCGGTGATTGAGAATGATGTTTCCATCCTGCAGGACGTGACACTGGGCGGGACAGGGAAAGAGAGCGGTGACCGACACCCGAAAATCCGCGAAGGGGTGATGATTGGTGCCGGTGCGAAAATTCTCGGCAACATCGAAGTGGGTGAGGGCGCCAAAATTGGGTCCGGTTCTGTGGTACTGGCCCCGTACCACCTCATACCACGGTTGCCGGTGTACCGGCAAAAATTGTTGGCCGTCCGAGCAGCGACAAACCGTCGATGGACATGGACCAGCAGTTCAACGGAGTTTACCAGACCTTCATTGCCGGCGACGGGATCTGAGTTTCTGATCGGAGCTGAACTCCGCTGATCATTCAGAGCAGGGGCGTAATCGCCCCTTTTTCACCGCTGTAGTCTGATTATTTCGCGCCGGTAAAATCAAACTGACGCCAGGCTTCAAAGGCAATGATGGACGCGGCATTCGACAGGTTCAGACTGCGGCTGTCCGGATGCATTGGGATCCGAAGGCGCTGCGCCGGTGGCAGGCTTTCAATCACTTCGGCGGGGAGGCCTCGGGTTTCCGGTCCGAATAACAGAATATCCCCGGCCTGAAACTGAGCTTCTGTGTGGTACTGCGTGGCTTTGGTCGTACAGGCGAACAGGCGGCGTCCCGCCGTTGCTGCCAGGAAGGCATCAAAGTTGGCATGACGGTGGACGTGAGTCAGATCGCGGTAATCCAGTCCGGCCCGGCGTAGCTTTTTTTCTTCTAAATCAAACCCCAGCGGCTCAATCAGGTGCAGGTTCGCACCGCAATTGGCACACAGGCGGATAATGTTGCCCGTGTTGGGCGCAATTTCAGGTTCGTACAGAGCAATATCAAACATGGTCAGGATTCAGCGATGGGAAAACGGCCATTGTAGCCTGTCTTGTGCGGATGAAACCAGTGTTCAGCGGGGTGGTGTGCGCGACGCTTCAACCTGCTTGAGCACCGGAACTCGCCGCTGTCGTCTGTCCTGTCGTTGCCAGAGAAAACACAGCCCCAGACCACTGAGCAGATGCCAGATCCCCCAACCGGCAGCAATGATTGCCATGCCGGTCAGATCGCTGAAAAACGAGAAAATGATCCCCAGCCCCAGTCCGGAGTTTTGCAGACCGACCTCCAGCGTAACGGCTCGCCTGTCGGCCATCGGCAGTTTCATCGTCCAGGCACTCAGCCAGCCGATGGCCAATGCCAGCGCATTGTGAGCGACGACGGTCAGCAGGTAGACATTGGCACCTGCGATAAACTGCGGCCAGTGGCTCAGGAGCGCGGCAGCCACAAAACCCAGCAACGTGATGAGCGAAGTGACCCGGAACCAGGGCTCGCTGCGCCGGGCAAATCCGGGTGCAAGATAGCCGCACAGCAACCCGAGGGCGAGCGGGAGTGCCAGCACCAAAATGACCACCAGCAGGATGCTCTGTGGCGGGACGGTGATCTGCTTGAGCAGGACGGCAGTGGCCGGATTCAGACTGGCATAGCCCATGAAGTTGAGCGGTGTCATCACTACTGCGGCGAGGCTGGCCATGCCGGTCATGCTGATCGACATAGCGGTATTGCCGTTGGCAAGATAGGTGACGAGATTAGAAAAACTGCCGCCAGGGCAACTGGCGACCAGTATCAGTCCCAGTGCGACTTCGGCGGGTAAGGGCACCACCATGGTCAGGAGCCAGGTCAGGGCTGGCATCAGAAAAAACTGCGCGGCCAGCCCGGTCAGCGGCCCTTTCGGATGCCGGGCGACTGTCCTGAAGTCAGCAGGTTTCAGGCCCAGCGCAATGCCGAACATCATCAGGGCCAGAACCAGATTCAGCAACAGCAGGCTTGTATTCGACACTCAATTCACCCGGATCTTGTCAATCGGCGCCAAGGAACATCTTGGATGAACTCACCACAGGGCCTGTTCATCCTCATTCAGAGACGAATGGTTCATCAGCTTCAGGCACATCATGCGACGACAAAGGCAGTGTCAGCGTGACTCGCAGGCCACCCAGCGGACTGCGGCTCGCCGCAATGCAGCCGTTATGCTGGCGAATGGCATTTTCGGTGATGGCTAAACCTAACCCTGTGCCGCCGCTGTGACGATCCCGAGCGGTGGACACCCGGTAGAATGGCCGGAAAATGTCCTTCAGTTCGTCCTCAGGTACCCCGGTACCGTTATCGTCGACCGTGACAGTCAGTGTCTGGTCGTTGGCTGAGAACTTTACTTCGACACGGTCTTTACCATAATAGATGGCATTTCGGACCACGTTTTCCAGCGCACTGATCAGCAACTCGGCGTTTCCGGCCAGCGGCCAGGGCAGTAACGGGCCGCAGGTCAGGCTTTTCTGGTGCTGGCTGGCTTCAAATTCTGCATCATCCAGCATGTCCTGCCACAGGCTGGCCGCATCACTGGCTTCCCGGACTTCCTGACCACGAATCTGCATCCGGGACAGTTCCAGCAGTTTGGCGATCATGGCTTCCAGTCGTTCGGCTTCAGTGTCAATGCGATCCAGTTCCGGACTGTTGCCCTGTTTGCGCTGGGCCAGGGCGGTGGCCATCCGCAGCCGGGTGAGCGGAGAGCGGAGTTCATGTGAGATATCAGACAGCAACCGTTGTTGACCGCGGATCATCTGATTGACCGAGCTGACCATCTGATTGAAGCTGGCCCCCGCCTGCTGAAATTCGCGTGGTCCGGAAGTTTCCAGCGTCGGATCCTGCGTGAACTGGCCACTGGCAACCCGCTGTGCCGCCTGTTGCAGCTGACGTGCCGGACGGCTGAGTGCCCAGGCCAGCCAGAGCAGCAGTGGCGTACTGACCAGCATGGTCAGAAGCAGCATGTGGAAGGGCTGATCCAGAATGCGCAGGAAAAATGGCGGCGGTCTGTGGGTCACCCGGCCGATGTACATCAGCGCACGTTGCTGCTGATCACTGACCAGAAACGGACCGGCGATCATCCAGCGACCGTAGAGTTTCTGGCGGGGCGCATCCGGGCTGTCGGCACTGGTGATAAAGTTACGCAGCGCTTTGGTCCGCTGGTGCGGGGTGATCAGCTCGCCTTCAAAATTGGTGAAGTAAAGCTGCATTCCTTTATGGCGGTCGGGGTCGACCCAGGGCAGCAGCTTGTCGGGCAGGGCGCCCGGTTGTGCGCTGAGACGTTCAGAAATACGTGAGGCGGCCTGCTGGTAACGTTCCAGTTCAGGCTGCGGAATCGTATGTTGTGAGCGGGGGTCCAGATGGGGTAACAAAAGCAGAACGACCACCACCAGCATCAGGGTCAGCCAGAAGATGGCAAAAATCCGGCTCGACAGTCGGTTCAGGACGGGCAGTTTCATCCGGCCTCCACCAGCAGATAGCCTTTGCCGCGCAGGGTTTTGATTCTGGGTTTTCCGTCATCCCGCGGCGGCAGCTTTTTGCGCAGGTTCGATACGTGCATATCAATGGCGCGATCAAAGGGGGCCAGTCGCTTGCCCAGCACTTCCAGGCTGAGGTCCTGTTTGGTGACCACGATGCCCGGGTGTTGGACCAGATGGCTGAGCAGCGCCAGTTCTGTCGCGGTCATCTCAACCGGCTCTCCCTTGCAGGTGACCTCCTGGCGACCGGGATAGATGGTCAGATCCAGATAGGTGAGGCTGTCTCCCTCCGGCTGGCTTTCCTGCACGATTTTGGCCCGGCGCAGAATGGCCCGCATTCGGGCCAGGAGTTCCCGATCGCTGAAGGGTTTGGGCAGGTAGTCATCTGCGCCCAGTTCCAGGCCCAGTACCCGGTCGATTTCTTCCCCTTTGGCGGTCAGCATCAGCACAGGGGTCGTGTTGGTTTCCCGCAGTTTACGCAGCATTTCGATCCCGTTCATGGTCGGCATCATCACATCCAGCAGAATCAGATCCGTTTCATCATTGACCATTTGCAGGCCTTGCTCTCCATGATGCGCTACCCGCACGGTAAAGCCTTCGAGTTGAAGAATGTCACTTAGCAATGCGGTCAGTTCGGTATCGTCGTCGACCAGAAGAATATTCGCCATCAGGATATCCAGATTAGTGCTCTTGCTATTCAGTATCCCCGATGGGGGATCACACGCCAAGCTGAATGACACTGCTTTACCCAGCTTTACGTTTTCGAGACAACCCTTTACTTGCGACGGCGTAGACTCTGTGGGTAACGAATGAACGCGACAGAGCGAGTGAGATGATGAAAAAGATGATGAATCAAACAATGAAACGTACCCTGGTTGCTGTGCTGGCTATGCCACTGGTGTTCGGCTCGGTTGCGGTACTGGCAGACGGCGGTAAGGCACATGGAAAGGGCTACCACGGTGACTGCGGCCCGCGTGGCGACCGGGGGATCTTCAGTGATCTGAATTTAACCGATGCGCAGAAAGAGCAAATGCGGGCGTTGCGGGACAATCAGAAAGAGTCCATGCGCGAGCACAGAGGTGAAGGCCGTGAAGCCATGAAAGCCAATCATGAGAAAATGCAGGCGCTGATGCTGGCGGATTCTTTTGATGAAAATGCCGTTCGTGCACTGGCGAAGCAGATGTCTGATCAGCAAATTGAGCATCGGGTGAACAGGATGAAGCACCGTCATGACCTGTTGAATATTCTGACCCCAGAGCAAAAAGCACAGTACAAGACATTGAAAGCAGAGAAGCAGGCAGAATGCATGGCGAAATGGAAAGAAAAACGCAGTGAATAATGCTGACTTCAAGGCAGTAAACAGAAGCCACAACGTCGAGTTGTGGCTTTTTTTGTGGTGCATCTGTACTGGACTTGTCAATTTTGTTATTAAATTTCATCACAAAAACGCTATACTGCGGGGTAAGAATTATCAGGTCATGTGACAAAAATCCGGCAGTTTCAGAGAACCCGGTCCGGACAGGCTGACAGCGGAAACTGAGCATATACTTAGTGACAGAGTGGCTGGCCGGGCCTGGTCGTACAAAATGTACGACGGGTTCCACGCTGATGCAATGTCGGTCGGCACAGGGCCTGTTTACGTGATATGAATCAATACATCGTTTTTCTAAATTGTAATACTCCTACATTAGTAGGAAAGTTACAGTTTACGCGAGTCGCAACCGAGTTGAGGGAGCGGGGCGGAGTCGGTGACTTGAGCCAGCTCGTGCAGGAAAGGATTTTTCATTTCCCAAAGTCAGAGGGTAACCATGATTAAAAAGATTGGTGTTTTGACCAGTGGCGGTGACGCCCCAGGTATGAACGCAGCGATTCGCGGTGTAGTGCGTGCCGGTTTAACGGAAGGCCTGGAAGTTTACGGTGTTTATGACGGTTATCAGGGCCTGCACCAGAACCGGATTGAAAAGCTGAACCGTTCCAGTGTTTCTGACGTCATTAACAAGGGCGGGACTTTCCTGGGCTCGGCACGTTTTCCTGAGTTCCGTGATGAGAAAGTGCGTGCGCAGGCCATTGAGAATCTGAAAATGCATGGCATTGACGCGCTGGTCGTGATCGGTGGCGACGGCTCTTACATGGGGGCGAAGAAGCTGACCGAAATGGGCTACCCTTGTATCGGTCTGCCGGGCACCATTGATAACGATGTCGCCGGGACGGATTACACCATTGGTTTTATGACGGCACTGAATACGGTGATCGATGCGATTGACCGCTTGCGCGATACGTCTTCATCGCATCAGCGTATCTCGATCGTTGAGGTGATGGGCCGTCACTGCGGTGATCTGACGTTAATGGCTTCGATTGCGGGTGGCTGTGAGTACATCATCACACCGGAAACCGGCCTGCACAAAGAAGAGCTGCTGGCGAAGATCAAAGAAGGGATCTACAAAGGTAAGAAGCACGCGATTGTGGCGATCACCGAGCTGATGACCGATGTCAATCAGCTGGCGAAATACATTGAGTCAGAAACCGGCCGTGAAACCCGTGCAACCGTGCTGGGCCATATTCAGCGTGGTGGTCAGCCAACCGCATTTGACCGGATTCTGGCGTCACGAATGGGCGCATACGCGGTAGATCTGCTGATTCAGGGCGAAGGCGGTCGCTGTGTAGGTGTGCAGAACGAGAAACTGGTTCACCACGACATCATCGACGCGATTGAAAACATGAAGCGTCCGGTGCGTAAAGATCTGTTTGCCGTGGCAGACAAACTGTTCTGAGTCTATCGATTGGCTCAGTGCTGATGACAACATCAGAAACGCCCGTCGGGCTTACCGGCGGGCGTTTTTATATGCTGAAGGCGCCGTACTCAGCGGGGCTCAGCCCAACAGGTTTACCCCAGCCGATCCGAGTCCCCAGCCCGCCAGCATAAATCCAATCACCAGCCACAGAATCGGCAGTTTCCACTGCTTCAGCAGGAAGAGCCCGGCAACGACCAGCGCGGCATCCGTCCCGTTCAGGACTGCACTGGTGAAGACCGGCTGATAGAGTGCCGATAACAGCAGTCCGACCACGGCGGCATTGATGCCCTGCAATGCCCCGGCCACCCGAGGGTAAGCTGCCAATGTTTTCCAGTGCGCCAGCACGGTCAGCAGCAGCAGAAAACCGGGTAAAAAGATGGCCAGGGTTGCCAGCAGCGCACCGAGGATCGGTGCGGACGGCAGTAATGCGTAGCCCAGATAGGTGGCAAAGGTAAACATCGGCCCCGGCACTGCCTGTGCCGCCGCATAACCGGTCAGAAACGTATCTTGGCTCAACTGATCACCAACCAGTGACTGCAACAGTGGCAGAACGACATGACCACCACCGAACACCAGTGTGCCCGCCTGGAAGAAATCACTGAACAGCGTAGCCACTGGCCAGTGACCCGGCAGGGCACTCAGTGTCAGAGGTAACCCCACGAAGATGAGGACAAAAAGCAGCAGTGGCCAGCGAGTTGGGGTGAATACCGCGCCGGGCTCAGCGCTGTCTTCGGTTTTCAGCCAGCGAGCCCCGATGAACAGCGCCAGCAACAGCATCCCGATCTGAGTCGCGAGACCCGGTGCGATCATCAGAGTCATCGCAGTGATCGCGCAGAGGAAAGCCGTCAGGCGGCGCTGACAGAAATTTTTGAACATGCCCCAGGTGGCATCGATCACCACGACAACGGCCAGCAGTTTGAGTCCATGCACCACATGGTCGAACCCGCTCAGATCCGTCAGACGGCTGCTCAGTGAAGCCAGTGCCAGCATGATGAGGACAGAAGGCAGGGTAAAGCCGAAAAAGGCCATGCAGGCGCCCCCAGCCCCCGCGGTGATAGCCCAGTGCGAAGCCTACCTGACTGGATCCCGGTCCCGGCAGGAACTGGCTGAGGGCGACCAGGTGTGCATACTCATGGTCACTCAGCCACTGGCGTTTTTCGACGAATGCCTGCCGGAAATAGCCGATATGTGCCGCCGGGCCGCCAAAGCTGATCCAGCCCAGCGAGAAGAAGGTCATAAAGATTGCGAACATCGTGTTTTGCTTCTGATTGGGTGAATTGATCGCCCTTAATGTAGTGAATGACGTAAAATGACTCAAATGGATAGAAATCATTCCAACTATGAATCAGATGAATTTAACCCGGCTGTCTGAGATCCGCTGGAAAAGCATCGACCTCAATCTGCTGGTGGTGTTTGCCTTTCTGTATGAATGCCGCAGTGTGAGCGGGGCCGCAGAGAAGAGTTTCGTCAGCCAGTCCGCAGTCAGTCACAGCTTGTCCCGGCTCCGGCAGTTGCTCGGCGATCCGCTGTTTGAACGCAAAGGGCACCAGATGGTACCGACGGATTACGCACACCAGATTGCCCCTGTGGTGACCCGTTTGCTGGACACCGTGTCGCAGGAGCTGCTCATCAAACCTGTGTTTGAGCCGGAGACGTTCTCGGGCGTGTACCGGATTGGACTGACCGACTATGCCGAGTTTTTGTTTGCACCTCAGCTCTATGATGTGATTCGGGGAGCGGCGCCGCAAGCACAGGTGAGTTTTGTCCATGTGAACCGTCATAACTATCAGTTGGTTGCCGAGCAGGAAAAACTGGATCTGATGATTGGCAGTATTCCCGGACATGCGGCGCAGTTTGCTTCCCAATGGCTGTATCGCGAGCAGCATGTCTGCCTGTTCGATCCGCTTCAGGTCGATGCCGCAGAGGTGGGCGATATGGCCTGTTTTTCGGCCATCGAGCAGGCACTGGTCAGCCCGGACGGCAGTCTGGTGTCAACGGTGGATCGCTTGCTGGACGATCATGATCTGTCCCGGCGTGTCACCGTGGCATCCCGCAACTTTATGACGATCCGGCGTTTACTGTTTCAGCGGCGGCTGATCGCTGTGGTGCCCAAACTGATGGCAGCAGCGCAAACCGGGATGGACGCACTGGCAGTGGCGGAACCACCGGTACAGGTACCTGATTTTGATATGCTGATGTTGTGGCCGGATGTGAAAACGCAGGATGAAAAGAATCAGTGGTTGCGGCAGCTGGTGGTGGAAACACTGCCGGGGGGAGAATGACTGGATGAAGCACTGCCAGCCCGGAGGCTGACAGTGCCAGGCAGCTATTACTTCTTCGCTTCAGCCGCAGCTTTCGCAATGGCTGCAAAACCTTCTGCATCCAGAGCAGCACCACCAACCAGTGCGCCGTCGATATCAGGCATTGCAAACAGCTCAGCAGCGTTGCCCGCTTTCACTGAACCGCCGTACTGAATCACAACATTTTTCGCGACATCAGCGCTGAAAGATGCAATGTGTGCACGGATCGCAGCGTGGATTTCCTGTGCCTGTTGTGCGGTTGCAGCTTTGCCGGTCCCGATGGCCCAGATTGGCTCATACGCAACGATGGCACCGTTCAGTGCTTCAACGCCCTGCGTGTTGATGACAGCGTCCAGTTGGCGGGCACATACGGCAACGGTTTCACCAGCTTCGTTCTGTGCTTCGGACTCACCGATACACAGCACTGGCGTCAGGCCGTTTTCTTTCAGGAAGGCAAATTTCTTCGCGACAAATTCATCAGATTCGTTGTGGTATTCACGACGCTCTGAGTGACCGATGATGATGTGGGTTGCACCAAAGTCTTTCAGCATTTCCGGAGAAATATCACCGGTGAATGCGCCGCTGGCGTTCACATCCACGTTCTGTGCACCCAGGATAATCTTGCTCTGACCCTGGCTGATCAGGCGCTCTGCCAGTTCCAGATACATCACAGGTGGCGCAACGGCCACGTCAACACCGTCAACGCCAGCCAGCGCAGCATCCAGACCTGTCAGCAGGTTGGTGACCATTTCTTTGCTGCCGTTGAGTTTCCAGTTCCCCATAACTACAGGATGACGCATAAGATTTTCTCCATATCTATGTGATGTCTAAACTCAGACTAAACTGAGCACATCACTGCCGTAAGCCAGCGGTGTGTTCAGTGTAGTCTGCCATTTTTGCCTGAGGCGTCCTGATGCCTGTGGCAAAAACGTCACACAGTATACGCCGGATAGACGTAAACTTCCTTAATCTTGAGCAAGACCTGGATGTTTGTACCCATTTCAGCGCCAAAAGTGAATGCTGAACTGTTATTTATTTTCAATCCTGTAAGTTATCCAGACAGTTGTTTTACCGGGGAAAAGTGATCTGCAAAGGATTTCGGAAGACGACAGTCGCCTGAGGTAGCAAAATCAGCTAACTTAGGCGGCGATAAACGGAATATACAGGCATTGCCTGCACATCAAGGAGAGAAGTATGCCTCATCTGAAGCTGGAATTTGCGGATCCGGTCGCCGAGCGCGTGAATGTCGCTGCCCTGCTGGAAGATTTACATCAATCACTGCTGACCTGCGGTGTGTTCGAACCGTCTTCTGTGAAATCCCGGGCCTACCCGTGCCATCAGTGGCAAGTGGGCGAGGGGGGCGATGCGCGCAATTTTATCCATCTGGAGCTGGCCTTGCTGTCTGGCCGGGATAATGACTGTAAGCGTGGTCTGGCAGAACGTTTGATGCCGCTGCTGGAGCAGCATGCCGCTTCGATTGACAGCCTGACCATTGAAATTCGCGATATGGAAAAAGAAACCTATCTCAAGGCAAGCCGCTGAAGCCGGGATGTTTTGAGCAAGGTATGGATGCAAAGTAAACGGGCCGTCATTGAACGGCCCGTTTTCATTTGGTGTTATGCCCTGCGCCGAAACGGCATCACTTCCGCCTGATGCTCAGTGATGGTTTCCGGGGACATCAGGGACTGGGCAAAGCGCTGTAATTGTTGCTGCAGTTCAGCCCGGAGCAGCATGTTGGTATGGATCGGGTTTTTACCGCGGGCAATCACCTGATTGATATGACTGAACTGGGCGCGCAATCTCGGTTGCATGGCCGGACTGGCCTGTTGGATGATTTCTTCGCTCATCCGCAGACGTAAGGCTTCTAACGCTTCCGGTGCAGTTTCAGCCAGATGCTTCAGTTCATCGAATGAAGGTAAAGTTTGCATCGTATTTCCCCCAACAGCCAAAAGGGCCAAAAGTGTGACACTCTTAACACTAGATGGCGGGGAAACGAAAAAGCGTCTCATTGATGAGACGCTCAATAAAAGGCAGGCTGTCAGGTCGGGAAACTCAGACGCGGGTTTACCAGTAATGTTCAACCGTGATCTGGCCGGGTTTACGGCGCAGGTTTTTCTCGAAGCCCCGGGTTTCCAGCACCGCTTTGGTCTCTTTGACCATGGCTGGGTTACCGCACAGCATCAACTGGCTGGTTTGCGGATCCAGCGGAATACCGACGTGGCGTTCAAGCATGCCATCGGCAATGGCTTGCGGGATCCGGCCGGGTAAGGTCAGGGGCGCGGGCTCGCGGCTGACAAAAGGTTGAACGATGAGTTGCTCAGGATGGGCTGCTTTCAGGGCGTTGATCTCTGCCTGATAACTTAAATCGGCTGCGAAGCGGACCGCATGCACCAGCACAATTTTGCGAAAGCGTTTCCAGACCGTGTCTTCCCGCAGAATCGAGAGGTATGGCCCGATGGCTGTGCCGGTTGACAGCATCCACAGGTAATCTCCCTCAGGGACTTCATCCAGCGTAAAGAAGCCATTGGCGCGGGCAGTAATGAAGACTTCATCACCTGGCTCCAGGGCATGCAGGCGCGGGGACAGCAGGCCATCTGCTACCCGGGTTGCGTAGATTTCGATCTGATGGGTATTGGGTGGGTTCACAAAGGAGTAAGCACGCTGGATCATTTTGCCGTCGCACTCGAGCGCCAGCTTGGTAAATTGCCCGGCTTTGAAGGGTTCAATGTTCGCCTCCAGCGTTAAACTGAACAAGTCGCTGTTCCAGTGACGATTCTTGATAACCTTTGCAGGGATCCAGTCAGCCATTGTGATCTCCTTTTACATACTCAGTGACTCAGGTCGGATAAATGCGGTAGCTGCAGCGGCGCTGGCCGGCAATGATATGTTCACTGCGCTCAATCGCCACTCCGTCGCCCAGCAGACGCTGGAAGACAGCCAGTTCAGATCGACATAAAGAGGGGCAGCGTTTGGCGGCATGGCAGATAGGACAATGGTTCTCGATGAGAACAAAGCCGTCGTCGTCAGACTCCAGCTGTGCCATGTAACCTTCCTTCTCCCTCAGTGTAGTCAGGATCTGAAGTTTTTCTTTTAAATTTTCTGCCTTTGCAATGGCCTGCTGGTACTGATTGAGCGTGCTTTCCTCACGCTGATTCAGGATTTTTTGCAAGCCTTCCTGCCCAAACAGGTTCTCCACCGAGTCCAGCATCTGAATAATCAGATCGCCGTGCCGGTCGGCAAATTGCTCGTGACCCTTGGCGGTCAGATGCCAGTGACGGGTCGGCCGCCCGACTTTGGCTTTGATATCGTCAAAGCCTACCAGGCCATCTTCTTCCAGACCTTGCAGGTGCTGGCGAACCCCCATGGTCGTCAGCCCCAGCTCTTCTGAGAGTGCCTTGGCAGTGACTGGGCCGTCCTGTTTCATCCGGTGGAGAATTTTATCTATGGTTTTCATTGTGGTATTGCGTGTATTCATTCGGCCTATTATGGCGCTGACAAAGTATATAAAGCAATGGCTTTACTAAAGAGCTTAGTCCAGATGACGCAGAAAAGTCGTCTAAATCAGAGAATGATCAGCAATTTATCTCCGGCAACAGCAAAGGTTGCCGGAGATCAGATTCAGAGAATATGCGGCAGAATGGCCGGATCTTTACGGTCAAGATAGTGAATTGACTTGATGCGGCGGATGGTGCGGCACTTGCCGCGGATCAGCAGGGTTTCTGTGGTGGCGATATTCCCGTTGCGGGTGATGCCATCCAGCAGATCACCTTTGGTAATGCCGGTACCGGCAAAGACGACGTTGTCGCTTTTCGCCATTTGATCCAGCGGCAGCACCTGATTGGGTTCGATACCCATTTCACGGCAGCGATCCATTTCTAACTGACCCATGCGGTAGTTATCGTCGCTGCCGCCTTTGACCAGAAAGCGGGGTAGCAGACGACCCTGCATATCACCGCCCAGTGCCCGGATGGCTGCAGCAGACACAACACCTTCCGGCGCGCCACCGATGCAGTACATCACATCCACTTCGCTGTCCGGCATGCAGGTCAGAATTGAGGCTGCCACATCGCCGTCCGGCACGGCGTAAACGCGGATCCCCAGTTGCTGCATCTGGGCGATGACTGCATCATGACGTGGCTTTGCCAGCGTGGTTACGACCAGCGAATTGAGGGGTTTACCCAGTGCTGCGGCAATATTTCTGAGGTTGTCTTCAATGGGCAGATTGAGGTCAATGTGTCCTTTGGCTTCCGGGCCGACCACCAGCTTCTCCATGTACATATCCGGCGCTTTGAGAAAAGCACCTTTCTCACCGGCAGCCAGGACGGTCAGCGCATTGTTCTGGCCCATGGCAGTCATTCGCGTGCCTTCGATGGGATCGACGGCAATGTCGACCGCTTCGCCGCCCAGCCCGACTTTTTCACCGATATAGAGCATCGGGGCGTCGTCAATCTCACCCTCACCAATCACAATCTCACCCGCGATCTCGGTTTGGTTTAACAGGGTACGCATGACCTCAACGGCTGCGCCATCCGCAGCATTTTTGTCGCCTCGGCCAAGCCATTGATAGCCAGCCAGTGCGGCACCTTCGGTCACACGGGAAAAAGCCATCGCTAAATCGCGTTTCATGGGAACTCCAGAAGTGAAATGATGAAAATCTGCACGATTGTATCACAAGCTGCCGTCATTGGTTTGGGGCAACGGTTCGGCAGAAAAAAGACAAGCCTGCGGGGGAATGCAGGCTTGCCGGGGTGACTCAGCAGGGTCGGACGAGTGGATTAATCCTCTTCGTCAATGGCCCAGCCTTTGGCGCACTCAACGGCGCGCTTCCAGCCGTTGTAGCGGCGGGCGCGTTTGCTGTCATCCGGACATGGCGTAAAACTGCGGTCCAGAACGGCTTTGTCTTTCAGTTCGTCGATGCTACCCCAGAAACCGACGGCCAGGCCAGCCAGATACGCGGCACCCAGCGCGGTCACTTCGGTGACGACAGGGCGGTGCACTTCGGTATTCAGCAGGTCTGACTGGAACTGCATCAGGAAGTTATTGGCGACTGCACCGCCGTCTACTTTCAGTGTTTCCAGACGGATGCCGGAGTCGGCCTGCATGGCATCAAGGACATCGCGGGTCTGGTAAGCAATACTTTCCAGAGTGGCACGGATCAGGTGGTTGCTGTTCACACCCCGGGTCAGGCCAACAATGGCACCGCGGGCATACGGGTCCCAGTAGGGCGCGCCCAGGCCCGTGAAGGCTGGTACCACGTACACGCCATTGGCGCTGCCAACTTTTTCGGCGAAGTATTCGGAGTCTTTGGCATCACCCAGTAGTTTCAGCTCATCACGCAGCCACTGAATCGATGCACCGGCCATGAAGACTGCACCTTCCAGTGCATAGGCAGCTTCACCTTTCGGGCCGCAGGCCAGCGTCGTCAGCAGACCATTCTGCGAGGTGACTTTCTCGTTTCCGGTATTCATCAGCAGGAAGCAGCCAGTGCCATAGGTATTTTTCGCCTGACCGGCTTCCACACACATCTGACCGAAGAGAGCCGCTTGCTGATCGCCTGCAATACCTGCGATTGGCACACGGGTACCGCCTTTACCCCCAATGTTGGTCTGGCCGTAGATTTCAGAAGACGCTTTGACTTCCGGCATCATCGACAGCGGGATATCCATGGCTTTCAGCAGTTTTTCATCCCACTCCAGCGCATTGATATTGAACAGCATGGTTCGGGAGGCATTGGTGTAGTCCGTGACGTGGACACGTCCCTGAGTGAGTTTCCAGATCAGCCAGGTATCCACGGTCCCGAACAGTAGGTTGCCGGCTTCTGCCTGCTCGCGCGCACCTTCAACGTTGTCCAGAATCCACTTGATTTTGGTCCCGGAGAAATACGGGTCGACGACCAGGCCGGTGTTCTCACGAATGTAGCTTTCCAGGCCTTCTGCTTTCAGTTGCTGGCAGATATCTGCGGTCCGGCGGCACTGCCAGACAATCGCGTTATAGACAGGCTTACCAGTATTTTTGTCCCAGACAATGGTCGTTTCACGCTGGTTGGTGATGCCGATTCCGGCGATCTGGTCGGTACGGATCCCGGCTTTGGCCAGGGCTTCCACCATGGTAGAGCTTTGCGTCGCCCAGATCTCCATCGGGTCGTGCTCAACCCAGCCTGCTTTTGGATAGATTTGAGTGAATTCGCGCTGTGCGGTGCACACAATGTTCGCATCGTGATCAAGGATCACGGCACGTGAGCTGGTGGTTCCCTGATCGAGTGCGACGATATACTTTTGTTCTGTGGTCATCTGAGTGTCCTCTTATCTCTGATAATTATAGGGGAGTAGCACCGCAATCAGACTTGCGCGGTTTCTTTCTCTTCATCGGTTTCACATTGGTTCGGCAGGGTACAGCGATTGCCCGGCAGATACACAGCAATGGCTTTCGGATATAGCCAGGCACCGAAGCAGGCACCCGCAATCGGCGCCAGAATCGGGACGATGAAGTACGGGATATCTTTCCCGCCAGTCAGCGCCATATCGCCCCAGCCAGCCAGATAAGCAAAGAATTTCGGGCCGAAATCACGGGCCGGGTTCATGGCAAAGCCGGTCAGTGGCCCCAGAGAAGCACCGATCACTGCAATCAGCACACCAATCAGAACTGGTCCCAGCGGGCCACGCGGTGCGCCATTTTTATCATCGCCGATGGCCAGAATAGCAAACATCAGCACAGCCGTGATGACGAACTCGACAGCAAATGCACCCGCAAAGGACAGGCTCGGATTCGGGTAGGTCGAGAAGATGCCTGCAGTTCCTAAGCTTTCAACGCTGCCACGCACAATGCCATGCGCGTTTTCGAAATCGACGAACAGGTTGCTGTACAGGCTGTAAATCAGAGCCGCAGAACAGAACGCACCAGCAAGCTGAGCAAGAATGTAAGGGGCAACTTTAGATTTGTCGAAGCCGTGGAAGATTGCCAGCGCAATGGTCACTGCCGGGTTGATGTGTGCACCCGAGACACCAGCGGTGCAGTAAATCGCAATCGTCACGCCCAGCCCCCAGGTCAGGCTGATTTCCCATTGTCCAAAGCTTGCACCAGCCAGTACCAGTGCAGCGACACAGCCAACACCGAAGAAGATCAGCAATCCGGTGCCAATAAATTCTGCCAGGCATTCGCCGAGCAATGTCGGGGGTTGTCTTTTGTTCATTTACCAGTCCTTTTGTCGAGTCGTAGGTCAATCACTTGTTATCGTAATGTGATCAGAAAAATACGCGAATGATGATTTTTGGCAAAGTGAAACGAATAAAAAATGTGCGTTCGAGCATGTTATTTGTGTTTATGGTCAATATTCATCTTCGTATAAGAACAATGATCTTGAGCAAAAACTCTATTTTGATCTGTTGCGGGCGCACACTAGCATGACCTCTGGCGTGCATAAAATGCAGAGTAGAAATCTGAGTGGTTGCTAACATTTCATCGCGGGTCACTTTGGCTGACCTGTAGCGAAAGGTAAAATTTTGTTGAACTTTGCATAAATTTTACGCGTTTGTGATGAAGCATGGTTTTTGTTGGTGCCAGACGTATAAGGCCTAGTTAGAATAGGGCTTACATTGGATTTGTTATTTGCCTGGTAGTCTCGGCGATATCCCCACGAATTGGATGACAGTCAGTGCTGTCTGCAACATCAGCTCGGAAGGGTAAGCTGCGGTCTTGCGCAGGTACTGATAGGGTGAAAACTATGTCTTTAGAGATGCTGGAACAGCTGGAAGCCAAAGTGCAGATGGCCGTCGACACCATTTCCCTGCTGCAGATGGAAGTGGAAGAACTGAAAGAGAAAAACGAAAACCTGGCGAATCTGGCACAGGAACTTCGCGCAGATCGTGAGTCACTGGTGCAGGACAATGAAAAACTGCGTCATGATCACCAGGCTTGGCAAGAGCGCGTTCGGGCACTGCTGGGTAAGATGGATACCGTGGAATAATCCGCGCGATATCTGTAAAAAACAGAGCCGCATGGCTCTGTTTTTCTATGGGCTGACATCGCGGCTGGGATTAGTCGATGTCCAGTGGCTCCGGCGACAGAATCACGCCGGTATTATCTGCATAGAGATGATCTTCCGGTAAGAAAGTCACGCCTCCGAAATTGACCGCAACATCGACTTCTCCGATGCCCTGATTGTCAGCACCGACCGGGATGGATGCCATTGCCTGAATGCCGATATCGAGTTCATCGAGCTCGTCGACATGACGCACGCAGCCATAGACGATAATACCTTCCCATTCATTTTGCATGGCGAGCTGAGCCAGTTCGGCATCAACCAGCGCCCGGCGAAGCGACCCCCCGCCATCGACCAGCAATACCCGACCTGCACCATTGTCAGCCAGAACGGTATGAAGCAACCCATTGTCTTCAAAGCACTTGACTGTGGTGATCTGGCCTCCAAACGAGCTTCGGCCCCCGTATGAGCTGAACATCGGCTCAACCACATCGACCTGGTCGAGATAAATATCACAGAGTTCAGAGGTATTGTATTCCATAAGCTCGCTTCTTCATTGGCAAGTGATGATCGGATCAATCGGTATCTGCCGGATGTGGGTATCCGGTTTTCCGCTCAATAACTTGCTGAAAGTATAACCACCTCGGGCGGCATTGCAATCCTGATGCGGCGCTTTATCGGCTCAGGATCAGGCCGACGGCATACAGCAGGTTGGTGAACATGGCTGCTCGGATCAGCTGGCCCAGCATGGGGCGTAACGCCTGACCCTCGGTTGTGACCCAAACCTGAATGCCATGCTGAACCAGGAGCGGGATCGCAAGCAGATACAGCCAGCCCCAGGATGGCAAAGCCGAGATGACATTGTAGGCGGCAAAACACAGGACACTGGCTGCCAGCAGCCCCAGATGATACCCGCGGCCCAGTCTCGGTCCCAGCCGGGCGGCCAGGGTGATTTTGCCGCAGGCGCGATCGTTGTCCATGTCACGCAGATTGTTGAGGTTCAGCACGCCGACGGCCAGCAGCCCGCTGGCGGTGGCAGGTAAGAGGATTTCAAGCGAGAACAGATGGCTTTGCAGATAATAGCTGCCACCGACAGCGACCCAGCCGAAGAAGATGAGAACTGCCGGGTCGCCTAATCCCCGGTAGCCATAAGGCCGTTTACCCAGCGTATAAGCGAGTGCTGCGATAATAGCGGCGGCACCCAGTCCGACGAATATCAGTAAGACCGTTGTGGCAGGTTTCGCCAGGATCAGCAGGGCCAGACCGCTCAAAATAATCAGCAGCAGGGTCACAGCCATGGCCATTCGCATGGCAGACAAAGAAATCGCACCGCTTTGCAGGCCACGGATCGGCCCCAGGCGGTTGGCATTGTCTGTCCCTTTTTTGACGTCACCATAGTCGTTCGCCAGATTCGACAGAATCTGCAGCAGCAGGGCGGTGACCAGCGCGAGTGTGGCGACTGACGGGGAGAAATGTCCCTGAGAGACAGCCAGTGCATTGCCGCACAGCAGCGCTGCGATGGCCAGTAACAGTGTTTTGGGACGCGTGGCCTCTAACCAGACCGTCGAAGGAGATAAAAGCATGGTTGCGTATTCAATGGTTCAGCATAGGTCCATTATGGCAGCCAGGCGGGGAAGAACTTTGTTTTGGCGCAAGCCTTGAAGGGAAAACGGGACGCCCGTCGAAAGACAGGCACCCCGAAGGCAGAATTACAGAATGAAGCGGCTGAGATCTTCGTCTTCAACCAGCTCACCCAGATGGTCCTGGACGTAAGCCTGATCAATCACGTGCGCCACGCCATCTTGCTCAGAAGCATCATAAGACAGCTCTTCCATCAGACGTTCCATCACCGTATGCAAACGACGGGCACCGATATTTTCAGTGCGTTCATTCACCTGCCAGGCTGCATCAGCAATCTTCGCGATGCCGTCTTCCGTGAAGCTGATGGTGACGTTCTCGGTCGCCATCAGGGCGCAATATTGCTCGGTGAGTGAAGCATTCGGCTCGGTCAGGATACGTTTGAAGTCTTCGCTGGTCAGCGCTTCCAGCTCGACGCGGATTGGCAGACGGCCCTGCAGCTCCGGGATCAGATCAGACGGACGCGCCACCTGAAATGCGCCGGATGCGATAAACAGAATATGGTCAGTCCGCACCATGCCGTGCTTGGTGGATACCGTTGACCCTTCAACCAGTGGCAGCAGGTCACGCTGCACCCCTTCACGGGAAACATCCGGGCCTGAAGACTCACCGCGCTTACAGATTTTATCGATCTCATCAATGAAGACGATGCCGTTGTTTTCAACCGCATGGATCGCTTGCTCTTTCAGCTCTTCCGGGTTCACCAGCTTCGACGCTTCTTCTTCAGTCACGGCTTTGAGCGCGTCCTTGATTTTCATCTTCCGCTTTTTGGTGGTATTGCCCGCCAGATTCTGGAACATCCCCTGAAGCTGGTTGGTCATCTCTTCCATACCCGGAGGTGCCATGATCTCAACGCCCATCTGCGGTGCGGCAACATCAATTTCGATATCTTTGTCGTCCAGTTTGCCTTCGCGCAACTTTTTGCGGAAAGACTGACGGGTCGCCGAATCGGATTCGGTTTCCTCGTTTTTGCCCCAAGCGTCACGGGGTGGTGGCAACAGTACATCCAGAATACGCTCTTCGGCCAGCTCTTCCGCACGGAAACGCACTTTCTCGGTGGCTTGCTGGTGGGTCATTTTGATCGCGGCATCGGTCAGATCGCGAATAATGGTTTCGACTTCTTTCCCCACATAGCCCACTTCGGTGAACTTAGTGGCTTCGACTTTGATGAACGGCGCATTGGCCAGCTTTGCCAGACGACGGGCAATTTCGGTTTTACCGACACCGGTCGGACCTATCATCAGAATATTTTTCGGCGTTACTTCAACCCGCAGCTCTTCCGGCAACTGCATACGGCGCCAGCGGTTACGCAGTGCAATGGCGACCGCACGCTTGGCTTTGTCCTGGCCGATAATATGGCGGTTCAGTTCATGAACAATTTCGCGGGGAGTCATTTCAGACATGAGGAATCCTTACTGGGCATCTAGTTCTTCAACAGTCTGGAAGTCGTTGGTGTACACACAGATATCACCAGCAATGGTCAGCGACTTCTCAGCAATGGCGCGAGCATCCAGCTCGGTATTTTCAAGCAGTGCACGGGCTGCAGACAGGGCGAAGTTCCCGCCGGAGCCGATGGCAATCAGATCGTTTTCCGGCTGAACCACATCGCCGTTACCCGTAATAATCAGGGATGCGGTTTCATCGGCAACCGCCAGCAGGGCTTCGAGTCTGCGCAGGCTGCGATCGGTTCGCCAGTCTTTTGCCAGCTCGACTGCGGCTTTCATCAGATGGCCCTGATGCATTTCCAGCTTACGCTCGAAACGCTCGAATAAAGTAAAGGCATCTGCCGTACCACCGGCAAATCCCGCCAGCACCTGGTTGTTGTATAAACGGCGGACTTTCCGGGCATTGCCTTTCATGACAGTGTTGCCCAGAGAAACCTGGCCATCACCAGCAATGACGACTTTTCCGTTGCGACGTACAGAGACGATAGTTGTCACGGTCTTACCTCTTTGCATCAGTCCGGCTTGTGGGGCCGGTATGGGTATAGGCGATGATCTGGGGATGGGGCTGCCCGTTTTCAAGGTAATGAGCAGATCTGTCCGTTTCAGAAAACAAAAAAGGATGCCGTAGCATCCTTTTGCGGTGTTTTGCTGTTGTCAGTGTAGACAGGCTGAAGGAGACTGCAACTTGCTCAGGCGTCCCAGTACCAGATGGCACAAGGCTCGATGCCGGCCCGACGCAGCATATTCCGATCGCTCTCGGCTTTGCGTTTTTGCGGGTATGGACCCAGAACCACACGATACCAGCTCCCTTTATCGCCCTGAGAGACTTTGATCTGGCTGGTCAGTCCCTGAAAAGCAATCATGGCTTTGCGTTCTTCTGCCTGTGCCGGAGTCCGGTAAGCGCCGCACTGCATCAGGTAAGGACGTCCGGGTTTGTCCGGGGTTTTCTTAGCTTCAACCTGAACTTCTTTATTTTCCAGCTCTTCAATATAACGCCACTTTTCTGCTGGCTTCGGCGGCAGTTTTTCCTGTGGCTTGGGTTGAGGAACAGGTTTTGGCTCAACTTTGACGCTGGTTTCTTTTTTGGCAGGCTCGGCCGGTTTCTTGTGCTCCTTGGGCGGCATGGGCGCAGTTGTTTCAGGCGCTGGTGCTGCAGGTTTGGGTGAAGAGGACAGGAAATAGAGCCCGTAACCGAGTCCAATCACTAGAAAAAGCGCAATGAGCGCCCACTTGACTGGGAACTGTCCGCTGGGTTTGCTGTTTCGGGAACGGCTGTTTCTGGCCGGTTTCTTCGCTGCCCGGCCGCGTTTGACGTAATCTTTGGTTGCCACAATGGTCTGATTATTGCTGAACTATTGGACAGATATGGTACAAAGAAGTGCCCGGACTGGCTAGTGCCGGGAAGCCTCTGCGGGTGATTGCAGGTGTGCTTCCCGGTGGAAGTGTGAGCTTTTGCTCAAAGTGGTGAGGTTTTCATCATTTCTGGTGGCGTTAATATTTATTGGATGGCGGGGCTGCGCTTTCGCGGATTACCAGTTTGGCATCCAGCAAACGTGAACCCGCCGAAATATCCTTGCCTTGCAGGATCTCCAGCAGCATCAGCATGGACTGACGGCCGATTTCATAACGCGGCTGAGACACTGTGGTCAGCGGCGGATCGCAGTATTCTGCGAACTGGATATCATCGAACCCGACTATGGATAAATCTTGCGGGACTTTGATGCCCAGACGCTTAGCCTGTTGCATGGCGCCAATGGCCATGACGTCGTTGTGACACAGGAGCGCGGTCGGCGGCTCTGGCAGTGACAGTAGAGTGGTCACTGCACGGGCACCGCCGGCAAAAGTGAAATCACTTTTCACGGTATAAGCCGGGTTGAGCTCAATACCGGCGCGGCGCAACGCTTGCTGGTAGCCTTGGGCACGGAACTGGCACAGCATCGCGCTGTCTGGTCCGGTGATTTGGGCGATGTGCTGATGGCCCATTTGCGTCAGGTAGTTGACGGCTTCAAAAGCGGCGGTCAGGTTGTCGATGTGGACGGTTGGCAGTTCCAGCTCAGGTGCAAATTCGCAGGCCATGACCATCGGCGGCAGGTTTTTCTGCTCGGGCTTACTGATGTCAAACGGCAGATCTGTACCCAGCAACAACATGCCATCAGCTTGTTTGGTAAAGACCAGATTAACGAATGAGTTTTCCCGGCTTTTTTGCTGACCACTGTCGCCCAGCAGCACCAGATAACCATGCTCCATGGCGGCTTCTTCAATACCGCGAATGATTTCTGTGAAATAGGGATCACAGATATCCGGGACAATTGCGACAATGGTTTTGGATTCATTGCGTCGCAGGTTGCGGGCCAGGGAGTTGGGGGAATAGCCAGCGTCCATGACAGCCTGTTCAACTTTTTTACGAGTCGAGGCCGACACTTTCTCCGGGTTCATCAGCGCACGGGAAACCGTCGCGGTTGAAACACCGGCCAGCTGGGCAACATCCTTCATTGTCGCCATAAATTGTTCCTCTCTAAGATATTTCTCTCATGATTGCCGGGGGATCGGAGCTAAATCGGCGCAGAAACCTAGTCCGGCAAGCCTGTTATTGTAGGCGCTTTAAGCCGGTTTAAACATGTGCGCAATAGCATAAATTACATTGGCTTTGTGAAGTAAGTCGCATTATTTGTTTTATCTTCAGCTCAGATCCTGAGGCTCAACATCAAGTGACCAGCGGACTTTTCGGGCCAGTGGCAAGAGCTGAATGGCTGGCCGTGCAATGCTCAGCAGTTGCTGGAGTGTCTTGCGATCCGGTGCCTGCAAGAGGAGTTGCCAGCGGTAGCGACCCGCCCGGCGCGAGAGGGGCGCCGGGTTGGGTCCCATGACCAGCGTGTGGTTGCTGAAGAGCGGACTGGATTCCAGAATGCCGCGGACCTGCAGCAGAAACTGCTCCGTGAGATCACTTTGCTGTGCTTCGGCACGAAACAGCGACAGATATGTATAAGGGGCAGCATGGCCTGGCGCCGCTCGGTCAGTGCCTGTGCGGCGAAATGGTCGTAGCCCTGATACAGCAGCGCCTGTAGGAGTGCGTGATCCGGGTGGTGGGTCTGCAGCAGTACCTCGCCGGGTTTGCTGGCCCGGCCTGCCCGGCCTGCGACCTGAATAAAGAGTTGAGCTAGCCGTTCCGGTGCCCGGAAATCGTTGCTGAACAGGGCACTGTCGACATCCACCAGCGCAACCAGAGTGACATCAGGGAAATGGTGCCCCTTGGCGAGCATCTGAGTGCCGATCAGGATTTGATAGTCTTTGTTGCGAATGGCTTCCAGGTAGTGATCCAGGCTGCCCTTGCGCCGGGTGCTGTCGCGGTCAATCCGAACGGTTTTATATTCGGGAAACAGCTCGCCCAGCTGATGTTCGAGCTGCTCCGTACCGACACCGACGGTCTGGAGCTGTGTAGAACCGCACTGCTGGCACTGGGGCATGACGGGCCGCTGGGTCTGACAGTGATGGCAGCGCAGTTCCCCGGTATTCTGGTGATAGGTGTAGTGAGCATCGCAGCGTTTGCAATCTGCCAGCCAGCCACACTCGTGACACATCAGCGCCGGTGCAAAACCGCGGCGGTTGAGAAACAGCATCACCTGATTGCCCGCACTGAGGTGCTGGCGCATCCGGGCGATGAGCGGGGCGGAGAGACCCGCTTCCAGATACAGTCCTTTGACATCCAGTACGCCATGGCGTGCTGCCTGTGCATTCCCGGCCCGGCGGGTGAGGTGCAGATGATGGTACTTTCCGGTTTTTGCGTTGTGCAGGGTTTCCAGCGCCGGGGTGGCAGAGCCCAGTACAATTGGAATATTTTCCTTGCAGGCCCGCAGGACGGCCATATCGCGAGCGTGGTAGCGCAAACTGTCCTGCTGTTTATAAGACGCGTCATGTTCTTCATCGACAATAATGATGCCGAGATTGGCAAACGGCGTGAAGAGGGCAGAGCGGGTACCGATGATGATCCCGGCCTGATTGTCCCGGCCAGCCAGCCAGGCACTCAGACGCTCCGTATCGTTCAGCCCGGAGTGAATGGTAAACAGCGGTACATGAAACCGTCGCTGAAAACGGCTGATGGTTTGCGGGGTCAGGCCAATTTCCGGCACCAGCACCAGTGCTTGTTTTCCGGCCGCCAAGATGGGTTCGAGCAGGTTGAGATAAACTTCTGTTTTGCCGGAACCTGTCACCCCTTCCAATAAGTAGCAGCCATATTCCGGGTTGGCATTCACACTGGCGATAGCCAGCGCCTGCTCTTCATTCAGGCGTGGTTTGTCTTCGGTGATCGCAAAACTTTCCTGCCAGCGAAGTGTTTTCGGTACCGATTGATAGCTTTCAATCCAGCCTTTGTCGGCCAGGGTTTTCAGCGTGGCGCTGCTCACTTCTGCGTCGAGCATCATGTCGTGACTGAGTTCGCCGTTACGCAGCAGGGTCAGCACTTTGGCCTGACGGGGCGCGCGGGTTAAAGCCGTCAGAGGCTGATCTTTGCCTGGTTCCGTCAGTTGCCAGTAACGAATTTCACTGTTGGCCGGTTTGCCCTTACGCAATGCTGCGGGCAGTGCATTGGCCAGCGTGTCGCCGAGCGGGTACTGATAATAACGGCTGGTCCATTCCAGTAACTGAAATAGCGGTGGTTGCCACAAGGGGGCAGCGTCCAGCACGGCTTTGAGAGGTTTGAGCTGGTCGCGTGAAAAAGAGGACGAATCTGTGAGTTCAATCACGATCCCGGTCAGTTGCTGGCGACCAAAAGGGACACGAACCCGGCCACCGACCACCGGCTTTTGACCCGCAGGAATCAGATAATCGAAGGTTTTGTCCAGCGGGACAGGCAGCGCTATTTTGGCGATGGTGGCAGTCATGCAGTTTGGCTGAAATCACTTATGCTGAGAATAGAGCCAGTGTACCTTGCGGGGCGGATGAGGCAAAGTCACAGCAGGTTCTGATTGCGGTTGATCTGTGGCTGCTGATTGATTATCATACGCCGCCTATTTGTCCAGCGCCTTTGGCCTGACAGTGTTAATTAACGACGTGTGGTGCCCGGCTTTGGATCGGGAGAGCGACACGGCCTTAGCTATGAGGTTTCCCCATGAAACAAGGTATCCACCCAGAATACACTGCTGTAAACGCTCGTTGTTCTTGCGGCAACACTTTCGTCTTCAACTCTACCCTGAGCAAAGACGACATCAACCTGGATGTGTGCGACAAATGTCACCCATTCTACACTGGTAAGCAGCGTCAAGTGAGCACCGGTGGCCGTATCGACAAATTCAACAAGCGTTTCGGCGCTCTGTCCAGCAAGTAATTGCTGCGGGTCTTCTGACCTGAAAGACACTGTCGAAAAAAGGGATGCTGCGGCATCCCTTTTTGCTTTTTAGGGATCCCGCAAGCGCATTGATGTCCGGCCTCTTATTTACAATAATCATAATAATGAGTTGTGCTGGTCACACCCCCGCATTTTTCCTGCGTTCCGACTGCATTCTCATGGTATTACCAGCTAGCGCAAACTAGGATTTTGTGCTGCTATCGAATATGATTCATTGTTCAATACCGAACCGAACATCCATCCATTCAGGATTCTAATAACTATGTCTGAAGATTTTCGTCAACAAGCACTTCACTATCATGCTTACCCTGTCCCCGGGAAAATTTCGGTTGAACTCAGCAAGCCTGCCAACACTGTAGAAGACCTCGCTCTGGCTTACAGCCCGGGTGTGGCTGAACCTGTGCGTGAAATCGCGCAAAACTCAGAAAATGTCTATAAGTACACCGGTAAGGGCAACATGGTTGCCGTCATTACCAACGGTACGGCGATTCTGGGTCTGGGCAACCTCGGCCCGCTGGCTTCTAAGCCAGTGATGGAAGGTAAGGCGCTGTTGTTCAAACGTTTTGCAGGCCTGGATTCGATTGATATCGAAGTCAAGCACCGCACCATCGACGAGTTCGTCGATACAGTTGCGAATATTGCAGACACCTTTGGTGGCATTAACCTGGAAGATATCAAAGCGCCTGACTGCTTTGAAATTGAAAAGCGTCTGATTGAACGCTGTCAGGTGCCGGTTTTCCATGATGACCAGCACGGGACGGCCATTGTGACCGCTGCGGGTATGCTGAATGCACTGGAACTGCAGGGCAAGAACATCAATGAAGCTGTGATTGTCTGCCTGGGGGCTGGTGCAGCTGCCGTGGCTTGTATGGAACTGCTGATTAAATGTGGCGCGCAGCGTGAGAAAATCTACATGCTGGACCGTAAAGGTGTGATTCACACCCGTCGCGATGACATCAATGAATACAAGCAGCTGTTTGCCAATAATACCGATAAGCGAACGCTGGAAGATGTGATTGAAGGTGCGGATATCTTTGTCGGTGTGTCCGGCCCGGATCTGCTGTCTGCAGAAGCGCTGAAACTGATGGCTGATCAGCCGATTGTTTTTGCCTGCTCCAACCCGGATCCAGAGATCAAGCCAGAACTCGCCCATACCGTGCGCAATGATCTGATCATGGGGACCGGTCGTTCGGATTATCCGAATCAGGTGAATAACGTGATTTGCTTCCCGTTCATTTTCCGTGGTGCGTTGGATGTGCGCGCCAGCGAGATCAATGACGACATGAAGCTGGCTGCGGTCCATGCGATCCGTGAACTGGCGAAAGAGCCGGTACCTGCGGAAGTTGTGAAAGCTGCGGGTGTAGAGAAACTGGCGTTCGGCCCAGAGTATATTATTCCGAAGCCAATGGATCCGCGTCTGTTACCTCGTGTTGCGAAGGCGGTTGCAGAAGCTGCGGTTGCATCAGGGGTTGCCCGAATTGAAATGCCAGTGGGTTATATGGAAGTGTAATGACACATCCATTGTGATTCAGGATTGAAAAACCAGCCGCAAGGCTGGTTTTTTTTTGAGTGCTAGGGCTAGATTATTCGTTGATATCTTCGTATTCAATACCCAGGCTGTCCATAATCGCTTTGGCTTCTGCTGGCAGGTCGTCCGGGCGGTCTTTCCGGATATCTTCGTCTGTTGGCAATGGCTGACCCGTGTAGGCGTGCAGGAAAGCCTCGCACAGCAGCTCGCTGTTGGTGGCATGGCGCAGATTGTTCACCTGACGGCGGGTGCGTTCGTCCGTGAGGATTTTCAGCACTTTCAATGGGATTGAAACAGTGATCTTTTTGACCTGCTCATTTTTCTTGCCATGTTCTGCATAAGGGCTGATGTACTCACCGTTCCACTTTGCCATTGTTTACCTTCTCAGCGATATCGGGTTTCGAAATATTGTATGGGGGAATTTTAGCGGCATTTACTGCCACAAGCAAAGACATATAGACGTCCAGAAGTGTTGACGTCTTTTTGAAATCTAGCTAAGGTTGTGGAAATTTTATTCTCGTCGACCCCGGCCATGCCGAAGGAACAAGGAAGCAACGATATGAGAGACAAGAAAACAGCGACCATCGCTGTACGCAGCGGTATTGAAACTGATGAGCAATTTCGTGCTGTGGTGCCACCAATTTACTTGACCTCAACCTATGGCTTCCCGGAGCTGGGTACGTTGCCCCAATATGATTACTCCCGTTCAGGCAACCCGACCCGAAATTTGCTGGCCGAGACGCTGGCCGATCTTGAAGGCGGCGCGGGTGGTGTTGTGACCAGCTGCGGCACGGCGGCGATCAACCTGCTGGCGACAGCACAATTAGGGCCGGGCGATCTGGTGGTTGCTCCCCATGATTGTTATGGCGGCACTTATCGACTGTTCAATACCCGGGCCGGGAAAGGTGATTTTCAGGTGCTGTTTGTCGATCAGGGTAACCCGGAAGCACTGGCCGAAGCACTGGCGAAGCAACCCAAGCTGGTGTGGGTTGAAACGCCGTCCAACCCCTTGTTGCGGGTGATTGATGTAGCACAGTTGTGTGAACAGGCGCATGCTGCGGGCGCACTGGTTGCCGTAGATAACACCTTCTTATCTCCGGCACTGCAGCAGCCCATTTCGCTGGGAGCTGATTTCGTGGTGCACTCCACCACCAAATATATTAACGGTCACTCCGATGTCGTCGGCGGGGTGCTGATAGCCAAAGACAGTGAGCAGGCTGAGCAACTGTCCTGGTGGGCCAACTGTATCGGCGCCACGGGCGCGCCGTTTGATGCTTATCTGACGTTGCGGGGTGTCCGGACGCTGGTGCCGCGGATGCGATTACATGAAGAAAACTCAGCTCGCCTGCTGGCTTATCTGCAAACTCAGCCGCTGGTCGGACAAATTTATCATCCAAGCCTGGCGGATCATCCCGGTCATGACATTGCCGCAAAACAGCAGCAAGGATTTGGCTCCATGCTGAGTTTTGAGCTGGCAGGGGACATGAAACAACTGGAAGTTTTTGTGGCGACCTTGAAGTTGTTTTCACTGGCTGAATCGCTGGGGGGAACAGAAAGTCTGATCGCGCACCCGGCCAGCATGACCCACAGAGCGATGTCGGACGAAGCGCAACTGGCCGCTGGATTGCTGCCATCACTGCTGCGTTTGTCGGTCGGGCTGGAAGATGCGGATGATCTGATCGCCGATCTGGATCAGGCGTTTGCCAAAGCGGCGGAGGCCGGTGCATGAGCCTTGAGCGTCAGTTACATAAATTCGGAGGCAGCAGTCTGGCGGATGCCGGTTGTTACCGGAATGTCGTCAATATCCTGCAGCAATATTCTCAGTCCGACGATCTGATTGTTGTATCAGCGGCGGGTAAAACAACCAACCGTCTGATTCAGTGGCTGGCCCTGCTGCCCAAGGATGGGCGTCTGGCGCATGAGAGTTTGCAGGACCTGCGGAATTTTCAGCAGCACCTGATTGAAGAATTACTGGATGAAACGGCTGCCGATGTCTTACTGACGTCTTTGCATCTTGAATTCAGTGAACTGGGGCAACTGACGGATCGGGACCTGACCCCGGCCAGACAGGCTTGGGTGCTGGGTCATGGTGAACTGTGGTCTTCCCGCTTGCTGGCTGCGCTCCTGACTCAGAAAGGCTTGGCCGCCCGTGCCGTGGATTCCCGTGTGTTTCTGCGGGCAGAGCGCGCCACCCAGCCTGAAGTGGATCGCGGACGTTCATTGCCGCTATTGCAGAATGAACTGGCCCAGCACAGCGGTCACCGATTGGTGATCACCGGCTTTATGGCCAGTAATCAGGCCCGGGAAACGGTCTTGCTGGGCCGAAATGGCTCAGATTATTCCGCGACGGTGATTGGGGCACTGGCCGGGGTCAGTCGTGTGACGATCTGGAGTGATGTGGCCGGGGTATACAGTGCCGATCCGCGTATTGTTGGCGATGCCTGCCTGTTACCTTTGCTGCGGCTGGATGAAGCCGATGAGCTGGCTCGCCTGGCAGCACCGGTGCTGCACAGCCGTACCCTTCAGCCTGTGGCGCAAAGTGCCATTGACCTGACGCTGCGCTGTAGTCTGCAACCGGAATCCGGCTCCACACGGGTGGAACGGGTACTGGCCTCTGGACGGGGGGCCAAGATTGTGACCTCGCTGGATGAAGTCTGCCTGCTGGAACTGTCGGTGACCCGCGCTCAGAATCTGCAGCAGATTGAAGCCGAACTGAGCACGCTTCTGCCCCAGGCACAGGTGCAACCCCTGGCGCAGAATATCGAGGCGGACAAAGGGCAGATCCTGCTGGCTTACACGGCGGAAATGGCGAATGGCGTGTTGTCTCTGCTGCAGGACAGCGGCTTGCACGCTGAAATCCGTCTGCGTGATGGTTTCACCATGGTCGCGGCGGTCGGTGCCGGTGTGGTGAATAATCCGGTGCACTGCCACGGTTTTCAGCAGCAGCTGAAAGGGCAGCCGGTAGAGTTTATTTCGGAAGCCGAATCGGGGCTGAGTCTGGTTGCGGTGTTGCGGCAGGCGGATATTCCGGCGCTGGTTCAGCAAATTCATCAGAGCCTGTTTCAGGCTCAGAAACGGATCGGTGTGCTGTTGTGCGGTCACGGTAATATCGGCAGTCGCTGGCTGGAGTTATTCGATGAAGAAAAGGTCGCGCTGGAAAAACGCCACGGGATGAGTTTTACCCTGATTGGGGTGGCTGACAGTCGTCGCTACTGGGTTGATCTGAATGGCATTGCGCCGTCACAGGCACTGACGCAGTTTGACGTGGAAGCGGCCCCGGGAAGTGACTGGCTGCCGCTACTGACACAGCATGATTATGATGAGCTGGTGGTTCTGGATGTGACGGCCAGTCAGACACTGGCCGCACGCTACGCCGATTTTGCCGGTCATGGCCTGCATCTGATCACCGCCAACAAAGTGGCAGGGTCTGCACCGGGTGATACTTATCGCGCGGTGGTGGATGCCTTTGAAAAGAGCAGTCGCCACTGGTTGTACAATGCCACCGTCGGGGCCGGGCTGCCGGTGAATCATACGGTGAAAGATCTGCGGGATAGCGGGGATACCATCCTGGCTGTTTCGGGGATTTTCTCCGGCACTTTGTCCTGGTTGTTTCAGCAGTTCGATGGCAGTCTGCCGTTCAGTCAGTTGCTGGAACAGGCGTGGCAGCAAGGATTGACCGAACCGGATCCAAGGCACGATCTGGATGGCAGTGATGTCATGCGCAAACTGGTCATTCTGGCCAGAGAATCCGGCCTGTCATTAGAGCCGGAGCAAGTAAAGGTTGAATCGCTGGTGCCGGATGAACTGGCGGATCTGACGCTGGATGCCTTCTTCGAACAGAACCAGATTCTGGATGAGCGGCTGCAATCGCGTTTGAGTAAAGCCCAGCGTGAAGGGAAAGTACTCCGCTATGTGGCGCGTCTGGATAAAAACGGTCAGGCCGTAGTCGGGCTGGATGCACTGGAGCCGGAGCATGCACTGGCGAATTTGCTGCCCTGCGACAATATCTTTGCGATTGAAAGTCGCTGGTATCGCGAGAATCCGCTGGTGATTCGCGGCCCGGGGGCTGGGCGTGATGTCACCGCAGGCGCTTTGTTGTCTGATCTGAACCGATTGGCGAACCTGTTCTAAGATTTTCAGGTGATGAGATAGAACCAAAGGGCAGTATTCAACTGCCCTTTGTTGTTTGTAACTGAAGTGCTCAGGCCCCTGATGCCGCGGGTAGCTCCGGTTATTTCGCCCTCAACCGTTGAACTTGAATAAACTGGGATTTGATGTTGAGAAAAATTCATGTTGGTTCGGTTGACATTAAATTGGTTACAAGACATTCTGTAGACATATAGACGTCTAAACGGTTATCTGGCGTCAGCGTTTTCAGGGAAGGCCACAGGCCGTCAGCAGGAAGGTTTCAATTATGGGTTATTCTTACGCCAGTCACTTAGATGCTTTAAACCAGAACATCGCCGATCTGAACGGTGCGCTTAATGTGTCCTTTGAATTTTTCCCGCCAAGCACACCTGCGATGGAAGAAACCCTGTGGGCTTCGATTCATCGCCTGAAAACCCTGAAGCCAAAGTTTGTTTCTGTGACTTATGGTGCGAACTCCGGTGAGCGTGATCGGACACACTCCATCATTAAAGACATCAAAGATCAGACTGGCCTGGTCGCCGCACCGCACCTGACCTGTATTGATGCCAGCCGCGACGAGCTGCGCTCGATCGCCCGTGACTACTGGAAGAATGGGATCCGTAATATCGTCGCGCTGCGTGGCGACCTGCCGCCACAGGGTGGCAGACCGGACATGTACGCGGTGGATCTGGTTCAGTTGCTGCGTGAAGAGGCTGATTTTGATATTTCGGTTGCCGCATACCCAGAAGTGCACCCGGAAGCGAAAAGCGCACAGGCTGATTTGATTAATCTGAAGCGCAAAGTCGATGCGGGTGCGAGCCGTGCGATTACGCAGTTCTTTTTTGATGTCGAAAGCTACCTGCGTTTCCGGGATCGCTGTGTGGCTGCCGGAATTGATGTCGAGATTGTCCCTGGGATCCTGCCTGTGGTGAACATGAAGCAAGCCAAGCGATTTGCTTTAGCAAACAATGTGAAAATTCCCAACTGGCTGGAGAAGCAATATCAGGGGCTGGATGATGATCTGCTGAGTCGTCAGATGGTGGGAGCCAGTAACGCCATTGACATGGTCCGCGTCCTGAGTCGGGAAGGGGTGAAGGATTTCCACTTCTATACCCTGAACCGTGCAGAGCTGACCTACGCGATTTGCCACACCTTAGGTGTGCGTGCAGGCGATGAAGCCACCGCTTAAGCATCAATCGGATGGAAAAGAAAAAGCCGCATCATGAATGCGGCATTTTTGTCTCTGTGGCCAGTCGGCAACGGCGCACGGATTTCC
Organism: Photobacterium sp. GJ3; assembly: GCF_018199995.1. Classification (NCBI taxonomy): domain Bacteria; kingdom Pseudomonadati; phylum Pseudomonadota; class Gammaproteobacteria; order Vibrionales; family Vibrionaceae; genus Photobacterium; species Photobacterium sp. GJ3. The sequence continues at coordinate 3,125,697 of NZ_CP073578.1, read as the reverse complement.
GGGATGGAAACCCGTGTTCGGTTACTCAGCGCTGAGTGACACTGCGCTGTCAGGGCTGTCGAGATCTTTCAGTTCAGTCAGCACTTCTTCTGCCCAGTCGATCCAAGCCTGACGGTTATGAATACCACGGCGCAGGGTCAGACGATCCAGACGAGACTGGCGATCCAACGCTTTGTAATTTGCAAAATGAACTTTTTCAAGTTCATGGTAGTGGTTCATCAGCGTGTGAGATTCTTCAATCAACGCTTCCAGTTGCTGTTGCATTGGCACAGAGTTGTGCACGCCGCAGACCAGCAGTTTGGCAGAGAATTCATCACGGATGGTTGGATTACGGGCTGGCTCCTGGAACCACTCAAAGAGTGCTTCTCGGCCCAGATCCGTAATGGAATAAACTTTACGGTCTGGTTTGCCTTCCTGAGGTTCGAGTTTACAGGTGACTTGATTGTTGGTGGCCATTTTGTTCAGCTCACGATAGACCTGCTGATGACTGGCTTTCCAGAAATAGCCGATGCTGTGAGAGAACTCTTTTGTAATGTCGTAGCCGGTCGCGTCGCGCGAACTCAGCACGGTCAAAATGACGTGTGGTAGTGACATCTCTTCTATCCGTTAAAATACTTCAAAAAAAATAAATCGACTGGGGTTACGTTACCCTGACGCTCTGAGGCGCTTTTATAATCGTATTGTTGCAGTGCCCAGTCGAGATCACATAGGATATCATCAATTGATTGACTGCAACCAGCAGAAGCATAAATATTCTGTGGTGAACAGTGAGCAATTAGTTATCTTGTGACGCCTGTCCAACTATTAGGACCTTGTGCATAGCAAAAAGTTTCCCTCAAAGTTGGTTCACTGCACTTCTATTGACCTTAGTTGAAATAAAAAATTTCAGGATGTCTTAATTACGAACATGAGAAACAGGCCGCCTTGCGGTGGCCTGTTTGGGGAGAGTGCAGGGGGATTAACCTGTGTTACGCATCCCGGCAGCAATACCGGCAATCGTGACCATCAGGGCTTCTTCCAGCATTGGCGAGACGACTTCCTGCTGGCGGGTCCGGTGTAAAAGTTCAGCCTGAAGCATGTTCAGCGGCTCAACATAGACGTTGCGCAGGCGGATGGATTCAGCACCCCATGGGTCCTGTTCCATCAGGTGATCGCTGTTCTCTACATTCAGAACCACCTTGATATCGCGCTGTAACTGGTCACGCAGTTCCTGTCCCAGTGGCCACAGATGCGTATCAGTCAGACGTTGATCATAGTATTCTGCGATCGGAATATTGGTTTTGCTGTACACCATTTCCAGCATACCCAGTCGGGTTGAGAAGAATGGCCATTCACGACACATTTCGTCCAGCAGCTCGGCTTTCCCCTGATCGATGACATGCTGAATCGCTTTACCGGCACCCAGCCAGGCGGGCAGCAGCAAGCGGTTTTGGCTCCAGGCAAAGATCCATGGAATCGCACGCAGGCTTTCGACGCCGCCTTGCGGATTCCGTTTTGACGGGCGGGAGCCCAGTGGCAGCTTGCCCAGTTCCATTTCAGGCGTTGCCGCGCGGAAATAAGGCACAAAGGATTCATGGCCGCGAACCACCGAGCGGTAAGCCTCGCAGGACACATCAGACAGTTCATCCATCACATCACGCCATGCCTGCTTGGGTGCCGGGGGGGTAGCAGGTTGGCTTCAAGAATGGCACTGGCGTAGAGATTCAGGCTGTTGACCGCCACATCCGGCAGGCCCAGCTTAAATCGGATCATTTCACCTTGTTCGGTAACACGCAGGCCGCCTTTAAGGCTGCGTGGCGGCTGAGACAGCAGGGCTGCGTGTGCCGGGGCACCGCCACGACCGATACTGCCGCCGCGACCGTGGAACAGGGTCAGTTCAACACCGGCGTCATCACAGACATTCACCAGCGCTTCCATAGCGCGGTACTGTGCCCAGCCTGCAGCAGTGACCCCTGCGTCTTTGGCGGAATCAGAATAGCCAATCATGACCATCTGGTGGTTCTGGATAAAGCCGCGATACCAGTCGATATTCATCAACTGCGTGATCACAGATTCGGCATTGTTCAGATCGTCCAGGGTTTCAAACAGCGGGCAGACATCGAGTCGGAAGGTGCAACCGGCTTCTTTCAGCAGGAGGTGCACCGCCAGTACATCGGATGCTGTGCGCGCCATGGAGATCACATAAGCGCCGAGCGCCTGACGCGGCTGCTGTGCAATGACACGACAGGTGTCCAGCACTTCCTGCACGGGTTCTGAAGGTTCCCAATCGCGTGGCAGCAATGGCCGTTTTGAGGCCAGTTCACGAACCAGAAACGCCACTTTGTCCTGCTCGCTCCACTGATCGTAATCACCCAGTCCCAGATAACGGGTCAGTTCGGAAATCGCATTGGAATGACGGGTACTCTCCTGGCGGATATCAAGCCGGACCAGATGGACACCAAAGCATTGCACCCGGCGCAGCGTATCCAGCAGCAGGCCGTCGGCAATAATATTCATGCCGCATTCATGCAGCGAGCGGTAGCAGGCGTGCAGGGGTTGCCAGAGTTGATCAACGTCCTCAAGAATGGCCAGCTTCGGTACATCTTGCCCTTTGATTTGCGCATCCAGCACATCCCGGGTCTGGGTCAGCAGGGTGCGCAGGCCTTTGACAATTTCACGGTAAGGTTCGTGCGCACCGTTGGCCAGTTCGCGGACTTCGTCGTTACACTCAACCATCGACAGTTCGCTCACCAGTTCCTGAATGTCGTTCAGGTACAGGTCTGCTGCTTTCCAGCGGGACAGGAGTAAGACTTCCCGGGTAATGGTCGATGTGACGAACGGGTTGCCGTCACGGTCACCGCCCATCCAGGAAGAGAATTTCACCGGGGCGGCATCAAGCGGCAGGCTTTCGCCCAGATGCTGGTGGAGTTTTTCATCAAACTGGCGCAGGAATTCCGGGACGGCTTCCCATAAAGAATTTTCGACCACGGCAAAGCCCCATTTGGCTTCATCCAGCGGACTCGGACGCTGTTTCCGGATGACATCTGAATGCCAGGCTTGGGCGATCAGTTGTTCCAGACGGCGTTCTGCTTTTTGGCGTTCGCGGTGTGAGAGTTCGGTCAACTCCAGTTTGGACAGGCATTTGTTGATTTGCACCAGCTTGTGAATCATGGTGCGACGGGCAATTTCCGTCGGGTGAGCCGTCAGAACTAATTCAATATTGAGTTCACGCACGGCCTGCAGCGAGTCCAGTTCACCGATTTTTTCATCATTGAGCTTGGCAAAGAGCGCGTCCATTTCATCCGGATTGCAGACCAGCTCTTCGCAATGGCGGGAAATGGTGTGGTACTGCTCGGCGATGTTGGTCAGATTCAGGAACTGGCTGAACGCATGCGTGACGGGCAGCAATTGATCATCCGGCAGGTTTTGCAGTTCGGTGATCAGCTTTTCCCGGTCATCATGACTTCCGGCGCAGGCTGATTTTGACAGCTTGCGGATGGTTTCCACTTTGTCCAGCAGTTCACTGCCATGGGCGTCCTTGATTGTGTTACCCAGCAAGTGGCCAAGCATACTGACATTGCTTTTTAACGCACTGTACTTTTCGTTCATATCGCATCCATATCGTAATTTTGTTACATCCAATCGCCAAGGCGTAACCCACAATCTAGCCTCCATTGGGGCGAAAGGTCAATAAGTCGGTTCTTTTTTGGCCAAAATCCACCCCTGAAGTTATGAATATGCAGGGAAAACGTCTCAGTCCTGTAATTTACTTTCTATATTTTTACAGCCATAGCGTGCGCTGAAACCGGGTTGAAGTCACGAAGGATACTTTTTTATTCGCCTTCTCTTGACACAAAATGCCAGAAAAGGTAAATATAAAAATTCAAAATAAATGAATAAAAATACCAATCTTGGTGTTGGTGATGAATGACCAGTCAGAGATTGTACTGAAACTCCGCTTTATCTTTAGTCCAGAGGCAACAAGCAACCTTATGAACCAGGCAATGAACCACAAGCAGTATTCCTTCCGACGACGCTGAGTCTTGATTGCCTGGTGCCTCTGGCACCCTTCTTATTGCGCCTGCCCGGCGCCACGCACTGAAACATACAGCAGTTATATTTTCTAGATAGTGAATTTCACCACGATGACAACGGGATCCCACATGCTGAATACATCAATTATTGGGGCCAGCGGCTATACCGGTGCGGAACTGGCGGCCATGGTCCAGAAGCATCCGCAACTCCATTTGGCGGGTTTATATGTCTCTGAAAACAGTTTGGATGCCGGTAAACCTCTCAGCGAACTGCACGGGCAATTACGGGGCCTGGTGGACTTACCGCTTCAGCCGTTGGCGGATGTTGCAGCCGTTGCCAAATCTTCCGATATCGTCCTGTTAGCGACGGCACATGAGATCAGTCATGACTTGGCGCCCATTTTCCTTGAGGCCGGTTGTCAGGTCTTTGACTTGTCCGGTGCTTTCCGGGTGAAAGGCGATGATTTTTATCCCCAGTACTACGGATTTACCCATCAGCATCCGCAATGGCTGGATAAAGCGGTTTATGGTCTGGCGGAGTGGCAGGCCGACGCCATCGCCAAGGCACAACTGGTGGCTGTCCCCGGTTGTTATCCGACGGCTTCCCAACTGGCATTGAAACCACTGCTGGTGGCGGGTCTGGTTGATACGCAGCAATGGCCGGTGATCAATGCCGTCAGTGGCGCATCCGGTGCGGGTCGCAAAGCGACAATGGTGAATACGTTCTGCGAAGTCAGTCTGATGGCTTACGGTGTATTTACGCACCGGCACTTGCCGGAAATTGCAACGCACCTGGGCACAGATGTCATTTTTACCCCGCATCTGGGGAATTTTAAGCGCGGCATTCTGGCGACAATTACCGTCAAACTGGCGGAGGGGGTAACCCCGGAAGATGTCACGCAGGCAATGACATCTGCGTACCACCAACCCACAGAGCAGGCGGTGCGCTTACTGGGCAACCAGGCGGCACGTTTGCAGGATGTGGTGAATACTTGCTTTTGTGACATTGGCTGGCAGGTGCAGGGGCAGCATGTGATTCTGACGGCTGCGATTGACAATTTACTGAAAGGTGCGTCGTCTCAGGCGATGCAGTGCATAAATATTCGCAATGGCTTTTCGCCGTTAACTGCGTTGGTTGGCTAAGTTTGGCTGTTGAGAGGAGACCCACAATGGAACAGTCGCCGTTAGTGATCAAATTAGGGGGTGCTGTGCTGTCGTGCAGCGACACTCTGGAGAAAGTCTTTGGTGCCATCAGTGCCTACCAGGCGAAAGCAAACCGGCCTCTGCTGTTGGTCCATGGTGGTGGTTATCTGGTTGATGACCTGATGAAACAATTGAATCTGCCGACTGTGAAAAAGCAGGGGTTGCGGGTCACCCCGGTGGATCAAATCGGCGTGATTGCCGGTGCGCTGGCAGGGACGGCGAACAAAATGCTGCAGGGACAGGCACTCAAATCGGGCGTGAATGTGGTGGGTCTGAGTCTGGCTGATGGCGGCTTATGTCAGGTGACTGAGCTGGATCCGGAGCTGGGTGCGGTCGGTAAGGCTGCGCCGGGCAACAGTGCGCTGGTTGCCAGCATCATGGCTGCGGGTTATCTGCCGATTATCAGCTCCATTGGCCTGACCGCTGACGGTGCACTGATGAACGTGAATGCTGATCAGGCGGCGGTAGCCGTCGCGGCAGCACTGGATGCGGAGCTGGTGTTGTTATCGGACGTCAGTGGCGTGCTGGATGGCAAAGGCCATCTGATTGATTCGCTGAGCGAAGCCAAAGCCGACTCACTGATTGAGCAGGCGGTGATCACCGACGGCATGATCGTCAAAGTGAAAGCCGCATTTGACGCTGCGAAAGGTTTGGGCCGTCCGGTTGAGATTGCGGGCTGGCGGTATCCGGACAAGCTTCAGGCGCTGTTTGAAGGAGAACAAATCGGGACCCGATTTGTGCTCTGAACCCGCAGAATTGCATTCGGACGCTGGCGCAAAAGCTGGGTTCGGATATAAAAAATGAACCGTTTTATGATTATCGTTTGAACATCATGATTGATATCGCCTGACCGGGATGACCGTCGAGCAGGCAACGAAGGAGAGTAACAATGAGCAAGGTAAATAAAGTCGTATTAGCTTATTCCGGCGGTCTGGATACATCGGCCATCATTCCATGGCTGAAAGAGCATTATGACTGTGAAGTCGTCGCGTTTGTGGCGGATGTGGGTCAGGGCGAAGCCGAGCTGGAAGGCATTGAAGAAAAAGCACTGGCTTCGGGTGCTTCCGCTTGCTATATCGCCGACCTGAAAGAAGAGATGGTCAAAGACTACATCTACCCAAGCCTGAAAACCGGCGCGGTATACGAAGGTAAATATCTGCTGGGTACATCCATGGCGCGTCCGATCATTGCCAAGGCTCAGGTTGAATGTGCGCTGGAAGTGGGCGCGGATGCCCTGTGTCACGGTTGTACCGGGAAAGGGAACGATCAAGTGCGTTTTGAAAGTGCTTATGCCGCACTGGCGCCTCAACTGACGGTAATCGCCCCATGGCGTGAGTGGGATCTGCGCAGTCGTGAAGCGCTGCTGGAGTATCTGGCGGAGCGTCAGATTCCGACCACAGCAACACTGGAAAAAATCTACTCCCGTGATGCCAATGCCTGGCACATTTCCACCGAAGGCGGCGTGCTGGAAAATACCTGGAATCAGTCCAATGAACTGTGCTGGGTCTGGACGAAAGATCCGGAAGAAGCACCCAACACGGCTGAACTGGTTTCAGTCGTCATTGAAAAAGGCGAAATTGTCGCGGTGGACGGCAAGGCCATGACACCGTACGAAGCACTGGTATATCTGAACCAGAAGGGTGCTGAGCATGGTGTTGGCCGGATCGATATCGTGGAAAACCGTCTGGTGGGCATCAAGTCCCGCGGTTGTTATGAAACGCCGGGCGGCACCATCATGATGGAAGCGTTGCGTGCCGTCGAACAACTGGTGCTGGACAAAGATTCCTTTGAGTTCCGTGAAAGCATCGCACTGAAAGCTTCGCATCTGATTTACGATGGCCGCTGGTTTACACCGCTGTGCCGTTCGTTACTGGCTGCCGCGAATGAGCTGGCGCAGGATGTGAATGGTGAAGTGGTGCTGAAACTCTATAAAGGTCAGGTGACTGCGGTGCAGAAGCGTTCACCGAACAGCCTGTATTCCGAAGAGTTTGCAACCTTCGGTGAAGATGAAGTGTACGATCACAGCCATGCAGGTGGCTTTATCCGCCTGTACTCGCTGGCCAGCCGTATCCGTGCACTGAACGAACAGAAAAAATAAAAAACATAGCGCAAAGCGCATTACGAAAAGACATGTGAGCAACACCGGTCGTACAGGAAAGGAGAAGTACCATGGCACTATGGGGCGGACGTTTTAGTCAGGCAGCAGATACTCGGTTCAAGCAGTTTAATGATTCCCTGCGATTTGATTACCGCCTGGCGGAGCAGGACATCGTTGGCTCGGTGGCCTGGTCAAAAGCGCTGCGTCAGGTCGGGGTACTGACCGAGATGGAACAGCAGAAGCTGGAACTGGCACTGAATGAGCTGAAGCTTGCCGTGATGGAGGATCCGCAACAGATCCTTCAGTCGGATGCCGAAGATATTCACAGCTGGGTAGAGCAGCAACTGATTCACCGGGTGGGCGATCTGGGTAAGAAATTACACACAGGCCGCTCCCGGAATGATCAGGTGGCGACTGACCTCAAGCTGTGGTGTCGTCAGCAGGGACATCAGTTGCTGATGATGCTGGACCACCTGCAAAGCCAACTGACGACTGTTGCCCGCGAGCATCAGACCACGGTGCTGCCGGGCTACACGCACCTGCAACGGGCGCAACCTGTGACCTTTGCGCACTGGTGTCTGGCCTATGTGGAAATGTTTGAGCGGGATCATTCCCGTCTGAGTGATGCGCTGCAGCGGCTGGACACCTGTCCGCTGGGCTCGGGGGCGCTGGCCGGCACAGCTTATCCGATTGACCGGGAAGCGCTGGCCCACAGTCTGGGGTTCCACCGGGCAACCCGCAACAGTCTGGATTCGGTGTCGGATCGGGATCATGTCATGGAGCTGCTGTCGACGGCGTCGATTTCTATGCTGCACCTGTCGCGGCTGGCAGAAGATATGATCTTTTATAACTCCGGTGAGTCGAACTTCATTGAACTGGCGGATACGGTCACATCGGGTTCTTCCCTGATGCCCCAGAAAAAGAATCCGGATGCACTGGAACTGATCCGGGGCAAATGTGGCCGGGTGTACGGCTCGCTGGCCGGGATGATGATGACGGTCAAAGCTTTGCCGCTTGCCTACAACAAAGACATGCAGGAAGACAAAGAAGGGTTGTTCGATGCACTGGACACCTGGCATGAATGCATGGAAATGGCGGCGCTGTGCTTTGACGGCATCAAGGTCAATAAAGACCGGACGCTGGAAGCGGCAATGCAGGGCTATTCGAATGCCACAGAGCTGGCTGATTACCTGGTGGCGAAAGGCATTCCGTTCCGTGAAGCGCATCATATTGTCGGCGTGGCAGTGGTCGCGGCGATAGAAAAAGGCTGTGCGCTGGAAGAATTGTCGCTGGATGAGATGAAAGCCTTCTCGCCGGTGATTGATGCAGATGTGTATCCGATCCTGACCATTGAATCCTGTCTGGAAAAACGCTGCGCGCTGGGCGGCGTGGCACCAAATCAGGTCGACCATGCCATTGCTCAGACGGAGAAGCGCCTGTCGAAACGTCATGCGCCGGGGGTGAAAGTACGAGGTGCTCGCCTGACCGATCTGGATGCCATTGAAGGGATGGTGGCTTACTGGGCCGGTCTGGGTGAGAACCTGCCGCGTCCGCGGAACGAACTGGTGCGGGATATTGGCTCCTTTGCGGTTGCGGAAACGCAGGGGATCGTGACCGGTTGCGCGTCGTTGTATGTCTATGATTCTGGCCTGGCTGAAATCCGCTCTCTGGGGATCGAGGCCGGTTGGCAGCATCAGGGGCAGGGGAAGGCATTGGTACTTCATCTGCTTGAAAAAGCGAATCAGATGGCGATTAAGCGCGTATTTGTGCTGACTCGTGTGCCGGAATTCTTTATGAAGCAGGACTTTATTCCGACTTCGAAAGCACTGTTGCCGGAAAAAGTGATGAAAGACTGCGATATGTGTCCGCGTCAGCATGCCTGTGATGAAGTGGCGCTTGAAGTCCGGCTGGATCAGCAGATGATTCCCAGTGTGAATGTGGCCTAACGACGGCAGGTTCAAAGATAAAAAAAGCGCCGGAGATCCGGCGCTTTTGCTTTCCCGTTGAGATTGGATGTTGCAGTGTCGTTGTGAACTCGATTAACAGCCGGGACCACAGTCCAGACAGTGTTTGATCATTTCCGGACCCAGATGCAGCTTGGCGTTTAAATCGCGCAGTGCGGTCCGCACCCCTTCTTCGATCACTGGATGGTAGAACGGCATATCCAGCATCTGAGCAATCGTCATTTGATTCTGATGCGCCCAGCTGAGCAGGTGAGCCAGATGTTCTGCACTCGGGCCAATCATTTCAGCGCCGAGGAAGCGGCCGGTGCCATGCTCGCCATAGAGATTCAGGATACCCTGATTGCGCAGCATCACCCGGGAACGCCCCTGATTTTCAAAAGAAACCGTACCGACTTCGTAGCAGCCACAGTTGCCTATGCGCTGGTTAATCTCGCGGCGGCTTTCACCGACCATCGCAATTTGTGGTTCTGTAAAGACCACAGAAATTTTTGAGCGGCGGAGTCCGGCACGTATATCCGGGAATCGGCCTGCATTGTCACCGGCAATCCGACCCTGATCGGCTGCTTCGTGCAGTAAAGGCAACTGGTTGCTCGCATCTCCGGCAATAAAAATTGAGTCGACCGAGGTTTGCAGCGTGAAGTGGTCCGCAACCGGCACCCCCCGTGCATCCAGCGTGACACTGGTGTTTTCAATGGCCAGTTTGTCGACGTTCGGACGGCGTCCGGTCGCTGCCAGCACATAGTTGAAATACTGGGTTTCCAGCACGCCGGATTTGTTGATGAACTGAATTTCAACTTCATCGCCGACACGCTTCATGCTCTCGACTTTGACATCGGCATCCAGATACAGCTCGTCGTTGAAGGTCTTGCTGGCATACGCCATGACTTCTTCATCGGTCAGCGGGCCAACCTGACCGCCCAGACCAAAGATTTTCACATCAACGCCAAGACGATGCAGGGCTTGTCCCAGTTCCAGTCCGATCACGCCAGGGCCAAACACAGCAACAGATGCCGGTAAGTCGTCCCATTCGAAGACATCATCATTGATGATCAGGCGATCGCCCAGCTCATGCCACACCGTCGGGTAGGCCGGACGAGAACCGGTGGCAATCACAATTCGCTTCGCTTCGATACGGGTATGGCCGTCAACGTCGAGCGTGGTGTTGTTCACGAATGTTGCGTAGCCGCTGATTTTATCTTCTGACGGAATTTCATCGACGCTTTCCAGCACAAATCCGACAAAGCGATCACGTTCGCGTTTCACGCGGTCCATGACTTCACGGCCGTTGATTTGAATCTCACCCTGAGGATGAATGCCAAATGCAGGGGCTTTTTCAATGTTATGGACGCTTTCTGCAGCGGCAATCAAGAGTTTTGATGGCATGCAGCCCACGCGGGCGCAAGTGGTGCCGTAAGGGCCACCTTCAATCATGACAACACTGTCGGTGTGGGCTTTTGCTGCACGGTAGGCACCCAGGCCAGCCGTACCACCACCAATCACAGCAACATCAACAGTCAGGGTTTTCATTATATTTCTCCAACGACAATCAGTTCTCAGGGCGGAATTTGGGGAGGAGCAGGGTGGTGTTCACCCTGCCGGTGGTCTTAAGCCAGGTAAGCTTCCAGCTCTTCGCTGCCACCAATGTGTTTTCCGCCAATAAATACCTGTGGCACAGTGCTCCGGCCAGAAATGGCACGCAGGCTCACTGTGGTTGCATCTTTGCCCAAGACCACTTCTTCAAACTGAAGACCTTGGTCGATCAGGTTCTGTTTCGCTTTGACACAGAAAGGACAGCCAGGTTTTGTGAAAACTGTGATCGACTCCTGCAGTTTGTAGTCAGGGGCGATGTAGTTCAGCATGGTATCGGCATCGGAGACGTTGAACGGGTCGCCCGGCTCATCGTTTTCAATAAACATCTTAGAAACCACACCGTTTTTCACCAGCATGCTGTAGCGCCATGAACGATCACCGAAGCCCAGGTCGTTTTTCTGAACCAGCATGCCCATACCTTTGGTGAATTCGCCGTTACCATCCGGGATGAAGGTGATGTTTTCTGCTTCCTGATCAGATTTCCAGGCATTCATCACAAAGGTGTCGTTGACGGAGACACACAGGATGTCGTCCACACCGTGGGCAGCGAATACGGAAGCCAGCTCGTTGTAACGTGGCAGATGGCTTGAGGAGCAGGTTGGGGTAAATGCTCCCGGCAGGCTGAACACCACGACAGTTTTGTTGCTGAACAGCTCATCCGTGGTCACATCAACCCACTGATCGCCCTGACGGGTACGGAATGTAACTTGCGGGATGGTCATGCCTTCTTTCGATGTAAACATGTTGCGCTCCTGTTGGAAGTTTGGAATTTCAATATTTTGTGGGACTTTTTTGTCTTGCCCCTGTCGATGTATGTAGTATGCGAAATACCAATTGATAGCTCCAATCGTTTACTGTTATCTTATCAATCGTCAAATCCTATTAAATATGGCAGAGAGTGATACATGAACATCCGTGATCTCGAATATCTTGTGGCGTTGTCTGAACACCGGCATTTTCGTAAAGCAGCGGAAGCGTGCTTCGTCAGTCAGCCGACGCTGAGTGGGCAGATCCGTAAGCTGGAAACTGAACTGGGCGTTTCTTTGCTCGAGCGGACCAGCCGCAAGGTGCTGTTTACGGATGTCGGGTTAAACCTGGTGAATCAGGCGAAAAAGGTACTGCACGAGGTGAAGGTGCTGTCCGAAATGGCCAGCCAGCAAGGGGAAAGTATGTCCGGGCCTTTGCATATCGGTTTTATTCCAACGGTCGGGCCTTACCTGCTGCCACTCATCATTCCGGCGATGAAGGCTGCGTTTCCTCAGCTCGAATTGTTTTTGCATGAGGCGCAGACACAGGTGCTGGTGCAACAACTGGATGAAGGGAAGCTGGACTGTATAATTCTCGCAGCGGTGAAAGAAAGTGAGCACTTTAAAGAGTTGTCGCTTTACCATGAGCCGATGGTTCTGGCCGTGCCGGAAGGGCACCCATGGTCTGGCCGGTCTGAGTTACCCATGAATGAGCTGAACGGACAAACTTTGCTGATGCTGGGGGATGGCCACTGTTTGCGGGATCAGGCGATGGGCTTTTGTTTTGCTGCCGGAGCCAAAGAAGACGGCAGCTTTAAGGCCACCAGTCTTGAGACCTTACGTAACATGGTGGCTGCCGGGAGCGGCATTACTTTGCTGCCAAAGCTGGCAACCCCGAATACGAGCAAGCGGGATGGGGTGTGTTATATCAAAGCCTGCGAGCCGGAACCCAGTCGGCTGATCACGCTGGCCTATCGTCCCGGTTCGCCGCTGAAAGGACGTTATGAACAGCTGTCCGAGCAGATCCGGCGGAGCATTACGGGGCATCTGGCGCATTAAAAAGGCAGGCATTTCGGAAAAGGTCCGGAGAGCCGCAGAACAAAAAAGCGCGCCTGGAGGCGCGCTTTTGGTTGCGGTCAGTTACAGGGTTCAGAACAATTCATCAGAACTGTCCGCTTCGAAGATACCGCTGTCACCGCCTTCCCCGGCATAGTCTTTCGGCTCAGTGCCCTGAATGAAATATTCAAACATGGAGGTGTAGTCCGTTTGTCGGGTCAGTTTCCCGGTATCGCGGTCAATGCGGACCTGAACGATATGCGGCGGAAGCTGCTTACGCTGCTCGGGAACGTCTTCCAGTGCTTTATCCATGAAACCGATCCAGGCGGGTTGCGCCGTTTTTGCACCGGCTTCAGCACCGGCAGTCTGGTCGTTTTCAATATTCGGATTGCGACTGGTGCGACCCAGTTCTCGGCTGTGATCATCGAAGCCCACCCAGGCGGTGGCCACAATGCCCGGTCCGAAACCTGTATACCAGGCATCTTTGGAGTCATTAGTTGTCCCGGTTTTTCCGCCCACGTCACGGCGCTTTAACGCCTGTCCGCGCCAGCCCGTTCCGTTCCACCCGGTATCATGACGCCAGTCGCCGCCGCCCCAGATGTTGCTTTCCAGCATTTCACGAACCAGAAATGCGTTCTGTTCAGAAATCACCTGAGGTGCGACACGGATTTGCTGCAATTCACTGGCATCGGCACTGCCTGTCGGGCCCAGTTCTTCCTCGCTGATGGCGATGTCATGCATGACCGCGCGGCTTGCGACGACATGATTGCCCGCCAATTGCTCCTGACGCTGGCAATCGTCGTTACAGACCACATTCGGATGGGCCTGATACACCAGGTTGCCGTAGGCATCTTCGACACGCTCAATGAAATAGGGCTCGACAAAATAACCGCCATTGGCGAAGACCGAGAATCCCTGAACCATTTCCAGAGGTGTCAGGCTGCCGGCACCCAGTGCAATGGCTTCGGCGCGTGGCAGATCCTTCCGCTTAAAGCCAAAGCGGGTCAGATAGCTGATGGAGTCATCCAGTCCGACATCCTGCAGCACACGGACTGCCATGACATTCTTCGACTGAGCAAGACCCCGACGCAAACGGGTCCAGCCGTCGTAAACCGGTGGTGAGTTTTTCGGGCGCCAGGCCGTGCCCATGCTGTGGTCGCGGCTGTCGATCGGCGCATCGTTCACCAGCGTGGCCAGCGTCATGCCAGAATCCAGACCCGCAGAATAGATGAATGGCTTGATGCTGGAACCCACCTGACGAATCGATTGTGTGGCACGGTTGAACTTGCTGTGTACGAAGTTAAACCCGCCCACCATTGCCTGAACGGCACCGTTATAGGGGGAGATGGCCACAAAGGCGGTATTCGCATCCGGGACCTGACTCAAAACCCATTGCTCACCCTGATGCTGCACCCAGATCTGCTGACCGGGCTCAAGAATGTCTGTGGCTTTTTTCGGTGCCGCGCCCTGGCTGGAATCGGTGATAAAGCGGCGTGCCCACTTCATGCCGTCCCAGTTCAGTATCTGGTGCTGGCCGTCTTTGAGGAGGACTTCGGCTGTCTCTGCGTTCACCTGAAGCACGACGGCCGGATCCAGTTCACCATATGTTGGCTGTTTAGCCAGATGATCCAGAATTTTTTCTTCTTCCCAGGCACTTTGCTCTGGCATCCAGAGTGTGGCGACAGCGCCGCGGAAACCATGGCGCTGATCGTATTCCATCAAATTCTGAATGGCGGCCTGCTGTGCAGCGCGCTGCAGCTTCGGATGAACTGTGGTGTAGACCTTCATACCAGAGGTGTATGCATCTTCACCATAGCGATTCACCATCCACGCACGGGCGCGTTCGGCAAAGTATGGTGCATTGAGCTCTATTTCCGCACTGTGGTAGCGGGCAACAATCGGCTCGGCTTTGGCCTGTTCAAACTCGGCGCGGGTAATGTATTTCTCATCCAGCATCCGGCTCAGTACCACATTGCGACGCGTGGTCGCCCGATCCAGCGAATAAATCGGGTTCATGGTGGAAGGCGCTTTCGGCAGACCGGCAATCACCGCAATTTCACTTAAGGTCAGCTGACTGATTTCTTTGCCGAAGTAAACCTGAGCCGCAGCACCAACGCCGTAGGCACGGTAGCCGAGATAGATTTTGTTCAGATACAGCTCAAGGATTTCATCTTTGGTCAGCAGTTGCTCGATGTGCACTGCGATGAAAATCTCTTTGATTTTACGCATCAGCTTTTTCTCATTGCTGAGGAAAAAGTTTCGCGCAAGCTGCTGAGTAATGGTACTGGCGCCCTGCTTGGCACTGCCGGATGTGGCAACGACAAAAGCGGCCCGGGTAATGCCAATCGGGTCAATGCCCGGATGGTCATAGAAGCGGCTGTCTTCTGTGGCAATAATCGCGTGAACCAACTGCGGAGGGATTTCATCCAGCGTCAGTGGGATACGTCGTTTTTCACCGAATTGGGAAATCAACGCACCATCGGCACTGTACACCTGCATGGGGGTCTGTAATTCAACATTTTTCAGCGTTGCTACGTCAGGGAGATCAGGCTTCAGGTACAGATAGAAACCAAAAATCGTACTGACTCCAAGAATGATGCAAATAATTGCAAAGATAAATAATCGCTTTATGAACTTCACTTGAGAATTCCCGTTACACCTTCGTTCGGCCAACCGCGCTATTTCAGTCAGTAGTATAAAGATAACTCAAAAAAATTTAACGCCGCCAAAGGTGTTTATTCGAATAATTTTGCCTTGTCGCTAACAGGGGAGCATACCACGCTATGTTGCACAAACCAGTCTGGACCGGAATCGATATTGATCACCATAGTGTAAAGGCGGTCGTGCTGAAGCAAAATAAAACGCAATTGATACTGTCTGCGTATGCAGAAGCCCCATTTTTTCCCGAAAACGAAACTGGACCGTCGTCCGCTGGGGGCCCGTTGAGGATAGCGTTTCCAGGGATGCCTTGTTGTCAGCCTTGCGTCAATTACGGACCTTGCTTCCAAAGCGAACCGGGCGTTGTGTTTTATCCATTCCGGATCAGGATGTCATCCAGCGGGAAATCACGGTTGAATCCCACTGGGAGGATGATTTAACGGGTCTGCTGACACAGGAGCTGGCTCGCGCGCTGGCCCTTGATCCACAGTTGTTGTCGCTCGATTATTATTCTTTACCCGGTGCAGAGGGGGAGAAATCTGAAACTCATTTCCGGGTCTTTGCCGCCAGAAAGGTATGTGTTGAAACGATTTCCGGTCAGGCTAAAGCCGCAGGGTTTCGCCCGACGGTGGTGGAGTTGCAGGGCCGGGCATTGCTCTGGCTGCTGAAATATCTGGCGGAGTTGCTGGCAATACCCGCCACGAAGCACCCGGCGTTGGTTTATCTGCATGATGGGGGGTGGGAACTGGTGGCCAATCATCGTCATCCGGAACCATTCCATCGCCATGTTGCTGAGGGAGCGGCGTCTGAAGCGATCTTCCGGAATCTGCCTCATCATTTGGCGGCTGCCGGTGGAGACGGGCAGGCGGAGCGTTCGCCTCTCTGGTTTGCCGGGCCGGGTCAGATCGCAGAGACAGTGTCCGAGTCTGTCTCGCCTGGCGGTCGCTCCGTTTCCCGTTTGACTCCGGCACAGTTGTTTCCGTTTCAGTCCCCAGCGACCTTAGTGCAACTGCCGGAAGATGGGCGCTGGTGCAGAGCCGCAGCTCTGGCGATCCGGGGTGCACTGGCATGTTGATGGCCGTTAATTTACTGCCCTGGCGGGTGGCGCAGCAACGGGCGCACCGTCGCCGTTTTTACGGGTGGGTCGGATGTGGCATCGGGATGGCTTTTCTGATCTTGTGGGTGCTCTGGCTTGCAATGACCCGTCAGTACCAGGCACAGCAGGCCAGTCATCAGAAGCTTGCACAGCAGTTGCAGGTTCTGGCCCCCCAACTGGCACAGATGGCAACGCTTGAGCAGGACATGGCGATCTATCATGACCGTCTGGATCAGTTTTCTCAGTGGCATCATGACCGGTTTCCGTTGATCACCTTGCTGAATCAATTGCCGGTTTTACTTCCCACGTCCGTTTATCTGGAGCGCCTGACGCTGACGTCGGGGCAGATCCGACTGGTGGCTCAGACGTTGGATGCAGCGGCGATCACACAATTTCTGTCGCAAACTGACGCTGTGTACGGTTCTGGCAGGCTCAGGCTACATTCAGTCGAGCGTCCCGGAGCTTTGGCGGGCGGGCAGCGCTTTTATTTGTCGATGGATTTACCGCAAACAGGACGCGGGGTGGCTGATGAATGACTGGCGTGATCTGACTTTGGAAACCTTAGCGGACTGGCCCGCTCGTTATCAGCTGTGTTTTTGCGTGATCCTGAATCTGGTGCTGCTGGGGGAGGATGCCACTGGTTGCTGATCCCATTGTATGCGCAAACGCAGCAACTGGCGCTGGCTGAAGCCGCGGCCACGGTGCAATTGAGCCAGTCTGTTGTCAGGGTGAATCAATTGCCGGTATTACAGACACAGGCTGGCACACTGGAAGCGCAATTCCAGCAGCAACTGAGACGCTTGCCGGACGAGGCCGGGATGGTTGGTGTCCTGAACCTATTACAGCAACAGGCCCCTCAGCTGGGTGTGCAATTGCAACACCTTCAGTGGGAGGCTGTTGAAGCGCGGGACTGGTATCGCATTCAGCCACTGCAATTTGAATTCAGCGGCGCCTATGACGCGCTGGGGCGTTTTCTGGCGACACTGGCAGCGCAACCTTGGATCTTTGCTGTCCATTCACTGTCATTGCAAGCGGGTGATGGGGCACATGGCCCGCTGATCCTGAAAGGTCGTGCGATTTTATACCGGGATGTGTCATCCACACTGCATGCCACGCAGGCGGAACATCTACCGGGTGCTCAGGAGCCGTTCTCATGGCAATGAAGATCTGTGCGCTCTGCGTTCTTCTGGTCAGTTTCTGGTCCTCAGCCTCTGTTTTCGTTCTGGCCGAAGCGCCGGTATTCGAAGTTCGCCCCGAACGTCGGATGTTTGGGGCTCCGGAGATTGCCGAATCAGATCAGGCCAGCGTCTGCGTGAAACCTGACGGGGAGAGCGGATACCGAATGCTGGGGAGCCTGCAGGATGAATCAGGCCGCTGGGCCCTGGTGCGGCATCAGTCGGGGCAATTGATGCGGGTGACCGTTGGGGATGCCTTAGCCCCGCAGATTCAGGTCGTTGAGGTGACCCCAGAGCAAACTGTGATTGCATGGCAGGATCCCGGCGGCTGTACCCCACAACACCGCGAAACACTGCTGTTGCCAGAGACGCTGCCAGCCTCCGGCGAAACCCCCCAGCCACCGTTGTAAATCCAACTTCAGGAACATCACTCATCATGCCTATATATTGTATTTTGCTCGCCTTGATCTGGGGCGGCGGACTGATGTCGCTCTCTGCTGTTGCTGCGTCAGCGACGGCCGACACAGCACATCAAAAGCGGATCTCGCTGAATTTTCAGGATGTGCCTGTCCGGCAACTGTTGCAGGTCATGGCGGACTACCAGCAGACCAACCTGATTGTGTCAGACGCCGTTCAGGGCAATGTCACACTGCATTTAAAAGAAGTGGCCTGGGCTCAGACGATGGATCATATCTTACGTCTGAAGGGGCTGGCTTATGTCCGGCAGGGAAATGTCATGCTGGTGGCAACTCCAGATGAGCTGGCGCATTATGCGATGGAAACGCCGGAGCACCGGCTGACCGATAGCAATCCGTCAGCGCTGGATACGCGTGTGATACCCATTCGGTATGCGAAAGCGACAGAACTGGCTGATCTGCTGGCAGGGAAAGCTGGCCAGGCCAGCCTGCTGACAGCTTCCGGTGCGCTGCATGTGGATGACAGAACCAATGCATTGATCGTGAAAGATCGGGTAGAGAACCTGGAGAGTGTACAGGCCATTATCGCGGCATTGGATCAGCCGGTCAGGCAGGTGCAAATCGAGGCCCGGATTGTCAGTATGAACGAAAGAGATATGTCTGATCTGGGTGTTCGCTGGGGCATGTCCGATACGCAGGGCGACCTCACGGTCGGAGGCTCGATTGAGGCCAATCTTGCCACACTCAATCCGGAGGCGGGCTCCCCCGATCTTCATGAATTGCTGAATGTGAATCTCGGCGCTCAGGCAGGTGCAGCCCGAATCGCTTTTCAGGTCGCGAAACTGGGGGATCAGTTGCTCGATCTGGAACTGTCCGCCTTACAGGCGGAAGACAAAGCCGAAATTATTTCCAGCCCCGCCTGGTGACGACCAATAAGAAAATGGCCTATATTGAACAGGGCACAGAAATTCCGTATCTGGAAGCGGCTTCCAGCGGCGCGACTTCGGTGTCCTTTAAAAAAGCAGTGCTCAGCTTGATGGTGACCCCGCAAATCACGCCGGATGACAAGCTGGTGCTGGATCTGGAGGTGACCCAGAACAAGCCGGGTGAGTCGGTGAATACCGGCACGGGGGAGGCGGTTGCCATTGATACACAACGGATCGGCACTCAGGTACTGGTGGAGAATGGAGAAACCATCGTGCTGGGCGGAATTTTTCAGCATCAGTTCAGTCAGTCGGTCCGCAAGGTCCCCTTGCTGGGGATTTACCCTTGATCGGTACCTTGTTCCGGCAGACGATGGAGCGGGATGCACGGCGGGAACTATTAATTTTTGTCACGCCAAAAATCCTGCGATAGCGAGGTGATACGCAGCCCACAGCGCTATCTGTTGCCAGAGATCACCCTCTTGACGGCGACTGGCTATTGCCAAACAGCTGTCAGTCCTGAGATAATTTTCGGTCTTATCACGAATGAAATGTGAGGAAGTTGGCGCCTCGGGCTTGTAAATCAAAAGCCTGTGGGCTTTTTTGTCTATTTTTTAACCGCGCGTATATTTGCTAAACATGGCTGAAAAACGAAATATTTTCTTGGTAGGCCCAATGGGAGCCGGTAAAAGCACCATTGGCAGACACCTAGCACAGCAGTTACATATGGAGTTTCTGGACTCAGATTCTGTGATCGAAGATCGAACCGGTGCTGATATCAGCTGGGTCTTCGATGTGGAAGGCGAGGACGGGTTCCGTGCCCGTGAAGAAGCGGTCATTGACGATCTCACTCAGGAGCAGGGTATTGTGCTGGCGACCGGGGGTGGCTCGGTGAAAAGCAAAGAGAGCCGGAACCGTCTTTCTGCCCGCGGTATTGTGGTGTATCTGGAAACCACCATTGAGAAGCAACTGGCACGCACACAGCGTGACAAGAAGCGCCCGCTGTTGCAGACAGATAATCCCCGCGAAGTGCTTGAAGCGCTTGCGCAGGAGCGTAATCCATTGTATGAAGAAGTGGCGGATTACGTCGTACGGACCGATGACCAGAGTGCAAAGGTCGTCGCCAATCAAATCATTAAAATGCTGGAAGAGCGTTAACTACGGAGACACAGCGAGCCATGGAGCGGATTACAGTTAATCTGGGTGAAAGAAGTTACAACATTTCAATTGGCACCGGATTACTGTCGAATCCGGACTATTTCTCCTCTGTGGCTGGTCGCCAGGTTGTGATCATCAGCAACGACACCGTTGCACCGCTTTATGCCGAGACACTGCAGGCCACGCTTCGCCCGTTGGCGAAAGATGTGGCCCTGCTGAATCTGCCAGACGGCGAACAGTATAAAAACCTCGATACCTTCAATCAAATCATGACCTTTCTGCTCGAAGGCAGTTATGGCCGTGATGTCGTGCTCGTTGCTTTGGGCGGCGGTGTTATTGGCGATGTGGTGGGTTTTGCCGCGTCCTGTTTTCAACGGGGCGTCGACTTCATTCAGGTCCCGACCACGCTGCTGGCACAAGTTGATTCCTCTGTCGGCGGTAAGACTGCCGTGAATCATCCGCTGGGCAAAAACATGATCGGGGCTTTTTATCAGCCTCAGGCCGTCGTGATCGACACCGATTGTCTGAAAAGCCTGCCTGCACGTGAATTTGCAGCCGGGATGGCCGAAGTGATCAAATATGGTGTGATTGTCGATCTGGATTTCTTTGAGTGGCTTGAAAAAAACATGGCGCAGCTGCGTGCGCTGGAACCCCAGGCGCTGAGTCAGGCGATTGCCCGATGCTGCCAAATTAAGGCCGATGTAGTCGCGGCTGACGAGAAAGAGTCAGGTGTACGCGCGCTGCTGAATCTGGGTCACACTTTTGGTCATGCGATTGAAGCTGAGATGGGGTATGGTAATTGGCTTCACGGTGAAGCTGTTGCAGCCGGTACTGTTCAGGCTGCACAAACAGCCTGTCTGCTGGGACTGCTGACACCGGAGCAAGTGGCACACATTCGCCAATTGCTGGTGGCTGCGGACTTACCGGTTCAGGCACCGGAAACCATGACCTTTGACCATTATATCAAGCACATGATGCGGGATAAGAAAGTGTTGTCGGGCAAACTCAGACTGGTACTGCCAACCGGAATCGGCAGTGCTGAAGTGGTTGCTGATGTACCTCATGACCTCCTGCGTCAGGTGATCGAATCCTGATGTTGTAATATTGCATGACGATAGCCGCTTCTTTGACGTCTCTGGATCTGGACAGCCAGATCCATCTCCTCTCCCGGGTACAGTTTCTGACCCGTTTTGGCTCCCATTTGATCCAAATCAGCGGCGATGAAGGGGCCGGTAAAACCTGGCTGGCCCAACGATATCTTGAACAATGGGCCGATGCCGATGGCAGTCAGGCCCGACAAGCGCTGCTGATGTGCCACCCGGCACAGCAAGACAATCAGCATCGCTCTATCTTGCTCAATCAGTTGATCCCCAATGCGGTGTTTAACGATACCGATCCCTTGCAGCAATCGCTGGAGCGGTTGCTTGAAGGGAAGCCGGTTGAGTTATTGCTGGTGATCGATGACGCCCAGATGTTGAGCCCGGCGTTAATCGGGGAGCTCTGGGCATTGGTCACCAAGGCACAGTCGGCTGCAGACTGGCAGGTCAATGTACTACTCTTTAGTCAGACAGGTCGGTTAACCAAAGCATTACGTCAGGTTTCCCATGGGCAGGGGCAGGCGCCACTGGAGCTGGAAATTCCCCCGTTGTCCGAACCGGAAGTTCAGACATTTCTTGAGCTGGTGCTTTCCAGTCATTCACTGGATGCCAATCAGCGGCGGACACTCAAAGCGCAGGCTGAACAGGTTCCCCCGACACCGGGTGCTCTGACTGCACTCAATCGCACGGAGGTCGAAAATATGGCTTCATCCTCGTCACGTACTTTTTCTCCTTTATCATTGCTGGCTGTTTTACTGGCACTGGTGGTTGCAGCGGGCGTGTTCTGGTATTTTCCCTCAGGGCAGGACGCTGCGCAGCAACGCGAGCCGGAGACGGATGAACCGGCACCTGTCGCCCTTGATGAGGCGTTGGCCGAATCTGAGACGCAACTGCCGCAAGCCACTGCAGACACGACTCTTGTGGTGGACGAGGCGGCTCCTTCAGTCTTGGATGCGTCCGAGACCGAAGTGTCAGACGGTCTGCCGCAGGATACCGAGAGCGCAGACACCTTGCCGCCGCCGGTCAAATTTGAAGGGCTGACGGTAGGCCGCTCCGGCGATACCGGTAAGCGGGTTGTGGTGCCGTCTGATCTCGTCGATGCCATGATCACCGAACAGGAAACCGGGGGCTCCGGTGAACAGGCGGTGGCAGGCAGTGCAGCGCTGAATGCCGCCATTCAGGATGTGATAAATGCGCCGCCGGAAGCACAAGCTGAATCCGACACCGCGCCGCAAGTGACGGAAACCCCTGCGCCTACACAAACGCAGGCGGAGACTGAACCTGTTGCACCTTTTGCCGCGTTGCAGGCTGCGATGCAGGCAGATAAAGAAACGCTGAAAGCGGTGAACAGCCGACATTATGCGCTGCAACTGGCCGCGATGCATTCTCTGGAAGCGACCCGTAGTTTCCTGACCGAATACGGCATTCAGGAGATCGCCCAGGTGTATCAGACACAACGTCAGGGTGTACGCTGGTACATTGTTGTCACCGGCGATTTTGCCACGGTGGCAGCAGCCCGTCAGGCACAGTCGCAATTGCCGGATAAAGTGCAGGCTGTTCAGCCCTGGGTGAAGTCTTATACGCAGATTCATCGTGAAATCGACCGGTCACAGTAATCCGGACTGAATCCGCAGCAGGAATTCAACAGACAAGGGCGATAAATGCGCTCTAGCAGTAGGGGTCAGGTGAGAAATAGGTTACAATCCGCCACCTTTGCAAAAACAGTCGCTATGGGTGGTAGGTTAACCAAATGAAAAAGCAGCGTGCCTTTCTGAAATGGGCCGGAGGTAAGTTCTCTCTGGTCGAAGATATCAGACGACATCTGCCCCCTGCGCGTAAACTGGTTGAACCTTTTGTCGGAGCGGGTTCCGTGTTTCTCAACACGGATTATGAAGATTATCTGCTGGCCGATATCAACCCGGATCTGATCAATCTGTATAACGTGCTGAAACATGAACCTGAGCGTTACATTCAAGACGCGCAGGCGTTTTTTACGCCGGAATACAATCAAAAAGGCGCTTACCTGGCCATTCGGGAAGCTTTCAATCAGACTCAGGATCCTTATCAGCGTTCGCTGTATTTTCTGTATATGAACCGCCACGGCTTTAACGGCCTGTGCCGCTATAACAAAAAAGGTGGATTCAATGTGCCTTTTGGGTCGTATAAGAAACCGTATTTCCCTGAAAAAGAGATGATTTTCTTTTCCGAAAAGGCGAAGAAAGCCACCTTTATCTGCGAAGGCTATCATCAGACATTTTCCCGGGCTCGCAAGGGCAGTGTGGTCTATTGCGATCCGCCGTATGCGCCGCTTTCAACCACAGCAAACTTTACCTCTTATGCCGGGAACGGTTTCAGTCTCGACGATCAGGCCGCGTTGGCAGATGTGGCTGAAAACACGGCAACACAACGTGGGATCCCGGTGTTGATTTCGAATCATGACACCACACTGACCCGGCGTTTATATCACGGAGCGGACTTGTCGGTGGTGAAGGTCAAACGAACCATCAGCCGCAACGGCAGCGGCCGTAATAAAGTCAACGAACTCCTGGCGCTTTTCAGCCCGCCGCCAGCTGACTGATCCCAACCAGAATCATCACAAACACCACGATGAAAACCACCCCTGCCAGAATGAACGGCAGGGCGCTGGGCTGGCTGAAATCCTGTTGCCGGTTCCGATCGGACTGCACACCAAACATGGCAGCAGCGACACTGCGAAAGACATTGCTCTTTTTGCGTGGGGAGGACTTGGTCATGGACTTTTCCCTGTTT
The DNA here is from genome assembly GCF_018199995.1 of Photobacterium sp. GJ3. Lineage (NCBI taxonomy): Bacteria > Pseudomonadati > Pseudomonadota > Gammaproteobacteria > Vibrionales > Vibrionaceae > Photobacterium > Photobacterium sp. GJ3. The sequence goes on along the minus strand of NZ_CP073578.1, from coordinate 3,101,735 downwards.
GTGAAACCAGCGCCTGAACTTCATTTCTTATAGCATAGCCGTCTCTGCGTTTTTATCCCGGCAAAAATCAATGGTGAAAGCGCCACAGAGCCTAAGACATCCCGGTTCAGATCGGGTAGAATTTTGCCTCATATCCGCCTCGGTGAAGTCCGGGGAAACCAATTGAGTACAGAGGCTGAACATGACGGATTTTCTGATCGCCCCTTCCATTCTGTCTGCTGACTTTGCCCGCCTGGGTGAAGACGTTGAAAAAGTGCTGGCAGCGGGCGCCGATGTGATTCACTTTGACGTGATGGATAACCATTACGTCCCGAATCTCACGTTTGGCGCGCCGATCTGTAAAGCGTTGCGTGATTACGGCATTACCGCGCCGATTGACGTTCATCTGATGGTGAAACCTGTCGACCGGATTATTCCGGATTTTGCTAAAGCGGGTGCCACGATGATCACCATTCATGCCGAAGCGACAGAGCATTTGGATCGCAGCCTGCAGTTGATCAAAGACCACGGCTGTCAGGCCGGTGTGGTCTTTAATCCGGGCACGCCCCTGCATTATCTGGATCATGTGATGGATAAGCTGGACATGATTTTGCTGATGTCGGTGAACCCGGGATTCGGCGGCCAGTCTTTCATTCCGCATACGCTGGAAAAACTGCGCCAGGTACGCGAACGAATTGAAGCGTCTGGTCGGGCGATACGCCTCGAAATCGACGGTGGGGTCAAGGTCGAGAATATTCGTGAGATCGCAGAAGCCGGTGCCGACATGTTTGTCGCAGGTTCGGCCATTTTCGGCGAACCGGACTATCAAGCCGTGATCGATGAAATGCGTGCCGAGCTGGCGAAGGTGAATCGCGGATGAAAATGAACAACATCAAGCTGATTGCATTCGATCTCGACGGTACGCTGCTCGACAGCGTGCCTGATCTGGCAGATGCCGCAGATAAAACCATGCAGGCACTGGGCCTGCCGGGCGTCACAGAAGCTCAGGTCCAAACCTGGATCGGTAACGGTGCCGAAATTCTGATTGGCCGTGCGCTGAGCCAGAGTATAGATTTAGACCCTGAGCTGGACCCGGCTTTGCATCAGCAGGCGCTCGCGATGTTCAACCGCTTTTATCAGGAAGGCGGGCATCAGAAAACGATCTTGTATCCGGGTGTGAAAGAAACGCTGGAAGCGCTGCATCAGGCGGGGATGCCGATGGCTATCGTGACGAACAAGCCGTTTCAGTTCGTGCCGCATATTCTGGCAGAGTACGGTATCGATCATTATTTTACCGATGTGATTGGTGGCGATACTTTCCCGAAAAAGAAACCGGATCCCTACGCACTGCACTGGCTGATGGAAAAACATTGCGTGAGTTGCAAAGAGATGTTGATGGTTGGCGACTCCCGGAATGATGTTCTGGCAGCACAGGCAGCCTCATGCTATGTTGTCGGCCTGACTTACGGCTATAACTACGGCCAGCCAATCAGTGACAGCAACCCGGATCGGGTGCTGACTCAGTTCAGCCAATTGCTGGATGTGGTGACACTGAGCTGATCCGGTCGAGTCCATTCATTTATTGTCTTATCGTTTTGTCCGGTGACAGGTGTTACCGGAGAAGTTTAGGAAAAACAGGAATATCCCATCATGAGTAAACCCATTGTATTTAGTGGCGTACAGCCTTCCGGTGAGTTAAGTATTGGTAACTACATGGGTGCGCTGCGTCAGTGGGAACAAATGCAGGATGATTACAACTGCCATTACTGTGTGGTTGACCTGCATGCGATTACCGTGCGTCAGGATCCGGCTGCTCTGCGTGAAGCCACGCTGGATGCGCTGGCTCTATGTCTGGCCGTGGGTGTCAGCCCGGAAAAGAGCACGTTGTTTGTTCAGTCTCATGCACCGGAGCATGCGCAGCTGGCGTGGGTTCTGAACTGTTACACTCAGATGGGTGAACTGAACCGGATGACGCAGTTCAAAGACAAATCTCAGCGTCACTCAGAAAACATCAACGCTGGCTTGTTCTCATATCCGGTGCTGATGGCGGCAGACATTCTGCTGTATGGCGCACATCAGGTGCCGGTTGGGAACGATCAGAAACAGCACCTGGAGTTGGCGCGTGACATCGCAATCCGGTTCAACAATCTGTATGGCGATACCTTTGTCGTGCCGGAACCTTACATCCCGCCGGTGGGAGCGCGCGTCATGAGCCTGCAGGATCCGCTGAAGAAAATGTCCAAGTCGGACGATAACCGTAACAATGTGATTGGTCTGCTGGAAGACCCGAAAGTCATCACCAAGAAGATCAAGCGTGCGGTGACTGACTCTGAAGAGCCACCACGTGTAGTTTTTGACATTGAAAACAAGCCGGGTGTGTCTAACCTGATGGGCATTCTGTCGGGTGTGACGGGCAAGCCTCTGACCGATATTGAAGCGGAATACAGCGACAAAATGTATGGCCATCTGAAAAAAGATACCGCAGAAGCTGTGGTTGCCATGCTGGAGCCGCTGCAGGCCCGTTACCATGAATACCGCAACGATCGCGCACTGCTGGATCAGGTCATGAAGACGGGGGCAGAAAAAGCATCTGCCCGCGCCGCAGAAGTGCTGAAAAAAGTGTACGAAGCCGTTGGTTTTGTGAGCCGCCCTTAACGCTCAGCTCACACTCAGCGAACAACTGTAAGCAGAAGGCATTGTCTTCTGCTTTTTTTATGCCCGTCGTGCACAATTTTATGGGGTTTCTTTTTGGAGCAAGATCACCAAAACGAAGCGTTTTAGTGCGTAACCGACTTATTTGTAACCTTTGTCACATTCATGAGATGTATCTCTGCTAAATAATGCATGACTTTTTAGATATACCTATCAATAAATGTAAAGGATTGCAGACAATGCTTCGAACCCAACTTTTGCCATTCGTCGCTGCCATGGGCTTTTTGCCTGTTCACGCGCTGGCGGACACTTTTAGCTGTGACGCGCAAACGCTGACCCCAATCTATGACATTCAGGGCGACGGACTGAAAAGCCCGATGATCCCGGAAGGTAAGTACACCAGCGATGAAGCGTATTTCGTTCGTGGTGTCGTTACGGCATCCACCCAGAGCCTGTATAAAGGCTTTTTCTTACAGGACGCAGAAGGGGATGAGAATCCTGCAACCTCGGACGGTATTTTTGTTTATACCGGCGGTAAAGTCGCGCCAGATGTCCAGCCGGGCATGACCGTTTGCCTGCAAGCCAAAGTGAAAGAGCATTACGATCTGACCCAACTGGTGGCAGAACAAGGCAAAGTGCAAATTGGATCCTCAGGCGCGGTGCCGGCTCCGGTTGCCATTGAACTGGAAGACGGAGAGCAGCTGGCCGATGCGATGGAACGCTATGAAGGCATGCGTGTGCGTCTGAACGAGGACAGTAACCTGAAAGTGACCCGTAACTTTGGCTTTGATTACGACTCCTACCGTAACAACATGGTGCTGTCGCACGAGGCTCCGCTGGTGAAACCGACACAGTTGCATGTGGCAGGCAGTGAAGCCGCCAAAGCGCTGGCTGCGGCGAACGACAAAAACCAGCTGTATATTGATACCGATGCCAAAGCTCCGGATGGGGTGATCCCGTATTTCCCCGGGCTGGATGCTGAACAGGGTTATATTCGCGTTGGCGATACAGTCGTGAACCTCGAAGGGGTAATTGGCTATAGCTATGGCGAATATCGCCTGATCCCGACTAATACGGTTTCAGCGGCTGACTTCATTCACACCAGTGACCGGACGGTCGCGCCTCAGGTGGTGCCGGATGCTCAACTGAAAGTCGCAAGTTTTAATGTCCTGAACTTCTTCACCAGTGACAGCGATATCGGCGGTCCGCTGAATGCCAGATGTAAAGATCAGGCCGATGCAGATGCGGCGAAAGGCTGCAACCGCGGGGCGAAAACTGAGGCAGATTTTCAGTTGCAGCGCACGAAGATTGTCAATGCGCTGGCGGCCATGGATGCGGATATCGTGGGCATCATGGAAATGGAAAACAATGGTTTTGCTGAAGACAGCGCGCTGGCAAACCTGGTGTCCACACTCAATGAAGCCTTCAATGATCCGGCGGACCACTACAGCTATATCACCATTGACCAGGCTGATCTGTATCAGGGCAAATTCCTGGGCACAGACGCCATTACCGTGGCGTTGATTTATCGCCCGGCGAAAGCAGAACCAGCTCAGGCTGCACAGGTGATCCGAATGCCTCATCAGCAACTGACCGGGACCAACCCGCAGGGTGAGTCAAAAGATCTGGAAGTCTTCCAGCGCGACAGCCTGATGCAGTCTTTTACCGTGAAAGGGATCGAAGATGCCAAACCGCTGACGGTGGTGGTGAACCATCTGAAATCAAAAGGCTCAGGTTGCTACGAAGACTGGATCAGCGGTGAGTATGAAACCGATCCGGCGGATTTGCAGGGCCACTGTAATGCTTTCCGTGTCTCGGCGGCTATGGTGCTGTCGGATGCGCTGAAACATGTGGATGGCGACTTACTGGTGCTGGGCGATATGAACGCTTACGCCAAAGAAGATCCGATCCGAGTGCTGACAGACTACGCGCCAGCAACAGCCTCGCGGAAAATTGTCTCTGCTTCCGGAACCTCCGTGGCCGGGAAAGTCCTGCATGAAACCGGCATTGAGGCCGGACCGGGCCTGGGTCTGGTGAATCTGGCTGCTGAGGGTCATGACGCACTGGCATACTCCTACAGCTATGACGGAGAGCTGGGCAGTCTGGACCACGTATTGGCCAATGCATCGCTGGCCGGGAAAGTGGCCGGGGTTGAAGAGTGGCACATCAACTCTGTCGAAAGTACGCTGTTTGAGTATTCAGATCGTTACAGCGGTGATCTGGCGAAGTCACAGGGGCCTTATTCCGCATCGGACCATGATCCTGTGATTGTCAGCCTGAAATACCCACAGCCGGGGAACGCGGGTTTCCACCTGACCTTCAAAAATAAAAGTCTGCATCCAGTGTATCCGGTATTCAATCGCTGGTACTGGGACAGCACGCAGTTCTGGCTGATGCCGGGGCAGAAACGCCACTACCGTGAAGACAATCGTTTTCTGAATCATGTGGGTATTCATGCGGGCGACTCGGTGAGCCTGAGTTTGCTGGCCTACGGCGTATTTGAAGTCCCATGTTCTTACACACCGCTGAAACTGAACGGGCGTCTGAAGGCGGTGTATAACGGTGTAAGCTGCCGAATGAAACATTAATCTCAGTCGTTTCTGATGAGATAAAGGCAAGCCGGGCGCGATCCTGCTTGCCTTTCTCCCTCTCTGTTGCAAAATAGGGCGCCGTTTCACGCAGGGCAGGGACATTTTATGCTGTTAATCATCGATAACTACGACTCTTTTACCTATAATCTTTACCAGTATTTCTGTGAACTGGGCGCAGAGGTCAAAGTCGTGCGTCATGATGACATTGATATTGACGGCATCGAAGCCTTGTCGCCGACCCACCTGGTGATTTCGCCTGGCCCCTGTACGCCGGATGATGCCGGGATCTCTCTGGCTGCCATCGAACATTTTGCCGGTAAGCTGCCGATTCTGGGTGTCTGCCTCGGCCATCAGTCGATTGCGCAGGTTTTCGGGGCCAAAGTGGTGCGTGCCCGCCAGGTCATGCATGGCAAAACGTCTCCCGTGATCCACACCAACCGCAGTGTTTTCTCTGGTCTGAACAATCCACTCACTGTCACTCGGTATCATTCACTGGTGGTCCAGCCGGATACTTTGCCGGATTGTTTTGAAATTACCGCCTGGACCGAACGAGACGGCGAACGCGACGAAATTATGGGAATTGCCCACAAAACCCTACCGCTGGAAGGGGTCCAGTTTCATCCGGAAAGTATTCTCACTGAGCAGGGCCATCAGTTGCTGGCTAACTTCCTGAAACGCGCTGTAACGACAGCCTGAATTTACGCGCAGGCCCTGTCAGATGGGGCCTCGCTAATGTCCGATTAGTTTGGCTAATGCCTGTTTTTGGCGGTTTTTCACTGTCTCACAAGCGCGATCAACGTCACTTTTCTCAACATTAACTGAATTATTTTTATCCGTTACCCGCCGCAAGCTTATGCAGTTGACCAAATCCTGAACAGGGGCATTCATTCCTACAGGGAAAAACACCTTCCCTGAAAACTGTCTTAATAACTTTTCCTTCATCGCGCATAAATATGTAACCGGAGCAGAAAACCGTGAAGGTTACAGGTCTGTAAAAAACATTTTCTGCTATTGGAATCGGTTAAAATTATGTAAATACTATGCGCAAAGCGATATACACAGAAGGAAAGTATGATGGCGACGGAACAAAAAGTAGGACGTCAAACCTTTGATGAGGTCATGGTGCCTTGTTACTCCCCAATGCAAATCATCCCGGTGAAAGGGAAAGGTGCCCGTGTGTGGGACCAGGATGACCGTGAGTACATCGATTTCGCCGGTGGTATCGCGGTGAGCTGCTTGGGTCATTGCCATCCAGTCATGGTGTCCGCCCTGAAAGATCAGGCAGACAAAATCTGGCACCTGAGTAACGTGATGACCAACGAGCCTGCACTGCGTCTGGCGAAGAAACTGACTGAAGTCTGTTTTGCTGAGAAAGTATTCTTCGCAAACTCTGGCGCGGAAGCCAACGAAGCGGCACTGAAACTGGCCCGTCGTTATGCTGCTGACAAATTTGGCCCGGAAAAAGATGAAATCATCGCCTTTAAACAAGGTTTCCACGGTCGTACTTTCTTTACCGTCACCGTGGGTGGCCAGGCGGCTTATTCCGATGGCTTCGGTCCAAAACCTCAGGCAGTGACCCACTTGCCGTACAACGATCTGGAAGCGCTGGCAGCGCACATCTCTGATCGCACCTGTGCGGTCATGATGGAGCCACTGCAGGGTGAAGGCGGGATTGTTTCTCCAACGAAAGAATTCATCCAGGGCGTACGTGAACTGTGTGACAAGCACAATGCACTGCTGGTTTTCGATGAAGTTCAAACGGGTAACGGTCGTACCGGTGAGTTCTACGCATATCAGGGGCTGGGCGTGACGCCGGATATCCTGAGCACCGCGAAATCTCTGGGTGGTGGTTTCCCGATTGGTGCCATGCTGACAACGACTGAGCTGGCACAGCACCTGAAGATCGGCACGCATGGCTCAACTTACGGTGGTAACCCGCTGGCCTGTGCCGTTGCAGAAGCCGTGGTCGACGAAGTGGCAAAACCTGAAGTGCTGGCTGGCGTGAAAGAGCGTGAGCAGTGGTTCCGTGAAGGCATTGAGAAAATCAATGCACAGTACCCGATTTTTGCAGAAGTGCGCGGTAAAGGCCTGCTGCTGGGTGCGGCACTGAACGAAGCATGGCAGGGCCGTGCGCGTGATGTACTGCTGGCTGCGGGCGAAGAAGGTCTGATGGTCCTGGTTGCTGGCGCAAACGTCGTTCGTTTCACACCGTCGCTGGTGATTGAAAAATCGGATGTCGAAGAAGGCATGGCGCGTCTGGAGCGTGCAATCGCCAAGCTGTACAACCAATAAAAACAATGAGGGGCCGGTCGGATGCTGGTCCCGTCTTGACTGCCCCGGGCCTGTTCCCGGGGTCGTTGTTAGAAGAGCAAGAAAACTAGATATTCAGAGTTAGCAACCTGTGTTGCTACCTGCATCAGGAGGGAGTTCGATGCTGGTTATACGTCCGATTCAAAAAGCTGATTTACCTGCACTGATGACGTGCGCCGAAGAATCAGGCCACGGTTTTACATCACTGCCCGTGAATGAAGAGATCCTGAGTAACCGGATTGCTCATTCCGTTGACAGCTTTCATAAAGACGTCACTGTACCTGGCCCGGAAGGCTACCTCATGGTGGCGGAAGACACAGAGACAGGTGAAATTGCCGGAACCACAGCCCTGGAAGCGGCCGTTGGTCTGGACAATCCTTTCTATACTTATCACCTCAGCACGCTGGTCCACAATTCACATCATCTGGATGTGCACAAAGTGCTGAAAGTACTGACGTTTGGTAATGATTACACGGGTGTGAGTGAGCTGTGCACCTTGTTCCTGCGCCCGCAATGGCGTCAGGGCCTCAATGGACGTTTACTGTCCAAGTGCCGTTTCCTCATGCTGGCAGAACATCGCCATCGTTTCGCAGACACTGTGATCGCTGAAATGCGGGGTGTATCTGACGACAACGGCAACTCACCGTTCTGGGAGTGGCTCAAAGAGCACTTCTTCTCCATTGAGTTTACGGAAGCCGACTATCTGACCGGGATTGGCCGCAAAGAATTTATTGCCGATCTGATGCCAAAGCTGCCGATCTACGTCAACCTGCTGAGCAAAGAAGCGCAGGCGGTGATCGGTCAGGTCCACGACAACACCCGTCCGGCACTGAAGCTGCTGGAAGCGGAAGGTTTTGTCAATCGCGGCTATGTGGATCTCTTTGACGCTGGCCCAACGGTTGAATGTGATGTTCGCCATATTGAATCTGTGCGGGCGTCGAAGCGCTGCACGGTTGAAATTGGTGAACACCACAGCTCTCATGACTACATCATCAGCAATACCCGCTTTGCAGATTTCCGTGCGACGGTTGGCAAAGCCGCGTTGGATGGTGAGCGAAATCTGGCCATCATTTCTCCGGAAATGGCTCAGGTATTAGAAGTGAAAAACGGGGATCAGGTTCGCCTGATTGCCCAATAACTAGGGTGGAATACAAGATGACACAATGGATTGCAGGTAACTGGCAAGCCGGTCAGGGTGATGCGATGCAATCGCTCAACCCATTCAGTGGTGAAGTGATCTGGGAAGGCAAAAGCGCGACCGCCGAGCAGGTGGAGCAGGCAGTTGCCAGCGCCCGGGAAGCACTGATCAACTGGCGTAAAACCAGTCTGGCGGAGCGTCAGGCAGTTGTAGAGCGTTTTGCTGCCCTGGTGAAAGACAACAGCGAACATATTGCTCGCACGATTGCAGAAGAAACCGGGAAGCCTTTGTGGGAAACCCGGACTGAAGCGGGTGCCATGGTCGGTAAAATTGCGATTTCTCTGCGTGCTTACAATGAGCGTACCGGCGAACGCGAAAAAGATGTGTCGGGCACCAAAGCGGTGCTGCGTCACCGTCCACTGGGTGTCATGGCGGTTTTCGGCCCTTACAACTTCCCGGGTCACTTGCCCAATGGCCATATTGTTCCGGCTTTGCTGGCGGGCAATACCGTGGTCTTCAAGCCTTCGGATCTGACGCCGAAAGTGGCAGAAGAAACCATCAAACTCTGGGAGCAGGCTGGTCTGCCTGCGGGCGTGATTAACCTGGTTCAGGGCGCTCGTGCGACCGGTGAAGCGCTGGCTCAGTCGAATGGCATTGATGGTCTGCTGTTTACCGGTAGTGCCAACACAGGTCACATCCTGCACCGTCAGTTTGCTGGTCAGCCAGGCAAGATGCTGGCGCTGGAGATGGGCGGCAACAACCCGATGGTGATCTCAAAAGATTACGGCGATCTGAAAGCGACGGTTTACACCATTATTCAGTCTGCCTTTATCAGTGCCGGTCAGCGTTGTACCTGCGCCCGCCGTCTGTACGTGCCTGAAGGTGCGGAAGGGGATGCGCTGATTGCCGCGCTGGTTGAAGCTGCCAAAGCCATTCATGTGGATGGCCCGTTTGCAGAACCACAGCCATTTATGGGCCCGCAGATTTCTGTGGTGGCCGCAGACAACATCATCGCAGCGCAGACGCGTCTGACGGAGATGGGCGGTGTGTCACTGCTGAAAGCGGAACGGGGTCAGGGTGCGATCGTGACACCGGGTATCATCGAAGTCAGCCAGATTGCAGAACTGCCGGATGAAGAGTACTTCGGTCCGCTGCTGCAGGTGGCACGCTATACGGATCTGACCCAGGCGGTTGAGATGGCAAACAACACCCGTTACGGCTTGTCTGCAGGTCTGGTCTCGAACGACGACAGCGAGTGGCAGTATTTCATCGATCATATCCGCGCCGGTGTTGTGAACCGCAACCGTCAGCTGACGGGTGCGAGCGGTGATGCGCCGTTTGGTGGTCCGGGTGCGTCCGGCAACTTGCGTCCAAGTGCTTACTACGCGGCAGACTACTGCGCGTATCCGATGGCTTCTATGGAAGGAGAGGCAACCGAACTGCCTGCTCAGCTGTCTCCGGGAATCCAACTATAATTTGCTTACCCGTATTTTCGAGGGAACCGCATCATGGAAAGAGTGGAAAAATTGTTTGATGCCCTGTGGCAAGACTTCACAAACCGTCTTTGCCCGTCGGCTGCACAGGTACATGATCTGTTGACAGAGGATGCTCCGCTGCTCAACGATCATATCGCTTTGCGGACGCTTAATCTGCCGGGTGTGAGTCTGGATGTGCTGGCTGCACCTTTTATTGCGATTGGTTACAAGCCATGTGGGACTTACCATTTCGAAAAGAAAAAGCTGTACGCTGAACATTTTGAGCATCCGAATCCGGCTGCACCGAAAGTGTTTATCAGTGAGCTGCTGGTGGGTCAGTGCTCTGCGGATCTGCAAAATACCGTGCGCAGTCTGGTGAAGCAAATTCCTCAGGGTGCGATGGATAACGGCAGTTTCCTCTACGGCGGTCGTTTGTGGGAGCTGGATTTTGCAACCTACGAGAAACTAGCGGAAGAGAGCGAGTACGCTGGCTGGGTTGCAGCACATGGCTATGGTGCCAACCATTTCACCGTGAGTGTGAATCAGCTGGAGCAGTTTACTGAAGTCTCAGCGGTGAACAGCCTGCTGCGCCACAATGGCTTCAGCATCAACACCTCTGGTGGTGAAGTGAAAGGAAACCCGGAAGTCATGCTGGAGCAGTCCTCGACCATGGCCGACCGTGTTGATGTTGCTTTTACGGACGGTGTCCGCACCATCCCGGGTGGCTTCTATGAGTTTGCCAAGCGTTATCCGCAGGCAGACGGAGTGCTTTACCCTGGCTTTGTGGAAGCATCGGCAGACAAGATCTTCGAAAGTACGAATATGTAACGGATTCTTGATAAAGAAAACAGCGGCCTCAGGGCCGCTGTTTTTTTAGCTGCGACAGAACAGAAACGGATGTTCAGTGCTGGCGATCCAGAGGCAGCATCCAGTCATCTTCTCGTGCTGAAAGATCGGCCGGGCGCACATCAGCCTCTTGCTCCAGCAGTTGGCGGGGCGACTGAAAGCCGGTCATTTCTACGGAGGAAGCAAGGAAGCGGCCCATGGTAATCATTGGGCGGGGAGGCAGTTGGCTGTGCTGTGCATTCGGGGCAAAACGTTCGATATCCATCTCGTCGCATCCACATCGGTCTGATATGCCAAATGTAGCAAGGCAGCAAAGGAAGGCAACTGCAATAATGTGATATGCCTAGAGAATCCGGATGCAACGTGGAGAGAGCTTCCGGGGGACGACTGACAGGCACAAAAAAAGCCGCAATGGCGGCTTTTTGAGTACTCACACTGGTTGCATTACTTCAGGGGCTGCAGCCCCATTGGTTCAGCGAGTCCCGTAAACAACAATGGTTTTACCGTGGGCAGAAATCAGGTTCTGCTCTTCCAGCATCTTCAGGATGCGGCCAACGGTTTCGCGGGAACAGCCAACAATCTGACCAATTTCCTGACGGGTGATTTTGATTTGCATACCGTCCGGGTGAGTCATCGCATCTGGCTGTTTTGCCAGGTTCAGCAGCGTCTGAGCGATACGGCCTGTGACGTCCAGGAAAGCCAGGTCGCCAACTTTCTGGCTGGTGACTTGCAGACGACGTGCCATCTGCGCAGAAAGACGCATCAGGATATCCGGGTTGACCTGAATCAGCTGACGGAATTTTTTGAAGGAAATTTCTGCTACTTCACAAGGGGTTTTCGCACGAACCCAGGCAGTACGCTCCTGGCCTTCTTCAAACAGGCCCAGTTCACCGATGAAGTCGCCCTGATTCAGGTAGGACAGGATCATTTCCTTGCCTTCTTCATCCTTGATCAGAACGGCCACGGAGCCTTTTACGATGTAGTAGAGGGTCTCTGCTTTCTCGCCAGCATGGATCAGTGTACTCTTTGAAGGGTACTTATGAATGTGGCAGTGAGAAAGGAACCACTCCAAAGTTGGATCTGTTTGCGGTTTACCTGGAACCATATTACTTACTTCCTCTGCAGTGTGTTGCCCAACGGCGTCATTCCTTGAATTGGGGTTGGGTAGAACAATACGATTGTTTGCCAACTAGCATATTCAGTCAACGGCTGGGCTGCAAGCGCATGTGAACATTCAGACCATGAGTTTAACTTTTTTCGTCACGCTTTGCTTGATATTGCGCGGGGATAAATGAACATTTTGGACACTTTACTGTGCACATGATCACACCGTTGTGACTTAGTGATTAAATCCGGTTTTTTGATGTAAGGAGTATTGCATGCAATCACGTGTTAAATGGGTAGAAGGTTTGACTTTCATTGGACAGTCAAACTCAGGTCACAGTGTGGTGATGGACGGGAACGGCGGCAGCACCGCACCCAGTCCAATGGAACTGGTCCTGATGGCTGCAGGTGGCTGCAGTTCTGTCGATGTGGTCGACGGCCTGAAAACTGCCGGACAGGCGATTACGGCCTGTGAAGCGCAGATCAGTTCAGTCCGCCGCGAGCAGGCGCCGCGTTATTTCACATCTGCAAACCTGCACTTTGTGGTCACGGGTCATGATCTGGACGAAGCGGCGGTGGCGAAAGCTGTGGGAGAGTCGCTGGAAAAATACTGCTCTGTCTGCCTGATGCTGGGCAAAGGCGTGGCATTGACCCATTCTTATGAAATTGTCGCGGCTTAAATGCCGCGAACGGTGAATATCAGGTAAGTTGTATGATAATTCCCTGGCAAGAGATCGACCCGGACACCCTGACCCATCTGATTGAGCATTTTGTGCTGCGGGAAGGAACGGATTACGGTGAGCGTGAGCTGAGTCTTGAGCAGAAAGTGAACCGGGTCCGGCAGCAACTGGCCTGTGGCGAGGCAGTCATTATGTACTCTGAATTACACGAAACCGTGGATATCAAGCTGCGTCGGACACTGCATACAGAATAAATGCGTGAAACTGAAACTGGCGTCAGAAAACGGAAGCTGGCGTCGGAAGACAGGCCCTTGAAACTTGACGGCTTTCAATTGCCCTGTTAATAACTGTTCCGTTTGGATAAACGACAAGGTATGTCATGTCTGCAAAACACCCGATTATTGCAGTAACAGGTTCTTCCGGTGCAGGGACGTCCACCACTTCTGAAGCCTTTCGCAAGATGTTCAATATGTTGAACATTCATGCGGCCTGGCTGGAAGGGGATAGTTTCCATCGTTTTACCCGCCCGGAAATGGATGTGGAAATCCGCAAAGCGAAAGAGCAGGGTCGCCATATCAGTTACTTTGGCGGTCAGGCCAATGACTTTGCGTTACTGGAAAACTTTTTTCGTCAGTATGGTGAAGATGGCAGCGGCAAATTCCGCCGCTATCTGCATACCTTTGATGAGGCCGTTCCCTACAATCAGATGCCGGGGACATTCACGCCCTGGCAGGATTTGCCGGAAAACACAGATCTGCTGTTTTACGAAGGGCTCCACGGTGGCGTCGTCGATGGGGATGTGAATGTCGCCCAGCATGTGGATCTGCTGATTGGCATGGTGCCCATTGTTAACCTGGAATGGATCCAGAAGATTGTGCGGGATACGCGCGATCGGGGCCACTCCAGAGAAGCGGTGATGGAATCAATTGTCCGGTCGATGGACGATTACCTGAACTACATTACCCCGCAGTTCTCCCGTACCCATATTAACTTTCAGCGTGTACCGACGGTGGATACCTCGAACCCGGTCAGTGCGAAAGCCATTCCCAGTCTGGATGAGAGCTTTGTGGTGATCCGCTTTCGCGGCATCAAGAATGTGGATTTCCCCTATTTGCTGGCGATGATTCAGGGCTCATTTATGTCCCGTCATAATACGCTGGTGGTGCCGGGCGGTAAGATGAGCTTCGCGATGGAGCTGATTATGCGGCCGCTGATCCAGCAACTGATTGATACCGGAAAAATTGGTTAAATCATTGCGAGTCGAGCCCGCTGATCGGAAAACGCCTGAGTCTGTGCTCAGGCGTTTTTTTACGCTTAGGGATTGAGCCGGGTCTGAAACCAGGCCGGGACCGTGTGATCCAGCCAGAACACAGGGGCTCGCCAGCTGCCACTGATAAAGCCGACATGGCCGCCGTATTGAGTCAGGTGATAGTCGATATGTGCTGGTAAGGGCGCTGTCGGGATCACGGCCTCGGTCATGAAGGGATCATCCGCTGCATGGATAATCCGCAGGGGCGTTTCCACCCGCGCCAGTTTGCCCAGTCCGCTGCAGCGATGGTAATAATCGGCTGCATTGGAAAAGCCGTGCAGCGGGGCGGTGACGGTATCATCGAACTGCCTCAGAGAGCGAATCCCGCTGATTTGGGCGGGCTGAAAGGGCAGCGTATCAGGCAGTGTGGCGATTTTCTTCAGTATGTTTCTTTTCATTGAGCCCAGCAGATAGCGCTGATACACCCGAGAAAAACCCTGTTCGATCCGGGCCGAACAGGCGGCGAGATCCAACGGGGGCGAAATGACCTGCGCGGCAGTGAGTTCGGATTGTGCACCGGTTTCAGCCAGATAGTTCACCAGCATGTTCCCGCCCAGAGAGACACCGACGGCCAGCAAGGGATGGCCGGGAAATCGCTCACGCACATGGCGGATAAAGAAAGCCGCATCACTGGTTTCACCCGAATGATAACTGCGGGCCTGGCGGTTGATTTCACCGCTGCACCCTCGGAAGTGCATGATCACGCCCAGCCAGCCCTGTGTTTTTGCGGCAAAGAGCAGGCTGTGGGCATAAGGGCTGTGTAAGCTGCCTTCCAGACCATGGAACAGAATCATCACGGGTTGCCCGCTGGGGTGACGGGCCGGATCGGCAGTCCAGGCCAGATCAAGAAAATCATCATCCGGCGTCATCAGCCGTTCGGTGACCGGACGGAACAGGATCTCCCGTCGCATGATGCGGGGCAGAATCGTCTGGAGGTGGGCGTTGCGCAGACCGGCTGCAGGCTCAAAAAGATTCATCTGGTTCTCCAACATCAGAGCGGGAAGTCCGGAAACGGATCCTGTGCCAGCAGTTCAGCAAGCAAGCTCAGGCCCTGTTCAAGTGTATCATGGCTTTGCGGAGCGCTGACGGCCAGCCGGACAGCCTGAGAGATGGTTCCGCCGGGCGGGGTGAAGAGCTCCGCTGATTTGACAATGACAGCCCGGGCTTCGGCAGCCGCAACAAAATCACTGAGCCGCCAGTGATCCGGCAGCGTCAGCCAGGTGTGAAAACCTTGCGGGTGATTGTGGTACTGATATGCCGACAGATATTGCGTCACCCGCTGATTTCTCAGCTGCATGTCGGCCCGGATTTTCTGCAGCATACGATCTGCGGTGCCCGTATCGATGAGTTCACACGCCAGCGCACTGAGCAGCGGACTGATCATCAGGCAGTGATGATGCAGGGCCGTGTTGAAATGCGCCTGAAGCCGTGTTGGTAACTGAATGTATCCGAGCCGCAGACCAGGAGCCAGACACTTCGACAGACTGCCAAAATGAATGACCTGTTCGCTGTCGTGGTTCACCAGAGGCGCAGGTGCTTTTTCCGGCAGTAATCCGTTGACATCATCTTCAATGATCAGCACCTGATGCCTGCGACAGACGTCAATAATTGCTTTACGGCGTGTTTCACTCATCACAGCGGCCGTCGGATTCTGCAGTGTCGGAGTGCAGTACAGCATCCGGGGCTGGTATTGCCTGCATGCGATTTCCAGACTGTCCGGGATCAGGCCTTCCTCATCAATCTCGACCCCTTTGACACTCAGTTGCATCTGCCGGGCCAGTCCCAGAAATCCGGGATAGGAGACTTGCTCGGTCAGCAGGGTATCGCCGCTGCGACAGAATGCAGACAGGACCAGTTGAATGGCATGTTGTGCTCCGGACGTAAAGTAAAGCCGATCCGGGTCAAGTGAGACGCCGTATGCTTGCAGCCAGCGACAGACGACACTGCGGTGTCCGGCCAGCCCTTGGGGATCCTGATATAACATCAGGTGATTCAGTTGTTCAGGCCTCTGCGACAGCGACTGCATGGCTTCAGCCAGTTCATGTGACCGATCAAGGGATGGTGGAATATTGTAGCCAAAATTGTACTCATCCGGGGTCTGATCCGGATAGCTGAACACCCAACTGGGGCGCTGGTGCGAACAGACATAAGTGCCTGCGCCCACTCTGGCTTCGACGACACCACGCCGCTCCGCTTCAGCATACGCACGGGTAATGGTTCCGACGGTGACCGCCAGTGCATCGGCCAGCGCTCTGTGAGTTGGCAGTTTGGTACCGGACGCGAGTTCGCCCGCTTCTATGAGCTGGGTGATGGCTTCTGCAAGGCGGCGGTATATCGGCAGCCCATCTTCATACCGACTGTGAAATGCCTGCACAATTGTGTCGATTGTCATGGTGACAATAAATCCTTTGATCCGAAAAATAACGCCTGATAGGCTGCGATTTGACCGGATTGTCTGGTCTAATGCAAGCTAAATTTTAAATTGTACCGATACAATCACAATAACAAACGGAGTAACTCATGATCCTGGAGTGGCATTTTCTGATCTCACTTGTGGCGTTTGCCGCTACCATGACCGGAACACCTGGTCCGAATAACCTGATGGTTACGGCTTCCGGCGTGAACTTTGGCTACTGGCGTACCTTGCCGCACATTTTTGGGATTGGGTTTGGAGTGGTCAGTATGATTTTGCTGGTGGCAGCCGGGTTAGGGGTGTTGTTTATCCGTTATCCTGTATTGCATGAAGTGCTGCGCTGGGTGGGCAGTGCTTATCTGCTGTATCTGGCCTGGAAAATTGCGGCTTCAGGAGGACGGTTGCAGCTGGACGCCGAAGAGCGTCAGCCGATGTCGTTTTTGTCAGCGGCGCTGTTCCAGTATGTCAATCCCAAAGCCTGGATGATGTCGGTGACGGCAGTCAGCACATTTACCTTCAGTGGTGAGGGGTACTGGTTGTCCGCGCTCGCGGTCGCTGGGATATTTTTTGTGGTGGGATTTCCCTGTGTCTCGATTTGGGCCGGATTCGGGACGCTGGTGGGGCGCTGGCTGAATCAGGCAAAAGCCCGGCGAATCTTCAATCTGGCGATGGGCGGTCTGACTGCCGGGTGTGTGGTGATGATCTGGTAAGTCAGCCTTGAACTGCGGGTCAGGCTGCGTCAGTGCCGCGAATTGCATCAGTCAGGCTGGCAGCAGCCAGTCGAACACAGTACTGGCCCAGATTATCGGCAGGCGGGGGCAGGGCGGCCCGTGCTTGCTGAGTCTGCTGATTCAGACACTGGATCAGATCCTCCTGCTGGCTTTGTTCCAGCAGGAGTTCAAAATCCAGCATCTGCTGATAACCGGCCGCATCCAACTGAGGTTTCAGCGCTCGTCGTAGACGGCGGTAGGCTGACAACTGCGTATCGGTCGCCGACAGGGTCTGCTCCAGCTGACGCATTTCCGTAGTCGACAAAGCAAACTGCTGAGTGTCGAGCCAGTGGAGCAAGAGTGCCAGATTGACGTTTCCGGCAAACCTGTCCTGCAGCGCAAGACAGGCGTCACTCACGCCAGCCTGACTATAATGCTGCAGGCAGAAGCGCCAGAATTGATCGGCCTGAAAGCTTTGTTTTGTTCGATGATCAGACGTTGGCATTGAATTCCTGCTCCATGCTTTCTAATTGTTCCTGAAGTTCCATCCAGGTCATCTCTACGTCTTCCAGCTCACTTTTTGCCTGGCTTTGTTCCTGCAGGGCCTGATTCAGCCGGGCTTTGTTGTCGGCTTCGTAAATCGAGCTGTCTGACAATGCCGCTTCGGCCTGAGCCAGTGCTTTGCCAAGTGCTTCCATCCGCGCATCAAGCTTGTCGATTTGCTTTCGCAGAGGGGCCGTTTGTTTACGGAACTCAGCTTCCAGGCGCTTTTGCTCCTTGCGGGAGGCGGCGCTGTTGTCTTTGCTGGCTGATTCTGGTTTTGCTGCCTGCTGTTCACGGCGCTCATTGCGCTGTTGTTCCGTCAGCCATTTGTGGTAATCGTTCAGATCGCCATCAAAGGGTTCAGCCTTGCGATCATGCACCAGATACAGGTCGTCCGTTGTGACCCGCAGCAGATACCGATCGTGGCTGACAATGACCATGGCACCTTCGAAGGACTGCAGTGCCAGCGTCAATGCCTGACGCATATCGAGATCCAGGTGGTTGGTCGGTTCATCGAGCAGCAGCAGGTTGGGCCGCTGCCAGACAATCAGCGCCAGCACCAGCCGGGCTTTTTCTCCGCCGGAAAACGGGCCCACCAAATCCAGTGCTTTGTCGCCTTTGAAACCGAAGCTGCCGAGGTAATCACGCAACTGCTGCTCTGTTGCTTCCGGCGCCAGACGGTTCATGTGTTGCAGCGGCGTTTCGTCCAGTCTTAGGGTTTCCAGCTGATGCTGCGCGAAATAGCCAATTTTGACGCCCTGTGAGTAGGTGAGATCACCTGCCTGAGGCGACAGTTCGCCCGACAGCAGTTTGATCAGCGTTGATTTACCGGCTCCGTTACGGCCCAGCAGACCAATGCGGCTGCCCGGCACCAGATTCAGGCGAATCTTATCGAGAATCTGGACGTCACCGTATCCCGCCGCGACCTGATCCATCATGATAATCGGATTGGGCAGCGAATCGGGCTCACGGAATTCAAAACTGAACGGGTTATCAAACTGCGCTGGCAGCACTTTCTCCATCCGCTCCAGCGCCTTAATCCGGCTCTGTGCCTGACGGGCCTTGCTGGCTTTATAGCGGAAACGGTCGATATAGGACTGCATGTGTGCCATCTGCTTCTGCTGCTTCTGGTACATCGACTGTTGCAGGATCAGTTTCTCGGCGCGCTGATTTTCAAACGACGAGTAGTTCCCGGTGTATTCATTCAGGTGCTGATTTTCAACATGGATAATGCGTCCGACGACCGGATCGAGGAAATCACGGTCGTGGGAAATCAGAACCAGCGTGCCACGATAGTTCTGTAACCATTTTTCCAGCCACAGCACGGCATCCAAATCCAGGTGGTTGGTCGGTTCATCGAGCAGGAGCAGATCAGAGCGGCACAGCAGCGCCTGCGCCAGGTTGAGTCGCATCCGCCAGCCACCGGAAAACTGGGTCAGATTCCAGTTCATCTGTTCCTGAGAGAACCCCAGACCATCCAGCAGCTCAGCAGCCCGGGCTTTAATACTGTATCCGCCAATGGCATCCAGTTTGTCGTGCAGCAGGGCAACTTTGTTACCGTCGTCGGCTTGCTCGGCAGCCAGCAATGACTGTTCCAGCTGGCGGTATTCGCGATCGCCGTCGATCACATATTCCAGCGCCGGTCGTTCAAGTGCCGGTGTTTCCTGAGCCACCCAAGCCAGCTCCCAATGGGATGGCACACTATGCTGGCCGGCATCGACACTCAGTTCGCCTTTGATCAGGGCAAATAAGGTGGATTTACCACAGCCATTCTTACCGACCAGGCCGACTTTATCGCCCGGGTGAATGGTTGCAGTTGCTTGATCCAGCAGGATGTTTCCGCCCCGCAGTAATTGAATATCAGAAAAGGTGATCATCGCCTGTTACTACCGGCTGAAGCCGCTCCACAACAAATGGGTTACTGGGGCGGCAGTCTATAACAAACTGCGTTGAACTGCGAACAGGTGCAGCACTGCCGGGTAGTGCGATGCGAATTTTGCCATTGAATTCTCAGTAAAAAGGGAATCTCAGGAAATATGCGCCCATGACCGCAATAATTCGGTATGATGCTTGAACGAGCCCGGTCAGGCTCACCAGATGACTCAGGGACATGAGGATCAGGCCGATGGAACAAGCCCCACCACGTATTCTTCTGATTTATGCGCACCCGGATCCGGATGCGTCTGTCGCCAACAAAGCCATGCTGTCCGCAGTGGCAAATCTGCCACATGTCACTTTTCATGACCTCTATGGCAAATATCCTGATTTTTTTATTGATGTGTCGTTTGAGCGCGCTTTGCTGACGCAACACGACATTCTGGTCTTTCAGCATCCGCTTTATATGTATTCCTGTCCGGCACTGTTGAAGGAATGGATTGATGTCGTGCTCAGCAAAGGGTTCGCGCATGGCGACGGCACGGCCACCAAGGGTAAGTACTGGCGCTCGGTGATCACCACAGGCGGTGCGGCCGAAGCTTATACACCGGACGGTTACAACCGCAGCAGCGTGGCGGATATCCTCAAGCCCTTTGAATTAACTGCAGAACTCTGCCAGATGCACTGGTTGCCGCCACTGGTTCTGCACTGGGCCAGAAGGATCCCGGCGCAGGAACGACGTGACCATGCGCAGCTGTACCGGGACTGGCTGATGGATCCTTTGAGTGAGGTCAGCAAGGAGGTTCAGCATGGCGTCTGATGTGTTAAGTGCCAGTGTGGTTTTTCTGGCTGCCGCTGTGGTGGCTGTTCCTGTAGCGCAGCGGCTGGGACTGGGATCGGTACTGGGCTACCTGCTGGCCGGGATTGGGATTGGTCCCTGGGGGCTGGGACTGATTGATGATGTGGATGAAGTGCTGCACTTTTCGGAATTCGGGGTGGTGCTGCTGCTGTTTCTGATTGGTCTGGAGCTGAACCCCCGAAAGCTCTGGCAGATGCGGCAGCCGATTCTGGGCTTAGGCGGCAGTCAGGTGGTGCTGACCAGCCTGGTGATAGCCTCCGTCGTGCTGTTGTGTGAATCCCTGATTGGTCCGTTGGACTGGCGGATTGCTCTGGTGATTGGCATGGGGCTGGCGTTGTCGTCAACCGCCATTGCGCTGCGGGTGATTGAAGAGCAGGGCATTGGCCGCTCCGATACCGGGCAGTCCGGATTTGCCGTGCTGTTGTTTCAGGATATCGCGGTCATTCCGATGCTGGCGTTTCTCCCTTTACTGGCTGGCAGTGAAGGGGGCGGCTGGCTCGATTTGGGTGCGATGATTGCCGGAATTGTGGTGTTGCTGGTCGGTGGACATTTTCTGCTGCGACCTTTGTTCCGCTGGGTGGTTATGTCCGGGGTGCGGGAACTGTTCACCGTGACCGCATTGCTTTTGGTTATTGGCATTGCGCTGGGGATGGAAACGCTGGGGCTGTCGATGGCACTGGGCACTTTTTTAGCGGGTGTGCTGCTGGCAGAAAGCGAGTATCGGCATGAGCTTGAAATTGCCATCGAGCCTTTTAAAGGTTTATTGCTGGGGCTATTTTTCATCTCGGTCGGGATGGCCGTCAACCTGGGGTTGCTGCTGAAATTCCCGCTCCAGATTCTGGCTGCGGTGGTGGCTCTGGTGGTCGTGAAGGGATTACTGCTGTACCTGCTGGCCCGGCTGTTTGGCATTCAGGCCAAATCCCGTAGTCAGATGGCCGCGATTTTGAGTCAGGGCGGTGAATTTGCCTTTGTTCTCTTTACCGCAGCGCGTAGTGAAGGCCTGCTCAGTGCTGAGCTGACTGGTTTCCTGCTGGTGGTGGTGAGTCTTTCCATGATGACCACACCGCTGATATTGCGACTGCAGGAGAAATGGTTTATCCGTACCTTCAGAGCGGAAGCAGGGGATGAGCCTGCGTCGGATGTGATTGACCGCGAGCCCCGTGTGATTATTACTGGATTTGGTCGCTTTGGTCAGGTGGTCGGGCGATTGCTGTTTGCCAATAAGATCCGGGTGACGATACTGGAACGGGATCCCGGTCAGATCCAGTTCCTGCGTAAGTTCGGCTATAAGGTGTATTATGGCGATGCAACGCAGCTCGATCTTTTGCGTGCGGCCGGCGCCGAGAAAGCAGAAGCCATTATTATCTGTACGGATAGCCCGGAAGAGGTCATGCAGGTGGTGGCATTGTGCCAGCAGTATTTTCCGCGATTGAAAATTCTGGCGCGGGCCAGGAGCCGGGTGGAAGCCCATCAGTTGCTCAGTCACGGGGTTGATCGCTTCTCCCGGGAGACCTTTGCCGGAGCGTTGGATCTGGGACGTCAGGCGCTGATTGCGCTGGGAATGCATCCGTATAAAGCCAAACGTGCGGAAGCTCACTTTCGTAAACTGGATACGACAGCATTACGGGATTTGTTACCGCAGCATTCTGAGGATGTGCATCTGGCGACCCGGGCCAAGGAAGCACGCAAAGAGCTGGAAGAAATTTTTGACCGGGAGATGCGCGGCGAGCGCGAGCGGCATAACGGCTGGGACTGATCCAGCCTGAAGAGAGAAAATCCCAGGCAGTTGAAGGAAGGGAACCATGACGAAGAAACGATTTATTGCCGGTGCGGTTTGCCCGGCTTGTCAGCAGCAGGATACGTTACGCTGGTGGCTTGAAAATGAAGTGGAGAAGGTGGAATGCGTTGCCTGCCAGCATACCGACACCCGTTTGCCGAAGTCGGTTGAAGACAGCAAACATGTTGCCGGCACAGCGGAGGCGCAGGTGATTGGTATCTTCAAGCCAGAATAAATGATGGCGGAATCTGCGAACAGGATTGGCGTCCGGCAGGGCAGATCCGTTATCATTACAGGTTAACCCTATGCTCAAATTCGGAGTAAACATGAAAGTCGCTAAAGACACCGTAGTAAGCCTGGCTTACCAAGTGAAAACCGAAGACGGCGTTGTTGTTGATCAGTCAACCTCAGATGCACCGTTGGATTACCTGCACGGCCACAACAACCTGATCGTTGGTCTGGAGAAAGCACTGGAAGGTCGTGAAGTGGGCGACAAATTCGAAGTGACTGTTGGTCCGGAAGAAGCTTACGGTGAGCACCATGCAGAAATGGTTCAGCGTGTTCCTGCTGAAGTGTTCCAGGGTGTTGACGAAATCACTGTGGGTATGCGCTTCCTGGCGGATACGGATCAGGGTCCGATTCCAGTGGAAGTGACTGAAGTTGACGGTGACGAAGTGGTTGTCGACGGCAACCACATGCTGGCTGGCCAGACGCTGACCTTTGATGTGGAAATTATGGCAACGCGTGCTGCAACGGAAGATGAGGTTGCTCACGGCCATATCCATCAGGAAGGTGGTCATGACCATGATCACGACCATGAAGGCGGTTGCTGCGGACATGACCACTAAGTCATGACGGGAAAACGGGAAGCTCAGGCTTCCCGTTTTTGTCACTGTGAATTGAACTCAGTAATGGGGCGGCGGTGTTTCTTCGCTCTCGCTGGCCATCTGAGACACTTGCCCGCTTTTGACTTTTCCAACCAGATATCGCATCTGGACCTGCATTTTGTCGATCAGGAACTGCTGTTGTGTCAGCGCCTCATTGAGCTCATCAATGGTCTGATCCTGAAAAGCCTGTTTCATTTCCAGCTCATCAATCTGTGCCTGAAGCTTCATTTCGATTTCTGTCATTTTTCGCTGTCTGCTGTGTCTTTGGGGCTGAGCCAGTCCTGCGCGATCCCGGCCGAGCTGGCAGAACGGACATCACCTTCCGGTGTAATGGCGACATCATACACTACCGCAGAGCCCGGACGCTCGTTTTCTTGTACGGCTGCTTGCCAGTAGCCTTGCCGCTCTCCTGTCGCGGTCCGCCATAGTTCTACCCGGCGGGATGGGGTGCCGGTTGCCAGCAGTTCACCGCTATCGGAGAAACGGGCGCTGGAAAAATTCTGCTGTCTCAGACGAATCTTCAAAGCCGTCTGCTGTTGTCCATTTGTCAGATCCCAGATAAAGGCATCGTTCCCGCTGTCTGCCGTCATGGCCAGTTTCCCGTCACGTTGCAGGCTGACCCGGTTGACCCGTAACGGATGATCAAATTGATAAATGATTTGTCCGCTTTCGGTATCCCATAAATAGGCATGTTTATCGTCGCCGCCAGACAAGGCGTAGTGACCATTGGGAGCCAGCGCGACTGCATTCACTTTTTCCCGATGGGCGAGGAACTCCAGCCGTCTGCCGTTGCCCAAGTGGACGTATAAAGCTTTACCGTTTGAGAGCGCCAGCAGGACCTGCTGACCATCATTGGCAATGGCGGCATCCCGGATGACGGCATCAGAGACAGACCAGAGTCCTCTGGCTTGCCCCCAGGCCAGATCCCAGACGGCAAAGTTCTGTGCGGTTGCGGTGATCGCAAAACGTTGATTGTCGGAAATTGCGCTGTTTGTCACGGTTGTGTGATTTGGATCTTGAGAACCTAAATCCGCTAACTTTTTGTTTTGCTGAAGATCCCAGAGCACGATACCTTGTTGGGCTGAATAAAATAATGCGAAGCGACCATCCCGGCTCAGGCTGAATGTGGTTGCCCCGTCAGCCGCCAGGGTCCAGCGCTGACGTTCCGGCCCTGAAATATCACATCCCGAAAGGGTAAACAGTGCCAGAATGAATGTGACTGTAAATAAAGTTTGACGCATGTTCTAAACTTTCCGTATTTCTTTCTGGGGTGTCGGATAAAAATCCGACAGAACCTTGAGCGTTGTGACTCAAGGTAAGAAAAAATTTGGTATTAGTATATTGATATGGCATGGTTTTAACACAGCTGTGAAAAACCATGCATAAAATTAAGAGCTTAGACTCTGAATAAATGGAGAGATACATGAAACCAGTTCTGAAACCAGTTCTGAAAATGTCTGCACTGGCAGCAACAATTCTGCTGGCTGTTGGCTGTCAGGATGAGAAAACTTCGGCACCAGCGGACACTGCAGCGCCAGCTCAGGTTGAGCAGACGGCAGCAGAGTCGGCCCAAGCGTTTGATTCTGAAGACCAGAAAGCGGCTTACGCAATTGGTGCGTCCCTGGCGCAATATCTGTCTGCCAATCTGGAGCAGCAAAAAGAGCTGGGTCTGGATCTGAATAAAGAAGATGTGCTGGCGGGTGTGAGTGATGTCTTTGCCGGCAACAGCCGCCTGTCTCAGGACGAGACGCAACAAGCGTTGCAAGAGCTGGATAAGCGTGTCTCTGACATGATGCAGGCGAAAGCAAAAGAAGAAGCAGCAAAGAACACTCAGGCTGGTGATGATTTCCGCACTGAATTTGAAAAGCAGGAAGGCGTGAAGAAGACTGAGTCCGGCTTGCTGTATCAAGTTGAAAAAGCAGGTGAAGGCGAGAAGCCAAAAGCGACCGATACCGTTCAGGTACACTATAAAGGTACGCTGGTTGACGGTACCGAGTTTGACAGCTCTTACAAACGCGATCAGCCAGCAACATTCCCGCTGAATCAAGTGATTCCGGGCTGGACGGAAGGTGTTCAGCTGATGCAAGTCGGCTCGAAGTTCAAGTTTGTGATCCCGCCAGAGCTGGCTTACGGTTCTCAGGCAAACCCAAGCATCCCGGCGAACTCTACGCTGGTGTTTGAAGTGGAACTGCTGGATATCATCCAGCCGGATCAAGACGCAGAAGCGACGGCTGGCGCGCACAACCACGAATAATCCGCAGAACACTGAATTGTGACAGCAAGAAGCCCGGCACATCCATCGCCGGGCTTTTTTCGTTGTTCAGCCAGCAATTTTATGCATTTGAATTTTCATTTTGTGAAGACCTGTATTCATATTCTGATAAACTTGCAAGCAAGAATTGAAATTTTCCCCGTTTCGTTGAACTGCAGCGCGACTGCTGTGTGAAGAGACGGGCGTGAGCAAGGAAGACAGGAAAGTGGTATCGACAGATAACTTTGGCTCAGAAGTCATGGTGGAAAGTGACTTAATTGAAACCCGGACCTTCACCGAGCACGACTTTGCCATTTTACGTTCATACGAAGCCGTGGTAGATGGTCTGGCCGCATTGATCGGCCCGTTTTGTGAAATCGTCCTGCATTCGCTGGCCGATTTGAATACATCCGCAATCAAAATTGCCAATGGTGAAAATACGGGTCGTAAAGTGGGTTCGCCAATCACCGATCTCGCATTGCGAATGCTGCGTGATATTGAAGGGTCAGAACGAAACTTCTCCCGGGCTTACTTTACCCGCGCCAAAGGTGGGGCACTGATGAAATCCATCACCATTGCGATTCGCAATGCGGATGACAATATCATTGGACTGCTGTGTATCAACGTGAATCTGGATGCCCCTTTTTCTCAGATCCTGCAATCTTTCATGCCGACCGATGAAGCCAAGCAGGCGGCTTCCAGTGTGAACTTTGCCAGTGACGTCGATGAGCTGGTGGATCAGACTGTCGAACGGACCATTGAAGAAATCAATGCAGACAAGAATGTGTCGAACAATGCCAAGAACCGTCAGATCGTGATGGAGCTGTACGACAAAGGTATTTTTGATATTAAAGACGCCATCAACCGGGTGGCGGACCGTCTGAACATTTCTAAACATACGGTGTATCTCTATATCCGCCAGCGCAAAACTGAGGACGGCGAAAAATGAGCCTGACTTTTGCTCTGGTGGTGGACGGCCCGGCGTACGGGACGCAAAACGCCCGCAGTGCCTATCAGTTTGCACAGGCGATCGTTGCCGCCGGGCATCAGCTTCAGCGGGTGTTTTTTTATCAGGATGGTGTGCACAACGGTTCGGCGCTGACCGCGCCAGCTTCTGATGAGTTCGACCTGTTGCGTGCCTGGCAGCAACTCGGGCGTGAGCATCAGGTGGAGTTACAAACCTGTGTGGCAGCCGCGCTACGTCGTGGGGTTGTCAGTGAGCAGGAAGCGCTTCAGAACAGCCTGCCGGGGAATAATCTGGCTGAAGGTTTTGAACAGGCCGGGTTGGGCGGGCTGGCAGAAGTCCTGCTCAGTGCAGATCGTGTCATTCAGTTTTAACGACTTCGGAATTTTTATGTCCATCGGATTTGTGTTTCGCACCGTCCCTCACGGCCAGAACAGTGGCCGTGAAGGGTTGGATGCCGTGCTGGCCACCTCAGCCTACAGCGAAGCGTTGCAATTGTTCTTTATCGGCGACGGGGTCTGGCAACTGGTGAAAGGGCAGCAAAGTGACGCCATTCTGAGCCGTGAATACAGCGCTGCCTTTAAAATGCTCTCTTTATATGACATCGAGGAGATCTTCGTTTGTGGGGAATCTCTTGACCAGCGTGGCCTGAATGAAGATGACTTGCTGATTGACGCAGAGCGGTTAACTCCGGTTTCCCTGCAAACGAAATTACACCGCTGCCAGAAACTTCTGAGCTACTAAATCCTTCGCACCGAGGCGTTTATGCTACACATGGTCTTTTCTTCTCCCTTTCAGAATCGTTCCCTGCAGCAATGTGAGGCTCAGCTCCTGCCCGGGGATGAAGTGTTGTTGCTGCAAGATGCCGTGGTTGCGGCAGTGTCGCCCAACCTGCTTGATGGGTTTTCCGCACAGGGTGTCAGTGTCTACGCTTTGGCGTCTGATTTGATGGCCCGGGGACTGGCGGCTCGTGTCAGTGAAGCTGTGACTGTGATTGATCATCAGGAATTCGTCGAACTGACGGTGCGGCATCCCAATAGTCTGAAATGGGCCTGATCCCGGTCTGAGACAGGCTTGAACCGCCTTGAAACAGCTGATTAAGAAATGATCATTGCTGTGATCGCTGTATAGATCTTGACACCTTATATCGCGACGCCTAAAATTTCGCGTCCTCCTGTTGTTGGGAGGCGGATTTTTCACCTTTACGAAAGTAAATAATCAGGAGCTATTTAATGGCAACTATTAACCAGCTGGTACGCAAACCACGTGCAAAGCAAGTTGTTAAAAGCAACGTGCCTGCGCTAGAAGCGTGTCCACAAAAGCGTGGTGTATGTACTCGTGTATACACTACTACTCCTAAAAAACCTAACTCCGCACTGCGTAAAGTATGTCGTGTACGTCTGACCAACGGTTTTGAAGTGACTTCATACATCGGCGGTGAAGGCCACAACCTGCAAGAGCACAGTGTTGTTCTGATCCGTGGTGGTCGTGTTAAAGACCTTCCAGGTGTGCGTTACCACACTGTTCGTGGTGCACTTGACTGTGCAGGCGTTAACGACCGTAAACAAGGTCGTTCTAAGTACGGTGTGAAGCGTCCTAAGTCTTAATGGAATCCGTTAAGTAAGGCCAAACACTAAATTAATTGTAATTTTGAAAAAACTGAAAAGTTTTGGATAAAACCTGAAGAAGACAACGGAGAATTTCCATGCCACGTCGTCGCGTAATTGGTCAGCGTAAGATCCTTCCAGATCCTAAATTCAAATCTGAATTGCTGGCAAAATTCGTCAACATCCTGATGGTTGACGGTAAGAAATCTACTGCAGAAAAAATTGTTTACACTGCACTGGATACTATGGCTGAGCGCTCTGGTGAAGAGCACCTGTCTATTTTCGAAAAAGCTCTTGAGAACGTTCGCCCAGCGGTAGAGGTTAAATCTCGCCGTGTTGGTGGTTCAACTTACCAGGTACCAGTAGAAGTACGTCCAGTACGTCGTAATGCTCTGGCTATGCGTTGGTTGGTTGAAGCTGCGCGTAAGCGTGGTGAAAAATCTATGGCGGGTCGTCTGGCTGCTGAAATGCTGGATGCTGCTGACAACAAAGGTTCTGCTGTTAAGAAACGTGAAGACGTTCACCGTATGGCAGAAGCGAACAAAGCGTTCGCACACTACCGCTGGTAATTCCATTATTAGCGAATGGGCGCAGCAGGCTTGGCCTGCTGCGCCCGTACCATTTTCTAAGGTTCACCTTAGTAAGAGGATTCAACCGTGGCTCGCAAAACTCCTATTGAGCGTTACCGTAACATCGGTATCTGCGCTCACGTAGACGCCGGTAAAACAACCACGACCGAGCGTATCCTGTTCTACACAGGTCTTTCCCATAAAATTGGTGAAGTACACGACGGTGCCGCTACCATGGACTGGATGGAGCAGGAGCAGGAACGTGGGATCACCATTACCTCTGCTGCCACCACAACCTTCTGGCGTGGTATGGACGCTCAGTTCCCTGAGCATCGCATCAATATCATCGACACCCCAGGACACGTTGATTTCACTATCGAAGTAGAGCGTTCCCTACGCGTACTTGATGGTGCAGTGGTTGTTTTCTGCGGCTCATCCGGTGTCGAACCCCAGTCTGAAACTGTATGGCGTCAGGCTGATAAATACGAAGTGCCACGTATGGTCTTCGTCAACAAGATGGACCGTGCGGGTGCTGATTTCCTGCGCGTGATTGAGCAGATCAAGAACCGTCTTGGCGCAAATCCAGTACCAATTCAGCTGAACATTGGTGCGGAAGAAGAATTTAAAGGTGTGATCGACCTGATTAAAATGAAAGCGATCAACTGGAATGAAGCCGATCAAGGCATGAGCTTCACGTATGAAGAGATTCCAGCTGAACTGCAGGATCTGGCCGACGAGTGGCACACCAATCTGGTGGAGTCAGCGGCGGAAGCGACCGAAGAGCTGATGGACAAGTACCTGGAAGAAGGCACGCTGTCTGAAGCTGAAATCAAAGCCGGTCTGCGCCAGCGTACGCTGAACAATGAGATTGTTCTGGCGACCTGTGGTTCTGCATTTAAAAACAAAGGTGTTCAGGCGGTCCTGGATGCAGTCGTTGAGTTCCTGCCATCGCCAACGGAAGTGAAATCTATCCGTGGCGAGGACATGGACGGGAACGAAGTGAAACGTCACTCTAGCGATGATGAACCATTTGCTGCACTGGCGTTCAAGATTGCGACTGACCCATTCGTGGGCACGTTGACCTTTATGCGCGTTTATTCTGGCGTTGTGAATTCAGGCGATACCGTCTACAACACCGTGAAAGATAAGCGTGAACGCTTTGGTCGTATCGTACAGATGCACTCCAACAAGCGTGAAGAAATCAAAGAAGTTCGAGCTGGCGACATCGCGGCAGCGATTGGTCTGAAGAACGTGACCACGGGGGATACCCTGTGCGATCCGGATCATAAAGTGGTTCTGGAGCGTATGGAATTCCCTGAACCGGTCATTCAGATTGCTGTTGAACCAAGGTCGAAAGCCGACCAGGAAAAAATGGGGATTGCGCTGGGTAAACTGGCGGCAGAAGATCCATCTTTCCGGGTAGAAACCGATGAAGAATCCGGCCAGACCCTGATTTCAGGGATGGGTGAGCTTCATTTGGATATCATCGTTGACCGTATGAAGCGTGAGTTCAGCGTAGAATGTAACGTTGGTAAACCTCAGGTTGCTTATCGTGAAACTATCCGTGGTAAAACGGAAGTGGAAGGTAAGTTCGTACGTCAATCTGGTGGTCGCGGCCAGTACGGTCACGTCTGGCTGAAGATTGAACCTTCAGAGCCGAATGCTGGCTTCGTCTTTGTTGACGAAGTTGTCGGTGGTACGGTACCGAAAGAATATATCGGTGCTGTTGCTAAAGGTATCGAAGAGCAGATGAAAAATGGTGTGCTTGCCGGTTATCCGGTATTGGACGTCAAAGCGACGCTGTTCGATGGTTCTTACCACGATGTTGACTCGAGCGAAATGGCGTTTAAGATCGCCGGTTCTATGGCGTTCAGGAAAGGTGCTCTTGAGGCACAACCTGTGATCCTTGAACCTATGATGAAAGTTGAAGTAACGACACCGGAAGACTGGATGGGTGATGTCGTGGGTGACCTGAACCGTCGTCGCGGCATCATTGGTGGTATGGATGAAGGTCCTGCTGGACTGAAAATTATCCGTGCTCAGGTTCCGCTTTCCGAGATGTTCGGTTACGCAACGGATCTTCGTTCTGCAACGCAAGGTCGCGCATCCTATTCGATGGAGTTCAGCGAATATGCTGAAGTTCCGAAGAATATCGCCGACGGTATCGTCGCTGAGCGTGGCTAAACATCAGCAGAAATATTGCGTCAACTTCGGTTGGCGCATAAAATACAACTTCTGACGCGTCCCACCAGTCAGTGGGGCGAATCACAACTAGGAAGGAACACGATCGTGTCTAAAGAAAAATTTGAACGTACGAAACCGCACGTTAACGTTGGTACTATCGGCCACGTTGACCACGGTAAAACAACTCTGACTGCTGCAATCTGTACTACTTTGTCTAAAGTATACGGCGGTTCTGCGCGTGACTTCGCATCTATCGATAATGCGCCAGAAGAGCGTGAGCGTGGTATCACCATCTCTACTTCTCACGTAGAGTACGATACTCCGACTCGCCACTACGCACACGTTGACTGCCCAGGACACGCCGACTACGTGAAAAACATGATCACCGGTGCTGCTCAGATGGACGGTGGTATCCTGGTTGTTGCTGCGACTGATGGCCCAATGCCACAGACGCGTGAGCACATCCTGCTGGGTCGTCAGGTTGGTATCCCTTACATCATCGTGTTCATGAACAAGTGTGACATGGTTGATGACGAAGAGCTGCTAGAGCTGGTTGAGATGGAAGTTCGTGAACTTCTGTCTGAGTACGACTTCCCAGGTGACGACTGCCCAGTAATCATGGGTTCTGCTCTGGGCGCGCTGAATGGTGAAGCTCAGTGGGAAGAGAAAATCGTTGAGCTGGCTGAAGCGCTGGACAACTACATCCCAGAGCCAGAGCGTGCAATCGACAAGCCGTTCATCCTGCCAATCGAAGACGTATTCTCAATCCAGGGCCGTGGTACTGTAGTTACTGGTCGTGTTGAGCAAGGTATCGTTCGCGTAGGTGACGAAGTTGCTATCGTTGGTATCAAAGAGACCACGACGACAACTTGTACTGGCGTTGAGATGTTCCGTAAGCTTCTGGACGAAGGCCGTGCAGGTGAGAACGTTGGTGTTCTGCTGCGTGGTACTAAGCGTGACGAAGTTGAGCGTGGTCAAGTTCTGGCGAAGCCTGGTTCAATCACTCCGCACACAACTTTCGAGTCAGAAGTATACGTTCTGTCTAAAGACGAAGGTGGCCGTCATACTCCGTTCTTCAAAGGCTACCGTCCACAGTTCTACTTCCGTACAACTGACGTGACCGGTACTATCGAACTGCCAGAAGGCGTTGAGATGGTTATGCCAGGTGACAACATCAAGATGGTTGTTACTCTGATCGCACCTATCGCAATGGACGAAGGTCTGCGCTTCGCAATCCGTGAAGGTGGCCGTACCGTTGGTGCTGGTGTTGTTGCTAAGATCGTTGCTTAATTAGCAAAGATTGAATCAACACAAAAGGGAGCTTCGGCTCCCTTTTTGTTTTTCTGATTCAGAAAAAGCAGCGATTTTTCCGGTTTGGTAGAAAGCCGCCACCAAGATGCTCTGCTAACTGCCTCTCTTTATTACATATTCCATAGGCGAATTTTTACTCATTATTGATAACTAATTCATCTAGCAAACACAACGAACAAAAGTGGTAATGCTAACCGTTCTCGTTTATATTTTGAGGCAGATGAAAAGCAGAGAGTTGTTATGTACGTTTGCCTGTGCCATGGAATTTCCGATAAAAAGATTGTAAAGCTGATTGAAGAAGAAGGCGTGGCGGATATTCGTGATATTAAAGCGATCACACCTCTTGGTTCACAGTGTGGAAAATGCATCCGACAGGCAAAAGGCATCATTCAGCATGTGGTATTGGAGCGGGAAGCTGCTCGCGCAATTCATGTGATTGATATCACTGAGGTCGCCTTGAAAAAGGCAAGTTAATCTCAGGACGAGTAACGACTCAATTTTGACACTCTTCAAATCGGTTCTAAGCTTATATGGACCGAGAGAGGAGTGTTCCCTAATGAAAGCCGACCCCAAAATCATTCAGCATCTCAACAAAATCCTGGGTAATGAACTGGTTGCCATTAATCAGTACTTCCTCCATGCCCGTATGTATAAGGATTGGGGGCTTAAGCATCTCGCCGACAAGGAATACCATGAATCAATCGATGAAATGAATCATGCCGATCATCTGATTGAGCGGATTTTGTTTCTGGAGGGTGTACCGAATCTGCAGGACTTGGGCAAGCTTCGCATTGGCGAAGACACCAAAGAAATGCTCGAATGTGACCTCTCCCTGGAGATGGATGCAATTCCGGATTTACGCGACGCAATTCAGTACGCCGAAGAAGTGCGGGATTATGTCTCCAGAGATTTGTTCCAAGATATTCTGGAAGATGAAGAAGAGCATGTCGACTGGCTTGAAACCCAGCTCGGTTTGATTGAGCGAATGGGAATTAACAACTACAACCAGGCACAGATTGTCGACGAAGAATAGTCTAGTTCTTCAGCCTTCATCAGCCCCTGTCCATCTTTGATGGGCGGGGGCTTTTTTCATTGATTGTTTAATTTCCCATCACTGCTTGCGTTTCATTTTGTGATCGGTATAATGCCCCGCACTGTCTCAAGAAGACGGTTGTGAACCAATAAGCGTTGAGGAAGGAATCAGACAACTGATTCGGTAATGTATACTCTGACTTATGTTCGCAGTCATTCAATTGGCTGACAATGTGCCCAAAAGGGGTACTACGTTCACATGAATCAATCGGCATTCTCTCGTCTTTACGAGTCTGAGTGGCGATATTGTTTGTGTAAATTTTTGATAATTGGAGCTCTGTCTCATGCAGAACCAACGTATTCGTATCCGCCTGAAGGCTTTCGATCACCGTCTGATCGATCAGTCTACCGCGGAAATCGTTGAAACAGCTAAGCGTACTGGCGCGCAGGTTCGTGGTCCAATCCCACTGCCTACTCGTAAAGAGCGTTTCACTGTTCTTATTTCTCCACACGTAAATAAGGACGCCCGTGATCAGTACGAAATCCGTACTCACAAGCGCCTTATCGACATCGTTGAGCCTACAGATAAAACTGTCGATGCTCTGATGCGTCTGGATCTAGCTGCTGGCGTTGACGTTCAGATCAGCCTAGGTTAAGGGGAGATAAGAGAATGATTGGTCTAATCGGTCGTAAAGTGGGTATGACCCGCATCTTTACCGAAGATGGCACTTCTATCCCAGTTACTGTGGTTGAAGTAGAAAATAACCGTGTTACTCAGGTTAAGTCTGTTGACACTGATGGTTATAACGCTATCCAGGTAACTGCTGGTTCTAAGAAAGCAAGCCGTGTAAATAAAGCTGAAGCTGGTCACTTTGCGAAAGCAGGTGTTGAAGCTGGCCGCGGTCTGTGGGAATTCCGCCTGGACAATGGTGAAGAGTTCGAAGTAGGCGCTGAGCTGAAAGTTGAACTGTTCAACGAAATTAAGAAAGTAGACGTTACTGGCACTTCTAAGGGTAAAGGTTTCCAAGGCGCTGTTAAGCGTTGGAACTTCCGTACTCAAGATATGAGCCACGGTAACTCCTTGTCTCACCGTGCCCCTGGTTCTATCGGTCAATGTCAGACTCCAGGTCGCGTATTTAAAGGCAAGAAAATGGCTGGTCACATGGGTGCTGAGCGTGTAACGACTCAAAACCTTGAGATCGTACGTGTTGACGCTGAGCGCAACCTGCTTCTGATCAAAGGTGCAGTACCAGGCGCAACTGGCGGCAACGTGATCGTAAAACCAGCTGTTAAAGCGTAACGTCGAGGAGTTAGTAATGGAATTGGTAGTCAAAGGCGCTGATGCGCTAACTGTCTCCGAAACTACTTTTGGGCGTGAGTTCAACGAAGCGCTGGTACACCAAGTAGTTGTTGCGTACGCAGCAGGTGCCCGTCAAGGTAGCCGTGCACAAAAGACTCGTTCAGACGTGTCTGGTGGCGGTGCTAAGCCATGGCGTCAAAAAGGTACTGGTCGTGCTCGTGCCGGTACTATCCGTAGCCCACTGTGGCGTACAGGTGGTGTAACTTTCGCAGCTCGTCCACAGGACCACAGCCAGAAAGTTAACAAGAAAATGTACCGTGGTGCGATGAAGTGCATTCTGTCTGAGCTGGTTCGTCAAGAGCGTCTGATCGTTGTTGATAACTTCTCTGTAGAAGCGCCGAAAACGAAAGAACTGGTTGCTAAGCTGAATGAGCTGGCGCTGAACGATGTTCTGATCGTAACCGGTGAACTGGATGAAAATCTGTTCCTGGCAGCACGTAACCTGTACAAGGTTGACGTTCGTGATGCAGCTGCAATCGATCCAGTGAGCTTGATCGCATTCGACAAAGTAGTGATGACTGCTGCGGCAGTTAAGCAAGTTGAGGAGATGCTGGCATGATCACCGAAGAGCGTATCCTAAAAGTTCTACGTGCTCCGCACATCTCTGAAAAAGCGACCATGGCTGCTGAGAACGGTAACACTATCGTTTTCAAAGTAGCGATGACCGCAACTAAGCGTGAGATCAAAGCGGCAGTTGAGAAACTGTTTGAAGTTGAAGTTAAGTCTGTAAATACTCTGATTGCTAAAGGTAAAACTAAGCGTCAAGGTATGCGCCAAGGCCGTCGTAGCGACTGGAAAAAAGCGTACGTGACCCTGAAAGAAGGTCAAGACATCGACTTCGCTGGTAGTGCAGAGTAAGGCTAGGAGCAAAGAAGAATGGCTATTGTAAAATGTAAGCCGACTTCCCCAGGTCGTCGCCACGTAGTTAAAGTGGTTAACTCTGACCTGCATAAGGGTAAGCCGTACGCACCACTGCTGGAGAAAAACTCTAAGACTGGTGGTCGTAACAATAACGGTCGTATTACTGTTCGTCATATCGGTGGTGGTAACAAACAACATTACCGTCTGATCGACTTTAAGCGTAATAAAGATGGTATCCCAGCGAAAGTTGAGCGTCTGGAATACGATCCAAACCGTAGCGCAAACATCGCTCTGGTTCTGTACGCAGATGGTGAGCGTCGTTACATCATTGCACCAAAAGGCATCCAAGCTGGTGATACGATCCAGTCTGGCGCAGATGCTGCGATCAAAGTAGGTAATACCCTGCCAATGCGCAACATCCCAGTAGGTTCAACTGTACACTGTGTTGAACTGAAGCCTGGTAAAGGTGCACAGCTGGCTCGTTCAGCTGGTACTTACGCTCAAATCGTAGCTCGTGCTGGCGCATACGTAACGATTCGTCTGCGTTCTGGTGAGATGCGTAAAGTTCTTGCCGAAGGTCGTGCGACGCTGGGTGAGGTTGGTAACGGTGAACACATGCTGCGTGAACTGGGTAAAGCCGGTGCTTCACGTTGGCGCGGTGTTCGTCCAACCGTACGTGGTGTTGTAATGAACCCAATCGACCACCCACACGGTGGTGGTGAAGGTCGTACTTCTGGTGGTCGTCACCCAGTGACACCATGGGGCGTACCGACCAAGGGTTACAAAACTCGTAAGAACAAACGTACCGACAAGTACATCGTACGTCGTCGTAATAAGTAATTTATATCAGAGGATAAGCCATGCCACGTTCTCTCAAGAAAGGTCCTTTTATTGACCTGCACTTGCTGAAGAAGGTAGAGAAAGCGGTGGAAAGCGGTGACAAGAAGCCTGTTAAGACTTGGTCCCGTCGCTCAATGATCATCCCACAGATGATCGGTTTGACCATCGCTGTCCATAATGGTCGTCAGCACGTACCCGTTTTCGTTTCTGAAGAAATGATCGGTCACAAGCTGGGCGAGTTTGCACCAACACGTACTTATCGCGGCCACGCTGCAGATAAGAAAGCTAAGAAGCGCTAAGAGGAGTATAGGTAATGGAAGCTATCGCTAAACATCGCTTTGCTCGCATCTCACCGCAGAAAGCTCGTTTGGTTGCAGATCTGGTGCGCGGTAAAACCGTAGCACAAGCACTGGAAATTCTGACTTTCAGCAACAAAAAAGCTGCTGACCTGGTTAAGAAGGTTCTGGAATCTGCTATCGCTAATGCTGAGCACAACGAAGGCGCAGACATCGATGATCTGAATGTTGCGAAAATCTTCGTTGATGAAGGCCCAACCATGAAGCGTATTATGCCTCGTGCTAAAGGCCGTGCCGATCGCATCTTGAAGCGTTCTAGCCACATCACTGTTGTTGTAGCGGATCGCTAAGAGAGTAGGAGACAAAGCAATGGGTCAAAAAGTACATCCTAATGGTATTCGTCTTGGCATCGTGAAGCCTTGGAATACCACTTGGTATGCTAACAGCAACGAATTCGCTGACAACCTAGACGGCGACTTCAAGGTACGTCAATTCCTGACCAAGGAATTAGCAAAAGCGTCTCTGTCTCGCATCGTTATCGAGCGTCCAGCGAAGAGCATCCGTGTGACGATTCACACTGCTCGTCCTGGCGTTGTTATCGGTAAGAAAGGCGAAGACGTAGAAAAACTGCGCGCTCGCGTTGCTAAGATCGCTGGTGTTCCAGCACAGATCAACATCGCTGAAGTACGTAAGCCAGAGCTGGATGCACAGCTTGTTGGTGACAGCATCGCTTCTCAGCTGGAGCGTCGTGTAATGTTCCGTCGCGCAATGAAGCGTGCGGTACAGAACGCAATGCGTCTGGGTGCCAAGGGTATCAAAGTTGAAGTAAGCGGCCGTCTGGGCGGCGCTGAAATCGCACGTACTGAGTGGTACCGTGAAGGCCGTGTGCCTCTGCACACTCTGCGTGCTGACATTGATTACGCGACTTCTTCGGCTCACACCCAATACGGTGTAATTGGTATCAAAACTTGGATCTTCAAAGGCGAAGTTCTGGGTGGCATGCCAGTTGCTGAGCCTAAGGCTGATAACAAGCCTAAGAAGCAACGCAAAGGCCGTAAATAAGGAGTTTATCGATGCTGCAACCTAAACGCACTAAATTCCGCAAGACTCATAAGGGTCGTAACCGCGGTCTGGCGAACGGTACTGACGTAAGCTTCGGTACTTTCGGTCTGAAAGCAGTTGGCCGTGGCCGTATTACTGCGCGTCAGATCGAGGCTGCTCGTCGTGCTATGACTCGTCATATCAAACGTCAGGGCCAAATCTGGATTCGTATCTTCCCGGACAAGCCGATTACAAGCAAGCCGTTGGAAGTTCGTCAGGGTAAGGGTAAAGGTAACGTTGAGTACTGGGTAGCCCAAATCCAACCAGGTAAAGTTCTTTATGAAATGGATGGTGTTTCAGAAGATCTTGCACGCGAAGCCTTTAAACTGGCCGCACGTAAGCTTCCTGTTAAAACCACTTTCGTAACTAAGGCGGTGATGTGATGAATGCACAAGATCTGCGCGCTAAAAGCGTTGAAGAACTGAATGCTGAACTTGTGAACCTGCTGCGTGAGCAGTTCAACCTGCGCATGCAGGCTGCAACTGGTCAGCTGCAACAGACTCACACTCTGAAAGCAGTACGTCGCGATATCGCACGTGTTAAAACCGTTCTGAATGAGAAGGCTGGCGCATAATGAGCGAGAATATTCGTACTCAGCAGGGTCGTGTAGTTAGCGACAAGATGGACAAGTCTATCGTGGTTGCTATCGAGCGTTTCGTGAAGCACCCAATCTATGGTAAGTTCATCAAGCGTACGACTAAGCTGCATGTTCACGACGAAAACAACGAGTGTGGCCTTGGCGACACAGTTGAGATTCGTGAGTGCCGTCCACTGTCTAAGAAGAAATCTTGGACTCTGGTACGCGTTATTGAAAAAGCGCGCATCTAAGCGAACTTTAGCAATAACATAACTGAGCGGCCCCTGGAAAATTGGGGCCGTTTATTTTTATCTACCCATTCTCAATAAATGGTGTTATTATTCGCCGCCCTTGTAAAAAAGGCGAATTCGACCCGAGATGGGTCTAGATGTTTTTGATAAGCGGAGCACTAACATGATCCAAATGCAAAGTATGCTAGATGCAGCCGATAACTCCGGCGCTCGTAGCGTAATGTGTATTAAGGTTCTGGGTGGTTCTCACCGTCGCTATGCACATATCGGTGACATCATCAAAGTTACTGTGAAGGAAGCAATTCCTCGCGGTAAAGTGAAAAAAGGTGATGTACTGAAAGCGGTGGTTGTGCGCACCCGTAAAGGCGTTCGTCGTCCAGACGGCTCTGTCATTCGCTTCGACCGTAATGCTTGCGTGCTGTTGAACAACAACACTGAGCAACTAATCGGTACTCGTATCTTTGGCCCAGTGACTCGTGAACTTCGCTCTGCGAAATTCATGAAAATTGTTTCACTAGCGCCAGAAGTACTGTAAGGAGTGACGAAAATGGCAGCTAAAATCCGTCGTAACGACGAAGTTATCGTTCTTGCCGGTAAAGATAAAGGTAAGAAAGGTAAAGTAACTAAGGTCCTGGCAACTGGTAAAATCGTTGTTGAAGGTATCAACCTGGTTAAGAAGCACCAGAAGCCTGTTCCGGCTATGGGCATCCAGGGTGGCATCGTTGAACAAGAAGCAACAATTGATGCTTCTAACGTTGCAATCTTCAACGCGGCAACTGGTAAAGCTGACCGTGTAGGCTTCCGATTTGAAGACGGCAAAAAAGTTCGTTTCTTCAAGTCTAATGGCGAAACTATCAAGTAATTTTGGAGTAGTACTATGGCGAAACTGCATGATTACTACAAAGAGTCTGTTGTAAAAGAACTTGCTGACAAGTTCGAGTACAAGAGCATCATGCAAGTCCCAAGGATCGAAAAGATTACCCTGAACATGGGTGTCGGTGAAGCCTTGAACGACAAGAAGCTGTTGGAAAACGCAGCTGCTGATATGGCCGCAATTACCGGTCAAAAGCCGCTGATTACCAAAGCTCGTAAGTCTGTTGCTGGCTTTAAGATCCGTGAGGGCTACCCGATCGGCTGTAAAGTAACCCTGCGTGGCGAACGTATGTGGGACTTTTTCGAGCGTCTGATCTCTATTGCTGTTCCTCGTATCCGTGATTTCCGTGGTCTGAACCCGAAATCATTCGACGGTCGTGGTAACTACAGCATGGGCGTTCGTGAGCAGATTATCTTCCCAGAAATCGATTTCGATAAAGTAGATCGTGTACGTGGTTTGGATATCACTATCACTACTACTGCGAACTCTGACGAAGAAGCTCGTGCTCTGCTGTCTGCTTTTAACTTCCCATTCCGTAAGTAAAAGTAAGGGTTACTAATGGCTAAAGAATCTATGAAGGCACGCGAAGTAAAACGTGCCAAGCTGGTAGCTAAGTTCGCTGAAAAGCGTGCTGCGCTTAAAGCTCTAATTAGCGACGTGAACGCGTCTGAAGAAGATCGCTGGAATGCAGTGCTTAAACTTCAGTCTCTGCCACGTGATTCAAGTCCATCGCGTCAGCGTAACCGCTGTAACCAGACTGGACGCCCACACGGCTACCTACGTAAGTTTGGTCTGTGCCGTATCAAGGTTCGTGAAGCTTGCATGAAAGGCGAGATTCCGGGTCTGCGTAAGGCTAGCTGGTAATTCGTTACCAATTAAGAATCACGGAGTATTGACTTATGAGCATGCAAGATCCGATTTCGGATATGCTGACCCGCATTCGTAACGGTCAGGCAGCGAAGAAAGTTGCTGTTAAAATGCCGTCTTCTAAGCTGAAAGTTGCTATCGCAGCTCTGCTGAAAGAAGAAGGTTATGTGGCTGACTACGCCGTTTCTGGTGAAGTTAAGCCTGAACTCGAAGTTACTCTGAAGTACTTCGAAACTAAAGCTGTAATCGAGCAAATCCAGCGTGTATCACGTCCTGGCCTGCGTATCTATAAGAAAAAAGATGCGCTGCCGACTGTGATGGGTGGTCTGGGTATTGCTGTTGTGTCCACTTCCAAGGGTCTGATGACTGACCGTGCTGCTCGTAAAGCAGGTCTTGGTGGTGAGATTATCTGCTACGTAGCTTAATAGGAGTAGGAAAATGTCACGTGTTGCAAAAGCACCTGTAGTTGTTCCTGCCGGCGTAGAAGTTAAACTCAACGGTCAGGAAATCACTGTAAAAGGTGGTAAGGGTGAACTGGTTCGTGTAATCAACGAAGCAGTTGTACTAACCCAGGAAGAGAACACCATTAAGTTCGGTCCTCGCGACGGCTTCAACGATGCTTGGGCACAGGCTGGTACAGCTCGTGCACTGGTAAACAACATGGTTGTTGGTGTTACTGAAGGCTTCACTAAGAAGCTGACCCTGAAGGGTGTAGGTTACCGTGCTGCTATCAAAGGCAACGCAGTTGGCCTAACTCTGGGCTTCTCACACCCAGTTGAGCATGAACTGCCTGCAGGCGTTAAAGCTGAGTGTCCTACTCAAACTGAAATCGTACTGACTGGTACTGATAAGCAGTTGGTTGGCCAAGTAGCTGCAGACATTCGCGCTTACCGTAGCCCTGAGCCTTACAAAGGTAAAGGTGTTCGTTACGCCGACGAAGTCGTGCGTATTAAAGAAGCTAAGAAGAAGTAAGGTAACACTATGGATAAGAAAGCATCTCGTATCCGTCGTGCGACCAAAGCACGTCGTAAGATTGCTGAATTGGGTGCAACTCGCCTGGTAGTACATCGTACTCCTCGCCATGTATACGCTCAGGTAATCGCACCAAATGGCTCCGAGGTTATCGCTGCCGCTTCTACCGTAGAAAAAGCGATCCGTGAGCAAGTGAAGAGCACCGGTAACAAAGACGCTGCTGCAGCTGTGGGTAAAATCATCGCTGAGCGCGCGATTGAAAAAGGCATCTCTAACGTTGCTTTCGATCGTTCCGGTTTCCAATACCACGGCCGAGTGGCTGCACTGGCAGAAGCTGCCCGTGAAGCTGGTCTGAAATTCTAAGGTAGGCGGAAGATGGCTAACGAAAAAACCCAATCAGATCTGCAAGAAAAGCTGATCGCTGTTAACCGTGTATCTAAGACGGTTAAAGGTGGTCGTATTTTCAGCTTTACTGCCCTGACTGTTGTTGGCGACGGTAATGGTCGCGTTGGTTTCGGTTACGGCAAAGCACGTGAAGTGCCTGCTGCAATTCAGAAAGCAATGGAAAAAGCACGTCGTAACATGGTTACTGTTGCCCTGAACGAGGGTACTCTGCACCACGCTGTTAAAGGTCGCCACACTGGTTCTAAAGTGTACATGCAGCCTGCATCAGAAGGTACGGGTATCATCGCCGGTGGTGCAATGCGTGCAGTGCTGGAAGTTGCTGGCGTTCACAACGTTCTGGCAAAAGCATATGGTTCTACAAACCCAATCAATATCGTTCGCGCGACTATTGACGGTTTGAGTGGTATGAACTCTCCAGAAATGATCGCTGCGAAGCGTGGTCTTTCTGTTAAAGAAATTCTGGAGTAATCGACATGGCTAAAACTATCAAAGTAACTCAGACTCGTAGCTCTATCGGCCGTTTGCCGAAGCATAAAGCTACCCTGCGTGGCTTGGGCCTTCGTCGCATCAACCACACTGTTGAACTGGAAGATACTGCTTGCGTACGCGGCATGATCAACAAAGTTCATTACATGGTTAAAGTAGAGGAGTAATCAGAATGCGTTTGAATACTCTATCTCCGGCTGCGGGTTCTAAGCCTTCTGCGAAGCGCGTAGGCCGTGGTATCGGTTCAGGTCTGGGCAAAACTTGTGGCCGTGGTCACAAAGGTCAGAAATCAC
This sequence comes from Photobacterium sp. GJ3, assembly GCF_018199995.1. Taxonomy (NCBI): domain Bacteria; kingdom Pseudomonadati; phylum Pseudomonadota; class Gammaproteobacteria; order Vibrionales; family Vibrionaceae; genus Photobacterium; species Photobacterium sp. GJ3. The sequence goes on along the minus strand of NZ_CP073578.1, from coordinate 3,059,486 downwards.
GTTCAGGTGGTTCTGTTCGCCCAGGTTTTGAAGGCGGTCAAATGCCTTTGAAACAGCGTCTACCAAAATTCGGTTTTACTTCTCGCAAGAGCCTGGTAACAGCTGAAGTTCGCCTGTCAGAACTGGCGAAAGTTGAAGGTGACGTAGTAAGTCTGGAAACACTGAAAGCTGCTAACGTGATCACCAAAAACATGGAAACTGTTAAAGTTGTCCTGTCTGGTGAGATCAACCGCGCTGTTACAGTGAAAGGCGTACGCGTGACTAAAGGCGCTAAAGCTGCAATCGAAGCTGCAGGCGGTAAAATCGAGGAATAATTAACTCGAGGATGAGGTACAGATGGCTAAACAACCAGGACAAGATTTTAACAGCGCAAAAGGTGGCCTAGCAGAGCTTAAGACTCGCCTATTATTTGTAATAGGAGCTATCTTAATTTTCCGAGCGGGCTCTTTTGTGCCAATTCCTGGTATTGACGCTGCTGTACTAGCCGATCTGTTCGAACAGCAAAAGGGCACCATCATTGAACTGTTTAACATGTTCTCTGGTGGTGCACTTGAGCGTGCTTCCATATTGGCGCTGGGCATTATGCCGTATATCTCGGCCTCGATTATTGTTCAGCTGCTAACGGTTGTTCATCCGGCTTTAGCCGAGTTGAAGAAAGAAGGTGAGTCTGGTCGCCGTAAGATCAGTCAGTATACTCGCTATGGCACGCTTGTGTTGGCAACCTTCCAAGCAATTGGTATTGCAACGGGGTTACCGAGTATGATTCCTGGTCTGGTTCATAACCCAGGTCTTGGTTTCTACTTTGTTGCGGTCGTAAGTTTGGTCACCGGTACCATGTTCTTGATGTGGTTAGGTGAGCAAATTACAGAGCGTGGCATTGGTAACGGTATATCTCTGATTATCTTCACGGGTATCGTTGCGGGATTGCCACCTGCTATTGGACAGACCGTAGAGCAAGCGCGTCAAGGTGAATTGCACGTACTTCTTCTACTGTTAATTGCAGTGATTTCTTTTGCTGTAATCTATTTTGTAGTGTTTATGGAGCGTGGTCAGCGTCGTATCGTCGTGAACTATGCCAAACGCCAGCAAGGACGTCGTGTCTATGCCGGCCAGAGCACTCATCTGCCGTTGAAAATCAACATGGCAGGCGTGATTCCAGCAATTTTTGCATCAAGCATCATTCTTTTTCCGGGGACACTGGCTCAGTGGTTCGGCAGAAATAATGAGGGTACATTTGGCTTCCTGACTGATGTGTCTATCGCACTCAGCCCAGGTCAACCACTGTACGTTATGCTCTATGCGGCTGCGATTATCTTCTTCTGTTTCTTCTATACCGCGTTGGTGTTCAACCCGCGTGAAACAGCAGATAATCTGAAGAAATCCGGTGCGTTCATACCTGGTATTCGTCCGGGCGAGCAGACTGCAAAGTACATCGATAAAGTAATGACACGCCTGACATTGGCAGGTGCACTGTATATTACTTTTATCTGTCTGATCCCCGAGTTCATGATGATTGCTTGGAACGTTCGCTTATACTTTGGCGGTACGTCACTACTGATTGTAGTTGTGGTTATTATGGACTTCATGGCTCAAGTTCAGACGCACCTAATGTCTCAACAGTATGAGTCGGTTTTGAAAAAGGCTAATCTTAAAGGCCCCGGCCGTTAAGTTTGGTTATCCATTTACGGAGTTTAGCAATGAAAGTTCGTGCTTCCGTTAAGAAAATCTGCCGTAACTGTAAAGTTATCAAGCGCAACGGTGTTGTGCGTGTAATTTGCAGTGAGCCAAAGCACAAGCAGCGCCAAGGCTAATCAGCAGAAATATTTCTTGCAAATTGAAGGTAGGTTGGCTACATTAGCCAACCATCTTTTGTGTGTGCAAAAGAATTGTGACACCGCTGCGTATCCTAAACGGGCTTTGCAGCGGTTATTCTTGATAAGTACTAGGAGTGAATAGTGGCCCGTATTGCAGGCATTAACATTCCTGATCAGAAACATGCTGTAATCGCACTGACTGCGATTTACGGCATCGGTAAAACTCGTTCTAAAGCTATTCTAGCTGAAGTGGGTATTGCTGAAAGTGTTAAGATCAGTGAACTGACTGAAGAGCAGATCGATCAACTGCGTGATGGTGTAGCTAAGTACACTGTAGAAGGTGATCTACGTCGTGAAGTTTCCATGAACATCAAGCGTCTGATGGACCTTGGTTGTTTCCGTGGTCTTCGTCATCGTCGCAGTCTACCTCTACGTGGACAGCGTACTAAAACCAACGCTCGTACCCGTAAGGGTCCGCGCAAGCCGATCAAAAAATAATCGGATAAGGTAGAGTACAATGGCAAAACAACCAACACGCGCTCGTAAGCGCGTACGCAAGCAAGTTGCTGATGGCGTAGCGCACATCCACGCTTCTTTCAACAACACAATCGTTACCATTACTGACCGTCAAGGTAATGCTCTGGCTTGGGCAACTGCCGGTGGTTCTGGTTTCCGTGGTTCTCGTAAATCTACTCCGTTTGCTGCACAGGTTGCTGCAGAACGTTGTGGTGAAATGGCCAAAGAATATGGCGTTAAGAACCTGGAAGTTATGGTGAAGGGCCCTGGTCCTGGTCGTGAGTCTACAATCCGTGCTCTGAACGCAGCGGGTTTCCGTATCACTAACATTGTTGATGCGACTCCGATCCCTCATAACGGTTGTCGTCCACCTAAGAAACGTCGCGTATAACGTTTCGTTTCTAGGAATATTGGAGAAAGAACATGGCAAGATATTTGGGTCCTAAGCTGAAGCTTAGCCGTCGTGAAGGCACTGACTTGTTCCTCAAGTCTGGTGTTCGCGCGATTGATACCAAGTGTAAAATTGATAACGCGCCGGGCCAGCATGGTGCTCGTCGTGGCCGCCTGTCTGACTATGGCGTTCAGCTTCGTGAGAAGCAGAAAGTTCGCCGTACTTATGGCGTACTGGAAAAGCAATTCCGTAACTACTACAAAGAAGCTGCTCGCCTGAAAGGCAATACAGGTGAAAACCTGCTGCAACTTCTGGAAGGTCGTCTGGACAACGTAGTTTACCGCATGGGTTTCGGTGCAACTCGCGCTGAAGCACGTCAGCTGGTAAGCCACAAAGCGATCCTGGTTAACGGCAAAGTCGTAAACATCCCATCTTTCCAGGTGGCTGCGAACGACGTTGTTAGCATTCGTGAGAAAGCTAAGAACCAAGCACGCATCAAAGCAGCTCTTGAAGTTGCTACTCAGCGTGAACTGCCGACTTGGGTCGAAGTAGACAGCAACAAGATGGAAGGTACGTTCAAGCGTCTTCCAGAACGTTCTGATTTGTCTGCCGACATCAACGAACACCTGATCGTCGAGCTTTACTCTAAGTAAGGCTATAGTTAAGAGAGGACACAATGCAGGGTTCTGTAACAGAATTTCTTAAGCCGCGTCTTGTTGATATTGAACAAGTTAACACGACGCATGCAAAAGTAACTCTTGAGCCACTGGAGCGTGGTTTTGGCCACACTCTGGGTAATGCTCTACGTCGTATTCTTCTGTCATCTATGCCAGGTTGCGCAGTGACTGAAGTCGAGATCGACGGTGTGTTACACGAGTACAGCACCAAAGAGGGAGTCCAGGAGGACGTTCTTGAAATCCTACTGAACCTGAAAGGCCTGGCCGTTAAGGTTGAAGGAAAAGACGAAGTCACCCTGACTCTCAGCAAATCTGGTGCAGGCCCTGTTGTTGCAGGTGACATCACCCATGATGGTGATGTTGAGATTGCGAACCCAGAGCACGTGATCTGCCATTTAACTGATGACAATGCTGACATCAGCATGCGCATCAAGGTAGAGCGTGGTCGCGGCTATGTACCAGCATCTGCTCGTATTCATAATGATGAAGATGAGCGTCCAATTGGTCGTCTGTTAGTTGATGCAACTTTCAGCCCAGTTGATCGTATCGCATACTCAGTCGAGGCTGCGCGTGTTGAACAGCGCACTGACCTTGATAAACTGGTTATCGATATGGAAACCAATGGTACTCTTGATCCTGAAGAAGCGATTCGTCGTGCCGCTACGATTCTGGCTGAACAGCTGGATGCATTCGTAGATCTGCGTGATGTACGTGTTCCTGAAGAGAAAGAAGAGAAGCCGGAGTTCGATCCGATCCTACTGCGTCCTGTAGACGATCTTGAACTAACTGTTCGCTCTGCTAACTGTTTGAAAGCAGAAGCGATCCACTACATCGGTGATCTTGTTCAGCGCACTGAGGTTGAGCTTCTGAAAACGCCAAACCTTGGTAAGAAGTCTTTGACAGAAATCAAAGACGTGCTGGCTTCACGTGGTCTGTCTCTGGGTATGCGCCTGGAAAACTGGCCGCCAGCTTCTATCGCTGAAGATTAATAGTTACTGATATCTAGTTAGAAGGATTAGGTCATGCGCCATCGTAAGAGTGGTCGTCAACTCAACCGCAACAGCAGTCATCGCAAAGCGATGTTCAGCAACATGGCTAGCTCTCTGGTACGTCACGAGCTTATCAAGACTACCCTGCCTAAGGCAAAAGAGCTGCGTCGCGTAATTGAGCCTTTGATTACCCTAGCTAAGACTGACAGTGTAGCTAACCGTCGTCTGGCATTCGCTCGCACTCGTGATAACGAAGTTGTAGCGAAACTGTTTAACGAACTAGGTCCACGTTTTGCTCAACGCCCAGGCGGTTACACTCGCATCATGAAATGCGGTTTCCGTGCTGGTGATAAAGCCCCAATGGCTTACATTGAGCTGGTAGACCGTCCTGAAGTTCAGGAAGAAGCTGCTGCTGAATAAGCAATAGCGTACGATTGAAAATGCCGGGTCTTTGTACCCGGCTTTTTTATTTCTAAGGGGTTGAGCAGACCATATTCTGTGCCATGATCCTCTATATCCTCTATATCCTTTATATTCTGGTCCACATTTTTATATCCAGCGCATCCTAGCGATGAGTCTTTTCATTTCGTAATTTCATCTGGGGAGCGTGCTGTGAGGCTAGTTGAAGTGATCTTTCGTATGACACGATGATTAAGCCAGTCTTTTCTTCATGAATATATGCTGATAACGCTGATTCGTTGTTCGTATTAAATGGGTTGCGGCTGTTTTTTGCTCTCTTGCGTTTTTTTTTGTTTTTTATGCTTGCCACTATCTTGGAAGTCTCTATAATGCCGCCTCACTGACACGGAGACACAGCAAAAAAGCGGTGAAATCTGAGTCAGAAGGCGGTAAAACAAATTGATAAAAAGTGTTTGACACTAAGTTTCGATTAGTTAGAATGGCCGCCCTGTCCACGATGAGCAAGTCGCGAGTCTGGCAAAGTTCTTTAACAATTTGACCATGCAATCTGTGTGGGCACTCGACAATGATACAGTCAAAAGATTTTATCAGTGAGCTGAGTGACCAATTGGTAGCACTTTCTTGAAAGAGTTACCGGCACAGTCAATTCGTTTCAACTTCGGTTGAAACATCAGTAATCACTGAGCCGCTTCTCTTCGGAGAGGCAACAAAATTCTAATTGAAGAGTTTGATCATGGCTCAGATTGAACGCTGGCGGCAGGCCTAACACATGCAAGTCGAGCGGCAGCGACATCAACAATCTTTCGGGTGCGTTGATGGGCGGCGAGCGGCGGACGGGTGAGTAATGCCTGGGAACATGCCCTGATGTGGGGGATAACCATTGGAAACGATGGCTAATACCGCATAATCTCCTTTCTTTTACGAGATGGGAGCAAAGCGGGGGACCTTCGGGCCTCGCGCGTCAGGATTGGCCCAGGTGGGATTAGCTAGTAGGTGGGGTAACGGCTCACCTAGGCGACGATCCCTAGCTGGTCTGAGAGGATGATCAGCCACACTGGAACTGAGACACGGTCCAGACTCCTACGGGAGGCAGCAGTGGGGAATATTGCACAATGGGGGAAACCCTGATGCAGCCATGCCGCGTGTGTGAAGAAGGCCTTCGGGTTGTAAAGCACTTTCAGCAGTGAGGAAGAGGTGGTGTTTAATAGATACCATCTTTGACGTTAGCTGCAGAAGAAGCACCGGCTAACTCCGTGCCAGCAGCCGCGGTAATACGGAGGGTGCGAGCGTTAATCGGAATTACTGGGCGTAAAGCGCATGCAGGCGGCGTGTTAAGCCAGATGTGAAAGCCCGGGGCTCAACCTCGGAATCGCATTTGGAACTGGCATGCTAGAGTCTTGTAGAGGGGGGTAGAATTTCAGGTGTAGCGGTGAAATGCGTAGAGATCTGAAGGAATACCGGTGGCGAAGGCGGCCCCCTGGACAAAGACTGACGCTCAGATGCGAAAGCGTGGGGAGCAAACAGGATTAGATACCCTGGTAGTCCACGCCGTAAACGATGTCTACTTGGAGGTTGGTGTCTTGAACACTGGCTTTCGGAGCTAACGCGTTAAGTAGACCGCCTGGGGAGTACGGTCGCAAGATTAAAACTCAAATGAATTGACGGGGGCCCGCACAAGCGGTGGAGCATGTGGTTTAATTCGATGCAACGCGAAGAACCTTACCTACTCTTGACATCCAGAGAACTTTCCAGAGATGGATTGGTGCCTTCGGGAACTCTGAGACAGGTGCTGCATGGCTGTCGTCAGCTCGTGTTGTGAAATGTTGGGTTAAGTCCCGCAACGAGCGCAACCCTTATCCTTGTTTGCCAGCACTTCGGGTGGGAACTCCAGGGAGACTGCCGGTGATAAACCGGAGGAAGGTGGGGACGACGTCAAGTCATCATGGCCCTTACGAGTAGGGCTACACACGTGCTACAATGGCGTATACAGAGGGCGGCCAACTAGCGATAGTGAGCGAATCCCACAAAGTACGTCGTAGTCCGGATTGGAGTCTGCAACTCGACTCCATGAAGTCGGAATCGCTAGTAATCGTGGATCAGAATGCCACGGTGAATACGTTCCCGGGCCTTGTACACACCGCCCGTCACACCATGGGAGTGGGCTGCACCAGAAGTAGATAGCTTAACCTTCGGGAGGGCGTTTACCACGGTGTGGTTCATGACTGGGGTGAAGTCGTAACAAGGTAGCCCTAGGGGAACCTGGGGCTGGATCACCTCCTTACCTAAAGACTGCGTTGTTGACGCAGTGTCCACACAGATTGCCTGGTCGAAATGTAAAGAGCCACTGGTGCTGCCCAACAGCATCAGTATGAGTGAGCGAAATATGTTTCGCTGACAAAAATTTTAGTCCCGTTCGTCTAGAGGCCTAGGACACCGCCCTTTCACGGCGGTAACAGGGGTTCGACTCCCCTACGGGACGCCACGGGTCGTTAGCTCAGTTGGTAGAGCAGTTGACTTTTAATCAATTGGTCGCAGGTTCGAATCCTGCACGACCCACCATTCCAGCCACGGAATGTAAAACACAGTGGGCGATTAGCTCAGTTGGGAGAGCACCTCCCTTACAAGGAGGGGGTCACTGGTTCGAGCCCGGTATCGCCCACCATTCTTTCCTTTGGAAAGACACCCAGAACAATGGGGCTATAGCTCAGCTGGGAGAGCGCCTGCCTTGCACGCAGGAGGTCAGCAGTTCGATCCTGCTTAGCTCCACCAATTTCTCTGATACCGCGTTGTGCGATTCCTCGTTTAGCAACCTAAACGTCGGAACCTCACGCCTTGTCTCAGAATCATTGGGTCCACTCTTTCAAGGTTTTTCCTTAAGAATCTTTAAAAAGTGGTTATCGTTGATAATTCACAATGCTCTTTAACAATCTGGAAAGCTGACTAGTAATTCAATCGATATGACGATTGAATCAAACTGTTTCGAAAGAAACAGAGTTCTCAAGCAATACACATTCAAGTGTCTTGTATTTTTTGTCTTCACTTTCAAAAGTGAACACAAAGTGAGTCCGGCGAAACAAATCAAACCTTGGTTGTTTGCGATACAGACCCTTTGGGGTTGTATGGTTAAGTGACTAAGCGTACACGGTGGATGCCTGGGCAGTCAGAGGCGATGAAGGACGTACTAACTTGCGATAAGCGGTGATGAGGCAGTAAGAGCCACTTGAGTCACCGATTTCCGAATGGGGAAACCCAGCTGCATAAGCAGTTATCATCAGGTAAATACATAGCCTGGTGAGGCGAACCGGGGGAACTGAAACATCTAAGTACCCCGAGGAAGAGAAATCAACCGAGATTCCGGCAGTAGCGGCGAGCGAAACCGGATTAGCCCTTAAGCGTTTTTTGTGTCAGGTGAAGGCTCTGGAAAGTGCCGCGATACAGGGTGACAGCCCCGTAACCGACGATACCTTAAACGTGAAAACGAGTAGGACGGGACACGTGTTATCTTGTCTGAAGATGGGGGGACCATCCTCCAAGGCTAAATACTCCTGACTGACCGATAGTGAACCAGTACCGTGAGGGAAAGGCGAAAAGAACCCCTGTGAGGGGAGTGAAATAGAACCTGAAACCGTGTACGTACAAGCAGTAGGAGCCCTTCGGGGTGACTGCGTACCTTTTGTATAATGGGTCAGCGACTTAATTTCAGTAGCAAGGTTAACCATCTAGGGGAGCCGTAGGGAAACCGAGTCTTAACTGGGCGTACAGTTGCTGGGATTAGACCCGAAACCAGGTGATCTAGCCATGGGCAGGTTGAAGGTGAGGTAACACTTACTGGAGGACCGAACCGACTAATGTTGAAAAATTAGCGGATGACTTGTGGCTAGGGGTGAAAGGCCAATCAAACCTGGAGATAGCTGGTTCTCCCCGAAAGCTATTTAGGTAGCGCCTCGGACGAATACTACTGGGGGTAGAGCACTGTTAAGGCTAGGGGGTCATCCCGACTTACCAACCCTTTGCAAACTCCGAATACCAGTAAGTACTATCCGGGAGACACACGGCGGGTGCTAACGTCCGTCGTGGAGAGGGAAACAACCCAGACCGCCAGCTAAGGTCCCAAAGTATCACTAAGTGGGAAACGATGTGGGAAGGCTCAGACAGCCAGGATGTTGGCTTAGAAGCAGCCATCATTTAAAGAAAGCGTAATAGCTCACTGGTCGAGTCGGCCTGCGCGGAAGATTTAACGGGGCTAAGTGATACACCGAAGCTGCGGCAATGCGATTTATCGTATTGGGTAGGGGAGCGTTCTGTAAGCGGCTGAAGGTGTGCTGTAAGGCATGCTGGACGTATCAGAAGTGCGAATGCTGACATGAGTAACGACAATGGGGGTGAAAAACCTCCACGCCGGAAGACCAAGGGTTCCTGTCCAACGTTAATCGGGGCAGGGTGAGTCGACCCCTAAGGCGAGGCCGAAAGGCGTAGTCGATGGGAAACGGGTTAATATTCCCGTACTGCTTACTATTGCGATGGGGGGACGGAGAAGGCTAGGTGGGCCGGGCGACGGTTGTCCCGGTTCAAGGGTGTAGGCTGATGGTTTAGGCAAATCCGGACCATCTTTAAGGCTGAGACCCGATGTCGAGCCACTACGGTGGTGAAGTCATTGATGCCATGCTTCCGGGAAAAGCCTCTAAGCTTCAGATAGTAAGGAATCGTACCCCAAACCGACACAGGTGGTCGGGTAGAGAATACCAAGGCGCTTGAGAGAACTCGGGTGAAGGAACTAGGCAAAATGGTACCGTAACTTCGGGAGAAGGTACGCTGCCGGCGGTGAAGAGACTTGCTCTTGGAGCTGCTGGCAGTCGCAGATACCAGGTGGCTGCAACTGTTTATTAAAAACACAGCACTGTGCAAAATCGAAAGATGACGTATACGGTGTGACGCCTGCCCGGTGCCGGAAGGTTAATTGATGGGGTTATCTTCGGAGAAGCTCTTGATCGAAGCCCCGGTAAACGGCGGCCGTAACTATAACGGTCCTAAGGTAGCGAAATTCCTTGTCGGGTAAGTTCCGACCTGCACGAATGGCGTAATGATGGCCACGCTGTCTCCACCCGAGACTCAGTGAAATTGAAATCGCAGTGAAGATGCTGCGTCCCCGCGGCTAGACGGAAAGACCCCGTGAACCTTTACTACAGCTTGGCACTGAACATTGACCCTACATGTGTAGGATAGGTGGGAGGCTTCGAAGCAGGTACGCCAGTATCTGTGGAGCCGTCCTTGAAATACCACCCTTGTCGTGTTGATGTTCTAACGTCGCCCCGTTATCCGGGGTGCGGACAGTGCCTGGTGGGTAGTTTGACTGGGGCGGTCTCCTCCCAAAGCGTAACGGAGGAGCACGAAGGTGGGCTAATCACGGTCGGACATCGTGAGGTTAGTGCAATGGCATAAGCCCGCTTAACTGCGAGAATGACGGTTCGAGCAGGTGCGAAAGCAGGTCATAGTGATCCGGTGGTTCTGAATGGAAGGGCCATCGCTCAACGGATAAAAGGTACTCCGGGGATAACAGGCTGATACCGCCCAAGAGTTCATATCGACGGCGGTGTTTGGCACCTCGATGTCGGCTCATCACATCCTGGGGCTGAAGTCGGTCCCAAGGGTATGGCTGTTCGCCATTTAAAGTGGTACGCGAGCTGGGTTTAGAACGTCGTGAGACAGTTCGGTCCCTATCTGCCGTGGGCGCTGGATGATTGAAGGGAGTTGCTCCTAGTACGAGAGGACCGGAGTGAACGAACCGCTGGTGTTCGGGTTGTGTCGCCAGACGCATTGCCCGGTAGCTAAGTTCGGAACAGATAACCGCTGAAAGCATCTAAGCGGGAAGCTGGCCCTGAGATGAGTCATCCCTGAGACTTTAAGTCTCCTGAAGGGCTGTTCGAGACTAGAACGTTGATAGGCAGGGTGTGTAAGCGTTGTGAGGCGCTCAGCTAACCTGTACTAATTGCCCGTGAGGCTTAACCATACAACACCCAAAGGGTTTGAAGTACGGACTCCATAAGCACTTGAATGATGTGCTGAGAACACTAGACAGTTTTCCAGAGATTGTCCCGAACTGCGTGCCCAGGGTAGCGCAGGAAGAATCAAGGCTGACAAAGCCGCCCACGCACTGAACGAAGGCGTGTACATGAGTACATAACTGAGTGAAGGAGGCAGGCAATGCCGTCAGGATTGATTCTCACCAGCGGGATGATCACACCGATTTTGCCTGGCGACCATAGCGCTGTGGACCCACCTGATCCCATGCCGAACTCAGACGTGAAACGCAGCAGCGCCGATGGTAGTGTGGGGTCTCCCCATGTGAGAGTAGGACATCGCCAGGTTTTTATTTCCAATTTGTCTACTGTAGCTTGCCGCTTTTGAGTGCTGCGATGCTCATGTACTGAATGTACACTGCGCTTCTCGCATCAAAATCGTCATCGCACAGCGACAAATGACTCAAGCAAAGCAGTGAAGCGTAAGACTTTGTTTCGATAGATTTTGCTGGTATAGCTCAGTTGGTAGAGCGCACCCTTGGTAAGGGTGAGGCCCCCAGTTCAAATCTGGGTACTAGCACCACAATTTGTTTAGCGACCATAGCGCTGTGGACCCACCTGATCCCATGCCGAACTCAGACGTGAAACGCAGCAGCGCCGATGGTAGTGTGGGGTCTCCCCATGTGAGAGTAGGACATCGCTAAACACCCTCTTTTAAACCCAGCCTTCGGCTGGGTTTTTTCATATCTGCGATTCTTTAATCCCTCACGACTTCAATTGTACTTTCTCTTTCTATTAGATTTTTTCAATATCAGTGCGCTTATCTATAATTCTTTTAATGCGGTATTGCTTGCAGTCATGCGTGATTTTCTATAACTTTTGGGTATCTGGACGTCTAAACATCTTAGCGGAGTGAGAATATGCCCATCAAAATTCCTGATCAATTACCGGCAACTGATATTTTACGTGGTGAAAATATCTTTGTGATGTCCGAAAAACGGGCTGCCAGTCAGGAAATTCGTCCGCTGAAGGTGTTGCTGCTGAATCTGATGCCGAAGAAAATTGAAACTGAAACTCAGTTTCTTCGTTTGTTATCAAATAGCCCCCTTCAGGTTGATGTCGAGTTGCTTCGTATTGATAATCGCCCAACCAAGAATACACCGACTGAGCACTTAGATACCTTTTATCGCCAGTTTGAGATGGTGAAGAACCGTAATTTCGACGGACTGATTGTCACGGGAGCGCCACTTGGTCTGGTTCAGTTTGAGGATGTGCTTTACTGGGAGGAAATTCAGGCCATTTTGAATTGGGCCAAAGGGCATGTCACGTCGACCATGTATGTTTGCTGGGCGGCGCAGGCAGGGTTGAAGTTAATGTATGACCTGCCAAAGCGGACCCGGAAAGAAAAACTATCGGGTATCTATACACATACCACACATCACCCGCATCATCCGCTGCTGCGTGGATTTGATGATACCTTCCTAGCGCCGCATTCAAGATATGCGGATTTCTCTGCAGACTTTCTGACTCAGCATACCGATTTGGATATTCTGGCAACATCTGAGCAAGCCGGGGTTTATCTGGCGACAACCAAAGATAAGCGAAGTGTCTTCGTGACGGGTCATCCTGAATATGATGCCAAGACACTGCATCATGAATACATGCGTGACTTAGGGGAAGGGATGGAGCCGAACATTCCGGTGAATTACTACCGTGATGACAATCCGGATCATGAACCTTCAGCAAGCTGGCGCAGTCATGGTCATCTGTTATTTTCAAATTGGTTGAACTACTGTGTTTATCAGCAGACACCTTACGATTTAGACCACTTCTCGGAAGACAAATTTACCAAAGATGACGATTGATATTCGCGAGAAATAAAAAAAGACCTGCACATTGCAGGTCTTTTTTTATTTGGGGGATTTCAGGACCTCGGGTCTGTCTCGGTCTGAGTGCTGGCTTGTTTACTGCCAGCTTCTTTTTGATTGTGTTTGGCTTCCCAGGCTTTGGCTTTCTCAATCATTGGCGTAATTGTCGAACCCTGGATCAGGATAGAGAACACCACCACGGAGTATGTCATGACCAGAATCAGCTCCTTTACGTCGATGTTTTTCTCCGGGATCACAATGACGCCCGCGGGAATCGCCATGGCCATCGCGAGAGCCAGACCGCCACGCAGGCCACCCCAGGTGAGGATCTTCACCGATTCCGGGTTGTATTTCCGGAACCGTTTAAAGCCGATGTAAGACAGTTTGACGCTCAGAAAACGCGCCAGCAGCACCAGTGGCACAGCGATGACCATCAGCGTCCAGTCCTCTTCGTGAAAACTGAACGACAGCATACTCATCCCGATCAGCAGGAATAGGACACCATTGAGGAATTCGTCAACAAGTTCCCAGAAGTGATCCAGGTGGTCCTCACTTTCTTTGGAAAAACCAATATAGCGGGTCCAGTTCCCGATCATAATGCCAGACACCACCATCGCAAGTGGCCCAGAAACATGAATGATATCTGCAAACGCATATCCTGCCGTTGGGATGCCCAGCGTTAACAGTAGTTCCATGGAGTGATCATCGGTGGAACTAATCAAATAGTGGAACAGCAGACCCAGCACGAAACCGTAAGTGATGCCACCGATGGCTTCCTGCAGGAACAGATGACCGACGCCCAGAATGGTTGGCGCTTCATCACCAAACGCAATGGTGAAGAGTGTGACAAAAATGACCAGACCGAAGCCATCATTGAACAGTGACTCGCCCTCAATCTGGGTTGAAATACGGCGGGGGGCGTGTAACTTTTTCACAATCGCCAGGACGGCGATCGGGTCTGTTGGTGAAATCAGTGCCCCAAACAGCAGGCAGTAGATCAGGTCAAACTGGATGCCCAGTGTCTGACAAATCCACCACAGTGCGCCCCCGATAAAGAATGTCGAAAAGAGGGTGGCTCCCAAGGCCAGAATGGCAATCTCCCATTTCTGATCTTCAAGATGCGGCAGTTTGATCCCCAATCCCCCGGCAAACAGCAGAAAGCCAAGGATCCCTTTGAGCAGGAAGCTCTCGAAATCGATTTGCCCCAGTTGCTCAGCAGCAATTTCTTCCAGATGAAACCAGCCATTGTGGCCTGCGATCACAATCCCGAGTGATAAAACAATGGCACCTGCTGTGATAGCAATTGTGGTTTGCATCTTGCCTATTTTGTGGTTAATAAAGGCAATAGCCATCGCAGCAGCGGCGAGAAAACAGAGGGTACTGTATACCGACATCCTTGGTCCTCATCTGTTGAAAAAGTGTAACGCAAAAATTGTGACAAAATATAAATGCTCAAGCTCGTGATAGCCATAAAAACTTTGAGCTTATCCTTGAAGAATTAGTTTTCGCAAACGATGTATAGACGTCTAGATTTCCAATCAGGCTGTGATAGGATGTCAACAGCTGATAAGTTTAAGTGTAAGGAAGTAAGCAGTGTCGAAGGGAACGGATAGAATACAACAGCGGTTGAAAGAACAGATCCTGATCATCGATGGTGGCATGGGCACCATGATCCAAAGCTATAAGCTGGAAGAAGAGGATTATCGCGGGGAACGTTTTTCAGATTGGCACTCCGATCTGAAAGGCAATAATGACCTGCTGGTGCTGACGCAACCGCAACTGATTCGGGACATTCATGCGGCCTATCTGGAAGCCGGTGCCGATATCCTGGAGACCAATACTTTTAATGCCACCACCATTGCGATGGCCGACTATGACATGGAAAGTCTGAGTGCCGAGATTAATTTCGAAGCGGCCAGACTGGCGCGTCAGGTTGCGGATGAGTGGACGGCAAAAACACCGGATAAACCTCGTTTTGTGGCGGGTGTGCTCGGTCCGACCAACCGGACCTGCTCAATTTCGCCAGACGTCAATGACCCTAGCTTCCGCAATGTCACCTTTGATCAGTTAGTGACTGCTTACGCCGAATCTACCCGAGCCCTAATCCGGGGTGGTTCGGACCTCATCCTGATCGAGACGATATTCGACACGCTGAATGCCAAAGCCTGCGCATTTGCCGTAGATAGTGTCTTCGAAGAGCTTGGGCAAACCTTGCCAGTGATGATTTCCGGTACGATCACCGATGCATCTGGCCGGACACTGTCTGGCCAGACAACGGAAGCCTTTTATAACTCCCTGCGGCACGTGAAGCCGATCTCCTTTGGTCTGAACTGTGCACTGGGGCCGGATGAATTGCGACAGTATGTGGAGGAGTTGTCCCGGATCTCTGAGTGTGCCGTTTCAGCACACCCCAACGCTGGCCTGCCGAATGCATTTGGTGAATACGATCTTGAAGCCGCTGAGATGGCTGAGCATATCCGGGAGTGGGCTGAATCGGGCTTTCTCAATCTGGTTGGTGGCTGCTGTGGCACAACGCCGGAACATATCCGTGAAATGGCGCGGGTGACTGCAAACGTCAAACCCCGGCAACTTCCTGAACTGTCTGTGGCTTGCCGCTTATCAGGGCTGGAGCCACTGACGATAGAAAAAGAGACCTTGTTTGTGAACGTGGGTGAGCGGACCAATGTGACAGGTTCGGCTCGTTTTCGTCGTCTGATTAAAGAGGAATTGTACGACGAAGCACTGGAAGTTGCCCGTCAGCAGGTTGAAGCCGGCGCGCAGATCATCGACATCAATATGGATGAGGGCATGCTGGATGCGGAAGCAGCCATGGTGCGCTTTCTGAATTTGTGCGCCTCTGAGCCAGAGATTTCCCGTGTTCCGATCATGATCGACTCCTCGAAGTGGGAAATTCTGGAAGCCGGCCTGAAATGCGTGCAGGGCAAACCGATCGTCAACTCAATCTCACTCAAAGAAGGCAAAGAGAAGTTTGTTGAGCAGGCCAAACTGATCCGTCGTTATGGAGCGGCGGTGATTGTGATGGCTTTCGATGAAGTGGGTCAGGCGGATACCCGGGAGCGGAAGATAGAGATCTGTACCAATGCGTATCGCGTCCTGGTTGATGAGGTTGGCTTCCCGCCGGAAGATATTATCTTCGACCCAAATATCTTTGCAGTCGCGACCGGAATTGAGGAGCACAACAACTACGCGGTGGACTTCATTGAAGCGGTCGGCGACATCAAGCGGACGTTGCCGCATGCCATGGTCTCCGGGGGCGTGTCGAACGTGTCGTTCTCATTCCGTGGAAACGAGCCGGTTCGTGAAGCCATCCATGCTGTGTTCCTGTATCACTGCTTTAAGAATGGAATGGATATGGGCATCGTGAACGCCGGTCAGCTGGCGATTTACGATGATTTGCCGGAAGAGCTCCGGGTGGCTGTGGAAGATGTGGTGCTCAATCGACGAGATGATTCGACCGAGCGCCTGCTGGATCTGGCTGAAAAATACCGGGGCACCGGCGAAGCCGTTGAAGATAAAACTGCCGCAGAATGGCGAAGCTGGCCCGTCGAGAAGCGTCTGGCACATGCATTGGTGAAAGGGATCACTGAGTTCATTGTCGAAGATACGGAAGAAGCCCGCCAGAACGCCAGCAAACCGCTGGAAGTGATTGAAGGTCCGCTGATGGCGGGGATGAATGTGGTGGGTGATCTCTTCGGTGAAGGGAAAATGTTCCTGCCACAGGTGGTGAAATCCGCCCGCGTGATGAAGCAGGCAGTGGCTTATCTGGAACCTTATATCAATGCCGAGAAGCAATCCGGCAGCAGTAACGGAAAGATCCTGCTCGCGACGGTGAAAGGGGATGTTCATGATATCGGAAAGAATATTGTCGGTGTCGTTCTGCAATGTAATAACTTCGAAATCATTGATCTCGGCGTCATGGTTCCGTGCGACAAAATCCTGAAAGTTGCCCGTGAAGAGAATGTCGACATTATTGGTCTGTCTGGCCTGATCACGCCTTCTCTGGATGAGATGGTTCATGTGGCCAAAGAAATGGAGCGTCAGGGCTTTGAACTCCCGCTCCTGATTGGTGGTGCGACGACCTCAAAAGCGCACACTGCGGTGAAGATTGAGCAGAATTATCATGCGCCTGTGGTGTATGTTTCCAATGCATCCCGCGCCGTTGGCGTCTGTTCGGCGCTTCTGTCCGAGACGCAACGGCCGGCCTTCGTTGAGCGTCTGGATCAGGAATACGAGGTGGTCCGTGAGCAGCATGCCCGTAAGCGTCCGCGCAGCGCGCCCGTGAGTCTGGAAGTTGCCCGTGAAAACAAGGTGGCCATCGACTGGCAGGCGTATACGCCCCCAGTGCCAAAGCAACCGGGCATCCATGTTTTCAAAGATTTTGATATCGCAACCCTGCGCCGTTATATCGATTGGACGCCATTCTTCATGACCTGGTCGCTGAGTGGCAAGTATCCGACGATTCTGCGCCATGAGGTGGTGGGTCAGGAAGCACAGCGGTTATTTGATGATGCCAATCAGCTTCTGGACGAGATTGAGGCAACTGGCAGCATTAAGGCGAATGGAGTATGCGGTCTGTTTCCTGCCAACAACATTGGCGATGACGTTGAAGTGTATACCGATGAAACCCGGACAGAAGTGTTCACGACACTGCGCGGTCTGCGTCAGCAAACCGAAAAACCCAAAGGGCCGAATTACTGTCTGTCCGATTACATTGCGCCGAAGGACAGCGGTAAAGCCGACTGGATTGGTGCCTTTGCCGTAACCGGCGGAATTGGTGAGTATGAGATTGCCGAGCAGTTCAAGGCAAAGGGCGATGATTATAATGCCATCATGATTCAGGCGGTGGCTGATCGTCTGGCTGAAGCCTTTGCGGAATGCATGCACGAGCAGGTTCGTAAGGAAATTTGGGGCTATGCACCGGATGAAAACCTGGCCAATGACGATCTGATCCGTGAAAAGTATCAGGGGATTCGCCCGGCACCGGGGTATCCGGCTTGTCCTGAGCATACGGAGAAGGGCGAGATCTGGAAACTGCTGGATGCAGAAACCAATACGGGAATGAAGCTGACTGAAAGCTTTGCGATGTGGCCCGGGGCGGCTGTTTCAGGCTGGTATTTCTCTCATCCGGAATCCCGCTATTTTGCCGTGGCGCAGATTCAGCGCGATCAGATGCTGAGTTATGCGGCACGCAAAGGCTGGGATGAGGTAGAAGCCGAGAAATGGCTGGGGCCGAATTTAAACTAAGCAACATTAGGCTTGAGCATAAATGCATATGCTCAAGCCGCATTGAATACTTTTCATTAAAATTTCATGTAGAAGTAGTGTGGTAGATGGTTGTCATTAATTGATGAGCACTGCGGAACTCGTCTTTGAGGTTATATCTTTTTCTAATGTTTGGGCCAGCCAGTGTGTTACATAGATAAGCTGATTTAAGTCAACGCCAGTTTCTATCCCCATACCATTCAACATATAGATGACATCTTCTGTTGCAACATTCCCTGAAGCACCTTTTGCGTATGGGCAGCCACCAAGTCCAGCAACTGAACTATCGATGGTAGAAATACCTAGCTGAAGTACAGCGAATAAATTAGCGAGCGCCTGACCATAAGTGTCATGAAAATGTGCGGCTAAGTGTTCAACAGGTACACGTTCAGCAACAGCATGGACCATCTGTTGTGCTTTCAATGGGGTACCAGTACCTATGGTGTCTCCAAGTGAAATTTCATAGCACCCCATCTGGTAAAGCTTTTCGGCGACAGCAGCAACAGCTTCAGGGCGAATATCACCCTCGTAAGGACATCCTAAAACACAAGAGACGTAACCTCTGACGCGAATGCCTGAACTTTGAGCTGCTTTTATTACGGGTTTGAATCGTTTAAGACTCTCGCTGATGGAGCAGTTTATATTTTTTTGAGAGAAGCTTTCGGAGGCCGCGGTAAAAACTGCAATCTCTTGAACGCCGACACTTTGGGCTAATTCAAAACCTTTCATATTAGGAACAAGTACGGGATATGAAACGCCAGAGTGTTTCACGATAGCTTTGAAAACTGCTTGGCTATCGGCCATTTGGGGGACCCATCGAGGAGAAACGAAAGCCCCAGCTTCAATAACCGATAAACCTGTTTGGCTTAGGCGTTCAATGAAAGCTAACTTATTCTCAAGCGAAAGGATTTGAGATTCATGTTGCAGTCCATCACGTGGACCAACTTCAACGATTTTAACGTACTGAGGTACTGCCATAATCAACCTTTTATATGCTGTCAATACGAGTGTTTTTTTATGGCTATTGACGTAATGATGTTAAGATTTCTTCCGCAATGTCGACTCGAATTTTACCTTGAGCCACGAGTTGGGAAGCCACAGTCTCAATTTCATCACCAAGAGCGCCGGCCATGACTGCGATGTTTTTTGCATGCAATGCCATGTGGCCTTTTTGGATGCCTGTTGTCGCTAATGCTTTGAGTGCAGAAAAATTCTGAGCAAGACCAACAGCTGCAATGGTACGGGCCAGTTGCTCTGCTGTTTGGATATTCATGATCTCCAGTGCAATTGAAGCGGTTGGGTGAGAGCGTGTTGCACCGCCAATTAATCCAACGGCAAGAGGGATTTCAATTGATCCCGTGAGGTTACCGTCCCCATCAATTCCCCATTGAGTCAGAGAGCGATATTGGCCACTTCGAGCTGCGTATGCATGTGCACCCGCTTCAACAGCCCGTGTATCGTTGCCTGTTGCTAGCACGACTGCGCTCACGCCATTCATGATTCCTTTGTTATGTGTTGCGGCACGGTATGGATCTATATCAGCAAACTCAAAGGCAGACAGAATACCGTCCCGAACTTCGGCTCCCCCAATCTCTTCAAGCGACCAGGTCGCACGAGCCCGAGCTAAGCGACGGTCGGCTAAATTGGATAGAATACGTAAATAACATCGTCCTCCTGTCCACTGGGCAATATATGGTGCTACCGCTTCTGCCATGGAATTGACTGCGTTAGCTCCCATAGCATCGCGTGTATCAACAATTAAATGTGTGATGACCATTGATGATGCACGACTCGCTAAAGTTCTGACTTCAATATCGCGAAAGCCGCCGCCATGTTTTAATAAAACCGGGTCTGTTTCATCACAGATCATTTTGATCTCGTTTAGTCGCTCGAGGATCTGTAAACGGGCAAATGCCGGATTTGGCACATCGACCAGCTGGATTTGAGCAATCATTAATGAGCCCGAGGACGCGGTTGTGAATCCGCCCGTATTGCGGCATTGTCGGGCAGCATTACAGACAGCAGCGATGACAGAAGACTCTTCTGTTGCCATGGGAATCAAAATATCCAAACCATCAATGATCATGTTGGTGGCAATACCAAGCGGAATATTCATAGTGCCAATGACATTTTCTACCATCGAGTCAGCAGTGGCAGTGTTCAAGTTCCCCATATTTGCAAGATGCTCGATGCTTGACTGACTTAATGCTGTTGCTTCAGATAATTTGTGTAAGCGTTCCAGAGGGGAGAGCTTATGTAATCCAGGAAGACGTGATGTTGTTGTCATACTAATTATCTCCAGTGTTTAAGGGTGTGGTACACCTACGATTTGATTGGGTAGCCATGTCACGAGGTCGGGATATAAAACAAATAAAACTAATGCTGCAGCTTGTATGATAAGGAAAGGGATAATAGCTCGATAAACAGTTTCCATACGAATTTCTTTAGGTAAAACACCTTTAATATAAAAAAGTGTATAACCAAATGGTGGGGTTATATATGCCATTTGTGCGGTAATTAAAAACAGAACACCAAACCACAGCGGATCGAAATGAAGTGCTTTGATAATGGGTAAAAATACAGGTACGCAGAGTAGGATAATCCCAACTTCATCGAGAAATAAACCGAGAAAAATTAGAACGATCATCATTGAAAGTAAAATTATCCATCGATTGAACTCAAGGTTTTGAATAAATTGAAGTAAAGAATCGGCACCACCAGTGCCAGTGAATATTGAAACAAATATTTTGGCACCAATGGTGATCCACATGATCATGGTGGTCACTCGAAGTGTATCAAATGCTGCACCACGTAGATTTTTTAAATTGAGCTCACGTTGACAAGCGGAAGAAATTAGAGCACCAATCACGCCAACTGCAGCGGCTTCAGTGGGAGTGGCAATTCCAGCATAGATACTTCCTAAAACCGCAAAAACAATCAATGCAGGAAGTACTAATGAGCTCAGTGATTGAATCATCTGCTGAAAAGATACATGTACATCAGTTTCTCTTGGGGCCTTATTGGGATCTAGAATGGCTTGAATCATGATATAGGCCATATAGCCTAAGGACAGAACAAGCCCGGGAATAATACCGGCAGCAAACATTTTACCGACAGAAATTTGTGCTGTGGATGCATAGACAATCGTGATAATCGAAGGAGGGATCAAAATGCCCAACGTCCCACCGGCACAAATTGTCCCAAGAGCTAATTTGGGCTCATAACCCCTCTGCAGCATTGATGGCAGTGCAAGTATCCCCATGGCAGCTACGGCAGCACCAACAATACCTGTCATGGCTGCCATGATAGTGCAAATGACAACGGTTCCAATGGCTAATCCCCCGGGTAACCGACAAAACCATAACTCCATCGCCCGATATAATGATTCTATAATTCCTGAGCGTTGAAGTATGCTAGCCATCAATACATATAAAGGAATAGCAAGCAAAACATCGGAAGTCATAGCATCATAGGTTTGTAATACAGTAAGAACTAATGCATCCGATCCCCAAAGCGTGATAGTGAAAAAAACAGCTAAAGCCGATAATACAAACGCCAAAGGCATACCGCTTAAGAGTAGGATTAACAAACCTAAAAACATTAAAGATAGAACTAAAGTAGAACTCATACACAGTTCTCCTGTTTTCTTGAACGCTGCATTGCGGTAATGCTTTCTGCCAGTGCTTGTAAGAACAGAAGTAGAAAGGAGATAGGGATCAAAGCCTTTACAGGCCAAATGATTGGATTCCAGGTTGTGAAGGAACTTTCGTTACTACTGAAAGCATTGAGTGCAACAGGAAAACTTTGGTAAATAAAAATGACTGAAATCACTGCGATAATAAAATAGATCAGACAATCAAATATCCCAGCCAATCGAGGGGATAATTTACTGTAAATAATGTCGACATTGATATGGCTCGACGTATGTAAAAAATAAGGGCCAGCCAGCATGAAGTAGGGGCCAAAAATTAAAGAAGAAAGTTCCATCGCCCATGTTGTAGGAGCATGAAAGAAGTATCGTGAAACGACTTCAAAACTGATGATGGCAACCATAATGAAAACAAGCACAGAAACTGCGCCAGCCACCCAACGATTGATTGTCGTAATCAATTGGCAATAGCCTAGAAGAAAAGACATAGAAAAACCTCTTGAGAAATTGCCACTCATTATATCTTGAGTGGCAATGTAAGATGGGTTATTGAATTAGCCCAAGTTCTCTCATAAATTGAATTTGACTCTCTAAGGCTTTGTTGGCGAGCTCGTCGTCTCCAACTGCTTTACGCCATGCTTTCATCGCTGCGGGTCGTCCTTGATTGATAACCTCGGAGGATAAATGAATCACGTGAACGCCTTGCGCTTTGAATTTTTCTAATGCTACTGCATCCTGAGCCAAGATATGTTGTCTTAAAGAAGCGGAAATCTCACGTGCTGCAACTTCAAGTGCACTTTGATAAGATTCAGGCAGTTTGTCATAGGCAGCCTGATTGGCAACATAGCTGGTGGCTGTTGTGGGTTGGTGGAATCCAGGCACAATAACGTATTTTGCCACTTCACCTAGTCCAGCTTCATAATTAGCGGAAAGGTCGCCCCGATCAGCAAAGTCAATAATTCCCTTCTCTAAAGCCTGGTAGACTTCGGCTGTCGGTAAATTTGTTGTAGCAACACCAAGTTCACTCATAACTGTACTGGCCAGTCCTACAAAGCGTCCTTTTTTATTTTTTAAATCATCGATTGAATTGATTGGAAACTTGGAGTGAATGGGTTCCTGCCCGTAAACGGTTGGAGCAATATAAAAAAGACCAGCTTTAGCGTAGGCTTCACGAGCAATATTTATTCCACCTTTCTCATAAAACCAGGCTTCATATTGATCGGATTCAGGGAAGCCAAAGGGAATGGTACTCGTAAATGCCAAGGCAGGAATGGCGCCAGCTTTATAGCCGTCAAATGTCTTCATAAGCTGGAATGCTCCTGCCCGCACGGCTTCAAATGCTTGAGAGGAAGGCGCAAGCTGACCACCGGCGAACAATCGTATTGTAAATTTATTGTCAGTCAGTTGGGCGACTCTTGCCACAAATTTCTTTTCAAATTCATAGGGTGTGGTTCCGGCATCCCAAAGTGCTTGCATGCGCCAATTCACACTAGGCAGTTCATCTGCCATGGTAGATGAAGAAAAAAATACGCACGTTGAAATCATCGCAGTTGCAGCGATTGATTTAAGGGAATGACGACGTTTATTTGCTTTATCCATATAATTTTTTTGCACTTCCATGATGTTCTCCAACGTGATTGAGGTTGAGACCGGTTCTATTTCAGCAACTTATAGATATTTTATAGTATAGGGTTACGTTCACATGTAGATGTTGATTTCCTGCGTTATCAATGGAGCAGCCATTTGGCAAAAGTGCTGAGTAACAGCAAATGAGCATTCATATTTTTCAAATTATTTTTTGAAGTTAATGGAGTGGGTTAAAATAAACAAGGTACAGTCAATAGAATTGTACCTATTACTGTACCCATAAGAATTAAGGTACAATTCAAGGGGCGTTCATGAAATATAAACCAACCCGAGCACAGGAAATAAGTGAAATTTTTCGCCAGAAAATTGAAGAAGATCAGTGGACTGCGGGTTCTTGCTTACCTTCTATTCGGCGTGCAGCTCAAAGTTTCGGGGTTTCTAAAAACACAATCATTGATGCTTATGATCAATTGGTTGCAAGTGGTTATGTGATCCCTAGAAAAGGTTCTGGTTTTTATGTTCAAGCAGCGCACCGGCCTCACCTCGATACAAAAACAAAACATTTTACTGAAGCGGTTGATTTAATTTCATTACTCAGAGAACAGCTAGAACAATATTATGAAGTTCGCGCGGGAGATGGGCGTCTTCCACCAAGCTGGATGGATAATGTAGATATAAGACGTTATTTTAAACGTATTGTGCCAGATCATGAGTTGGGAGATGAGTTTGAATATGGAAATCCACAAGGGCTGCTTGGATTAAGAGAAGATATTTCACGGACTTTAATGGAACGTGCCATTAGTGCTCACCCAGATCAGGTGTTAATGACCTTTGGGGCAAATCATGCGTTGGACTTGATTGTGAGGCATTTTGTCAAGCCAGGAGAGCCTGTACTTGTTGAAACACCTGGATATTATCCCATGTTCGGCAAGTTGCGCTTACAAGGTGCTGAGTTGATCGGTATTCAACGGAGTCAACAAGGTCTGGATATTGAAGCGCTTACTCAAGCGTGCCGTGAACACAGGCCTCGTTTACTTTTTGTTCAACCGATTGCGCATAATCCGACTGGGACATCCATGTCATTACAGAACATGCATGCAGTATTGCGTGTAGCAGAGACATATAATTTGACGATTATTGAGGATGATCCATTTGGTGATATCCTTTCAAGAGCGATACCTCATCTGGCCTCACTCGATGCTCTCAATCGTGTGATTTATGTAGGTTCGTTTTCGAAAACATTATCAGCGAGCTTTCGATGTGGTTACATTGCTGCGAGTCGAACGCTTATCCATTCGTTGACCGATATAAAAATGTTAACTGTGGTGAATGGTTCAAGTTTTATTGAACGAATGATTCACGACATGATTATTCGAGGGCGATATCGACGCCATATGACAAGACTTCGGGATCGAGTGACGAAAGCCGGGGCTGAAGCTGTTTTAGCACTTCGTCGTATTGGGTTCGATAACATATACCCACCAACGGGCGGCTATTATATTTGGTGTCCACTGCCATCTGGTATAGATGGTGTAGTATTGGCGCGAAAAGCATCTGCTCAAGGTATATTTTTAGCCCCCAGTCATCTTTTTGAATTAAATCATACTGAAGGTTGCTCGGCACTTCGAATGAATATTGCACACGTACAAAATCCTAAATTACTTGAATTTCTTCAGTCTGAATTAAACAGTACAGATAAAAGTGTTTGAATTGATTAAGCGATGGCTATGAGTCGGGATGTGTTGTATTTGATTGCTCAATGAGCGGAGTAAAGACGCTGAAATCGACTTTACTCCGCAGTATGGATAATTACTCGAAGATCTTACGATGCAGATTCTGGGCAATCGGCAGCGCGTGCTCAGTTTTGACCAGGAAACACAGGTTGTGCGGGCTGGCGCCGTAGCAGATCATCCGCAGCTTATACTCTTCCAGTGTGTTGAACACCTTACTGACCGAACCGGCAGTCTGGCTCATGCGGTTCCCGATCAGAGAGATCAGGCACAGCTCCTGTTCAATCTCAACGCGGCACAGTTCGCTGAGCGCTGCATGAGCTCCCGGAGGAAGCGTTGGCGCGCCGCCGCCTGTGTCAGTCTGATCCATGGTCAGAGACACGCTGACTTCAGAAGTCGAAATCAGATCAACCGATACCTTGTGTTCAGCCAGAATCCGGAAGACCTCGGCCAGAAAGCCGTAGGCATGGAACATGTTCAGGCTGGTCAGGGTAATCAGGGTCTGGTTGTTGCGCAGTGCCAGCGCACGAAACAGGGGCGCATCACTCACTGTTTTACGGATCCAGGTGCCACCTTGTTCCGGGGCTTTCGATGAGCCGACAAAAACGGGGATCTGGCGACGAACGGCTGGGATCAGCGTCGATGGATGTAAGATCTTGGCACCAAAGTTTGCCATTTCAGAGGCTTCACTGAAGCTGATTTCTTTGATTGGCGTGGCTTTGGGGGCGATACGCGGGTCAGTCGTGTACATGCCCGGGACATCAGTCCAGATCTCCAGCGTACCTGCATCAATGGCTTCAGCCATCAGTGCGGCGCTGTAGTCACTGCCGCCACGCCCCAGCGTGGTTGTCCGGCCCAGCTCATCACTGCCGATAAAGCCTTGTGAGACCACAATTTGATTTTGCAGCAGTGGTAAAAGACTTTCTTCACTCAGCTGGCGAATCAACTCTGGTTCAGGGCTGGCTTTGCCAAACCGACTGTCCGTCCGCAGAACTTCACGAATATCGTAACGGACGGCATCCGCACCCATTTCGCACAGAATTTGTGTAAACAGATAGGTCGACAGCAGTTCGCCATTCGCAACCAGCTGATCGGTCAGCTCAGCTGATTTATGCTCAGCAGCCTTATCCGCCAGTGCTGCGACCTGATCCAGCAGCGCGTGGACGGCGCTTTCAATGGTTTCAGGTTGCTGTAAATCCGCCAAGACGTTCTGGTGAATGGCGCGCAGGCGCTCCATCAGGCTGGTGCGGTGTTCAGCATCGGCAACGCCGTTGGCTAATTCGACCAGAATATTGGTCACACCGGAACAGGCACTGATCAAAACCAGCTTGGTTGTTGGATTTTGAATGACAATCTTGGCACTACGGCTCATTGCAATGAAATCAGCCACACTCGTACCGCCAAATTTTGCGACAGTGATTTCAGCGTTCAACGCTGAAGAAGAAATTACAGGGCTCAATGTGATCTCCCACTTAACAAAGCGTAAACATGGGGCAAAATTTGGGGAATCTTTCCGACTTGATGTCAGAAGAGCCTATCGGCGAGACATGAAAAGACAGCTGCGACCAGAAGCTCTCCACCTGTGCTTGATGCTGCAGGTGACAGCCAGAAGGATTCAACCTTCAAAGCCGATACGGCAAGCCCCTGTCTTACCGTATCTCGGCGTTGCTCCCCCTCTCTATGGTGCTTTGGGGTGGGGCCCCGCCGCATAGATACCTGGATAACGCGCCTCTTCCGTTTTCACCTGAAAAAGAGATTTCAGGGTGAACAAAAATTGCCCTTATTGAATAGGAGCCGGGGGCTTTGTCAATGCCTGAATGCATTTTTCTGTGTCTGGATTGTTACAGACTTTGCATAAATTTCTTCGCTCGGTTTCTGTCCGGACGCATTCTGGTATGCTCCATGGGGATAGCGCCAAAACACTATCGTTGCCAATCACTTTGAATGCGTTGATAAAAAAGGATTACTGCGCATTTTGATGGAGAAACCTCATGACAGTTCAGAGTTTTTACCCGCCACAACGCACCCTGATGGGACCCGGCCCGTCGGATATTTATCCTCAGGTCTTACAGGCGCTCAGCCGTCCGACACTGGGCCATCTTGACCCATTGTTTGTCGGGATGATGGACGAGCTGAAACAATTACTTCAGTACGCATTTCAAACCACCAACCCGTTTACGATTGCCGTTTCGGCGCCGGGCAGCGCCGGGATGGAAGCCTGTTTCGTGAATCTGGTTGAGCCAGGAGATAAAGTCATTGTTTGCCGAAATGGCGTTTTTGGCGAGCGGATGCGTGAAAATGTTGTGCGTTGCGGCGGTGAAGCGGTGCTGGTGGATACAGACTGGGGCAAACCGGTTGATCCTGCTGCGGTCGAGGCGGCACTGAAAGCGCATCCGGATGCGAAAATTCTGGCATTTGTGCATGCGGAAACCTCAACCGGCGCACTCAGTGATGCTGAAACCTTGTCCAGGCTGGCGCGTGCGCACGATTGCCTGACAATTGTGGATGCAGTGACGTCACTGGGGGGCGTGCCGCTGAAAGTTGACGAATGGCAATTGGACGCAGTGTATTCCGGCAGCCAGAAATGTTTGTCTTGTGTGCCGGGTCTGTCGCCGCTGACCTTCTCACCACGTGCGATTGAAAAAATCCAGCAACGCAAAACGCCGATTCAGAGTTGGTTTCTGGATCAAAGCCTGGTGCTGGCGTACTGGAGTGGTGAAGGGAAACGCAGCTATCACCATACCGCACCGGTCAACAGCTTGTATGCACTGCACGAAGCGCTGGTTCGCTTGCAAAATGAAGGTCTGGAAAATGCCTGGCAACGTCATGCCGACATGCATCAGGCGCTGAAGGCAGGACTGGAAGCCATGGGCATTCGGTTTGTGGTGGATGAAGCGAGTCGCTTACCCCAGTTGAACGCGATCTATATTCCGGAGGGCGTCGATGATGGTTTAGTTCGTCAGACACTGCTGGAAAAATACAACCTTGAAATTGGCGCGGGTTTGGGAGCGCTTGCGGGTAAGGCGTGGCGTATTGGACTGATGGGCTATGGTGCCCGTCTCGAAAATATTGCGCTGTGTCTGAAAGCATTGGAAGACGTGTTGCAGCCAAAGCAGTAACAGCTTGCCTGTTAAACAACGGCTGCCTCGGCAGCCGTTTTCGTTACCGGTTTATTCTGGCTGTGCCACTGCTGCAAAATCGGGATCAGCAGCCGGTAAGCTGGGCGCTTTCAGGACGGGCAGGGCGTCATCACTGAAATCCTGTCCGGGAAACAGGAACATGGCTTCTTCTCTGACATGCGCTGCCATGCTGGCCTGCCCTAACGCCTGATGGGCAATGATCAGAAACTGATACAGGATGGGTCTGGGAATCTCCTGTGCTTTTTGATCTGCCCAGCGAATAAAGTTTTGGATCTGCTCCGGATGATTCTGCGCTATCCCGTTTTTCAGTTGGCTCTGGTACAGATCCCATTCATACCTGTGTTGCCAGCTCCAGGTATTATTCACTTTTTCTAAAGCCGTCTGATCCGGCGGAACGGTTGTTTCGAAACGGGTGAGCATGGCACCTGAGTACAAGGTTGTCAGCATGAAGGCACTGACACCTGCAGGCAACAGGATGGCACTGAATCGAAAGGGTTTGTGAAACCGCAGCGACTGTTTGAAATATTTGGCACTCAGTGCGTCAATCCAGTACAGCAGGACAATGAAAATGACCCAGTGGACCAGTGAGTGATAAAACGGGTATTCAAGCTGAGTATGTAATGTGATTGGGAAAATCAGTGCGACCAGTGCCAGCTGAGTGTTCGCTGGTGCTCGCCGGATCTTTGCCAGAACCGCAGTGGCAGCAAGCAGAAGTCCCAGCAAGGGAAGAATACCGCCTTCACTGGCCCAGAACAGCAGCTCATTATGGGGATGATCCAAGCCGGGCAGCCCATAGGGCTGAGACGGATCAGCCTGATGCCATTGAGCGGTCTGCAGCAGATAAGCCGCTTCAAAATTACCGTAACCCACGCCCCGCATCGGTGCATGCTGGAACATTTCTGTCACTTGCGGGTAGATGATGGCGCGCGCACTTTCCAGCGAGACTCTGCCCGGTTGCGGGGCCCAGGACAGCATATCGGTCAGGTTCCAGGCCAGACTGAGCCCTAAAGCGACCATCAGCAGCCACAGACGCCACTGCACACGGGCGGCAAATTGCAGGAGATAGGGCAGAATGAGTAATGTGCCAATCACGGCGGCGATCCAGCCGGTGCGTGAGCTCAGGACGACCAGCATGGGGATCACGGCCACGGGTGTGAAGAGTAACCCCAGATGCGGAAAGGTCCAGCGGCCCTGAACCATTGGCTGGCGTGCCATCAGATAGGCTGAAAGCACCAGACCGGTTGCCAGAAAGCTGGCCATCACATTGGGTTGCTGAAAAATACCGTAAGGCCGGTTGACCACCGTATCGTAGCCAATTCCGTTTTCCGGGCTGATCCAGATAAACATGTACCAGGCCAGCGCCGTCTGCAGCCAGACGGCTTTCAGAATCAGCCACAGAATCTGCTGACGTTGTTTCTGGCTGAAAGCAAACTGCTGCAAGGCAACAAAAAACAGCCATCCTGCCCAGAGTGCGAAGAGCCGGTTCGCGGCCCCTGCCGGGGAGGCTTCGGGATAGAAAACGGGCAGCGTGAGCATCACACAGCACAGAAAGAAAACCAGCGTCAGCCGGGAATAACGCAGTATTTTCTGTCGGCTGACTTCCAGCAGACCGATAGCAATTGCGAAGCTGAATGGGATCCAGCTGCTGACATTGAACGGCAACATCAGCCCTGAACCACCCTGATTGTGCTGAAAATAATGCATGTTCAGCAAAAACAGAAACGTCAGCGTCAGCAAGAAAGGCCGAGTCAGCGGCTTGCTGATCGTTGCAGCGGCCAGTCGGGTGCCCCGTAAAAGAATGACAGTCACGTTGTCCGATCCCTCGGCTAATCAACAGTTCAGTCAGGCTGAGCACACAGCCTGACCAACAAGGTTATTATTATGCCTGCTGTACCGCGGACAACGCGGGCAGCAGTGGTTTGAGGAAACGGGCGGTATGCGATCCCGCGACTTCAGCAACTTGCTCTGGTGTACCGGTCGCGATAATTTCACCGCCGCCACTGCCACCTTCCGGCCCCAGATCAATGATCCAGTCTGCCGTTTTGATGACATCCAGATTATGCTCGATCACGACGATGGTATTGCCGTGATCCCGCAGTCGGTGCAGTACGCTGAGCAGCTGCTGGATATCGTGGAAATGCAACCCTGTGGTTGGTTCATCCAGAATATACAGCGTCTTTCCGGTATCACGCTTAGAGAGTTCCCGCGCCAGTTTCACCCGCTGGGCCTCACCGCCGGACAACGTCGTCGCCGCCTGACCCAGTCGGATATAGGATAAGCCGACATCCATCAGGGTTTGCAGTTTTCTTGCGATTGCGGGCACAGGATCAAAGAATGTCCGGGCGTCCTCAACCGTCATGTCCAGCACTTCATCAATGCTTTTGCCTTTGTATTTCACTTCCAGAGTCTCGCGGTTGTAGCGTTTCCCTTTACAGCTGTCGCAAGGCACATACACGTCCGGCAGGAAGTGCATTTCCACTTTAATTACCCCATCGCCCTGACAGGCTTCGCAGCGGCCGCCTTTGACGTTAAAGCTGAACCGCCCCGGTTTATAACCCCGGGAGCGGGATTCCTGTGTGCCGGAGAAGAGTTCGCGGATTGGGGTGAAAATACCGGTATACGTGGCCGGGTTTGAACGGGGTGTCCGGCCAATCGGGCTCTGGTCGATATCAATGACTTTGTCGAAATGATCCAGGCCCTGAATGTCATCATATGGTGCAGGCTGGCCGGTGGTGGCGCCGTTCAGCGCATGATGGGCAATCTTGAAGAAGGTATCGTTGATCAGCGTGGATTTACCGGATCCGGACACCCCGGTGACGCAGGTCAGCAGACCCACAGGGATCGACACATCCACTTTTTTCAGGTTGTTGCCACTGGCCCCTTTCAGATGAACGACTTTCTTCGGATCTATGGCGATCCGTTCTGTCGGGACTTCAATCTGCATTTTGCCGCTCAGATAGTGGCCTGTCAGCGAATCCGGTGATCGGAGAATATCGTCGAGCGATCCTTCGGCAATTACCTGACCGCCGTGCACGCCTGCACCCGGGCCGATATCGATGATGTAATCAGCGCTGCGAATCGCATCTTCGTCGTGCTCGACAACCAGCACGGTATTGCCCAGATCCCGAAGCCGGGTCAGGGTACTGAGCAGGCGTTCGTTATCGCGCTGGTGGAGGCCGATGGAAGGCTCATCCAATACATACATGACGCCGACGAGACCGGCACCAATCTGGCTGGCCAGACGGATCCGCTGTGCTTCGCCGCCAGAAAGCGTTTCTGCACTGCGCGACAGGTTGAGGTAATTCAGGCCGACGTTGACCAGGAAGGTCAGACGGTCATTGATTTCCTTGAGGATCTTATCTGCAATCTGCGCGCGCTGGCCTTCCAGCTTCAGTTCTGTAAAGAAATGAAGCGCCTGACTGATGCTCATCTCACTGACCACAGGCAGGTTGGTGCTGTCGATAAAGACATGGCGTGCTTCTTCGCGCAGACGGGAACCCTGACAACTGGCACACGGCTTGGTAGAAATATACTTGGCCAGATCTTCCCGGACTGCGTTGGATTCTGTTTCACGATAACGGCGTTCCATATTGTTGAGGATCCCCTCAAACGAATGGCGCCGGACCGTCACATCGCCCCGATCATTGATGTACTTGAACTCAATATTCGTGGTGCCAGAACCTTGCAACAGGACTTTCTGGATTTTCAGGGAGAGATCGCCGAACGGAGCTTCGACATCAAATCCGTAATGTTCAGCCAGTGAACTCAGCATCTGAAAATAGTAGTAATTGCGTTTGTCCCAGCCGCGAATGGCACCGCCAGACAGGCTGAGCTCATCATTCTGGACCACGCGGGATGGGTCAAAATATTGCTGAACGCCGAGGCCATCGCAGGTCCCGCAGGCACCGGCCGGGTTGTTGAACGAGAACAGGCGCGGTTCCAGTTCACGCATACTGTAGCCGCAGTGAGGGCAGGCAAAGTTGGCTGAGAAAATCAGCTCATCCATGTCGCCTTCATCCATCGGGCTGACAACGACAGTACCGCCGGACAGCTCCAGCGCTGTCTCGAAAGACTCGGCCAGACGCTGCTGCAGATCATCCCGGACTTTAAATCGATCCACCACAACTTCAATGGTGTGCTTTTTGTGTAATTCCAGCGTTGGCGGATCGGACAGATCGCAGACTTCACCATCGATCCGGGCACGGATATAGCCCTGTGCCGCCAGGTTGGCTAGGGTCTTCAGGTGCTCGCCTTTCCGTTCTTTCACGATCGGTGCGAGCAGCATCAGCTTACTGCCTTCCGCTAGGGTCAGGACTTTGTCGACCATCTGACTGATCGTCTGTGCTGCGAGCGGGACATCATGTGTCGGACAGCGCGGCTCCCCGACACGGGCAAACAGCAAACGAAGGTAGTCGTAGATTTCTGTGATGGTCCCCACGGTGGAGCGCGGGTTGTGCGAGGTTGATTTCTGCTCGATGGAGATCGCCGGAGACAGACCTTCAATGTGGTCGACATCTGGTTTTTCCATCAGAGACAGAAACTGGCGGGCATAAGCCGACAGAGATTCAACATAGCGGCGCTGACCTTCGGCATACAGGGTATCGAATGCCAGAGATGATTTGCCCGAACCCGACAGGCCGGTGATCACGATGAGCTTATCCCGGGGGATCGTCAGGTTAATATTTTTGAGATTGTGGGTGCGCGCACCCCTGACTTCGATCTTATCCATAATTGCAGTTATCAGCGCTTGAATAAATAGATTTGCATTATTGCATAGCCCTGAGGGCCTTAAAAGACTTGACTGTATAAAAACACAGTGCTTTGATCGTCTTTTGTGCGTCCGGTCAGGCGGTGGGAAGCGTGATGTTACCCTATGCCTGTGGGGGCGCGCCATGTTAAACTCGGCGATTAAGTATAAACTTTGAATCAGAGAAGGGTGTCAGGATTGGCAGCCTCAACAGCGAAAACCTGGAGTGAACTATGGCCAGTCGTGGCGTAAATAAAGTGATCCTGGTGGGTAACTTAGGACAAGATCCTGAAATCCGTTATATGCCGAACGGCGGTGCAGTCGCAAATATCACCATCGCGACTTCTGACAGCTGGCGTGATAAAGCCACCGGCGAACAGCGTGAAAAAACAGAATGGCACCGTGTGGCGCTGTTCGGCAAGCTGGCTGAAGTGGCTGGTGAGTATCTGCGTAAAGGGTCTCAGGTTTACATTGAAGGTCAGCTGCAAACCCGTAAGTGGCAGGATCAAAACGGTCAGGATCGCTTCACGACCGAAGTGGTTGTTCAGGGCTTCAACGGTGTGATGCAAATGCTGGGTGGTCGTCAGGGCGGCGGTCAGGGCGCGCCAATGGGTGGTCAGCAGCAGCAGGGTGGCTGGGGACAACCACAGCAACCACAACAGCAACCGAAGCAACAGCAAAACTACGCGCCTCAGCAGCAGTCTGCACCTCAGCAGTCTCAGCCGCAGTACAATGAGCCGCCAATGGATTTTGACGACGATATCCCGTTCTGAGGATCACTCGAGGGTGGATTTTGTCGAGGGGGGCATATGATTGCCTAACCTAGATAAATTTTTTAGGAAGTTTATAGTGATCATTTCGATTGCTGTAAACTTTTTTTTTTGCCATTTTATCTTTCTGATTTCCTATTTTATCTGTGAAGGTTTTATGTTCAAGGTTCTGAATAAGCATATATCGAAGAATAAAAAGGTCGGTACAGAATAAGACAATCATTCTCCATAGAAAGTTGGAAATGCTTTATATATAGCTGTAAAAGGAATTCAGATGAATGAAATAATCTATCGAAATGTAACTGGCCTGGATCTAAAAGGTATAGCCTGTTTGATATTTTCTGTCATGAATGAGTATATATTCACTTCAGGTATCAAAGACAATCAATCAGAGGTTGATGTATATGAGAAAGTGAAAAATTCATTTCATCAAGGGCTGGAGAAGTATATGGTTGCAGAGCATAGAGGTAAAATTGTCGGTGTGACTGGCATGAGGCGTTGTGGCGTGATCTTGAATACCATGTATGTAAATAGCAATTACCATGGTAGAGGAATAGCAACAAACTTAATCAATGAAATAACAAAAGGCTCGGCTGGTATGATTCGAGTTTTCTCATCTGAATATGCGATCGGATTTTATAAAAAGAGTGGCTTTACTGAAGTTGGAAGGCTGCAAGAAAAAAATGGGATAAAATATATCGAGATGGTAAAAATATTTGATGTACCATCTGATTTCAAGGTCAATGTTTCATAATGCCATCATGAGACTTCTGCAATAATCGCAAGCGTATAAATCATGTATCGGTAAGAAATGAGAGATAAACTCTGCTGGTTGAATCATTCACATAATTCTCAAGACGACAATCGTTATCAAATCAGAAAATTCGGAAAATTCGGATAATTCGATATTTATGGCACGCAGAAAGTGAAATAGATTAGGCGGATGAATTCATCCGCCATGCAGTCTCTGAAACAGCACAAGCCGATTCAGTTGGTATGGCTGGCGGTGACAAAACTGTGATGTTCTCGTGAAGTCGGTGTGCTTCAGCCAAGCAAGTGTTCTGGGCTGTGATAAAGTCAACGAGTTGCAGATAGCCTTGAGACGGAACATGAAACTCGTCAGAAAAACACAATTACGCGCGCAGGATGCGGCTTCAGAACAGCATGATGAAGTCGCATTGTTTGAGTTGCAGCGTGATCAGGCCGCCAGATACACCGTGGTGGTTCGTCGCTATTACCGTGGCGCCATCCTGAAAGAAACCCAGAAAACACCGGAGCCTGTTGATTTGGCACGAGCCGAAAAAGTGTTTGATTCTGTGGTGGTTGCGAAAGTGAATCAGGGAAATGTGGTGCCGGATCGGACAGCCCGCGCGACTGAGCACAGGCCAGTGAATCTGGGGCGACGGATTATGCTGGAGAAAAATCCGGCGCACAGGGCCCGGCAAATCTGGCGTCTGCCGCCGGAGAAAGATCCGGATATGGCATTCATTATTGCCGGTTATCTGGGCCATGATGTGTGGCGCCATGATTACAGTCTTTTATGGACGCTGGGCCGAATTGGCTCATCTCAGCATATCGCCATGATCCGGCCTTATCTGCGGCACAGTAATCCGGTGCTGGCCGGGCTGGCGCTGGAAGTGACCCTCTCCCTGACGGAACCTGAAGCGCGAGAACAGAGTTATCTGGCCATCACGGGGCAGAGCGAACGGCTGGAGCCGGATTTGCTCCGAGAGCAGGTCCGCGCTTTTTGCGCATTGTCGCGGTCTGCGGCTGCCGAGCAACCGATCAATGATTTGCTGAAACAAGCGTATCTGCAGGCTTTATTTGATCCGGCTCTGCGACAGGCCCTGCTGGCGCTGCTGCCGGATATTCCTTTGTGTCCCGGTGCATTCAAAGGGATGCGCTATTTGCTGAAAATGAGTGAATTTCGGCTGGATGCCGATTTCTACGCGGTGTTGAATCTTCGGGTGGAAAACAGAAAGGCATTTTTCATCCGGGACTGGCAGTATCATTACACCCCGGAAGCGGGCCGGATGCATGTCCAGAAGGAACTGGCATCTGAGAAAGCCCGGTTGGCTTACTCTCAGAAAACACGCCACTATCTGATGACCCGGTGCTGGCGGACACTCAGGCAACTGGGCGCCATGGGCAGCGCGTATTATACCGTGATGGCTGAATCGCTGCTGTTGGGTTACTGCGATACCGAACACGGTTTGCCGGTTGCGAAGTCACCGATTCTGAATGCCATCATCCGGACGCAGGATCCCCGTTATCAGAAAAATGCACGTGGGATCTGGCGTGAATGCCCGGATGTTTCGTTTGCAGGACGGGGCGAAGCTTTCCCGCATTTGTGGGATCAGGCACCGTCATCTTTGATCAACATTGCCACGCATAGCCGCTGCGAGGCGGTTTCAGATTTTGCGATCCGTGCCTTGTCTGACAGTCACGAAGCCTGTCAGTCGTTGCCCAGAGCCACGCTGATTGCGCTGGCCCTCAAACCGTATCCCGCAGCGCAGCAGTTTGCGCTGGCATGGCTGGCGGTGGATGTGGCGCGTGAACCGCTGACGAGCGAAGATCTATTCACGCTGCTGAGCAGCGATGTGGCTGCGGTGAATGAGTTTGCGCTTGCGCAGCTGAGCCTGAAGCGTGACTTGCGCAGTGACACCCCATTGCTGGCATCTTTGCTCTGCGTGAACAGTGCGCCATTCCATCACTGGCTCAGCAGTGAATCGGCCCGATCCGCATTGGCTTATCTCGATCAGAATCGCCTGCTGGATGATTGCCTGTCCTGTTTTCTCGCCACCGATATGAGTCAGCACCAGCATTTACCCGGTGTGTTTGCCTGGTTGCAACAGACTTGCGGCAGTGCGTTTGCACGCTTGACCTTGGAACAGGTCGAGCCCTTGCTCCGGTCCGGCTGTCCGGCAAAACTCTGGCTGGGTTGCAAATGTCTGGACGCGATGCCGATCCGCTACAGCGACATCAGACCTGATGTTCTGGACATCATTCACAGTGCGTCATCGGAAGCGATCCGTGCGTTCAGCATTGTATTGCTCAAGAAACTGACCCCGGATGACTTGGCATCACGGCTGGACTCATTACTGGCATTACTCACGCAAAGCGCCCCGCCAGCGCAGGAAGCGATTCTGGCCGTCCTGACGGTGTCGATGCAATCGCGCTCCAATCAACGGGAGCATCTGTTCGAACAGGTGCTGCAGTTGCTGAACCGCCGAAAACTCGATCAGAGGCTCCAGCAGCAGCTGGCTGAATTTCTCCGACAGCAGTTTGACCGGGCGCTTCAGCAAAATCATCAGGGTGCACTCTGGTTGCTGGCAACCGCGAGATCAGAGCTGGTTCAGTCTGAAGCCGTCATTTATTTAGAAGCGGGAGCTGCCCGTGCGCTGTCCGGCGATCAATGGTTCCGCCTGCTGTCGAGTCCGACGGCTGGGCTCAGGGCGCTGGCGCAGGCCTATTTTGAGCGCGACCCGGATGCACTCCGAACACATCCCGACGGATTACTGCCGGTCCTGGAAAGCCCTTGGCCGGATACACAAGCGTTCGGTTTTACGTTTTGTGAACAGCAGATGCACCGGGAAGACTGGCCGGCAGAACAGATTATCGCGGTGTGCGACAGCGTCGAGACCGAGGTTCAGTTGTTTGGCCGTGGCTTGCTCGAGCGTTATTTTGAGGCTGCGGACGGGCAGCACTATTTACTGCATTTGAGCCAGCATCCGTCGCCGCTGGTGGAAGACTTTGTCAGTGCGTTGCTGCCGGACTATGCCGCCGGAAATGAAGCTATGATTCTGGCACTCCGACCCTATTTCCTGTCGGTTTTATCTCGGGTCAATGCAGGTCGTCAGGCCAAAGATCGGGTGTTGCAGTTCCTGAGTGAACAGGCAGCCAGCACCGCTCAGATCCGCGACATGGTCTGCGCGTTGCTGACACGGTTGTCGCTGACATCTGTACATAAAGACAAAGCGGCTTATCTCAAGCTCATGATGCACTTAACACAAGCGCACGAAGCGGTGGATTTACCCGCCCGGATCAGACCGCGTCCGGTTCGCCAACTGGCTGAACGCAAGGAGTAACCATGGAAGTCACTTATCGTTATACCCGCCAGTCTCAGGTGGACTCTGGCCGTCAGCATGCGGAAATGACCTTTGCGCCGGACTTGTCCCGCCCGCCAACATTCTTTGTCGGGGAACTGAAAGACAAGCGACGTTTCCGGGAGGCGATTTCCTGTCTGCATCAGGTGGTGATCTCGGACATGCGATTCCAGCCCAAGAACCGCGATGACTATCAGCGCTGGCTGACCAGCGAGGAATCCCGGCTGCTGGCAGAATTCGGCGAAGTCGCCGAGAGTCACCGAAAAGAGCGCCAATCCGTTCAGGAAGAGCTGGCAGTAATGAAGGCTCAGGCTGATGCGGTGATGGGACCTTTTTACAAAGCGCAGGCAAAATATTTTGATTACCTGTACAAGCAGGATCTGGATGCCTGGTATGTGCTGGACCCGGTGATCACCGTGCACCCGGATCAGGTGTTTTTTGAGTGCTTCTCGGAAGATGAATCCAGCTACGGCAAACTGAGTTGTCGTTATGATGTCTTCGAACATGTGACCGATCAGGCCTTTGGCACCACAAACATTGATTATTCGCAGGGGTTATATCAGGCGTTTCAGAAGATCCGGGATTACCGCACCACATTTCTGAAAATTGATCCGGAAGGGTTTCAGATTCAGACGTCTGGTGGAGGCGGGTTTGACGAGAAAAAGATCGATCTGCCTGAAAGCTGGGTGCGGGGATTTCTGCAGGTGAGTTCAGCGATGACCTTGCCGATGGTGAAACTGCGTCTGCAGCCGATGGACATTCACAACCTGTGTCTGCATCTGAAACGGAAAAAAGAAGACACCGGACCACGGGCCATGAAGTTTGTTCTGCAACCGGGACAGCCCATTCGCGTGATCATGGAGCCCTGGAATGATGTTCTGCAATTCGATCGCTCAATTTATCAGGGCGAAACCCCGCAGACGATCCGGATCTGGGGGCGGCGCCGTCTCTTGATTCTTGAACGTCTGCTTCCGGTGGCGGACGCGTTTGATGTGTTTCTGATGGGGGATGGTTTCCCTTCGTTTTATGTGGCACATCTCGGCCCAATGTCGTTCACCCTGGGCCTGTCTGGCTGGAGTGCCAATGACTGGTCCAGATCCGGAAATTTTGATCTGCTGGCACCGAGAGAAGCGGTGGATGCGCTGACCCGTCAACGGGTGTATGACCTGCTGGCAGCCCGCCATCTGGAAAGCGCGCCGCGTCTGGCATCCCAGCTCAATCTGGACCTGAGTGTCGTGAAATCGGCGCTGGCGCAGTACAGTCAGTTAGGTCTGGTGCTTTATGACATCGAAATGGACGTTTACCGGATCCGTCAACTCTACAACACGCCGGTTGATCTGGAAGCGGTTCGTTTCAGGAACGACAGAGAGCGAAAGGCGGCGAACTTTGTTCAGGCCCGTTTGGTGTCACCGGGAGCGATGCGTCGTGGCGATCGGGGTGCGGAGTTGTCGGGTAGTGTTATGGACAATGGCCGGGAGCACCAGGTCCAGCTGACCATCGACTCGGATCAGCGTCTGATTCAGGCGCAGTGTGAGTGTTCCTTCTCGCGCCAGCATCAATTGCGTCAGGGGCCCTGCGAGCACATGCTGGCGTTGCGGCTTCATTGTGCCGGAGGGGCGCTGTGATGAACCGATTTCCTGAATCCGGCTCACTGAATGCCCGGTTACCGGTTGCCTTGCGACGTCAGATGCATACAATGCGGTTTCATGGCAGCGCGGCTCCGGAACCTTGCATCGCGAATGGTGGATCGCCATTCTGGTGGAAAGACTACCCACGCGTCACTGGCCCAATCTTAACTGGGCCGCACAGTCACCTATATCGCTATTGCGGTTTGACTTCGCAGAAGTCAACGAGCGACATAGGTAACGTGCGGCATCGAGTTGATTGCACCAGTACTGAGAACTCTTCGAAGGAAGCGGCTGCGCTGCCAACTCTCTTCCGACTTTCCATTCAGCCCTTCACTGCATGGGCTCCTGTTCAGTTGCGACCAGTGGTATCCCGCCATGTCTGATTCAAATAAACACCAATCGGCGGAGACTGTGCAGGATCCGTCTCCGAAACTGACCCGTCAGCAGATTTATGACCGGATTCGTCAGTCCAGCAAAGATGACTATATCCTGCGTGAAATGATCCGGCTTGGATTCTGGAAATCCGATAAAGATCAACCCAGCCTGACGGAACGCTTTGTGGCCAAACGCACAGCGCTGATAACCCGGCTGCGGACGCTGACCCAACTGGACAGGCTCTACAGCGACCCGGAGAAGGCGTTGGCCGCCATGCACAAGGCCCGCAAAAAGGCTGCGCTGGAAAAACGGGAGCAAACCCGGATTGCCCGGAACCAAACCCGGTTTGAAAAGGCGCTGGCCTGGTACCAGCGGCAGAGAGAGGCATTTACCTTTCTGGGAGAAAGTGTTTCCGGTGGCTTAGCGCGGAAAACATCGGATCCGTTGCGGTTGTCCCGCTATCAGCTGATGCACTTTCAGTCGGTGGCAGAGGTGGCGGGCAGTATGGCCATCCCGATGTCGGAACTGCGTTTTTTGTGTTACCGCAAAGAGGTTTCTCCGGTCAGCCATTATCAGGATTTTGAAGTCGCGAAAAAATCGGGCGGTACCCGGATCATTTCGGCGCCCATGCCTCGGATGAAGCGTGCACAGTACTGGTTGCTGGATGCAGTTCTCACCCGGATTCCGGTGCATGACGCCGCACATGGCTTTGTGCCGGAGCGAAGTATCGTCAGTAATGCCAGACCACATGTTGGCAAAGCCGTGGTGATCAATCTGGATTTGAAAGATTTTTTCCCGACCATCTCTTATCGGCGCGTCAAAGGCATGTTTCACCAGTTGGGGTACAGCGAGGAACTGGCAACCACCTTTGCACTGATCGCCACCAAGCCGGTGACGCAAGCTGTCGAGATGGATGGCAAAATCTGGCATGTCGCGCAGGGCGAACATGTGCTGCCACAGGGATCGCCTTGTAGTCCGGCAATCAGTAATCTGCTGTGCCGGAGAATGGATGCCCGTTTACAGGGCATGGCGGATAAATTGGGATTCACCTATACCCGTTACGCCGATGATCTGACCTTTTCCAGCGATGATGTCAGCAAAGTGCAGTCGTTACTCTGGCGATGCAAACAGATTGTTGCGGATGAAGGCTTTGTGGTTCATCCGGAGAAAACCCGGGTGATGCGGCGTCATCAGCGTCAGGAAGTGACCGGCGTTGTGGTCAATGATGGCCTGTCAGTCGAGCGGAAAACGCTGAAGCAGTTTCGGGCCGTGCTGCGGCAGGTTGAGCTCGATGGCCCGGCTGGAAAGCAATGGGGCAAAGGCGAATTGTTTCAGAGCCTGGCCGGGTATGCCAACTTCGTTGCGATGGTCAATCCGGAAAAAGGTATCCCGCTGCAAAAGCAGGTGGTGCGTCTGAAGCGTCAGTACGGATTCAGCGTGCCCAAGGGCAAAATGGGTGAACTGAACAAACGACTGTTCAGGTTAAAAGTCGCTCGCGGAGAATCGCCGAGATCCCGCTGGTGGCAGCCTCATGAAAAACCGGCGCCGGAGCTGGCGTTGACGCAGCAGCAAAAGGCAGCACAGCGTCAGGCTGCAAAAGCAGACAGCGTGTCCCCTCAGGTGGTCACCCCGGCGGCGACATCAGAAACGGATTCCGAAACGGATCCTACGGCATTCAGCCCGATGATGTGGGTCATGATGATGCTCACGCTGCCCTTTGCGCTGCTTTGGATGTTGGTGACCGCTTCCTGGAAAACCAAACTCTGGGTTCTGAGTCTCGGCTATGTCCTTTATTGGCTGTTTTTTGGCTAAGGCTTGAATCGGTTCAGCCAGCCCGTGCGTCTGACTCGGGCTGGTGCTGTTTCAACCTGTTGCGCCTGCTTTTTGCTTGATGAAATCAATAAATAATTTGGTTTTGGTGTGGTTGTAATTGAGCTTGGGGTAATAAGCATACGCTGCGTTCAGCGGCTGTTTCAGTTCAGGTAATACCGGCACCAGCAAACCATTACTCAATTCCCGCTTCACTGTATTTTCTCCGACCAGAATCAATCCCATGCCCGCAACGGCCGCAGCGACTAACGCTTCCGGGTTCTGAGTGGTGAAATTACCACGCAGTCGCAGCCGGCGGTTATTTTCGAAGATATGTTCCTGCTCATGACCGTGACTGCCAAATAACAGGCAATTGTGCTGGGTGAGTTGCTCCGGGCTTTCAATCAAAGGCCAGTCTTCCAGATAACCGGGTGCGGCATAAAATCCCGCCTGAAAACTGAAGAGCCGGGTGGCGATATAGCTGGTGGAATTGAAGTCGGTCAGTTCCCGGCTGATAAACACGTCCAGATTGAGATCCGGCAGTTGTCCCGGCGTGACTGTATGCAGTTCGACCTGAATATTGGGATAGGTTTTCAGAAATTCATCCAGATAGTGCACCAGTACCCGGCTGCCGGTTGCCAGAGGCGCGCCGATCCGCAGCACACCGCGGACTTCGCCATAGGTCGAGGTGGTTTCTGCCAGAATCTGTTGCCAGTCATCCAGCAGATGAACACTGCGCCGGTAGAAAACTTTCCCTGCATCCGTGACCGTCAGATTCCGGGTGGTCCGTTTGAGTAATTGCACCCCCAATTGTTTCTCCAGCCATGACAGTCGTTTCGACAATGCGGAACTGGAGGTATTCAGGGTGCTCGCGGCCTGTGCCAGTGAACCCTGTTCCACAACGGTGACAAAACTTTTGGTGCAGGTGATCCAGTCCATGTTTCTCCAATAAGATGCAGTCTTTGCCCGGCGCCCGAAGATGGCAAAACAGGAAACTGTCGTACCGCACACTGACGTGTTTCACGTCCAGTGGTATTTTTTTGTGGTCGCAGACGTTTTAAAATTTTCAGCTGAGTGTGGGGAAGTTGACCACAGTGCCGTGCGGTTTTGAAATAGTTTTTGAGTAAAGTTGGATACTGAATGAGAAAAGCCTCAGGGATGAAGCTGACCAATCGACTGGTCGCTTTTGTCACCCTTATTGTCATTTGCGCCATGTTTGTCATTTTTATTGGTGGTGCTATCAGCTTCCGGAAGCTGGGGCAGGACTATCTGCACCATTATCTTGGCGGTATGGTGGAAGTGATCGATCAGG
Source organism: Photobacterium sp. GJ3 (assembly GCF_018199995.1). Lineage (NCBI taxonomy): Bacteria > Pseudomonadati > Pseudomonadota > Gammaproteobacteria > Vibrionales > Vibrionaceae > Photobacterium > Photobacterium sp. GJ3. Next base: position 3,016,658 of record NZ_CP073578.1, on the reverse strand, counting down.
AAATGGCCGATCCACAGGGCTCTCAGTCGCTGACCCGCTGGCTACCGAAATTGCTTAAGTCCAGCAATGTGGTGTCGCTGGATGTCAGCAATGAAGCCGGATCTGTGTATCAGTTCCAGGGCCTGCAAAAGATTGATGATCCCAACATCCTGTATCAGACCACCTTTCCGCTGACGCTCAATCCCGGATATACCGTTCGGATTCAGTCAATCCCGCCCTACACTGAACTGACTTATTCCTTGGGAGCGATGTCTTCAATCAGTCTGGCGATCATGATGATCATCGCCGGACTGGTCTGGGGGGTGAACTGGCTGAAACGACAGCTGCATGGTTCCGAGCTGCTGGAAGAGCGGGGCCGGATGCTGCTGGCGGGACGGCTGGATGAGCACGCCACTGGTGCTGAACAGGAATGGCCGGATACGGCCAGTCTGGCACTGGATAAACTGATTTCTGAACTGAAAGATGCCCGGCAGGAACGCAGCCGGTTCGATACTTTTATCCGGACTCACACCTTCCTGGATCAACTGACCGGCTCAGCAAACCGGGTGTTGTTCGACAGCCGCTTGCAGTCGGTGGTGCAGGATCAGGACAACCACGGCGCTGTCATTCTGGTGCGGATTGCAGACTGGGAAGAACTGCTGCTGTCGAAGGGCAAGATTGTGGCCGATGAACTGATTCAGGATGTTGGGATGGTGCTGTCCAATATGGTTCAGCGTTATCCAGACAGCGTCTTGTCCCGCTATTTCGAAGCGGAATTTGCCATCATGCTGCTGCAGCAGCCGAGCAAAGAAGTGAATCTGTTTACCAGTCAGTTACTGAAAGCGCTTGAGCGTCTCTCGCCTGCATTACCGTTGCAACGGGATAACTGGTGCCATATCGGCATGACTTATTTTGCCAGCGGCGAACGTCGGGGACGCATCATGGATGAGGCGGATATGGCGCTGCGCAGTGCTCAGTTACAGGGCGCGAACAGCTGGTCTGTCTTCCAAAAAGATCCACAGGGAGAAGACACGCGGGGCAGTGTTCGTTGGCGGACCTTGCTGGAGCAGGTCTTCAGTCAGGACGGGTTGCAGTTGTATCAGCAGCCGGCGTTTGCGGGAGATCGTCATCATTTACTGCATCGGGAACTGCTGGCGAGAATCAAAGATGAAAACGGCGCTTTGCTGAAAGCTTCGCGTTTTTTACCGGCAGTAGAGCAGGTCGGATTCCAGGTTCGGATGGACAAGCAGGTGATCCGTCAGGCACTGCATCTGCTGAAGCATGGCCCGACACTGGACAATTTTGCCGTGAACATCAGCGTCGAATCGATGCTGGATAAAGCCTTTCTGCGCTGGTTCCGGGATGAATTGCTCCAGACCCCCGACATGTGCTGAAGCGGTTGAGTGTGGAAGTGCCGGAGCGGAATCTGTCCCGTCACATTGATGCCATTCGACATTTCCTCAAGATGCTGACCGGCCTGGGGTGTCATCTGGGCGTCGATCAGGCTGGCCGGACCATTGTCAGTACGCATTACATCAAAGACGCCAACGTCAGTTATATCAAACTGCACCGGAGCCTGATCCGAGATATCGATCAGCGTCAGGAAAACCAGTTATTTGTCCGCAGTATGCTGGGGGCTTGTGCCAATAGTGATGTGACTGTGATTGCCGTCGGTGTCGAGAATGATCGTGAGTGGTCCATTTTGCAGCAGCTCGGCATAAAAGGCGGTCAGGGACGATTTTTTGAGTCTGAGCGGGATTTCACTCAGATTCGTGCAGGAAAGCGTCGATGATGTGAAGCGGTCAAAAAAATCCGTCACAAAAGTTGATTATTCTATACTCAGTTGAATGCTAAGGGTATCATCGGTCAAACAATTGACATCAAAAGGTCAGTTCCCCCATCACTCCGTGTGATCTTTACCTGAAAATAGTGCAATAAAACGGGTTGATTAACATGCTGATTAAAAAGCTCATCAAGCGAAAAACTGTCAGTAAAGTTGTCAGTTTTGCAGTATTTGAAGAAAAACTCACACTAGTCTGCCAATCAGAATCGGGTACGGATTGGATCACGGACAGTCAGGATGTGCCCACACGGGATGCCTGGCCCCGTGCTGTTGAGCAACTGATCCTCAAGCATCAACTGACCGGTTGCGCTGTACGTTTTGTCCTCGGACACGGTCTGTATCAGAGTCTGGTCATCGATAAACCCGCCATTCCACGTCAGGAATTCGCCAGTGCGCTGCCATTTCTGGTCAAGGATCTGGTGACAGAACCCCCGGCCAATCTGGTCGCTGACGGTTTTGATGAACCCTTGAAAGATCGGCTTCAGGTTGTTGTGACTCAGCGAAAACTCGCCCAACAGCTGGTATCAATCTGCTTGTCGCTGGGCTGTCATCCCGAATTTATCACCACAGATGAAGTGGTTTTGGGAGCACTGACTGCTGAAAATCAGAGCCAGCTGGTGCTGCATGCCCGCCAGAAGTCCGGGCTGCAGCTGACCGCATTTAAACAGCAGGTCATGTGCTTTCAGCGTCAGTTACGTGGATTTTCCCAACCCCTTTTAGGCGATGATGCCGCGTCATTACAGATGGATGGGCTGGCTCTGGAGCTTCAGCGCTCACTGGATTTTCTCAGTGCGCAACTACGGGATGCACCGATTGCACAGGTGCTGGTGAGCTGCGATCAAGAGGATAACCCCCAGCTCGCCGAAGCGCTCCGGCAGCGGCTGAATGTCGCGGTTGTGCCTGTCTCCAAGGCGCCTGAATCTCTGACGACTTTTGATGCAAGGATCGCTTGGGCGGCTCTTGAGCAGCCGCCACTACTGAATCTGTTTCATGAAAGTCTGAAACCCCAGTCGCGATGGCTCACGCTGCCGAATCTGGTGGCAGGCTGGGCGGTGGGTGCTGTGCTGGTTGCTTCTGTTGCGGGCTGGCTGCAATGGCAGGAAGTGCGCGCCCAAACCCGACTGACGCAGGAACAAAGCTTACTGAACGACAAACAAAAGGCACTGTCCGCAGCAAAAGTGGCCCTGTCGCGTCATATGCCGAGCGAACTGAAAGTGAAACTGAGCGGGGATCTGGAACAGCAACTGGTGGCCAAGCAGGCGACGCTGAAAGCGATTGCCATGCATGATCAAAGTTTGCAAGCCGGATTTGCCGGCATGTTGAAGCAACTCGCACAAGCAGCCAGCCAGGATATCTCATTGAACCGGATCCATGTTCAGGGCGGGAAGCTGGATCTGGAAGGGGTCGCTCGTACTCCGAATGCGGTGCCGGGCTGGATTCAAAGCTTCAGTCTGCATCCGCAACTGGCCAATCGCCGCTTTGAGGTCATGTCTCTGGGCCGGAATGAAGACAATATCGTGACGTTTTCACTGCAGGCCCAGCGTCGCGATGAACAGGAGCCGCAGCCATGAATCAGTGGTCAAGATTAGTGGAGCGCTTTGAGCAGCTCAATCGCAGAGAACAATGGCTGGTGGCGATCACGGGTTGGGTGGTCTTGCTGCTGGGGGGCTATCAGCTCCTGATTGAACCGATAGAGAAAATGCTGGTTGGGGTGGAGCGGCAGTTGCAATCCACCCAGAACGAACTGATCCGCAGTACGGGTGAACTGATTCAGATCGAGCGGCAACTCAGGCAGGACCCGGATCAGGCGCTGGATGTCAAAATCAGCCAGCTGAAAGTGAGTCACCGGGAATTGGACCAAGCCTTGAAAGAGCGGGTGGCCAGTCTGGTGACCCCGGTGCAGATGGCCACGCTGATGGATCAGGTCCTGCAGCATTCGCAACGGCTGAAGCTGGTCTCGCTTGAATCCCTGTCTCCGGCACAACTGATTAACGGCGAAGATGCCGGGTATTACATCCATCCGGTCAGGCTGACGTTGCGGGGCCGGTATTTTGATCTGGTGACTTACCTCCAGCAGCTCGAAGCGCTGCCAGTGAAGTACTACTGGCGCAGCCTGGATTACCGGGTGGACGAGTATCCATGGTCGGATATCACACTGGATGTCTACACGTTGGGCGAAAGTAAGGATTTTATTGGTGGCTAGAACAATTTGGGTCATTGGGTTGCTGATGTTGCTCAGCCCCGGGGTCATGGCGGAGAGTGATCCGACTGCCCCACTGGGCTGGCAGGCACCGGCGGAGAAGAAAACCGTTTCCCGGCGATTGCCCGAATTACAGGGCATTGTTTGCCCGGAGCAGCAGAGATGCAGTGTCATTCTGGACAATCAACTGGTGCTGCCCGGCGGGCAGATACAGGGATACACCCTGAAGTCGGTGAAAGATGACAGCGTTGTGCTTCAGCGTGGCGGTCGGGAATGGCGACTGGCCCTGTATCACGATCAAATCAAAATTAACGAATGAAGTGGACTGACATGCGCTTATTCTTCATTGGGATCACAACAACTTTACTGGCAGCCTGTTCGACGAACATGGGGCATCACAAGCCTGTTGATGTACAGGAAGCGTTGAATCAGGCCGCGAATGAGGCCCAGAGCCGACCGCTGACTGATCTGCCTGCGGCCGTCAATGCCGATCTCATGCCCAGCCTGAACCGGCCGGGTTATGGTCGCAGCAGCGCTTATGAACGACGCTTTCGGGTGAATGCCCGTCAGGTCGATGCCCGGGCGTTTTTTGGCAGTCTGGTCCATGGCACAGCGTTTAACATGGTGATTCATCCACAGGTCAGTGGCCGGGTGACGCTCACGCTGCAGGATGTCACGCTGGATGAAGTGCTGGATGTGGCTTCCGATATCTATGGCTACCATATCCTGCGTAAAGGCAACATGATTCAGGTTTTTCCCGCCACATTACGAACGGAAGTGATTCCGGTTGATTATCTGCAGCTGCAACGCCGCGGGATCTCCCTGACGTCCCTGACCACGGGTTCCATCAGTGACCCGAATAACGATGATAACTATCAGTCGGATCGTTCCAGTCGCAGTCGGGATACGGATGAGGACAGCCGCAGCCGGAATGACACCAGTGAGCGCTCGTCCTATTCGACAGGCGGTACCCGGATTGAAACCCGTACAGACAGCGATTTCTGGAATCAGTTGCAACTGGCCGTGCAGGCCATGATTGGTACCGGGCAGGGCCGAAGCATTGTGGTGTCCCCTCAGGCCAGTTTGCTGACCGTGAAAGCTTTCCCAAATGAGTTGCGTGAAGTCCGAGAATTTTTGGGCGTCTCGAAAAAACGTCTGCAGCGTCAGGTAGTGCTGGAAGCCAAGATCATGGAAGTGACACTGAGCGACAGCTATCAGCAGGGCATCAACTGGAGCAATATTACCAAGACGATTGGCGGAACGGGCATTAACTTTGGCCGGACCGGGCCCTCCTTACTGCCGGGCGGCAATGAGATTGCGAATTTGCTGGACGGGCAGACCAATATCACGATTTCTGACGGGAACTTCTCGGCTGTGCTGAGTTTTCTCGAAACTCAGGGCGATTTGAATGTGTTATCCAGCCCGCGCGTGACCGCAGCAAACAACCAGAAAGCGGTGATCAAAGTCGGCGGCGATCAGTATTTTGTCACCGAAGTGGATGGCGGTGAAGCCGTCAGTGACGGTGGCGTGGCTTCTCCGGAAGTTGTTCTGACACCGTTTTTCTCGGGGATCTCACTCGATGTGACGCCGCAGATTGATGATGATGGTGGCGTATTGCTGCACGTTCATCCCACTGTCGTCGAAGTCACGGAAGAAGTGAAAGATATTGCCCTCGGCGATACCTTCGGCACTTACAGCCTGCCACTGGCCCGAAGTTCGGTGCGAGAGTCCGATTCGGTGATTCATGCCAGCAGCGGCGATGTGGTGGTGATCGGCGGGCTGATGAAGTCATCACTGAAAGATCAGGAAACCAAAGTGCCTTTGTTGGGGGATATTCCGGGACTGGGGTATCTGTTCCGCAATATCAATAAAGTGCAGACCAAGACCGAGCTGGTGATTTTGCTCAAACCCACTGTGGTGGGCGATCAAACCTGGCAGCAGGAAATTGAGCGTTCACGGTCTCTGGTCGATAAATGGTTCCCGGAACAGGGCTGATCCAATGTATCAGGATCACTTCGCCCTGACGCAGTTGCCATTTCGTCTGACGCCGGATACGGCGCTGTTTTATGCGTTACCGCCGCATCTGGAGGCCATTCAGATGACACTTGCAGCTTTGTCGATGGGGGAAGGTTTTATTCAGATTTCCGGTGAAGTTGGGACCGGTAAAACTTTGGTGTGCCGCATGCTGGTCCGGCAGTTACCGTCGCAGTATGAACTGGCTTACCTGCCCACTCCTGCGATGAGTGGCCGTGAACTTCGGGCAGCGCTGGCCAAAGAACTGGGATTGCATCCCCAGGACGATCAACTGCTGCTTACCGAATCGTTGCACCGGGTGCTGATTGAACACAAACGTGCCGGACGGACTGTGGTCGTGCTGCTGGATGAAGCGCAGGCGTTGCCGGATGACGCTTTGGAAGCACTGCGGCTGCTGGGTAATCTGGAAACGGAGCAGGAAAAGTTACTGCACATTGTGTTGCTGGGGCAGCCCGAGCTGGATGTGAGACTGTCCGCCCCGAAGCTCAGACAGTTCCGTCAGCGGATTACTTTTCGTGCAGTGTTGCGTCCCTTGGATCTGGCTGAAACGGTGTCTTATATCGATCACCGGCTGACCCAGGCCGGTGGGGCGGACGGTCTGATGCCATTGGCCAGACAAAAAGACATCTGGCATGCCAGCGGTGGGATTCCGCGGCTGATCAACCTGCTGTGTCACAAGGCCCTGATCGTGGCCTGCAGTGCCGGACATGCGGTGATTCAGAAAGCGGATGTGCGGGCAGCGATTACGGATACTCAGGCGGCGCGACAGCCGCGCTGGCAATTTCCAGTGCTATGGGGATGGAGTTGAGCATGAGCCAAGTCAATCAGATGCTCAATAGTTTGAGCCAGAACAACGCGTCTTCGGACGCCACAGAATTGAAAGCTGCCCGGGTTAAGCCATTGCCCAAAGCGCAATGGCCGCTGTGGGTGGTTATGGGACTGATCGTCGCTTTGATTGCGGGCGGCAGTGGCTGGTGGTTCGGGCAGCGCAGCCAGCAGACGTCGTTGGTCACCCCGATCGCGCCGGCAGAGAAACCGCAAGCGCCTGAAAAGGCCCCGATTCAAACCACGCAGTCGTCGATGCCGCAAACAGCTGCACCGACAGCCGCGGAGAGCGCCAAACCAACCGCGACGAATCAGGTCACTGTGTTGCGTACCGTGAAGCCGGTTGCGATACCTGCACCATCAGCGTCTCAGCCTGCGACGTTGAGTGCGGCGATCACCCCAGCGCCGCCTCAGGTCGCAAAGGTGGCCGTGAAACCTGTCGTGAAACCCAAAGAACAGCCAAATCAAGTCGCCACTGAGCCGGTTCAGAGTCAATCGGCACCGCAAGCCGTGATGGCGGTGCAGGACGGCCCGGATGCATCTCGCTCGACCGTTTCAGAGCCGGACGACACCGAACTGGTGATCGAAAGTGTGGCCTTGCCGCCGGAGCAACTGGCGAAGATTGATTACGACAAAGCGATGAAAGCCTTGGCGGAAGGCGACAGTCTGAAAGCTATGGATGCGCTGAAGTCGGTGCTTGAGTATCAGCCGCAGTGGACGGAAGCCCGGCAGCGTCTGTCGGCGATTTATTATGGTCGCGGCGACGTCCGGCGCGCCATGCTGACTTTGCAGCAGGGGTTGGTGAAACAGCCGGATCAACCTGACTTACGTCTGACGATGGCAAAACTACTGGCGAATGAATCTCAGCCGGAAGTGGCGCTGGATGTGCTGAGCAAATTGCCTGCCCAGCCCGACAGTGAATTTTTAGCCCTGCGGGGGGCACTGGCACAGCAACTGAATCAGCAGGCGCTGGCACTGAGCAGCTATCAGAAGCTGATTGAGTCTGAACCCTATGATGGCCGCTGGTGGCTGGGGCTCGGCATTGCGCATGACAGAAATCATGAGATCAGCAAAGCGATCCAAGCCTATACACAGGCCCTGAAACTGGGTCAGGTGTCCGGACCGTCGCAGCAGTTTATCCGCCAGCGTTTAAACGCGCTGAAGGCGCAGGAGGGCTGAACGCATGCAACTCCGATTAAGGAAACGTTTGGGCGATCTGCTGGTTGAAGAAGGGATCGTGAAACAGGAACAACTGGATCGGGCGCTGGATCAGCAGCAAAGCACGGGCCGGAAACTGGGAGACACGCTGATCAGCCTGGGGTTTCTCGGCGAGCAGCAATTGTTGTCTTTCCTGTCCCGGCAGCTCGATATTCCGTTGATCGATTTGAACCGGGTCGCGGTCGACAGCGATGCGGTTGGCATACTGCCGGAAGTGCATGCCCGTCGTTTACGTGCGCTGGTCATCAGCCATAAAGGCGATACCGTTCGGGTTGCGATGAGCGATCCGGCGGATCTGGCGGCACAGGAAGCGCTTCTGAATCAGTTGCACCAGTATCGGGTCGAGCTGGTGATTGCACCGGAACGTCAGTTGGTCGCGGCCTTCGACCGCTATTATCGCCGGACCAAAGAAATTGCCAGCTTTGCAGAGCAGTTGCATGCTGAGCATCAGGCGAACAGCGACTTCAGCTTTAACGTTGAGAATTACGACAACGAAGAAGTCACCGTCGTCAAACTAATCAACTCTTTGTTTGAAGATGCGATTCAGGTGGGCGCATCGGATATTCATATTGAGCCCGATGCCAGTGTGCTGCGGATCCGACAGCGGATCGATGGGGTGCTGCATGAAACCCTGCTCAATGAATCGGCCATTGCTGCTGCGCTGGTGTTGCGCCTGAAGCTGATGAGCGGTCTGGATATTTCTGAAAAGCGTCTGCCACAGGATGGCCGTTTCAACATGACTGTGCGCGGGCACAGCGTGGATGTTCGGGTGTCGACCATGCCGGTCCAGCATGGTGAATCGGTGGTGATGCGTTTACTGGATCAGTCTGCCGGGATCCTGAGTCTGGATGAGATTGGGATGCCTGCCGATATTCTGGCCCGTTTCCGCCGCCAGATGAAACGCCCCCATGGCATGATTCTGGTCACCGGCCCAACAGGGTCGGGGAAGACGACGACATTGTACGGCGCACTGAGCGAGCTGAATAAGCCAGGCAAGAAACTGATCACCGCAGAAGATCCGGTGGAATATCGCTTGCCGAGGGTGAACCAGGTTCAGGTGAATACCAAAATTGGCCTGACGTTTTCGTCCATTCTCCGCACCTTTTTACGTCAGGACCCGGATATCATTCTGGTGGGGGAGATGCGGGATCAGGAAACGGTCGAAATTGGTCTGCGGTCTGCACTGACCGGGCACCTGGTGTTATCAACGCTCCATACTAACGATGCCGTCGACAGTGCGCTGCGGATGATCGATATGGATGCGCCGGGTTATCTGGTGGCCAGTGCTGTGCGTGCGGTTCTCGCGCAGCGTCTGGTACGACGGGTCTGTCAGGACTGTGCAGAATCCGTGATGCCGGATGCAGCGCAGGTCCAATGGCTCAAAGCCCGTTTTCCAGAGCATGCCATCCATTCATTTCAGCACGGCAGAGGCTGCCAGAGTTGTAATTTGACTGGCTATAAAGGCCGGATTGGTGTGTTTGAACTGCTGGAGATGACACCGGCCATGATGGATGCTTTACGTGCAAATGACACCGTCGGTTTTGCCCGGATGGCCCGGGCAACGGAAGGCTATCAGCCGCTGATTGAATCTGCGATGGCACTGGCGACCGAAGGGCGCACCAGTCTGGAAGAAGTCCTGATGCTGAGCGAAGGAGATTATCTGGCTGCCGAGTATGACACCTTGCTGGCGTCCGTGCTGGAGCAGAACTGATGCCGGTTTTTGACTATCGGGGACGCAGCACTCAGGGCCAGCTTGAAAAAGGCCGGCTGGAAGCAGCCACTGAAGAAGCGGCTGCGGATCAACTGATGCGACAAGGCATCATTCCGATCGAGATTCGCCGGGGCACGAAGCAGAGTCAGTTCAGCCTGAGCGGTTTGCTGCAACGGCGTGTGCCGCTGGAAGCACTGGTCATTTTGTGTCGGCAGCTCTACAGTCTGACCAAAGCCGGTGTGCCTTTACTGCGGGCGATGAAAGGGTTGGAGCAAAGTACGACCCACCCGTTGCTGCGTTCAACCTTGGATGCTGTCACGGTTGAGCTGACCAATGGCCGGGCATTGTCCCAGGCGATGAAAATGCATCCCAGAGTGTTTTCGGAGCTCTTTGTGTCCATGATCCATGTGGGTGAAAACACCGGTCGGCTGGAAGATGCCCTGCTGCAACTGGCCCAATATTACGAGCAGGAACTGGAAACGCGGCGGCGGATCAAGTCAGCCATGCGTTATCCCACCTTTGTGCTGACCGCGATTGTGCTGGCTGCCATTGTGCTCAATACCAAGGTGATCCCACAGTTTGCTTCAATGTTTCAACGGTTTGGGGTGGAGCTGCCGCTCCCGACCCGGATCCTGATCGGGACCTCGGATTTTATGATGGATTACTGGCCCTTATTACTGGGAGGCAGTGTGATTGTCTGGGTGGCGCTGAAAGCCTGGCGGCAGACCCCGGAAGGTCATGAAAAATGGGATCGATGGCGGCTGAAAGTTCCTGTGGTCGGCGATATTGTCAATCGGGCGCAACTGTCGCGGTTTTCCCGGACTTTTGCACTGATGATCCGGGCGGGAGTACCTTTGAATCAGGCGATTCAGTTATCTGCGGAAGCATTGGAAAACCGGTTTCTGGAAAACCGGCTGATTGACATGAAAAGCGGAATTGAAGGCGGCAGCAGTATTACGCAAACGGCCAGACAAAGCGGCATTTTTACGCCTTTGGTGCTGCAGATGATTGCTGTCGGGGAAGAAACGGGACAGGTTGATGAATTATTGCATGAGGTCTCAGATTTTTATGATCGGGAAGTCGATTATGATCTGAAAACCTTAACGGCACGTATTGAACCCTTTTTACTCGCGGTGGTGGCCGGCATGGTGCTGATTCTGGCGCTGGGTATATTTTTGCCGATGTGGAACCTGCTGGATTTAGCGCGGGGAGGATTGTAAGAGCAATATATTGCCTTGTGTGTTCTCTGAATTATTTATTAATGATTGTATTGTTAATATATCCTCAGAGAATAATGCGTGGAATCAGGTGGTACTCTTAAAAATATGACGGTTAACCGTTATTTTCACTGGCATTTTTAAATGATGATGCGAGAATGTTATTTATTATTTTGACACCAGCTCGTCATGTTTTTGGCATATTATGACTGAGTGTTCGAACAGGCAAACAGGCCTCACCTTGATTGAGCTGGTGATGGTGATTGTGGTCGTCAGTATTCTGTCTCTCGTTGCGATTCCGCGTTATCTCGAGATTGCGGAAGAAGCGAAGATTGCGGCATTACAGGGCTTGGCCGGGAATTATTCCGCAGCCGTTCTTTCAGCTCGGGCGCAATGGGAGGCGGATGGTAAACCCAGCCAGCAGCAAAAGAATTGGGTCGAGTATGACGGCACGCGTTTCAGCCTGACGTCGGCTGAACAGGGAAGCCGCGCCGGTTATCCTTTTGCGCTGGCGCTTCAGGGATATCGTGCTTTTGAGCAATTAACTGATCAGGATTGTCTGGATTTAATCGACAATCTTTTACAAAGTCCGCCGCCAGCGACGGTGAATGAAACCGAAGCGGCATCCGGGCGGTATCAATATTTCGTCAGAGCTGATGTGGTCAGCGGTCAGCAGCTTTGTCGTTATTACCAACTGGCTTCGGCCAGAGATTTTTGGACCGGTATGAAATCAATAACCGCCGGCCATGTCTTTACTTATACGCCGGCTTTGGGTCGGGTTGATATGAAGTTTATTCAAAATATTTAGGAGTCAGCTATGAAACGTCAAGGTGGTTTTACCCTGATTGAACTGGTGGTGGTGATTGTGATTCTCGGTATTCTTGCCGTGACAGCTGCGCCACGTTTTTTAAACTTGCAGGATGATGCGCGTAATTCTGCACTGCAAGGTCTTCGCGGCGCCATAGTTGGTGCAGCGGGGATTTCATATGGTAAAGCAGCCGTTCGTGGTGAAGAAACCAATGCCGGACCAGTCAATGTTGATGGTGTCCAAACAGTATTCGGTTATCCGCAGGCAACTCAGACGGGTATTGGTGCAGCATTTGAAAATGATGACTGGGATGTAATTACATCTGCTGACACCAGTGATGTTCCAGCAACAGCTCTCAATGCTAATCAGATTATTTACACTTTTGATGGCCGTACGACAGAAGGCTGTTATGTAATTTACACAGAAGCAACTGATGCCAATACGCCAGCGACCGCCGTTGTGGTTGAAGGTGAAGGCTGCGCCGTTGAATAATTTGTTAAATTTTCAAAGGGGCAGGCTCCTGCCCCTTTTCTTTATATCAATTAGGGCGTTTCGGGTGAAAGCATGGCACGCGAGACCAAAACAGGCCAACAGCGCGGTTTTTCGCTGATTGAATTGATTCTGGTGATTATCTTACTGGGCATACTCGGCTTGACTGCCGCGTCCCGATTGTTTGGCCGCAGCAGCTTTGATGCGCACCTTGCCCGCGATCAGGCCATTTCTCTGGCCCGTCAGATTCAGCTTCGTGCAATGAACAATCAAGATGCACAGGGCGTGCTGGATGACTGTCTGGTGCTGACCGTACAACCGGAGCGCTTCGGTCCGGCGGCTTGTGCCGACTCAACGTATTCTGGTCGCGCGCTGACGACAGCGAACGACGGCATGACGATCACCAGTCCGACGCTTAGCGCTGTCCGCTTTGATTTACTGGGCCGTCCTTATCAACTGACCAACACCAATCGCAGAGATTATCTCTGTCGCACAGATGACTGCCAGGTCACTTTTACTTCCCGCAATTCACAATCGGCAAGCCTGTGTCTGAACCGGGAGGGCTATGTGTATGCCTGTCCGTAACCTCAGCCGTTTTCAGCGCGGCTTTACCTTGATAGAAGGCATTCTTGCCATTGTGATCATGGCAATTGCCATGGTGACGCTGGTGAGCTTTTTGTTTCCTCAGGCGGAGCAGTCTGCGGTGCCGCAGTATCAGGCGAGAGCGGCGGCAATCGGCCAGGGGGCGCTGAATGAAATTCTGGCCCGAAAATTTGATGAGCACTCAGATCCATTCAACGACAGTGTGATCCGTTGTGGCGAATCAGGATACACCTGCAGTGAACCGGATGCCCTGGGCCGTGATACCGGCGAGTCGAACGGCACCGAACTGAATGTGGCGGCGGCTGATGATGTTGATGACTTCATCGGATGCTGGGGCAGTGCAGCACAATGCGGTAGCAGCAGTCTGTCCCGGCGTGGTGCTCTGCAGGATCTGGTCATCGTTTCCGCCGCGGAAGTGAGTGATTACCGCCATATCTGGCTGGAAGTGCGGGTGGGTTACGAAAAAGAGGATTTGAGTGGCGCCGCCAGCGGGGTGACTGCGCAGAAACGCATTGAGGTTCTGGTGAAAACGACCCGCTACGGCGACTATGCCTTCATGGCGTTACGGAGCAACTACTGATGCACGTTCAGAAAGGGTTCACGCTGATTGAGCTGATCATGGCGTTGGTGGTGCTGGCGTTTATTTCACTGGGAATTGGCGCTTTTCTTCAACTGGGCGCGCAGGGCTATACCGATACGGTCGATCGGGAAAGACTGCAATCTGAAGCCCGGTTTGTTGTCGAACGTCTGACCCGGGAACTGCGTCATGCGGCCCCCAATAGTGTGCAAGTCAGCAGTGGCTGTCTGTCGTTTTATCCGGTTTCTCTCGCAGCCACGTATTGGCAGGTGCCGGATGTCAGTGACCAGATCAATGTGCTGGTTCAGCCGGATGCTCAGACGGTGGCAAAGTGGAATCAGGGGGTTGACGGACAGCGCGTCGCGGTGGGTTATACGAGTGCCACCGAGTACCAGAACGGCACTGCCCGCGTGATGGAGATAAATAAGTCCCCGACGCAGGCTGAACCCATTGCGACGCTGACCGTGTTGCCAAGGCTGACCGACCGTTCGCCCGGCAGGCGACTTTATTTGTATTCGTCCTCCGTGTCTTTTTGCCAGCAGGGAAATCTGTTGTTGCGTCGTGTGGAGAATGGGCCAGCCGTGACGCTGACCAATAAGCTGAACCATTTTGAAGCGGCCGCCGCCGGCGGCGGATTAAACGATAACGGACTGATTCACTTTGAGATGACCCTGACGGACCCCGTCAGCCAGGAATCGTCCGATTACAGTCAGAGCGTGCAGGTGATCAATGTCTTGTAGCGGTGTCAGAGCATTCCGGCATCAGCGCGGCAGTGCGTTGATCGTCGCGATTTTCGTTATTGTGGTGATGTCGGCCATGGCGGCAGCCATGTTGCGGGTCAGTGGATCGAGTCAGGACATGACCACCCGGGAAGTACTGTCGACCCGGGCCTGGTTCACGGCTCATTCGGCGAATGACTACATGATGTCCCGGTTGTTTGCGGTCGAGTCATCCAATCAGGCCAGTTGTGCTGCGCTGGACGGACAATCGTTCGCACTGCCCGGCGGGTTGGGGTGCAGTGCGGTACAGAGCTGTCAGGAGACGGCATCACCAGAGGCAGGCGCCCCGATCACTTATCTGCTGATCAGCACCGCCAGATGCGGCAGCGGCCCGCACGCCGTGACCCGGATTCAGGAACTTTGGGCAAAGGAATTGGTGAATGAGTAAATTTTGGCGACTGCTTTGTTTTCTTGTTGCATTACAAGGTTTCTGCACTGTCAGTAGTGCTGCAGCTGCCGAATGTAGGTTGAACAGTAATCAGGATTTATACATTGAGTTTAAAATTGATCCAGCCACATTGAATGAATCTGTTTTTGCCGTGCAATCTTCAGGGGGGGGAATAAATTGTCCAAGATGATTTGGACAAATAATAAGTCAAATCTTGATGCCACGATCGTTGAGGAAGAAATGCAGGCGGGGAGGTGTATTTTGTCCGTCTTGTGTATGTAGCGAATAAAAATAATCGTCAGGGAGGTAAGAAAAGTGGTCAGCTTTACTATTACCTCAGGGAAAGCAATTCTGCTCAATGGGTGTTGAGACAAGAGAAGTTTTTGGATTTAAATGACATTAAATCAGCCAGTTTCACCGTCCAAGGCGAGAATGTTTCTCCCGAATGCCACAGTGGGCAACCACCAGTCAATCCGGATGTTTGTGAATTGTTCCCCGGTCCGGTTCAGACCTGGACTGGAAACCGAAATAACCTGTTTACTTCGGATGCAGGCACTCAGATTTCGAATACAGATAACCATTATGTTGGCTTCAGTAATGCCATTATTGATACAGATTACCCGGAAGCCTACTCTCCAACGGATAATGTGAAAGCACTGTGTGATGGGGTGACTTGTGCCCTGAATGGCAGAATGGCACAAAAAAGAACGTTAGTCTGGAGTACAGCAGGTACGACTGAAATTGTGGATAAGGTCGTCACTGGGAATGAGAGTGCTGTACCCGGGACGTATTTCTCATCCTCATATGGAGACCCCTACTTTGGCCTGACGATTGAACCTGCCGGGCATCTGACTTTTTCTGCAGGTGAATATTGGATTCAAAGTGCTGATGTTCGGGGGACGATGACGATCGAAGGTGAGGTTGTCCTCCATATTCTGGAGC
This sequence comes from Photobacterium sp. GJ3, assembly GCF_018199995.1. Classification (NCBI taxonomy): domain Bacteria; kingdom Pseudomonadati; phylum Pseudomonadota; class Gammaproteobacteria; order Vibrionales; family Vibrionaceae; genus Photobacterium; species Photobacterium sp. GJ3. The sequence goes on along the minus strand of NZ_CP073578.1, from coordinate 3,001,045 downwards.
GGATAAATGTCGCCGGATTGGTGAATACAACCAGCCCCAGTGATAACCTGACTATTTATGCGTATAACAATGAGAAAGATTGCCCGCGACCGGGTTTTTATCCGGACGGCCCACCAGCCGTTAATCCGGCCTTTTCTGTTGATATCAATTCTTCTGGTTCATTCAACGGCAGAATTTATTCACAGGGTCCGGTGGCACTGTCGAACCAAACGGAATTAATCGGTGCGGTAACTGCCTGTCAGCTCCAGATGAGTAATACTGCCCGCATTGTCGGGAACAGCCGGTGTTTCAACCCACCGGATCAGAATTATCAACTTATTGTGGATCCTTCAGAGTCGATGGGATTACTGTGCGAACGCCAGCCGGTGGAGTTTCAGGTGTTGAATCATGAGGGTTCACTCGCAACCAGCTTTCAGGGCGAGCTGGATGTCACCACCAACCTGACCCAGAGCGGCCAGGCTGAATGGTTTACACAAGCTGAAGAGGGCACCGGCATCGATGCAAGTCAAAGTCAGCGGTTTGCTGTCGAGGATGGCATCACCCGGCTGTGGCTGAAAAGTGAAGTGATCGAAACGATTCAGGTGGGCGGACAACTCGTTGCTGACGGAGATCCAACGGCAGATGGCCAGTACAGTTTCGTGCCTTTTCAGCTCAGGATTCAGGATCAAGCCCTGAAAATGATAGCGGGCAAGCCAGAGGCTACCACTGTGTCTGCCATGAGCTGCTCTACCAGCAACTCGGCGGAGGTTGCCAAAGATTATCGTGGCGATCGGACTATTCGGTTGAGCACGGCCTATACCTTACCAGACAGCGGAACCGAACAGATTGAGTTGCGGGACAAAGCTGGCAACTGGCAGACATCCAATGCAGTGCTGACCTTTTCTGAAGGACAGGCAACCACGCAGCTTCGTTATTCAGATGCCGGGCAAGCACAACTCAAATTGATTGATCCGAACTGCACTCAGGCTGGCGGTTGCAGTATGACGGGGGCAGCACAATCGCTGGACGAGCTTGATTTGGAGGGCTGGACACAATTGGAAGGCACACAAACAGTCTGGTCCCGCCCTTACACTTTTGCCTTGTGTGAGATTCACGCGGCAAGCCGCACGGATCACTCAGGCACAGCATCAGCCGGCCCCGGTTTTGTCGCTGCGGGGGATGCTTTCTCCGTGACCTTCAAGCCAGTGATCTGGACCGATGATTTGGCGGCGTCTGTCCAGGACTTCTCCAAGGATGGCCGTTCCGATATTGAAACAACGCGGGATGCACATCCTGATTGGTGTTCGGTGCAGACGACGCCAAATTATTATTCGGTCACAGGGCTGCCCGCGCCACTCCAAATTTCCATCCCCGGCAGACCTGCCTCGCCTTTGCATGAAGAAGCAGCGAGCGGATTGCTGAGCAGCAGCCAATTAAACACGGATTTTGCATCAGCAGCGCAGGCGCAACAGGGCGTTGTGATTGATGATTTACGCTGGAGTGAAGTCGGCAGCCTGTGGCTGCAGGCCGATGCGGATTATCTGGGCATGACTGTTGATCAGGGCGTTGGCGAGATCGGACGGTTTTATCCGCATCACTTCACGATCACAGACAGTGCGGTCGAGGATGCCTATGGCGTCTTTACTTATATGGATCAGCCATTCTCGTTCAGTGCAAAGGTTGTTGCGCAAAATGCGCAAAATGCACCCACGATGAACTATGGCTTGCTCAGCCATGATTATCAGGAAACCTTAGTGCTTCAGGCGATTGACTCGGAAGCCGCAGGCGTTTCGGCTAATGACTTGAGTGGCAGGCTGTCAGAACAGGAATCTTATCAGAGCTGGACGAAGGCAACGCAAGAGATCGATCAGAACAATCTGAGCTTCCTGCGATTGATCCATCAGGAAACACCTAAAGTGACATTGCCGGATGGGCCGTATCGGGTACAACTGGGACTCACGGTGGCCAGCCGGGACGATTGTGCATTTCGCGGGTGCAGTGATTTCAATGAGAAAAGCATGGCAATCCGGCCTCTGAACGGTGCAACACCGGAACTGGGCGCGCCGCTGACTGGGGATATTCATGCCCGTTACGGCCGGATGCGATTGGAAGACAGTGCGGGCCGGGAAGGTGAATCGATCAATATTCCGGTGATGCTGGAATACTGGGAAGCTGGTCAGTTTGTGGTGAATCAGGAGGACAGTGACTCCCGCTTTGATGGTCAGCAGTACTTCCGTCAGGGGATCACGCATCCGCAGAGCACCGCATTCACAGCCTCCAATGGAGAAAAGACGGTCGTCAGCGGGGACTCCCAATCGGGTGACTTGTATGCGACCGGTACTGCCGTCCGGGAGCAGGTGCGCTTCTGGCAGAAACTGGTCGCAGACAGACCGGTTGCCATTTCCGGCGAATCGGCCATTGAAGATTCATCTGCCGGGACCCATACCGGCGCGGTTTCGCAGCCCTGGTTACTGTACGATTGGCGCGGTCAGGGCGATGAGAATCCGTCCGCCGTCGTGACCTTTGGTCTGTACCGCGGGAATGATCGCATCATTTACCGGGGGAGGAAAATCTCAATCCGTCTGCTGTCCCATAATGAACCCACGCCAGCAGGCGATGATGCCGTTCAATGCGGCGGTCAGATACGCTGAACGTTTCGTCTGCTTTGGATGGAGAACAGGGTTATTCACGCTTCAGCGCTTTGAATCCAGCGCTGATGTTTGATTTGGGGGATGAATTTGACTCAAAGCATTCTGTAAGTCGTCCTATTCGTTACATCTCGTAATCAATCAGCCCGGATCCGGTCAGGATTCCAGTGACGTCATTTACCAGGAAGTTCACGCTTCTTTTCAACGTACTGGATTCAAGTTATGGGCCGGATTCTTGACACATTCGTTGCCGTTGTACTCATCGGATTATCTTACACCGCACAGGCATTAGAGTTTGGACGTTACGACGTGCTCCAGCAGTCCGGTCGTTCAAGCTGCATCAATGTGATTTGCCAAATCAATTTTTCAGAGACTTATTCTCAACCGCCGCTCGTGTTCCTGATGGACACGGTCTCTTTCAGAAATGAGCAGGATCTGCCTTCTTCTCTTCGGATTATTTCTGTCACAAATACCTATGTGCGTTTTTCGCAACAGACTGCTCCCCGGAGTCGTGCACCGGCGACGGGTCAGGAAATACCGATGTTATTAATTGACTTCCTGGTGATTGAAGAGGGCGTACAACGTTTAGGGAATACCGGTGTGCTTGTGGCTGGAACGGTCACCACCGATCGATTCCTGACGCAAGTGAGTTTACCGAATGGGGGAAATCAAAGAAAAGGACTGGAAACGCTTCTTTTCAGGCAATTGGGGTTAACTGAAAATTTCAGTGACATCCCCGGGATTATACATCAGGTTCAGACGGTCCGAAATGGTGAAAATTTCTGGTTAACCTCGGCGGTGGCGAATGTACAGCGAGACCGCTTTTCCATTGCGTTGGAACGTTCAGAAATTGATGGTGGGCGCCCTTTGTCTGAGCGAACGTTTCCACAACAACCCGAAACGATTGCTTTTGTTGCCGCTCTTGGGACAGGAAATATTGATGGAGTTAATTTTGAACTGGGCAGTCAGCAAACGCTCAATACAATCAATCAACCCTCTCCCGTTTCTGCCGGTTGCGAAACCTTTGCCTCTTACGGACCTTTTGATTCGATTCCTATCCTGCTGGCCAATAAAAATTCAAGAGTCGGGAATAATGGCGGGTGGGTCAGACGATGTCGTATCGAACCGGGTCGGGCGAGTTTTATGGTCGATGAAGATATGGATTTCGATGCCGAACGCGGGCATCTGCCGGAACGGGTTGGATTCATTATTTTTGAAAGGCCCTTTGAGATTGAACAATGCCGTTTTTTTAATGGCCCTGTTCAGACCTGGGATCCGACTGGCACCGCACAATTTCTTGATAACGCACAGGTCATTGGTGTTCCGGTGACTTATCAGATTGGGTTTGCGAACGTTACAAATGAAAATTCGAACAGCTGCGCTGTGGCCGAAAATGGCCTGTCGTCAGCCTGTGTTGCGGATCCGTCACGATTGGTTGATAAACCTGAATTTATGAGTTTTCCGACCCGAGGTCCCCGAATCGATTTAGTCGGTGACTCTGTCACGATTCCGCCGGGTGTTTATGAGCAGCTGATCATCGACCAGGATGTGCATGTTTCATTTTCGGGGGGAATTACACGATTGGGGACATCACGGTCCATGGCCAACTGAGTATTCAGGGGAAGACGACGTTGAACGTGAAGACCTTGAATGTCACCAGAACAGGGCGATTGAATCATACAGGCCCCGCTGACGATTTAGTGATGATTGCGCATACATCGCAAGCCGATATTCAGTTATCCGGCAGTTCAGAATTGCGTGCATTTATCTTCAGTGAAAACCGATTGTTGATGTCAGGCTCAGCCGCGATTCGGGGGGCTGTCGTTGTGAAAGATCTGATCATGCGTGATCGGGCCGTCATCGTCGGGGATACGAGGAGTTGTTCAGGTCAGGATGAGTATGAACTGACGATCTCTCCAGGAATTGGATACGGACTCACCTGCGAATCGATTCCGGTTCAGTTTACGGTGCTCAAAAACGGTGTGAGGGATACAGGGTTCGTTGGCAATATTTCCATTCTATCCTCCCCATCCGGTTTGAATGACGATGTGTGTTTTTCGGCCACCTCCAATGGACCCTGTCAATCCAATCTGGATTTTGTCCCGATTTCAGGAGGCAATATGACTTTATATTTGCAAAGCCTTCTGGTTGGGGATGTTCAGGTTGCAGCATCGGTTCGTGCCCCTTCAAATCAGCTGTTGGTTACCGAGAGTGGCCCATATCGTTTTGCCCCCTTTGGTTTCAGAATTCATCGTGACCGGGCCATTCAGATGATTGCGGGCCGGGAGGAAGAGGTGGTGATTGAGGCGGTCGCTTCTCAGGGTGCGCAGTGCGATGTCATTGAAGACTACGGCGGTGAGACAGGAGAAGAGATGCTGATACGGTTCTCTGCGCTGGACTATGTTCGCCCGGATACAGGCACGCAGCCGGTGTTTGTGAATCAAACACCTTTCAATGCCTCTGTCCAATCGATACTCCCGATTCGGTTTACAAACGGCAGTGCCCGTGTTTCGGTCCGGTACCCCGATGCAGGTGAGGTGTCATTCGGTATTTCCGATAGGAATTGGCGTCCGGAATTTTGTGATGCCAATGATACAAACTGTGTGAATTTTCGGGAGGACTGGCCCGGGCTGGTGGGGACTGCTGTCATCTCATCCCGCCCTTACACTTTTGCCATGTGTGATATTCACTCGGCAAGCAGTACGGATCACACCGGGACGGCATCCACCGGACCTGGCTTTGTCGCTGCAGGGGAATCTTTCTCTGTGACCTTCAAGCCTGTGATCTGGACCGACGAATTGGCGGCTCCTCTGCAGGATTCATCAAAAGATGGTCGCCCCGATATCGAAGCAACCAGGCATGCGGACCCACGTTGGTGTACTGTGCCGACCACGCCGAATTACTATTCGGTCACAGGCTTGCCCGCACCCATTCGATTGTCGATTCCAGCAGAACCTGCCTCGCCAGTCGGTGATGGGGGCGTCGGTGGCGCATTGAACGGCAGCCTGAATTCTGAATTTCAGGCCGCGATTCAGGCACGACAGGGACTTCAAATCAACAACTTAAGCTGGAGTGAAGTTGGTAGCCTGTGGTTGCAGGCCGATGCGGATTATCTGGGCATGGCGATAGTACAGGGGGTTGGTGAAATCGGGCGCTTTTATCCGCATCATTTTGCCATCACTGCCAGTACCGTTGTGGATGCTTATGACGATTTTACTTATATGGACCAGCCATTTCTCTGGCGTGCGACAGTCGAAGCACAAAATACCCGGAATGCACCGACACGCAATTATGGGTTGTTCGACAGGCGTTTTCAGGAATCTCTGGTCCTTCAGGCGATTGACGCTGCCGCCAGCGGGGGTGCAGCGAATGCACTGACGAATCGCTTGTCAGAGCAGGTGCATGAGCAACCCTGGCGGCAGGCAACGCAGCAGATCGGTCAGAACAGCCTTCGCTTTTTGCGTCTGCTTCGTCAGGCGATCCCCAAAGCGACTTCACCCGATGGGCCGTATCGGGTGCAATTAGGATTGACGGTCGATGGTCGGGCCGACTGTGCAACTCGCGGGTGCAGTGATTTCAACTCAAAAACGATGGCGATCCGGCATCAGAATGGTGCGACACCGGAGCTGGCCGCGCCATTGAGTGGGAATATTCATGCCCGCTATGGCCGGATGCGACTGGAAGATAGTGTGGGCCGGGAAGGTGCGCTGATCAATATTCCTGTGATTCTGGAATACTGGCAGGATGGTCAGTTTGTGGTGAATGGGGATGACAGTGATTCCCGCTTTGAGGGGCAGCATTATTTCCGGCAAGGGATCACCCATGCCGAGAGTACCGCATTCACGGCCTCCGACGGCGTGAAAATGGTTGTAAGTGGGGACTCACAACCCGGTGATTTATATGCGACCGGAGCTGCTGTCCGGGAGCAGGTCCGCTTCTGGCAGAAGCTGGTCGCAGAGACACCGGCTGCCATTGCGGGCGAAAATGCAATCAAAGATTCATCTGCCGGGACCCAGGTCGGGGCTGTTTCGCAGCCTTGGCTACTGTACGATTGGCGCGGCCAGGGCGATGAAAACCCGTCCGCCGTGGTGACCTTTGGATTGTATCGCGGAAATGATCGCATCATTTACCGTGGGGAAAGAAATATCAATCAGGCCCTGAGTGAATAAGGTCTGTTGGCCCCGAAAGGCCAGCAGATTCGATCAAGGAGAGTGTGGACTTACATCGCCGCGGCATCCAGTCATTTGCTGCAAAAGCAGGCATTGAAGGTTCTCAACTCCCAAAAATGAGGATCTGTGGCAGGTTTGACAAAGCTTATCTTGTCTCGCTACCGACCCCTTGATACATTTAGGCGCAATTTTTACGAATTTTGAGCTTGCAGGATTAGCCGAAAACTATGTTTAAAAAACTTCGTGGCATGTTTTCCAATGACCTGTCCATTGACCTGGGTACTGCCAATACCCTGATTTACGTCAAAGGGCAGGGAATCGTACTTGATGAACCATCTGTGGTCGCCATTCGCCAGGATCGTGCTGGCGCAACCAAAAGTGTCGCGGCCGTTGGCCACGAAGCAAAACAAATGTTAGGGCGTACGCCAGGCAATATTGCTGCGATTCGCCCAATGAAAGACGGCGTGATCGCCGACTTTTACGTCACCGAAAAGATGCTTCAGCACTTTATCAAGCAAGTTCACGACAATAGCGTGCTGCGTCCGAGTCCGCGTGTTCTGGTTGCGGTGCCTTGCGGTTCCACCCAGGTTGAGCGTCGTGCGATCCGTGAATCGGCTCAGGGTGCCGGTGCCCGTGAAGTTTACCTGATTGACGAGCCAATGGCGGCTGCAATCGGTGCGGGTCTGCCTGTCTCTGAAGCGACGGGTTCCATGGTGATCGATATCGGTGGTGGTACTACGGAAGTTGCGGTGATCTCCCTGAATGGCGTTGTGTATTCTTCTTCTGTCCGCATTGGTGGTGACCGCTTTGATGAAGCGATTATCAATTATGTTCGCCGGAATTACGGTAGCCTGATTGGTGAAGCCACAGCAGAACGCATCAAACATGAAATCGGCTCTGCCTATCCGGGTGATGAAGTCCGTGAAATTGAAGTGCGCGGTCGTAATCTGGCTGAAGGTGTGCCACGCAGCTTCACCCTGAATTCAAATGAAATTCTGGAAGCCCTGCAGGAGCCTCTGACCGGCATCGTTTCTGCGGTGATGGTTGCACTGGAGCAGTGTCCGCCAGAACTGGCGTCGGATATCTCCGAGCGCGGGATGGTTCTGACCGGCGGTGGTGCACTGCTGCGTGATCTGGACCGTCTGCTGACGGAAGAAACCGGAATTCCTGTTGTGGTTGCTGAAGATCCGCTCACCTGTGTAGCGCGCGGGGCGGTAAAGCGCTGGAAATGATCGACATGCACGGTGGCGACCTATTCAGCGAAGACTAATGTCTACCCCGGCAGAAATTCAAACAGGTCATAGTGTTACATGAAACCTATCTTTGGCAGAGGCCCCTCTCTGCAACTGCGCCTGTTTCTTGCCATGTTACTGTCGGTCGGCTTAATGCTGGCCGACAGCCGTCTTGACGCTTTCGCACAGGTCCGTTACGTCCTGAACTCTGCTGTTGCCCCGTTGCAATATGCGGCGAACCTTCCCCGTGAAATTCTGGATGGTCTTTCCAGCCAGTTCAGTTCTCATCAGCGGTTATTGGCGGAAAACAAAGCGCTTAAGCGTGATTTACTGGTAAAGCAGAGCGATGTGCTGTTGCTTGAACAACTGCAACAGGAAAACCAGCGACTGCGAGAGCTGCTGGGCTCACCTTTTGTGCGTGATGAACGCAAAATGGTGGCAGAAGTCATGGCAGTCGACTCCGATCCTTACAGTCATCAGGTGATGATTGATAAAGGTCATGTTGACGGCGTGTATGAAGGCCAGCCGGTGATCAACGACAAAGGGATCGTCGGTCAGGTTTCTTACGTCGGCGCTCATAACAGTCGTGTTTTGCTGCTGATTGACCCGACCCATGCCTTGCCGGTTCAGGTGGTGCGGAATGATATCCGGGTCATTGCGTCCGGCAGTGGTGAACAGGATATCATTCAACTGGAACATGTTCCGAGCAGCACCGATATCAAAGTGGGTGACTTGCTGGTGACTTCCGGTTTGGGTGGCCGTTATCCGGAAGGTTATCCGGTTGCACGGGTGACAGAGTTCTCGTTCGATAACAAGCGACCTTTTGCACAAATCAAAGCCATGCCGACAGTGCAGTTTGACCGCTTACGCTATCTGCTGCTGGTCTGGCCGACCGACAGAGAAAGGCTGGTCGTCAATAAAGGAGAATCGGTCGATGGTTGATACGCGGGCCAATGGCATTCTGCTGATTTGGCTGTCATTTGTCGTGGCGCTGATCCTGCAAGCAGCGCCATGGCCGGGACAGTTTGAAATGTTCCGGCCGTCCTGGGTCATGCTGGTCGCCTTTTACTGGGTGCTGGCATTGCCGCACCGGGTGAATGTCGGCACTGCACTGATCCTGGGACTCATCTGGGATCTGTTGCTGGGTTCAACGCTGGGCATCCGGGGCCTGATGATGTCAGTCCTGTGCTACATTGTGGCCTTGAACTTTCAGGTCATGCGAAACCTCTCGTTGTGGCAACAGGCGATGATTGTTGCTCTGTTGTCGCTCGCTGGTAAGCTGGTGGAATTCTGGGCTGAGTTTCTGGTGGTCGAAATTGAGTTCGATCCGAACCGGCTTTGGGCGGTGTTGCTGAACTTCGTTCTCTGGCCGTGGCTGTTTCTGTTCTTACGCCGTATTCGCCGTAAGTTCTCAATTCGTTAGGGGGGCTGTGGCCCCCTTTTTTATTCGGGTGCTGTGAAAGGTGTGTTCCAACACAATGCAGCGCTTCAAGGTTGAACAAGATGACACAAGTGTTCCTGGCTTCCGGCTCACCGCGCCGGAAAGAATTGCTGACCCAGCTCGGCTACGCCTTCGAAATCCTGACCCTGGATGTTGCAGAGCAGCATCAACCGGATGAAACCCCGGCTGACTATGTGCAGCGCTTATCCCGCGATAAAGCCATGGCCGGTGTCTGTGTTACGAACGGGACAACGCCAGTGGTTGGTTCAGATACTATCGTTGTTATAGATGGCCAGATTCTTGAAAAGCCGAGGGATTTTGCGCACAGCCGTGAGATGCTCATGCTATTATCCGGACGAAGCCATCAGGTAATGACTGCGGTGACAGTGGCAACACAAGCTCGTCAGGCGACCACACTGGTCGTCACGGATGTGTGGTTCCGCGCGCTGACTGAACAGGATATTCAGGACTACTGGCAAAGTGGTGAGCCTCAGGACAAAGCCGGCAGTTATGCCATTCAGGGGATTGGCGGGAAATTTATTGCCCGTATTGAAGGCAGTTACCATGCAGTTGTGGGTCTACCACTGCTGGAAACTGATGCGCTGATCCGAGAGTTTATGACCCATTAAAACGACAGAGGCATCCATGAGTACCGAACTGCTAATCAATGTGACACCCAGTGAAACCCGCGTCGCGATGATCGAGGGGGGCAACCTCCAGGAAATCCATATTGAGCGCGAATCCAAGCGTGGCATTGTGGGGAATATCTACAAAGGAAAAGTCAGCCGTGTCCTGCCTGGGATGCAGGCTGCTTTTGTCGATATTGGTCTGGATAAAGCAGCGTTTCTGCATGCCTCTGATATCGTGCCGCATACTGAATGTGTGGCAGAAAATGAAAAACAGCAGTTTCAGGTCCGGGATATTTCGGAACTGGTCCGTCAGGGGCAGGATCTGGTGGTTCAGGTGGTGAAAGATCCGCTGGGCACCAAAGGGGCCCGACTGACCACAGATGTCACCCTGCCGTCACGGTATCTGGTCTTTATGCCGGGTGCCAGTCATGTGGGGGTTTCGCAACGGATTGAAAGTGAAACTGAGCGGGAACGGCTGAAAAAGCTGGTATTGCCGCATTGCGATGAGCTGGGCGGTTTTATTATCCGTACCGCAGCCGAGGGTGCCTCTGAGGAAGAAATGTCTCAGGATGCAGCATTTCTCAAGCATCTGTGGCGAAAAGTACTGGAACGTCGGAAAAAATACAAAAGTAAATCCATGCTTTATGGTGAGCTGGGACTGGCGCAACGTATTCTGCGGGATTTTGTCGGCACGGAGCTGGATTCCATCTATGTGGATTCCCGTCTGGCGTTTGACAGCCTGGTTGAATTCACCGATGAATTTGTCCCCGAACTGAGCCGCAAACTGGTGCATTACAGTGGTGAGCAGCCCATCTTCGACTTGTACGATACCGAAAATGAAATTCAGCGTGCCTTGGATCGCAAAGTCGAACTGAAATCGGGGGGGTATCTGATTATTGATCAGACGGAAGCCATGACCACGATCGATATTAATACCGGTGCCTTTGTTGGTCGCCGTAATCTCGAAGAAACGATCTTCAACACCAATATCGAAGCAACTAAAGCCATTGCCCGGCAGCTGCGTCTGCGCAATCTGGGGGGCATCATCATTATTGATTTCATCGATATGGCTTCTGAAGAACACCGCCGCCGCGTGCTGACGGCACTGGAGCAGGCCTTATCCTATGATCGCGTGAAGACCAATATCAACGGCTTTACGCAGCTCGGGCTGGTGGAAATGACCCGTAAACGCACCCGCGAAAGTATTGAACATGTGCTGTGCGGCACTTGTCCAACCTGTGAAGGGCGCGGAACGGTGAAAACCGTCGACAGTGTCTGTTATGAAATTCTGCGTGAAATTACCCGTGTGAACCGGGCATATGATGCGGACCGTTTTGCCGTGTATGTGTCTCCGGCGGTGGCGGAAACGCTCGCTGGCGAAGAATATCATGCCATGGCAGAGCTGGAAGTTTTCATCGGCAAGCAGGTCGAAGTGAAAATTGAACCTTTGTATAACCAAGAACAGTTTGACGTCGTGATGATGTAAACCCCGAGGCGAGTGTGTGTTTCCTGTGCTGATAAATCTGTCCCGCGCCCTGAAATGGACGTTGCTGACTTTGCTGGTCATCGGCGCAGTGCTGATCACGTCTTTACGTATATTGTTACCGCAGCTCAATGACTATCGTGACCCGATTACCCGGTGGTTGTCGGCGGAAGCGAACCTGCAGATTAGCGTCGAACTGGTGGAAGGGCGCTGGCACAATCTGGGTCCGGTGATGGCGCTGCACGGTGTCAGTCTGGGACAGAACAGCCATGACATGATTCAGGTTCGTGAGGTCGATTTTGAAGTTGATCTGTGGCGTTCTCTTCAGAATCTCAAACCGGTTTTCCGGGATGTACAGCTGTATGGACTTTCTCTGGATCTGACGCAGCTGCCGCAAGGCAGTCAGGAACCGAATACCGATCGCCATGTGGGTCTGGCCCGTCTGGAACAGGCGCTGCTTGTTCAGTTGGGTACCTTTTCTCTGCGTGATGCCACGCTGATCGTGACCTCTCCGGCAGGGCACCGGCAGCCGATTGCGGTCAAGGAATTGAAATGGGATCGTCGCGGTGATCAGCACTTGGCGGAAGGGATTGTCAGTATTCCCGGCACGGAGCTCAATGAATTGAGCGTGATCGCCAACCTTTCGGCCAAAGATGGTCTGCCCAAGTTGTCGGGAACGGTTTATGCCCGTGCCCGTAACCTCTCGTTTACCCCCTGGCTGAATCAGGCCATGCTGGGCGGCGAAAAAATCACAGAAAGTCAGATTAACACCGAAGCCTGGTTCACGCTGGACAATGGCCGGCTCGACAGCGGCCAGCTCAGATTCCAGGATTCTTTTGTCCGCTGGCAGGAACAGAGTGTGCCGCATGAACTGGCGCTGCTGCGGGGCATGCTCTCGCTCACGCCTGTGGTGCAAAACGGTGCGCCGGGCTGGCGGCTGGATACCCATCAGCTGGTGCTGGCCTCTGATGAGCAGGCCTGGCCACGGCTGGATTTGTCGGCGCAGTGGCTGGCTGTGGATGCCGGGGGACAGGCTCTGGCATCTGAATTGCCTGTGCCGGAACAGTTGAATCAGGGGCGCTGGAATCTGACTGTCGGACGTATGGATCTGGCCCGGTTGCTGCCACTCAGCACCCTGTTACCCGAAAATAATGCGGCCAGAGAAGCGCTCCAAACCCTGCAGCCATCCGGATTGGTCAATGATTTGCGTCTGGCCGGTCAGGGGCTGGGCGTTCCCCGTTTTTCCTTTCGTCTTGCCCATTTTGCGAATCAGCAGTGGTTGTATTTACCGGCCTTTGAAGCGCTGGATGCGACGGTTGCCGGTGATGCCCGTCAGGGACAAATCACGCTGGATGTGACGCCGCAGACGCTGGATTATGACAAAGTTTTTCAGGCCCCGATGCCGATTGAACAGGCTGAAGTTCATGCTTACTGGCAGACCAGCGCGCAGGGCTGGCGGATCTGGAGTGATACGCTGGATGTGCGGACGCCGCATGTGAGTGCCAGCGGCCAGTTCAGGCTGGATTTTCCGGCGGATCAACCGTCCTGGTTATCGTTTTACGGGGAAGCTGCCGTGAAAGATGCTGGCGCAGCGTGGCGGTATCTGCCCCGGCCAGCACTGGGGCAGGAACTGACAGATTACCTTTCCGCTGCGATTCGCGGTGGGGAATCCGACCATGCGCAATTACTGTGGTACGGGGATTTACCGGATTTTCCTTATGCGCAACATGCGGGGAATTTTGAGGTCCGGGTACCGATCCGTCAGGGACGCTTCAGTTTTGATACGGCATGGCCGGAACTGACTGAACTGGATCTGGATCTGGTCTTCAAAAACGATCGGATGCTGCTCAATGCCAGCCATGCCAAAACCAAAGCTGTGATTGCGGAAAAGGTGCGGGGAGAAGCCAGGCTGCATTCGGACGGACACCTGAAACTGAATTTTGATGTCGGCGCCGAAGGGGCGCAGGTGCGCGACTACATGATGGCAACACCCCTGGTTGATTCTGTAGGGGCAGCCCTGACGGCGGTGAATGTGCAGGGGCCTGTCAGTGCCCGGATTGCGCTGGATATCCCCTTCAGTGGTGAGCCGGCGCATGTCAGTGGTGAGGCGGTGCTGGAGAATAATCAGGTCACGATAGAAAGCTTGTCCCTGCCGCTCTCACAAGTCAAAGGCCGGATTGAATTTCAGGATGATCAGATTACGGCGTCAGGCGTGTCGGCTTACTGGCTGGGCCAGCCGCTGAACGTCAGTTTTGATGGCGCGAATGCAGACTCGGGTTATGAGGTGGACGTTGATCTGAACGGTGTCTGGCAAATTCCGTCATTGCAGCAGCGCCTCAGGGATCCTTTGCTCGCTCAGGTGACCGGCAGCAGTGCGTGGCACGGCAAGGTTGGCGTGGTGTTGCATGACACCGGCCTGAATTATCAGGTGCTGATTCAGGCGCCGCTGGCCAGGATCCGCAGTCAATTGCCGTATCCTCTGGCGGTGCTTCCCGGCAGTGGCACCCATGCGGTGCTGACGGCAGCGGGGAACACAACGCGGCTTGAGGCAAGTCTGACGGTGCCGGATGCCCAGTATCAGGCAGAACTTCAGCTTGAACCCAAGTTACGCATTGCACGCAGTGAACTCAGTGTGGGCCGGGCGGAGCGACGCCGATTACCGGCCAAAGGGCATGGCGTCCGGATTCAGGCGCCAATGCTGGATATTGATGCCTGGGACAGACTGGTCCAGCAGATGTTCCAGCAAGCGTCAGATCAATCAGATCCCCTGATCCAATGGCCGTTACCAACCCGGGTGAATGCCCGCGTTCAGCAACTGAAGCTGGCCGGACTCAACTGGCACGATCTGGAGCTTGCCGTTCGCAAGCAACCCACGCAATGGCATGCCGTACTGGGTAGCCGGGAAGCCAGTGGCGAACTGACCTGGCCGGATTATCAGCCGCTGAAAGTGAATCTGGAGCAGCTTCACCTGAATCTGCCGGAAGGAGAAAAACCGCTGGAACCGATCGCGGCACACAAAAAATATGTGCCACAGATGAGTATCCCACCAGTCACTGATTTCGACCGTAATATGATGACCTACATGCCACAAATGGATGTGCAGGTGAAAGATCTCTGGTTGCAGGGCTACCGGCTGGGTTCGTTGAGCGGTCGCTTGCGACGGGAAGCACAGACGCTGGTTCTTGAAGAGCTGGAGCTGAATTCAGGCACAACCTCGCTGAGCCTGGATGGGCACTGGACGATGAATGATTATCAGAATGAAACGCAGGTCGCGTTTGATATTGCCGGTGAAGACAGTTCAGAGCTGATGGGACGCCTGGGCGTCTCCGGCGGGATTCAGGATGCCCGCTTTAAGAGCTATGCCTCGATCCAGTGGCAGGGCGCGCCCTGGTCGATGCACCGGGAAACTCTGACCGGTGAGATGAAAACAGAAACCGGTAAAGGCGTGATCCGCGATGTGGGGGGCGCCGGACGTATTCTGGGGCTCTTCAGTCTGGATTCCATCATCCGGAAGATGCAGCTTGATTTCACGGGTGTTTTTGACGACGGCCTGGCCTTTGATTATATCCGGGGCTCCGGTCGTATTGAAAATGGCCGGTTTGAAACCGATGATGTTGAAATGAAAGCACTGGCCGGGGATATGTATATTCAGGGAAGTGCTAATCTGGTAAATGAAACCGTGAATGCCAGAGTGAAATTTGTCCCGGATCTGACCTCGGGAATTCCGGTCCTGACGGCCTTTGCCGTTGCGCCTCAGACTGCGATTGTCGTCTTCGCAATCTCGACAGCTTTGTCGCCTGTGGTGGATGTATTTACGCAGATTAACTATGTGGTGAGCGGCCCGATTGACGCTCCGACAGTGACCGAGCAATCCCGTTTCACCGGCGAGTTTAAAGTGCCTGAAGCCCTGAAGCAGCAGGCAGACCAGTAAGTCAGTCGTGACCCCGGTTGTCGCTAGGTAAGGAAAAGCCCCGTCTTGGCCCGGCGGCCAATTCAGGTAATAATGATAAGAAAGTCAATTCATAAGGGAGTGCGTGATGGCCAAAGTGGGTGTAGTACAGATGAATTCCGGGCCGGATCCTGAAACCAATCTGCGTCAGCTGAAAAAAAAGCTGAAAGGATTGCAATTGCAGGGGGCGAAGCTGGTTGTGACGCCGGAAAACTGTCTGGTTTTTGGAACCCGAAAAGATTATGAGTTGCACGCGGAAACACTGGGGCAGGGCCCCATCCAGTCTGAGCTGGCACAGATAGCCAGGCAGCTGGGTATCTGGCTGCTGATTGGCTCAATGCCGATTCGCCGGGCGGATGGGGCGATGTCGACAACGGCGTTGCTGTTTGATGATCAGGGTGAATTACAGGCGCACTACGACAAACTCCACATGTTTGATGTGGAAGTCGCCGATCGTCATCACAGCTATCGCGAGTCGGACACCTTTCGTCCCGGCAATGACGTGCGGGTGATCAACACACCCTACGGCAACATCGGGCTGTCAATCTGTTATGATGTCCGCTTTCCGCAGCTGTATAGCGCGCTGCGGGCGCAGGGGGCAGATATCATTGTTGTGCCTGCGGCATTTACCCGAGTCACGGGGAAAGCGCACTGGGACATTCTTCTGCGCGCCAGAGCTATCGAAACGCAGTGCTGGATCGTCGCTGCCGCGCAATGGGGTGAGCATGATCAGGGCCGGGAAACCTGGGGTCACTCCATGATCGTGGATCCCTGGGGCAGGTGGTGGCCTGTCAGGAGCAGGGAACGGGTGTTCTCACTGCGGATGTGGATCTGGGCCTGAGCGAACAGATCCGAACCAATATGCCATTGCTGCAACATGCCCGATTTCAGGTGCAGCAGTGCAATACAGAAGAGTAAAGGCAATGACGCTGGAAACCGTAGAACAGACCATGCTCGCCCAGTCCGGGCTTGAGCGTGATGATCTCAGCCAGACTCTGGCACTGATGGCCGACCGTAATGTGGATTACGGCGACATTTACTTTCAGTCCAGCTGGCATGAGTCGCTGGTTCTGGAAGACAGCATTATCAAAGACGGTTCGTTCAACATTGACCGTGGGGTTGGTGTGCGGGCGGTGTCGGGTGAAAAAACCGGCTTTGCCTATTCCGATCAGATCAGTAAGCTGGCGCTGACGCAAAGTGCAACCGCAGCGCGCGGGATTGCCCGCGGTGGTTCAAATGGAAAGGTCAAAGCCTTTTCGTCTCCGGCCGTTCAGCCTGTCTATGCACCGGTGAATCCGCTGGAAAGCATGGAAAGGCAGGATAAGATCGCATTGCTGCAGGAAGTGGACGCCTATATCCGCGCCAAAGAGCCACTGGTGAAGGAAGTGTCGGTCAGTATCAGTGGCGTGTACGAGCAAATGCTGGTGGCTGCGATTGACGGCACTTATGCTGCTGACATTCGTCCGCTGGTTCGTTTTTCTGTCAGTGTGCTGATCGAGAAAAATGGTAAGCGGGAAAGCGGCAGTGCAGGTGGTGGTGGCCGGTTTGGTTATCAGTACTTTCAGTCGGAAACCGACGGGAAATCCGTGGCGCTGCAGTACGCAGACGAAGCGTTGCGTCAGGCATTGATTAATATTGATGCCGATCCGGCACCGGCAGGCACGATGCCGGTTGTGCTGGGAGCGGGCTGGCCAGGTGTGCTGCTGCATGAAGCGGTCGGACACGGTCTGGAAGGCGATTTCAACCGTAAAGGGTCTTCCATGTTCTCTGGACAAATGGGTCAGCAGGTCACCTCAAGCCTGTGTACCATTGTTGATGACGGAACGCTGGCTGATCGCCGGGGCTCGCTGAACATTGATGATGAAGGCATACCGGGTCAGTACAATGTGCTGGTTGAGGGCGGCAAGCTGAAAGGGTACATGCAGGACAAACTGAATGCCCGTCTGATGGGGGTCGCGCCGACCGGTAACGGTCGCCGTGAGTCTTATGCGCATCTGCCGATGCCGCGCATGACCAATACCTACATGCTGCCGGGTGAACACACGCCGGAAGAAATCATCGCCAGCGTATCGAAAGGCATTTACGCCCCGAACTTTGGTGGCGGTCAGGTCGACATCACCTCCGGGAAGTTTGTCTTCTCGGCGTCTGAAGCTTACCTGATTGAAAACGGTAAAATCACCCGTCCGATCAAAGGCGCAACCCTGATTGGCAGCGGCATCGAAGCGATGCAGAAAGTCTCCATGGTCGGCAACGATCTGGATCTGGATCGCGGTGTCGGTGTGTGTGGGAAAGCCGGTCAGAGTGTTCCTGTAGGTGTAGGGCAGCCGACGCTGAAATTGGAATCCATGACGGTCGGCGGCACGCAGTAAGCGGTTGCCTGGGAATCATCGGAAAGAAAAATGCCAGCAATTGCTGGCATTTTCGTATCGCAGGGATTTCGTTCAGGTCGTTAGTCCTGAATGTACAGACCTTTCAGGATCTGGAAAATCTCCCGGTAGGCTTTCGCCGGTTTGTTCTGTGCCTTTTCTTTACTTGCCATTCTGGCGAGCTGACGCAGTTGCTGACGGTCGGCTTCCGGATGGGCTTCAACGACTTCGTTGATCACCGCATCGCCTTCTTCAATCAGACGATCCCGAAGGGTTTCCAGTTTGTGTAACTGAGCGGTCATCTGCGCGTGCTTGTTGTTCAGCTTATCCAGTGCCGTTTGAATCGTTTCGATGTCTTCGTTGCGCATCAGTTTCCCGATGAATTGCAGCTGGCGACGATAGGCTTCTTGCTTGAAGCGGTGCGCGTCTTTGATCGCACGCAGCAATTCTTCACTGACCGGCACTTTGGCCAGCGCATTCGGCTTGAGCTTGACCAGCTCCTCGCCCATCTTTTGCAGGGCTTCCATGTCACGCTTCATCTCGGACTTACTGACCCAGATGATTTCTTCTTCCTCTTCCCATGGGGCTTTTTTGTTTTTACGGCTCATAACAGGCTCATGACTGACTTCAATGTCTCTATTTTATCAGTTTCAGGTTGAATTTGGGCGCATTTTAATAGCCTTGAGTGTTATCCTTAAGGGAAACATTGCAGATAAAACGTATGGCTATGGATGTGAAACAACAAGTTGCCCAGCAGCGTGTCGAGCTGGAACAGGCGGTCGCCCGTGCCCTGGAGCTGGCAGGTCAGCAAGCTGACGCAGCAGAAGTGGCGATTAATAAATCCACAGGGATCAGTGTTTCCTCCCGGATGTGTGAGGTTGAAAACGTTGAATTTAACAGCGATGGTGCCATGGGCATTACCGTGTATCGCGGACAGCGCAAAGGCAGTGCGTCAACCTCGGATCTGAGTGAAGCGGCGATTGCCCAGACAGTGGCTGCAGCGCTGGAAATTGCCCGTCATACTTCGGAAGATCCTTTTTCCGGCCCCGGTCCTGCGGAGCTGATGGTCCGGGAGATCCCTGATCTCGATTTGTTCCATCCCGATGAACCTGAACCGGATCATGCGGCATCCATTGCGATTGCGGCCGAGCAGGCGGCGCTGGACGCAGACAGCCGGATCAAGCAGAGTGACGGTGCCAGCTATGACAGCCACTATGGCGTGCGGGTTTACGGCAACAGCCATGGCATGCTGGCCAGTTATGCCAGCAGCCGGCACAGCATCAGTTGCAGTGTGATTGCCGAAGGTCAGAATGGCGATATGGAGCGTGACTACAGTTACACGCTGGCGCGCCGGACCAGTGATTTGTGGACACCAGAGCGTGTGGGGCGTCAGGCTGCTGAACGAACAGTGAGCCGGATTGATCCGCAAAAGCTTTCAACCCGCAATGCACCGGTGATGTTTGCGTCGGATATTGCAACTGGCTTATTCGGTCATCTGGTGATGGGGATCAGTGGTTCGAATCTGTATCGGAAGTCGACATTTTTGCTGGATAAGCTGGATGAACAGATCTTGCCGTCCTGGCTGAATATCAGCGAGCGTCCCCATTTGCTGCGCGGCTTGGCAAGTACGCCGTTCGACAGTGAAGGTCTGGCAACACAAGACCGGGAAATCATTCAGGATGGTGTGCTCAAAACCTATCTGATGACCAGTTACGCGGCCCGTAAACTGGGGCGTCAGCCCACCGGCCATGCGGGTGGCATCCATAACTGGATGGTGTCGAGCACTGGCGAAGACTTTCAGGCCATGCTGCGTAAAATGGACACTGGCTTTCTGGTGACGGAGCTGATGGGGCAGGGTGTGAATATCGTGACGGGTGACTACTCGCGCGGAGCGGCAGGTTTCTGGGTTGAGAACGGTGAAATCCAGTTCCCGGTCAGTGAAGTGACCATCGCCGGTAATCTGAAAGAGATGATGAACAACATTGTCGCGATTGGCACAGATACTGAAACCCGGAGTCAGATTCAGACGGGTTCAGTATTATTGGAGTCGATGAAAATCGCGGGGGAATAACCGCGCTTCGAACCTCTGAAAAAGGTCTGGCTATGCCAGACCTTTTTTGTCTGCGAGTTTTTTTTGGGCGTCAGGTAATAAAGAGGGTCGCGAGCCCGAGGAAGACCGACAGACCGACAATATCGGTAATCGTGGTCAGGGCCATGCCGCCTGCAAGTGCGGGGTCGATATTGAATTTTTTCAGAATGACCGGCACCCCGACTCCGGCAATGCCGGCAATCAGCAGGTTGGTCATCATGGCACCGGCAATAATACCGCCCAGTACCAGATTCCCTTTCCAGAGGACGACCACGCCCCCGATGATACAGGCCCAGAGAATACCGTTGATCAAACCAACCCGGGCTTCTTTACTCAGCAGCCAGCGGGTATTCGAGTCCCCGATGTGACCCACAGCCAGACCGCGGATCACGAGCGCGACGGTCTGGTTTCCCGCCACCCCGCCCATGGAAGGAACAATGGTCATCAGTAC
This sequence comes from Photobacterium sp. GJ3, assembly GCF_018199995.1. Taxonomy (NCBI): domain Bacteria; kingdom Pseudomonadati; phylum Pseudomonadota; class Gammaproteobacteria; order Vibrionales; family Vibrionaceae; genus Photobacterium; species Photobacterium sp. GJ3. Next base: position 2,980,609 of record NZ_CP073578.1, on the reverse strand, counting down.
TGCGATGGCCGCCATTTTGTCCAGCGTGTCTTCAAACATATTGGAGACAGAGGCTGCTGCCAGCGCCGCGAGCACATTCACACCCAGCCAGATACTGCGCCGACGGGCAGATTTCATCACCGGGGCAAAGGTGTCTTCATCATCGTCCATCCCCGCCATACTCATCATCGAGTGCTCGGCATCCTCACGGATAATATCCACCACGTCATCAATGGTGATCCGGCCCACTAACTGGTTACTGGCATCGACGACCGGCGCAGACAGCCAGTTGCGTCGCTCAAACAGATTGGCAACTTCACTGTCATCCATATCGACTTTGATGGCTTCGTCCGGATCGTCCATCACGTCATGAATTTCTACATCGGGTTGTGTGGTGATCAAGGTTGCCAGCGACAGGTGACCGATCAGCACATTATTTTCATCGACCACGTACAGGGCATCAGTCGCTTCCGGTAGTTCGCCTTTCATGCGCAGATAACGCAAAACCACATCAGCCGTGACATCACCCCGGATGGTCACGAAATCGGTACTCATGATCCCGCCGGCACTTTCCTCCGGGTAGGCCATGGCCTGCTCGATCCGATGGCGATCGGCAGCATCCATCTGAGCCAGAACTTCCTGGAAACGCCGATCCGGCAGGCTTCGGAGGACATAAGCGACATCATCGCTTTCCATCCCTTCGGTGACCGCGGCCAGTTTCTCCGGATCCATCAGGGCGACAATGCCGTCTTTGACGTCCTCGGACAGTTCGTCCAGGATTTCACCCTGTTCTTCCGGATCGGTCAGTTGCCAGAGGACCTGACGTTCTTTGGGCGGACTGGCTTCCAGCAAGTGAGCGATGTCTTCAGGCTCCATGTCCTGCAACATCCGCCTGACGTGCACGAACATCCCTCGTTCAAGGGCTTGATTGACCTGTTGTAGTGTCTGGTGGGTCTGATCTTGTTCGAAAACGTCCGCCATAGTGAGAACTACCTTGCTTCGTGAATAGGCCCGGCACAGGAGATTCAGCGGCCGGGAAATGGCGCAATAATCTGAATATTAACGCAATCCTGTGGCCTTTGTCTCATTTGATCTGAAATCTGACGGAGATTTCACCATGAGGCACAAAGGATGGAAAGCAAGCTCAGAAGGGATAGATTTTGACTAAAAAGCCGGATTTTACTGCGAATTATCAGATTTTGTGTGACGTTAAAAGCATGTTTGCCGCGAGTGGTATCCAAGTGAGGGTCAGCTTTCTTCGTCGAAGCCGTTTTCAATCAGGGAAGCAATAGCTTCCAGTGCATCACTGGCATCGTTGCCTTCAGCACTGACGATCACTTTCTGGCCCTGTGCCGATTCCAGCATCAGCAATCCCATCACACTGTCAGCCGTGGCAGATTTATTATCATTGGTGACCGTGACCACAGCTTCAAAGCTCTGTGCCAGTTCCACCAGTTTAATCGCGGCTCTGGCATGCAGGCCCAGGCGGTTTTTGATAAAGAGTTCGCGGCTGACTGTGTTCATATTCAATGCTTCTGCGGCGTTTGCTTTTCCAGCGTACGGTGTCGGACCTGGACCTGCTGACCCCGCTGACGGAAGCAGTCTGCCAGCTGTTGGGCGACATACACTGAGCGATGTTGTCCACCGGTACAGCCAATGGCGACCGTGACATAGCTGCGGTTGTTTTTCTCCAGCATTGGCAACCAGCTTTCCAGAAAATGACGGATCTGATAAATCAGCTGAGTGACTTCGTGATGGCTGGCGAGGTATTCCTGCACGTCTGTGTCGAGGCCAGTCTGCGGTTTCAGTTCCGGAACCCAGTGTGGATTGGGCAGGAAACGGACATCAAAGACATAATCGGCATCGGTGGGCAGGCCATGTTTGAACCCGAAGGATTCGAACACCATCACCAGTTCGCGGGACTGGCGGCCAAGCACGCGGGCACGCACGGTTTCGCTCAGGTCATGAATAGATAATTGGGTGGTATCCAGCACCAGATCGGCTTGCTCTTTCAGGTTTGCCAGCCAGGCACTTTCTGCCTGAATGGCTTCTTCCAGACTCATATTCTGGCGGGACAGGGGGTGCAAACGTCGGGTTTCGCTGTAGCGTTTCACCAGCGTATTGTCGTCTGCATCCAGGAACAGCAGGTTGACGTCAGCTTGTTTGCGGACATCTTCCAGAATGGTGCTGGTAATATCATGATCAGCCGGCATATTGCGGACATCCACACTGACGGCAACGTTCTGGGTATGGGGATCCAGTGTTTTCATCAGGTCAGACAGTAGGTGGACCGGCAAATTATCGACGCAGTAGTAACCGAGGTCTTCCAGTACCCGCAGGGCGACTGATTTACCTGAGCCTGAACGGCCGCTCACGATCATCAATTTCATGACAAAACTTTCCTTAGTGCCGGTTAAACGGGCTCTGAAGTCATGATCTGATACAGCTCTTCGTCGCTTTTGGCTGCCCGGAGCTGTTTCAGGACATTTTTATCACTGAGCTTTTCCGCCATGCTGGACAGTGTTTTGAGGTGCTCTTTGCACTGCGCATCCGGAACCAGTAAAGCAAACAGCAAATCGACCGGTTGATTGTCGATGGCATCAAACTGGATCGGCTGCTGGCACTGAATCAGAACCGCAATGGCTTGTTCACTATCGCTGACACGACCATGAGGGATCGCAATGCCGTTCCCGATCCCGGTACTGCCCATTTTTTCCCGGTTCAGCATGCACTCAAACAGTGGCTGAGGATTCTGGTTTAAATGTTGGCCTGCGATTTCGCTGATGATTTCCAGCGCGCGCTTCTTGCTGGAACAGTGGACTGCACTCTTGGTGCAGTCCAGGCTTAATACTCGACTCAGTTGCATGTTAATGACTATTGAGTTTGTCTTTGTGCTTGTTAAGTTGACGCACCAGTTTATCAGTTAATTGATCAATTGCAGCATACATATTTTCAGAATCTGCCTTTGCGTGGATTTCACCGGCATTAATGTGAAGGGTGGCTTCGGCAATTTGCTGCATTTTTTCGACGTTCAGAACCACGTGCACGTTATTAATCTTATCGAAAAAGCGCTCCAGCTTATCGAATTTGGTTGTCACATATTCACGCAGCGAAGGGGTGATTTCAATGTGGTGACCAGTGAGATTAATTTGCATAGACATCTTCCTCCTGTGTGCCGCTACTCTTCAGAGCAGGCGCTTTCTTTGGCTTGAAGGCGGGATACCAAGCGATTCACGGTACTTGGCGATGGTGCGTCGAGCAACCATGATGCCTTGATCCGCCAGTAATGTCGCAATTTTGCTGTCACTCAAAGGTTTGGCCTGATTTTCAGCCGCAACCAATTTCTTCACCAGTGCGCGGATGGCTGTTGATGAACATTCGCCGCCGTTGTCGGTACTGACATGGCTGGAGAAGAAATACTTCAGTTCAAAGATACCCCGTGGGGTATGCATGAATTTTTGTGTGGTGACCCTGGAAATCGTCGACTCGTGCATGTCGACAGCCAGGGCAATATCGTTGAGGACCATTGGCTTCATGGCTTCCTCACCGTATTCGAAGAAATCTTGCTGATGCTCCACGATACAGCGCGCGACTTTCAGCAGGGTATCATTTCGGCTTTCCAGGCTTTTGATCAGCCATTTGGCATCCTGCAGGTGGCTGCGGATAAACTGGCTGTCAGCACTGTTCCGGGTCTGCTTGCTCAGTGCGGCATACTGTTCATTGACTCTCAGGCGCGGCACGCTGTCCGGGTTAATGGTCACGACCCATTTGCCTTTGTCTTTGAACACCGAGACGTCCGGAACGACATACTCGGTTTCGGAGGCGACAACCCGGTTGCCGGGACGGGGATCCAGGGAGTGGATCAGCGTCATGACGTTTTTCAGATCATCTTCTTTGAGTCGGGTATCACGCATTAACTGGCGGTAATCCCGGTTACCGAGCAGATCCAGATGCTGAGTCAGAATCATTTTGGCTTCGGCCAGCCAGGGCGTATCTTCCGGAAAGGTTGCGAGCTGAAGTAGCAGGCATTCCTGCAGATTGCGCGAAGCCACACCCAGTGGGTCAAATTGCTGGACGCGTTTCAGGACGGCTTCGACTTCATCCATCTCAACCTCTTCATCGCCCATGCTTTCGAGGATGTCTTCACAGCTGCTGGTGAGGTAGCCTTTCTCATCAATGGCATCGATGATGGCAAATGCAATGGTGCGGTCGGTGTCGCTGAATGGTGTTAGATCCAGCTGCCATATCAGGTAATCTTGCAGCGTTTCCGTGGTTTCGCCCTGATAGACGGGCATGTCATCATCCGGCGCGATCCCAGTGCTTCCGGTGCCGGCACTGTACACATCATCCCAGGTGGTATCGACCGGGAGGTCGGCGGGCATTTCGCGCTGTTCAATCACATCCGAAGTGTCGAACGAGTCGCTGCCGAAATCGTCTAACTGTTCTGCAGCGTCATCTTTGCTGCTGGCACTTTCTGCGCGTACTTCGTCCTGTTCAGCGGAAGCATGGTCGCCGTCAGGATGGCTTTCGTCGAGCTCAAGCAGGGGATTGGCGTCTAAGGCTTCCTGGATTTCCTGTTGCAGATCCAGAGTAGACAGTTGCAGCAGGCGAATGGCCTGCTGCAGTTGTGGCGTCATTGCCAATTGTTGACCGAGCTTAAGCTGGAGCGAAGTTTTCATGCGTGTACAGACACCTTGTGATTATTGTATGAATCGCTTGTCTTTGGGGTCTTTAGGCCAGTCGAATCAAAACGTTCGACAAGCCTTTGCAGCTTACCTCTGTTATGCCCTTTTATCTATAACTATAGTCTGAACTGGTCTCCCAGATAGACACGTTTCACATGCTCATCGTTCAGAACTTCAGCAGGTGTGCCGTGTGCAATCAACTGTCCCTGACTGACGATGTAAGCGTGCTCACAAACATCGAGGGTCTCTCTGACATTGTGGTCTGTGATCAGGACACCCAAGCCACGATCGCGCAAATGTTCGATGATTTTTTTGATGTCAATCACAGAGATGGGATCCACCCCGGCAAAAGGTTCATCCAAAAGAATGAACTTCGGGTTGGCAGCCAGCGCACGGGCAATTTCAACCCGGCGACGTTCCCCTCCCGACAGTGCCATGCCGAGACTGTTGCGGATATGCTGGATGTGGAATTCGTCCAGCAATTCTTCCAGCTTGTCCTGGCGTTCAGCTTTGCTCAGCTCAGAGCGAGTCTGCAGGACGGCCATCAGGTTGTCATGGACCGATAAACGCCGGAAGATGGACGCCTCCTGTGGCAGATAGCCAATCCCCATACGGGCACGGTTGTGCATCGGCTGAAGGCTGATGTCGGTGCCATCAATGGTAATGGCGCCCTCATCACGGGCAACCAGACCCACAATCATATAGAAAGACGTGGTTTTGCCGGCACCATTCGGGCCAAGCAGGCCGACAATTTTGCCTGATTCAACTTCCAGGCTGACATCGGAAACGACTTTGCGGCCGTTATAACTTTTGGCCAGATGGGTGGCGGTTAACTTAGACATTCGCACTCTTAATCTGAATTATTGTTTTTGCTTGAGCTGATTCGGCTGCAAAATCGTGGTTACGCGCTGTTGATCGCCACTGGTTGCGACCAGTTTTTGCTCATCAATTTTATAGCTGATGGTTTTGCCTTTAATTTCGCTGCCTTCCTGAATCAGTACGGCTTTATCTGTCATTTTCAGGAATTCAGTGGCCGTTTCATAGCGCATTTTCATCGCGGAGCCATTGATGGGCTTACCGTCATCCATCTGCTGATAGAAAGTGGCCGGAGAGCCGAAAGCATCGATGGTTTGCTGATCGCCATTCTGAGTTTGGCGCGTCACGATAACTTTATCTGCCCGAATATCAATACTGCCCTGACGCAGGGTGACATTCCCGGTGAAAGTCACCACGTTTTTTTGAATGTCCAGCTCCTGACTGTCCGAGTTGATGTAAATCGGCTGCTCGGTATCGTTGCTCAATGCCCAGCTGGAACTGCTGACGATCAGGCATAGCAGGGCGCTAATTTTGCAAAGCTTCATATCTACCTTTTACATTATTCATCAGGGTCGCCACATTGCGCTCCATGTTGCCCTTCATGCCAATCCCTTCATTCTGGAAGAAACTCCCGGTAATGGTGACCGGGTCGGGCGTGTCGAAATCCTTGCTGATTAAATCCAACCGCAGTGTATCTGTTTTAATCGCGTTGATGGCGGAGTCAGGTAACAGATTGAAGATTCGTACATTACCAGACATCTGCAGGATATGTTCTTTATTTAGTGTGGCGTGATTTGCACTGATACGCCATTCGGTTTCTTCACCCGCTTTGAAAACCCAGATGACCGGCGCAAGAAAATCGGTGTCGCCGCTCTGGTTGAAATACTCCAGCGTGTCAGACTCAATCCGGTAACTGCGCAGGCCCGTTTCGGTATAAGCCGTGTTTTTGACGCCGATGCCGGTGAAGATCGGCTTTTCGTTATCAGGTGCAATTTGTTCACTTTGCTGCCAGCGTTGCTGCAGCAGGTAGTAACCGGCCCATGCGCATAAGACAATCAGCAGCACATAAAACAGCCGACTCAGGGTCATATGCTTCGCCCCTTATGTTGATCCAGTTCGCCGCGGGCTTCCAGGATCAGATCGCAGACTTCACGCACCGCACCATAACCGCCCTGAATCCGGGTGACAAAGTCAGCACGCTGCGCCAGCAAGGGATGGCCATCTGCCACACAGACCGACAGACCGACTTCGGCCATGACCGGCCAGTCAATCAGATCATCACCAATGTAAGCGGTGTGCTCTGGCGCAATGTTCAGCTTGGCCACGATATCCTGATAAGCGGTTAATTTATCATCCTGGCCCTGATAAACATGCTGAATGCCCAGAGCACTCATCCGGTTTTCCACAATCTGAGAGCGGCGGCCGGTGATGATGGCGATTTCTACGCCGGCAGCCATCAAGGATTTGATGCCATAACCGTCGCGGGTATGAAAAGTTTTGAGTTCTTCCCCCTGATTGCCCATGTAAATGCGGCCATCAGAGAAGACGCCGTCTACATCGCAGATCAGCAGACGAATGGTTGTGGCTTTGTTAAAAATACTTGAGGAGACAGGGCCGTACAGGGTGTCTTGCATGTCGTTTGTCATTACATTACTCCGGCTCTGAGCAGGTCGTGCATATTCAGCGCGCCGACCAGTTGCTGATTATCGACAACCAACAGGCCGTTGATCTTTCGTTCTTCCATCAGTTTCAACCCTTCAGCGGCCAGCACCTGAGACGAAATCGTCGCCGGGTTGGGGGACATCACTTCGCCGATCCGGGTCTGATGGATATCAATGCGTTTGTCCAGCATCCGGCGCAGGTCGCCGTCGGTGAAAATGCCGCTTAACTGCTGGGCATCATCCACGATGGCTGTCATCCCTAAGCCCTGACGGGAAATTTCCAGCAGGGCATCTTTGATGCTGGCGTCCTGATGGACCACCGGCAGGCGGTCACCGCCGTGCATGACATCCGCGATCCGCAGTAACAGTTTGCGGCCCAGCGCTCCGCCAGGATGAGATAAGGCGAAATCGTCGGCGGTGAAGCCACGGGCTTCCATCAGGGCAATAGCCAGTGCATCGCCCATAGCCAGTGTTGCCGTAGTGCTTGACGTTGGCGCCAGATTCAGCGGGCAGGCTTCCTGAGTGACTGTGATTTGCAAATGGACCTGTGCCAGCCGGGCCATGGTTGAGTCCGGATTGCCTGTCATCGTAATGAGCGGGATCCCCTGACGTTTGATCACAGGTAGCAGGGTGAGGATTTCACCGGCCTCGCCGGAATTGGAAATCGCCAGAACGATGTCGCGCTTGTCCAGCATCCCCAAATCGCCATGACTGGCTTCTCCGGGATGGACAAAGAAGGACGGGGTGCCGGTACTGGCCAGTGTTGCTGCAATTTTACAACCGATGTGGCCGGATTTCCCCATCCCCATCACGATGACTTTCCCTTGACCACGGCTGATAAGCCGACAGGCTTCACTGAAGCTGCCGTTGATATACTGCGACAACCCTTTGAGCGCTTCGGATTCAATTTCAATAACACGTCGGCCAATTTGGCCGTAGTCAAAAGTATCAGGCATAGTTTTGTTCCCGGTTAGGCCGACAGATTATAAAGCAGATAGCCCTGATAGGCGACAAAGCATAAAATCAGCACCAAACCCTCGACGCGATTGATCCGGCGACGTTTGCCCAGTGCCATCAAGACCAGCAGAACGGAAACACCCAGCATGATGTAAAAATCACGTCCCATGGCCAGCGGGCTGAGGACCGAAGGGTTCAGAACCCCTGGAATGCCCATCACTGCCAGAATGTTGAAGACGTTGGAGCCGATGATATTCCCGACAGCCATGTCATCTTCGCCCTTGTGAATACTGGCGATGGATGCGGCCAGTTCCGGCAGGCTGGTTCCTACGGCAATAATGGTCAGGCCGATCACCAGATCACTCATGCCAAAGTGCTTGGCGATGGTGACGGCGGAATCAACCAGCATGCTGGCAGCATACGGCAGCAACACCAAGCCGATCACAATCCAGACACCCGCTGCCATGTTACTGACACCATCAGGGATTTCGGATTCCTGTTCTTCTAACAGGATATCCTGACCGGCTTTTTGATCATTTTTACTGATTTTGAGCATGGCCAGAATAAAGATGATAAAAAGAACGACCAGCAGGACGCCTTCAAAGAATCCCAGATAGCTGTCCCAAAGCAGGGCACCTGCAATCAGTGTGACCACCATCATCAGTGGGAGTTCACGGCGAATGATACCGGAACTGATAGAGAGCGGTTTCAAAATTGCGGTCAGACCAAGAATGAATGCAATATTCGCAATGTTTGAGCCCAGAACATTCCCGACGGCGGTGTCGGTTTTACCCGCCAGTGCGGCGGTCGCAGATACCATCATTTCCGGTGCAGAGGAGCCCATTGCCAGAATGGTCATCCCGATGATCAGTGGGGCAACGCCCAGATTTTTGGCCAAGGCTGCTGATCCAAAAACAAGTCGATCCGCACTCCATACCAGTAACGCCAGTCCGATACAGAGCAACACGATGGCTTCAAGCATTCTTATCCCTTATTCATTTTTTCATTGAGCAGTTTTGAAGAGGACAATTTTGACGTTTCACTGACGAAAATGGAAGGAGAAGGCATGAGTATTTGTGGAGATCGCTGTGATCTGCATATGGGATTTCGGGCGTTTGGCTCTGTGGGATGAGATTGGGAATGAATTGTTTGTCAGATTGGTCCTATTCAGGTCACTTATGATATAAAAAACAAAGTTCATAAAATACAATGTATTGTACGCATGTGACTGAACGGGCCGAAAGGGCTGAAAAATCACAAGCTTCTGACAGCCTTCATCTTGAGTTGAACCGGGTTTCTACCTATGATCAATCAGGCTGAGATAACTATTTAATAAATATCATTTATCGCTGTTCTGCAGACTATCCCGGATGGATGGCCCAGACAGTATATTGGGAAGGTTATGACCGCATCCAAAGCGCTAATCAGAATTAATGACCTGACATTCCGCAGGGGCGAGCGAAAAATATTTGATGAGGTTTCGCTGGAAGTGCCTCAGGGAAAAATTACTGCCATTATGGGGCCGTCGGGCATTGGTAAAACAACACTCTTACGTCTGATTGGCGGGCAAATCATGCCTGATCAGGGCGAAGTCTGGTTTGATGGCCAAAATATCCCGGCATTGTCGCGAAATGAACTGTTTCAGGTACGCAAGCGCATGAGTATGCTGTTTCAGTCCGGCGCATTATTCACGGATATGACAGTTTTTGATAATGTGGCCTTCCCATTGCGGGAACATACTGAACTGCCTGAAGATTTACTGCGCACCCTGGTGCTGCTGAAGCTGGAGGCCGTTGGCCTGCGCGGTGCGGCGGACCTGATGCCGAGTGAGTTATCAGGGGGAATGGCACGTCGGGCAGCACTGGCCAGAGCAATCGCGCTGGATCCTGATCTCATCATGTATGATGAGCCCTTCGTTGGTCAGGATCCCATCACCATGGGCGTGTTGGTGAAGCTGATTCACAGCCTGAACCATGCTTTGGGCATTACTTCGGTGATTGTGTCGCATGATGTGCCTGAAGTGATGAGTATTGCGGATCATGTCTATCTGTTGTCCGGTGGCAAAGTGATCGGCAGTGGGACCCCTGCGGAGCTGAATGCGAACCCGGATGAGCGTGTCCGGCAGTTTCTGGATGGCAATGCCGATGGTCCTGTTCCCTTCAAATTTCCTGCCCAACCGCTGGCGCAGGATCTGTTCAGTCAGAAAGCGCTTTGAATTTCAGGATGATCGCGGTAGCGCGAGAAAGGTAATTTCATCATATGTTTAAGGATTTTATAGCGCAGCTGGGGCATCGCACTCTGTCCCGTTGCCAGACCATGGGGCGGGCATCCTTGCTGTTGTTCGGCGCACTGGTCAGCAAACCTCAGCCTGCCAAAATGTTCCCGTTGCTGGTCAAGCAGCTTTACGTTGTCGGCGTGCTTTCCGTGGCCATTATCATGGTCTCAGGATTGTTTATCGGGATGGTGCTCAGTCTGCAGGGGTTTATCGTTCTGGTTGATTTTGGGGCAGAGACCAGTCTGGGCCAGATGGTTGCACTGTCGCTGCTGCGGGAGTTGGGACCGGTGGTGACCGCACTGCTGTTTGCGGGCAGGGCTGGTTCTGCACTGACGGCAGAAATTGGTCTGATGAAGGCGACAGAGCAGATCTCCAGTATGGAGATGATGGCGGTCGATCCGCTGCGCCGGGTGGTTGCGCCACGTTTTTGGGCTGGGGTGATTTCGATGCCCCTGCTGGCCATGCTGTTTATTGCGGTCGGGATCTGGGGCGGACAACTGGTTGGCGTCAACTGGAAAGGCATTGATCACGGGAGTTTCTGGTCGGTGATGCAATCCTCTGTTGAACTGGGCTATGACATTGGCAACAGTCTGATCAAATCCGTCTGTTTTGCTGTGACTGTCACCTGGATTGCAGTTTTCAATGGCTTTGATGCGGTGCCGACTTCGGAAGGGATTAGCCGGGCAACGACCCGGACGGTCGTGAATTCGTCACTGGCCGTATTAGGATTAGATTTTGTGCTGACAGCACTCATGTTTGGGAATTAATCATGCAACAGAACAGACAACTTGAACTTTGGGTCGGCACTTTTGTTCTGGCCGGGATCATCGCCCTGCTGGTTTTGGTTTTTAAAGTCGCAGATGTCAAAAGTATTGGTGGGTCAGAAACTTACCAGCTGAAAGCCCGTTTTGACAATATCGGTGGTCTGAAAGTTCGCTCACCGGTCAAAGTCGGTGGCGTGACCATCGGCACCGTGAGTAATATTGCACTGGATACGGAAACCTACGTTCCCGTGGTGACCCTCGCAATTGATAAGAAATATGGTTACTTTCCAGAAACCAGTTCGGCTGCCATTCTTACATCAGGCCTGTTAGGCGAGCAATATCTGGGGATGTCTCCGGGTTTCGTCGATGAAGGGATCATGATGCTGGAAGATGGTGATTTCATAGAAGATACGAAATCAGCGCTGGTTCTGGAAGATATGATTGGCCAGGTGCTTTACAGCATCGGAAACGAAGGCGATAAGTAAGGAATTGAGAATGAACGTGTTGAAACGCTTTGGACTGGTTTTGATGGCCAGTTTACCGCTGCTCGTGAATGCAGCGCCCGTTGATAAAACGGATCCTTATAAAATGATGCAAGTCGTCTCTCAGCAGACTTTTGATCGACTCAAGTCCGAGCAGGCTCAGATTCAGCGGAATCCGGAACACCTGCGGACTGTGGTTCGTCAGGAATTGCTGCCTTATATCAACACCCGTTACGCTGCGTATAAGGTGCTGGGGCCTCAACTGAAACAGACCACAAAAGAGCAGCGAAATAATTTTGTGAATGCATTTACGGATTATCTGGTCGCCTCTTATGCTCAGGTACTGACGCAATATCAGGATCAGGATATCCGCATTGAACCAGCAAAGTCTGTTCCGGCAAGCAGCTCTATTGTTTCGGTGCGTGTGGATATTGTTGACCCGCAACGTCCGCCAATTCGCCTGGACTTTAAACTGCGCAAAAATAAGCAGACTAACGAGTGGCAAGGATACGATATGGTGGCTGAAGGTGTCAGCATGATCTCGACCAAGCAAAGTGAGTGGAGCGGCCAGCTGCGTACCCAAGGGGTCGATAAAGTGACGCAGGATCTGCGCACGCTGGCAGCGAAGCCAATCAAGCCTGAGGACAAATAGTCATGAATCATGGTGCCATCCACTGGCAAGCGCAGGAAAATGGGCTTTACCGCTTGTCAGGGGCGCTGGAACGTGACACAGTGCCAGCCTTTTGGCAGCAAAGACGTGAATGGATGCCACAAGATGCTAAGGTCAGGATCGATCTGTCTGATCTGACTCGGGTAGACTCTGCAGGTATGGTCATGATTCTGCATCTGCACAGAGAACTCAGTCAGGCTGGACGTCACTTGGTGTTGCAAGGAGTGCCGGAACAATTGTTCACCCTGCTCCGACTCAGTCATGTCGACACGGTGCTGGCTGCCTGTATGGAATGAGTAGTAGAGGATAGCTTGTGGAAACATCTGAAATTAAAACAATTCTTGAAAACGCATTGGAATTGGACGAAGTCATTGTAAGTGGCGAAGGCAGTCACTATCAGGTGATTGCGGTCGGTATTATGTTTGAAGGCATGAGCCGGGTGAAAAAACAACAGGCTATTTATGCACCCCTGATGGCGCATATTGCCAGTAATGCCATTCATGCTTTGTCGATTAAAGCTTTCACTCCAGAAGAGTGGGCGCGCGACAAGAAGCTGATGTCTTTGTAAGAGAGTCCCAATGCAGAAGTTTCGAATTCAGGGCAATGGCCCGCTTCGCGGCGAAGTCGCGATTTCAGGTGCCAAGAATGCGGCCCTGCCTATTTTATTTGCTTCCCTGTTAGCGGAAGAGCCGGTAGAAGTCGGCAATGTACCTAAGCTGAAAGACATCGACACCACCATGGAGCTCCTGAGCCGTCTGGGCGCGAAGGTGGAGCGAAATGGCTCTGTGTATGTCGATGCCAGCAATATTACTGAATACTGTGCGCCTTATGATCTGGTGAAAACCATGCGTGCCTCAATCTGGGCTCTGGGTCCGCTGGTCGCTCGTTTTGGCCGAGGTCAGGTATCTCTGCCGGGTGGTTGTGCCATTGGTGCCCGTCCGGTGGATCTGCACATCCACGGTCTGGAGCAACTGGGTGCAACCATCACGCTGGAAGAAGGCTATGTGAAAGCCGAAGTAAACGGCCGCCTGACCGGTGCTCACATTGTGATGGATAAAGTCAGTGTGGGTGCAACCGTAACCATCATGTCGGCGGCAACGCTGGCAACCGGTAAAACGGTGATTGAAAATGCAGCCCGTGAACCGGAGATCGTGGATACCGCGGATTTCCTGAATGCAATGGGTGCAAAAATTTCAGGCGCCGGCACAGACACCATCGTAATCGAAGGGGTTGAACGTCTGGGCGGTGGTTACCATGAAGTATTGCCAGATCGCATCGAAACCGGGACTTTCCTGGTCGCTGCCGCAATTTCCGGCGGTAAAGTGGTTTGCCGCAACACCCGTCCGTCGCTGCTGGAAGCTGCACTGGCGAAGCTGGAAGAAGCGGGTGCCCTGATTGAAACCGGTGATGACTGGATCAGTCTGGATATGGAAGGACGTGAGCTGAAAGCGGTCAACATCCGTACTGCACCGCACCCTGGATTTCCAACGGATATGCAGGCGCAGTTTTCACTGATGAACCTGGTAGCTAAAGGCACCGGTATCATTACCGAAACGATTTTCGAAAACCGTTTCATGCACATTCCCGAGCTGATCCGCATGGGTGCCCATGCAGAAATCGAAGGGAATACCGTGATTTGCGGTGAAACCGAAGGTCTGAGTGGTGCTCAGGTCATGGCAACGGATCTGCGTGCATCGGCCAGTCTGGTGATTGCCGGCAACATCGCCAAAGGTGAAACGATTGTGGATCGGATTTATCACATTGACCGAGGCTACGAGCGTATTGAAGAGAAGCTGCGTGGTCTGGGGATGAAGATCGAGCGTTTCAGCGAGTAAGTTCAATGATTCCGGGTGCGGATTACCGTGCCCGGAATGCTTTCAATTTTTTGTTATTTATTCGTTTACCTGTCTGGTTCATCGCCGATCAGAACTTTGATTTTCTTGGGTTTGCCATTGCGCAGCACTGTCATGTCGGCATAAGTACCGGGCCTCAGTTCTGTCACAATATCCAGCACATTCCGCATATCTGTCACGGGTTTGCCATCAATTTCAACCAGAATATCCTGAACGTGAAACCCTGCTTTGTATGCTGGCCCGTTCGGATCCATGCCCATCACAATGATTCCACGAATTTGTTCTGCATCATAGAGCCGTGCCATCACCGGGTTGATCTCACGACCGTCGATACCGATATACCCCCGGATGACCCGTCCGTCCGCAATCAGTTTATTCATGATCTTTTGCGTTAATTTAAAGGGGATGGCAAACGAAATCCCATAGGTTTCAATATCCGTGGCCTGCTGAAAAGAGGCGGTGTTGATCCCGACCAGTTCTCCCCGGGTGTTCACCAGTGCTCCCCCTGAGTTTCCGTCGTTGATTGCGGCATCCGTTTGCAGAAAGTCCTGACGGCCGTAGAAGCTCATACCGGAACGACCCGTGGCAGAAATGATGCCGTAAGTGGTGGTTTGTCCCAGATTGTAAGGATTGCCGATGGCCAGCACCACATCGCCAACAGCGGGTAGATAGTCCGGGTTCAGCGGGATCACCGGTAAATTTTCGGCCTGAATCTTGAGGACAGCAATATCCGTACGCTGGTCTTTGCCGATCAGTTGTGCGGTAAAGATCCGGCTGTCCTGGAGGGCGACGATGACTTGGTCTGCTTCGGCAACCACATGGTAGTTGGTCACGATATAGCCTTTGTCACTCATGATGACCCCGGAGCCCAGTCCTTGCGTACTGAGTTGCAGGCGATCTTCTGCGTTATAGCGGCGGTTATAGATATTGACGACAGCAGGGGAGGCCCGGCGAACTGCATAGCTGAAAGAAATTTGCTGAGGGACTTCCGGTTCACCATGGATGGCCGCTGTCGGAGAAAACATTTGGGTGCGCAGACTTGGGAAAGCAAACAGCAACACTCCAGCTGTCAGTACGCCCATGAGGGCGGATCGACCTAAAAATGCCAGCATTGATGCTCCCCTGGTTGACCTGAATTTTGTCGATGATGCAAAAGTTACAAAGCCGCTTGAGAATAGCATTGACTGCCAGTTTGCAACAAGTCGAAGCACAGAGAGGATGACAGAAAAGTCGTGTGATCAAACAGCCCGGACAGGAATCCGGGCTGCAAGGTGTTTCAGAAGTGGGCTATCGGATGATGAGATACAACTCGTTGTTACCGCGTCTGATTTCCAGCGCCAGCACGGAGGGTTGTTTATCGAGCGCTTTGCGGAGTTCGCCCAGATTCTTAATCGGCTGACGGTTCAGGCCAATGATGATATCACCTTCTTTCAGACCATAGCGTGCAGCCATGGATTGCGGATCAATCCGTGTCACCTTTACGCCATTCGCTTTGTCGTCAGACGTCGTATTGCTGAATTCAGCACCTTGCAGGCTTTGATGCAAATGATCTGCTTTGAGATTCATCATTTCGGCTTCTTGCAGCGTGACATCGAAGTTTTTCTCGTCACCGTCACGCAGCACGCCCAACTTCACTGTTTTACCTGCACCCAGCGTTGCGATTTTCGCGCGCAACTCGCCAAAGGTCCGGATTTCTTTGTCGTTGACCGAGACAATGATATCGCCGGCTTTCAGGCCCGCTTTTTCAGCCGCGGAGTCGGGCATCACCTGATTTACAAAAGCACCATGATTGGTTTCATAGCCAAAGGCTTCAGCCAGCTCTGAGGTCAGTTCGCCGCCCTGAACACCCAGAACACCGCGTTTTACTTCACCAAACTCCAGGATCTGGCTGGTCAGGTTTTTCACCATATTGACCGGAATCGCGAAACCTATCCCAACGTTCCCTCCGTTTGGCCCCAGGATGGCGGTGTTGATCCCGATGAGTTCGCCATTGAGGTTGACCAGAGCACCGCCAGAGTTACCACTGTTAATCGCAGCATCGGTCTGGATGAAGTTTTCAAAATTTTCAATGTTGAGTCCACTGCGGCCCAGCGCTGAAATGATCCCTGACGTGACGGTCTGGCCAAGCCCGAACGGGTTCCCGATGGCCACCGAAAAGTCACCGACACGCAGTTTGTCTGAGTCAGCCAGTCGAATTTGTTTCAGGTTTTTGGTGTTTTCGAGACGGAGCAGGGCAATGTCCGACATTTCGTCACTTCCAATCAGCTCCGCTTTAAGCTCCCGCCCGTCGTGCAGTTGAACCAGAATTTTGTTCGCGCCGTCAATCACGTGGTGGTTGGTGACGACATACCCTTTATCTGCATTGATGATGACCCCGGAGCCCAGTCCGCGGAACGGCCGTTCCTGGAGCTGTTCATTTGGCATGTCCGGGCCAAAGAAATAGCGGAAGGCTTCAGGAATACGCTGTTTGGAGACATGTTTCCCCTCAACCGCAATACTCACAACGGCTGGCGTAACCTGCTCCAGCATCGGCGCCAGGCTCGGCAGTTGCTGATCATTGACGGCCAGCGGGAGCGCGGCGGTTGCCGAGATAGGGGTCATGACTGCACTCATACTTAACGCCAGTGCACTCAATACAAGTAAAGGTTTCTTCATCATCACTCAACTCCATTTTTCCAAGTGCTTAGTGTGACTGATATATTTGGAGATAGTTCCGATGTTTATCAAGATTGAAACAATGATTTCAGGCAGGAATACTCTCCTGTGAAGCCGGAAAGGCACCACAGGAGAAGGAAAAGTTTAGCTGGCTTTGGCGGGTTCAGCTTCGGGTTTCCGGTCGGTTCTCAGCAGGCCGGATGCACCATTTGCATAGTCACGGGGAGGTTGTGTTTCTGTTTCCGTTTGCACTTCAGGTTCTACGGGTTCAGTCACGGCGGTCAGGGTGCTGATTCGCTGAGAAAACGGGTTATCCTGCTCAGGCAAATTCGGCATCAGCTCAGCGGACGTTTTTGCCATGTGCTCGTAGAGTTTGCTGTAATCTTTTGCCAGATTGTCCAGCAAATCTGAACTGCGAGCAAAATGATCGATCAGTTCCTGACGGTACTGCTCTAACTGGTATTTGGTTTTATCCAGTTCTTTCTGTAATTCTTTCTGCTGTTTCAGGTTTTTATTCCCTAACCGGGCAATAAAGGCACCGACCAGCGCACCTGCGACAAAAATCAAAATCGCGTAGATCCAAGCCATAAAAAAACTCCTTGTGACTGCGGGTACAGCAGGTTGACCTGCTTTTTATCCCAAAAGTAAAAAGTGCTTCTTGGGTGGTTATCTAGTTACTATACATGCACATGAAGTGTCGTGGTACTATCTACGACTAAAGATGGAACAATAAGAAGTGGTTGGTCAGGCAAAATCGGCACCAGGCAGAGCACTTCAGGCGATTAAGCAGGACGAGGATGACCCCGGAACAACGCTATCAAGACGATCTCAAAAAACCAGGATTTTTGCCCGATGCCGCACAGGCGATGGCGGTGTCTCATCTGGAAGATTTGTATCATCGTATGCTGGCCCCTCAGCCAGCGCCTGAAAAACCTTCCTTTATGGATCGTTTGTTCAAGCGTCAGGTTCAGGCGGACGTTGCGCCGGTCAAAGGCCTGTACTTCTGGGGCGGTGTCGGACGCGGGAAAACCTATCTGGTCGATACTTTTTTCGAGTGTCTGCCCACTGAGCGAAAGATGCGGATGCACTTTCATCGGTTCATGCACCGAGTTCATAAAGAGATGCAGACGCTCAGTCATCAGACGGATCCGCTGGAAATCGTGGCTGATCGGTTTAAACAAGAAACGGACATCATCTGTTTTGATGAGTTTTTTGTTTCCGATATTACCGATGCCATGATTCTGGGCACGTTATTTCAGGCCTTGTTCCGTCGCGGGATCACGTTGGTCGCAACCTCTAACATTCCACCGAATGATTTATATCGCAATGGGCTGCAGCGGGCTCGTTTTTTACCAGCGATTGATCTGATCAATACCCACTGCGACGTCGTGAATGTGGATTCCGGGGTCGATTACCGGCTTCGGACACTGGAGCAGGCTGAGATTTATCACTGGCCACTGGATGCCAGTGCAGCAGAAAACATGCATCGTTACTTTCTGCAGTTGTCGATGGACCCCCGCCGTGAGGGCGGTGAAATTCTGATCAATGATCGGCCCATCGCGACATGTCATGAAGCGGACGGCGTCGTACATTTTACCTTTGATGCATTGTGTCGCGGTGCACGCAGCCAGGCCGACTATATGGAAATTGCACGCATGTACCACAGTGTGCTGCTCTCTGGGGTGCCGGTGCTGACGGAAAAAGATGATGACGCTGCCCGCCGGTTTATCGCAATGGTGGACGAGTTTTACGAGCGTCATGTCAAACTGATTATTTCCGCCGAAGTCAGCATGGACCAGCTGTATCAGAGCGGCCGGTTAAGTTTTGAGTTCAAACGCTGCTGTTCACGCCTGATTGAAATGCAAAGTCACGAATATTTGGCAAGACCGCATCTGGCGTAATCAAGAAAGCCGCCTGCCAGCCGGGGAAGAGACTGAACTTTTTTAGAAAAAAAGGTGATTTTTTCCGCATGCTTCCGTATAATCTCGCGACCCACCGTACCTGTGACGGCGTTATGCCGGGAGTGCCAACCACTCGAAGGGGTGATGACTGGGCTCTTATACAGAGAGAGCGTTCTGCGTTCTTAGAAAGTGAAACTATTTAAATTTGGGTAAGAATTAGCATGAAAACTTTCGTTGCTAAACCAGAAACTGTAAAACGTGACTGGTATGTTGTGGACGCTGAAGGTAAAACACTGGGTCGTCTGGCAACTGAAATCGCATCTCGTCTGCGCGGTAAGCACAAGCCTGAGTACACTCCTCACGTAGATACCGGCGATTACATCGTTGTGATCAACGCTGAGAAAGTTGCTGTAACTGGCGCGAAGCGTACTGACAAGATGTACCACCGTCACACTGGTTACATCGGCGGTCTGAAAACGATTAGCTTTGACAAGCTGCTGGACAAAAAACCAGAAGCTATCATTGAAATCGCTGTGAAAGGCATGCTTCCTAAAGGTCCTCTAGGCCGTGCTATGTACCGTAAACTGAAAGTTTACGCAGGTAGCGAGCACAACCACGCTGCACAGCAGCCACAAGTTCTAGACATCTAATTGGGGAACATGACAATGGCAGAGAATCAATACTACGGCACTGGCCGCCGCAAAAGCTCAGCTGCTCGCGTTTTCATTAAACCGGGTACTGGCAACATCGTAATCAACAAGCGCAGCATCGAAGAATACTTCGGCCGTGAAACTGCTCGTATGGTTGTTCGTCAGCCACTTGAGCTGGTTGAGATGACTGAGAAACTGGATCTGTACATCACTGTTAAAGGTGGTGGTATCACTGGTCAGTCTGGTGCAATCCGTCACGGTATCACTCGCGCTCTGATGGAGTACGATGAGACTCTACGTCCTGCTCTGCGTGCCGCTGGCTACGTGACTCGTGACGCTCGTCGCGTTGAACGTAAGAAAGTTGGTCTGCGTAAAGCACGTCGTCGTCCACAGTTCTCTAAGCGTTAATTCAACGCTCCAGATTTTTATCTGGTTACTGTGTACCGCAAAGCCCAGCCATTGGCTGGGCTTTTTGCATTTCTGGATTCAGCATTTTCCGTCTTGTTTGCGGATTACTTCCGGGTTTTCCTACGGCTTTTCATATTGCTGTATTGGTCTTATTGTCAGTTTTGTTGAAAAACTGGCACCAAATTTTGCATTTTTCCCGCTTGATGTTGTGCGAAATTAAACCCACAAATCTCTCACATTTGCGGTGTTTACCTTGTCTTAAAGTAGGGTTTTCTTTATCATTTGCCGCGATAAATAGCAGCATGAAAATTCTTAATCAATAAGCTGTTGAGTCTTTCCGTAGAAAGTTAGCCGTAAGCTCCAGGGACGCAGAAGGAAGAAATAATCCGGAGCGGGAGCACATGGGAGAATGTTGGATGAGCAAAGCGCCAGTAAGTAACGGCCGACGCCGCTTCCTGACTGCGACGACCTCGGTTGTTGGAGGCTTAGGTGCAGTCGCTGTCGCCGTACCCTTTATCAAATCCTGGAATCCGAGCGCCAAAGCAAAGGCTGCCGGTGCACCAGTCGAAGTTGATATCAGTAAACTTGAAGAAGGCCAGATGATCCGCGTAGAGTGGCGAGGCAAACCGGTGTGGGTAGTACGCCGTAGCCAAGCGATTCTGGATGAACTGCCAACACATGATGACCGACTGCGTGACCCGCAGGCCGCTGAACCACAGCAGCCAGGATATGCGGTAAACGAGTTCCGTTCACGTAAACCAGAAATTTTTGTTGCCGTTGGTATTTGTACCCACCTTGGCTGCTCACCCACTTATCTGCCCGACAGTTTCAGTGAGCAGGTCAGCGGTGTACCGGCTGGTTTCTTCTGTCCTTGCCACGGTTCTAAATTCGACATGGCTGGTCGGGTTTTCCAGGGCGTGCCTGCACCACTGAACTTAGTGGTTCCACCGCACATGTTCCTGAACGACAACACGATTTTAGTGGGTCAAGATGAGGAGACGGCATAATGGAAGGCTTGCTGGGCTGGATTGAAAAACGTCTGCCAGTGATGAATGCTTATAAAAAGCATATGTCCGAATATCCGATGCCGAAGAACTTTAACTTCTGGTATCTGTTTGGCTCACTGGCCATGTTGGTTCTGGTGAACCAGATTCTGACCGGGATCTGGCTGACGATGAACTATGTACCATCGGGTGATGGTGCTTTCGCTTCAATTGAATACATCATGCGCGATGTGGAATATGGTTGGTTGCTGCGTTATATGCACTCAACAGGCGCATCGGCATTCTTCGTGGTGGTTTACCTCCACATGTTCCGTGGTCTGATCTACGGCTCCTATAAGAAACCGCGCGAACTGCTGTGGCTGTTCGGGATGCTGATCTTCCTGGTTCTGATGGCTGAAGCATTCATGGGCTACCTGCTGCCTTGGGGACAGATGTCTTACTGGGGTGCTCAGGTAATCATCTCGCTGTTTGGTGCGATTCCTGTCATCGGTGACGATTTAACGCTGTGGATCCGTGGTGACTACGTCATTTCCGGTGCAACACTGAACCGTTTCTTCGCCCTTCATGTGATTGCATTGCCAATCGTTCTGTTGCTGCTGATTGTGCTGCACATTCTGGCACTGCACGAAGTGGGTTCAAACAACCCGGACGGCATTGACACCAAACTGCCAAAAGGCAGTAAAGGTGGCAATTTTGAGTCTGGCTTCAAGTTCCACGAATACTACACCAAGAAATACGACATCATTGATTCGGTTCCTTTCCATCCTTACGGAACGGTGAAGGATCTGGTGGGTGTGGCAATTTTTGCCTTCCTGTTCAGTTATGTGATTTTCTTTAACCCTGAAATGGGCGGCTATTTCCTTGAGCCACCTAACTTTGAAGCGGCAAACCCGCTGAAGACACCTGAACACATTGCCCCTGTTTGGTACTTCACACCGTTCTACGCAATTTTGCGTGCGGTGCCGGACAAACTGCTGGGTGTAATTGCGATGGGTCTGTCAATTGCAATGTTGTTTGTTCTGCCATGGCTGGATCGCTGTAAAGTGCGTTCTTACCGCTATCGCAGTAAGTTGCATCTGGCAAACATCGTTCAGTTCACTATCTGTTTCATTGCGCTGGGTATCCTGGGTGCGTTGCCGGCGACGGCTGTGTACACGCTGATGGCACAGATCTTCAGTTTCGGTTACTTCATGTTCTTCGTGATGCTGTTCTTCTACAGCAAAAATGAAGCCACGAAACCGCTACCAGAGAGGGTCACTTTCAAATGAAAAAGCTGATGGTAATGCTGCTGGCTCTGTTGCCTTCTCTGGCAATGGCAGCGGGTGGCGGAAATGTTCACCTTGATGCGGCCAATAATGATTTGTCGGACAAGGAATCTTTGCAGCGTGGTGCACGCACATTCATGAACTACTGCTTTGGGTGCCATGCCACTCAGTATCAGCGCTACCAGCGCGTTGCTGAGGATCTGGATATCCCGACTGATCTGATGATGGAAAATCTGGTCTTTGATGAGAATGCCAAAATTGGTGATCTGATGACCAACTCCATTTCTGAAGACTATGCAGCGGCGTCTTTTGGTGCACCGGCACCCGATCTGACGCTGGTTGCCCGGGTTCGTGGGACTGACTGGCTGTACACTTACCTGCGTTCTTTCTATGCGGACCCAAGCCGTCCGTTTGGCGTCAACAATGTTGTGTTCCCAAGTGTGGGTATGCCACATGTGCTCGAAGAGTTACAGGGAACGCCACGTAAAGTGTTCGAAACCCGGACAATTGACGGTGAAGAAGTGCAGGAGTTCGTGGGGCTGAAGTCTGACGGCAATGGTGAGCTCAGTCCTGGCGAATACGATGCTGTGGTTCGGGACCTTGTGAACTTCCTGGAATACTCTGCAGAACCCATGAAGCTGGAACGCCAGCGTCTGGGTCTGTGGGTCATGGGCTTTATCGTGATCTTCTTCGTTGTGTCTCTGCTGCTGAAGAAAGAATATTGGCGCGATGTCCATTGATCGGGTAATCTAGTGCGTTAAGAAACTCGCAATGGGGGCCAGTGCCCCCGTTGCTTTTTATGTATATGAGTATACTGGAGGGGTTGATGGCTGTAGCTGCCAATAAACGCTCTGTGATGACGCTGTATTCTGATGCTTCGGATATGTATAGCCATCAGGTGCGTATTGTACTTGCAGAAAAAGGGGTAAGTGTTGAGATTGAGCTGGTTGAGCCAGACAACTTACCTGAGGATCTGCTTGACCTGAATCCATACAATTCTGTTCCAACCCTGGTTGACCGTGAACTGGCCCTGTATCAGGCCGGCATTATTATGGAATATCTGGATGAGCGTTTTCCTCACCCACCATTGATGCCTGTATATCCGGTTGCTCGTGGTAACAGTCGCCTGATGATGTACCGCATTGAACGGAACTGGTATTCACTGGCTGAAAAAGTCATCAAAGGAACTGCAGATGAAGCAGAGAAAGCACGTAAGCAATTGCGTGAAGAATTGCTGGCGCTGTCTCCTGTCTTTGCTGAGTTCCCATACTTCATGAGCGAAGAGTTCAGCCTGGTGGATTGCTACCTGGCACCATTGCTGTGGCGTTTACCTGCGATGGGAATTGACCTGACTGGCGCGGGTTCGAAAGAAGTCAAAGCTTATATGACCCGTGTCTTTGAGCGTGATTCTTTCCTGGCTTCTCTGACAGAAGCTGAACGTGAAATGCGTCTGGCAGGCCAGTAATGGAGATGGCGGAGATGACCCCGCGCCGGCCTTATTTGGTGCGGGCTTTCTATGAGTGGCTGGTGGATAATGATCTGACCCCGCATCTGGTTGTGGATGCAACTTTGCCGGGTGTTCAGGTGCCTCAGGAATTTGTCAGCGATGGTCAGATTGTCCTGAATCTGGCACCGCGTGCAGTTGGCAACCTTGAGCTGGGCAATGAAGCTGTTCGGTTCAATGCCCGTTTTGGCGGTCGCCCTCACGCTGTCTATGTCCCTCTTGCTGCGGTGCTGGCACTGTATGCACGGGAGAATGGTGCAGGAACGATGTTTGAGCCGGAACCGGCGTATGACATGTCCTCAGATGAAGCGGCTGAAGCGTTGGTGGAAGCTTCGGGTGATCCTGAGCATCTGACTGCGCTCTCCAGTGTTGAAACTGAATCCCGTGAAGCAGAAGACAGTGTGACTGAAGAAGAAACACCACAAGCACCGCGTCCAAGTGGTCGTCCGAGCCTCAGAGTCGTGAAGTAATCACGTCCCGGAATCCAATAAAAAAGCAGTGCTTTCGGGCACTGCTTTTTTTTTTGCGTTGTTGTCGCCCGACTCATACCAATCAAAGTAAGTCAATGATCAGAAATAGCGCAGGGGAAATGTTTGAGAACAAGGCAGATTTTTTAGATAAGTAGTGATTCTACAATCAAAAAATCTAACGCAGTTATCGAACAATTGAACAAGCTAGGATGACCAGTGATTTACTGCGATTGGTATCACACCTCAGTTCAGATATTCAAATGCCTTGATGACTTGCTGAACGCCTTCAACATTGCGGGCTATTTCTGCGGCAACATTCCCTTGTTCTCGGGTGACAAACCCCAGTAAGTAAACACGCTGGTTTTCAGTGGCGACTTTAATCGCACTGTCGCGTAGTTTTTTGCTGGCAATCAGCTGGGCTTTGACTTTGGTCGTCAACCAACTGTCGCGACCAACATCGGCAAGCGTCGGCAGTGGCCCAACGAGAAGCTGATTGTGTACCAGTCTGACAGAATCCAGCTTTTTCACATCGTGAATCAATTGGGAAGCTGTGTCCTGATCCACGGCCTGACCGACCAGTAAGACTTTGCCTTCGTTCGCAAACGCATTCACCCGGGCCTTTCCCTGATAAGGGGGTTTATTCACTAACCCCCCGACCTGCATGGCAATCTGTTGATCCCGCCATTGTTGCTGGCCACTACGTGGATCCGTTTGCAAAATCGTGCTGCAGCCCTGAAGCGTCAGCGTGAACAGCAGAATGAAACCAGCAACACGCATCATTTATCCTTCATGTTGAGGGAAGAGGGTCTGATCGATTAAATCGCACAAACAATGCGCCGTCAGTAGATGGCCTTCCTGAATTCGAGCCGTGCGCTGCGACGGAATGCGGATTTCCACGTCCTGTACACCCAGCAGACCTGCCATTTCCCCGCCATCTTTGCCTGTCATCGCAATGATGTTCATGTCTCGGGTCAACGCGGCCTCCATCGCTTTGATAATATTCTTGCTGTTGCCGCTGGTTGAGAAGACCAGCAGAATATCACCAGGCTGGCCGAGGGCACGAATTTGTTTGGAGAATATTTCATCCTGGTGATAGTCGTTCGCAACCGCGGTCAGCGTGGTGGTATCGGCTGTCAGCGCCAGCGCGGGTAAGCTGGGGCGCTCGGTTTCAAAACGATTGATCAGGCAGGACGCAAAATGCTGGGCATTCGCAGCCGAGCCACCATTCCCGCAGCACAGAATTTTGTGGCCATTGAGCAAGCTCTGCACCATCACCATGGCGGAGCGTGAAATCGCATCGGGCAGGGCTTCAGCGGCTGCAATCTGGGTTTGAATACTTTCGGTAAAACTTTCTTTAATGCTCTCTAGCATGTTTCACTCTTCGACTAAGGTGTTGGTCAACCAGGTGATTTGATGATCAGCGCCCTGAATGGCGACCACATCGAATCTGAGTTGGCAAAGTTCGGCTGAGAGGCCTTTTGAGTGCAGCCAGAACAACGCTGTCCGCTTGATACGCTGCTGCTTGCGCCAGTCGATGGCTTCCACTGCGGTTCCAAAGCGGTTGTGCGCCCGGTACTTGACCTCAATAAAGACCCAGCAGTTGCCGTCTTTCATGATCAGGTCCAGCTCCCCGCCACGGCAATGCACGTTACGGGCGATCGGCTTGAGTCCCTGGCGTTGCAGATACTGCTCGGCCAGTGACTCGTAATGGTACCCCTGACGGCGCTTATTGAACAGGTTCAATGCCATTGGGTGTGAATACTGCCCAATCCAGCTGACGTTGCACCACACAGTGATCGTCCAGACTCAGCTGACCGGTTCTGCCCTGTGTGCTGTAGTGATCGACCACCTTCATTTGTGGCAGTTCCGTGATCATCCGATAGGCATCCATCCCGAAGGCATGCAGGCGGATCATTCCGTTTTTCTGACCCGGCCAGAGTTGCTCAAATTGCTGCATGAACGGCTGATCCGGCGCTGCGAGCAGGGGAATGTCGCTGAACTCGATGCCAGACAGTTCACCCATGCTGGCCTGATTATCCGGGTTTGCCCGGGAACTGGCGTAAAGCTTCGGCGGAGTGACGTCTGGGTTAATGGCCACTTCGATAAAGGGCTTGAGCAGTGTCACTTCATTGCGGTTGGCGATCAGATACACGGCATCAGTATCGCGTCGGCTGCGGGCCTGTGTTTGCAGTGAAATGCCAAGGACCTGCTGCATTTGGTCATTCCGGGCACGGCTGTCACTTAAGCCAAACACTGCTGCGATCTGATTTTGAATCTCACGGCTGGAGCCGAAGGTTTGCAGCTCGGCCTGTTTCCCGGTCAGCTTTTCCCACTTGGCGATGAAAGCCTGACTGACCCGGCGACCAAAATCGTTGGCCGGGGCCATGACCATGGGGCTGCGATGGCCTTCAGCAAAGAGGTGTTGTGCGGCCTGTTCCGCTTCCTGTTCCGGAGAGAGGGAGAAGTAACAGGTATTGGGCTGGCTCAGATCCAGGTTCTGCGGCTCGTTCAGTGCCAGCTGAGTCGCATTGCCACCTTCAATGGACTGAAACTGAGTGATTTTTTCTTTTTGCAGTGGGCCGATCACTAATTGAGTGCCTTCCTGCTGCAGTTTGTTGACGATACTGAACATCGGTTCGGACTCTGTATCGTAAATGGAGAGCTCAGTGCTTGGATCGCGCTCACCATCTTCCAGCATGGCATTGAGGAAGCCGTCCCGAACGGCTTTGCCTTGACTTTCGAATTTACCGGACAGCGGCAGAAGCAGAGCAACTTTTTCCAGCTCAATAATTTCCAGGCTCATGATGGCCTGTAATTCGGCAGGCAGATGGCTGTTTGCCGGATGATCCGGATGACTATCCAGCCAGTTTTCCACTTCGGACTTCAGGCGAACCGGGCGCTGCGCATAGGCATTTTTCAGCAGACTCAGCTCGACCCAGCCTTGCAGCACGGTTTCATCGGACTTGATGCTGGCGGACTGCAACTGATGTGTATTGTAGTGGGACAAGTCCAGCCACAGATTCTGCCAGTTGACCGGGGTTTCATTGGTGTTGAGGTACTGGGCCAGTGCTGTGCGCTCGCGGGCCGCCTCAAAGTATTGTTCGGTCTGATTGAGCAATTCGGCACGCAACAGGTGATAGCGACGGAGCTGGCTATCGGATACCGGCCACCAGGGCAGAAAGTTCAGCGTTTCCAGTGCGGCTTTCGGCTGACCTTGCTGATAGCGCAGGCTGGCACGAGCCAATTGCCACTCGGCCATCTGTACCGGAGAGAGATTCATCCGGGCCAGTTTATTGGCTTGCTGATCAGCCTGAGGCCACCGCCCTTCTTTGATCAGGGCTTTCAGCGCCAGAATATGCCAGTCAATACTGAGTGCACCTTCGGTCGACTCGGCTTTCAGCAGGTAGTTCGCCGCTGAGTCCGTTGCTGGAGCGGTAATGTCTGCACCGTAGGATGTGGATTGGGTGCCCGGCGTAGAACAACCTGCCAGGATCACAGCAAGGGCTACAGGGGCCAGAATACGTGTTACACTTTTGCGCTTATGGGTAAAATTAAGCATTGAATTCATTCAACTGTGACAAATTACTCTCTATATTAATTGCAGATGAGATCATAGACAAATGAGTGAGACCAATTCGTGTTCGGTGGATGTCGCAACTTTGTACATCGTTCCGACCCCGATCGGCAATTTGGCAGATATCACCCAACGTGCGCTGGATGTTCTGGCCAATGTGGATTTGATTGCTGCCGAGGACACACGCCATACCTCACGCCTGTTGTCCCATTTTGCCATCCCGACCCGGACCTTCGCGCTGCATGATCATAATGAACAGCAGAAAGCGGATGTGCTGATCGAAAAACTGCAGCAAGGCAGCAGCATTGCACTGGTCTCTGATGCCGGTACACCTCTCATCAGTGATCCAGGGTACCATCTTGTCACCCGTTGTCGTCAGGCGGGTGTTAAAGTTGTGCCTTTGCCGGGGGCTTGCGCTGTCATCACGGCGCTGAGTGCGTCCGGACTGCCTTCCGATCGGTTCAGCTTCGAAGGCTTCCTGCCGGCAAAAAGCAAAGGGCGTCAGGATACCTTCCGCGATCTGATGGAAGATCCCCGCACGCTGATTTTTTATGAATCACCCCACCGTATTCTGGATTCGCTGGCAGATATGCTGGCTGTACTGGGGCCGGATCGCGACGTCGTTCTGGCGCGGGAGCTGACTAAAACCTTTGAAACCATCCATGGTGCGCCTCTGGGGGAACTGATCCCCTGGCTGAACGAAGACAGTAACCGGATCCGGGGCGAGATGGTCCTGCTGGTGGCGGGTCATCGTGCCGGTAAAGAAGACATGCCTGCTGAAGCGCTGCGGACGCTGAAAATTCTGGTGGCGGAGTTGCCGCTGAAGAAAGCGGCCGCGATGACTGCAGAAATTCACGGGGTGAAAAAGAACGCGCTGTATAAGTGGGGGCTGGAAAACCTGGATTAAGCGTAAAAGGGCTGGAAGTGTTCACTTTCACACCAGTTTGCGCATAAAGGTGATCTTTCTCTGGTATCCGGGCCGGGAGTTTTATACAATCCGCGCCCTGAGTTGACCAGGTAACCGCTGCTTCGTTGATGTCCTTTGGGAGACTGACGAGGGGGAGGAAAGTCCGGGCTCCACAGGACAGGGTGCCAGATAACGTCTGGGGGGCGTGAGCCTACGACCAGTGCAGCAGAGAGCAAACCGCCGATGACTCGCTTGCGAGAACAGGTAAGGGTGAAAGGGTGCGGTAAGAGCGCACCGCGCGACTGGTAACAGTTCGTGGCACGGTAAACTCCACCCGGAGCAAGACCAAATAGGTTCCCAATGGCGTGGTCCGCGCTGGGAACGGGTAGGTTGCTTGAGCCTGCGAGTAATTTCAGGCCTAGAGGAATGGTTACCACCGCGCGAGCGGAACAGAACCCGGCTTATCGGTTAACTCACCCCATTCAGGAAAGGTGATGTTCGCAGCAGTGCGGGCATCACCTTTTATCGTTTTAGGCTCTGGTGAATTTTTTGGATGAATGGTCCGAAGGGGAATCGGAGTTCAACGCTGGGCAAAGACGTTGCCTGCATCAAATGTTTGTCAGAACCGGTATGACCGTCTTGACAACTTTTTTGCTGCCTTCGTACACTTTGTGTTGGTTTTTTGTGGGGAAAAATGAGGATTTTGTGGCAAAAATTTCATTTTTCCTGTTGCCTGCCCGAGATGGACAGGTATAACTAATGTTGTGCGTACCGACTGGCGCATCAATGGGCGCCCGGTAGGTGAAGACTGACTGTCCTGCGCGCAGCAGACAACCAACGCCCCAGTATTTCTGGTGGAGACATCCGGCCGGTGTCTTCAGTACGCTTATTATTCAGCTGAATCAACGACTATGTCCGAACAATTTGCGCACGTATCCGTGCTGCTTCATGAGTCTGTCGATGGCCTGGCCATCAAACCAGACGGTATTTATATCGATGGCACTTTTGGCCGTGGTGGCCACAGTCGCCTGATTCTTTCTCATCTTGGTGAGCAGGGCCGCCTGTATGCCATCGACCGCGATCCACAGGCGATTGCAGAAGCTGCCAAGATTGATGATCCCCGTTTTCAGATTATTCACGGCCCGTTTTCCGGCATAGCTGGTTACATGGCTGAACTTGGCCTGAGCGGTAAAATCGACGGTGTGTTACTTGACCTGGGTGTCTCTTCTCCACAGTTGGATGATGCAGAGCGTGGCTTCAGCTTTATGCGTGACGGCCCGCTGGATATGCGCATGGATCCGACTTCCGGTGTCTCTGCCGCTGAATGGCTGCTCACTGCTGATGCAGATGACATTGCCTGGGTGCTGAAAGAGTTCGGTGAAGAACGCTTTGCCAAACGCATCGCACGCGGCATCGTGGAATATCGTTCGAATCCGGAAAATGTACCGCTGGAGCGGACCACGCAGCTGGCTAAGCTGATTGCTGATGTTTCACCGTTTAGAGACAAGCATAAGCATCCGGCGACCCGAAGCTTTCAGGCGATCCGCATTTATATCAACAGTGAACTGGAAGAAATCGATACTGCCTTGCATGGTGCCCTTGAGGTGCTGGCGCCGGGTGGCCGTCTCTCCGTGATCAGCTTCCACTCGCTGGAAGATCGCATGGTGAAGCGCTTTATCCGCAAGCAGAGCAAAGGGCCGGACGTTCCGGCGGGGCTACCGCTGACGGAAGATCAGATTAAAGCGCTGGGCAGTGCGGATCTCAAACCTGTGGGTAAGGCCATCAAGCCAACCGCAGCGGAAACCCAGCACAACCCGCGGGCGCGCAGCTCCGTGCTTCGTTTGGCTGAACGTCTGTGAGTGTTCAGCCCACGCCAGCAGATAACCTGATCCGCCAGATCGGTCGTGATCTGGTGACGGTCGGCCGTGTGCCGCTGATCCTGCTGGTTCTGGTGCTGATCTCTGCGCTGGGGGTGGTATATATCACCCACCAGTCGCGCCAACTGGTGGCGCAGCAGGAGCAACTGCTGATTGAGCGGGATGATCTGGACATCGAATGGCGCAACCAGTTGCTGGAAGAGAATTCCCTGGCTGAACACAGCCGAATTGAAACTCAGGCGGAAAAGGCACTCGAGATGAAGCGGCCTAACGCGAAAAATGAAGTTGTCGTGCAGTAATGAAAAAAGACGAGCCTGCATCCGAATCCCCCTCCCGCCGCGAAGTCGGCGTTGCGCCGGCATTTATTCCGTGGCGTTTTGGCCTGATTTGCGGCCTGATTGCCCTGGCATTGATTGCGTTAATTGGCCGGGCGGCTTATATCCAGGTGCTTGAACCAGGCAAGCTGATTGAAGAAGGGGATTTACGGTCACTGCGGGTGAAAGCGATGCCTTCTGCCCGCGGGATTATTTCGGATCGCAATGACGAACAGCTGGCTGTCAGTGTACCGGTTCAGGCCGTTTGGGCTGATCCGGTCGATATTTTTAAACATGGCGGTATCGCTGAACCTGCCCGCTGGCACGCGCTGGCAGATGTACTGGGGCTGGATCGTAAAGCCATGCTGGCACGCCTGGAAGACAACAAATCCCGCCGCTTTATTTACCTCCAGCGTCAGGTCAGCCCGGCCATGGCAGCTTATGTCAGTAAACTGAAACTCCCTGGAATTGGCCTGAAAGATGAGTCGCGCCGTTTTTATCCGGCGGGCGAAGTCAGTGCACACCTGATTGGGGTGACCGGGATTGAT
This sequence comes from Photobacterium sp. GJ3, assembly GCF_018199995.1. Lineage (NCBI taxonomy): Bacteria > Pseudomonadati > Pseudomonadota > Gammaproteobacteria > Vibrionales > Vibrionaceae > Photobacterium > Photobacterium sp. GJ3. The sequence goes on along the minus strand of NZ_CP073578.1, from coordinate 2,949,390 downwards.
GGCCGGGGGCTGGAAGGGGTTGAGAGAACCTATGATGGCTGGCTGACCGGAGAGCCGGGTCGGCGAACGGTCCGGAAAGATCGCTATGGCCGTGTGGTCGAGAATATTTCCCTCAAACAACGTGAACCGGGTAAACCACTGACGCTGAGTATCGATCAGCGATTGCAGGCGGTGGCTTATCGCGCTGTGAAGCAGGCCGTCGTCGATTACAACGCGACGTCAGCTTCGATTGTCATGGTCGACGTCCGTACCGGCGAAGTGTTGGCCATGGTCAATGCCCCTTCTTATAACCCCAATAACCGCGACCAGCTGCAAAGCTTCCGGATGCGCAACCGCGCAATTACAGATGCGATGGAGCCGGGTTCCACCATTAAACCTCTTGTCGTTCTGGCGGCGCTGGAAAATGATGTAGCCGATGAGCGCACCATCATTGATACCGGCAACGGTTTGATGCAAGTGGGCGGCAGCCGGGTCCGGGATGTTTCCCGGGTCGGCAAAGCGGATCTGGCGAAGATTCTGAAAAAATCGAGCAACATCGGCGTGAGCAAACTATCCCTGTCGATGCCCGTCGATGCGGTTCTGGGCATGTATAGTGGCATGGGGCTGGGAGAAGCATCCGGGATTAACCTGATTGGTGAAGCGCAGGGTCTCTTTCCGGACCGCCGTCGCTGGTCGGATTTTGAGCGGGCCACGCTGGCCTTTGGTTACGGAATATCTGTCACGCCGATTCAGTTAGTGCGTGCTTATGCCACACTGGGTGCCATGGGGGTTAACCGCCCGTTGTCTATTCTGAAAACTGAAGCTGTGGTGCCGGGACGGCAGGTGGTTTCAGCCGCAAATACCCGAAAAGTTTTGAACATGCTGGAAGGTGTCACTCAGTCCGACGGCAGCGCCAAACGCGCGGCTGTGCCGGGATACCGGGTTGGCGCCAAAACCGGAACCGCGAAAAAAGCGGCTGCCGGCGGCTATAGTGATGAGTATGTCGCCATGACGGCTGGTCTGGCGCCCATCAGTGATCCCCGCATCGCGATGGTGGTTGTGGTCAATGAACCTCAGGGCGATGCCTATTATGGGGGCAGGTTGCTGCACCGATTTTTTCTGAAGTGATGGGCAGTGCGCTGCAAATCCTGAACGTCAAACCTGATGCCGGAAAAGGCGATCAGTTAACGATTGTACACAACAGAGGCAAGTCTGATGCCGGAACCTGATGTTTCACTCTCTTTCGGGACGCTTTTATCTCCCTGGCTGGATGCCGAGACGCTCACGCCGCAAGTCGCTGATATCCAGGTGACTGAACTGACACTGGATAGCCGGATGGTCTCTCCGGGCAGTCTCTTTGTGGCAATTAAGGGCCATGCAGTGGATGGTCGCCAGTATATTGCGGCTGCGATTGCTGCGGGTGCTTCTGTCGTGCTGGCAGAAGCGGAAGCGGGCCAAACAGACGGTCAGACTGAATTTCAGAACGGGATTCCCGTGGTGGCGCTGACTCAGTTGCCTGCGCGGCTTTCTGCGTTGGCTGGCATGGCGTATGCGCAACCGGATCAGGCGTTGCAACTGGTGGCCGTGACGGGCACCAACGGTAAAACGACTGTCAGTCAGTTACTGGCACAATGGGCCGAATTACTGGGACGTACTGCCGGTGTGATGGGAACGACGGGAAATGGCTTACTGGCTGATCTCAAGCCGGCTGTGAATACCACAGGCAGCGCAATTGATATCCAGCGAACGCTGGCCGAACTGGTTCGCCAGCGCGCCGACTTTGCGGCAATGGAAGTCTCTTCGCATGGTCTGGTGCAGGGGCGGGTGAAAGCGCTGCGGTTTGCGGCGAGTATTTTTACCAACCTGAGCCGGGATCATCTGGATTATCACGGGGACATGGCAAGCTATGCCGCTGCGAAGCAGAGTTTGTTTACGGAACATCAGGCGGGGGTTGCTGTCATCAATGCCGATGATGCCGTGGGCCGAGTGTGGCTGAGTGAGCTTCCCGGTGCTGTGGCTGTGGCGACTGATCAGCAGTCCTTGTCGGCGCATTCTGGTCCGAAACTCTGGCTGACTTCGGTGCAGTACACCACGCAAGGTGTCACGGCAGCGTTTGATTCCAGCTGGGGGCAGGTGAGCTGACTGCACCCTTGGTGGGGGCGTTCAATGTGTCCAATTTGCTGTTGTCGCTGGCGACTTTGTTGTCACTGGGTTATCCGCTGGATGCATTAATCGAATCCGCGCCGAAACTGCAGGCGGTGATTGGCCGGATGGAAGTTTTTCAGGCCGCTGACAAACCTATGATGGTGGTTGATTATGCTCACACCCCGGACGCACTGGAGAAAGCGCTGGCCGCTTTGCGTCAGCACTGTGAAGGTGAGCTGTGGTGTCTGGTCGGGTGCGGCGGCGAGCGGGATCGCGGTAAACGTCCGATGATGGCAGCGATTGCTGAACAGCAGGCGGACCATGTGATTCTGACGGATGACAACCCGCGCAGCGAATCACCGGATCAGATTGTGGCTGATATGCTGGCCGGTCTGACTCATCCGGAGCGTGCTCAGGTGATTCATGACAGAGCCGAAGCCTGTCGTCAGGCTCTGACTCAGGCAAGTGTGAAAGACATCGTTCTGGTGGCCGGTAAAGGACACGAGGATTATCAGATTCTGGCGGGGAAAACGATCCATTACTCTGATCGTGAAACCGTCAAGGCTTTGTTGGAGAGTCAACAATGATACAAGTGACACTGAACGAACTGGCGCAGGCGCTGAATGCCCGGCTCATTGGCCAGAGCGTCAGTATCGACATGGTTTCCACAGATACCCGGACGATTGAGCCGGGTACCTTATTTATTGCCCTGAAGGGTGAGCGTTTCGATGCCCATGATTTTGCCGCACAGGCACAATCAAGTGGTGCGGCAGCTATACTGGTCAGCCGGGAGCTTGAAACCGATTTACCTCAGTTACTGGTTGACGATACCCGGCTGGCGCTGGGTCAGCTGGGCGCATGGCTCAAAGCGAAAATGACCCGGGAGCATGGCCTGAAGACTGTAGCCCTGACGGGAAGCTGCGGCAAGACAACCGTCAAGGAAATGGTGGCATCGATTCTGAGCCTGTGCGGGAACGTGCTGGCGACAGCAGGGAATTTCAACAATGACATTGGCGCCCCGCTGACGTTGCTGCGCCTGACGCCTGAACATGACTTTGCCGTGATTGAGCTTGGGGCAAATCACGAAAAAGAAATCGCATACACGACGGCGCTGGTGCAGCCGGATGCGGCGCTCGTCAATAATCTGGCAGCGTCGCACCTGGAAGGCTTTGGTTCGATGGCCGGTGTGGCTCGGGCGAAAGGTGAAATTTTTGAAGGCCTGGCTCCCGGCAGTACGGCGGTCGTGAATCTCGATTCCCACGCGCTGGAGCGCTGGCAGCCGTCTTTGGCCAATCAGCAACTGGTGACCTTCAGCGCAAATCCTGAAGCCCAGTCGGTGCCGAATTCTGTCGCAGAGCTCTCAGCGAGCGGGATTAGCGTTAACCCTCAGGGCTGTCCTTGTTTTACAATGCATACCCCTGACGGCGATGTCAGTATTTCGCTGCCGCTGGCCGGTCGTCACAATGTGGCGAATGCTCTGGCAGCAGCAGCGCTGGCACTTGCGATGGGGGCAACGCTTGCGCAGGTGAAGGCAGGTTTGGCACAGGTCGCCGCGGTCAAAGGCCGTACCTTGATTCTGGCGCCAAAGCCGGGATTGCGTTTGATCGATGATACCTACAATGCCAGCGTCGCGTCGGTGAAAGCAGCGATTGATTTGCTCGCCGACTTTGAGGGACAGCGCTGGCTGGTCTTTGGTGATATGGCGGAAATGGGGCATGAAAGTGATCAAATGCACCGTGAGATTGCAGACTACGCCCGAGACAAACAGCTTGATCGTGTGATGACCTTTGGCAGGGACAGTGCCATTGTCAGTGAAATCAATCAGGGCCAGCACTTCAGCGACAAGCAGGCTTTGCTGGACACACTGAAAACTCTGGTACAGCAGCATTTTCATCAGGAATCCGCGAAGGATCCTCAACAACAACAAGAGATAACAGTGTTAGCAAAAGGGGCACGCAGTGCCCGGATGGAAGACGTGATTGCAACACTGCAGGACTTATAAGAATGATTTTTTGGTTAGCAGACTTACTTGAGTCGACTTTTCCTTTTTTCCGTTTGTTTGAATACCTGACGTTCCGCGCCATTATCAGTGTGCTGACGGCTCTGATTCTTTCACTGTGGATGGGACCACGCTTGATTGCCCGCCTGCAAATGATGCAGATTGGCCAGGTGGTTCGCCATGACGGGCCGGAGTCACACTTCAGCAAACGGGGCACCCCAACCATGGGTGGGGTCATGATCCTGGCGGCCATCACCTTCACAGTACTGCTGTGGTCTGATCTGACAAACCCTTATGTCTGGGCGGTGCTGACGGTCATGCTGGGCTACGGCGCGGTAGGCTTCGTTGACGATTACCGCAAAGTTGTCCGGAAAAATACCGATGGTCTGATTGCTCGCTGGAAGTACTTCTGGCAGTCGGTCATTGCGCTGGTTGTTGCGTTTGCGCTGTATGCACATGGCAAAGATACCGCTGCGACTCAGCTGGTCGTGCCGTTTTTCAAAGAAGTGATGCCGCAGTTGGGGCTGCTGTATATTGCACTGACTTATTTTGTCATCGTTGGCACCAGTAATGCGGTGAACCTGACCGATGGTCTGGATGGCTTAGCCATTATGCCAACCGTCATGGTCGCGGCTGGCATGGCCTTTATTGCCTGGGCAACCGGCAACGTTAATTTTGCCAGCTATCTGCACATTCCTTATATCAGCAACGCCAGTGAACTGGTGGTCGTCTGTGCGGCGATTGTCGGCGCAGGACTGGGCTTTTTGTGGTTCAATACCTACCCGGCACAGGTTTTCATGGGCGATGTCGGCTCACTGGCATTGGGCGGCGCTCTGGGAACCATTGCGGTGCTGGTCCGTCAGGAATTACTGCTGGTCATCATGGGCGGTGTATTTGTGATGGAAACCGTGTCTGTGATTCTTCAGGTCGGCTCTTATAAGCTGCGCGGTCAGCGCATCTTCCGGATGGCACCGATTCACCACCACTATGAACTGAAAGGCTGGCCGGAGCCACGCGTGATCGTCCGCTTCTGGATTATTACACTGATGCTGGTGCTGTTTGCGCTGGCAACACTGAAGGTACGCTAAATGAATCGCTTGGAGCAGGCAGGCAATATCGTTGTCGTTGGTCTGGGCGTGACCGGGCTGTCGGTGGTGAATTATCTCAAGCGACAGCCAGCAGCGCCTCAGATCCGAGTCATTGACACCCGCACCAATCCGCCGGGCCAGAATGAACTGCCGCATGATGTGGCGCTGTGTGCCGGTGAATGGCAGATGGACTGGTTGCTGACGGCGGATCTGATTGTTGCCAATCCGGGGATTGCACTCAGTACCCCGCAGATGCAAGCGGCGGCAGCGGCAGGCATCCCGATTGTCGGTGATATCGAACTCTTTGCCTGGGCGGCAGACCAGCCGGTCGTCGCCATTACCGGCTCCAACGGAAAAAGCACCGTCACCAGTCTGGTGGGGGAAATGGCGGCGGAAGCTGGCATACAGGTCGGCGTTGGCGGCAACATTGGTCTGGCAGCGCTGAATATGCTGTCTCAGGGCAATGGGTTGTATGTGCTGGAACTCTCCAGCTTTCAGCTGGAAACCACGTCCTCCCTGCAACTGGCCGCAGCGGCTTATCTGAATCTGTCAGAAGATCATATGGATCGTTACGACAGCCTGAACGATTACGGACTGGCGAAGCAGCGCATCTTTCAGCATGCCCGTGTTGCGATCAGTAACCGCGATGATGCCGCGACATGGCCGACAGCATTTTCAGGCCAGCAGACCAGCTTCGGTTTTGACGAGAAAGACTACGGTCTGATTCAGGTTCAGGGTCAAGAGTATCTGGCGGTCAACAGCGAGCCTGTGATGCCAAGTCGCGAGCTGGCTCTGGTTGGCCGTCATAATGTTGCCAACAGCCTGGCAGCACTGGCGCTGGCCGATGCTGCGGGAATTGATCGCGCTGCCTCCTGTCGGGCCCTTCGCCGTTATACCGGATTGCCCCATCGCTGCCAGCGTGTGGTTCAGGCACACGGGGTTGACTGGGTGAATGATTCAAAAGCGACCAATCTGGCCAGTACTCTGGCGGCACTGGACGGTTTGTCGATCCCCGGTAAATTGCACCTGCTGGTGGGCGGGGATGGCAAAGGTGCCGATTTTTCGCCACTGAAATCTGTGCTTGAACCCTTGAATGTTCAGCTGTACTGCTTTGGCCGGGATGGTCATCGGTTTGTGTCTCTGACCAGCAACCCTGTGGTGGTCGAGACGATGGATCAGGCGATGGCGATGGCGGCTGCCGAAGCGCAGGCCGGCGATATGATTTTGTTGTCACCGGCTTGCGCCAGTCTGGATCAGTATCCGAATTTCATGGCACGTGGGGATGCCTTTGTGGCACTGGCCCACAGCCTGCAGGATCAGGTACAGGGAGCGCACTCATGCTGAGTGGGCTCAAAGATGCCCTGTTCGAAATCAGTCAGTGGTTCAGCCGGCCCGCGCCACCCTGTCAGTATGACCGGCAACTGGTGTGGATCAGTCTGGCGCTGATGGTGACCGGACTGGTGGTCGTCAGTTCGGCTTCTGTGCCCGTGGCAACCCGGCTGACGGACATGCCGTTTTACTTTGCACTGCGACATGGTTTTTTCCTGCTGTGCTCCCTCGTGCTCGCTGCATTTATGGTGCAGGTGCCTTTGGACCGCTGGCGTCAGCTCAGTGTGCCAATGCTGTTTACATCGCTGGCCTTGCTGGTGATTGTGCTGGTGCTGGGACGTTCGGTGAACGGTGCGGTTCGCTGGATTCCGCTGGGGATCTTTAACCTGCAGCCTGCGGAAGTCGCCAAGCTGTCGCTCTTCATCTTCCTGTCCGGTTATCTGGTGCGGCAGTATCATCAGGTCCGGCAAAGTTTCTATGGCTTCATCAAACCGCTGGCGGTGCTGGCGCTCATGGCGGCATTACTTCTGATGCAGCCCGATCTGGGCTCCTTTGTCGTGATGTTTGTGACCACCGTGGGCATGTTGTTTATCGCCGGGGCAAAGCTGTGGCAGTTTCTGGCGATGATGGCGATGGCACTGTCCGGGATCGTGATGCTGATCGTGTTTGAGCCTTACCGGATGCGACGGATCACGGCCTTCATGGATCCCTGGGAAGATCCGTTTGGCAGCGGGTATCAGCTGACGCAGTCGCTGATGGCGTTTGGCCGTGGTGATTGGTTCGGTCAGGGACTTGGGAATTCTATTCAGAAACTGGAGTACTTACCGGAAGCACATACGGACTTTGTTTTTGCCGTGCTGGCGGAAGAATTTGGACTGGTCGGGGTGTCAGTGGTGTTGCTGCTGATCTTTGGTCTGGTGTTCAAAGCCTTGCTGATTGGCCGGAAAAGCTTGCAGTCCGGACAGCTGTTTGGCGGGTTTCTGGCCTTTGGCATTGGCTTCTGGTTTGCCTTTCAGACACTGGTGAACGTCGGTGCGGCTGCGGGCATGGTGCCGACCAAAGGTCTGACCCTGCCGCTGATCAGCTACGGTGGCTCCAGTTTATTCATGATGTCGACAGCAGTGGCCATACTGCTGCGTATTGATCACGAGCAGCGCCACGAGGCGCGGTTCGGACACGCGCAATCAAGTGAACAAAATGACAGTGAAGAAAAATAAGCGTCTGCTGGTGATGGCAGGCGGGACAGGCGGCCACGTCTTTCCGGCACTGGCGGTTGCCCGTCAGTTACAACAGGAAGGCTGGGAAATCCGCTGGCTGGGGACAGCCGATCGGATGGAAGCCGAGCTCGTTCCGAAACATGGCATTGAGATTGATTTTATTCAAGTGAAAGGCTTGCGCGGGCAGGGACTGAAAAACCTGTTGGCGGCGCCATTTCAGATCCTGGGTGCCATCAGGCAGGCACGTCGTTACATCAAAGCCTGGCAACCCGACGCGGTGCTGGGGATGGGCGGATATGTCAGCGGACCGGGTGGTGTCGCTGCCTGGCTGAGTGGGATTCCGGTGATCCTGCATGAGCAGAATGCTGTTGCCGGCTTAACCAACCGCTGGTTGTCGCGAATTGCGGCCAGTGTATTGCAGGCGTTTCCCGGCGCTTTTCCTGAGACACCTGTGGTCGGGAATCCGGTGCGCCGGGATGTCACCGAAATTGCAGCACCAGAAACCAGGCTGGCCGAAAGGACAGGACCGGTGCGAATTCTGGTTATGGGTGGCAGTCAGGGCGCGCGGATTCTGAATCAGATCGTGCCGGTGGCCGCAGCAACATTGGGGGTTCAGGTTGAACTCTGGCATCAGGCTGGTAAAGGCAATCAGGACAGTACCGAACAAGCGTACCGTGACGCGGGCGCGGTACAGTACAAGGTCACTGAATTTATTGATGATGTGGCTGCCGCCTATGACTGGGCTGATCTGGTGGTGTGCCGCTCTGGCGCCCTGACGGTGTCTGAGTTATCAGCCGCCGGGGTGGGCGCTGTGTTTGTGCCATTTATGCACAAAGATCGCCAGCAGGCCCTGAATGCCGATCATCTGGTCGCCTGTGGTGCGGCACACATGATTGAACAGCCGGATCTGACCGCAGAAAAACTGGCCCAACTGATTGCCACATTGGATCGTCCGGCTTTGCTGAACATGGCCGAGGCTGCGAGACAGGCTGCGATTCTTGATGCCGATGTTCGCGTTGCGGATGTCATCAAGGCGCAGGCAAAGAAATAAATATAGAGAACCAAGTGATGAGTAAACCGGATAACCAGCAAATTGCTAAAATCAGAACCATGGTGCCAGAAATGCGTCGGGTTGAGCGAATTCACTTTGTTGGAATCGGCGGAGCCGGGATGAGCGGCATTGCTGAAGTGCTGCTGAACGAAGGCTACCGTATCAGCGGTTCAGACATTACCCCAAACTCGGTGACAGAGCGTCTGTCTGAGCGGGGGGCTGAACTGTTTTTCGGACATGCCGAGAGCAATGTGGAAGGGGCCAGTGTTGTGGTGGTTTCCACCGCGATTTCAGCAGACAACCCGGAGCTGAAAGCCGCACGCGCCCTTCGGATCCCAGTGGTTCGCCGTGCAGAAATGCTGGCAGAGCTGATGCGCTATCGCCATGGGATTGCGATTGCCGGAACGCACGGTAAAACCACCACCACTGCACTGACGACACAAATCTATTCGGAAGCCGGGCTGGATCCAACCTTTGTGAACGGTGGTCTGGTCAAGAGTGCCGGGACCAATGCCCGTCTGGGTTCGAGCCGTTATCTGATTGCTGAAGCGGATGAAAGTGATGCCTCTTTCATTCACTTGCAACCCATGGTGTGCGTGGTGACGAACATCGAAGCCGATCATATGGATACCTATGGCGGTGATTTCGAAAACCTCAAACAGACCTTTATTGACTTCCTGCATAATCTGCCCTTCTACGGCCTGGCTGTGATGTGTATTGACGATCCGGTTGTCCGCGAACTGCTGCCTCGTGTGGGCCGTCAGGTGATCACTTATGGTTTCTCGGAAGATGCGGATGTCCGCCTGACGGATTACCGCCAGCAGGGACAACAAGGTCATTTCTCGATTTTACGCAAAGGAAAGCCCGCGCTGTCTGTAACCCTGAATATTCCGGGTCGTCACAATGCCCTGAATGCCGCGGCCGCAGTTGCGGTTGCGACCGAAGAAGGCGTAGACGACGCTGCAATCCAGCGTGCACTGGTCGAATTTGAGGGCACAGGCCGTCGTTTTGACCAGTTGGGTGAATTCGATACAGGCAATGGCCAGGTCATGCTGGTGGACGACTATGGTCATCACCCAAGCGAAGTGGATGTCACAATTCAGGCCGCGCGTGCCGGATGGCCGGAGAAACGTCTGGTCATGATTTTCCAGCCGCATCGTTACACCCGGACCCGGGATTTGTATGATGACTTTGCCAATGTGCTGGAGCAGGTGGATGTTCTGCTGATGCTGGATGTGTACAGCGCAGGTGAAACGCCGATTCCAGGTGCGGATGGCCGAGCCTTGTGCCGGACGATTCGTGGCCGAGGCCAGTTGGATCCGATTTTTGTGCCCAATACAGCGGCGCTGCCGGGTGTGTTAGCGAATGTCATTCAGGATAATGACCTGGTGCTGACGCAAGGTGCTGGTGACGTTGGTAAAATTGCACGTCAGCTGGCAGCACTGGCCCTGAACGTGAAGGAAATGAAGAAATAATGTGCTTCAAAGGTATCGTGACGCTAAAATCTGGATTATTTTGTGTCACTTTCTTTGGCTTTTTCACTAAGCTTTGAGAAAAAGAGGAAAATTCCTTCAATCGTTGATGCAGGCCGTGTGGCTGTCCGAGTGAGGTCTGACGCTGATTCCTGATACATCAAGATAAGATTCAGGAAATTGCGGACAATGGTTGGAGAGCATCGCGTTGGTCGGTATAATCGGCCAACTTTGCTGCCGTATCCGGTTTTTGGTGAAATTTTATGACAGGTAAGTCTTCACTTCGCTTGTCTGGTGATCAAAATAACGGCAGACTGAGATGATTCAGGAAATGAAGTGGTAAACCATGACTGAGGCAACCCTGAAACAGCACAACTTGGTTTCCGGTCCGTTGTCCCAATGGCGTGGTCTGAGTTTTCTCGTTTGTGTCATTGCCGGCATTATCTGGTTGCTGATGGCGGTGATCCACTGGATGACAGACGCCAACCGTCTGCCATTGTCTCAGTTGGTGATTCAGGGAGAGCTGCACCACCTGACTACAGATCAGGTTCGGCAGGGCATTCTGGAAATGGGATCGCTGGGCAGCTTTATGCTGCAGGATGTGGATGACCTTCAGCAGGCGCTGGAATCTTTACCCTGGGTGAACCGAGCCTCGGTTCGCAAGCAATGGCCGGATACCGTGAAGGTGTATTTGGTTGAGCATGAACCGGCAGCCATCTGGAATGATGAATTTCTGGTGAATCAGCAGGGCAAAGTTTTTCTTGCACCGGCCACGGATGTTGCAGGCGAACCGATGGTGACTCTGGAAGGACCTGACGGCAGCAGTGCAGAAATGCTTCAGACCTGGCGCGAAATGCAACCGGAGTTACAGCGTGGCGGATTTGAAATTGTTAGGCTGTCACTCAATGAAAGACGCTCCTGGCGAATCTGGCTCAGCAATGGCATTCGGCTGGAATTGGGCAGAGAAGCTCGATTGGAGCGAATTCAGCGTTTTTTATGGCTTTACCCGGAATTAGAACAGCAGGGCAAAGCAATTGATTATGTTGATCTGCGATACGACACGGGTGTCGCCGTAGGTTGGCAACAAAATAACGAAGATGTAGTTCAGGAATAGAGCGTGCGCTAATGACGAAGGCAACAGATAAAAAACTCATCGTTGGCCTTGATATCGGCACTTCCAAAGTGTGTGCTTTGGTAGGCGAGGCATTGCCGGACGGCCAGGTGAATGTCATTGGTGTGGGCAGCAGCCCGTCTAAAGGCATGGACAAAGGTGGCGTCAATGATTTGGAATCTGTCGTCAAATCTGTACAGCGGGCGGTTGACCAAGCAGAATTGATGGCCGATTGTCAGATTGCTTCTGTATATCTGTCCTTATCTGGTAAACATATTCGCTGTCAGACAGAAAAAGGCATGGTGCCTATTTCTGACAAAGAAGTCACACAGGATGATGTTGATAATGTCATCCATACCGCCAAGTCGGTGAAAATCAGCGACGAGCACCGCACCTTGCATGTCATACCGCAAGAGTTCGCCATTGACTATCAGGAAGGGATTAAAAACCCGGTAGGATTGTCCGGCGTGCGGATGGAAGCCAGCGTGCACATGATCACTTGCCACAATGATATGGCGCGAAACATTGTGAAAGCCGTGGAACGCTGTGGTCTGAAAGTGGATCAGCTGATTTTCTCCGGCCTGGCAGCAAGCTACGCCGTCCTGACTGCAGATGAGCGTGAACTGGGTGTCTGTGTCGTGGATATCGGCGGTGGCACCATGGATCTTGCCGTCTGGACCGGGGGCGCACTGCGTCATGCGGAAGTGATTCCTTACGCAGGCAACGTGGTGACCAGTGACATCGCTTATGCCTTTGGCACACCACCCGGTGATGCTGAGGAAATCAAAGTAAAATATGGCTGTGCGCTGAGTGAATTGGTCAGCAAAGATGCGAAAGTTGATGTGCCCAGTGTAGGTGGACGACCGTCGCGCAGCCTGCAAAGCCAGACCCTTGCGGAAGTCATTGAACCGCGATACAGCGAGTTGCTGGGTTTGGTGAATCAAAAGTTGGTGGAAATACAAGAACAACTGCGTAATTCGGGTGTCAAACACCAGCTCGCTGCCGGGATTGTTTTAACCGGTGGTGCCTCCCAGATGGAAGGGCTGGTTGAGTGCGCTGAGCGGGTATTCCGCAATCAGGTGCGTTTAGGCCGACCTCTCGGACTAAGTGGCTTAACGGATTATGTCCAGGCCCCGCATTACGCAACTGCAGTAGGATTGCTGCAATACGGAAAGGACAGTCAGACATTTGAAGATAGTGAACTGGAACCCAAACGTTCCGTGACAGGTCTGTTCACTAAAATTAGTGGTTGGCTAAGAAAAGAATTTTAAACCTGATGCGAACAGGAAAAACGGAGAGAACACATGTTTGAACCGATGATGGAATTGTCTGATGAAGCGGTAATTAAAGTCATTGGCGTTGGCGGTGGCGGTGGTAACGCTGTTGATCACATGGTTCGTGAGTCAATTGAAGGCGTACACTTCATCAGCGTAAATACTGATGCCCAAGCGCTGCGTAAAAGCAACGTCGGCACAGTGATTCAGATTGGCGGTGACATCACAAAAGGTTTGGGCGCAGGCGCAAACCCACAGGTAGGCCGGGATTCAGCCCTGGAAGATCGTGAAGCGATCCGCGAAGCGCTGGACGGTTCAGATATGGTCTTCATTGCAGCAGGCATGGGCGGCGGTACCGGTACAGGTGCAGCGCCGATTATTGCTGAAGTTGCGAAAGAGCTGGGTATTTTGACCGTTGCTGTGGTCACCAAACCTTTCAGCTTCGAAGGGAAAAAGCGCATGGCGTTTGCGGAGCAGGGCATCGAAGAGCTGTCCAAGCACGTGGACTCCCTGATCACGATCCCGAACGAGAAACTGCTGAAAGTGCTGGGACGCGGGATTACGTTGCTGGATGCCTTTGCGAAAGCCAATGACGTGCTGAAAAATGCCGTTCAGGGCATTGCCGAGCTGATCACCCGTCCGGGCATGATCAACGTCGACTTTGCAGACGTGCGTACTGTCATGTCCGAAATGGGTCATGCCATGATGGGAAGCGGTGTTGCAACGGGCGAAGATCGTGCGGAAGAAGCAGCCGAAATGGCAATTTCAAGCCCACTGCTGGAAGATATCGATCTGGCGGGTGCTCGTGGTGTTCTGGTGAACATTACAGCGGGTCTGGATATGCGTCTGGATGAGTTTGAAACTGTGGGTAACACAGTGAAGGCGTTCGCATCGGATAACGCGACGGTTGTGATTGGTACATCTCTGGATCCAGAGATGAGCGATGAACTGCGTGTGACGGTTGTTGCCACAGGCATTGGTAAAGAATCTAAGCCGGATATCACGCTGGTGACGAATTCAGCCAAACCTGCGGCACAGGAAAAGCCAGTGGTTCAGCAAGCAGCGCAGCAGCCAGAAGAAACGATCAAGCCTCAGACGACTCAGCCAGCGGCTGAGAAAGCGGTTCAGTCAGGCGCAGCAGCCACGGCAGCCAAGCCAAAGCAGCAGGCCGATCATGACTATTTGGATATTCCGGCGTTTTTGCGCAAGCAGGCCGACTGATTTCAAAAAGTTTGGGTTAGGTCACGATTGGTGGTAAGATGACCGCTTGGCTGCCATTAAAGTTTATTTTTCGGTGGTCGATATATAGTCATCAGTCAGTTGAGACGAGTAAGCAGATGATCAGACAACGTACACTAAAAAGCATCGTTCAAACGACCGGAGTGGGTCTTCACTCGGGCCGTAAAGTGACGCTTATTCTGCGCCCAGCCGCAGCAAATACTGGTGTAATCTATCGTCGTACGGATTTAAACCCGCCGGTAGATTTTCCGGCCAATGCCGATTCAGTACGCGATACAATGTTGTGCACCGCACTGGTGAATGATCAGGGCGTACGGATCTCAACGGTTGAGCACCTCAATGCCGCACTGGCGGGCATGGGGATTGATAACGTGATTGTGGAAGTGGATGCGCCTGAAATTCCAATTATGGACGGCAGCGCCAGCCCATTCATTTATCTGTTGCAATCCGCCGGAATTGAAACACTGAATACGCCAAAGCGCTTTCTGCGTTTGAAGAAAACGGTTCGTGTTGAAGATGGCGACAAGTGGGCTGAACTGAGACCTTACAACGGTTTCCGTCTGGACTTCGCGATCGAATTCAACCATCCGGCAATTGACTCTGACCAGCAACGCCTGGTGCTGGATTTTTCCAGCCAGTCGTTTGTGAAAGATATCAGCCGTGCGCGGACTTTCGGTTTCATGCGTGACATCGAATACCTCCAGTCGCAAAACCTGTGTCTGGGCGGTAGTTTCGACAACGCTATTGTTCTGGATGATTACCGTATTCTGAACGATGATGGCCTGCGTTTCGACAATGAACTGGTGACTCACAAAGTACTGGACGCGATTGGCGACCTTTATATGTGTGGTCACAACATCATTGGCGAGATGGTGGCTTACAAGTCGGGCCACGCCCTGAACAATAAATTGTTGCGTGCGGTTCTGGCTGATCAGGAAGCCTACGAATGGTCAACCTTCCAGGACGAAGCGGATGTGCCTGTCACATTTGCTCAGCCAGGCATGGTGCTCGCTTAACTGATTTTCGTTTTCTGCTCGCTGCCGATGAAAGCAACGATGTGACAAATTTGCCACTATACTTGCGATAAAAGAGTCGGTTTAGTGAGCAGAAAAATGAAAAAAAACGTGATTATTCTCACGCACGGATGGACGGGAAGTTCCGCCTTCACTGCGTTGATTGCCCGAGCTGGCTATTGGCCCGGAGACAGTACAGTTGAAAAAGTTGATTACGATACTTTTGAAAACACTGAACTGGTCACGTTAAATAAACAGCTTATCAACGAGATGGGCTATCAGGGAGACAGAGACCACGACCTGATCTCCGAGGCCTTAGTGTCAGAGCTTGCTGACCGGGCATCATCGCTAGACCTCCAGCAATACCAATCCTTCATCGAACACCTCAATCAGCATCAACCCTGGATCTGGAAAGATCCGCGACTGACTTTAACGATCCGCATCTGGGCAAAATTACTCGATCTGGATAATACTGCTTTCATTATTTTGACGCGTGACGATGAGCAGTCCTGGATCACCTCTAATCAAAGGCGTCATATTCAGAGCCGGCATTTTACCCGTCAGTACAATCAAGGGGTGACAAGTACGCTCCGGCACTTCCTGCAAACGCACCAGCAAGACTTTCTTGAATTTCAGTTTGAAGACTTACAACTCAGGCCGGAAGCGACCCTGAATCAATTGAATGCCTTCTTGGGAATTTCGTTGTCGATGGATGATCTGAAGGCGGTTTATCACAAGCCTTTGTATGAAAAATCGAAAGGGTTCAAAGATAAGCTGGAAGCTTTTGCAATCTACCTGAAGAATTACCGGATGAGAAACGGACGTCAGGCCTACTGATTGAGAGTAAGCCTGAGGCGAGCTCACTGGGGCTTTTTGGATAAGGCTGCAATGCGTTCTAAGCGGGCTTTAATTTTTGCCGGTGCATCCTGGGCCGTTTCCAATAACGCCGCTGCGGCTTTGTCGGAAATCGGCTTTCGTTTCAGGACTGGTGTTTGACTGGTTTTGGAAGGTTCGGCAGCCAGTGATGGATTGATGGTGACTTTCAGGTCCTGTAATTGTGGCAGCATCTGTTCGCGTAATTGTTTCATCAGTTGATTACGCTCATAGTTGAGTCGCATCGACCAGGCTGCTGAAGCAACTTCAATGATCAACACCCCTGACGATAGTTGCTGACCCGGCATGCCTGGGCGCACTGAAGACACGCCTGTACTTTACTGTTGAGCTGATGCAGGGCAATCGCGCGTTGCTGGATATTCCCCAGCGCGGTTTCATCATCCAGTAAACTGGCGGTGGTTTGCGGGCGGTGATCTCTCATATTCAACATCACAGAGTCGTCAGGTTGGCAGTCAAACTCAGAACGCACTCTGCGGAGTGAGATCTAAGTTTTTGTATTCGGTGGCAATGTTTCTGCCATGATTCCAAGCGGTAAGGCGTGGATTTCTTTATTATATCAAATTCAATTGCCCAAACTGAGCAAGGTTTGCAAAAGTCTTGCTGAATGGCTCCAGCGCACAAAGCATGTTATTGTGCCCTGATTGCCCTTGAAATTTAGCAGGGGAAACACAATATCTCCATCACTGACATTTGTTTTCATCCTCACTGCCGTTTGACTGCGGCAAAGGTATGCGGAGCAGGGACTGCTTCGTGATGATGGCAATTTATTGAATACTCAGCCTGCGCTGAGATCTGATATCACAAAGAGTAAAACGGCATCGCCATGTTATCAAAACTACTGACTAAAGTTATCGGCAGCCGCAACGACCGGACCATTCGACGTTTGCGTAAAATTGTTGATCAGATCAACAAGCTAGAACCTGAATTTGAAAGCCTGCAGGATGAAGAACTGAAGGCTAAGACGGTAGAATTCCGTCAACGACTGGACCAGGGTGAAACGCTGGATCACATCCTGCCGGAAGCCTTTGCAACCGTTCGTGAGGCCTCAAAGCGGGTCTTTGGCATGCGCCACTTCGACGTGCAGCTGGTCGGTGGTATGGTTCTGAACAACTGCCAGATTGCTGAAATGCGGACGGGTGAAGGTAAAACCCTGACAGCGACCTTGCCTGCTTATCTGAATGCACTGACTGGTAAAGGGGTTCACATTGTTACCGTCAATGACTATCTGGCAAAGCGGGATGCGGAAACCAACCGTGCTTTATTTGAATTTTTGGGCATGACCGTTGGGGTCAATTTGTCCCAGATGCCACCTCAAATGAAGAAAGAGGCTTATGCCTGCGATATTCTTTATGGCACGAACAATGAATTTGGCTTTGATTATCTGCGCGATAATATGGCGTTCCGTCCAGAAGATCGTGTTCAGCGTGAACGTTTCTTCGCGGTGGTGGATGAAGTTGACTCCATCCTGATTGATGAAGCCCGTACGCCGCTGATCATCTCAGGTCCAGCGGAAGACAGTTCTGAACTCTATGCCAAGATCAACACGCTGATCCCTGAGCTGGTGCGGGAAGAGAAAGAAGACAGCGAAGAATACCGTGGCGAGGGCCACTATACGGTTGATGAAAAATCCAAGCAGGTTCATTTAAATGAAAATGGCCAGGAATTTGTTGAAGAGCTGTTGAAGCGACACGGCCTGATGCAGGAAGATGATACCCTCTATTCCCCTGCCAATATTTCTCTGCTGCACCATGTGAACGCTGCCCTGCGTGCCCATGTGCTGTTTGAACGCGATGTGGATTACATCGTGAAAGACAATGAAGTGATCATTGTTGATGAGCATACCGGCCGTACCATGCCGGGTCGCCGCTGGTCCGAAGGTCTGCATCAGGCAGTTGAAGCCAAAGAAGGTGTGAAGATCCAGAACGAGAACCAGACGCTGGCATCAATCACGTTCCAGAACTATTTCCGTCTGTATGAAAAACTGTCCGGTATGACAGGGACAGCAGATACGGAAGCGTTCGAATTCCAGTCTATCTATGGTCTGGAAACTGTCGTTGTCCCCACCAATAAACCGATGATTCGTGATGACATGGGTGATCTGGTTTATATGACTGAGCGTGAGAAATTCGACGCCATCATTGAGGACATCAAAGTTCGCGTGGAGAATGGTCAGCCTGTGCTGGTGGGTACAGTGTCCATTGAAAAATCTGAACTGCTGTCTCGTGCGCTGAAAAAAGCCGGTATTGCGCATCAGGTTCTGAATGCGAAATTCCATGAAAAAGAAGCCGATATTATTGCCCAGGCCGGTAATGCGGGTGCAGTCACTATTGCAACCAACATGGCGGGCCGGGGTACGGATATTGTGCTGGGTGGCAGCTGGCAGAGCGAAGTAGAAGCACTGACTGAGCCGACCGAAGCACAAGTTGCTGAAATTAAAGCAGCCTGGAAAACGCGCCATGAAGCCGTGCTGGCATCTGGCGGTCTGCATATTATTGGTACCGAGCGACATGAATCCCGCCGGATCGATAACCAGTTGCGAGGCCGTGCCGGTCGTCAGGGGGATGCAGGTTCTTCCCGTTTCTATCTGTCGATGGAAGATGGTCTGATGCGTATTTTTGCCTCTGACCGTGTATCCGCCATGATGAAGAAGCTGGGTATGGAAGAAGGCGAAGCCATTGAGCACCCATGGGTGACCAAAGCGATTGAAAATGCTCAGCGTAAAGTTGAAGGCCGTAACTTCGATATCCGGAAGCAGTTGCTGGAGTTCGATGACGTCGCGAACGACCAGCGTAAAGTGGTGTATGAGCTGCGCGATGAACTGATGCACGCTGAGGATATCAGCGAGATGATCAGCCACAACCGTGAAGATGTGCTGAACAGTGTCATCGATGACTATATTCCGCCTCAGTCACTGGACGAGATGTGGGATATCCCGGGTCTGGAAGAGCGTTTGAAAGTCGATTTCGATCTGGAACTGCCGATTCAGGACTGGCTGGAAAAAGACGACAAACTGTATGAAGAAGCGCTGCGCGAGCGGATTGTGGCTGAGTCGGTCCGTGTGTATGAGGACAAAGAAGCGGCCGTCGGTGCGCCAGTACTGCGCAACTTTGAAAAAACCGTCATGCTGCAGAATCTCGATACCCTGTGGAAAGAGCATCTGGCTGCGATGGATCATCTGCGCCAGGGCATCCATCTGCGTGGGTATGCGCAGAAGAATCCGAAACAGGAATATAAGCGTGAATCTTTTGAACTGTTCCAGGGCATGCTGGAGAATCTGAAATCAGATGTGATTTCGATTCTGAGCAAGGTGCGTGTGCAGCAGCAGGAAGAAGTGGATCGCGTTGAAGCCGAGCGTCAGCGGATGGCGGAAGAAATGGCCCGTCGCCAGCAGTTTAATCATCAGGAAGCAACCAGCGCTGTGGCTGAAACCACAGGTGCCGGTGAAAGCGAAACGTCCGGTGAACGCAAGGTTGGCCGCAATGAGCCATGCCCTTGCGGCTCGGGTAAGAAATATAAACAGTGTCACGGTCGTATCAGCTGATCGTCTGTGATCTTAACAAAGGCCGCAATCGCGGCCTTTGTTTTTTGAGCTGGGTCGATACAATAAAGGCCGCATGCTTATCGGTGTCATCGAGCGTTAAAACAGGAAAGGCAGCGTGAATAAAAAACGAGTTTGGATCTCTGCTGGCATCATCCTCAACAGCCAGCAGGATCAAGTATTTATTACCCGTCGTCCCGAAACGGCGCACAAAGGCGGTTTCTGGGAATTTGCCGGCGGTAAAGTAGAACTGGGTGAAACGGCAGAGCAAGCCGTGATTCGTGAACTCAACGAAGAAGTGGGCATTGTTGCCACGGAGCTGGAACATTTTATTGAGCTGGAACACGACTATCCGGAAAAAGCGTTGAAATTCGACTTTTTCCTGATCAAAGCCTTTGATGGCGAAGCTTATGGTCGTGAAGGTCAACCCGGTCAGTGGGTGGCACTGGAAGCGCTGCGGGAGTTTACTTTTCCGGAAGCAAACTATCCGGTGATCGATAAATTACTGGCTCGCTGAGTGAGCACGCTGACAAGACAGGCGTTTTCCCATTCGTCTTGTCAGCGTGATTGGCTAAGCCAGTCACAGTGTCTGGCGGGATTACATTTCTTCAGACCAGCCATCTGAATCAGACAAATCCGGTGCACCCGGAATCGCCTTTTCTTCTGCAGCCCATTCACCTAAATCAATCAGCTGGCAACGTTTTGAGCAGAAGGGCCTGTACGGACTGACTTCTCCCCAGACGACATCAGCCTGACAGGTTGGACATTTGACGATCGTCGGTGTTCTTTCTTGCGACACAATAACCTCAGCAAATTGCTAGTGTGAAATCGATGCATTCTGCAACTGGTGTTGCGGCTGAGGTCTGTCCTTCATCAAAAGGCAGAAACCGAACGGCAAACCGGCTGCGGTGGCCGGATATCATAGGGTAAACCCCATAGCTCGGGCAAATCTGAAGCCGCAGCAGGCTGGCATTCTCAGCGTCATGCTGAAAAAAGCCGTTCCGTGCTGTTTGCGGTCTGTACTGGCCGGATTCACGGGTGACTCTCAACCAGAGTTGCAGCGCCTGAGCCATTGGGCGCAGTTGATCAAACCAATAGGCCATGTCGGCATGTTTGCGTTCAAGTGGCAGATGGACCCAATGATGCAAACTGGGCAAATCGAAACAGCAGCTGCCGCCAGGCAGGGAAAAACGTTGTTTGATGCCCGCCAGGAAGCGGTCTTCCCGCAGCACCTGTCCCAGACGCGGTGCGCTGATCAGGTGGTGATGAACGGAGCCAATCTGATCCAGCAGAGACAAGACCGCAGTTTGATCCACACCTTCGACGTTCAGCCATTGCTTGATCTGTAACTGCTGCTTGTCGAGATCTTTGGCCAGTTCACTTTTGACCTGCACCTGATCCAGAATATCCAGCACATCGAACAGTGCCCGGAAAAAGATCTGGTGCTGCCAGAGATCTTCGGAATCGCTGGCATGATTCATCTGAAGCAGCAGGTACTCCAGTCGCAGGTAAATACGGACTTTTTCGTTTAACGGGTGTTCAAAACGGGTTGTCTGCATGGGGTGCCCTGTCATTCGTCTCTGATTTAGTTCCGCTTTCATTTCGGACTGTTTTGCTCGCTCAGCAGCAGGTAGTGTTGATGCAGACGGGCAACATCACCGCGAAGGCTATGGCTGTCGCCGTTGTTATCAATGACATCGTCTGCGGCCGCCAGTCGCTGTGACCGACTGGCCTGAGCGGCCAGAATCTTGCGAACCTGCGCTTCATCCACCTGATCCCGGGCGGTTGTCCGGGCAATCTGGACGGTTTCACTGACATCAACGACCAAAAGCCGGTCTGCCATGGTCTGCAGTCGGTTTTCTACCATTAAGGGTACAACCAACAGACAATAAGGCGAACTTGCCTGTTGAATTTGTCGGGTCATTTGCTGGCGGATCATGGGATGCAACAGCCCGTCCAGCCAGGATTTCAGCTCAGGATCATTGAAAATCGCTTCTCTGAGTTTACTGCGGTTCAACTGGCCATCTGTCAGCAGGATGTCATGACCGAGCCGGTCCACAATGGCTTGCAGGCCATCAGAGCCTGGCGCGACCACATCCCGGGCGATGATGTCTGCATCAATAATATCAATGCCATAGTCTGCAAACAGATTGGCGACCGTTGTTTTACCGCTGCCGATCCCGCCCGTCAGGCCGATTACCAAAGTCATTGTGCATATCCTAAATAGCTGCCTACATACCAGTGCAGGACCGGTGTGCCCCACAATAAGGCCAGCCAGCCAGCCAGCGCGAGATATGGGCCAAAAGAAAACGGCGTCTGTGACGCGTTGGATTCATTGTGTTGCAGACGCAGTAAAATGATGCCACACAGGGCGCCAAGCAGGGAAGACAGCAGCACAATGAAAGGCAGCAATTGCCAGCCAGCCCAGGCTCCCAGCGCAGCTAAGAGTTTGAAGTCGCCATAGCCCATGCCTTCTTTTCCGGTCAGGAGTTTAAAGGCCCAGTACAGACTCCATAAACACAGATAACCCGCCATGGCACCAATGAGCGCGGACTCTAAACTGACCGGGCTGATTTCCAGCAGCGACAGCAGCAACCCGCCCCACATCAGTGGGAGCGTGAGCTGATCTGGCAACAGCATTTTATCAATATCGATAAAAGTCAGGGCAATGAGTGCGAAGCTGGCGGCGATCACTGCCAGACTCCATGCCGAAAAAGGAAGTACCAGTGCAACCGTCAGTGCGGCCAGGCTGCTGAGGAGCTCGATGGCAGGGTAGCGGGCGCTGATCTTTTGCTGACAGTGACTACATTTGCCGCGCAGCAGTATCCAGCTGAGCACCGGAATGTTTTCCCAGGCTCGGATTGGGTGCTGGCAATGGGGGCAGTGTGAGGCCGGAACACTTAAATTCAGGGGTTGTTGTGGCGGCACCGGACCATGCTCGGGAAAGCAGTCGGCACAATCTGCCCGCCACTGCCTTTCCATCATCATGGGCAGGCGGTGAATGACCACATTCAGAAAGCTGCCGATGATCAGGCCAAAAATGGCTGCAGCAAGCGGGTAAAGCCAGGGATAATCGATCAGCAATGCCATGAGTGAGTTCATCTTCCGTCAAGTCTGCGCAATAAAAGGCTATTTTAGCCTGATTGTGTTGCTTGTCGCGAGTTATCCAACCACTTTCATCAAATCGAAGACCGGCAGATACATGGCAAGTAACAGGGTGCCGACCAGCAGGCCGATGGTCAGGATGAGGATGGGTTCAGTCAGGGTGGTGAGGGTTTTCAGACGATGGGTGAGAGCACTGTCTTCTTGTTCCGCAATCTTGAGCAGCAGTTCACCGAGTTGGCCGGTTTCCTCGCCTACCCGGATCATCTGAACCAGTCGATCCGGGATCAGGGGGTGCTGCCGCAGAGACTGACTCAGGAACTGCCCGGCGGAGACCTGATGGGCTGCAGTCAGGTAAGCCTGCGTGAGTTCCCGGTTTCCGCAGGTGGCCGCGGCAAGCCGGATGCCGGTCAGCAGCGGGACACCCGCCTGAAAGGTCAGCCCCAGTGTCCGGGTGAATCTGGCCTGGACGGCACTGTGCCAGAGCGGGCCGATTACAGGCATGCGTAACCCCAGGCAGTGGAGCTTTTGTTGCCATGACAATGAACGCCGATACTGTCTGTGGCAGAGCCAGCCAAGCAGGATGGCGAACAGGCTGAAGGGCAGGCCCCGGCGTGCAATGATTTCAGACAGAGCCAAAACGGTGCGGGTTAACCCGGGCAATTGCTGGTCCATACTGGCATATAGGCTGACAAATTGCGGCATGACCCAGAGCAGCATCAGGAGGGTGACGGCTAGTGCAATCATGCAGACGACGACCGGGTAAATCATGGCCTGCTGTAACTGACGTTGCAGGGCATGGAAGCGTTCACGATAGGCGGCGATTTGTTGCAGCATTTCCGGGAGCAGACCTGCGTGTTCGCCCGCAGTGAGTAAACTGTCCACGGTGCTGTCCTGAGTCGGCAGAGACTGGCGAAGTGCAGCCGAAAGCGGGATCCCGGTGGCGACCTGAGACTGAACCCGGTGAAGGAGTGAACCGGCTTCCATGCGAGTTTGTTCCTGCGCCAGCAGTGTCAGCGCGTTGGACATTGGCAGCGAGGCATTGAGTAAAATACCCAGCTGGCGCAGTATTTGGGTCAGGTCCTGTGAACGCAACTGGTGGCGTCGGCGGGTCAGCCAGCCCGGCTTTCGCTTCTGGACATCCAGCAGAACCGTGTGCTGTGCTTTCAGTTGCAGCGCAATGTCTCGGGGATGGTAAGCAACAGCCAGTCCACGAATTGTGCGGCCATTGTGCTGACGGCCCCGCCATCGGTAATAGTGCAATTGCCCTGTGGTCATCAGCCAGCCTCACTCGAAGGTGTCTGTAAGTCGTCCAGCCCAAGCACACGCTGAAGCTCGCTCACACAGGTGGTGCCTTCACTCAACAGTCGTAGCCCCGCGGCGATCAGGGTGTGTTGTGCCACACACTGATAGCGCATCAAGGGGGTGGGGGATTCTGTGTCGATCCGCTGTTTTTCTGGCAGGCAGAGTTCAAAGAGACCAGTTCGGCCGAGGTATCCCTGATTACATCGTTCGCATCCCTTCGGATGGGCTGTGAAGAGAGTTGTGGTATCCGCCGGAAGGTGCGGTTGCAGAAAAGGTGGGGGTGGGGTTGTCTGTTTACAGTGCGGGCACAGGCAGCGGACCAGCCGCTGGGCAATGATCAGGCTGAGGGAGGTACCGAGATCATAGGTAGCAATACCGAGGTGCCTTAGCCGGTTCAGGGTATCGGCGGCTGAGTTTGTGTGCAGGGTCGACAGGACGAGATGGCCGGTTTGCGCCGCACGTACAGCCATGGTTGCGGTCTCCTGATCCCGGATTTCTCCAATCATCATCACATCCGGATCCTGACGCAGAAAGGATCTGAGGGCGGATGAAAAATCCAGCCCGATGGCCGGGTTGATTTGCAACTGATTCACCCCGGTCAGCTGGATCTCAACCGGATCCTCTGCGGTGCAGAGATTGCGGTGTTCCTGATTCAGGTAATTCAGACCCGCATAGAGGGACTGGGTTTTCCCGCTGCCGGTCGGGCCGGTCACCAGAACTAACCCCTGGGGTTTGTCCAGTACCTCCTGCAGTGCACGCTGCTGGGATGCGGTGAATCCCAGATGTTCAAAAGAGAGCGGAACATGCTGATGATCGAGCAGCCGGAGGACAGCTTTTTCGCCCCATTGCGCCGGTATTGTAGACAGGCGCATATCCACGGTCAGGGCCTGACTCAGCGGCAGGCGAAACCGGCCATCCTGTGGCAGGCGGCGCTCTGCAATATTCAGTCGCGCCAGAATTTTCAGCCGGGCGACCAGGCGAACGGCAAACTCGGGTGGAGGCGAGGCGTAGCGGAGTAACAGGCCGTCGCAGCGGAATCGGATATGGCAGTTCTGCTCAAAGGGTTCAATGTGGATATCTGAAGCTTTGCGTCGTATTGCATCCAGCAGCAATTGGTTCAGGTAGCGGCTGACGGGTGCATCTTCCTGCGGGTCCGGATCGGCTGTGACCTCAGGGTTCGCATCCTGGGAGACAAACTCGTCGCTCCGGACAGGGCCGGTGGTCAGTGTACTGGTGATCTGTTGTCCGTAGACACGCTGAATCGCATGTTCCAGTTGCTGCAAAGGTAACAGCAGCGGACGTACCGACAAACCGGTGATAAAGCGGCATTCGTCGATGCACTGAGTCTCGGTCGGATCGGCAATGCCGAGGTACAGGACATCCTGATCCTGCGAGAGAGGCAGCACCCGGTGTCTTTCGATTAATGGCCGGAGTGCCAGCTGATGGCACAGAGGCTGGTAATCGTACTGATGCACATCGGTCAGCGGCAAAGAAAACAGGTGCGCTAAGTGACGGGCCAGCTCACGGTCGGTAAACAGGCCGGTGTCGATTAAAGACGCATGCACACCTGTACCGTTTTGTTCAGCGGCTTGATTGACCTGCTGGCGCTCGGTGGTTGTCAGTAGACTGGCGTGCGTTAAGGCAGACAATAATGCGTGTGTCATTCATCAGTTCCCCGGACAGAAGCGGGCCTGATCATCACCCTCACAGCGGGTTTCCCAGATCAGACCATGCTCACCCCCGGCAGGATGTAACTGAACTTGCAGGTTGGCGGGTAAAGCTCCTTTTCTGAATCCGGTTGGAATCTGTGCGACAACCATGGCTTCTTCACTAAAGGTCAGCGCTGAGCCAGAGCGGGTTGCTGTGACTCTGGATTCAATGTCAAAGCCTTCGCCGTTGGGTTTGCGGAACTGCTGACTGGGTGGCACACCATTGTGGCCACTCCGGCAGTCAATGGTCTGGGAGGTGCCGGACACCGGTCGGGTCAGCAGGCAAAGACTGACGGCAGTTTTCATGGCCGTACTGGCATGCAGCATTTCTGTCGCATGCGCGCGTTGGGTATAACCCTGATAAGCGGGCATGGCGAAAGCAGCAAGAACGCTGACAATGGCAACAACGATCATCAGCTCGATCAGGGTAAATCCGCGGGAGACAGGCATTGCAGGTTCTCTCCATGAGTTCAATTGGGCTGCCAGCTTATGCAGGATACTTTCTGGCGGAAGGTTGACGGGGCCGTTTCCCGGTTCTGTTCAAACTGAAAAGTAATCGTGAAGAACTTTGCAGAACTTTTCTGGAGATGTTTCGAAAGCGCAGGCTGCAACAGCTGCCTGGCGCCATGACTGAGCGTTTCGCAGATTGATTTCGTCTGGCATGCATCAGGCCGCATTTTGAAGGGGACACTTCAACTGTTGAAAAACACTCATTATTTATGTGTGTTTGTGAATATATAACTCAGATCACAGCGTAACGATGAGCAAAAACGAAAGTATTTACATTCTTCTTACTAATGAATACGCTCACTCGCTCAAAAAACACCATCGCAAATAAACATAATAATGAGGTTTCGTCTGAATGTTTGGAATATTCAAACCCAAGGCGCATCGGCCACAGCTTGCTGCTGATCAGGTCGACAGCACCTTTACCCGCCTTCGCTGGCAACTCTTCATCGGAATTTTTGTCGGCTACGCCGGCTATTATCTGGTTCGTAAAAACTTCAGTCTGGCCATGCCATACCTGATTGAGCAGGGCTTCAGCCGTGGTGATCTGGGTGTGGCGCTGGCTGCAGTGTCCATTTCTTACGGTTTATCTAAATTCCTGATGGGCAGCGTGTCTGACCGTTCGGATCCGCGTTATTTCCTGAGTGCCGGTCTGCTGATGTCTGCACTGGTGATGTTCTGCTTCGGTTTTATGCCCTGGGCGACCGGCAGTATTACCGCCATGTTTATCCTGCTGTTCTTGAATGGCTGGTTTCAGGGCATGGGGTGGCCAGCCTGTGGCCGGACGATGGTGCATTGGTGGTCCCGCAAAGAACGGGGCGAAATTGTTTCGGTCTGGAACGTTGCCCATAACGTGGGTGGGGGTCTGATCGGTCCGCTGTTCCTGCTGGGTTTGTGGGCTTTTCAGGATGACTGGCGCGCTGCATTTTATGTTCCTGCTTTCTTCGCTTTGCTGGTTGCTGTTTTCATTTGGATGACTGTGCGAGATACCCCGCAATCTTGCGGTCTGCCGCCTATTGAAGAGTACAAAAACGATTATCCGGATGATTACGACAAGTCGCATGAAACCGAGATGACGGCGAAAGAAATCTTCTTCAAGTATGTCTTCTCAAACAAGCTGCTTTGGTCTATTGCCATCGCTAATGCCTTTGTTTATCTGATTCGCTACGGCGTACTGGACTGGGCGCCGGTTTATCTGAAAGAAGCCAAGGAGTTTACCGTAGATAAGTCGTCCTGGGCTTATTTCCTGTATGAGTGGGCCGGTATTCCGGGCACCCTGCTGTGCGGCTGGATTTCCGACAAACTGTTCAAAGGCCGTCGTGCGCCGGCAGGGATTCTGTTTATGGTGCTGGTGACGCTGGCTGTTCTGGTGTACTGGTTCAACCCGGCAGGTAACCCGACCGTGGACATGCTGGCTCTGGTAGCCATCGGTTTCCTGATCTACGGCCCGGTGATGCTGATCGGCCTTTATGCTCTGGAGCTGGCACCGAAGAAAGCGGCGGGTACAGCGGCAGGTCTGACGGGTCTGTTTGGGTATCTGGGTGGTGCTGTCGCGGCGAATGCGATCCTGGGTTACACCGTGGATCACTTCGGCTGGGATGGCGGCTTCATGGTGCTGGTTGGCTCTTGTGTCGCATCCATTATCTTCCTGATGTACGCCTTTGTGGGCGAACGCGCACATCATAAGCAAAAAGAACGTGAGCAAGCGATTGCTTAAGATTTTGCTTTAATTTTCAATGTATACGGGCCGTTTCATATGAGTGACGGCCCGTTGTTTTATGGCGTCTGACAAACAAAATATGGATAAAAATATGAAACTAAACGTAATTGGCTTATCAATGGCTGCAATGACTCTTTCTTCAGCAGCTTTTGCGGATCCACTGGTGATTGCGCACCGGGGTGCATCAGGATATCTGCCGGAACATACGCTGGAAGCCAAAGCAATGGCTTATGCCATGAAGCCGGACTACATCGAGCAGGATGTGGTGATGACTAAAGACGACCAGCTGGTGGTGCTGCATGATCATTATCTGGACCGCGTGACGGACGTAGCAGAGCAGTATCCGGACCGTGCGCGTGCTGATGGCCGCTATTACGCGATTGACTTTACGCTGGCTGAAATCAAGGGATTGAAACTGACTGAAGGTTTCAACATTGATCAGGACGGCAACAAAGTCGCAGGTTATCCGAATCGTTTCCCGCTGTGGAAGTCTTCTTTTACGGTGCCGACACTGGCAGAAGAAATCGAGTTGATTCAGGGCCTGAACAAAACACTGGGTTATGACATCGGTATCTATCCTGAAATCAAAGCGCCTTGGTTCCATCGCCATGAAGGGAAAGATATCTCGAAAGCGCTGCTGAAAGTCCTGAAAGAATACGGCTACGACAGCAAAGACGACAAAGCTTTTGTGCAATGCTTTGACCCGATTGAGCTCAAGCGCATTCATAACGAGCTGATGCCGAAAATGGAGATGGATCTGAAGCTGGTTCAGCTGATGGCCTACACCGACTGGAACGAGACCATGGTGTATCAGGGTAAAGAAGCCACGCCGTACAACTACGACTGGATGTATGAAAAAGGCGGCATGAAGAAAGTGGCTGAGTATGCAGACGGCATCGGTCCATGGAAACCCATGCTGGTGGATGATAAGTCAACCCAAGACAACCTGATCATCCTGCCGCTGATGAAAGCAGCCAAGTCTGCTGGTCTGGTGGTTCACCCGTATACCTTCCGTGCTGATGAGGGCCGAATTGCACCATACGCAGAGAACTTTGATGGCATGCTGGACGTGTTTTACAACAAAGTGAAAGTGGATGGTGTCTTCACCGACTTCCCGGACAAAGCCGTGTCTTTCCTGAATCGCGGTTAATCGGATCAAGTGGGTTCATCATGAAAAAGGGAGCGCATCGGCGCTCCCTTTGTTTTTCAGCTTCGTGGTGTTTACTTGAATCGCATCGACAGATCCATCGCACGCACATGCTTGGTCAGCGCGCCGACCGAAATATAGTCAACACCGGTTTCGGCAAACGTCCGCAGGGTCTCGTCGGTCACATTGCCGGACACCTCCAGCGCGACTTGCCCCTGATTCAGTGCCACGGCTTCGCGCATCATCTCGGTAGAGAAATTATCCAGCATGACGATGTCGGCACCGGCCTCAATGGCTTGTTTCAGCTCATCCAGACTTTCAGTTTCAACTTCAACAGGTTTCCCCGGATTCAGTTGTTTGGCTGTTTCAACAGCCTGTTTGATCCCACCGCAGGCAATGATGTGGTTTTCTTTGATCAGATAGGCATCGAAGACACCGATACGGTGATTGTAACCACCGCCGCAGGCAACCGCATATTTCAGCGCGTTGCGCAGACCCGGAATCGTTTTACGGGTATCCAGCAGGCGGGTCTCAGTGCCGTCCAGCAGGTCGGCGTAATGCGCAACCTGCGTCGCGCAACCGGACAAGGTCTGGATAAAGTTCATGGCATTGCGCTCACCGGTCAGCAGGATACGGGCAGGGCCACGCAGTATGCAAAGCACCTGATTGGGCGCCACCGGATCCCCGTCACTGACCTGCCATTCAATCTCAACTTCGCTGCCGAGCTGACGGAAGACTTCATCCGCCCACAGGCTGCCGCAAAACACACCGTGCTCGCGGGTAATAATGGTGGCTTCTCCCTGACTGTCTGCCGGGATCAGGCTGGCCGTGATATCTCGGCTGGCATCAATTTCACCACCCAAATCTTCCCGCAGGGCATCGGCTACGTTGCGGCTGATATCTTCCGGCAATTGCTGGCGCAGGTAGGCAAGGCGTGATTCAGAATCGTGTTTTTGTTCTGTAGGGTTCATTGTCTTTTCCGTCATGACTGAAGCGCTGAATGCTGATCATACTGTGAGATGCAGACAAGGGGAAGGTATTCACAGGTTGAGTGCGGGCGACTGTGGTTTTATGCTTGGCGCTGATTGAATCATTACAGGCAGGCAAAGCGATGGCGTTTTCTATCAATGATGACCACTGGCTGAACGCGGTCAGGCAGGTTCCTTCCCCGTTTCATGATGCCAGAGCCACAGAGGCTGACATTACCTTGCTGGTGATCCATAACATCAGTCTGCCGCCAGGGCAGTTTGGCGGTCCTTATATAGAGCAGCTGTTTACCGGCCAGCTGGATCCGGCAGAACATCCTTACTTTGCGGAAATTCATCAGTTGCGCGTCTCTGCCCATTGCCTGATCCGACGTGATGGCGAAGTGATTCAGTTCGTGCCATTCAATGCACGTGCCTGGCATGCAGGTGTGTCTGAATTTGAGGGACGGGCGAAGTGCAATGACTTTTCGATCGGCATTGAACTGGAAGGCACGGATACGATGCCATACACCCCGGCGCAATACGACACGCTTAAAGCACTGACGCTTGCACTGATGAAAACCTATCCGGCGATTACCCGCCCCAGAATTACCGGTCATGAGTTTATTGCACCGGGTCGGAAAACGGATCCCGGACTGGCGTTTGACTGGCATCGTTATAAAACAGCGCTGAAAGATTAAAAAATTTTTGGGATGTTTTACAAAAATTGACACATTTCTTATTGTGAATCTTTTGTTAATAAATAGGTCTGACCATTAACTTTTTATCCGGTTCTGGTTCGCAACATACGGAAATTTAGTCTAAAGTTGCCATAATTTTTGGCTTTTCAGCCTGTGCGAGAGGATTTTTGCACCTCTCTTTGGCTTTGACGTGTATCAAGTTGTCGGTAGACATCCTCAATTATTTCTGTAAAATTTCTGTATATAGTTAAATTGGTATGACCAATTAACCGGTCGCAGGGTCGAGCTGTCAGACAAAAAAATACAAGAAGCAGAAGCATCTAAATGACTTATAAGCGTATCCGCCAAGCCAAGCTCTCGGATGTCATTGAGCAGGAGCTTGAGCGACTGATTCTGGAGGGGATCTGGTCCCCCGGACACCAACTGCCGCCCGAACGAGAGTTAGCGCGGCAATTTGACGTATCTCGTCCTTCAGTCCGCGAAGCCATTCAACGCTTAGAAGCCAAGCATCTGCTGACCCGTCGTCAGGGTGGCGGCACCTTTGTCTCCAATCAGTTATGGCAAAGCTTTTCTGATCCATTGCTGGACTTACTGGCAGCACACCCTGAAACACAGCTTGATTTACTCGAGTCACGTCATGCCCTGGAAGGGTTGGCGGCTTACTACGCAGCCCTGCGAGGCAACGAAGAAGATTTTGACCGTATCCGTGACTGTCACAGCCGGATACAGGAAGCCCAGCAACAGGGAGATTTGAAGTCTGAAGCTGCCGCAGTCATGCAATATCTGATTGCGGTGACAGAATCCGCTCATAATCTGGTCTTGCTGCATATCATCCGCAGTCTCGCCCCATTGCTGGAGCAAAACGTATACCAAAACTTTGAACTCCTGAACCGTCGCCCTGAGGTGGTGGAGAAGGTGAGCAAGCATCGAGCCGACATTGTGCATGCGATCGTTTCCGGTCAGCCGGAAATGGCGCGAGAAGCATCGCATGCACATTTGGCTTATATCGAGGAAACATTGTTGGATTTAACCCTGGAAGACAGTCGACGTGAACGCTCTCTTCGCAGGATTCAACAACGCAAGGATGGGCTGGATTAATACCTCCCTCATATAAGCCGAGGTCGGTATCAAACAGTCGCGACATTGTTAGGGGCAACTAAAAACCCTAGTTTTGTAGAATATCAACGAAAGGATAGATCGCATGTCTGAAGTCATGAAGCATGACGTGGACGCACTGGAGACTCAAGAGTGGCTAGCAGCCCTGGAGTCCGTCGTTCGTGAAGAAGGTGTAGAGCGCGCACAGTACCTGCTGGAGCAAGTGCTGGAAAAAGCTCGTCTGGATGGTGTCGACATGCCGACTGGCATCACCACCAACTACATCAATACCATTCCTTCGGCGCAAGAGCCTGCGTACCCGGGTGACACCACTCTGGAACGCCGTATCCGTGCAATTATCCGCTGGAACGCTGTGATGATCGTACTGCGTGCTTCCAAGAAAGATCTGGAGCTGGGTGGCCACATGGCTTCTTTCCAGTCTTCTGCGGCTTTCTACGAAGTGTGCTTTAACCACTTCTTCCGCGCATCGAATGAGACTGACGGTGGCGACCTGGTTTACTATCAAGGTCACATCTCTCCGGGTATCTACTCCCGTGCCTTCGTTGAAGGTCGTCTGACTGAAGATCAACTGGATAACTTCCGTCAGGAAGTGGACGGCAAAGGTCTGTCTTCTTACCCGCACCCGAAACTGATGCCTGAGTTCTGGCAGTTCCCGACTGTATCTATGGGTCTGGGTCCGATTGCCTCTATCTATCAGGCGCGCTTCCTGAAATATCTGCACGGCCGTGGTATGAAAGATACCTCTGCTCAGCGCGTTTACGCGTTCCTGGGCGACGGTGAGATGGATGAGCCAGAATCACGTGGTGCGATTTCTTTCGCTGCGCGTGAGAAACTGGACAACCTGTGCTTCCTGATCAACTGTAACCTGCAGCGTCTTGACGGTCCGGTTATGGGTAACGGCAAGATCATCCAAGAGCTGGAAGGCCTGTTTAAAGGTGCTGGCTGGAACGTTGTGAAAGTGATCTGGGGCAACAACTGGGATTCACTGCTGGCAAAAGATACCACAGGTAAACTGCTGCAGCTGATGAACGAAACCATCGATGGTGACTACCAGACGTTCAAGGCGAAAGACGGCGCTTACGTACGTGAGCACTTCTTCGGTAAGTACCCTGAAACTGCTGCACTGGTTGCAGACATGACTGACGACGAGATTTTCGCGCTGAAGCGTGGTGGTCACGAGTCTTCTAAACTGTACGCTGCGTTCAAGAACGCACAAGACACCCAAGGCAAGCCAACGGTGATCCTGGCCAAGACCGTGAAAGGTTATGGTATGGGTGAAGCTGCCGAAGGGAAGAACATTGCGCACCAGGTGAAGAAAATGGACATGACGCATGTTCTGCACCTGCGCGACCGTCTGGGTCTGCAAGACTTGGTGTCTGAAGAAGACGTGAAGAGCCTGCCTTACCTGAAACTGGAAGAAGGTTCAAAAGAGCACGAATACCTGCACGCACGTCGTCAGGCACTGCACGGTTACACACCGAAGCGTCTGCCAAACTCGACGCAAGCGTTCATTGCACCTGAGCTGGAAGAATTCAAGCCGCTGCTGGAAGAGCAGAAGCGTGATATCTCAACCACCATGGGCTTTGTTCGTGCACTGAACGTGCTGCTGAAGAACAAGAACATCGGTAAGAACGTTGTGCCAATCATTGCAGATGAAGCGCGTACGTTCGGTATGGAAGGTCTGTTCCGTCAAATCGGTATCTACAACCCGCACGGCCAGAACTACACACCACAAGACCGTGACATCGTGTCTTACTACAAAGAAGACACAGCAGGTCAGGTTCTGCAGGAAGGGATTAACGAGCTGGGTGCGATGTCTTCGTGGGTCGCTGCGGCAACCTCTTACAGCACCAACGACCTGCCAATGATTCCGTTCTACATCTACTACTCAATGTTCGGCTTCCAACGTGTTGGCGACATGGCGTGGATGGCGGGTGACCAACAGGCACGCGGCTTCCTGCTGGGTGCAACTGCGGGTCGTACAACCCTGAACGGTGAAGGTCTGCAGCACGAAGATGGTCACAGCCACATCATGGCAAACACCATCCCGAACTGTATTTCTTACGATCCAACTTTCGCATACGAAGTTGCAGTCATCATGCAAGACGGTATCCGTCGCATGTACGGCGAGCAGGAGAACGTGTTCTACTACCTGACGCTGATGAACGAAAACTATGCGATGCCAGCAATGCCAGAAGGCGCTGAAGCAGGTATCCGTAAGGGTATCTACAAGCTGGAATCTTACGCGGGTGCGACATCGAAAGTTCAGCTGCTGAGCTCCGGTACCATCATGAACGAAGTGCGTAAAGCCGCTCAAATCCTGAGTGACGACTACGGCGTTGCATCTGACGTGTTCTCTGTGACCTCGTTCAACGAGCTGGCTCGTGACGGTCAGGACGCAGAACGCTTCAACATGCTGCATCCAGAAGCTGAGCAGAAAGTCGCTTACATCGCTGAAGTGATGGGGACTGAGCCAGCAATCGCAGCAACTGACTACATGAAAAACTACGCGGATCAGGTTCGTGCTTTCATCCCGGCTGAATCTTACAAGGTTCTGGGTACTGATGGCTTTGGCCGCTCTGACAGCCGTGAAAACCTGCGTCGTCACTTCGAAGTGAACGCTGGTTACGTGGTTGTTGCAGCGCTGACTGAGCTGGCGAAGCGCGGTGATGTTGAGAAATCTGTTGTTGCAGAAGCAATCAAGAAATTCAACATTGACGCAGACAAGATCAACCCGCTTTACGCGTAAGAGGCAATAAACATGGCAATCGAAATTTTTGTACCAGACATCGGTGCTGATGAGGTTGAAGTTACTGAGATCCTGGTCAGCGTTGGCGACAAGATCGAAGAAGAACAGTCGCTGATCACTGTTGAAGGTGACAAAGCGTCTATGGAAGTGCCTGCTTCTCAAGCGGGTACTGTCAAAGAGATCAAAGTGGTTGCGGGCGACAAAGTATCGACCGGTTCTTTGATCATGGTGTTTGAAGCAGAGGGTGCAGCCGCGGCTGCACCTGCGCCAGCTGCAGAAGCAGCATCGGCCGCAGCCCCTGCAGCACCAGCCGCTGCTGAACTGAAAGAAGTTCACGTACCGGATATCGGTGGCGACGAAGTTGAAGTCACTGAAATCATGGTTGCTGTTGGCGACAGCGTGTCAGAAGAGCAGTCTCTGATTACGGTTGAAGGCGACAAAGCGTCGATGGAAGTGCCTGCGCCATTCGCAGGTACCGTGAAAGAAATCAAGATCGCTTCCGGTGACAAAGTGTCTACTGGCTCTCTGATCATGGTGTTCGAAGTGGCAGGTTCTGGTGCAGCGGCACCGGCGCCAGTTGCTGAAGCAGCGCCTGCAGCTGCAGCTGCACCAGCAGCCGCGGCTGACAAAGAAGTGAACGTACCGGATATCGGTGGCGACGAAGTTGAAGTCACTGAAATCATGGTTGCAGTTGGCGACATGGTGGAAGAAGAGCAATCTCTGATCACTGTGGAAGGCGACAAAGCTTCAATGGAAGTTCCTGCACCATTCGCAGGTAAAGTGAAAGAAATCAAGATCGCGACGGGCGACAAAGTGTCAACCGGCTCTCTGATCATGGTGTTCGAAGTTGCCGGTGCAGCCTCAGCGGCAGCGCCTCAGGCAGCCGCACCAGCTCCAGCGGCAGCGCCTGCAGCCGCACCGGCTGCGAAAGCAGAAGCACCAGCAGCGACTGGCGATTTCGTTGAAAACAACGAGTATGCTCACGCGTCTCCGGTTGTGCGTCGTCTGGCGCGTGAATTCGGCGTGAACCTGGCGAAAGTCAAAGGCACTGGCCGTAAGAACCGCGTTCTGAAAGAAGACGTACAGAGCTACGTGAAAGAAGCACTGAAGCGTCTGGAATCTGGTGCTGCGGCATCTGGTAAAGGCGACGGCGCCGCTCTGGGTCTGCTGCCTTGGCCGAAAGTTGATTTCAGCAAGTTCGGTGACACTGAAGTTCAGCCACTGTCTCGCATCAAGAAGATCTCTGGCGCGAACCTGCACCGTAACTGGGTGATGATCCCGCATGTGACTCAGTGGGATAACGCTGATATCACGGCGCTGGAAGCATTCCGTAAAGAGCAGAATGCCATCGAAGCGAAGAAAGATTCAGGCATGAAGATCACCCCGCTGGTGTTCATCATGAAAGCTGTTGCGAAGGCGCTGGAAGCCTTCCCTGCGTTCAACTCTTCTCTGTCTGAAGACGGTGAGAGCCTGATCCTGAAGAAATACGTGAACGTTGGTATCGCGGTAGACACGCCAAACGGCCTGGTTGTGCCAGTGTTCAAAGATGTGAACAAGAAAGGCATCTACGAGCTGTCTGAAGAACTGATGGTTGTTTCTAAGAAAGCGCGTGCAGGTAAACTGACGGCTGCAGACATGCAGGGCGGCTGCTTCACCATCTCAAGCCTGGGTGGCCTGGGTGGTACTGCATTCACACCAATCGTGAATGCACCGGAAGTCGGCATCCTGGGTGTGTCTAAGTCTGAGATGAAACCTGTTTGGAACGGCAAGGACTTTGAACCTCGCCTGATGCTGCCACTGTCACTGTCTTACGATCACCGTGTGATCGATGGTGCAGAAGGTGCACGCTTCATTACTTACCTGAATGGCATGCTGTCCGACATTCGTCGCCTGGTGCTGTAAAAGGTATGACCCGAGATTCCTTGCCCGTATGACGGGCAAGGAATTGTTGCCTGGCTCACAGGGAATGCCATTTTCCTTTTCAGGGTGATAACAGGTCTGTAAACTGTTGCGCGGTCTGAAAATAAAAAATAACGCATTCTGCCTTACAGCCAGTTTAGGGATAGATGACTTACAACGAGGTCAATAATGAGTAAAGAAATTAAAGCCCAGGTCGTAGTTCTAGGCTCAGGTCCTGCCGGTTACTCTGCCGCTTTCCGTTGCGCAGACTTAGGTCTGGAAACGGTTCTGATTGAAAAATACAGCACGCTGGGTGGCGTGTGCCTGAACGTGGGTTGTATCCCATCGAAAGCACTGCTGCACGTCGCGAAAGTCATCGAAGAAGCAAAAGCCATGGCTGAGCACGGCGTGGTCTTCGGTGAGCCGCAAACTGACATCAACAAGATCCGCATCTGGAAAGAAAAAGTCATCAACCAGCTGACTGGCGGTCTGGGTGGTATGGCGAAAATGCGTAAAGTGACGGTTGTGAACGGTTACGGTAAATTTACCGGTCCGAACACCATCGTTGTTGAAGGCGAAGAAGCTACCACAGTGAACTTCGATAACGCGATCATCGCTGCAGGTTCTCGTCCGATCGAGCTGCCATTTATCCCGCATGAAGACCCACGTATCTGGGACTCCACAGACGCGCTGGAACTGAAAGAAGTTCCTGAGAAACTGCTGGTCATGGGTGGCGGTATCATCGGTCTGGAAATGGGGACTGTGTATGATGCACTGGGCTCTCAGATCGACGTGGTTGAAATGTTTGACCAGGTGATCCCTGCGGCAGACAAAGACATCGTGAAAGTTTTCACCAAGCGTATCAGCAAGAAGTTCAACCTGATGCTGGAAACCAAAGTGACTGCGGTTGAAGCGAAGGAAGACGGCATCTACGTTTCAATGGAAGGCAAGAAAGCACCTGCTGAGCCTGTTCGTTATGATGCAGTTCTGGTTGCGATTGGCCGTACACCAAACGGTAAGCTGATCGACGCTGAGAAAGCGGGTGTTGCTGTTGATGAGCGTGGTTTCATCAACACTGACAAGCAAATGCGGACCAACGTCCCACACATCTTCGCAATCGGCGACGTTGTGGGTCAGCCAATGCTGGCGCACAAAGGTGTGCATGAAGGTCACGTGGCTGCTGAAGTGATTGCCGGTAAGAAGCATTACTTCGACCCGAAAGTCATTCCTTCTATTGCGTACACTGAGCCAGAAGTGGCTTGGGTGGGTAAGACTGAGAAAGAAGCGAAAGCAGAAGGCATCAACTACGAAGTTGCAACCTTCCCATGGGCAGCCTCTGGCCGTGCGATTGCTTCTGACTGTGCCGACGGTATGACGAAGATGATCTTCGACAAAGACACCAACCGCGTCATCGGTGGTGCCATTGTGGGTACCAACGGTGGTGAGCTGCTGGGCGAAATCGGTCTGGCAATCGAGATGGGCTGTGATGCTGAAGACATCGCGCTGACCATCCACGCGCACCCGACTCTGCACGAGTCTGTTGGTCTGGCTGCGGAAGTGTTCGAAGGTTCGATCACTGACCTGCCAAACGCAAAAGCGAAGAAGAAAAAGTAAGTTCTTACCTTTTCTGAACGCATGAAAAAAGCGCCCATCGGGCGCTTTTTTACGTTCTGAGCCTGGGTTATGGCTTTCGGTGCCTGCTGTCTTGTGGCGAAAGATGCCAGCGAAGGGCGCAGAGGCTCGCCGCTTTTGCTCCTCCTTCCATGTGTGATGGCGGAGGAGTGTTCAGGGCTCGTATCAGAGGCTGTAAAAACTGATTACTGTTTGAAACTACTGACCATACGCTCCAGACGAACTGACAGTGCGTGCAGATTTTGGCTGGCTGTGACCATCTCGTTGGCTGTTTCGGACGTCCGTTGGGTATTTTCGTTGATATCTTCGATGTTGATATTGATATCGCTGACCACAGTGGATTGCTCTTCGGTTGCGGTCGCAACCTGAGTATTCAGATCCGAAATTTGCATGATTTGGTCATTGATCAACTGCAGAGCCTTGGTGGCATCGTGAGACGCCTGCGTCCCGGCTTCAGTGAGCTGCTGACTGTTCTGCATTGCCTGAACGGCGTTCTGTGCTTCCTGCTGCAGACGGTCAATCATGGTC
Source organism: Photobacterium sp. GJ3 (assembly GCF_018199995.1). Lineage (NCBI taxonomy): Bacteria > Pseudomonadati > Pseudomonadota > Gammaproteobacteria > Vibrionales > Vibrionaceae > Photobacterium > Photobacterium sp. GJ3. Next base: position 2,910,961 of record NZ_CP073578.1, on the reverse strand, counting down.
TGAATCTCATCCGTTGATTTCGCTGTCCGGCTGGCCAGATTACGGACTTCTTCAGCAACCACTGCAAAGCCACGGCCCTGTTCTCCGGCACGGGCTGCTTCGATCGCGGCATTGAGTGCCAGCAGGTTGGTTTGCTCCGACACCCCACGAATGACTTCCAGAATGCCGCCAATCGCTACGGTGTTATCGGCCAGATCACTGATGACCCGGGCCATGTTGTTCATGTCGCTGGCCAGCTGTTCAATACTGTCCTGCGCACTCAGAACGACCTGCTGACCATTGCTGGTGGCAGAGGTTGCCTGTGATGCTGATTCAGCAGCATAAGCGGCGTTTCCGGCGATTTCGCTGACCGTTGCCCCCATTTCATTAATCGCGGTTGCGACTTGCACGGTGCGATCCCGCTGATACTGACTGTGCGTGAGCGTCGACTGTGCATGCTCAGAAACCTGCTCTGCAGCAACCCGCAGATCGGTCCCGGTGCTGGCAATGTCGGCCACCAGTGCATGAATCTTGTTGGCAAAGGCGTTGAAGCCTTCGCCCAGCTGTGCAATTTCATCTCGTCCGGAAACCGGGATTCGCCGGCTTAGATCGCCATCGCCTTCACCCAGTTCACGGAAGGTGTTGGCGGCCTGCTGAATCGGGCGGGTAATGGTCTGGCTCAGATAAACAGCCAGACCGATAAAGGCCAGCGTGGTCAGGATCACCAGTAAAATGACGTGATTCCGGGTTTCATTCAGTTCAGCAAACACTTCATGTTCAGGCACCTGCGCAATGACAAACCAGTTCATGGACGGAATATAGCTGGAAGCCAGTAGCAGTTGCTCGCCATTGTGCTCTGTCGTGAACAGGTTAAAGGATTGCTTTTCGAGCAGAATCCGGCTGTCGGCACCGAAGCGGTCGGTTAAGCGAGACTTGTCTGGATTGCGGTTGTTGGGATCGAGCTGGATCACACCCTTGGCATCAGTCAGGACAACAAAACCGCTCTGCTCTAATTTTAATTGAGACAATAAGTTCGCCATATCATTGAAAGAGCGGGAAAAACCGGACATTCCTTTGCCGTTGATCTGCTGGAAATTGACAAAGAGTTTCAGTTCGCCATTGGCTTCCCGGAAGACCTGAACCATTCTTGACTCGTTGCTGTCACGAAAACCAAAAAACCAGTTATCCTGATTGCGGTTCAGGCGGCGCAGGAAGCCATTCTGGTTCCAGTAATCGCCGGTGTCCCGGTTGGCAATCGAAGCATCATTCAGCCCGTATTGCGCCTTGAGCTGATTGAGCAAATCGACCAGTTGCTGGTTGTCCGCGTCACTGACGGGTTGTTCAAGTAATTTGAGGGTAGCGCGATTGGACGCCAGTTGCTCGGTCGCATTTTGCAGAAGCTTCACTTCTGATTCCACCTGATCACGAAAATGCGTCAGTCGGGTGGGGAGTTCACTGGTGAGTAATCTGGACTGAATAATTTGTTGTGACTGACTCAAACTGAGATAGCTGACCAGTGCACAGGAAGCGATGACAGCGATACTCATCGCCAGCGTCAGCTTTTGTCTGATGGAAAGGTGCTTGATATTCATGCATCAATTCTCTGTTGCTACCGACATATCTGCGGTATAAGTGTTCGGATTAGTTGTGATTTATTTGCCAGTTTATTGGAACTGGCCACGTGACCAAAGTGGTGTTTAAAAAAGGATGTTTCGGTTTCTTGCATTGTTTCTTGTGATATCGGCAGCGATTCCCGCTGCTTTAGCACAGCCATCGCAAAAAAGTGCTGAACGTATACACGTCGGACTTGTGCTGGGGGGCGGAGGGGCAAAAGGGGCTGCCCATGTCGGGGTCCTCAAAGCTCTGGAAGAGTTGCAAATCCCCGTCGATTACATCGTCGGCACCAGCATGGGCGCTTATGTGGGCGGATTGTACGCTTCGGGTATGAGTGCGGATGAAATCGAAGCCATTCTGAATACGGTCGACTGGGCATCCGGTTACGAAGACCGGGTGAAGCGCAGTGAGCGCCGGGTCCGTGAAAAACAGCAGGAAGACCGTTTTCAGATCGTCACTGATCTCGGGGTCGAATTCTGGGAAGTGAAAGTGCCCAAAGGCTTTGTTCAAGGGCAGACCATGGGTGAAATTCTGCGCACCACGTCTGGTAATCTGCCCTGGATGACCAGCTTTGATACCTTACCCATTCCGTTCCGTGCTGTCGCCACGGACATCGAAAATCTGAAACCCGTTGTGCTTTCCGGTGGCGATCTGGCGGAAGCGATGCAGGCCAGTATGTCGGTGCCGGGACTGCTGCCACCGGTGATGCTGGATGGCAAGTTGCTGGTGGATGGCGGGATCACCAATAATCTGCCGATCTCTGTGGTGAAAGAGATGGGCGCCGATGTAGTGATCGCCGTGGATATCAGTAACGATTTCAAAACGGCGGATGAGCTGACGGATTATCTGGTGGTGATGGATCAGCTCACAGATTTTATGGTACGCGATAATGCCGCAAGGCAGGAAGCGCTGCTGGGGCAGGCGGATATTTTGCTGCGGCCGGATATTCAGGGGATCACGACCACAGATTTCAACCGGATGCCGGAAGCGTTCGACAGCGGTTATCACACGGTCCAGATGCAGCGCCTGCAACTGGCAGCTTTGGGCAGTGCGACGATCTATCAGGATTATATCGAGCAAAAACAAGCCGCCCGGCGGCAGCTGGATTTTCTGGAAAGGCGGCGGATTGATCAGATTGAGCTGATCAACAACAGTCCTTATGCCAATGAAGTGTTGCTGGAACGCTTGCAACTCAAGCCTGGGATGAAAGTTGATTCCGAGCAACTGGAAAAAAGTGTTCGTGATCTCTATGCCCTGGATCGGTTTGAGCGGGTGGATTACCGCATTGAGCGCCTCGGTGAGCGCCATATTCTGATTCTGGATGTCAAAGCCAAAAGTTGGGGGCCGAATTTTATTGATATGCGCTTCTCGCTGGAAGATGACTTCGATAACAATACGGATTTCTCCATCGGTCTGGCACTGACCGCAACCGGACTATCAGAAAAAGGGGCTGAGTGGCGAACCGAGCTCGAATATGGATCCGATAAACGCATTGCGACTGAGCTGTATATTCCCTTTACCAGCGATCAGGAGTGGTTTTCTGTGCTGGGTATTGATTATGACGTCATCAATACCAATGTGACGGTCACGGGTGAAGAGCCGGATCTGAAGAATATCGACGACTTTATTGCAGCCCGGTTCAGTGATTTTCATCTGGACGGTTCGATTGGCTGGCAGCCAGCTTTGTGGCAGGAATTCCGGGCGGGATACCTGATTGGTGATGGCGAAACCGAGTTTCCCGGGATCCTGCGTCTCGGCAATGAAAAGCGCAGCAGTCGCAGACTGTATCTTCGTTATAATCTCGACACGCTGGACGACTTCACCTTGCCGAAAGAAGGCCATTATCTGCTGGCTGAAGTGGCTTCATCAGACGACAGTGCGACCTTTCAGGGGCAGCGTTTATCGGATACGGCACTGCATTTCGATTTCGCATGGAAAGGTGCCTATACTTTTGGTCGCCATACCATGATGGGAAAGGCGGAATACGGGAAAGTCAGTTCGGATGAAGATCTGCGGCTCGATCCCAAAGAGCTGGGTGGTTTTCTGAACCTGTCCGGCATTCCTAAAAACAGCCTGTCCGGTAATAACAAAGTGTTCTCTGCGTTGGTGTATCGTTATCACCTGACGGATAACGACTTTGGTTTGTTTAACTCTTCCGTCTATCTGGGGACCTCTCTGGAGTGGGGTGGGGTATATAACAATCCAGATTTATCGTTTTCTGATCTGCCGGGCTATTACGCCGGGAGTATATTCACGGGGATTACGACACCGTTTGGCCCGTTTATTCTGGCATATGGCCAAACTGCAGAAGATTTAAGTTCGTTTTATTTGTTATTTGGAGGAGAACTGTAGCAAACGGATTTTTCCTGTTTTGTGAATGTTGTAAAAGTCAGCCTGATTTTAATGTTTCGTTAAAAATGATATGCTCCGTAACCGGTTTTGGTCTCTCCTGCACGCCATAAAGGTCTGAATCGAATCAAGCATAATGCGTGCGAGCAAACCGGAGAGGGCAATCACTTCCAAGGATGTTTAACCGTCTGGTTAAACCGAAAAAAGAGGAATATGTCGTGCTTGAAGCCTACCGTAAACACGTCGAAGAGCGTGCTGCCGAAGGGGTTGTCCCCAAGCCTCTGGACGCCGAGCAAGCTGCTGCTTTGGTTGAACTTCTGAAAAATCCCCCTGCTGGTGAAGAAGACTTTCTGATTGAGCTGCTGGAAAACCGCATCCCGCCGGGTGTGGATGAGGCTGCTTACGTGAAAGCAGGTTTCCTGGCCGCGATCGCAGCAGGTGAAGCGGCTTCACCGATTGTCAGCAAAGAAAAAGCTGCTGAGTTACTGGGTACCATGCAGGGCGGTTATAACATTGAGCCTCTGATCAGCCTGCTGGATGATAGCGCGCTGGCGCCAATCGCTGCCAAAGCCCTGTCTCACACCCTGCTGATGTTTGATGCTTTCTATGATGTGGAAGAGAAAGCGAAAGCAGGCAATGCATTTGCCAAACAGGTGCTGCAATCCTGGGCGGATGCCGAGTGGTTTCTGTCCAAGCCTGAACTGGCTGAAAAAATTACCCTGACTGTCTTTAAAGTGACGGGTGAAACCAACACCGATGACCTGTCTCCGGCACCGGATGCGTGGTCTCGTCCGGATATCCCGCTGCACGCGCTGGCCATGCTGAAAAACGAACGTGAAGGCATTGAACCGGATCAGCCGGGTTCTGTGGGCCCGATGAAGCAAATCGAAGCCCTGCAGGCCAAAGGCCATCAGCTGGTTTATGTGGGTGATGTTGTGGGTACGGGCTCTTCCCGTAAATCTGCGACGAACTCAGTGCTGTGGTTCATGGGTGATGATATCCCTTATGTGCCGAACAAACGTGCCGGTGGTTATGTGCTGGGTGGCAAGATTGCCCCAATCTTCTTCAATACCATGGAAGATGCCGGCGCACTGCCAATCGAAGTGGATGTGACCGCGCTGAACATGGGTGACGTGATTGACGTTTATCCGTTCAAAGGTGAAGTTCGCCGTCATGACTCAGACGAAGTCGTGTCGACGTTCAAACTGAAAACAGATGTGCTGATCGACGAAGTGCGTGCCGGTGGCCGTATTCCGCTGATCATTGGCCGTGGTCTGACCGACCGCGCGCGTGAAGCGCTGGGCCTGGCACCTTCTGATGTCTTCCGTCGTCCGCAACCTGTGGCCGATTCAGGCAAAGGCTTCACACTGGCTCAGAAAATGGTCGGTAAAGCGTGCAGCGTTGAAGGTGTACGCCCTGGCACATACTGTGAGCCGAAAATGACCACCGTGGGTTCTCAGGACACCACGGGCCCGATGACTCGTGATGAACTGAAAGATCTGGCCTGTCTGGGCTTCTCTGCGGATCTGACCATGCAGTCGTTCTGCCACACTTCCGCGTATCCGAAGCCGGTTGATGTGAACACGCACCATACTCTGCCAGATTTCATCATGAACCGTGGCGGTGTCTCACTGCGTCCGGGAGATGGTGTCATCCACTCCTGGCTGAACCGCATGCTGCTGCCGGATACTGTGGGTACAGGCGGTGACTCGCACACCCGTTTCCCGCTGGGGATTTCTTTCCCTGCCGGTTCTGGTCTGGTGGCGTTTGCTGCGGCGACCGGGGTGATGCCACTGGATATGCCAGAGTCGATTCTGGTGCGCTTCAAGGGTGAAATGCAGGAAGGGATCACGCTGCGTGATCTGGTTCATGCGATTCCTTACTACGCGATTCAGCAAGGTCTGCTGACGGTTGAGAAAGCCGGTAAGATCAATGAATTCTCTGGCCGTATCCTGGAAATCGAAGGGGTTGAGCACCTGACGGTTGAGCAGGCGTTCGAACTGTCGGATGCATCTGCTGAGCGGAGTGCTGCGGGCTGTACGGTGAAACTGTCTCAGGAATCCATTGCTGAATATCTGGAATCTAACATCGTCATGCTGAAGTGGATGATCGCAGAAGGTTACGGCGATCGCCGTACCATCGAGCGTCGTATCACGGCAATGCAGGACTGGCTGGCGAATCCAGCGCTGATGGAAGCGGATAAAGATGCAGAATATGCCCATGTGATCGAAATCGATCTGGCAGAGATCAAAGAGCCGATTCTGTGTGCACCAAACGATCCGGATGATGCGCGTCTGCTGTCTGAAGTTCAGGGCACAGCAATCGATGAAGTCTTCATTGGTTCCTGTATGACGAATATCGGTCACTTCCGTGCTGCCGGTAAACTGCTGGATAAGTTCGGCGGCCAGCTGAATACCCGGATGTGGGTTGCGCCACCAACGAAGATGGACCGCGATCAACTGACTGAGGAAGGCTATTACGGTATCTTTGGCCGTGCAGGTGTGCGTATCGAAACACCGGGATGTTCACTGTGTATGGGGAACCAGGCGCGCGTCGCTGATAAAGCAACCGTTATGTCTACATCGACCCGTAACTTCCCGAACCGTCTGGGGACAGGTGCTAATGTCTTCCTGTCTTCTGCAGAACTGGCGGCAGTGGGTGCGATTCTGGGCCGTATCCCAACCATGGATGAATACCTGCAATACGCAAAACAGATCAATGCAACGGCAGCAGATACTTACCGTTATCTGAACTTCCACCGTATGGATCAGTACACCAAGCGTGCGGATGAAGTGATTGTTCAGGCTGCAGTTTAATCTGCCGGACTGAATCAAGACACCACATAAAAGGGAGCTCAGGCTCCCTTTTTTAATGGGATTTCAGGGCGGATAACTGGCCGCCAAGCACCAGCAGTGCGGCGATGTTTCGGGCTGTGAGGGTCAGGTTCTGTGCGCCGTCTGCCAGCGCCTGTGCCAGATCACAGGGATGGTTGACCACGCTGAACACCGCGTCCAAACCATGCTGGAATACGATGGCATGATCCTGCGACAGGCTGCCCGCAATGCCGATCACCGGTACATTGAATTGTTTGGCACAGCGGGCGACCCCAATGGGTGTTTTGCCATGAATCGTTTGGCTGTCAATGCGGCCTTCTCCTGTAATCACAAGATCCGCATCCGCCATCACGTCGGCCAGTCCGGTCGCGCGCATCACGATCTCAATCCCCGGCTGAAGGTGTGCATTCAATAGCCCCATCAGTGCAGCGCCTAAGCCCCCCGCAGCTCCGGCCCCCGGGGTGTCTCTGACCATGCATTGATGCTGCCTCGCCATGCAGTCTGCAAAGTGGGCAAGGTTGGCATCCAGTTGCTTGATCATGGCTTCAGTGGCGCCTTTCTGCGGACCGAAGACTCGCGCCGCGCCGTTCGGACCGCAAAGCGGGTTATCCACATCGCAAGCAACTTCAAGACTAACTTGTGCCAGTCTGGGATCCAATCCCGTGGTATCAATACAGGCCAAATTTGAGAGTGCCTCGCCGCCCAAGCCAATGTCTTTGTTTTGCCGATCCAGTAACCGGATACCCAGTGCCTGCAACATGCCAGCGCCACCGTCTAAGGTTGCACTGCCGCCTATACCGATGATCAGATGTGTCCTGCCCTGATCCAGTGCAGCCGTGATGAGTTCGCCCGTGCCGTAGCTGGTGGTTCGCATCGGATTGCGCTTCGCTGGGGGACGAGATCCAATCCGGAAGCCGCCGCCATTTCAATCACCGCCGTTTTGCCGTCTCCCAGCAGGCCATAAAAACCGTCAACCGGGGTGCCCAGAGGCCCGGTCACGCTGACCTGTACAATTGTTCCCTGTGTGGCATCGACGAGTGACTGCACCGTCCCCTCTCCGCCATCGGCCATGGGGCATAGCTGGAAATCGGCCTCGGGCAGTACCTGACGAAACCCGGCTTCAATCGCACGGGCAACTGCGAGTGCCGGCAGGCTTTCTTTATAGGAATCGGGTGCAATGATTATTCTCATGGGGTCCTCGTTCAATCTGTTGCCTTCGTAGCCGTGACGAGGCAGACGCAGACAGGTTGCAATTTGTTGGCGTTCCTGACATGGTGCGCGCGGTCGATGGCAGGTACAAGCGGGCTCAGGAGCCTGTCCCCAGTGTATTTGTCTCTGACGGTATCGACAAATGCCTGAACAGCAAACATCAGAAGAAGGGTGGCTATGGATTACGAATTTAAGAAAAATATGCTGGATGGCAGTTATCACGTCGTTTTTTCGATGGGACATGAAGCGTTGGGCCGCTGGCTGATTGAAGAGGTGCAGGATGATGAGGCAAAGATTGTTCTGATCCTGAATCAACTTGGTGCATTGAAAGGCACCATGACTGAATGGCAGCTCACCGGCGAAGAAATGACTTTGAGCCTGCAGGACAACGAAGCCATTGTTCAGGCTAACTATCTGTTTTTCAGCACTGAAGATGAAATGGAAGAAGACATGAGCCACTACGATGATGAAGCGGTGTCTCTGTGTGGGTTTGAGGATCTGGAGCAGGTACTGCATGCCTGGCGTGCATTTATCAGAGGCCGCTAGGAAGATCGTCAGTACGTAATTTTCTGCCTTGCTTCTTCTTGGGGAATCAGCCGCACCATGATGGTGCGGCTTTTTTGTACAATTTTTCTGGCGCTCACTTAAGTGATTGTTTTATTGGTTATTTAAAAGTTGGCACGGAGCTTGTTTATTCATCTGTGTACTTCGTTTAGGGACGCACAGGTTAAGGAGCAGGTGAATGAAACTCATCAACGCAATTATCAAACCATTCAAGTTAGATGATGTTCGTGAAGCACTGGCAGATGTCGGTGTCGAGGGGATGACAGTTTCTGAGGTGAAAGGATTCGGCCGTCAGAAAGGTCATACCGAGCTGTATCGTGGCGCAGAGTATCAGGTTGATTTTCTGCCAAAAGTCAAACTGGAGATTGCGACGCAGGCGGAGAACCTGGAGATGATCATTGAGGCCATCACCAAGGCGGCTCATACCGGCAAAATCGGTGACGGTAAGATTTTCGTTTACGATCTGGACCACGCAGTACGTATCCGTACCGGTGAGACAGACGCAGAAGCATTATAACAACCAGATGTGATAAGAGGACTATGACCATGGAGTTATCAACAACGGTGACAGAGCTGCGATACGCACTCGACACATTCTTTTTTCTGATTTCCGGTGCGCTGGTGATGTGGATGGCGGCAGGTTTCGCCATGCTGGAAGCAGGCTTGGTGCGTTCAAAGAACACCACTGAAATTCTGACCAAAAACTTTTGTCTTTACGCAATTGCTTGCAACATGTACCTGATCATTGGTTACAACATCATGTACGTCGATAATGGTGAGGGGGGCTGGCTGCCTTCATTCGGCACCCTGTTTGGCACTCAGGCTGAAGGCGCGGATCACTCGCTGGAATCTGATTTCTTCTTTCAGGTGGTGTTCGTGGCAACCGCGATGTCTGTAGTTTCCGGCGCAGTGGCCGAGCGGATGAAATTGTGGGCTTTCCTGATTTTCTCTGTGGTTCTGACCGGTGTGATCTATCCGGTTGAAGGTTACTGGACCTGGGGTGGCGGCTTCCTGTCTGCGGCTGGTTTCAGCGACTTTGCAGGCTCAGGTATTGTCCACATGGCGGGTGCAGCAGCGGCGCTGGCTGGTGTGTTGTTGCTGGGTGCCCGAAAAGGGAAATATGGTAAGAATGGTGAAATTCTGCCGATTCCGGGTTCAAACATGCCGCTGGCAACGCTGGGTACTTTTATCCTGTGGTTTGGCTGGTTCGGCTTCAATGGCGGCTCACAGCTGATGGTATCGGACTTTGAGAATGCGACCGCGGTGGGCAAGATTTTCCTGAACACCAATGCTGCAGCGGCTGCCGGTGCACTGGCATCACTGGCTGTGTGTAAAACGACCTGGGGTAAAGCGGATCTGACCATGATTCTGAATGGTGCTCTGGCGGGTCTGGTTGCGATTACGGCGGATCCACTGTCGCCATCGCCCATGTCAGCTGTGATCATCGGTGTGATTGCCGGTGCGGTTGTGGTCTTCAGCATCATTGGTCTGGATAAGCTGAAAATTGATGACCCGGTCGGCGCGATTTCTGTCCATGGCGTGTGCGGTTTCTTTGGCCTGATGGTTGTTCCGTTCAGTAACGGTGATGCGAGCTTTGGTGCTCAGTTGCTGGGTGCTGCGGTTATCTTTGCCTGGGTCTTTGGGGCAAGCCTGGCGGTCTGGGGTATTCTGAAAGTCACCATGGGCATCCGTGTGACCGAAGAAGAAGAAATGGCGGGGATGGACCTGCACGATTGCGGCATCGATGCTTACCCAGAGTTTGTCAGTGTGAAGTAATTGCTCAAACTCTGAGCTTATTCACAAAACTATTAAAAACGTTGCCTTTGTGCAGCGTTTTTTTGTGTTCATTTGTTTCAACGCATTGTCCGGTCAGGCTGCTACAGTATAATTGAGCGATACTGATAAACGTTATCATTCATTTTAGTATTAAGGAATTGCTCAATGAAAAAGCTGTTCGCCTCTGCCATGCTGCTTGGTCTGTCTGCTCCTCAAGCGGTTTACGCTGCTGAAGAAGTCAATGTTTACTCACTGCGCCAGCCTTTTCTGATTGAGCCGATGCTGAAAGAGTTTACTGATGAAACCGGCATCAAAGTTAATGTGAAGTTTGCAAAAGACGGCATTGCAGAGAAACTGGCCCAAGAAGGTGAATACAGTCCGGCGGATGTGATTCTGACCGTGGATATCAGCCGACTGGCTGAGCTGACCGACAAAGGTCTGGTCCAGCCGGTCAACAGTGACATCATTGAGCAAAACGTACCTGCGCATTACCGTGATTCAGATGACGAGTGGTTTGCACTGACCATGCGGACTCGCAGTGTGTACTCTTCAAAAGAGCGCGTGGGCCGTCTGCCAGCAAGCTTTGATTATCTGGATCTGGCCAAACCAGAGTGGAAAGGCAAAATCTGTACTCGTTCAGGTAAGCACCCGTACAACATCTCTCTGGTTTCATCCATGATTGCCCACTACGGCGAAGCAGAAACGAAAACCTGGCTGGAAGGTGTGAAAGCCAATCTGGCACGTAAGCCACAGGGCAACGATCGTGCTCAGGTGAAAGCAGTGAAAGAAGGTTTGTGTGATCTGGCTATCGGTAACAGTTACTACTTGGGCAAAATGGTCAATGATGAAAACCAGAAAGCCTGGGCTGAGGCTGTCTACATCAACTTCCCGGGCCAGCAAGCGAACGGCACCCATGTCAACATCAGTGGTATGGCGATGGCGAAGTATGCACCAAACAAAGCCAATGCGCAGAAGCTGATGGAGTTCCTGACATCTGACAAAGCCCAGCATATGTACGCTGAAGTGAACTTCGAATACCCGGTGAAACCTGGCGTTGAGCGTTCAGAGCTGGTGGCATCCTGGGGTGACTTCCGTGCCGATAAAGTATCGCTGGAAGAGATTGCCAACCATCACAGCGCTGCAACCAAGCTGCTGGATGAAGTACAGTTCGACCTGTAAGTGAAAGAAAAATAGGGGCCGTTTGGCCCCTTTTGCTCGATTGTCTGGTATCTTTGGGGGCGTTTTTTTTCGCGAACTGCCGGGAAGGCAACAGGTTGCTTCATCGGGCAACAGTGTAGGGCGTGAAAGCTCAAGGATACGAAGTTGTAGACAATGAAATACAGATTCCCGCTTTGGCTAACCACTGGCTGGGGGTTCGGCCTCTTACTCGTTTTGCCGATTCTCGCCATTTTTTATACCGCACTCGGCGCTACGGATCAGGTGTTTTCTCACCTGATGGATACCGTCATGGGGGTGTATACCCTCAATACTTTGGGCTTGGTGCTGGGAACCTCTTTTCTGGCTGCCTTATTCGGCCTGCCTTGCGCCTGGCTGATGGCGATGTGTCGCCTACCGGGTGAGAAATGGCTGCAGTGGGCCTTGGTCCTGCCATTGGCGATGCCAGGTTATATCATCGGTTACATCTATACGGACTGGTTTGATTTCGCCGGACCGGTTCAGATTTTTCTTCGCGATCTTTTCGGCTGGCAAAGTTATCAGGATTACTGGTTTCCGGATATCCGCACCCTTGGCGGTGCCTGTCTGATTCTGGCGCTGGTTCTCTATCCCTATGTATACCTGCTGGCTCGAACCGCGTTCATGGAACAGAGTGCCAGCTTATTGCAGTCTGCCCGGTTGTTGCGGTGCTCGCCTTTTGAGAGTTTTCGACGCATTTCTCTGCCGTTAGCGCGTCCTTCCATTGCGGTCGGCCTCTCGCTGGTGGCCATGGAAACGCTGGGTGACTTCGGGACCGTCAGCTATTTTGCTGTGCATTCTCTGACCACAGCGGTTTACGATACCTGGTTGGGGTATTCGAATCTGAATGCTGCCGCAAAGATTTCTGCGATGATGCTGCTGGCAATTTTTCTGCTGATCAGTGCAGAGCGATTTAGCCGCAGACGACAAAAACTCTTCCAGCAGCACCGTGAGCCGAATGAAGATCTGCGTTATCCATTATCGGGATGGAAAAAGTGGCTGGCCCTGTGCTGGTGCTGGGGGCTGATCGGATTTGCATTCGCGATGCCTCTGATGCAGCTGATGTATTACGCCTGGCATTATCTGGCGCAAAGCTGGACGACAGAATTCAGAGACTACAGCTTCAACAGTCTGATGGTTTCGTTGACCGCAGCGCTGATTGCCGTGGTTGTCGCTTTGCTGGTGAACTTTTATCACCGGCTGGATGGGCGTCGGGCCAGTCTTGCACCGATGCGCATGACGACGATGGGATATGCCGTGCCTGGTACTGTTCTGGCGATTGGTGTGATGATTCCGCTGACGTCGGCAGACCATCTGCTGAACACGATCACTCAGGCGATGGGATGGGGACGTCCCGGTCTGGTGTTCTCCGGCACGATGTTCGCCATGATTTTTGCTTTTGTGGTTCGCTTTGGCGCCGTCGCGGTGGGGAGCATTGAAAGTAGTCTGGCGAAAATTCCGCCTTCGCTGGATATGGCTGCGAAAACCATGGGTTGCGCACCGGCAGCGATGCTGCGCCGGGTGCATTTGCCATTGATTCGACGCGGCTGTCTGGTAGCGGGCTTGCTGGTCTTCATTGAATCCATGAAAGAGCTGAATGCGGCCTTGTTGCTGCGTCCGTTTAACTTTGAAACGTTGGCAACCTATGTCTTTAATTACGCCTCCGATGAGCAACTGGAACTGGCGGCACTTCCGGCAATTTTGCTGGTGCTGGTTGGTCTGGTGCCATTGGTTGTTGTGAACCGTTCACTGGAGCAATCACACTGATGAGTCATGCGTTATCTGTCCAAAAACTGACTTGCCGGTATAACGGCCAGGCGATTCTGGAAAATTTGTCTCTGGTCGCGGAAGACAATGAAATTATCTGTTTGCTCGGTGCCAGCGGCTGCGGGAAAACAACCTTGCTGAAAGCCATCGCCGGTTTGTTGCCCCAGGAACAGGGTCAGTTGCGAATCAATGGCCATACCATGGTGGATCAGGACCATTGGGTGCCACCGGAGCACCGTAACATTGGGATGATTTTTCAGGATTATGCTTTGTTCCCGCACCTGACGGTCGCTGAGAATATCGCTTTCGGCCTGCGGGACTGGGATAAGAAAAGAGCGCAGACCAAAGTGGCAGAAATGCTGGCACTCGTCCGGTTGGATGGCCTAGGACAGCGTTATCCGCACCAGCTCTCCGGTGGTCAGCAGCAGCGCGTTGCTATTGCCCGTGCCTTGGCCTGCGAGCCGGATTTGATTTTGCTGGATGAGCCTTTTTCAAACATTGATACTCAGGTTCGTCACGGACTGATTCGCGAGATCCGTCGGATATTCAAGACACAGGGAGTGACTGCGATTTTTGTCACCCACAGTCGTGAAGAAGCCTTTGCTTTTGCGGATCGACTGGCGGTTATGCATAACGGTGTGATTGAGCAGTTCGGTACAGCCGCCGAGCTTTACTATCAGCCTTGCAGCCGGTTTGTTGCAGATTTTCTCGGCACAGGCTCTTATCTGCCTGCCACCATTCATCAGGATGAGTTACACACGCCTCTGGGGACAGTAGCGATGTCGCAAGCCGTCACTTTTGGCCAAGGACATCAGGTGGAATGGTTAGTCAGGCCGCAGAATCTGAAACTCAATCCGGAAGAAGCAGGGCGGGGGGTGATTCTGGAGCAACAGTTTATGGGAGATAGTTGTCGCTATACCGTGGACTATGAGGGGCATCACCTGATCGTGAATACCCCTATGATCCTGCAGACAGGCCAGCGAGTTTCTGTTGAGCTGGATTTAATTCAGCCCGCTTTGATGGCTGAAGCCAGCTAACAAATCTCGCTGTGGCAATTACGCCTGCGGGAACATCAGGCTGATGTATGCGTCGGCCTGAGCCTGCATACTGACCTTGTTGGGTTCAATGTTGGCACGCAGATACAACACGTAACACAAACCGTGCAGCAACCAGGTCAGATCGTAAGAGGTGATCTCTGTACTCAGCTGGCCGTCGAGTTTGCCCTGTTCAAAAATGTTGGTCACTTGCTTCAGGTTCGGGCGGTTTGCATCCAGGAATTGCGGCCAGGTTTCTGTCCGAACAGAGGTACTCCATTCAAACCAGACTTTCAGCCAGTCCTGCTGGTCAATCACTGCGTCAATTAAGTGGCCGGTCATACAGCTCAGGTGGCCGTGAATGCTACTGTGTTCTTCCCCCAGACATAGATTCAAGAGTTCATTGAACTTGCGTTCAACCTGATTCAGAACTTGCTCCACAAGCGCTTCTCGGGTTGGAAAGTAATTGAAGACGGTCGCCACGGAGACATTGGCCATATCAGCAATGTCGGCATGTCCGGCACGACCAATTCCCCGGCGGGCAAATACTTCCAGCGCACACTTGAGAAGTTGTTGTTTGCGTTTCTCGGGTGAGAGACGTGTCCTCGTTTTTTTAACTATGGTGTCCATGCTACAAATTCCCTAGCCAATCGTTTTATATGCACTTTGCTTAATAACTCTACCTCAGCAGGGCCATGGGTTCAATCCTGATTTGTTCCGAGGTGCCATATGGCTCGAAGAATGGATGGATAACTTTTCTTGCGCAACGATGGTAGAATAGCTTTTTAGTGATTACCGAGAACCCATGTGCATGCCAAATGCGCGTATGGAGAAAGAAATGAAGCATACCATCGAAGTCATGATTTCTGAGCAGGATGTTCAGGCTAGGATTAAAGAGCTGGGAGAGCAAATCAGCGCCTACTACCAGGGCTCAGAAAACCTGGTTATGGTTGGCTTGCTGCGTGGCTCTTTTATCTTTATGGCCGATCTGGCCCGTGCGATTGATTTGCCGCACGAAGTGGATTTCATGACGGCTTCCAGCTATGGCAATGCAATGGAAAGCAGCCGTGATGTGCGCATCCTGAAAGATCTGGATGATGAAATTGAAGGCAAAGATGTCCTGCTGGTTGAAGATATTATCGACACCGGGAACACCCTGAACAAGGTGCGTGAAATTCTGGCCCTGCGGAATCCAAACTCGATTCGTATCTGTACGCTGCTGGACAAACCAGAGCGCCGCGAAGTGGCGGTCGATGCCGAGTGGATTGGTTTCGAAATTCCTGATGAGTTTGTGGTTGGTGTGGGGATTGACTATGCACAGAAATACCGCCATCTGCCATTTATCGGCAAAGTGATCCCGCTGGAAGGCTGAATCTGACCCGATTTCGGCAGAATAAAGAAAAGCGACCTCAGGGTTAACACCTATCACTTAAGGTGTTTTGAGCGAACTGGATAGCGAGTTTTACTGATACGAACGGTCCTTGATTTGGACCGTTTTTTTCGTTCAGGCAGTATGTAGCGCTTTACCCGCTCTCGCATCGCCCGTAGTTTTTTCGGTATCGAGCCTGGCGAGGCTATCGCACACCACATGAGTTCATCCTGAATATCTCGAAGTGCCATCATGAAACTTATCCGTAGAGGGGATACCGCTGCCTCTTTAGCAATACGACTTATCTCCAAACGAACGAGATTGTAAGCAATGAGTATCCCCCAGATTTCTTGCTCTACCCCTTCTACGGACTGACTGCGAAGGAGTAATTCATTCTCCAGCATGTCGTGTTTCATCTCTCCATAACTGCTCTCCACTTCCCACTGTTCAAAATAAACATCCAGTAAGGACTGAAGTTCATACTGGCTATCGGTCAGAGAAGTCAGTACACCTTTAATATGATTTGGTTGCTCTGGTTCAGGGTACAGAGCCAGTCTCGCCTGCCACTTTTCTGGAAGACTTGGATCTTGTTTTCGGGCATGCTGCGAGACATCCATTTCGACAATCAAATCACGTCCTTCTTCATCTAACTGCCGAATGATTTCATATTGTGTATTGGATTTTATTGGAGTCATCCAGTGACTGGAGCCATGTTGACGCTGCCAGTTAATCAATAGCTCTGCACTTAAATAGCATCGGTCAAAAATCGTGAGGGAGTTGGGCGTCGTTGACGATATGAGCTGCTTGGCGTAATTCACTTCCCCCGTTGAGCTTGGACCAAAAGCAACATCATGGAGTAAGCGACTGCGAAGGGAGCAAAGTGCACATAGTCGAACTACGGGGTATTCAGTATGACGGTTTTTACTGTGTTTCACGTACTGATAATGCTCAGCAAGCGCTGCGGTATCATGGGTTCTAAATTGAGTGCCATCGACGGAAAACAGTCTCAGGCCAAACCATTTATCTTCACTATCTTCAGCTTTTGTCCAGTGCTGAGCGGTCATTGAGAACAAGGCTTTCAACGGTTCAGCTGTTAGGCGTTTTCTGGCTTGAGGAATAGCACTGGGGGCTATGGACTCACCCAAAGCGTTAGAGAGCTTAAGGTCTAATTTGTCCAGAACATCGGTAATCGGTCTGTCTCGATACAAACCTATACCGACAAGCAACCAAACAACCAATTCAGCAGGTAACTTCCGTCGTCTCATACTGGCTTTATTGGTCTCATCCAGCGCTTGATTTATCCATTCCAATGGAAGCTCTTTTTGAAAGAGTGCAAGTGAGTCAGGTGAAGCAAAGTCATTCACATCAATCAGCCAGTGAGCCAACATAAAAAAATACCCTCAAACATAAATGCTTGAGGGTATTCTCAACCAACCACAGGATCATTCAACTGATCATTTGCTTAACTGATCGGTGTTAACCTCAGGGTCGCTTTTCTTTTGGATTACTCGCCGGCTTTCGGCAAAATCTCAGCCATGGATTCCTGATAAGCGGTTTCCAGAGAGGCTTTGCTGGTCGCAGTAACACCTAAATCACGTAATTTACCGTCGCCGATCCCGTACACCCAACCGTGAATTTTCACTTGCTGGCCACGTTCCCAGGCTTGCTGAAGAATGGTTGAGTTCCCCAGATGATAAACCTGACTCGCCACATTGATTTCACACAGCTTGTCTGCCCACGCCTCACGCGGCAGCAGGCTCAGTGCGTCACGGTGCTTCAGATACAGGTCACGGATGTGCAGCAGCCAGTTATTGATCAGGCCCAGTTGCGGATTATCAATGGAGGCCGCAACACCACCACAGCCGTAGTGACCACAGATGATGATGTGTTTCACTTTCAGGACATCGACCGCATACTGAACCACAGACAGGCAGTTCAGATCGGTGTGGATCACCTGATTTGCAACGTTCCGGTGCACAAAGAGTTCGCCGGAATCCAGCCCGGTCAGTCGTTCGGCCGGAACACGGCTGTCTGAGCAGCCAATCCACAGATACTCAGGGTGCTGTGCTTTCGCCAGATGTGAGAAAAATTCTGGGTTTTCTTCTTTGATTTTTTCCGACCAGGAAAAGTTATTTGCGAATAACTGTTTAATTTCTGCCATGACAACACCTTAGTTTGCTACATTGGGGTGTTTATCTTTGGTGTGTTCTGACGCCTTGAAAGACAGTACCAAAGATAAACAGGTCATTACTATACACCTGCAAGGCGACTTGCAAATCCGATTAGTTGATAATTTAACGATTTATAACAAATCTCAAGCGTATTGTATGAATGCATTAGAAATTACTCATTTAAATAAGGTTTATCCCAGCGTGCAGGCGCTCAAGGATATGAGCCTGACGGTGGAAGAAGGCGACTTCTTTGCCCTGCTGGGTCCCAATGGTGCCGGAAAATCCACCACGATCGGGATCATCAGCTCGCTGGTGAACAAAACTTCAGGTCAGGTGAAAGTTTTCGGGTATGACATTGATACCCATCTGGTTGAGGCAAAAAATCAGCTGGGGCTGGTGCCTCAGGAGTTTAACTTCAATCAGTTTGAAACCGTTGAGCAGATTGTCATCAATCAGGCCGGATACTATGGTGTGCCGCGCGCGCTGGCCAAAGAGCGGGCTCAAAAATACCTCACGCAGCTCGACTTGTGGCCGAAGCGGAATGAGCGTGCACGAAACCTGTCCGGCGGGATGAAGCGTCGTCTGATGATTGCCCGGGCACTGATGCATGAACCGAAGCTGCTGATTCTGGATGAACCGACAGCAGGTGTGGACATCGAACTGCGTCGCTCAATGTGGACGTTTCTGCGCGAGATTAACCGTCAGGGCGTGACCATTATCCTGACCACACACTATCTGGAAGAAGCAGAAATGTTGTGCCGGAATATCGGCATCATCAATCACGGCGAGCTCATCGAGCACACCAGCATGAAAGCGCTGCTGGCCAAGCTGGAGGTCGAGACCTTTATTCTGGATGTTGCTGTGAATGGCAATACGCCTGCACTGGAGGGGGTCGCGTGGACCATGCCGGATAACCACACACTGGAAATTGATATCCAGAAAGGCACAGGGCTGAATGCGGTCTTCGGTCAATTGACCGAGCAAGGCATAGAAGTTCGGTCGATGCGAAATAAAGCCAACCGTCTGGAAGAGTTGTTCGTGACGCTGGTGGCACAAAGCAAGGGAGGCGCGTCATCATGAGGTATCAGTACTGGATCGCTTTTCAGAGTCTGATCGCAAAAGAGGTGAACCGTTTCGCCCGGATCTGGGTGCAAACGCTGGTGCCACCAGCCATCACCATGACCCTGTATTTCATCATTTTCGGCAGCCTGATCGGTAGCCGGATTGGTGAGATGGGTGGGTTTACTTATATGGAATATATTGTCCCGGGTCTGATCATGATGTCGGTGATCACCAACTCTTATTCCAATGTGGCGTCTTCTTTCTTCAGTGCAAAGTTTCAGCATAATATTGAAGAGTTACTCGTCGCACCGGTGCCGAACTTTGTCATTATTGCCGGGTATATCGGGGGCGGGGTATTGCGAGGTCTGGGAGTTGGCGTGATCGTCACCGCAGTCTCGCTGCTGTTTGTGGATTTGCAGATTGCTCATTTTGGCGTGATTGTGGCCACGGTGATCATGACGTCGATTGTCTTTTCGCTCGGCGGCCTGATCAACGCAGTGTATGCCAAGACCTTCGATGACATCAGCATTATTCCGACTTTTGTGCTGACCCCCTGACTTATCTGGGCGGTGTATTTTATTCGCTGAGTCTGTTGCCGGAAGTCTGGCAATGGGTGTCGAAGCTGAACCCGATTGTCTACATGGTGAATGCGTTCCGCTACGGTTTCCTGGGTGTATCTGATGTTGGGATTGGCACTGCCTTCAGTGTGTTGCTGGCTTTCGTTGTGGTGCTGTACAGCATTGCGCATTACCTGATTTCGAAAGGGATCGGATTGCGTTCGTAATTGGCAGGCACATACGAAAAAGCCCCGGCATACATGGCCGGGGCTTTTGGATAAAACGCTGTCTGTCGTGATGCGTTAAGCGGACGCTGCGTCTGATGACTGGGCGAGCTCAATCACCTGATTATCAATCAGGCGGGCTTTGCCAAGGAAAGCCGACATCAGAATCACGGCCTGAGTCGTTTCTTCACTGGTCACCTGCAGCGTGCGGGCATCACGGATATAAATTTCATCCGGATCCAACCCGGCAGCACGCAACTGATCGTTGGCATCCAGAATGACTTCATCAAAGTCACGGCGGCCACCGCGGATCTGGCTGCTGATCCAACGCATGGTTTTAGCCAGCACAGGTGCGCGCTGACGTTCGTCATGGGTCAGGTAGCCGTTACGGGAGCTCATGGCCAGACCATCCATCTCACGCACGGTCGGCACCCCGATGATCTCAATCGGCATCGCCAGATCGGTGACCATCTGGCGGATCAGGGCCAGTTGCTGATAGTCTTTTTCACCAAAACAGGCCACA
Organism: Photobacterium sp. GJ3; assembly: GCF_018199995.1. Taxonomy (NCBI): domain Bacteria; kingdom Pseudomonadati; phylum Pseudomonadota; class Gammaproteobacteria; order Vibrionales; family Vibrionaceae; genus Photobacterium; species Photobacterium sp. GJ3. The sequence continues at coordinate 2,890,735 of NZ_CP073578.1, read as the reverse complement.
TCCGGCTGGACGATATTGAACAGCTTGGTCACAACCGTCGAAACACCACGGAAATGGCTCGGGCGCAGTGCACCTTCCAGCATGTGAGACAGGCCGGGAACTTCAACATAGGTCTGACGATCCATCCCATTGGGGTAGACAATGTCAGGTGTTGGTGTGAATACCAGTTCAACGCCTTCACCGTTCAGTTTGGCCAGATCATCTTCCAGTGTGCGCGGATAATTGTTCAGATCATCTGCTTTATCGAACTGCATTGGATTGACAAAAATACTGACAACCACAACGTCAGCCTGTTCGCGGGCTTTACGAACCAGAGTCAGGTGCCCCTGATGCAGATTTCCCATGGTCGGAACAAAGGCAATACGGCGTCCATCGCGACGCCAGGCCCGGACTTGTTCACGGACAGGAGAAATTTCAGCAAAAGTCTGCATGGTGGGTTTTCCTTACTCAAAGGTATGCTCTGGACCCGGGAATGTTCCCGCTTCCACTTCTGTCAGATACAGAGAGACCGCTTTGCGGATGTCGCCGGTTTCAGACAGGTAGTTTTTTGAAAAGCGTGGCATATAATTGGCCGAAATGCCCAGCATGTCATGCATCACCAGAATCTGACCATCGGTCACGTTGCCGGCGCCAATCCCGATCACCGGGATATCCAATGCTTCTGTGATGCGTTTGGCCAATGAGGCTGGCACACACTCCAGTACCACGATTTGCGCCCCGGCTTTTTGTAGCGCGAGGGCATCTGCCAGCATCTGATCTGCGCGTGCCTGATCGCGCCCCTGAATTTTATAGCCACCAAAAATATTGACCGACTGTGGTGTCAGGCCAAGGTGCGCGCACACAGGCACGGAACGCTCAGTCAGGGTGCGAACGGTTTCCGCCAGCCAGGCACCGCCTTCCAGTTTGACCATATTGGCACCCGCACGCATCAGCTGTGCCGCATTTTCACAGGCTTGCTCCGGTGTGCCATAGGTCATGAAAGGCAGGTCAGCCAGCAGCAGCGCATTCGGGCTGCCCGCACGGACACTGCGGGTATGATAGGCCATGTCTTCAATGCTGACAGGCAAAGTGTCGGTCCGGCCTTGTAAGACCATTCCCAGAGAGTCGCCGACCAGTAGGACGGGAACTTCCTGTTGCTCAAAGAGTTGGGCAAAACTCGCGTCATAGGCAGTTAGTGACGCAAACTTACGACCTTCTTGCTTCCATTTCATCAGGTCGTTAATCGTTATTTTCTTCATCTTGTCTCCCTTATCCTGCGTGTGTCAGTCTTGCCACACCCGCAGGCCGTTACGGTCCACTTCAGTGAGCAGCGTTGTCAGCGCTATCCCATCCGGCAGGACGAGTTCAGGGGCAATTTCAGCCAGTGGATAAAGCACAAACTCACGGACTTTCATGCCATAGTGCGGAATCGTCAGGCGATCGCAGTGATGTTGCAGATCGCCGTAAAGCAGGATATCCAGATCCAGTGTACGCGGGCCCCAGCGTTCCGCTTTGCGGACCCTTCCATGTTCCTGCTCGATGTTTTGAGTCAGATCGAGCAGTGCCAGTGGTGCCAGTTCGGTGTCGATGGCAACCACAGCATTGATGTAATCCGGTTGATCCTGCGGACCCATGGGGGTGCTGCTGTACAGTGAAGATTCTGCAATCACCCGGACATCCGGCGACGCTTGCAGGGCAGCCATGGCCTGACGTGCCTGGCTGACCGGATCATTGAGATTACTGCCAATCGCAATAAAAACGCGTGTCATGATGCTGATTTGGCCTGAGGCTTGCGGCGTTGCGGACGGCGACGGCGGCGCTTCTGGCCGCTGCCACCCAATGCCTGAACCATTTTGGCGCGTTCAGTCCGGTCGGCAAACTGGAACTGATGCCACCAGGCAGCCAGTTCTGCGACGTCTTCCCCTTCAAACTGGCCACGCATTTCCAGAAAATCGAATGCAGCACGGAATTTCGGATGTTCCAGCATGGCAAATGCACGTTTGCCGAAGCGTCGGCTGAAGCGGTGTTGCTGTTGCCAGATCTCACGGACTGTGGTGGTCAATCGGCGTGGAATCGCCAGAGTTTTGACCTGCTCGTCCAGAATGTCGTTGGCCGCAATCATGAAGGCATCATAATCGTTCAGGCCCCCGGTGCTGGAAATTTCCTCAGCACGGATCATCACCGGATACCACAGCATTGCTGCGAACATAAAGGCTGGATTCACGCGTTTGCCGTCGGCAATTCGTTCATCGGTCGCAGCCAGAATGTGCTCGATCATCTTCTCGGTCTGACTGCTGTGATCTTCCGTGAAGTGCTCCGACAGAATCGGGAACAGCTGCTGGAACAGGTTGTATTCCCGCAGCATTTTATAGGTTTCAAGACCACAACCGGCCTGCAGCAACTTCAGACTTTCTTCGAACAGGCGCGCAGCCGGAATATCCAGCAACAGCGTTGATAACGGCTGAATCGGGGCCGCAGTTTTTGCTTCAATCTGCATGTCCAGCTTCACGGCGAAGCGAACAGCACGCAGCATCCGTACCGGATCTTCACGGTAACGGGTTTCCGGATCGCCAATCAGGCGCACCAGACGATTCTGGAGGTCATTCACGCCATTGGCATAATCGGCCACGGTGAAGTCCCGAATATTGTAATACAGGGCGTTAATTGAGAAATCGCGTCGTTCAGCATCTTCATCAATGGTGCCGTAGACGTTGTCGCGCAGCAGCATACCTTCGTGGTTTCTGGAGGCTACGGCCTGTTTGCCGGCCGGCAGTTTGGCGGTGCTGGCATCATGGTGGCCCCGGAAGGTCGCGACTTCAATCACGTCACGGCCGAACAGAATATGAGCCAGACGGAAACGGCGGCCAATCAGGCGGCAGTTGCGGAACAGCGCTTTAATTTCTTCCGGCGTTGCATTGGTTGCGATATCAAAATCTTTGGGTTCTTTGTCCAGCAGTAAATCCCGGACGCCGCCACCGACTAAATAAGCATCGAATCCGGCTTTATTGAGGCGATAGAGTACCTTCAGCGCGTTTTCGCTGATGTCTTTGCGGGAGATACCGTGCTCCTCACGTTGATAAACTTGCAAGCTTGGCTCCTCGTTACCCGAAGCATTTTGCTCTCGGGTCAATACTTTACGGCAAAAGCTGGCGACTCGACTAAAGATAACACACCTCGTAATTATGAACTGGCCGGACTGAACAGCCGCATATCATATACCCAAGTCACCTCAAGATGCTAGGTTCAGCGTGATCGCTGTTGTTGGCGGCAGGTTCGCGACATCCCAATGCGCGATCCCCCAACCCAGAATTTCATGGGGTTTTGCGGTCTGTAATACGGCGGGTGGCGACATGCCCAAAAAGGTCATGGCCTGACAGAGCAATGGACCTGGCTGATGCTGGCTGATCGCTGGCGCATGATTTTGCTTGGACAGTTTATTGCCGTTTTCTGTGACGGCAAGCGGCAGATGCAGGTACTGCACTGCGGGTTGTCCCAACTGACGATAAAGGCCAATCTGGCGGCCAGTCGGCTCAATCAGATCGGCACCCCGGACGACTTCTGTGACGCCCTGAGCAATGTCATCCAGCACCACGGCCAGATTATACGCGTACAGGCCATCGCGGCGACGAATAATAAAATCTTCCTGAGCCAGCGCTTCCGGAATGGGAATCCAGCCGTGGCGCAGATCTTCAAATCCGGTCACCGCCGATTCAACCTTCAAGCGCACAGCACTGTCCTGAGCACTGTGATGGGCCGTCCGGCAGGTACCGGGATAAAAACCGCCGGCTTCTTTGATGGCTTTGCGGCTGCAACGACAGTAATACGCCTCTCCGCTGGCCAGCCACGCATCGATTTGTGCCTGATACAGGTGATGACGCTGGCTCTGATAGATCACTTCGCCATCCCAGTGCAGGCCGAAGGCCTCAAGGGTGCGTAGGATATCGTCCGCAGCACCCGGCATTTCACGCGGGGGATCCAGGTCTTCCATTCTGACCAGCCAGCGCCCTTGTCTGGCCCGGGCTTGGAGATAACTGCCGACAGCAGCGACCAGTGAACCGAAATGTAACGGACCGGAAGGAGAGGGCGCGAAACGGCCAGTGTAAGCAGATTGCATGGGCATGGTTTTCGTTGTCGGAACTGGAAAATAAAAAAGGGAGCCTAGGCCCCCTTTTACTCATTCTGGTGACAAAGGGCAGCTTAGCCAGCCATTTGTTTTTCTTTGATCTCTGCCAGTGTCTTACAGTCGATGCACAGATCGGCTGTCGGACGTGCTTCCAGGCGGCGGATACCAATTTCAACACCACAGGAATCGCAGAAACCGAAATCGTCATCTTCGATACGTTGCAGCGTCTTTTCAATTTTCTTGATCAGTTTACGCTCACGATCCCGGTTACGCAGTTCCAGGCTGAACTCTTCTTCCTGTGCTGCACGGTCAACTGGATCCGGGAAGTTAGCGGCTTCGTCTTGCATGTGGTTTACAGTACGGTCAACCTCTTCACGCAATTGGTTGCGCCAAGCTTCAAGAATCTTACGGAAGTGCTCAAGCTGAGCTTCACCCATATATTCTTCGCCGGCTTTTTCCTGATATGGGTCAACCCCAGCAATAGCCAGGATGCCTAGCGATTTTTTAACCTTGCTCTCTGGCATATAGCATCTCCTAACATATACCGAATAACCGTCACTGGTTAATTTTGGCGGGTATCTATAGCAGAAAGGATATAACGTGGCAATTGCTGCATCTCTTCAATTTTATACCAATGTGAAGAAAGCATCATTTTTCCTTATGACTGCGCAAATTCTACCCGCTGGCTTAACGTCAGCGCCGTGGGGCTGATGTCTGCACGGTAACAGAAGACTTCAACACCCGATTTTTCTGCTTGTTTTAGTAAGTCCTCATAGACCGGGTCTATATGGTGTGCTGCAGCGACATTTTCAATCCCTGAATGCAGGACAGCAAAAAATAAGACTGCACGCTGTCCGCTTGCCGCCACTTCCGCCAGCTCCCGTAAGTGCTTCTGACCTCTGGTGGTGACTGCATCGGGGAAGTATCCGCGACCGTCTTTTTCCAGCAGTGTCACACTTTTCACTTCGATAAAGCAGGCGGGCAGTGAAGGGTCGTCCAGTACAATATCTACCCGGCTGTTTTCAGTACCATACTTCACTTCCGTGCGCAATGAAGCATAGCCCGATAATTCAGGGATGTGGTCATTTTTGAGCGCTTCGACCACAATCTGGTTGGCTCTGGCTGTATTAATGCATATCCAGTCACCGGATTGCGTCTCGGTCATTTCCCAGCTGTGGGCATATTTTCGCTTCGGATTCTCGGAGGTGGAATACCAGATCGTTGCCCCCGGTTCAGCGCATCCGGTCATGGCGCCAGTGTTGGCACAATGCATCGTCATTTCCGTGCCATCGGGCAGGGCGACATCGGCCAAAAATCGTTTGTAGCGACGAATCAGGGTTGCGGGTTGCAGGGGTGGGTTGAAAATCATGGACTGTCCTGTGAAGCGTGATGAAGTGGCCATTGGTTGACCAATCGGTAACGGACACCGGGTCCGTCGACTTCAGAAATATACAGGCCAAAACGCTGAAAGTGAAAATGAAAATCGGGCGACAGGCTGTCCAGTACCGGACGCTGACGTACATTTTTCTTCAGGGTGATGTGCGGTGTGTATTGCCGGGTATCGCGCGGTAGGCCAGTCGCTTCGGCAATTTCTCCCAGTTGTTCTGCAAGTTGTAACAGCGCAGGCGGCGATTGCTCTGCGCCCATCCAGATCACCCGACTGCGTTTCCAGTAGCGGATAAAATTGAATACAACGTTGAAAGCTGGAATGGTCAGCTGTTCAGTTGCCTGAATCAGTTGCTGCTGTTGTGCCTCGGTTACCTGCCCGAGAAACGCCAGTGTCAGATGCAGATTTGCATCGGGCACGACACGTCCGCGGCCGGGAAAATGGTCTTTGAAATGGCAGAGTTGCTGATAAGGTTGCAGATTTTCTGCCGGTGGTTCGGTCAGCGGCAGGGCAAAAAACATCCGTTTGCCGTCTGTCTGCTGGCCGTAAACGGCGGGTTCGTTTGGCACAAAAGCATCTGTTGAAGTCATGGTTGCTACTCCTGACAGGGACAGGCGATCAATCTACCTGTGACTGACTCGAATACGCCGGTAGTTGCGGTTGGGCAGCCCGGCGCTGAACCTTACATCTTGCGGCGACATGGGTATACAATAGAAGCGTTTTTGCTAACCGGTTCAAACCTCAGCAAATCCAGCCCCTCAATCAAAGATGACACAAGGTGTTCACATTGTCACAGCTCCCCATTGAAGTTGTTCTGCCTGATATCGCTGCGACGCTTCAGCGCCAGACTCAGATTATTCTGAAAGCACCGCCCGGTGCGGGCAAATCGACCCGGCTACCGTTGTTTCTGCTGGAAAGCCAGCGCATTGACGGCAAAATCATTTTGCTGGAACCCCGGCGGCTGGCTGCGCGGAATATTGCTGCCTATCTGGCATCGCAACTGGGTGAGCGTGTGGGTCAGACGGTCGGGCTGCGGGTTCGGGGAGAAACCCGGACCAGTGCGGCGACAAAGCTGGAGATCGTGACCGAAGGGGTGATGACCCGGATGTTGCAGCAGGATCCGGAGTTATCCGGGATCGGCATGCTGATTTTTGATGAATTTCATGAACGCAGTCTGCACGCGGATACTTCACTGGCATTGGCGCTGGAAGTGCAGGAAGCGTTCCGGGACGATCTGACACTGCTGGTGATGTCCGCTACACTGGATCATCAGGCGCTGCAGTCACTGCTCCCGGATGCTGAGTATCTGTCATCTCAGGGACGTAGTTATCCGGTGGCGTTTCGGTATCAGCGTCAGGGCACCTCAGCTCAGCAGACGCCGGGTGTGTCGATTGAGTGGACGGGACGGCAGATCCTCCGGCTGCTGGACGAAGAAACGGGATCCATGCTGGTTTTTCTGCCCGGCGCGGGCGAGATCCGTCGTCTGGCGGAATGGCTGACTTCGGCTGTTACACCCGATGTGATACTGGCGCCGCTTTTCGGACAACTCGACAGCAAAGCCCAGCAACAGGCGATTCAGCCCGCCCCGGCAGGCAAACGAAAAGTGGTGCTGGCGACCAATATTGCGGAAACCAGTCTGACCATTGAAGGGATCCGGCTGGTGGTGGATTCCGGCTGGGAACGGGTTTCACAATGGGATCCGAAAACCGGGATCAGTCGGCTGGAATTAGTGCGGATTGCCCGCTCTTCGGCAGAGCAGCGTGCGGGCCGTGCCGGACGACTGGCGCCCGGCATTTGCCTGCGTTTGTACAGTGAAGACTTGCTGGCCCGCCAGCCCGCAGTTCCTCAGCCAGAAATTTTACGGGCCGATCTGAGTTCACTCGCGCTGGAACTGGCACAATGGGGATGTGCTGCGGCCAGCGAATTGCGCTGGTTGGATGTACCGACAGATGCTGCCATGCAGCAGGCACAGGCATTATTGTTGTCGCTCGGTGCACTGGATGCGCGCGGACAACTGACCACCAAAGGCCAGGTGATTCAGCAACTGGGGGCGGAGCCCCGGCTGGCAGCGATTCTGGCCCATGCGCAGTCGTTACCGGTGCCAGCTCAGATCACGGCAGCCATGCTGGTGGCTTTGCTGGAAGAGCCGGTGCGAGGCGTGGAGAATCCGGATTTATCCTGGCAACTTCATCTGATGGAATCGGGCAAGTTACCGCGTGCCTCACAGTATCTGCAGCGCGCCGGGCAACACTGGCATAAGCTCACCGGCCAGACGGCTCAAAAGCCGCAATGGCGGCTGGAGAGCCATTGGTTAGCAGAACTGATGGCAGCCGGTTATCCCGACCGGATCGCCTTGTCGCGTGGTCAGAACGGACGCTTTCAACTGGCAAACGGGCAGGGCGTCAGTGTTGATGATGCACAGGTGCTGGCCGGAGAGTCGGCGCTGGTCGTCGCGGATGTGGTGAAAACCCGTCAGGGAGACAGCCGGGTGTTCAGTGCGGTAGCCGCGGACATTGATCAGTTGCAACAGGCACTGCCGCAACTGTTCCACGAACAGGAGTGGCTGGACTGGGATGATAAAAAAGGGCGGCTTGTCGCAGAAAAGCAATGCTGTTGTGGCAAGCTGATCATCCGGCGAACCCCGATGGATAGCCCGGATCCGGCGCGAGCCAGTGAAGCTTTGCTGAATGCCATTCGCCGACAAGGCTTGCAGGTTCTCCCGTGGCAAGCGCACAGCGAAAATTTGCTGACTCGGGCCCGCTGCGCCCGGGAATGGCTGCCGGAGCTTGAATTACCGGCCTTGGATGAAGACAGTCTGCTGGTGGCATTGTCGCAATGGTTGCTGCCGTTTATGACGGGCATCAGCACCATGAAGGGACTGGCGAAGCTCGATCTGGTGGCCGCGCTGGAAGCGTATCTGGGGTGGGATAAGGCCAGGCTGTTAGACACGGCGCTGCCGACGCATTATGAAGTCCCGACAGGCTCTCGTTACCCGATTCGCTATCAGCCGGGACAGGCGCCGGTGCTTGCGGTGCGGATGCAGGAGATGTTCGGAGAACAGGCCTCGCCTTTGATTGCCAATGGCAACGTGGCTGTGGTACTTGAGCTGTTGTCTCCGGCCCAGCGGCCCCTTCAGATCACGGCCGATCTGGCCGCATTCTGGCAGGGCGCATACAAAGATGTTCAGAAAGAAATGAAAGGCCGCTATCCGAAGCATGTCTGGCCGGATGATCCGGCGACCCATGCACCCACGAGAAAAACGAAAAAATATTTATAACGTGCAGATCCAGCGATGTCCGTTCAGACCCAAAAAGAAATCATGATGACCCAAGCGTTGAAGTGCCGTCAGGCGGCTCCGAAAAAAACAACTGAGAAAAAGCCGGCTCCCAAGAAACCGGCCACGCCCCGAAAAGCCCCTGCCCGAAAAGGCACCAAGGCCGCGTCAGCGAAGAAAACGACTAAACCTGCGTCGAAAGCGCCGGCCAGAGGCAGCTGGTTGTCCCGGATCGGGCGCTGGGTGTTTTTCTCCAGTCTCAAGCTCGGACTTGCCATTCTGGCGGTCGTGTTCGTGATGGGCATCTATCTCGATAATCTGGTCCGGGACAAATTTGATGGCCAGCTCTGGGACCTGCCTGCCGTGGTGTATGGCCGGGTGCTGGATCTTGAGCCGGGGCAGGCGGTGACGCTCAGTGAGGTCCGCCGCGAACTGGATACCCTGCAGTATCAGAAGGTCAGAACACCGCAGCGGGCGGGCGAGTATTCTGCTTCGTCCACCCGGATTGAATTGATCCGTCGTCCGTTTGAGTTTGAGGACGGCTATGAAAGCCAGCGTCACGTGATGCTGACCTTTGATGACAGTGGTTTGCGTCAGGTGTTTGATCTGGGTCGCGAGAAGTCTTTGGGCTATCTGCGTATTGAACCCAAAATGCTTGGGATGCTGGGCACCAAAGAAGGGGAGCAACGTATCTTCACGCCCCGGAATGAGTTTCCGGAAGTGCTGGTGGATGCACTGCTTGCGACAGAAGATCGTGATTTCTACCATCATGGCGGCGTATCGCCCATGGCGATTCTGCGCGCTGCGCTGGTGAACCTGAAAGCCGGACGTACGGTGCAGGGGGGAAGTACCCTGACCCAGCAGCTGGCCAAGAATATCTTTCTGACCCGTGAGCGGTCGCTGTGGCGAAAAATTCAGGAAGCTTACATCGCGATTATCATCGATTACCGGTACAGCAAAGACAGGATCCTGGAAGCCTATCTGAACGAGGTTTATCTGGGACAGAGTGGCAGCCGCGAGATTCACGGCTTCGGGCTGGGCGCGCGCCTGTATTTCGGACGGCCGCTGCAGGAATTACGTATCGATCAACTGGCGATGCTGGTTGGGATGGTGAAAGGGCCGTCATATTACAATCCGTGGCGTCACCCGGAGCGTGCGAGAGATCGTCGGGATCTGGTGCTGCGTCTGATGCTGGATCAGGACATTCTGACGGGCAGAGAATACGAACAGGCGGCCACACGGAAGCTGGATGTACAGAAGCAGGCGGTGATCGCGAGTCGTCAGCCTGCCTATTTCCAGTTGCTGCAGCGCGAGCTGAAAGAGAAAGTGGGCAACCGTTTTACGCCGGGCGTCGGGTTGCGGATTTTCAGTACGCTGGATCCGGTTTCTCAGCAGGAAGCCGAGCAGGCGGTGGCGACCTGGATACCGGCGCTGGAGAAAAAAGCTGGTGGCGAAATTGAAACAGCGATGGTGGCCGTAGATCGCCATACCGGTGAAATCCGGGCGATGATTGGCGGCAGCCGTCCGGGTTATGCTGGTTTTAACCGGGCACTGGACGGGCGACGCCAGATTGGTTCTCTGGTGAAACCCGCGGTGTACCTTTCCGCATTGCGTCAGCCGGAGCAATTCAGTCTCGCGACCACGCTGGATGACAAACCCATCCTGCTCAAAGGCAATCAGGGCAGTGAGTGGCGGCCACAGAACTACGATCGGAAATTCCGTGGACAGGTGCCGCTCTATTACGCGCTGTCCCGTTCTCTCAATGTCCCGACAGTGAACCTGGGCCTCAAAGTCGGTTTGGATCAGGTTATCCATACGCTGACGGATTTGGGCGTGTCTGAAAATGAAGTACCGCGTCTGCCATCGATTTTGCTGGGCGCGATCACGCTGTCACCATTTGAAGTCAGTCAGATGTATCAGAGCCTGACCAGCGGCGGACGCCGGGCGGATCAGACGGCTTTGCGTGCCGTGGTCGATCGCCAGGGCAAGATGTTGTATCGCCACATTCCCTCAGGCCGTCAGGTTGTGCCGGAACAGGCTGCCTGGTTGACGACGTACGCCATGAAACAGGTCGTCAGTCAGGGCACGGGCCGCTATCTGCAACCCAGATTCGGCTGGGCAACGCTGGCTGGCAAAACCGGCACAACCGATGATACGCGGGATAGCTGGTTTGTCGGCGCGGATGGCCGGGAAGTGGTCACGGTCTGGATTGGCCGGGATGATAACAAGCCGGTGAAACTCACTGGCGCCAGCGGTGCACTGCGGTTATACAGTGGTTATCTGGAACGGCGTCAGCCGGAGCGGTTACAGCTGAACTGGCCGCAAAAACTGAGCACACTGAAGTATCACCGTCTGAACAATGGCACGCTGGGGCTGGATTGCCGGGGCGAACAGTCGCTCCCGGCCTGGGATCCGAACGGGCAACTGGCCGCACAGTGCCGCGAAAGCAAGCCGGAAGGCTGGATCAAAGAGATGTTTACCTGGTAAGGCCATGTGCCTGACCGGATGCACGGTACTGAGTTTAGTGTTCCGGATCGAAGTAGTATGAAATCCGGGCTCTCGGATTCAGATACTGACGGATGGGTTCAGGCAGTTTGTGGGGCAAGAGCGCCCGTTCGATGGTGAGTTCGCTTTCTTCCAGATCCAGAATCGGCGCTTCATTCGACGGTACGCTGGGTTCATAGATCAGAATATTCGGGTAAAGCAGCCGTTTTGCGTTCACGGAAATCACCATCCCGATTTGCTGGTTAGACAGCAGTACGACACTGCCCGGCGGGTAGACACCCATCATCCGGACCAGTTGCGCAATAAACTCTTCACTGTATTGTCCTTTTTTATGCTTGAACAAATAGGACAGTGCACTGTAGGGGATTCTGGCTTTCGAGGGGTCCATCGGGTGACACAGGTTGTCATAGGCGTTTACCACAGCCACCAGCTGGGCAAACCGGTTAATTTGATGTCCTTTGAGTCCCAGAGGATAGCCGGTGCCGTCCATCAGTTCATGATGCTGGCTGAGGATCGGTTTGGCCGCTTCGGGAAAATGCTCCCCTAATTCTGCCAGCTCAAGGCTGTATTTCGGGTGCAGCTTGAGGAAATTTGCCTCCGGTTCTGTCAGGGGCGAGATTTTCCGCAGAATATGGGTTGGGATTTTGTGTTTCCCAATGTCATGGAACAGTGCCCCCAGCGTAATTGTCTTAATATCGCGGGCGGGCATACCCTGCGATTTTGCCAGCAACATTGACAGAACAGCCACGTTCAGAGAGTGATAGTAAATGTCTTCCGACTCTTTGACATCGTTCATCAGATGTAAAGCCAGATTGTCGTTATCCAACAACGCATCAACCATATCATTCACCAGTTCCGATGCGTCTTTAAAGGCCGTGACAGGCCGGCTTTTAATTTTCTGAGAAATTGCACGTAACTGAGATAAAGAGCGCTGGAAGCTTTTCTCACAGCGCTGCAGGTTTCTTTTGTAGTTTTTCAGGTGTTCAATCCGACGCTGCTTTTCCTGCCACAGCTTATCTGCCTGTTTGTGAAGAAACCGGGTTTCCTGATCTGAAATGGGTTGTTGCGATGCGTTATTCGCTGAGAGAGGCTGGTTGTCGCTTTTGTCCGGAAAGTGGAAAACAAACTTCAGGCCCAGACCGCGAATGAGACGAATTTGGTGTTCATCCTTTATTTTGAAGTGATTCAGCATAAAGGGGTGCTCCGTCCATTGCAGCGGCAGCTTGATATACAGGCCGGGAGTTAAACACTCTGTCGGGAGTCTTACGCTTGTCATTACCTTGTTCTATCAAATTGAATGTCAGGCAGGACGATAACCGCCCTGTGAGTGTCATGCTGCGACATTGGGGCAGGGCTGGGTAAAAATTGCCGAAACAAGAAAGAGAACATTTATCACAAAGCCATCGAAAAATCGATTAATAAGAATAACGTCAGTAAAGAAATAGGCTGAAAGTAATGAAAGATGCTTATGGGAAATGAAGATAAAAAAAACCTCGCAAGAAGCGAGGTTTAAAAGATGGTGCCGACTACCGGAATCGAACTGGTGACCTACTGATTACAAGTCAGTTGCTCTACCTACTGAGCTAAGTCGGCGTTTTTTTGTTCTTAAGTTATTCTTAAAAACTAAATTTGGCTCCCCCTGCTGGACTTGAACCAGCGACATACGGATTAACAGTCCGCCGTTCTACCGACTGAACTAAGGGGGAATTGTTCTTTTTTATGACGTTACCAGAACACCACAAATCAAATTATGGTGCCTCGAGGCGGAATCGAACCACCGACACGAGGATTTTCAATCCTCTGCTCTACCGACTGAGCTATCGAGGCAACGGGGCGCATTAAAAAGGTTTTCCGGACTATCGTCAACGGTTTTCTAGAAAAAAAAGTGCGACTTCCCTTTTTTTGTGCTGATTGTCCGTATTTTGAGCTAAGTTCATGGCGTCAGCCTAAGCAGCACGGGGAATGCTGTGGTTTCATTCCTTAACTTTGTGTCATTTCTCTTACCATCTTGAATTCTGGAAAACACGTCTGCTGAGTTTACTTGATTTGTTGGTTGATTTTTATCCGGTGTAATCCTTACATCGGATGATAATTGTGACGCAGATCACTCCGTTTACTTATTTCGCAAATATAAATGAAACTGATAATTGATCTCATTATCTTCTGTCGGCATGATGTGCGCCCTGTTTAATGGGCAGAATATTGCTTTTCCTGATTGCGTTGTAAGTAGGTTGTCGTTTGGGGATGAAAAGTTTCTTGATAGGTATGTCGCTGGCCGTTGTGGCGGGTCTGTCCTGGGCAGGATCTGCGCAAGCTGCAGCACAGGTGCACTCCGCAGAACCTGTGGTTCAGACCAGCCAGTATCCATCCGATGCATGGTTGCGTGATGATTCGCGGCAATCGGCAAGGGTTCTGGATTTTCTGCGTGCTGAGAATCAGTACACGGCGCAAACCCTCTCTTCACAGCAAACCTTGGAAGCAGCGCTGTACCATGAGTGGCAATCCCGTCAGGCAGCGATTGCTGAAAGACCCTGGCATCTGGCCGGGACCTACAATTACCGCCTGAGCAAGGGGGTGTTGTGGCAACAGCACGCCAAGAGCGGGACAACGAAGACTGTTGCCGATTTGAGCAAACGCAGTCAGCATTCGGATTACTATCATCTGGGCAGTTGGCAAGTCAGCCCGGATCATCGTCTGCTGGCGATCACTGAAGATCGACGTGGCGACCGAAATTACACACTGACCGTGCTGGATCTGCGCACGGGTCAGATCAAAGCGACCTTGACTGAGACGGCGAGCACGGATCTGGCCTGGAGTCAGGACAGCCAAAGCCTGTACTTTGTCGGGAATGAATCCGGCACGTACCGACCATTTGAGGTGCGTCGCTGGGCGCTGACAGCGGCGACACAAACCACGATTTTCCGGGAAGACAATCCGGCCTGGTTCGCTTCTGTGTATGCAGCCACCGCGGATCAATACCTGATCATTCAGTCCAATAATCACAACACCAGTGAGCAGTGGCTGGTTCAGAGTAACAGGGGTCAGTTGCTGGGAATCATTCGCCCACGGGAATCCGGTATTGAATATTATGCCGATGTTCGTCATGGCCGTTTATATCTGTCCAGTAATCTGAACGGTGACTTTACGCTGTACCAGAGCGCCCTTCCGGAGATAGCCAACGAGGGTGCGTCGTATCAGGCAGCATGGCAACCACTCTGGCAACCGGAAAATGATCAGCACATCAAGAACTGGCTGCTGTTTCCCGACCACATTGTCCTGGAAGTGACAGAACAGAATCTGAGTCGTCTGGTGGTGCTGAACTATCAGGGGGCTGTCCAGAACGATAGCCTGATCACCCCTGCGGGTGGTGTCGCCTGGCTGTCGGGTAATACGAACCGCTATGGCCAGTCGGTGATGATCCGCAGGATGTCGATGACTCAACCGCCGCAGTGGCAAGCGTTTCATCTGAAGCAGCAGACCCTCAGGGTTGTGGCAGAAGATCGCTATCCCGATTTTGCCCCGGGCAATTACCGGACGGAGCAGATTCAGGTTCGCCATCAGGGCGTTTCTGTCCCGGTGACACTGGCGTATCGAGCCGATCGGTTGACGCAGACATCTCCGGTTATCCTTTACGGATATGGCGCTTACGGCACGCCGGTTCGCCCTTATTTCATGCCGCAAATCATCAGCTTGCTGGATCGGGGCGTGATCTATGCGATTGCACATGTCCGAGGTGGCGGCTACCTGGGACCGGACTGGTATACGCAAGGGAAAGGGGTCAATAAGCCCCGTGCTTTCGATGATTTTCTGGCTGTGGCTGAAGTGATGAAAGCTTTCCATCACGGCCAGAACCGCCCGATCCTGGCACTGGGCGGCAGTGCCGGTGGCACACTGGTTGCTGGCGCACTGAATCGACAGCCAGCATTGTTTGCCGGCGCTGTGCTTCAGGTGCCCTTTGTTGATGTGATCGCCACCATGTCTGACCCCAGCTTGCCGCTGACCCGTCAGGAATATGCAGAGTGGGGCGACCCGAGTGATCCGGTGCAGCGCGCCGTGATGGCGAGTTACAGCCCGAACGACAATATTTCCGCTCAGGCTTACCCCCCGATGCTGGTGACCGGCGGGCTGTATGACACGCAGGTTCCCTATTGGGAGCCCGCCCGGTGGGTGATGCGTGTGCGTGAAAACAGCCTGAGTCCGGGGCCGTATTTGCTTCAGACCGATTTGTCCGGCGGACACCGCCAGGATGCCCGGCAGGCACAACAGCAGCAAGCCCGCGAGTATGCTTTCCTGCTGAGTCTGGTGCCATCCGGGACTCAGTCCCCCTGATATGAAATTGAATCAGACCCGTCTGGCTTCCTGTGAAGCCGGAGGGGCTGCTTTTACCTGAATCAACCTTTCACTTGTAATTTTTTGTTGAGAACCGGAGTTTGCACCATGCAGTTAAAGCCTATCCCCCTGGCTTTGTATGCCTTGTCCAGTACCACTGGCCTGATGAGTTTTCACAGCCTGGCCGCCCAGCAGTCAGACGCGAAGACGATGGAAACCGTGGTTGTCACGGCAACCCGCATCGAGCAACCGTTGTCTGAAACCAACGGCTCTGTGGCCGTGATCACCAGTGACGATATTGAGCGAGAGGGATCGACCGAACTGTACGACGTGCTGTCTCATGAACCGGGTGTGAGTGTCAGTGGTGGGGCCGGTCGCCCGCAAAACATCACGATCCGTGGGATGAGTGGCAACCGGATTGCAGTGATCAAAGATGGTGTCAAAGTTGCCGATGGTTATGGTGCCAGTGATCTGAACGATGTCGCAGGCCACAACAGTTTTGATCTGGGTAGCGTCAAACAAATTGAAGTGGTGAAAGGGGCTGACTCGTCGCTTTATGGCTCTGGTGCGATAGGCGGTGTGGTGGTTCTGACATCGAAAACGCCGAGTGATTATCTGGGCAGCGACGATCACTATATTGACCTGGCTGGGGATATTCAGGCATCAGTGACAAATATACTTCGACGCTGACCACGGCAGCACGGATGGGTGATAGCGCGCATCTGGTGCGCCTCAGCTACTGGCAGGGCAGCGAGACCAAAAATCATGATCAGTCTCTGTATGTCCGGGATATTGACGGGATCAATGCGGCGCTGACCAGTGAATGGTTCCTCAATGACAACTGGCTGCTGAAAGGGAAGGTGGATTACTACAATCAGCAGGCTCGCCGGGCGCAGGGGATCGCCCCGACTCAGATGGACGGCATCTGGGAAGCCACGTCGTTTCTGGAAGAAGGAGAGACCACCACGTTGTTCGTGCGGGCAGGCGCAGAGTGGGAAGGAGAAAAGTTGCTGGCTGATCAGGCGGATATCAATCTGTATTACCGTCAGACCGACACAGCCAGTGACAAAGATGTTGGCATGCAGCGTACGCAGGAAGGGCTGGTATTCAAGCGTCGCCAGTCTGAAAACCGGGCTTTTAATGATCACCTGATCGGCGTGTCGTCTGATTTGCAAAAGCAGGTCAGCCTGGGGGATGTTGAACATACATTTGCCTGGGGGGTTGCACTGGAAAGTATGTTGCATGAGCGCCCGATCAATGTGCGTGTCGTGGACTGGACCGGCAACATGCTGAAGGACTCGGAGCCTTTCGCTACGGCCAGAACGAACACTTTTGGCATCTATGTGCATGATGACATTCGCTGGGGCAAATGGAATCTGGCACCGGGGCTGCGTTTCGACGTCCAGCAGATGTCGTCTGAGGTGGAGGACACCATTGGCGGCTACCCGCTGCATGAGCTGAACAGCAGCGAGCTTTCTCCAAGCCTGTCTCTGGCTTACCAGTGGACACCGGCACTGAAATATTACCTGAGTTACACCCATGGCTTTCTGGCGCCGTCTTATGCCAAGGCGTACGGTTTTGTCCCGCACTTGTCGAGTGATCTGGGGAATTTCGTGATCCGGCCCAATGCGGATCTGGATGCGGAAACCAGTGACAATCTGGAGCTGGGTGCTAAGTACGACGACGGTCAGCTGGCTGTCTATGGCGCATTGTTCTACTCCGTCTTCGATCATTTCATTTCTGAAAAAACCGTCGGCTGGAATGAGGCTGGCAAGTATGCCGAGGTGCAGTATCAGAACCTGGACGGTGTGAAAACCTATGGTGCCGAGATGACGGTCAGCTACTGGTTCAACGATCGTCTGAATCTGGCCTCGAAGCTGGGCATTGTTGACGGTGAAGATGAGCACGGTGAACCCATTCGGACCCTGACGCCGCTGGAAGGCAACACCATGCTGATTTACCAGCAGGACAGTCTGAATGGCTTCATGCGGGTGAATTACGCTGCGGCGATGGATCAGGTCCCCAGTTGTGCAGACAGTTTGGGGATCCGTCAGAACTGCGCAACGACTTCGGGCTGGATGACGGTTGATGCAGGTTTGGGCTATGACGTGACGCCGGATTTTCGTGTGAATGCGGCGGTGCATAACCTCTTGGACCGCGAGTACACCCGCTATCAGGACGTGGCCGGTGTCACTGAAGCACAAACGCGTTTCTCGACCGAGCCGGGCCGCTATTTCAGCGTGAACGCCAAGTACCGTTTTTAAGGATACCGGGATGAAACGATCTTTACTGGCCGTGGCGGCGATGCTGTGCGCACCGCTTCAGGCACAGCACCTGATTTACCCGCTGGACACGCCGGCGATTCACAACAGTGATGACGCGCTGGCATATGTTCAGGCGCGATATCCGCAAACCGAGCGGCTGGCGCTGCGGGGCACCCGTCAGAGCCTGCTGGGAACGCATTATCATTTTGTGCAGCAGCATGCGTCAGGTCAGTTCTGTGAAGGCGCCATCGTGGTGACCACGAACCGTCATGGTCAGCTTCACCGCCTGTTCAATCATCTGGTGGATAACGCCGATGAGTGCGCGCTGAATGTGCCATTGCCACCGCGTCCGCACACATTACTGACACCGCCGCAGGGCGACATTGTTCAGACAGCGATGACGGTGTTTGATCCGGATCCGCGCACCGCGACGGGTCGTGCCATTGAAGCGGATCACTCAGATGTGGATGAGATTGTGATTCCGGCTGAGGCTTACAGCACGGTGTCTGGCGTGGAAGTCACACGAAAAGACGGCCAGTTGTATCTGATGAATGCGCGGGTGATGGCAATCGACATTCAGTCGATGACAGCGCTGGATGTCGGGCCACAGCAAGGTCTGGTGACCGTTGCAGACGGACAGCCGTTTGATTTCACCCGGCAGTCTGCAGCGTTTCGGGATGTGAATGCGTTCTATCACCTGGATCATTCGCTGCAATATCTGGCCAGCCTGGGCTTCACGGGAGAGCGGGCTCTGTTTACGGCGCCGCTGAAAATTGATGCGCAGGGCCAGAACACCAATAACTCGACCTATCTGGATGACGTCAGCATTCTGTCGATGGGCGTAGGGGGCGTGCCGGACAGTGAAGATGCGGATGTGGTACTGCATGAATTCGGCCACGCCATCAATGACATGCTGGTTCCGGACTGGAAAGGCGGAGACACCGGCGCCATTGGTGAAGGTTTCGGCGATTACTGGGCCGGGGCTTACAGCTTCTGGGTCCAGCGCCATCGGAGTGAACGCTTTGAACTGGATGTTTTTGCCAACTGGGATGGTGCAGCTGGCGCTGTGAAATCCCGCCGATCGCTGCATGATGACGATGCCCGCTACAACCGTGACATGGAATACCGGGCCCATATTTCCGTGGCCGGCACACTGGGTGATGAGCTGTGGTCAACGCCACTGTTTCAGACCCTGAAGCAGGCGGAAGCCGTCTATGGCGAGGCGGCTTTTGATGAATTCAACCGGGTGGTGATTGAAGGCATGGCCGGGATGGGCTATGGCATGAAGATGGACGATCTGGCCCGTTCCACAGTGGATGCGGCGCAGCGTCTTTATCCGCAGAAAGACTATGCCAAGTGGCTCACCTCCCGTTTTCTTCACCATGGCATCCTGAATGACACCGTTGTTCTGGCTCAGGCCAATTCTGCGCTGGCAGTGACCGGAAAGCATGTGACGGACTTCTCTGTCGCGCTGGTCAATGACAGTGAGCAGACACTGGCCGCTTTGCGTGCTCAGTTGTCCATGCCTGCGCTGAACTGGCATCAGCAGGTACAGGCAACGCAGGTTGTGCCAGGTGCCGTGACTGAAGCCAGAGAAGCCATTCCGGTTCCTGCTTCGCTGCAGTGCGGTGAAGCCATTCAACTGACTGCGGATATCACGGTGACGCAGGATGCGGCCCAAATATCCCGTCACAGTCAGCAGCAACTGAGCTTTACCTACGGCGTGCCAACATTGTCACAGCCGCTGAAAGTGCTGAATGCAGCCCTGTCGGATGCCCGTCAGATCCATGACGGCGGCAAGATATTACTGGGTGAATCCATGTATGCGCTGACGGTGCCAGCAGGAGCCGGGCTGATATCGGATGATTTTGGTATCCAGCTGTCTGTATCGCATCCGCGTTTCTCTGATCTGCGGGTGGTGGTTCGTACACCGTCTGGCCGGAGCTTTCCGCTGATGACTTATCAGTCATCGCCGCTGACAGAAAAAATCTACACCTTTACCCAAGGGAATACACCGGCAATGTCGACGCTGGTGGGGGAGCCGATGTCAGGAAACTGGGTGCTGGAAGTGACCGACCGGGTGACAGGGCAGCGCGGCACCCTCAAATCCTGGGGGATTGGTGCGGTGACCGGGTATGACTGTGGTCATGCAGAGACCGCCCAACCGAACAAAGACAACACAGTCAAACCAGACAACCAAGGCACATCCGGCGGTGGTTCGCTCGGCGTGCTGAGCCTGCTGTTTGGCCTGGCGATGGCGTTGATGAGACGCCGCCCATTTTAATTCGAAAGAAGTGAGAATCAGATGAAATCAATCCAACTTGCGGTCTTGCCGGTTGCGCTGACCATGGTTCTGAGCGGGTGTAATGGCTCGGGCTCCGGCAGCAGCAATTCAGGTGATCAGCATCAACCGACCTACGACGTCAGCGGTCGTGTGTCCTCGGCATCGGTTGATCTGCCGATGACAGTATGTGCGGATGTCAATCGTGACTGGACATGCAGTACTGATGAACCGTCGGTCAGGGCCACGCAATATCACTTTACGCTCACCAGTACAGACATCCGGGTGAAGACATCCCCGCTACTGGTTCAGGCCACGCCAGTGGTTGCTGCCCGTTCAACAACGCCGACGACATTGAATCTGGCTGCACCGGCTGCCCGTGAAAATGCGCATACGCTGATCAATGGGATCACCACCATGGTCGTCGGGGAAATGATGTCCGGCGCCAGCCTGAATACAGCGATTGCCTCGGTGAAAAATCACCTGACAGCACTCGGGATGACGCCGCCATCGGATTTGCTGGCAGGCAGTGATGATGCCGCGCTGGCTGAACTGGACGGCAAGGTGCTCTCTTTGCTCAGCCAGTTGAGCAGCCGCCATGCTGACTATGGCGTCGCGGTTGCCGGTGCAGCGAAAGGTTTGGGCATTTATGGTGCCGATCTGATGGCAGAGACACTGGATGAAGCGAAGCTGGAGAAAATCCTGTTACTGGGCCGGATGTCGGTCAAACAGCTCAATGACACCGGCATGGTTCAGCATCTGAATCTGTCGACAGGTACATTGACGGATGAGCCAGATGCCGGCGCACCGGGACAGGATGCCAGTTTCGGACTGGATGTGACCGATGGCGGTTTCAAGTTCACCAAACTGGACGCCAAGGGGCAGCCTCTGCCTGAAGACAGTGCGACCTGGCACTGTGTGAAAGATGAGCGCAGTGGCCTTGTCTGGGAAATCAAAGCGGATGATGCGGGTTCATTCCGCGACAAACACCGTCTGTTTGCACTGGAAACCGAGACTATGAAGCCACATGCCGATGAACTTGCACTGGCGTCGTGCAGCTCGGATCAACTGGAAGTCTGCACAACTCAGGCGTACAGCCAGAAACTGAATGAATCAGCACTGTGCGGAAAAACCAACTGGCGTCTGCCGACGATGCATGAGCAGTATGACTTGCTCGATTTCAGTGAAACGGCAACCGACGTAAACAACAACATTTATGGCCTGACAGTGACGTTCTTCAATGATCTGTGGATCGGCAGTGAAGACTTACCTTATGGCTTCTACTGGTCTTCCACTCTGTTGCGAACGGATCCCGGTTATACCTCAGGTAAAGCGATAACCTATCTGACGCAGATGACGGGTGCTGACGGTGGCACAGGATTGGGCGAAATCACGGCCTATCAGGCACTGTGTGTGCCGGGTGAAGAATGTCTGTCGCCAAATGTGATGGCAGTTCGGATGGTTGCGGAATAAGGAATCAAATGATGTTGAAAAAAATTGTTGGCGCATGGTTCTGTGCGTTGCTGTGCTCAGCCAATGCGATGGCTGCATTTCAGTCCTGCTATCAGGATATGTCCGGCAGCGCACCGGATATCCGTTTTCAGGAAAACAAGCATGGGACAGTGACGGATCTGCAGACCAATCTGGTCTGGCGTCGTTGCCTGATGGGCACAGCGTGGGATTCGGCGCAGCAAACCTGTGTGGGTGCGCGGGAAGGTTATAGCTGGAAGAAAGCGCTGTTCCAGATTGATCTGAACGAGAAGAACAAAGTGATAGATGGGGTCTCCGGATGGCGGATGCCCAACATCAAAGAGCTGGTGAGCCTGCGTGAGGTCGCCTGTATTTCACCGGCGGTGAACCTCAAAGCTTTCCCGGGCCTGATCCGGACCGAAGATGAACAATGGGAAGCGACCTCCAATGTCTGGTCTTCCACACCGCATCCCGCAAGTCAGACGATTCTGAGCCTGGGTTTGAATGATGGCATGGTGATGCATTACGGCTATCAGGATTTTGAACTGGGTGTGCTGCTGGTGAGTGACGGCGCACAGTAAACTGGTGGTTGCATCTGAGAAAAACCCCACGGAAACGTGGGGTTTTTTATCTTCAGGGCACAGATCCGGTTCAGGATTTCAGGCTGAATTTTCCGGTCCATTTTTCCAGCTCATGATACAGCCCCTGCAACGAACGGGTACTGTGATGGCTCTGACCGACAACCTCTGACAACTGTCTGCCGCTGTCTTCTATGGTATTGACCCGGTTTGAGATATCGTCGCTGACCTGCGTCTGTTCTGCGGCCGCGGCTGCGATCTGATGGCTCATCTGGGTGATACTTTCCAGCGCCGAGACAATCCGCTGTAAGGCTTCCGAAGCCTCTTGCGACTGTTGCACAGTGGTCTGGCTGGTTGCTGCACAGGTTTCCATGGTCTCAATCGCATTGCGAGAACCGCTTTGCAGACGGCTGATCATCTGCTGGATCTCTTTGGTGCTGTTTTGTGTTCTGCCCGCCAGATTCCGGACTTCATCGGCCACCACGGCAAAGCCGCGACCCTGCTCACCGGCACGGGCTGCTTCAATTGCGGCGTTCAGCGCCAGCAGATTGGTCTGCTCGGCAATATCGCCAATCACTTCCAGCACCCGGGCAATGCTGTTCACTTCGGTATCCAGATGTGCAACCGCCTGACTGGCTGTGCCCAGTTGATCCGCTAATCCCTGAATGTTGCCAACGGTCGATAGAATCAGCGTCTGGGTGACCTGACTTTGCTCGTCGGCGCGTTCGGTGTTCTGGGCCGTATCGCTGGCAGAGGCCGCCACATTATTTGCAGAAGAGGCCATTTCGGTCATTGCCGTCGCAATCATGGCTGTGGACTGCTGCTGGTCATCGGTCAGATTCGCAATCACTTCGGAACGGGAAGAGACGTGATCAATTTCCTGACGCAGTTCCGCCATCGACTGTTTGAGCTGATTCACCAGTTCGGCCAGTGACAGACTCATGGTCTGAACGGCGAAGTAAATACTGCCGGGGGCCGCTCGGGTCTCAAAATGGGTGGTAATCCGGCCATCTGCAACGGCCTGAACGGCGGTCTGAACGTCATGGGGCTCTCCGCCCAGCAGATTCAGAATCCGTTTACTGGCGAAAATCAGGACGGCCAGAATGGCTGTTGTGATAAATATGCACAAGATGAGCTGCCAGCTGGCGGTAGACCAGAAACGCTGATTGACTTCGTTGTAGCCGATCCCGGTGCCCACATACCAGCCCCACAGGGGGAACGACGGGCGATTGAGCGTTTCTCTTCAATGCTGCCGTCCGCTTGTTTTTGGGTCCAGGTGTATTGCGCCAGCTGATTACCGCTGGTCGCAACGGCCTGTTCCAGAATGGAGCCGACACTTTTTCCGTGACCATCTTTGAAGTCGTGGAAGCTGGTGCCGTGCAACTGCGGGTCCAGCGGTGCGGCGATAAAGTTGAGTTGTTCATCCGCGACATAAACATACTCATTGTCTTTGTAAATGTTATTGCGCAACAGCCGGGTCGCCATGGCCTTGGCTTCTGATTCGCTCAGTAAACCTTCTTCGGACATCTTCTCGAATTCCACCAGCGTACTGTAAGTGCTGGTGAAGAGTTGTGTGACTCTGGATTCGTTGTCCTGATTACTGGCGACGCGTAATGTCCATAATCCGGTGATCATGATGACCAGCATTGCGGCCAGAATTATTCCGGAAAGCAAATAAGTTTGTGTCCTGAGTTTCATTCCCTGCTCTCTACATCATGCTTATGAGACCCGTATCATCATTTTGACCCGGGGTTATTTTTCTTTGCAAAAATACTAGATCAGGTTGTGCAACGTGAAGAGAAGAAAAGTGACAAAATATGATCCTGCTTAAGAGGTTAAATTTTCGTCATTTACCAATGAATATTATTGTGAAGCGAGAAAATCAGCGTTTAATGCCATTGGTGGCATATTGGTGTGAGAAAGATGGGCCTGTGTTGGCCCATCCGGGGTTGGCGGGTTAATTGAGTGCCCAGACGGCTGCCTGTCCGGGTTGTTCACCTTTGGTCCACCATTTTGCGGTATAGACCAGGCCTTCAAACAGCACCTTATCACCTGCGACATACGCCTTATTGGCATCCCAAGCGGGCGCTGCTGGCAGCAGCTTGATATCCAGCTGGTAAGTGTAATCCCTGTTTTTCAGGAAGATCTGGTTGCCATAGAGATCCTGAGCGTCAAACACAATACTGCCATCCGCCCCTTGTTTGCCGACCTGCACCTGCTGTGGGTAGGTCTGATTGACGGTGTCCGCTAAAGTCGCCGCCCAGATCGACTGGGACTGGTTGGCGGCTGTGATGGCCAGTTGCTCAGAAACCGCTTCAACACCGTTTTGGTCGAAGATCCGGAACCAGACGGTTTCATCCGGCTGGGCAATGTCTGTCGCTTTCACGAAAGCACCAGCTTGGGTCCACGCATCCGGCTGACCGGTATCCGAGCCTGCAAACCGGATGTCGGTACAGTTGTAAAATCCTTCACCAGCCGGGTCATCACGCTGCCAGCGGGTATAGAGAATCGCATCGCCCGTTCTGTCGGTGGGTAAGGTGATGGTCATCTGATAATACTTGAGGCCGTTAATGGTGGTGGTCGGGATATTACCGACATCTGCGATGAGCTCCAGATCGCCCCAGGTCAGTACCTGCGTGGCACTGTCGAAGCCTGGCTTGGTCAGGTAGAACTTCCAGAAGCTCGGGTTGTGAGGCGTCTCAGCGCGGTATAAAACACTGAGCTGACCTTGATTGGTCGTATCAATGGTTGTTTTCTGCCAGTAAGGGGAGGGGAGGTCCATCCCGGATTTTTTGCTGTCTGCGGCAGAACATAGTTTGCCATCGGGGATGGCCAGCTCAACGGCAGCCTGATTGTTAAAATCCGACACCAGTGTGGCAAACTCCGGCTTCTGCACGAAGGGGTACCAGCCAGATTCAAGGAACGCTGCCCGGCAGGCTGCATTGGGAATCGTCGAGCCATCTGTTGAATCCCAGTAGCCTCCATCCTGTGCACAGATTTCCTGTCTGGCTGGCGGGTATTCCATGTACCCATGTGCCTGTGCTGTTGTTGATAAGGAACTCATGATTGAACCGGCGCCCAGCAACCATATCCCTTTCCGCCACGCGGTATTTTGAAGCAACATTTTCTCTCCTTAAAAAAGCGTTATGTGCATATTTGCATTAGATGGTTTGGACGAGTCGAAGGGAACTGGCAATCAGGAGTATGTTAAGAGAGGAAGTGACTCAAACCCTGTCAGTTTTTCTTACATCAGATACGAAATACTTGGGACTAATCGCAAGTTTTTTAATCAAGGCAAAAAAGAATGGCGTGCTGAGAATTCTTGTGAAATGGGAATTATCTGAATGCGTAGCGAAACGCTGATGGCTGGAGGAGAGGAGGATCCGGTGGGTTTGGCGGCTTGCCGGGACACATAAAGAAAAACCCCGGTCTTTCGACCAGGGTTTCTGAAGTGGCTCCCCCTGCTGGACTTGAACCAGCGACATACGGATTAACAGTCCGCCGTTCTACCGACTGAACTAAGGGGGAATTGTATGGTGCCTCGAGGCGGAATCGAACCACCGACACGAGGATTTTCAATCCTCTGCTCTACCGACTGAGCTATCGAGGCAGAACAAAGATTAAAATCTTCGTTTTGCTTGTTTGGCTCCCCTGCTGGACTTGAACCAGCGACATACGGATTAACAGTCCGCCGTTCTACCGACTGAACTAAGGGGGAATTGTTTTTTATTGTTTTGTCACTTTCTGATGACACCACAATGAAATATGGTGCCTCGAGGCGGAATCGAACCACCGACACGAGGATTTTCAATCCTCTGCTCTACCGACTGAGCTATCGAGGCAGGGTAAAGCAGAATGATGCTTTACGCTGTATAAATGGTGCCGACTACCGGAATCGAACTGGTGACCTACTGATTACAAGTCAGTTGCTCTACCTACTGAGCTAAGTCGGCACACGAATTTGGCTCCCCCTGCTGGACTTGAACCAGCGACATACGGATTAACAGTCCGCCGTTCTACCGACTGAACTAAGGGGGAATTGTTCTTTTTTATGACGTTACCAGAACACCACAAATAAATGATGGTGCCTCGAGGCGGAATCGAACCACCGACACGAGGATTTTCAATCCTCTGCTCTACCGACTGAGCTATCGAGGCAACGGAGCGCTATTAAACGGGTTTTGGCCCTCATCGTCAATACCTTTTTCCAGAAAAAACGACCTTTCGCGATTGCTTGCTCGCTTTTTGTCCGTTATGCGGCGGCGAGCAGCAATATTCGTTTCAAATCCTGCAAAGTCTTTACTTTGGCTCAGATTTTTCCGTTGTTAAACTCTTTCTGGAAGTTGGTCACTTTC
This sequence comes from Photobacterium sp. GJ3, assembly GCF_018199995.1. Taxonomy (NCBI): domain Bacteria; kingdom Pseudomonadati; phylum Pseudomonadota; class Gammaproteobacteria; order Vibrionales; family Vibrionaceae; genus Photobacterium; species Photobacterium sp. GJ3. Next base: position 2,864,190 of record NZ_CP073578.1, on the reverse strand, counting down.
TCCAGATAACGTCTGGCCTCCCCTTTGGGATGCTTGTTGGTCAGTGCCCAGTACACCTGATTCGGTTGCAGTCGGTTCAGATCCTGCATGGCGCGCTTGCGATCTTTGTGGAAAGTGTTGAGTACACCGCCAGTGCCACCGTTGTACGCCGAAATCATGCTGTAATGCAGTGAGAGCGGATTGCGGACTTCTTTCAGATATCGATTCTGCAGCAGATAGAAATAGGCTGTGCCGGTATCAATGTTTTTGGCCGGATCAAACAGATATTGCGGTGACGGCTGTCCCGAGCGCTTTTTCACCAGCTTAAACACATCGGCACCTGCTGTTTTCGGGACGACCTGCATCAGACCATAAGCATTGGCCGGGCTCACGGCATAGGGGTTAAAGCTGCTCTCGGTTTTGATGATGGCGTAGATCAGATCTTCTTTGATGCCATAGCGTCGAGAGGCCTCACGCACAATATCCGCATACTTGTAGCTTCGTTTGCTGACATGGTCGGCCACCATGGGAATTTCCACATAGTGGGCATTCTGAAAACGGACTTTTTTGGTTTTCATCTGATGATTGACCAGATATTCCGCATAACGTTTGGCCCGCCAGGACCACTCGATGGATTTGCCATCCTGATCCAGCACCTGTCCGAGCAGGAAAGGGCTGCCGGACAGGGCAAAATCCTGCGCGGAGTACAGATCGACTTCCGCCGGATCGGCAGGGGTCAGCAGGGTTGTGGCAATGGCATCGATCAGGTGTTGCTTGGGATTGGTGGTGGCAACGGTTTCGATGGTGACGAGACCTTTGTCAAAATCGACATGTGCCCGGCTCTGATAGCCATCGGTGTATTTAACGTAATGACGCTTGCTGGCTATCAGGACGTTGTCGTTGCCCCAGCGCTGTTTCACCTGACCACTGAAGGTCTGGATCAGGCGGTCCAGCGCTGCGGTATCTTTGGTGAACTGGCCGGGTAATGGTGCCAGATTCTTGGCAAACCGGTTGGTTGGGGCGTAATCAACTTTATAGACCTTCTCAACCAGTTCACGGCTACAGCCACTGAGCAGTAGTGTCAGGGTGGCAAGGAGGAGTGCTTTCTTCATGTTCTGCATATAAAAAAATGACATCGCTTGCGTTTGGGCAAATGATGTCATTTTCTGTCGGGCCGCGGTATGCTTTTTGCTCACCGGAACCTGAGAACGTGATGTTCATGCACGCGTCTGGCGCACACAGGGATCACTCGCTTGGCGGTGTGTAACCGTCGATGATCACATCCTGACCTTCAAACAGGAACTTCACCATTTCCGTTTCCAGCAGCTTACGGTGCTCCGGATCCATCATGTTCAGCTTTTTCTCATTGATCAGCATGGTTTGCTTGCTTTGCCATTCAGCCCAGGCTTCTTTCGAAATGTTGTCGAAAATACGCTTACCCAGTTCACCCGGGTACAGCTGGAAATCCAGACCATCGGCTTCTTTTTTCAGTCGGGCACAAAATACAGTACGGCTCATGGGATCCTCAATCTTGATTAGAGGGCAGCCTGCATGGCTGCCTGAATCGAATTTCTGGGGCTAGTTTCCTGTTTCTGCCTGCGGGATTCAAGCTTGTTGCGTGCAGGATCTGCCTCAGCCTTGGTTTTCTGGCCCGATGTTCTGTCGTCTACACTGAGGAAAGGTAACGGCTTTATTGGCTGCAGAGCGGCGTTTATCAATGGTGTCGGGATGTCAGGAGGTCCGATTGTCTCACGGTATGGAGAATCAGGAAATGCATGGGTGCACTCGAAAATTCAGTGGATATTGGGCAGGTTTTGCCAGCATCGTGTCTGGCTTATGGTACTTACCGTCTGCCATGGCTTGTTCTTTAGAGCTGATTGATCTTGGGTTTTCAGTGGATCATCGTGGCTCGATCCCAATCGCTGTCGCAACGTACCGCGCGATTGAATCGGGACAGATTGCCCCTTTACCTGAAGAACTGACTGCAAAGCGTGCGTCGCTTGAGCGTGTCCGGCAAAAAGCAATTGCACACACGTATATGATGACGTATCGCTATCAGCGCATGGATGATTCGCGAAACGGTAGGTTGCCAGTGACTGTTCTGCTGACACAGAGCGGCGCCTGGATGCGGTTCAATCCGTCCGATGCGGTTGCCGCTTACCATACCGAGCCTGCACAAGCGGGGGAGGCCGTATTATTGCTTCCCGATATGGTTTACGCCGCGTTGCTCAGCAGGGAAATGAATCTTCAGACAGCGTTATCTCTGGGATTGGTACGCGTGTACGACACAGAGCAAAGAGAACGCTTGATCGCATCGTTCTCAGACTTGTTTGGCAATCCATCCGTGAGCACATCTGTGAGCACGAACGTGAACAATCAGCTATCAGGCTGAAACGGTGGAATCAGCCAAGACTTATCCTTGAATCTCATGGAGAGATGGCACTCAGGTGCCACCTCTCCTATGAGTCTGTTGCCGTATTGCCTCAGACGCGTTTTTCAATAAATTTACGAATGGGCGTCGGCAGGCCCAAATCACTCAGGGCATCCATGGCAAACCACTGCTGGTTGCCGGTCTGATTGCTCAGGCGATCCACCGACCAGACGCTGGCGTTCAGTTTGTAATGGGTGAAGGTATGTTTGAAGGTGCCTTTGAGTTCAACATGGTCTCCGAGCTGTTCGGGTTCCAGATAGATTTGCGGCAGGCACCAGAGCGCGCCCCAGATGCCATTCTCTTCCCGTTTTTCCAGCAGTAGCTGGCCGTCGGATTCGATCCACAGAAACTGGCCGGGACGGGTCGGGACGACTTTTTTCGGTTTTGGTGTTGGCAACGCTGCAACGTGGTCGGTATTGAAGGCAATACATTTGTCCTGAAAGGCGCAGTCATCGCAGACCGGATTTTTCGGTTTACAGACGGTTGCCCCCATGTCGAGCAGCCCCTGCGCAAACGCCCGGTTGTTTTGCTGCGGGGTAAATTGCTCGGCATGGTGCCAGAGCTGTTTGTCGACCTGAGTTGTGCCCGGCACGCCTTCGATGCCAAAGAAACGGCAGAACAGACGTTTGACGTTGCCGTCGACGATCGGACCGTAGGTGTTATAGGCAAATGAAGCAATGGCTCCGGCGGTATAGCGGCCGACCCCCGGAATCTTCAGCAGTTGATCCACCTGTGCCGGAAACTCGCCTGCACATGCATCGGTGACATACAGGGCGGCTTTTCTCAGATTGCGGGCACGGGAGTAATAACCCAGCCCCTGCCAGTGGTTCATCACGTCATCTTCGGTGGCGGCGGCCAGCGCTTCGATGGTCGGGAAGCTTTCCATCCAGCGTTCAAAGTAGGGGATGACCGTGGCGACCTGAGTTTGCTGAAGCATGATTTCGGAAACGAGCACCCGGTAAGGGGTTGGATTTTGCTGCCAGGGCAAATCATGGCGGCCATGGGTTTGTTGCCATTGGATCAGACGATCCTGAAAGGTTTCAGGTGGCAAGGGAAATTGCTTCATAAAATTATCTTCACAGCGCGATTGTTCTGGCAGCGTCTCAGCATGAATCACATCATCTGAATGCCGCAGTGCATTGATATTCTTCGACTTGAGTCAGGTTGTCGCGCGATGGTTCACTCGCGACCCTGTGTCTGTTTTCTTTGAGTTGACCATCCGGCCGACATTGCGGTGACGATTGCACCACATTCCGGGGCAGGCTTCAATGCGAAGACGGCACTTGCACTCCGCCGTGAACTTTGGATAATGCCGGATCCGTTTATACCAAACTGAAGAGAATTCCGGTTGGCCGACAGCCTTCTCTTCAGTTTGGTATCTGAATTACACATTCTACTGTTAGGTAAGGACCCATGAGCCAAGAATCGAGAACGAACGCTGAAGTCACTCTGTCTGAATTCAATGAAGACGGAAAACTGGTTCGTAAAATTCGCAGTTTCGTCCGTCGTGAAGGCCGTTTAACCAAGGGTCAGCAACTGGCTTTGGAAAACAACTGGCCAGCGATGGGCATCGACTTTGAACAGCAACCCCTGAACTGGACTGATGTTTTCGGTCGTGAAGGTCATGTGGTGCTGGAAATCGGTTTTGGCATGGGTGCGTCTCTGGTCGAGATGGCCAGCAATGCGCCGGAGAAAAACTTTGTCGGGATTGAAGTTCACAGTCCGGGCGTGGGTGCCTGCCTGATGGGGGCAGAAGCTGCATCGCTGAAGAATCTGCGGGTGATGTGTCACGATGCGGTGGAAGTGTTTGAGCACATGATTCCGGACGGCAGCCTGGATACCGTGCAGCTGTTCTTCCCGGACCCATGGCACAAAGCACGCCATCATAAGCGCCGTATTGTTCAGCCTGCTTTTGTAGAAATGGTGCGTAAGAAGCTGAAAATCGGCGGTATTTTCCATATGGCAACAGACTGGGAAAACTATGCCGAGCATATGGTTGAAGTGATGAATGCTGCGCCGGGCTATGAGAACACGGCCACTGACGGGGATTACATTCCGCGTCCGGAGGAACGTCCGCTGACCAAATTCGAAGCCCGTGGCCATCGCCTGGGTCACGGTGTATGGGATATGAAGTTCGCCCGTACAGAATAATGTGCTATGGTTCATAGCCATTCGGGGTGAATATCGAATAAGATATTGATCCGTTGAACATGATTTCTCTGAAAAGCCAGCCTCTGCGTTGGCTTTTTTGTCCTCTGGAGACAGTGAATGAAGCCAAGTGAGCAGTTGCTGAATGAGATTCTGGATGAAGTCCGGCCGTTAATTGGGCAGGGTAAAGTCGCCAATTATATTCCGGCACTGGCCGAAGTTCCGGCAAGCCGGCTGGGTATCGCCGTGTGCTATAACGACGGTGAAGTGATTCAGGCCGGTGACAGCGATATCGGGTTTTCGATTCAGTCGATATCCAAAGTTCTGAGCCTGACACTGGCGATGACACTGTACGAAGCGGATGAAATCTGGTCGAGAGTGGGGAAAGAGCCTTCAGGCCATGCATTTAATTCCATGATCCAGCTGGAAATGGAACAGGGGATCCCCCGCAATCCCTTTATCAACGCGGGGGCGCTGGTGGTGTCGGATCTGCTGCACAGCCGCCTTTCTGCGCCGCAGTACCGGATGCTGGAACTGGTGCGGATGCTGGCCTGTAATCCGAATGTGGTTTACGACAAAGATGTCGCTGCCTCTGAAATGCAGCACAGCGATCGCAATGCCGCGATTGCCTATCTGATGCGCTCCTTCGGCAATTTTAAGAATGAAGTGGTGCCTGTGCTGGGGAACTACTTTGGTTATTGCGCCCTGAAAATGAGCTGTGTGGATCTGGCCCGGACCTTCAGCTATCTGGCCAATCAGGGGCAGCCGCTGTGTGCTGCGACGCCGCTGATTTCGCCGACGCAGAGTAAACAGATCAATGCGTTACTGGCAACCTGCGGTTTGTATGACGGTGCAGGTGAGTTTGCTTACCGGGTCGGTATGCCGGGGAAATCCGGAGTCGGTGGTGGGATTATCGCGATTGTACCGGGTGAGATGTCGATTGCCGTCTGGTCGCCGGAGCTCGATGATTCCGGTAACTCTGTGGCCGGGACGGCAGCACTGGAATTGCTGGCTGAACGAATCGGCCGCTCGATTTTCTGAGATCAGCGTAGCTTTTGCTGGCAGCATGCTGCCAGCAAAGGGTTGACTCAGGCTTCTTCGTCTTCGGCGACAAAAGCTGCCAACAGATCATTGAGGAAAAGTTTTCCCTGCTCCGTGATCTGCCAGTGATCGCCCTGATCCATCAGATACTGCTTCTCCAGTGCCCAGGTTATCGGCTGACGGATGCTGTCCAGCGGCAGGCCGGTCCGTTCCACATAATCCTGCTTTGGACAGGCTTCCAGCAAGCGGAAACGGTTCATAAAGAATTCAAATGGCCGCTCGGTGTCGGCAACCTGTGTCTCCTGATCCAGATAAGCTTTCTGCGGATTCAGATAGCCGCGCGGATGCTTCACTTTTACCGTACGGGTGATGGTGCCATCTGCAAAGCTGACTTTGCCGTGCGCGCCACAGCCAATCCCCAGATAGTCACCAAACCGCCAGTAGTTCAGGTTATGCTGACATTGCTTGCCCGGTTTGCTGTAGCCGGAAATTTCGTACTGTTCATAGCCTGCTGCGCTCAGGAGCGCATGGCCCTGCTCGAAGATGTCCCACAAGTCATCATCGTCGGGTAACGTCGGCGGCTTGGAGTAGAACAGGGTATTGGGCTCGATCGTCAGCTGATACCACGACAGATGTGGCGGATCCAGTGCGATGGCCTGTTTCAGATCGCCAATGGCATCCGCCACGCTCTGATCCGGCAGGCCATGCATCAGATCCAGATTAAAACTGTTCAGCCCGGCTTCTTGAGCAAGCCCGGCAGCACGCACCGCTTCCTCACAGCCGTGGATGCGGCCCAGTCGCTTGAGTTTCTCATCCTGAAAGCTTTGCACTCCGATGGAAATCCGGTTGACTCCGGCCTCACGGTAGGCCTGAAAACGCCCGGCTTCAACGGTTCCCGGATTCGCTTCCATGGTGATTTCGATGTGATCGCTGAACGGGATCCGGGCCTGAATGCCAGACAGCAATCGCTTGATCTCCGGTGCCGAAATCAGGCTGGGCGTCCCCCCGCCGATAAAAATAGAATGCAGCGGACGTGGCTGTGATTCCAGGCCAAAGCGTGCCAGATCGATGTCGAGATCATCAAGCAGCGCGTCAATGTAATCCAGTTCCGGGATCGCTTCTTTCAGCGCATGCGAGTTGAAATCACAGTACGGGCACTTTTGTACACACCAGGGGATGTGGACATACAGGCTCAGTGGCGGTGGGGTCAGCATCAGGCTTCCTTCAGCGCGGCAAATAGCTGTTGCAACGCTTTGCCCCGGTGGGACAGTTGTTTCTTACGCGCTGGTGCCAGTTGGGCAGACGCGCAGTTGTCTTCAGGCACCCAGAAAACCGGATCATAGCCAAAACCGTTGTCACCCTGAGCGTCGGTCAGAATTCGTCCTTCCCAGGTGCCATGGCAGATCAGTGGCGTCGGATCGTCAGCATGGCGCATCATCACCAGCACGCAGTGAAAACGTGCGGTCCGCTCGGACGCCGGCACGTCTTTCATCGCTTCCAGGAGTTTGTCGAGATTCTGCTGGTCGCTCGCGCCTTCTCCGGCATAGCGGGCAGAATAAATACCGGGGGCACCTTTCAGTGCGTCGACTTCTAAGCCAGAGTCATCTGCAATTGCAGGCAGGCCGGTTTCTCGGGCGGCATGACGTGCCTTGATAATCGCGTTTTCAATAAAAGTTGTTCCGGTTTCAGCAACATCTGACACGCTGAGATCGCTCTGCGCGATGACATCAAAGCCGAAATCAGCCAGCAGGCTAGCCATTTCTCGGACTTTGCCCTGATTGCCGGTGGCGAGTACAAGTTTGCTCATGGTGACTCCTGAATGTGGGTCTGGGAAAAGCTGGGGCGCTATGATACCCACTGGTACGGCAAAAGCCAAAGACAGAAAAAGAAGGGACCAGCCCTTCTTTCTCTGGGGTGCGGAGAGTGGAAATCATTATTCAGAGAAATAGGTCTGTTCAAACTGGATATTGCCGTTGGTCGACTGACGGGAAACGTCGATATTGAAACGGAATCTTTCCTCGTTGGCATGCGTCAGTTCGGCAATATAGTAAATGGCATCCCCTTCGCGGATCTCACGGAAATTTAAATCCTTCTGGTTCCCGATCAGGTTCCGGGCGGTGCCTTTGACCAGTGCTGCGACTGCAGGTTTTCCCTCTGCACTGGTATCCAGTACGGTGACGTTAATCAGGGCAGAGTAGCGGCTGCGCTGAATCCGGTAGGTTTTGGCGACATCCGGCGTCAGAAACGTTGACGGAAAGGTCGAGTAGTGAACTTCAAGTTCACCGATATTTTTCAACTGTTCGGCACTCACTGGAAATGACATGCTGCACAGTACAATCAAAGCAACCAGTAACTGTTTCATGATGTTGTCCTTATGATTCTGTCGCGGTAAATCTCTTTTCATTTGGCCTTATACTTTTCAGGGATATTACAGCATTGATTCAAGTATAGAGCGGCTTGTTGTGGTACGGCAGTGCGGGGAGAGATTCAGAGCAGAGCACTGATCACTTCGGGGATGATCTGTGGAGCGCAAATCCGAATCTGTTTGTGACGTCCTGTTTCACCTTTTTCAATCGTGACCTGACTTTTTGCAACTTTAAACTGTTTGGCCAGAAATTTGATGAGATGGCTGTTGGCCTTGCCGTCTACAGGGGGCGCCGTGATGGCGATTTTGATTTCATCGCCGTGCGTGCCGACCAGTTGATCTCGGCTGGCTTTCGGTTGAACGTAAAAGCGGATCACCAGATCCGCTTTTTCCTGCGTAACAGCACCCATCGGTTTACAGCTTGAACCAGACTGGACCGATAATATCGCCCATCAGAATATTGGCGAAGTGCAGACCGATAAACAGCACCAGAACACTTAAATCCAAACCACCAATAGCAGGGATCACGCGTCGGATCGGGGCCGTCATCGGTTCAGTCAGCTGATGCATGACATATTCAATCGGGCTTTGTCCCTGGCTGACCCAGCTCATAATGGCTCGGATCAGCAGCACCCAGAAGACCAGGCCACCCGCAGCTTTCAGCAGTGACAGGCCGGAGAGCCAGAACAGATCAGGGCTGAATGCCACACCACCGTTGGTTAGTACCAGTTGCAGCACAATATATTTTGCAATGGTCAGCACATAGGCAAACAGCAGGGTTGCCAGATCCAGCGATCCCAGTGATGGAATGATACGGCGAAGCGGACCCACTATCGGCTGAGTTGCTTTCACCACGAACTGGGAGAAAGGGTTATAAAAATCGGCTCTGGCCCATTGCAGCCACAAACGCAGCAGAACCACCATAATGTATAAGTCGAAGAATGTGCTGACTAGAAAAGCAATAGCATTCATATTGTTACCTTAAAATAATTTTTCCATTTCCTGCGCGCGGCTGACAGCTGCCTGCATGGCTTTGGCTACGATATCACTAAGTTGCGATTCGTTAAATGTGCGGATGGCTTCTGCGGTGGTTCCACCTTTTGAGGTGACTTGCTCCCGCAGGGTCGACAGCTCTGTTTCCGGGTTCGCAATGACCATTCCGGCGGCACCGGCTGCTGCCTGCTGCACCAGCGCCCGGGCTGTGTCTTTATCAAATCCCTGACGCATGGCTTCATTCTGCATGGCTTCCATGAACAGGAAGAAATAAGCCGGTGCGCTGCCCGCCGCAGCAATCACGCCGTTAATGCCGGATTCTTCCGAGACCCAGCAGGTTTCACCGACTGCACGCATCAGGCTGTCGGAAAAGGTACGATCTGCCTCGCTGACCGCATCATTGGCATACATACCGCTCATGCCCTGACCAATCAGGGAGGGGGTGTTAGGCATCACGCGAACCAGGCTGACCTGTGCCGCCAGCATTTCCTGCAAACGCGCTGCAGAGATCCCGGCAGCAATGGAAATAACCAGTTTCCCGCTGAAATCGATACTTTGCAGCGGCTGACAGACACTTGCCATTAACTGGGGTTTCACCGCCAGCACGACGACATCAGCCTGCTGGGCTGCACGGAGATTGTCGCTGTCGGTATGGATTCCGTAATCCCGGGCCAGCGGTTCACGGCGTTCAGCACTGGGTGCCGTCGCTGTGATCTGGCCCGCCGGATAGCCACTGGCAACCAGTCCGGCAATGATGGAGCGTGCCATGTTTCCAGCGCCGATAAATGCGATTGAACGATGTTCCATGAAAAAATCCTTCTAAAATTGAGTCAGCCGCTGCCTTTTCAGGCAGCGTTAGTCGTAATTCCGGGCACCGAAAATTGCGGTGCCGATCCGAACCATGGTGCTGCCCGCAGCAATCGCCGCGTCCATGTCCCCGCTCATGCCCATCGATAGGGTATCGAGCTTGGTGTCCGGTAATTGTTGCTGTAATGCGTCTCTGGCTTGGGCCAGCGCGGTAAAGGCAGCCAACTGGCTTGCATAGTCGTCGGCTTTCTCCGGGATCGACATCAGGCCGCGCAGGGCAAGATTCGGCAAGGTTGCAATTTCGGTCGCCAGCGCGGCCAGTTCGTCAAAATCGACTCCGGACTTCGAGGCTTCTCCGCTGGTATTCACTTGCAGCAGAATCTTCAGCGGTGGCAGGTGCTCCGGACGCTGTTCACTGAGCCGCCGGGCAATTTTGAGGCGATCGACGGAATGAACCCAGTCAAAATGATCGGCAATCAGCCGGGTCTTATTGGACTGAATCGGACCGATAAAATGCCAGATCAGCGATGGCGATTGAGTTGCGAAGTGCTGGATTTTCTCCACGCCTTCCTGCACGTAGTTTTCACCAAAAGCGCGCTGACCGGCAGCGATTGCATCGGCAATGGCGCTGATCGGCTTGGTTTTACTGACGGCCAGCAGTTGCACGGAATCCGTATCACGGCCGCATTTATCACAGGCTGTCCGGATCTCCCGGGTGACCTTTTCAAGATTTTGTCTGATACTACTCATAATTGATTCTTAAGGAAAATATATGGATATCACCGAGCTTCTGGACTTTAGTGTAAAGCATAATGCCTCTGATCTGCACCTCTCGGCTGGCGTCTCTCCGATGATCCGTGTGGACGGTGATGTCCGGGCGCTGAGTATTCCGGCGCTGACCCATGAAGCTGTGCACCGTTTAATTACGGATATTATGGATGACGGACAGCGTCGGGAGTATGAAGAACATCTGGAAGTCGACTTTTCTGTTGCGCTGCCAGACGTGGGACGATTCCGGGTGAATGCATTTCGTCAGTCTCGTGGCTGCGCCGCCGTTTTTCGATCGATTCCGGTGAATATCCCCACGCTGGAATCCCTCAGCGTGCCCGACGTATTTTATCAGATAGCGCAGAGTCAGCGTGGGCTTGTGTTAGTGACGGGGGCGACAGGTTCCGGGAAATCAACCACCATTGCTGCCATGGTGGATCACATCAACAGTACCACCAACCGCCATATTCTGACGATCGAAGATCCGGTGGAATTTGTGCACGAAAGCAAACGCTGCCTGATCAATCAGCGGGAAGTTCACCGCGATACACACAGTTTCCAGAATGCGCTGCGATCGGCACTGCGTGAAGATCCCGATGTGATTATGGTGGGCGAGTTGCGGGATCAGGAAACGATCCGGCTGGCGCTCACAGCGGCAGAAACCGGGCATCTGGTTTTGGCAACTTTGCATACCAGTTCGGCGGCAAAAACCATTGACCGGATCATTGATGTTTTCCCCGGGAACGACAAAGCCATGGTGCGTTCCATGCTGTCTGAATCGCTGCGTGCCGTGATTGCGCAGTCTTTGCTGAAGTGTCCGGGCGGTGGCCGGGTTGCTGCTCATGAAATTATGCTGGCGACACCCGCCATCCGGAATTTGATCCGGGAAGACAAAGTGGCTCAGATGTATTCCATGATCCAGACTGGTGCCGGGATGGGCATGCAAACCATGGAGCAAGCGGTCAACCGGCTGATGGCTCAGGGGCTGGTGGATCCGGATGAAGTGGCGCGTGTGCTGGAACGGAGTTGAGGCCAGTGATCGATTCAGGAATAGAGCATATGACGTTAGACAAGCTGCTGGCGGAGATGGTCGCCCGGCAGGCTTCTGATCTTTATCTGACCGTGGCGGCGTCTGGTCAGCTCAAAGTCAATGGCGAGCTGTATGCCTGCGGGGAAGTTCTGACACCGGCAATGATGACGCAACTGTGTCGGCAGGCGATGACTGACGCGCAGTGGCAGGACTTTGTCACACACAAAGAGGCCAACTTTGCGCTGGTGAAGGACGCGCGCCGGTTTCGGATCAGTGCGTTCTGGCAGCGGGAACAACCCGGCATGGTGATCCGGCGGATTGAACATCAGATCCCGGATGTGGATGCCCTGACATTGCCGGAACCCTTGAAAGATCTGGCCATTGCGAAGCGCGGTTTGCTTTTGGTGGTGGGAGCGACCGGATCCGGAAAATCGACCTCCATGGCAGCCCTGACGGGCTATCGCAATCATCATTCGAGCGGGCATATTCTGACGGTCGAAGATCCGATTGAGTTTCTCCATCAGCACGACCGGTGCATTGTCACTCAGCGTGAAGTCGGGCTGGACACGGCAAGTTATGCTATCGCGCTGAAAAACTCCCTGCGTCAGGCGCCGGATATGATTCTGATTGGGGAGATCCGCAATCAGGAAACCATGGAATACGCGCTGAATTTTGCAGAAACCGGCCACCTGTGTATGGCGACGCTGCATGCCAACAATGCCAATCAGGCACTGGAGCGGATTCTGCATCTAGTCCCGAAAGAACGCCGGGAACAGCTGCTGTTTGATTTATCGCTGAACCTGAAAGGGATTCTGGCGCAGCAATTAATACCTGATGCAAACGGTGCAGGGCGACATGCGGCGTTCGAACTCCTGCTGAACACCCCCAGAGTCTCTGACTTGATTCGCCGTGGTGAATTGCACGCTCTGAAAGCAGTCATGAGCAAAGGCCGTGAACACGGTATGATGACGTTTGATCAGTCTTTATTCGCGCTGGTTCAGACCGGAAAAATCACGGAACTCGACGCTCTGGCACATGCCGACTCGGCCAACGACCTCCGGCTAATGATGAAAATGGACAGGCCGTTTTCCGGCAGTGGTGGATTGGATGGGGTCACGATCCGCTCAGACTGATACAGGCAATGAAAAGTGCTTTGGACCACCCATGATCCGATTGCGGTGGTCGCTGTACAATCTGCTTTTCGTTACGGATGTGTTAAATCTCTGTGATCGGTCCGGTGGTTTTAAAATAACCAACTTGTGCTCAGACTGTTCACCTCTTATATGTATATACAAATATAAGAAGTGTAGAGGGAGCGACAAAGATGGATCAATCACAAGCTGGGGTCGGCGCATCGGATGCGCTGGCGAGATTTCGTCTGCTGATTCTGAGTGCAATCGGGATCTTTTTCTTTTTTATACCCATTACGATCGCCGGTAAATCGACGATCCCGTTGGATCATCTGGTCAGTCAGGTCAAGGTTTGGCTGGGTGATGGCGTGGCCTGGTATGCGTTGGCCATGATCGTGGCCGGTGCCGCTTATCCGTTTATTTCGGGCCAATGGTCTCAGAGCCTGACCGACAAAGTTTTTTCCGTGCTCAAAATACTGGGTGCCGCAGCGGCGGTGATGGCGGTAACGGGGACAGGTCCGGAACTGCTGCACACCAAAGACATGTTGCCGTTTCTGTTTGAGAAGCTGGTGATTTCGGTCGGACTGATTGTTCCGATTGGTGCGGTGTTCCTGTCCTTTCTGGTCAGTTACGGCCTGCTGGAGCTGATTGGAATTCTGGTTCAGCCCGTCATGCGGCCAATCTGGCGGACACCCGGACGCTCGGCCATTGATGCCGTGGCTTCCTTTGTCGGGAGCTATTCACTTGGGCTATTGATCACCAATAGAGTATACAAATCAGGTCAGTATTCTGCGAAAGAAGCCGCGATTATCGCAACCGGCTTTTCGACGGTATCTGCGACTTTCATGATCATTGTGGCCAAGACGCTGGATCTGATGCCGGTCTGGAATCTGTATTTCTGGGGAACGCTGGCGATCACCTTCATCGTCACGGCGATCACCGTACATTTGCCGCCACTGCGCGGGATGGATGAGTCGGTTAGCGATCCTGAGCCGGAAGCGGGCAGTGACGGTCGTTTACACACGGCGTATCAGACGGGCATGGATGTTGCGCGTCAGGCGCCTTCGCTGGGTAGTAATGTCTTGTCGACCATCAAAGACGGGTTGCTGATGACGATTGCGATTCTGCCGTCGATTATGTCGGTGGGCCTGATTGGCCTGCTGGTGGCCAAATATACGCCGGTATTTGAGTGGTTAGGCTATCTGTTTTATCCGTTTACTGCGATCTGGGGCATTGAGGGCGCGAAGGAACTCGCGCAGGCGTCGGCGTCCGGACTGGCTGAAATGTTCCTCCCGGCACTGCTGCTGCGTGACGCTGAGTTCGTGGTCAGAATGGCGGCCGGGGTGATTTGCGTGTCGAGCGTACTGTTTTTCTCGGCTTCCATTCCTTGCATCCTGTCGACGTCCATTCCGCTGAGTATTGGCCGCCTGGTTGTCGTCTGGTTTATCCGGACCGCGCTGAGTCTGCTGTTGGCGGTGCCGTTTGCGATGTTGGTTGCAGGGTAAATCCCGAATTGCAGGTGAAGAAAAAGCCCCGGCATCAATGCGCGGGGCTTGAATCGTCAAAGGCTCTGTACAGCGTTTCAGGCTTTGGGTCACCTATGATCCAAAAGCCTGTAAAGCTGAACTAGCCGTATTGCTGCTCGAACCAGCTTTCTAAAATCACGACAGCAGACTGAGAATCCACATTGCCTTTGCTGAGTGAGCGGTAGCCGCCCCGTGCAAAGAGATCCGAACGGGCTTCTACTGTGCTGAGGCGTTCATCATGCAGTTCCACCTGACAGCCAAAGCGTCCGTGCAGCCGATTGGCAAATTTTCGGGCACGCGGTGTGATGCTTTCCAGTTCTTTTCCGTAAACATCCATTGGCAGACCCACGACCACCAGATCCGGTTGCCATTCTTTCAGCAAGGCCTCGATGGTGTCCCAGTTCGGCACACCATCGTTGGCTTTCAGGGCTGCCAGCGGGCTGGCGGTGCCTGTCAGTTCCTGTCCGATAGCCGCGCCGATGCTTTTGGTGCCATAATCGAAGGCAAGTACAGTGCGTGATGCGCTCATGAATGTCCTACTTCGCTCGATAAATTTGCAGAATGGATGCCCAGCTTGGCCACCGCTTTATCCCAGCGCTCACTGATTGGCGTTTCGAACACCACGACCGGGTCCGCTTCCATGGTCAGCCAGCTGTTTTCCGCCAGTTCCTGCTCCAGTTGTCCGGCTGTCCAGCCGGCATAGCCCAGCGCAACCAGATATTTGCTGGGTTCATCTTTGGTGCCCAGCAGGGGCAGAATGTCTTTGGAGGTCGTCATTTGGATGTCGTCGGTCACATTCAGGCTGGAACTGTAGCTGGCTTTACTGTTGTGCAGGATAAAGCCTCTGTCTCCGGCCACCGGTCCCCCAAGCATCACCGGCTTTTTCAGGCTGTCCGGATGAGCCAGCGGGAGATCGCGCTCGACTTCAATTTGATCCAGCATGCTGCCGACTGAGACATCAATGGGTAAATTGATGACGATTCCCATCGCACCCTCGTCGTTGTGCTCACACACATAGACGACACTTCGTTTGAAGTGCGGATCCTGCAGACTGGGCATGGCCACCAGAAAATGATTGGTGAGGTTCATTATTCAGTCCTTTAATACAAGCGCTCTTGATTACAGTATGAGAAGGATTCGGCTGAATTGGTCTGTCTGTTCCGGCAGAGGTGCCGCCCGCTCAACCTCAATCTCAGGTCTTATGATTTGGACAGCACACTCTCACCCGTGTTCCGGTTCCGATAACGGTTCCGGTAACGGTTCCGATAACGGATTAAGCTTTTTGCAGACGGCGTTCAATGGCGTCCATCAGCTTGCCGGTAATCGAAATATCATACGCCGCTTCAATCTCACGGATACAGGTTGGACTGGTGACGTTGATTTCAGTCAGTTTGTCGCCAATCACATCCAGTCCGACAAAAATTAAGCCTTTTTCTTTCAGCGAGGGGGCCACGGCTTCGGCGATCTTACGGTCCGTCTCGCTCAGCGGTCGAGGTTCACCCCGGCCACCAGCCGCCAGATTGCCGCGGGTTTCCCCTTTGGCCGGAATCCGGGCCAGACAGTAAGGCATTGGCTCCCCGTCGACCACCAGAATGCGCTTGTCGCCGTTGCTGATGTCCGGTACGAAGGTTTGCGCCATACAGTAGTACTGGCCGTGGTTGGTCAGGGTTTCAATGATTACCGACAGGTTCGGATCGCCAGCTTTCACGCGGAAAATAGACGAGCCGCCCATGCCATCCAATGGTTTCAGGATGATGTCGCCGTGTTCCTGCTGAAAAGCACGAATTTTGTCAGCGCGGCGGGTCACAATCGTGGTTGGTGTCAGTTCCGGGAACCAGGCGGTATAGAGTTTTTCATTACAGTCACGCAGGCTCTGCGGCTTGTTGACGATGAGTGTGCCCTGTTCCTCTGCGCGTTCCAGAATATAGGTCGCGTAGATGTATTCAGTATCAAACGGCGGATCTTTACGCATCAGTACGGCGTCCAGCTCGCACAGTTCAATTTCCTGCTCGCCGTGGAAGCTGTACCAGTCGGTCGGATCTTCTTTCAGTTTGACGATACGGGTGCGGGCGATCGCTTTGCCTTGCTCAAGAGACAGATCAGCCATTTCCATGTAGTGGATTTCCCAGCCACGACGTTGTGCTTCAAGCATCATCGCAAAGCTGGAGTCCTTCTTGATGGTAATGGACTGGATGGGATCCATCACAATACCCAATTTGATCATGTCATTTCTCCTTGGTTAGCCAAGATCGCCAAAGCGGACCTGTAGCGCTGTCATTGCCGTCATTGCGGCGGTTTCTGTTCTGAGCACCCGGGGACCGAGTAGGATCTCACAGAAATTGAATGTTTCGGTCATGCTGATTTCCTGCGCCGACAGGCCGCCTTCCGGGCCAATCAGCAAACGGACGCGGGAAACGGGTGCGGGCAGGGTATTAATGGAATATTGGGCTCTTGGGTGCAAATTCAACTTCAGACCGTCAAATTCTTCACCACACCAGTCTTCCAGTTTCATTACCGGGCGGATTTCCGGCACGACATTGCGGCCGCATTGTTCGCAGGCACTGATGGCGATTTTCTGCCATTGGGCCATTTTTTTATCAAAACGTTCCTGAGTCAGCTTTACGCCACAACGTTCAGAGATCAGCGGCGTAATACTGTTCACGCCCAGCTCAACAGACTTCTGAATGGTGAATTCCATCTTTTCGCCACGGGAGATGACCTGACCCAGATGTAAATCCAACGGCGATTCGATACTGCGTTCGTGGCGTGCGGTGATCTCGACGTCGACCCGTTTTTTGCCTGCTTCAGAAATGATTGCCGGAAATTCTGCATTGCTGCCGTCAAACAGCAGGACTTCCTGTCCGGCTTGCATACGCATGACACGGCCGACATGATTGGCGGCATCATCACTTAATGTCACTTTTCCGCTTGCAGGCAGCGGCTCAGGATGGAAAATACGTGGCACTCTCATAATACACTGGTTGACCGTGAAGATAATTCTTGGCGCCAGTATATCAAGCTTGATGGGCATGTAA
The DNA here is from genome assembly GCF_018199995.1 of Photobacterium sp. GJ3. Lineage (NCBI taxonomy): Bacteria > Pseudomonadati > Pseudomonadota > Gammaproteobacteria > Vibrionales > Vibrionaceae > Photobacterium > Photobacterium sp. GJ3. The sequence continues at coordinate 2,846,937 of NZ_CP073578.1, read as the reverse complement.
CGAATAATGCGTTTTCAGTCGGGACATTGAGTGTTGTTGAATTACGTGACAGCCGGATCAAAAAGCATCTGCCACAGTACGTCTCGTGGTGTAGAGTTGGGCACACCAGAAAAAGGATTTAGGGTTATCATGATAAAAAACAAAGGAATATCGACGTGCGCGGTGCTGATCGCAGCCGTGCTGATGTCGGGATGTGGCGGCGATAGTGGTAAGTCTGGGGATAAGCGCCTGAACAGGGATGGTGATCCCTTACTGGCAAACCTGCAACCCTACGTGAAAACCAGTCCGTTTGCGCAGACGGCCAAAGACTGTGCCGTCATCTATAAAACGAATCAATCTTGCCATCTTCAAGATATCGCGCCTATGGGATATGACATTCAGGGCGATTTGACCCCGGATGATATTGCCCGAAGGCTGATGGTATCGCATGCCTGGATGGGGGACAGCTTTATGGCTGTGGTCCGGGATTTGCCGCAGGATGCGCTGAATCTGTTCAAGCCGTTGAATGTGATTGTGCTGAGCCTGGATGTCCGTCCGTCTTTTTACCATCGCTATACAGCCGGGATCTATATTGATCCCAGATATCTGTGGCGCAATGAGCAGGAATGGAACGATATCTATCAGCAGGACGATTATCGTTCCGGTTTTGCCGACGCACTTTCATTTCTCGCGCTGCAGCGTTATGTACATCCGAACGGGGATTATGTGACCTACAGCAACCAGTTTGATCCCGATTACAACAATTGGCGTACCCAGTCAGAAATCGCGCCGGGGCTATTCCGATTATTGGCTCATGAATTGGCGCATGCCAATGATTTTCTGCCGCCTGATCAGGTTCAGTTTTTGGATGCTTCCCGCTCTGTAGAAGAAAACATCGCGAGGCTTGAGAGTGACTGGGTACAAAACTCACTCAAGTCGACATATGCGTTAAAGTCCAGTGACCTGAAATTGATGGCAGACAGCTATTTTGGCGGGGCTGCTGTCACCAAGACGATGTCACCGGAGCAAGCTGGTGCAAGCTTCGAATTTGATGGTGCGGCCGACTTTTACGGTTATTACACCAGCGCTGAAGATGTCGCGATGCTGTTTGAAGCCTACATGATGTGGCGTGAATATGAGGTGGTCTCGGATGTTGCGTTTACCTCCTCACCGACCGTTGCAGAGTACAGCTGTGATGATCTGATCATTGGCTGGGGGCAGCGAAACCGGCTGGCACAGGCCGATGTAGTACCGCGGGCCAGACAGGTTGCAGAGGCAATCTTACAGCAGGATCTGACGGCTGAATTTACGGTTATTCAAGAGAGTATCCCGGTAGAACTACCTTATGGATACGGCTGGTGTCAGGCCCGGACTGCCGTGATGTCCGCTCGGTTCCAGCGCTTTGAGCAGGTGGCCCCGGTGCCGGTGCAGGATCACAGCAAGCGGTATCTTGAAGAGATGCTGCGCCACTAAACAGAATACGGCTGAGTCAGGCTCAGCCGTTGTTTCTTCTTCTATTCGCAGACAGGGATCACAGTCCAGCTTTCTGACAAGATTTCAGCACAAAGTCATTGTGCTGATTCTGAATTTTCGCGATCCGTCGGTCCCGTTCACACTCCCATGGACTCACCGGATAGGTTTTGTCCCAGGCCTGCATCAGTTGACGCTGACTTTTTGCCAGACGGAACCGGTATTCCTGTTCCATGTAAAGGTAGGTGCGGGCAATGGCGCCACGGGCGCGCTGCGGCGGGTCAACGCGGCGGTTTTTGAAATCCACTTTCATTTCGCACTGACCGTAGAAAGCACCGTCGCTTTCTCGCCAGGGCAAAAACTGGTAGTTCGAGCGATCCCCATTCACCTCGCCAATGGCTGGGGTCAGGTTATGCATATCCGCTTCCATACGGTTGAACGTCGGGTCTTTGCGGCAGTTCTTGCGTCCGCCATCCTGCCAGCATTGTAGCTGGTGACCAAACTGCCAGGCTGGCACCACGTGTTCCCACTCGATCCGGCTGGCACGTTTTTCCTGCTTCCGTACCTGATAACCACAGCTGTTTAAATCCGGAACGCCTTTCTTTCCGTGCCAGTCTATCCGGCAGCCACAGTAAAAGCTCTCATTGTGATCCTGGTAAATTTTCACCAGTAACTTTTTTGCTTTGGAAAAGGACTCGGGCGGGTTGGCGTAGGCAAGGTTGGGTAACAGGCTGACGCTCATCAGGGCGCCGGTCAGCCCCCATTTGAAAGTGGTGAACATGGTATATCCGATGACTGATAGGAGAGTAACGATGGTATCAGTACCGGATTTTTTTAGAAGTGCTTCACGTTATGTCTGTGTAAAACATCAAATTATGATTATTTTGTCGGCATTATTCACGTTTTTTGGGTTAAGGGCTGGTGGCACTGGGTGCAATGATAAATGGCTTGCTGTCGCATCACTTTGTGATGCCGCCGAATGGTGAGCTGGTGTTCCCGGCATTGGCACTGATAGCGGAACGTTTGCCCGCGCACGGAGGCAATATCAAAACTGTGGGTGGTTCGCGGGGAAACGCCCATCACCTCAGACATCATTCGCTGCCATTCAGGCCCGTGCGGTTTTACTCTGCCATAGCAGGCAAAGGTCAGCAGATGGGCCAGTTCATGGGGAACCACTTCATCCAGAAATGCCTGGGGATTTTCGGCCAGCAGTACCGGGTTATAGCGAATTTCCCAGCTTTGTAATCGGGCACTGCCCGCAATTTTGCCGCGCTGATTAAAGCGAATGACCGGGTCTGAAAAACGCTTCCCCAGTTTTTGTTCGGCCTGACGAAGGCAGTTGAGCGTCCGCGCAATGATGGTGTGTTGAAGTGAGTCCATAGCAAGATGAGGGTGAACCAACAGGGCGTACAGTATGAAAGGTCTGCTTTCGTTTTTCTACCCGCGGTGTGCTGGCAGTGTGTTTGTATAGCGTGGGGAGCTTTTGGATCATCGGTGGTCAAAACCTCTGAAAGCTGTACATCAGGATGTGATCAGCTTACAGAGCAATGGGAATACGGGTGGTAAAAAGCTTATCAACTTTCTATATTTCAGATAGTTATCAGTTTCTTCTTTGCGGCAGTTCAGCTTAGGCAGCTTTAGGTCTATGGGTGACCAGAAGCTAAAAGAGGTGTACAGGAAGCGATGAGACAGGAAGAAAAGTAATGAAAAAGGAAGCCGAAGCTTCCTTTTTCACGAGTAAGAATCACAGCCAGACTGAGATTACTTGATGTTTGCGTAATCGCGCAGCAGATCAGCTTTGTCGGTTTTTTCCCATGGGAACTCTTCACGACCGAAGTGGCCGTAAGCTGCAGTTTTCTTGTAGATAGGCTGCAGCAGATCCAGCATCTCGATCAAGCCGTATGGACGCAGGTCGAAATGATGACGAACCGCTTCAACAATCAGATCGTGAGAGACTTTCTCGGTGCCGAAAGTTTCAACCATGATTGACGTTGGCTCTGCAATACCAATGGCGTAAGACAGCTGAATCTCACAGCGGTCAGCCAGACCAGCCGCAACAATGTTTTTCGCAACATAACGGGCTGCGTAGGCTGCACTGCGGTCAACTTTGGATGGATCTTTACCTGAGAATGCACCACCGCCGTGACGTGCGGCACCGCCGTAGGTATCGACGATAATTTTACGGCCAGTCAGACCACAGTCACCCATTGGACCGCCGATCACGAAACGGCCGGTTGGGTTGATGAAGTACTTGGTGTCTTGTGTCAGCCACTCAGAAGGCAGTACGGGTTTGATGATTTCTTCCATGACCGCTTCTTGCAGAACAGGCAGTTCGATGCTGTCGCAATGCTGAGTCGACAGAACGACTGCGTCAACGCCAATAATCTTGCCGTTGTCATAAGCGAAGGTCACCTGGCTTTTTGCATCCGGACGCAGCCAAGGTAGTGTACCGTTTTTACGAACTTTGGCCTGACGCTCAACCAGACGGTGTGCGTAGGTGATTGGTGCTGGCATCAGCACGTCAGTTTCGTTGGTGGCATAACCGAACATGATGCCCTGATCGCCGGCACCCAGATCTTTCGGATCTGCACGGTCAACACCCTGGTTGATGTCCGGAGACTGTTTACCAATGGCACTCAGAACGGCACAAGAGTTAGCATCAAAGCCCATGTCTGAATGGGTGTAACCAATTTCACGAACGGTCTGACGCGTCAGCTCTTCAATATCAACCCAGGCAGTGGTCGTGATTTCACCACCGACCATCACCATACCGGTTTTAACGTAAGTCTCACACGCAACACGTGCTTTTGGGTCTTGTTCTAAGATCGCATCCAGGACTGCATCTGAGATCTGGTCTGCAATTTTATCTGGATGGCCTTCCGATACCGACTCAGAAGTAAACAGGTGTTTCGCCATGAGTATTCTCACTATCTGAAAAAACTGAAAGAGGTTGGAGGTGGAAAGTTAGTCAGTCTGGTCGAATATTTACCAGTCTGTATGTATAGAGCTACCTCCGTCTAGATGGCTATAATAACTTGTATGGGATCAAAATCAACCTTAACTGGAAATTAGATATGGATAACCTCAATGTTTCAATGAATCTGGTAATTCATCTTCTATCTGGTGCTTTATGCTTAGTTTTCTTTTGATTGTGGTCTTTAAGGCTGTCTTTGGGCCTCATTTTTCTCGAGGGCCTTCTCCGAAGTTCTGATGAAACTGAGTGAAAGACAAAAGACAGGCGTCTTGCTTGAGTGTGTCAACTGGGATTTTGCCATTGCCTGAACCTGTGGTTTCAGCGGATGAAATGCAATTGTTATGGTTCAGTTGCGGAAAAATTATTTCGAAGGTTGAAAAAAATGGCACAGATTGTCGCCCTGATCATTCTATATCCGCTCAAAACAGGCTGTTGATATCAGGGGTAATCCGCTTGGAGTGGGCGTATTTACTGGTTTTGTGGCAAGTTCACAGATAATCATTCTGGAGGGTGAGGCGGGTCACAATTAAGATGATTCTCGTTAACGCATGGTATACACTAGGGCGGCTTTTCACTTTTGTAGCATGGATATGACAGTACGAGTCGCAATTAATGGATTTGGCCGTATTGGCCGCAGTGTTCTGCGGGCCTTATATGAAAGCGGCAAACATCGCCAGATTAAAGTCGTGGCGGTCAATGAACTGGCTCAGCCGGAATCAATGGCGCATCTGCTTCAGTATGATTCCAGCCATGGGCGCTTTGGCCGTAAGGTGACACATGATCAGGAGCACCTTTTTATTGCCGGTGATGAAGGCGAAGACGCCATTCGCATCCTTCATCTGAGCGATATTGAGCTCTTGCCCTGGCGTGATCTGGACGTAGATATTGTGCTGGATTGCACCGGTGTCTTTGGCTCCAGAGCTGACGGCGAAGCTCATATTCGAGCTGGTGCCCAGAAAGTCCTCTTCTCCCATCCTGCTGCAAACGACGTCGATAACACGATTATTTTCGGCGTAAACCACCAAAGCCTGTCACCACAAGACCGGATCGTGTCCAACGGATCCTGTACCACCAACTGTATTGTCCCTGTGATTAAAGTGCTTGATGATGCGTTCGGCATTGAATCCGGGACCATCACAACGATCCATTCAGCAATGAATGATCAGCAGGTGATTGATGCTTATCATACGGATCTGCGCCGCACCCGAGCGGCCAGTCAGTCGATTATTCCGGTGGATACCAAATTACATTTAGGAATCGGTCGCATCTACCCGAAATTTGCCGACAAGTTTGAGGCGATTTCTGTCCGGGTTCCTACAATTAACGTCACCGCAATGGACTTGAGTGTCACGGTGAAAACTAATGTCTCGGTTGATGATGTAAATCAAGCTTTGTCTGAGGCAGCACGGTGTACATTGACCAACATTGTCGATTACACCACAGCACCACTTGTTTCTGTTGACTTCAATCATGACCCCCACAGCGCCATTGTTGATGGCACCCAAACCCGTGTCAGCAACCAGAATCTGCTCAAGCTGCTGATCTGGTGTGATAACGAATGGGGATTTGCCAACCGGATGTTGGATACGGCACTGGCGATGTCGGTCGTCAATCAGCAACACAGTGATGTGACAGAATTTCCCAGCCAGGCGAAATCGCAGGGCTGACAGTATTTATTATTTACACAGTAAGACTATTTGAGAGGGCAAACCATGTCTGTAATCAAGATGACTGATCTGGATCTGGCCGGTAAACGTGTGCTGATCCGTGCTGATCTGAACGTGCCGGTAAAAGAAGGCAAAGTAACTTCTGATGCACGTATTTTGGCATCGTTGCCAACGATTCAGCACTGCCTGGCGGCAGGCGCGAAGGTCATGGTGACCTCTCACCTGGGTCGTCCGACCGAAGGTGAATATGCAGAAGAATTTTCGCTGCAGCCTGTTGTGAATTATTTGCAGGGCGCACTGGATTGCGACGTGAAACTGGCCAAAGACTATCTGAATGGTCTGGACCTGAATGCAGGCGAGCTGGTGGTTCTGGAAAACGTTCGTTTCAACGCGGGCGAGAAGAAGAACGATGAATCGCTGTCGAAGAAATATGCGGCACTGTGCGACATCTTCGTGATGGATGCATTCGGTACGGCGCACCGTGCTCAAGCGTCGACCCATGGTGTGGGGATGTTTGCTCCGGTTGCCTGTGCTGGCCCGCTGCTGGCTGCAGAACTGGAAGCACTGGGTAAAGCGCTGGATAACCCAGCTCGCCCGATGGTGGCGATTGTGGGCGGTTCGAAAGTTTCGACCAAGCTGACTGTACTGGAATCTCTGGCGAAGATCGCTGATCAGGTGGTTGTCGGTGGCGGTATCGCGAACACTTTCATCGCCGCGGAAGGTCACGGCGTTGGTAAGTCTCTGTATGAAGCCGATCTGGTTGATACGGCGAAAGCGCTGATGGCGCAAACAGATGTGCCTGTGGCCACCGATGTGGTGTGCGCGAAAGAATTTTCTGAGTCTGCGGAAGCGACCATCAAAGCTGCAAATGAAATTGCAGAAGATGACATGGTTCTGGATATTGGTCCGGATTCAGCAGCAGAGCTGGCTCGTATCATCAAAGATGCAAAAACTATCCTGTGGAACGGCCCTGTCGGTGTGTTCGAGATTGAGCAGTTTGGTCAAGGCACGGAAGTCGTCGCGAAAGCCATTGCTGAATCAGCAGGTTTCTCAATTGCAGGTGGCGGTGATACGCTGGCAGCGATTGATAAGTACGGTATCAAGGATAAAGTTTCTTACATTTCAACAGGTGGCGGTGCTTTCCTGGAGTTCGTGGAAGGTAAAAAACTGCCCGCTGTTGCTATGCTGGAAGAACGCGCGAAAGCCTGATTCCTGCGCCATGAATAAGCGGCATGTAGCCGAACTTGCGCATCAAACAGAGCGCTTCCGGCCACATGGATTTGCAAACGAGTTTATCTTTAAACCCAGACAACAAAGCTAATAGGACTATTGTTATGTCTAAGATCTTCGACTTCGTAAAACCTGGTGTGATTTCTGGCGATGACGTTCAGAAAGTGTTTGAAGTGGCAAAAGAAAACAAATTTGCCCTGCCAGCAGTAAACGTGGTTAACACTGACTCTATCAACGCTGTACTGGAAGCGGCTGCAAAAGTGAAAGCGCCGGTTGTTGTTCAGTTTTCTAACGGCGGTGCTGGGTTCTTCGCAGGTAAAGGCCTGAAACTGGAAGGCCAGCAGTGCCAGATCATCGGTGCGATCGCCGGTGCAAAATACGTTCACGCGGTTGCTGAAACTTATGGCGTGCCAGTGATTCTGCACACCGACCATGCAGCGAAGAAACTGCTGCCATGGATCGACGGTCTGCTGGATGCGGGTGAAAAACACTTCGCTGAAACCGGTAAGCCACTGTTCTCTTCTCACATGATTGACCTGTCTGAAGAGTCTCTGGAAGAGAACATCGCGATCTGTTCAGAATATCTGGCGCGCATGAGCAAGATGAACATGACGCTGGAAATCGAACTGGGCTGTACTGGTGGTGAAGAAGATGGTGTGGACAACTCTCATCTGGATCAGTCTTCTCTGTACACGCAGCCTGAAGACGTTGCTTACGCATACGAGAAGCTGAACGCAATCAGCCATCGTTTCACTATTGCTGCATCTTTCGGTAATGTTCACGGTGTGTACAAGCCAGGTAACGTTGTGTTGACACCAACCATCCTGCGTGATTCTCAGGCATACTGTGCAGAGAAATTTGGCATTGCACCAAACGCGCTGAACTTCGTTTTCCACGGCGGTTCAGGTTCTTCTCTGGAAGAAATCCGTGAGTCTATCGGTTACGGTGTGATCAAAATGAACATCGATACTGATACTCAGTGGGCAACCTGGAACGGGATCCGTGAGTACTACCTGGAGAACGAAGGTTATCTGCAGGGCCAGATCGGTAACCCAACGGGTGAAGACGCACCAAACAAGAAATACTACGACCCACGCGTATGGCTGCGTAAAGGTCAGGATTCTATGGTGAAGCGCCTGGAGCAAGCCTTCTCTGATCTGAACGCTGTTGACACGCTGTAATTTTATTTGCTGCATGGTCACAATGAAAGCCCGCATGATGCGGGCTTTTTTTTGCCAGGGCTTCATGGGTTCGCGATTGAGAGGGAACTTTGACGACGTGAATTGAGCAAAACGTCTCATAATGTGAGACAAATTCAGCAAATGTTGCTAGCTTTATGACGGTCGATTGAATGATATACAGATGCGTGCCTGGCTGCCGCATCATTCAACAGTAGAGAGAGTGCTATGACAGAAAGCGTGACAGATAAAGTTGTGGATACCATTTCAAATAATGAGCTGGCCGATGGCGTGAAGCAGGCGGGCAGCTGGCTTGTGGATAATCAGGATTTGCTGATTCAGTATGGGGTGAATCTGATTTCAGCTCTGCTGATTCTTTTTATCGGTAACTTGGTTGCGAAAGGCGTATCCAGTGGTTTCGGCAAAATGCTGCGCCGCAAACAGATGGATGAAGCGGTTGTGAAGTTCCTGCAATCTCTGGTGCGTTATCTGCTGTTTGTGATTGTGCTGATTGCAGCATTAAGTCGTGTTGGCGTTCAGACAGCATCTGTCGTGGCAGTGATCGGTGCTGCCGGCCTGGCGATTGGCCTGGCCTTACAAGGTTCTCTGTCAAACTTCGCTGCCGGTGTGTTGATTGTTGCGTTTCGTCCTTTCAAATCAGGCGACTATGTTGAAGTGTCTGGTGTGGCGGGTTCTGTTGAGTCGATTCAGGTGTTTCAGACCGTACTGAAAACACCGGACAACAAAATGGTTGTAGTTCCGAACTCTGCGGTGATTGGTGGCCCGATCACCAACTATTCCCGCCATGAAACCCGCCGGATTGATTATGTGATTGGCGTTTCTTACAAATCTGATCTGAAAAAAACCAAGGAAGTGCTGAAGCGAGTGGTGGATGCTGAGCCACGCTTGCTGAAAGATCCGGCACCGACTATTGGTGTGGTTGCACTGGCAGATTCTTCAGTGAACTTTGTTGTTCGTCCCTGGGTGAAAACATCTGACTACTGGGCAGTTTATTTTGATTTGCTGCAGGCAATCAAAGAAGAGCTGGACAAAGAAGGGATTGAGATTCCTTTCCCACAAATGGATGTTCATCTCAACAAAGTCGAAGACTGATTCTTCCGATGAGAGACAAACAATGGAGCCGAGGGCTCCATTGTTTTGATCGTGAGTTATCAGGCGCTGGAGTCAACTGAGCATCACGGGCTTAAGCCAGTAATCCTTTTGCCAGATGTGCCGCAATCACGAACATCATCAGGGCGACACCCAAATCAATCCCCCGTTTCACTCGGGGCTTGGACAGTGTTGGCGCCATTTTGGCAGCGGCAACCGACAGGGTGAAAAACCAGGTAAAGGAGGCGAGGATGGTGCCGACTGCAAAAGCAATGCGATCCTGCCCCTCAAACTGACCCCCAATTGAACCCAGAATCACCACAGTGTCCAGATACAGATGTGGGTTCAGCACAGTCACCGCCAGTGCACCGGCAATGACGGCTCGCCGTCCGCGGGCCAGCACCTGTGCACTGGGTTCTTGTTCAGATGCCGGACTGAAGGCACTTTTCAGCGACAGGCTGCCGTAAAACACCAGAAAGGCAATGCCACCCAGTGTGACTGCCATCAACACGGTCTCGTTGCTGGACAGCAGGGCGCCGCCGCCAAAAACACCAAGACTGATAAACAACATATCCAGCACACTGCACACCGTCGCTGTGGTGAGGTGATGCTGGCGTTTGATGCCTTGGTTCAGGACATAAGCATTCTGGGCACCAATCGGAATAATCATACTGGCACCAAGACCAAAGCCTTGGAGTAACGGCCATAAACTCATGTGGGGTGTGTCCTTATCAAAATGTTCAGAGAGAGTTTCAACTGGCTAAAGCTTAACGGCCTCGCTATGATTTAGTACAACTAATAATTTTTATGATTTATTAGACTTACTAATATTGAGGGAGCCGCATGGAAGGACTCGATTACCGCTGGTTACAGGCGCTGGACGCTGTCGTGTCTCAGCGGGGCTTTGAGCGGGCAGCTGAATTGCTGTGTATCACCCAATCTGCCGTGTCACAGCGGATTAAGCAATTGGAAAAGCATATGGCACAGCCGCTGCTCGTCCGGGAGCAGCCACCGCGGCCAACCCCAGCAGGCCAAAAACTACTGGGCTTATATCGCCGGGTTCGCTTACTGGAGCAGGAGCTCTTGCCGGATATCCGTCCCGGCGAACAGAGTCAGCCGTTGCAGATGTCGATCGCGTCGAATGCCGACAGTCTGGCCACTTGGCTGCTGCCTGCACTCAGCCCGCTTCTGAAGCGGCGTCGCATTGAAATCAACCTGATGCTGGAAGATGAAAGCCGTACTCTGGACAGACTCCGCAGTGGCGAAGTTGTCGGTGCCATCAGCATGGAAGCGACACCGATGCCGGGCTGTGTCGCGGACTATCTGGGGCGGATGGATTATCTCTGTGTGGCCAGTCCTGAATTTCAAACCACTTACTTTACCGATGGCGTCAATCGGGACAGCTTGCTGGCCGCGCCGGCTGTGGCTTTTGATCAGTATGACGACATGCACGAAGTCTTCATTCAGCAGCATTTTAATCTGCCGCGTGGCAGTGTGCTCACCCACCGGGTGCGATCATCGGAAGCATTCGTCAAACTGGCATTAGAGGGCGTGGCTTATTGTCTGATCCCGAAGGTTCAGATCGAAGAAGAACTCTTGAGTGGGGCGCTGGTGAATCTGACGCCTGGGATCATGCTGACCCGGCGAATCTACTGGCATCACTGGGCGCTGGAAAGCGGCGTCTTCAGTGAGGTGACGGCACAGTTGCTCGATCACGCCCGGAATAAACTGCCGCAATAATCTGAATTTTTCGCTATTGATAGCCGCCTCATCAATAAAATATTGTGCAAAATCTTTGTCAGGCCGGGATACATTTCTCTGATGTGATGTCAAAATCCGCACACAGAGAAACAGACATGGTCTGTGGCTCTTGATTGAATCAACTGATTTGGATGATGTTATGAAGAAAACCTTGCTTGCTGCTTGTTTCACAAGTGTTGTTCTGGCCAGCCCGCTGGCGATGGCTGAGGACAGTTTCCCACGCCTGGAAACCATTGGTGTCGGTGAAGTCACGGCGCAACCGGATATGGCAACTTTCTCTGTTGCGGTCGAGGAAACCCGTAAGACGGCACAGGAAGCGAAACAAGCCGCGGATAAGGCTGTCACTGCGTTTATGGACCGACTGCAGAAACAGGGCGTCAAGCGTGCTGATATTGAAAGCGCCAACATCTATTTGCATCCGCAGTATCATCACAGCAAAGATAATTCGCCGGAGCTCGTGGGTTATCAGGCGACCCGTCAGGTCACAGTGACTGTCCGGGATCTGGACCAGTTGAATAGCTATCTGGACAACGCACTGGGTGACGGGATTAACCGGATTCATCGCATTGAGCTGAAAGTGACTGATGAAGCCAAGTATCAGGAGCAGGCGCGTCAGGCTGCGATTCAGGATGCTCAGGAAAAAGCGAAATCTCTGGCCAAAGGCTTCCAAACTGAACTGGATGGGATCTGGAATATCCGCTATTACGATTCAACACCTCGTCCGGTGATGGGACGGATGGCGATGGATGCTGCCGTTCAAACCAAAGCGACGTATCAGGATGCGGAAATTACCTTCCAAGATCGGGTTGAAGTGGTTTTTCGTCTTGAAAAATAATGTTTTTCCTGAGTAAAGACCCATAAAAAGCTCACCGGACGGTGAGCTTTTTGGTTGATTCGGCGGCGTCTGAATTAATGCAGAATACGGGCGCGAATGGTGCCATCAATGGCTTTCAGTTTATTCAGCGCTTCTTCAGAACGCTCTGTCTCAACATCAATCACCACATAGCCCAACTCTGGGGTGGTTTGCAGGTATTGTGCGGCAATGTTGATGCCTTCTGAGGCGAAAATGGTCGTGATCTGATTCAGAATCCCCGGACGGTTTTCGTGAATGTGCAGCAAGCGAGAGCAACTGCGGTGCTCAGGCAGCGACACTTCCGGGAAGCCGACGGCTGAGACGGTTGAACCGTTATCAGAGTACTTCACAATTTTACCGGCTACTTCAATCCCGATATTTTGCTGCGCTTCCTGCGTGGAACCACCGATGTGCGGCGTCAGAATAACATTGTCAAAACGGGTCAGCGGCGATTCAAACCGATCTTTGTTGGTTTTCGGCTCGACCGGGAAAACGTCAATGGCAGCACCGGCGAGGTGTTTGCTCTCCAGTGCGCTGCATAGCGCGTCAATATCCACCACAGTACCGCGGGCCGCATTGATGAAGATAGCCCCAGGCTTCATGCGGGCAAACTCTTCCGCGCCCATCATATTCTGGGTGTCTGCGGTTTCCGGGACATGCAGACTGATGACATCGGCTTTGTTCAGCAGTTCGCTGAGCGTGTCGACCTGCTTGGCATTGCCCAGCGTCAGTTTGTTCTCAATATCATAGAAATAGACATCCATACCCAGATTTTCAGCCAGAATGCTCAGCTGAGTTCCGATATGACCGTAACCGATGATACCCAGCTTTTTACCGCGGGCTTCATAGGATACATCGGCTGTCTTCTGCCATTCACCGCGATGCGCTTTGGCGTTTTTCTCTGGAATGCCACGTAACAGCAGCAGGATTTCTCCCAGTACCAGTTCAGCGACACTTCGGGTATTGGAGAAGGGGGCGTTGAAAACGGGAATACCACGGCGGCTGGCTTCAAGTAAATCGACCTGATTGGTGCCGATGCAGAAGCAACCGACAGCGATCAGTTTTTTGGCGGCTTCGAAAACTTCAGCGGTTAACTGGGTACGGGAGCGGATGCCAATGAAGTGTGCGTCTTGAATGGCTTCCAGCAGTTCATCTCCGGCAAGCGAGCCTTTGTGGTACTCGATATTCTCATAACCCGCTTGCGTGAGGACTTCCAGCGCAGAAGGGTGAACGCCTTCCAGGAGCAGAATTTTTATTTTGTCTTTTTCCAGAGAAACTTTGGCCATAGGTTCTTTTCCTTAAAAACAACAGGTATTCCATTCAGCTTGTAAGCTGTCTCAGCGATGTAAACCACATCCTGTGACATCCCACGATAACGGGTGAGCACCCTGTGTTGCTGTCTGGTGGGCTTAAACGATTGCGTTCACACTAAAGTATCAAAAAATTCGGCGGCGTGGCGAGAATATTACGAAATGGATAAGAAAAAACGGCATATATTATGCCGTTTCGTCATCAAACCGTAGGAAAAGCGACAAAGCTGTTATTGAGTGACAGTTTTCACGCCTTCCGGAGAGCCAACCAGCAGGACGTCCGCACCGCGATGGGCGAACAGACCGACGGTCACCACACCCGGTAGTGCATTGATTTGATCTTCCAAAGCTTTCGGATCGGTGATTTTGAGGCTGTGCACATCCAGAATAATATTGCCGTTATCTGTGATCACGCCTTCACGATAAACCGGATCGCCTCCCAGTTTCACCAGTTCACGACCAATAAAAGAGCGGGCCATCGGAATCACTTCCACGGGCAGCGGAAACTGGCCCAGCACGTCTACTTCTTTGGTGTTATCCACGATACAGATGAATTTTTTGGCAATGGCTGCGACGATTTTTTCGCGGGTCAGCGCGGCACCGCCACCTTTAATCATGTCAAATTGCGGGTTGATTTCGTCGGCACCGTCGACATAGATATCCAGCGAGGCAACTTCATTGGCATCAAACACTTCAATGCCCAGTTCTTTCAGGCGCTGAGTCGATGCTTCGGAGCTGGAGACTACGCCTTTGATTTCTTCCTTGCGGGTCGCCAGTGCATCGATGAAGTGATTGACGGTGGAGCCGGTGCCGACACCGACAATGCTGCCTTTGGTCACGTAGTCCAGGGCTGCCCAGCCCGCCGCTTTTTTCATTTCATCTTGTGTCATGCCTTTCTCCTCGTGATGGCCAACGGAATGCGAGCGCTGATTATAGCGGACAGCGCTGTGCCTGACATGACAAAAACTTGATGGAGATCGCCGTTTGAAGATCCGGGGTTGGGATGTTCACCAATGGTGGTATGCGGAAGGTGTGAGAATTGCCGGTAGCGGGACATCCCAGGCTTCAGACGGTAAATGCCGGACTTGCTGGCAATCGTGTGCCAGTCCAAGCGGTTGGGGACCCAAACCGGATTGGTGCCACTGGCTGAGGGTACGGTCATAATATCCCCCGCCCATGCCCAGTCGTTGTCCCTGATCGTCAAAGGCCACCAAAGGCGTGCAGACGATGTCCAGTTCATGGACAGGCTTGACCAGGCGTACATCCAGCGCGGGTTCTGCAATGCCGTAGCGGTTGCATCGCATCGGACTGTCCGGGCGGTAATGCAAAAACAGCAGGTGTCCTTTGCTGAACGGATGGAGTACCGGCAGGTAGACGTTTTTTCCCTGACGCCAGATCCAGTCAATCAGCGGGCCGGTATCCAGCTCGCCATCATTACTCAGATAAATGGCAATATGACGGGCGTCACGAATCGTTTTGAGCTGAGTGAAACGGGCCAGAACGGCTTTACTTGCTTGTTCTTGCTGATGAGGCGTCAATGCCTGACGCTGAAGCCGGATTTGCTGGCGCAGTTGTTGTCGGGTCGACTGCGTAGCCGGTCCGCCGTGGTGGAGTGCATCCATGTCATGCTACCTGTCATTGCCCGCTCAGAACGAGAACTGCCGGTAAATGAGCAGGATAAAAAGGGAGTGCCCCAAGGTGCCGTTGCGAATTGTTGCCCTTGAACCAGACGTTCAAGGTGGATCGGCAGCATCAACCGTAGGCTTCTCAGTCGTGCTGAGCATGCTCAGTAGCTGATAAAAGCAGATCCTGGTTTTTTGCTTATCGGCTCGGGGACGTCGATTCGCTGACGCACACCCCAGGGTCAATTCATTATCAACGCTGTGATTGATTTTGCAATGCCTCATTCAGGCTTTCTGTCAATTGACCGATCCGGTCGGACAGAGTTTGGGCATTGTTGTTAAATTCTTTTCGCTCTTTATGTAACTCGCTGCATAGATTCAGACCAGTGAACATTAGCAGTTGCTCAGGATTTGAAATCTTAGTGCGTTCTGCCAGTTCATTAATCCGGTCGTCAAAATCTGCCGCTGCGCTTCGCAGTGCGGCTTCCTGACCTGCCGGACAATTGACTTTAATGGTACGGCCTAAAATTTCAATTTCAACTGCCTGCGAGTTCATAGTTGCCTTGTTTCCGTGTCAGTCACTGATATGTGTTGAACCAAGCAAATCTCGCTGAACTCAGCCGCTTGAAGAGACTTGGATAAAGCTGCGGCTAATATAGAAAAAGCCTATTTAACATGCAAGCGCGTGGCTTCGCCAGTGAGGTTGAAATCTGTCAGCCAGACAGAACTTCATCAGTTCGGTTGTTTTTATGCCAGCCACGTGGAAGCAAGCTTCAAAAATGAAATCTGAATCCACCGTCTTCTGCAATAGGTTAGCCTGAAACCAGCCTTAGTGGTAGCATAACACAAACCCATCCGACACCAACTGATTAAGGTGAAAAGCCCATGAGCGAAGTAAAGTTGCCGGCCTATGAAGCGGTTGATGCAGCCCTGAAAATTCAGTCTTTGGCGGTCACGCCCTCGGAACTTCACGGACTCTTAACCGGGATGTTGTGTGGCGGGTTACCCGCGACAGGTGAGCAGTGGATTGGCCCGATTGCCGATTATGCCAACAATGGCGAATCTCTTGGGGGAGAAGCGAGAGCAATGACGCAATCATTGGTGGAAATGACCGCCAAAGCGCTGGCAAGTACCGGGTTTGAAGTGAGTTTACTGATGCCGGATGATGAGGCCGCGTTACTGGACCGGGCTGAAGCCTTGAGCGAATGGGTAAATTGTTTTCTGTCTGGTCTGGGCCTGATGGGGCTCAACCATGAAAAACTGCCAGCGAGTGTGCAGGAAGCCTTGGGTGATCTTCAGGACATCGCGCAACTGGGCATTGATGAAGAAGACGATTTGGAAGAGCAGGCGGCATTGTTTGAGCAAGTGATTGAACATGTCCGGATGTGTGCGTTGACTTGTTTTTTTGAACTGGTGGCTAAGCATCAGGGCGAACAGACCGATAAACCGACGTTGCACTGATCTGCAGATTGTCATGAGGTCAAACAAGGTGAATCAGTATGATGTGGTCATTGTCGGTGGGGCAATGACAGGTGCCAGTCTTGCACTGGCGCTCGATCGTTTGAGTCTGGGAACGTTACGTATTGCCGTTGTCGAAGCCGTGTCTCCGGCACAGTCCGGTCATCCGGGTTATGATGCCCGCAGTATTGCGTTGTCACTGGGATCGGTGAAGCTGATGTCCCAATTGGGACTCTGGCCGGCTCTGACATCTGAAGCCACTGCGATTTCCCGGATCCATGTTTCGGATCGGGGACATGCCGGTTTGGCACGAATAGCGGCCCATGAGTATGGGACACAGGCTCTGGGTTATGTGATTGAATTGGCCCATGCGGGCGCCGTTTTTCATGAGCAAATGGCACAAAGTGATCGGATCGATCTGATTTGTCCCGCACACATTATTGCGATTGAACGAGATTCCGATCGGGTCACATTGCAACTCTCGACGGGTGAATCGTGTCAGGCGAGGCTGCTGGTGGCGGCTGATGGTGGTGCATCCACCTGCTGCTCACTGCTTGGGATGAAGTCCCGTGAAACCGATTTTGGTCAGGTGGCGGTGATTGCCAATGTCTCGAGCGCTTTGTCCCATCAGGGGGAAGCATTTGAACGTTTCACCCCTTCCGGACCGCTGGCCTTATTGCCAATGAGTCAGGGACGCAGTTCGCTGGTGTGGTGTTTACCCCCGGAACAGCAGCAGGATGTGCTGGGCTGGAGCGATGAAGAATTTTTAGCAAACTTACAGTCGGCATTTGGCTGGCGGTTGGGTAAGCTGACCAAAACCGGGCAACGGTACGTGTATCCGTTGTCACTGCGTCAGGTTGATCGGCGGATTTCTCACCGTGTTGCGGTGATCGGAAATGCTGCGCAGACTTTACACCCCATTGCGGGTCAGGGCTTTAATCTGGGGTTGCGTGATGTGATGACACTGGCTGAAGAAGTGATCGCCGGTGCGCAGCAGGGTCAGGATATCGGGGGGCGGCTGTTTTGAGCCGATTCAGGCAGCGTCGCGATCCCGATCAGCAGGCGACCATCCAGATGACCACAGGCTTGGTGACGATGTTCTCCAATGAGCACTGGCCAATGGTGGTCGGACGCAATGCCGGATTAATGGCCATGAATGCCATGGAAACATTGAAATCCCCGCTGGTGAAGCGGGCTATGGGACAAGTGGACAGATAAGCATGATGCAAAGTGTAGACGTTGCCATTATCGGCGGTGGTATGGTCGGGTTAACGCTGGCGGCAGCGCTGGCGGAAACTGATCTCAGAATCGCTGTGATTGAAGGCCGCCTCCCCAATTCAGAATTGTCGGTGCTGCCGGATGTTCGGGTTTCTGCCCTGAGTCGGGCCAGCGAGCGAATTTTACGCCGTGTCGGTGCCTGGCCGGGAATGGAAGAGCGCCGAATCAGTCCTTATCAGCAGATGGATGTGTGGGAACAGGACAGTTTTGCACAGATCTCGTTTGATGCGGAATCTCTGGCGCAGCCCAATCTGGGCCATATTGTCGAAAACCGGGTGATTCAGTTATCGTTGCTGGAGCAGGTGCAGCAGCAGTCCAATGTCACCGTGATGGCACCTGTACAATGTCAGCAATTGGCATTTGGTGAGCAAGAAGCCTGGCTGAGTCTGGATAACGGACAGCACTTAACCGCCAAGCTGGTGGTTGGGGCTGACGGTGCGAACTCCTGGGTCCGCCGGCAGTTGAGTATTCCGCTGACGCACTGGGACTATGGTCATCATGCGTTGGTTGCCAATATCCGCACTGCGGAGCCTCACGGGCAAACGGCGCGCCAGATTTTTACCCCGGATGGTCCGCTGGCTTTTCTGCCGCTGGCTGAGCCTGATTTGTGCTCTATCGTCTGGTCAATCCCGCCTGAAAAAGCCGAATCTTTGATGTCACTGTCGCAGGAAGATTTCAGTCACGCTCTGACCGCAGCGTTCGATTGCCGTCTGGGAATGTGCCGTCTGGAAGGCGAGCGTCAGGTTGTCCCGTTGAAAATGCGCTATGCCCGAGATTTCGTTCGTGATCGCGTGGTTCTGGTGGGTGATGCTGCACATACCATTCATCCACTGGCAGGCCAGGGGGTGAATCTGGGGCTTCTCGATGCGGCCAGCCTTGCTGAAACCCTGAGCCAGCTTTGGCGACAGGATAAAGACATCGGTGCCCGTCAGCACTTACGCCATTTCGAGCGCTGGCGAAAAGCTGAGGCTGCAAAAATGATCGCTGCGATGCAGATTTTCCGGGAGTTATTTGAAGGGCAGCACCCTGCTAAGAAACTCTTGCGGGATATGGGGCTTCTGTTCGCGAATCACACACCCGGAGTCAAAGATCAGTTCATCCGCCGGGCATTAGGGCTCAGCGGCGAGCTGCCGGCGCTGGCGCAGGCCTGACAGCTCCTCAACACACGCTTTCAGACCAAAAATCCGTAATAAACCGCCCATCATTAGGCGGTTTTTTTATATGGTGCTTTGCTTTCATTCTCATTTTTTTCTCCTAAAGTAATAACAGTTGGGCGAGGTGAGCCGTGCCTCTCATGATATCTGACTGTCAACTTTCTCCGGCATGATGAACGCCGGACCGCTTTGGAAGGGATAAATATATGGCTGATACTCCATCTGATTTGAAATATGCGCATACCCATGAATGGATCCGGGCTGAAGGCGGCGGAGTTTATACGGTTGGCATCAGCGATCAAGCCCAGCAGCTGCTGGGAGATATGGTGTTTGTTGATTTGCCTGAAGTGGGCAGCACTTTTAGTCTGGGAGATGCATGCGGCTCTGCAGAATCGGTCAAGGCGGTTTCTGAAGTATATGCGCCCTTGTCCGGTGAAGTGGTTGCCATCAATGAAGAACTGGAGATGGAACCTGAACTCGTCAACAGTGATCCTTATGGGGATGGCTGGATGTTTCAGTTGAAAGCTGACGATGAGAAAGAACTGGATGAATTACTTGATGCGGAAGCTTATGTGGCTTTGGCACGAGAGGAGGATGATTGATCCTCACAGACAGTACTCGAAAGGCCGGTTTGCATACCGGCCTTTTGCATCACAGTCATGCGGCTTCTTTCATCCGGCGAATTTCCTGATTCACTTCTTTCACCGTATCGTAATGGCGCTGTTGTGCTCGGGTCGGGATTTTGAGCAGCCCATTATCAAACTCATATCCCCCACGGCCATCAATATATATTCTTCCGCTGAATAATCGGCTGACGTGCTTGGCGACCAATTTCGGGATGTACTGTTTAAACATGCGCATAATGAAGAGCAACCTTGCCTTGTTTATTTTTTTAATGTGATTGAACGCCGGGCATTATAGGGAATAGACCGTGATATATTTGTGACACTCACAGCATAATATTGAAGTAAAATGAGATCTTGATGTGAATAATATTGTCATTATTCGATTGGAATAGAATTTTATTCTGAGGTGCTGTGTGGATTGCCAGTGACCCGAAGGGTGAAAAAGGTATCTGAGGATGGTGTTATTTTAGCATTTTCTTAATTTTTTGAATGCCTTATGGTGACTGGGTTAAGGGTGGTTGTTCGCATTCGCAGATGAAAATGAAATACGGGGTTTGGTTGTTTTTTGTACGGATCTGGCTGCGGACGCACCTCAGAAAGGATGATCTGCTGAGGAAGTGAACTGCTCTGACCACTGAAAATTTTCTCAGATAATGTGCATGATTATGCTTTGGGTGCGGTTCGATGTGCAGCGGTCATGAACGGAGACAAAGTGTTAACGGCAAATGTCGCCAAAGCATGGTTTACATAACAGAGCTAAATCCTGAAATGCCAGCTCAATGCCTGCCATTTGGTTTCCGCTGCTGATGTTGACGCGGGTGCAACTCTTGAGAGATTCATCAAAAATGACAGGCAAGGGGTGTTTTAAGCCGACAGGGGCGACGGTGCCGATCTTCAAGCCAGTTACGGCTTCAACATCTTTGGCATCTGCGCAAGTCATGCGACGACAACCAAAGAGTCCCCGGACTTTTTTAGGATCGACCTGTCGGGTACCGGGGACGCAAGCCAATACATGTAAGCCGCCCATGTCCCGAAGCAGAATGGTTTTCACCATCAGTTCCGGCGAGACGCCACGAGCCTGCGCTGCTTCCTCTATGGTGCGGGCTGGCTGACTGTGCGGTAACAGCAGGAAGGGGATACCTTCCTGCTGTAAAAACCGGGTGACGGGCGTATCGAGCATCACGCAGGTTCGTCTTCCAGGCTGTAAGGCAGCGGGTTGTATTGCCACAGGTGATCAGGATCAGCCGCCAGACGAAAAGTCGTATCCTCATCCAGATCATTGGGCAGAACCACCAGCGCAATGGCCTGTTGATCCGAGAACTGATAACCGGCAATCACAGTGCCGCCCTTACGCCAGTTCTCGCCAACACTGCGCTCCAGTACATCGCTGGCTTTCGGACAGTCTGCTGCTGGGCCAGAGACAATATACATCGCGCGTTTGTTGATACCCCGCCATTTTGCCCGGGCAACCGTTTCCTGACCGGTATAGCAGCCTTTTTTGAAGCTGATACCACCCAAGGCCTGCAGGTTCATGGATTGTGGAATAAATTCCAGTTCGGTACTGGCATCAATTCTCGGGATGCCAGAGCGGATATCATACAAATCCCACAGGGTATCATCTGACAGCACCGCTTCAGACTGCAGGTGCGCCGCAATGTCTTGAGCTGTGGCTTCATCAACAGCCAGCAGCCAGCGCTGTGCATCAATCCGGACCGCAGTGCCGGATGGCAGGGCACGAACATCCCCTTCGCCGCCAAAGCGTTGATCGATGACGGTGTCCGCTTGAGCGCCGGTCAGGCCCAGTAACACATCACTGCTGGCTTCAATTGTTGTTTTCGAAAAGATGGCGTACTTTTTCAGCTCCGGAAGCTGTGTCGCCATCACGCTTTTGCGCTGAAGCCAGCCCAGGCCATCCCGATGGTGGAACAGGCGGAAAATGGTGCGCATTTTTCCTTTCGCGTCACAATGGGCGCCGAGGGTTGATTCTGTCTTTGCCAGCGACACCACATCGCAGGTGACTTGTCCCTGCAGATAGGAAACGCTGTCTTGACCGACCAAAGTGACCAGTCCCCAGTGGCTGAGATCAAGCAGCGCCAGTGAAGGCATCGGGGCATCTGAGGCAAGGGAGAGATTGTCGAATTGCAAATTATCAGACCAGGTACTCATTGTCGTATCCATCGTTGAAACGAGGGTGGCAGGGCAGCCCTCAGAAAGGCATTCAGTGGCCACTATGTTATCGCCCCGACTGAGATTTGTCATGCCACAAGCGCAATCGTTGAGTGCTTTTCTCAGGTATTATTTTGCCCAGCTCTCATTTTCCTGAACCACCGCCGGATGTTGATGGTGGACAGCCCGGGAGGCTGGTAGTATTGCCGCCAAACAGTCACCAACAGGAGTATAGGTTGGAAATGAACAGCACTGATGATAAAGCACGAATTCGATGGGCCTGCCGTCGCGGGATGTTGGAACTGGATGTGATTATCATGCCCTTTTTTGAAGAGTGCTTTGATGAACTGAACCCCCAGGAACGTCAGGATTTCGTCTCTCTGCTGACTTGTGATGATCCCGACCTGTTTAACTGGCTGATGGAGCATGGGAACAGCAGTAACCCGGCTCATGCCGCGATGGTGGACAAAATTGTTGCCCACAACAAGAGTAAGCTTCGCTAACCTGACGCTTTCCCCTTCTGCTTTCTTGCTTGCCGCTTTAACCGGGGCCTACCTGACAGCGGCGAGCCTGTTTTTCTTTTTAACGCTGACGGATCTGAACTGGCTGCCTGTTTTTTGCCTGGCAGTGGAGTTTTTGCTGCCCGAATACATTCGTGCGGGTAACCGGCTCAGTCAACAGCACGGTCGGCTCATCCTCTTGACCGAACGGGAAGTCGATTGGCATCGCCGCCGATGGCGTCTGGTACACGTTCGATTGCTGACTCCTTATTTGCTCATTCTGGATCTTGAATCGGCCGGCGACATACAGCAGTTAAGCGTGAGTCGAGATAGCTGTACACATCAGGATTTCCGCTTGTTGAGTCTGTTCTGCCGCTATCAATAAAAAAGCCTGATTGAGTCTTGGTATCCTCCCTGTGGATTGGAATCAAGATCAATTCTTGATGTATTTTTCTGCTGATGTTGCGTGAATTTTACAGGATAGCTTTTTAGTCTGCTGCTCATGCTGTGTAATTACTCTGTGAGGGATTTATAATCACAGTCTCTGCATCATAACCAATAATATCCTGAAAAAACATGTCTTAAGGGAATGGAATGTAATGAAAGTTAGGCATAAATTGTTAGGGCTGGCCACACTGTCTGTCGCCGCAATTTTGCTTTTGCTCGGTGTGAATCTGTACAGCCATCAGCAGATTGTCACCATTGAATCGGCAAAGGGACAAATTGATAAGCTGGAAGTGACTTTGCTGAATTTACGGCGCAATGAGAAGGATTTTTTGGCTCGAATGGATGTGAAATACCTCAACACATTGAATCGGAATGTAGAAATTTTCGGACGTCAGTTAGATGCGTTGAAAACTGAGCTGGACGCCGTTTCGATTCAATTGCCTCAGGTAAAGACTTTACCGTCGCAGATCGCCAGTTATCAGCAGGGAATGCAAGCGGTGGTCGCAGGGTTCCAGGTTCTGGGACTGAAGCCAACCGAAGGCTTGTACCAAAACCTTTATCAGTGGGGAGAGGCGCTGATCACGCAGGCGTCGGACGATGAGATGGCGCTGGAAGTCTATCAGTTGGTTTTGACGGCTAAATTATTTGCGACGACCGATGAAAAAGCATTACTGGATGAATTTCAACAGCATACTGCTTTGTACGGAGCGCGTCTGGCGAATGCCTATGGGGCTGATTTTCAGCAATTCCAGCGCGCTTTTGAGCAATTGGTCGCTCAGAAAACAGAGATTGGACTGAGTCATCAGGATGGCCTGAGAGGACAAATCCGAAGCCAGTCGCATCAGGTGGAGGAAGAGTTTTCCCAGATGCAGCAACTGCTGGAAAAAGAAGCGGTTGTCGTGCAGGCGACCATTCATCGCTTCACTGTGTTACTGGTTACGGGGATTATCGTCGGCTTACTGATTCTGACCTGGCGCCTCAGTATTTCGATTCTGCGCCCGGTTGAGCGTTTAAGTCAGCTGATGAATCGGATCGCGACCAGTCATGATCTGACGTTGCAGGCGGATACCTCCGGCCGCGATGAACTGGCAGAAATGGGTGTCCATTTTAACTATTTGCTCAACAGTCTGCGTCAGTTGGTGGATGATGTTCAGCGGGCCGTGTCTGAGCTGGGCTCGGCTTCATTACAGCTCCAGAAACGGAGTCAGGATGCAGAACAGGCGCTGGTTTCGCAACTGGCAGACAGTGATTCTGTTGCGGCGGCCAGTATTCAGATGCGAGCGACTATTTCAGAAGTCGCCCACAACACGCAGGAAGCGGCCACACAAACAGCCCGCAGCCATGATGAGGCGTCACAGGGGCTGGCGGAAGTGGTGGAAACACGCGCTCGGATTCATGCATTGTCTTCGGGGCTGGCGCAGAGCAGTCAGGAAGTTTCAAGCTTATCGGGTTTGTCGGACAACATTGGCTCTGTGGTCGACGTGATCAAAAATATTGCCGAGCAGACCAATTTGCTGGCACTCAATGCTGCGATTGAAGCGGCGCGTGCCGGGGAGCAGGGGCGTGGCTTTGCGGTGGTGGCCGAAGAAGTGCGGTCGCTGGCGATGCGGACACAGCAGTCGACTCAGGAAATCACCGCGATTATCAGTTCGCTGCAGCAGCAGACTGAGCAGGTGGTCAGCCATATTGAACACTGCCGCACCCAGGGGGAAGCCAGCGTGACTCAGGTAGACAGTGCTGAAGCGAAGATCAACTCGATCATTGCAGACATGCAGCTGATTCTGGACACCAGCACGCAGATTGCTGCGGCCGTCGAACAGCAGAGTCAGGTCTCCGAAGATATCGGGGAGCGTGTGGTTTCCATCCGGGATTTGACCAATCGTAATGCGGTCATCGTGCAGGAGAATGTGGAGGCAGCGCAGTCTGTGTCTCAACAGGCTTCGACATTGGCTGGGGCGATTCGGGCGTTTCAGGTGTAGCGAGTGCAAGGTGTGCTAAAAAACGGGAGCCATGCAGGCTCCCGTTTTTGTGTGGTGTCAGGCCGATTATTCCGGGTTGTTCGGGTCAAGCACTGTTGGTGACAAGGTTTCCAGCATATCGGG
Source organism: Photobacterium sp. GJ3 (assembly GCF_018199995.1). Taxonomy (NCBI): domain Bacteria; kingdom Pseudomonadati; phylum Pseudomonadota; class Gammaproteobacteria; order Vibrionales; family Vibrionaceae; genus Photobacterium; species Photobacterium sp. GJ3. Next base: position 2,822,052 of record NZ_CP073578.1, on the reverse strand, counting down.
ATAATCCAGTGTGTAATGCAGGCCGCGGCTCTCTTTCCGGGCCAGAGCACAACGAACCATCAGTTCGGCAACCTGAACCAGATTCCGCAATTCCAGCAGGTTGTTGGAAACCCGGAAATTACTGTAATACTCGTCAATTTCCTGTTTCAGCAACTGAATCCGGCGCATCGCTCGTTCCAGTCGCTTAGTGGTGCGAACAATGCCGACGTAATCCCACATAAATAGCCGCAGTTCATGCCAGTTATGCTGAATCACAACTTCTTCATCGGAGTTCGAGACTTTACTTTCATCCCACAGCGGTAACGCGGCCGGTTGTTCGACGCTATCCATGTGTGAGCTGATGTGGTTGGCCGCAGACCAGGCATAAACCACACACTCCAGCAAGGAATTGGACGCCATCCGGTTGGCTCCGTGCAGCCCGGTATAGCTGACTTCGCCAATGGCATAGAGCCCGGCGAGATCTGTCTGGCCCTGTTTGTCGACCATCACGCCGCCACAGGTATAGTGGGCAGCAGGCACGACGGGGATCGGATCGGTTGTAATATCGATGCCGTAGGTCAGCAGTTTTTCATAAATGGTCGGGAAGTGTTTGGTGACGAAATCTGCCGGCTTATGGCTGATGTCCAGATACATGCAATCGGCACCCAGGCGTTTCATCTCGTAGTCGATGGCACGGGCAACCACATCGCGGGGCGCCAGCTCTGCACGCTCATCAAAGTCCGGCATAAAGCGCGATCCATCCGGACGACGCAGGTAAGCGCCCTCACCACGCAGGGCTTCGGTCAGCAGAAAGTTGCGGGCTTCCGGGTGGAACAGACAGGTTGGATGGAACTGATTGAATTCCAGATTGGCAACCCGGCATCCGGCCCGCCAGGCCATCGCAATGCCGTCTCCTGAAGAGACGTCCGGGTTCGAGGTGTATTGATACACTTTCGAAGCGCCACCGGTGGCCAGCACCACAAACTTGGCGCGTACGGTTTCGACAGACTCACGCTGACGATTCCAGATGTAGGCTCCCAAAACACGGTTGGGCTGATCTTTCTCGCCCAGTTTGTGGCTTGTAATCAAGTCCAGCGCGTTGTGGCGCTCCAGAACCTGAATATTCGGATGATTATGGACATTGTCCTGCAGCGACATTTGCATCGCCATCCCGGTTGCATCGGCGGCATGTAAAATGCGGCGGTGGCTGTGACCGCCTTCGCGGGTCAGATGGTAGCGGGGTTGATCGTCGGTGCTGTTATCTTCCTGATCAAAAGGCACACCGCTGTCAATCAGCCATTGCACGCAATCCCGGGCATTCTCAGCAATGAAGCGAACCACATCTTCATCGCATAAATGGGCGCCGGCAATCTGAGTATCTTCAACATGAGAGTCCACACTGTCGGTTTCATCAAAGACCGCTGCAATCCCGCCCTGGGCATAATAAGTTGAGCCTTCACTCCGCGGCCCTTTGCTCAGGACCAGTACTTGACACATCGGAGCAAGACGCAGCGCCAGAGAAAGGCCGGCAGCGCCACTACCGATGACCAGAACGTCGCAGTTGTGTTCTCGGTTCTCTTTCATATTGATCTCATATCCCTGTGGTAAGGGCGCTATCTTATCAAAAATCCGTTTCGGTGGGACTTTTTTGGTGTATCGGTGACTTTCGCTTGCTTCAACGTCATGATCTGTCACGCTGAACGGACAGAGTTGCACAGACACGGATGTGCCAGTAAGGTGATGGGGGAACTTTGTGCTTTTTTTGAGGTCATTTATTCTTTAGGCTTCTATGTCTATAGCGCAACTTCGGATTTCTGATGGGCAAATCGGCTGCATCTTTTGAGATCTCAAGGAATAATAACCTTGTCACAGACAGAGGAGTACACGCTCGAATGAGCGAGCAGTTAACTGACCAGGTACTGATAGAGCGAGTACAACGAGGGGACAAACAAGCCTTCAATTTACTGGTTGTGAAATACCAGAATAAGGTTTGTAATTTGATTGCCCGGTATGTCGGCAATTCTGGTGATGTGCCGGATGTTGCACAGGAAGCTTTTATTAAAGCATACCGAGCGTTGCCGTCTTTTCGTGGGGAAAGTGCGTTTTACACTTGGCTGTATCGAATTGCTGTCAACACAGCGAAAAATCATTTAGTTGCCCAGGGTCGACGGCCGCCTGCCACGGATGTGGATGCGGAAGAGGCAGAATATTATGAAAATGGCGGTGCGCTAAAAGAAATATCGAACCCTGAGAACCAAATGTTGTCTGATGAATTGAAGCGGGTGGTCTTCGGTACCATAGAAAGCCTCCCGGATGATTTGAAGACCGCAATTACACTTCGTGAACTTGAGGGATTGAGTTACGAAGAAATTGCTGAAGTCATGGGCTGTCCGGTCGGTACGGTACGTTCGCGTATTTTCCGGGCTCGGGAAGCGGTCGAAAAACGTATCGCTCCCCTGATGCAGCGCTAATATTTGGGCCAAACGGTGACAAAGATGGCTGATAAAGAAAAAATTTCGGCTTTGCTAGATGGCGAAGACGTTGATCAGAGTACGATTAATCGGTTACTCGTTGATGAAGATGCACAACAAAGCTGGCAGACCTATCATCTGGTCAGCGATGTCATGCATGGCGAGGCCCCGGGGCAACCGCAATGGGATATTGCCGGTCAAGTGGCAATGGCGCTTGAGCATGAACCAGCACATCAGTTGGGTCATGACATGGCCGCTGAGGAAGCCTTGCCTTTGAATGTGGTGTCTTTGCCTCAGGCAGAACAGCCTGCGCCTCAGGTAGCGCGCCGGACGATGCCAGCCTGGCTGACCCAGATGGGTCAGGTTGCGGTTGCAGCCGGTGTGTCTTTGGCAGTGATTGTCGGTGTTCAACAATATAACGGTGGTGAAGAGGCCTCTTTCGCAAGTGATGTGAAATCGGATGTGCCTGTTTTGCAAACCATACCTTTTGCCGGCACTGCTGAACCTGTGAGCCTGACCCGCGATTCTGTCCGCACCCGTGCTGAAACTTCTCCGAGTGAAGCACAGCTGATGGAGCAGCGTCGTCGGATCAACGCAATGTTGCAGGATTATGAGTTACAACTGCGTCTGAACGCAGAAGATGGCACACTGGATAAAACTCTGTTGGGATCACACTGATTCGTGGCGGTGATATGAAAAAAGTTCTGGTCGGTGTACTCACACTGGTCAGCCTGGCGATGCCTTGGCAAGCCTCTGCGGAAGAAGAGACGACAACTTCTGCAGAGGCTTTGTTACATGAAATGGATCATGCGACCAGGCACTTGAGTTATGAGGTGTCTTACATCCTCATTAAGAAAAACAGCATCGAACCTTTGCGTTATCGCCATGCCATTGAAAATGGTCAGACTTACGCACACCTGATTTACCTCAGCGGGCCACCGCGTGAAGTGATTCAGCGCGGGAAAGAAGTCAGCTACTTCGAGCCGGGGCTGGATCCGTTCACCATCGACAGTAATCGCATGGTGGCGCCGTTACCGCCCATTATGCGAAATAATGTGACTGAACTGTCGCAATTCTACGATTTCATTCCCATGGGACGTTCGCGGGAAGCGGGGACGGCCTGTGATGTCGTGCGGATTGCACCGAAAGATGGTGCCCGGTATTCCTATTTATTGTGGATGGATACCCGCACGCATCTGGTACTGCGAGCTGATTTACTGGATCGCGACGGGGAACCTCTGGAGCAATATCGTGCGGTTTCCTTTGTGGTCAATGACAAAGTCGGGGACGTGCTGGAAACACTCAAATCGGTACAGTTGCCTGAAGTGGTTCAATTGCCTCCGCAGCCTCAGGTGCAGCTGTCCTGGCAAGTCAATTGGTTGCCTCAGGGATTTGAAAGTATTGCGAATAACCGGCACCGGCTGATTCTGACCGAGCGTCAGGTCGAGAGCCAGATGTATACCGACGGCTTGTTCAGTTTCTCAATTTATGTCTCTGCTGCAGATGGATTCAGCGTTCGTGAACAATTGGTAAGGCAAGGGCGACGAACCCTGCACAGCCAGTTGTTACATGATAAAGAGGTGACCGTCGTCGGGGATATCCCACCTGCCACCGCACGCCGCGTCGCGGAATCAGTCACTTTCGATGGGGGCAGTCAGCCATGATGCAGTCACTGGCGACTGTGGTTGCGGTTGAGAAGCATCACATCACAGTCAGTTGCCAGCAACAAACCAGTTGTGGTTCCTGTGCGTCTCAGAACAGCTGCGGCACAGGTGTGGTCAGCAAAGTGTTGCCGGGGCGGCAGCATCTGTTGAAAGTCTCAACCCGGCATCTTCATGAGTCGGTTGCTGTCGGTCAATTGGTCGAAATCGGTTTGTCTGAGCGCAGTGTCCTGCAATCTGCCTTGTTGGTGTATGTCCTGCCACTGATTTGCATGCTGCTGGGAACTTTGCTGGGCCAGTGGTGGTTTGTGATTCTGGCTGGTGGTGGAGAGCTTGGCGTGATTGCCTGCGCGCTTGCTGGCGGAGCGTTTGGCCTCGGCATTGCGAAATGGCGTGCGAAACACTTATCTGTCCAGGGAGACTATCAGCCGAGCTTATTGCGGGTGTTGGGACAGCCTGTTGCAGATGGTCTGACGATAAATGCATTATCGAAAGATAGCAGCAGCCGTTGAAATTCGGTAGAATCGGCCAACTTGATCGATAGATCCCATTCACCTTTTAATCACGAGTTAGTCACGCCAATTCATGAAGCACATTCGTAACTTTTCGATTATTGCACATATCGACCATGGTAAGTCGACGTTATCTGACCGCCTGATTCAAGTCTGCGGCGGCCTTTCCGATCGTGAAATGGCTGCGCAAGTGCTTGACTCGATGGATCTGGAACGTGAACGTGGTATCACCATCAAGGCCCAGAGCGTGACGCTCAATTACACGGCAAAAGATGGTGAAACTTATCAACTGAACTTTATCGACACCCCGGGACACGTGGATTTTTCCTACGAAGTTTCCCGCTCGCTGGCCGCCTGTGAAGGTGCCTTGCTGGTGGTCGACGCCGGTCAGGGTGTAGAAGCCCAGACACTGGCCAACTGTTATACCGCGATTGAGATGGATCTGGAAGTTGTGCCGATCCTCAACAAGATCGATCTGCCTGCAGCCGATCCGGATCGGGTTGCCGAAGAAATCGAAGAGATCGTTGGTATCGACGCGATGGAAGCCACCCGCTGCTCTGCCAAAACCGGCTTGGGCGTAGACGAGGTGCTGGAAAACATCGTGCGTTCCATCCCTGCGCCGGAAGGTGACCCGGATGCGCCACCGCAAGCGCTGATCATTGACTCCTGGTTTGATAATTACCTGGGGGTTGTGTCTCTGGTTCGGATCAAAAATGGTTCTTTGAAGAAGAACGATAAGATCAAGGTCATGAGCACAGGCCAGAGCTGGAACGTTGATCGCATCGGTATTTTTACACCGAAGCAGGTGGACACCGATGTGCTGAGAACCGGCGAAGTGGGCTGGGTGGTCTGCGGCATTAAAGACATTCTGGGTGCGCCTGTGGGCGATACCCTGACACTGGCGAAAAACGGTTGTGAAAAACCACTGCCGGGCTTTAAGAAAGTGAAGCCTCAGGTTTACGCGGGTCTGTTCCCGGTTTCGTCTGACGATTACGAGAACTTCCGTGATGCGCTGGGCAAGCTGAGTCTGAACGATGCATCCCTCTTCTATGAGCCGGAAAACTCTGCGGCACTGGGCTTTGGTTTCCGTTGTGGTTTCCTTGGCATGCTGCATATGGAGATCATTCAGGAGCGTCTGGAGCGTGAATACGATCTGGACCTGATCACCACAGCACCAACTGTGGTGTATGAGGTGAAGAAGAACAACGGCGAACTGCTGTATGTCGACAGCCCTGCAAAACTGCCACCTGTGAATGATGTGGAAATCATCGGTGAGCCGATTGCGCGCTGTAACATTCTGGTCCCCAGTGAATACCTTGGGAACGTGATCACCCTGTGTGTGGAAAAACGCGGCTCTCAGGTGGATATGGTCTACCACGGCAATCAGGTCGCACTGACTTACGATATTCCGATGTCTGAAGTCGTTCTGGATTTCTTCGACCGTCTGAAATCAACCTCTCGCGGTTATGCGTCTCTGGACTATAGTTTCCAGCGCTATGAAGAATCCAACATGGTTCGTGTGGATATCCTGCTCAATGGCGATCGTGTTGATGCCCTGGCGATTATTACTCACAAAGACCATGCACAGACCCGTGGTCGTGATCTGGTCGAGAAAATGAAAGAGTTCATTCCTCGTCAGATGTTTGATATCGCAATTCAGGCGGCCATTGGGAACCACATCATTGCCCGCGCAACGGTGAAACAGCTGCGCAAGAACGTTATCGCCAAATGTTACGGTGGTGATGTGAGCCGGAAGAAGAAACTGCTGCAGAAGCAGAAAGAAGGTAAGAAGCGAATGAAGCAGATCGGCAACGTCGAACTGCCGCAGGAAGCCTTCCTTGCTATCCTGCATGTAGGCAAAGATAAATAACTTGAGTCAACCTTCCGCCGCAGTCCTGCGGCGGAATGGTTAGGATCTGTGGAATTTTTTGGAAGCAGATCCGGTTCACCATGAAATATTCATCATAGGGACATTAGGAACAGCAATGGCAAATCTGTTTTCACTCATTCTGGTGCTGGCCACACTGGTGACCGGGATTATCTGGGCACTGGACCGATTCGTTTGGGCGCCAAAGCGTCAACTTAAAATTGATGCTGCAGCGGCCAATGCCGGCGGGCAGGTTGATGAAAAAACACTGGCAGCTGTTGCGCCCCAACCGGGCTGGGTAGAATCTACCAGTTCGATGTTCCCGGTGATTGCAATCATCATGGTGTTTCGCTCATTTATCTATGAGCCGTTCCAGATCCCATCCGGATCGATGATGCCAACACTGCTGGTCGGTGATTTTATTCTGGTTGAAAAGTATGCATACGGCCTGCGTGATCCCGTGTTTCGCCATAAGCTGGTCGAAACGGGTGAGCCAGAGCGTGGCGACATTGTGGTTTTTAAATTTCCACCGCAACCGAATATTGATTACATCAAACGTGTGATCGGCCTTCCCGGCGATACGGTCAGGTACGATAACAACAAGAAGTTGTGCGTGATTCCGAGAGGTGGCCGTGAATGTGAGCCTGTGCCACAGACGAACGAGCAACCAAGCCTCTTCTCTGAGCCGGGTCAGGAACTGATTCAGTTTACGGAAGATTTGGGTCAGGTGTCGCATGATGTGCTTGTCAATATCAACCAGCCAAATCAGACCCGAAGATACCGCTACAATTCCTTTGAGGGACGAAAAGAGTGGGTGGTGCCGGCAGGACAGTATTTTGTGATGGGAGATAACCGTGACAACAGTGCAGACAGCCGTTACTGGGGGTTTGTACCGGAAGCGAATCTCGTTGGCAAGGCGGTCGGGATCTGGATCAGCTTTGAATTTGAACGAAGTGCGGACAGCGTACTTCCATCTTTTATTCCTACCGGTGTGCGGTTGAACCGCATCGGTGGCATAGACTGATCGGGAAAAAATGACATCTCCTGTACAAAGACTTCAGCGTAAGCTGGGGCATGAATTTAATAACAGTGAATTACTCACCCTGGCGCTGACGCATCGTAGCGCCAACGGGACGCATAATGAGCGTCTGGAGTTTCTGGGTGACTCCATTTTGAGTTTTGTGATTGCTGATGATCTCTATCACCGCTTCCCGAAAGTGGATGAGGGCGACATGAGCCGGATGCGTGCAACGCTGGTCCGCGGCAAAACCCTGGCTGAGCTGGGCCGGGAATTTGAGCTGGGCGATCACCTGCTGCTGGGGCCGGGTGAACTGAAAAGCGGCGGTTACCGTCGGGACTCGATTCTGGCCGACTGCGTGGAAGCGATTATTGGCGCGATTTATCAGGACAGTGATATTGAGCATGTTCGCCACATTGTGCTGAGCTGGTATCAGAGCCGACTGGAAACAATCAAACCTGGCATTAACCAGAAAGACCCGAAAACCCGTTTACAGGAATGTCTTCAGGGGCGCCGTTTGCCGCTGCCTGCGTATACTGTAACTAAGGTACAGGGTGAAGCACATAATCAGGAATTCACTGTACAGTGCGAAGTAACAGGCCTGGAAAAGCCTGTGATCGGTAAAGGCGGTAGTCGGCGCAAGGCTGAGCAGGCTGCAGCAGAACTGGCATTGAAGCAGTTAGAATCATGACAGAGAAAACACATTGTGGCTTTATTGCCATCGTTGGCCGTCCGAATGTCGGCAAATCCACGCTGTTGAACCGTCTGGTAGGACAGAAACTGTCGATTACCTCGCGTAAACCGCAGACGACGCGTCACCGGATTATGGGTGTAGACACCCGAGACGGCTATCAGGCGGTGTATGTGGATACGCCCGGGCTGCACATTGAGGAAAAACGGACCATCAACCGCTTGATGAACCGTGCCGCAAGCAGCTCACTGACCGATGTTGAACTGGTACTCTTTCTGGTCGACGGCACCCAGTGGACACCTGATGATGAAATGGTGCTCAACAAGCTGGCGAAAAGTGGCCTGCCAACGGTGCTGGTGGTCAACAAGGTCGACAACGTCAAAATGAAATATGATCTCTTCCCGCATATGGAAGAGCTCGCGAAAAAGATGGATTTCAAAGCCATTGTACCGATTGCTGCTAAGCACGGTTCAGGCGTTGACGTGGTTGAAAAAATTGTTCGTGACAGCCTGCCGGAAGGTGAGTACTACTTCCCGGAAGAGTATGTGACCGACCGTTCCCAGCGGTTCATGGCTTCTGAGATTATCCGTGAAAAGCTGATGCGCTTTACCGGTGAAGAGCTACCTTATTCTGTGACGGTGGAAATCGAGCGATTTGATTACAACCCGGATACGGATGGCTTTGATATCAATGGCCTGATTCTGGTTGAACGCAAAGGTCAGAAGAAAATGGTCATCGGTAAAGGTGGCGATAAAATCAAAACCATTGGCCGTGAGGCCCGTCTGGATATGGAAGAGCTTTTCGAGCGCAAGGTCTACCTTGAGCTTTGGGTGAAAGTGAAATCCGGCTGGGCAGATGACGAGCGCGCCCTGCGCAGTCTTGGCTATATCGACGATCTCTAAGGGCAGCGATGGAAGGGTTGCAGCGCTGCTTTGTACTGCACTCTCGTCCCTACAGCGAGACGAGTCTGATTCTGGATGTCTTCAGTGAAGAAACCGGACGCATCAGCTTGCTCGCCAAAGGTGCCCGCCGCAAGCGCTCCAATCTGAAAGGAGCGCTTCAACCTTTTACCCCGCTTTTCATGAAATGGTCAGGTCGTGGCAGTATGCCGGTACTGACTCAGGCTGAACCGATCAGTATCGGGCTGCCCATGCGCAGTTACATTCTCTATTCCGCTCTGTATGTGAATGAAATTCTGGCGCGGGTGCTGGAAGCTCAGACCCCTTATCCGGCGCTGTTTCTGGATTATCTCAATGCCTTGCGAGAACTGGCACAGGCCGAGAATCCGGAACCTGCATTGCGTCGTTTTGAGCTGGCATTGCTTGATCATCTCGGTTACGGGGTCGACTTTCTGCATTGCGCGGGCAGCGGATTGCCAGTTGATGATGTCATGACTTACAACTATCGTGAGCAGCGGGGCTTTATTGCTTCTGTCGTTGCCGGTCAGCTCACGTTTACCGGGCTGCAATTGAAAGCCATTGCGGCCCGACGTTTTGAAACTCAGGATCAGCTCAGGGCAGCAAAGCGCTTTACACGGATGGCCCTGAAGCCGTATCTTGGCAGCAAACCATTAAAAAGCAGGGAATTATTTGTCCCTAGAGGAAGGAGTACCGCTACATGAAGAATATACTGCTCGGCGTGAACATTGACCACGTTGCCACCTTACGAAATGCTCGCGGTACACGTTACCCGGATCCTGTGCATGCGGCGGAAGTGGCAGAACGCGCAGGCGCCGATGGTATTACCATTCATTTACGCGAAGATCGCCGTCACATTACGGATCGGGATGTTCGGATCCTGCGGGAAACCATTCAGACCCGGATGAATCTGGAAATGGCGGTGACAGAAGAAATGGTTCAGATTGCACTGGACACCAAACCTGAGTTTGTTTGCCTGGTTCCTGAAAAACGTGAAGAACTGACCACAGAAGGCGGCCTGGATGTGGTGGGTCAGCTGGACAAAGTGAAATCAGCGACCGAAAAGCTGTCTGCAGCGGGCATTCTGGTGTCCCTGTTCATTGATGCTGACCGTGCGCAGATTGATGCCGCAGTGGCCTGTGGTGCCCCTTACATTGAGCTGCATACCGGTCACTACGCCGATGCGACCTCAGAAAGCGAACAACAGGCTGAGCTGAAGAAAATCGCGGCTGCTGCTAGCTATGCCAGCGACCAGGGCATCAAAGTGAATGCGGGCCACGGCCTGACCTATCACAACGTGAAGCCGATCGCGGCCCTGCCGGAAATCTACGAGCTGAATATCGGCCACGCGATTGTCGGTCGTGCCGTGTTTGACGGCTTGCACAAAGCTGTTGCCGATATGAAAGCAGTGATGCTGGAAGCGCGCTGGTAATGGCGATTGTCGGTCTGGGAACAGATATCGCAGAAATTGCCCGTGTGGAACAAGTGCTGACCCGGAGCGGAGAAGCGTTCGCACGACGGGTACTCAGCCCGGATGAGCTGGTGATTTTCAGCCAGCACAAACAGGCGGGGCGTTATCTGGCCAAACGTTTTGCTGCCAAAGAAGCAGCTGCAAAAGCGTTAGGGACTGGCATTGCCTGTGGTGTGTCTTTTCAGGATTTTACCATCGCCAACAATGCTCTGGGGAAGCCTGAGCTTGCGTTAAGTGGTAAGGCGGCTGAGCTGGCTGGGCAAATGGCGGTGTCTCATGTTCATCTCACCATTGCAGATGAAAAGCACTATGCGGTTGCGACGGTGATTCTGGAAACGGCTTAACCAGATTTTATTTTTACCGTCACAAACACAAAAGGCCAGACAACTGTCTGGCCTTTTTGCGATTGAGATGCCGCTCATTACTGGCGGTAGGCTTGTGATGATTTGACGACATTGTTCATTTCATCAATCAGCTCGAACAGTTCCGGCTCCAGATCCGAGACAGAAGCCCCGGCTTTGAGTTGGGTTTCCAGCGTGTAGCAAAGGTTCTTGAGTCGGGGAACACCACTGTAGGCACAGCTGCCGTGCAGTTTGTGAATAGAAGGCCACAGGTCGAATTCATTCCCGTCCAGCACTTCATTCACCAGCATCTCGACCTCGGGCATGAAGTCGAGCAGCATCTGCAGCATATCCCGGGCCAGATCTTCTTTTCCTGCGGCTTGCTTGAGTGCCAGATCCCAGTCCCAGCTGACATTCGGGTTGGCAGGTTCAGGCTGGATGGCAGAGATGACTGGCTCTGCCAGTTCCGGGGATGACGCTGTGCTGTGCTGCTGCGGGATCCATTTGGCCAGCATCTGCTGCAGAATTTGTTCTTCAATCGGCTTGGTCAGGTAATCATCCATTCCGGCCCGTAGTAAGCGCTCACGTTCGCCAGCCATTGCATGTGCGGTGACCGCAATCACGGGTGTGTGGTGATTCAGATCGGTTTCGTGAATGGCCTGACAGGCGCTGACGCCATCCATTTCCGGCATCTGAATATCCATGAAAATCAAATCAAAGGCTTTCTGCTGGGCGTACTCGACCGCTTTGCGGCCGCCGGTAGCGGTGATCACGGTTTCCACCCGTTCACTGAGCAGTGCCGCAATCAGTTTCAGGTTGGCTGGGTTGTCATCCACCGCCATGACGGTCAGCGGCAGCAGATCGTCCGTTGGGGATGGTAGAGGTAATGGTTCCGGTTCTTCCAGCTGATCCGGTTGCCCAATCAGGGCATCAAAGAGTTTGCGCTGTGCCAGTGGCTTACCCAGACAGGCGATCACCCCCGCATTGAGTAGTCGTTCCGACAGGGCCAGCTCTGTGGTGGGCAGGCACACCAGAACTTTGTCCGCCAGTTGCTCGGCTTTGAAAACCATATCCAGAATCGTGGCCAGCGGTGGCTGTTCTCCCGGCGACAGGCAGAGCAGGGCGAAATCGTGATGTTCCACATCATCTTCCGGCATATCAGCCCGGTAGGTCACATCCAGCCCGGCATGCAGTAAGCGTTGCTGCAGGACATTCGCAGCCTGAAGATTCGGCTCGATCAGGAGCAGGTGACGACCCTGCAGATCGCTGGTATCGATTGGCTGGGAAACCGGCAGATCGGTTTTGTTCAGCCGCAGGGTAAACCAGAAGGTCGAGCCCTGATGTAACCGGCTGGTCAGGCTGATTTCGCCACCCATCTGGGTCACCAGTTTTTGGGTGATGACCAGACCCAGTCCGGTACCGCCGTAACGGCGTGAAATACTGGCATCTGCCTGACTGAAGGCTTGGAACAGCTGAGCCTGCTGACGTTCGGAAATTCCGATCCCGGTATCGCGCACCATGAATTGCAGCTCCAGATTCTCGTCGCGATCGGCTTTGAGCTCCACGGCAATATCAATGTTGCCCCGCTCAGTAAATTTCACCGAATTCCCGATGAGATTGGTCAGCACCTGCTGGATTCGTAACGGATCACCAATCAGGCCGGTTGGAATGCGCTGGTCGACACGCAGGGTGAGTTCCAGCCCTTTTTCGTGCGCGCTGGGGGCCAGCAGGCGCATCACTTCATCGAGCGAATCAGTAAAGTCGAACGGAATGTTTTCCAGCAGCAGCTTCCCGGCTTCCAGTTTAGAGAAGTCGAGGATATCGTTGATGATGGTCAGCAGGTTATTGGCCGACTTTTCAATTGTCAGCAGGTAATCATGCTGGCTGGCACTGAGGCGGGTTTTCAGCATCTGGCGGGTAAAGCCAATGACGCCGTTCAGTGGGGTACGCAGTTCGTGGGACATATTGGCCAGAAACTCAGACTTCACTCTAGCGGCTTCCTGAGCCCGCTTCTTGGCGATATCCAGTTCTACGTTCTGGATTTCCAGCTGTTCTAAAGTCTCACGTAAGTCGGACGTCGCCTGATCAATGCTTTGTTGCATTTCAATATGATAGTCGGACAACGAAATGGCCATGGCATTGATACCGTTTTTCAGGTTATCCAGTTCGCCCAGCAATTCTCCCTCAATTCGGATATCCAGGTGCCCGCGCCGTATTCGGTCCACTACACTGATCATGTGTGAAATCGGGCGGGTGACATCCCGCATCAGCCGGTAAGCAAAGAGACCGGAAAGGATGAGCCCCAGCAACAACACCATCAGTGCGGTAAAAACTTCCTGATATTGCTGCAGGCGCAACGGACTCATGTCCATTTCGATGGCGATATAGCCCAGCGCTTTGGCCTGAAATCCGGGGGCAGACAGATTACTTTGCTGTGCTTCGGTCAGAATCGGCGCCCGCATGATCATGGTGCTGTCATGGATCACGATCTCTGGCAAAAAGGGGATCTGCCGGTCATCCGGAAACATCAGGGCTTCAAAATTCCGGTGGAAATTTGAGGTGACGAAAAGCTCATTATTGCTGTCGAACACGGCAATGCTGCGCACGATATCGGAATGCTTGCGATGGGCATAGCTGATGATCCGGCGGACAGCCTCGCGGTTATGATCCGCCATCCCGTATTCAGTGGCGATCGCCAGCGGTTCAATAATGCTGGTGCCGGTTTCGACCAGTTGCTGTTCCAGATCCCGGTAGCGGCTCAGGGTAAAAAAGCGCTCAAGAGCAGGCCGATGATCAGGGTTGGTGCTAATGTCAGGGTGAAAACCCGGGCGCGAAGTCCGTATTTGGTCATGGTTACAAGAATTCGATTCTGTGGGAGAATTGCTGTCTTTGCTGGCCACGCTTTGGTGCGCCAGCCCCTAGCTTAATGAATCTTTACCGTAGCGACAATTGATGTTGCTATGGCATCGCCTTGAAAAGGCGACAAAACACCGTGAGTTACAACATTATGGCACGCTTTTTTAAGCCGACGAAACGAACTGTCAGCGACACCAAACATAAAGAGGTGACGGTGACCCGTCTGGACCACATGGGTGCAGGCATTGCCCATCTTGACCGCAAACCTGTGTTCATCCCCGGATTGCTCCCCGATGAACGTGCGCTGGTGCAACTGACTGAAAGTAAAAAGCAGTATGCCAGAGCCAAAGTCATCAAGCGTTTATCGGACAGCCCGGAACGCATTACACCGCAGTGTCCGGTTTATGACCAGTGTGGTGGCTGTAACTTGCAACACCTCTCTCATTCTGCCCAGATTGCCGCCAAGCAGCAGTCTCTGGGAGAATTGATCACGAAATTTGCGCTGGCTGGTGAAACGGCAACAGCAGATGTGTTGACGCAGGATCAGCCGGTCACCGGCGAATCCTGGCAGTATCGGCGCAGTGCGCGCTTTAGTCTGAAAATCGAATCGGAGAAGACGCTGACGTTTGGTTTCCGCAAGGAGCAGAGCAAAGCGATCGTCGATATTACCGATTGTCCGGTGCTGGCACGGCCACTGAACGCACTCTTGTTACCGTTGCGTGAATTATTGAGCCGGTTGCAGGGACGACGGAACTTAGGGCATGTTGAACTGGTCGAAGCGGACAACGGGCCTGTGGTACTTATTCGTCATATCAAGCCGTTTTCTGACCCGGATATGACGCAAATTCAGCAATTTGCTGACAAGCATCATGTTATGCTCTTTCTGGCGCCGGATACCGAGCAATGGGTGCAGATCAGCGGTGAAGCCCCCTATTACGAAGTCGAAGGGATGAAGCTGAATTTTTCTCCGAAAGACTTTATTCAGGTCAATCGTCTGGTGAACGAACAGATGGTGGCACAGGCCTTATCATGGCTGGACATTCAGCCGGAAGACCGGGTGCTGGATTTGTTTTGTGGCCTGGGGAATTTCAGTTTGCCACTGGCGGCAAGCGCCCGGGAAGTGGTTGGGGTGGAAGGGGTCGAACCCATGGTACAACGGGCCAGTGAGAATGCAGCCCGCAATCAGCTCACCAATGCTGCTTTTTATCAGGGCAATCTGGAAGACGGGATTGCGTCGTTCAGCTGGGCCAAAGAAGGGTTTGATAAAGTCCTGCTCGATCCGGCCCGAGCCGGTGCTGCAGGGGTGATGGCTCAGGTGGCAGCGTTGTCACCGAGCCGGATTTTATACGTGTCCTGCAATCCGGCAACGCTGGCGCGGGACAGTCAGGTGCTGCTGCAACAGGGCTATCAGTTGCAACGGCTGGGAATGCTGGATATGTTTCCCCATACCGGACATTTGGAATCAATGGCGCTGTTTACCCGAGCCTGAGTGTCGGGCACTGCCTTGTCGGGAACAGGCTGCCATCCGTAATTAAGAAATACAGGACAGAATCATGGTCGCAGTTCGCGGTGCGCATCTAAAGGAAAACGCTACATTTGAATTGGAACCCTGGGCAGAGAGTTTATTGCAGGACATTACGACCTCGAACCGTCTGATCCAGACCTATCAGCGTTGTGAAGCGCATCTGGACAAGAAAGAAGCCACCGGTCAGCTGTTATGGCGTGGCCGGGAAATGGTCGAAATTCTGGTGATGCTCAGCATGGATGCCGATACGCTGGTGGCAGCCTTGCTGTTCCCGCTGGTCGAAGCCGGGCTGTACAAAAGCGACGAGATCAAAGAAGAGTACGGCCAGCACACTTTGCAACTGGTCAAAGGCGTTAAGCAGATGGCTGCGATCAGCCAGCTGAATGCTATCAAAGAAGGGGCGGCGCAGTCGGCTCAGGTCGATAATATCCGCCGGATGCTGTTGTCCATGGTGGATGATTTCCGTTGTGTGGTCATCAAGCTGGCGGAGCGGATCTGTCATCTGCGCGAAGTGAAGGATGAGCCGGATGCCGTGCGCCGTGCTGCTGCACGGGAATGTGCCAACATTTACGCGCCGCTGGCGAATCGTCTGGGGATTGGTCAGCTCAAGTGGGAAATCGAAGATTACGCTTTCCGCTACAAGCACCCGGAAACCTACAAGCAGATTGCCAAACAGCTGGCGGAACGCCGCATCGACCGGGAACAGTACATTGATCGTTTCGTCGCCGATCTGGACGAGTCGATGAAAGCCTCGCATATCAAAGCCGAGGTGCATGGCCGTCCGAAGCATATCTACAGCATCTGGCGCAAGATGCAAAAGAAGAGCCTGGCATTTGATGAGCTGTTTGACGTGCGTGCCGTGCGGATTATCGCAGACCAGTTGCAAGACTGCTATGCAGCGCTCGGGGTGGTGCATACCAAGTATCGCCATCTGCCGAAAGAATTTGACGACTATGTTGCCAACCCCAAGCCCAATGGATATCAGTCGATCCATACTGTGGTGATTGGCCCGGAAGGAAAAACGATTGAGATTCAAATCCGGACCAAGCAGATGCATGAAGAGTCGGAGCTGGGGGTGGCGGCGCACTGGAAATACAAAGAATCCGGGACCTCTTCCGGCGCTCATTCAGCCTACGACGAGAAAATTAACTGGCTGCGTAAACTGCTGGCCTGGCAGGAAGAAATGTCCGACTCGGGCGAAATGCTCGAAGAGCTGCGCAGTCAGGTCTTTGATGATCGTGTCTATGCGTTCACGCCAAAAGGCGATGTGGTGGATTTGCCACTGAATGCCACGCCGCTGGATTTCGCCTACCATATTCACTCCGAGGTCGGACACCGTTGTATTGGCGCCAAAGTGGAAGGCCGAATCGTTCCCTTCACTTATCAGCTGCACATGGGCGATCAGGTCGAAATCATCACGCAGAAAGAGCCGAATCCGTCCCGGGACTGGCTCAATCCGAATTTAGGCTTTGTGAATTCCAGCCGGGCGCGGGCCAAAGTGCATGCCTGGTTCCGTAAACAGGACCGGGATAAAAACATCGCTGCTGGCCGGGAAATTCTGGAGCAGGAACTGCAGAAGATCGGCGCGACCATGAAAGATGCTGAAGCCTATGCCCTGAAGCGATTCAACGTGAACTCCACGGATGAGCTCTTTGCCGGGATTGGCAGCGGTGATTTGCGCATCAATCAGGTGATCAACCATATTAATGCGCTGGTGAACAAGCCGACAGCGGAAGAAGAAGATCAGCAGTTGCTGGAACGTCTGACGGAAGCCAGCACCAAAAGCAGCCAGAAAAAGCCACAGCGGGATGCCGTGGTGGTGGAAGGGGTCGATAACCTGATGACTCACCTGGCGCGTTGCTGCCAGCCGATCCCGGGGGATGATATCGTCGGGTTTGTCACCCAGGGGCGCGGCATTTCAGTGCACAGAAGCGATTGTGAGCAGCTTGAAGAGCTGCGTCATGTGGCACCGCAGCGGATAATTCACACCGTCTGGGGCGGCAGCTTTGCCGGACGTTATGCGCTGACCGTGCGGGTCACAGCCTCCGAGCGGAATGGTCTGATTAAAGATCTCACCAACACCATGCACAACGAAAAAGTGAAGGTGGCCGGGGTGAAAAGCCGGATTGATTTCAAAAAACAGATGTCCATCATGGACTTTGAAATCGAACTGACGGATCTCGATAGTCTGGGCCGGTTACTGCTCCGTCTGGAACAGGTGAAGGATGTCTTTGAAGCCAGACGGCTTCACTGAGTACCACGCAACAGGTAACAGAAAGCGGGCCAGAGCCCGCTTTTCTTTGATGACAGAAACAGGAAAATGCACACATGAGTCACAACACCCCTATCAATCAGCTGCTGTCGATCATGGCGCAATTGCGGGATCCGGACGGCGGATGTCCCTGGGATCTGCAGCAGGACTTCGCCTCCATTGTGCCGCATACGCTGGAAGAAGCGTATGAAGTTGCCGATGCGATCGCAGAAGAGAACTGGGATGAGGTGAAAGAAGAACTGGGTGATCTGCTGTTTCAGGTCATTTTCTACAGCCAGCTCGGCAAGGAAAAAGGACTGTTTGATTTTGAGGATGTGGTCAGCGGGATCAATCACAAACTGATTCGGCGACATCCGCATGTTTTCTCCGGGGCTGAATTCGACAATGAAGCGGCGATTCATGCCAACTGGGAAGCAGAAAAAGCCAAAGAACGCGCTGAAAAAGGGCAGGACAATAGCATTCTGGCCAATATCCCCAAAGCGCTGCCGGCACTCAGCCGGGCGGATAAAATCCAGAAACGTTGTGCCCGCTACGGGTTTGACTGGCCGACGCTGGGGCCTGTGGTTGAGAAGGTGCAGGAAGAAATAGAAGAAGTCATGGAAGAAGCGCTTCAAGCCGTGCCGGATCAGGACAGGATCGAAGAAGAACTGGGCGATCTGCTTTTTGCAGTGGTGAATCTCACCCGGCATCTGAACGTGAAACCGGAAGCCGCGCTTCAGAAGGCGAACCGGAAGTTCGAGCGTCGTTTCCGTGAGGTGGAGCAGGCGGTTGCTGAACAGGGCAAGTCGGTTGAACATTGTTCGCTGGATGAACTCGATGCCGAATGGGAACAGGTAAAAAAACGTGAGAAATCGGGCGGCCCGGCAGCTCAGGACTGATTGCTCAGGGATTTCTTCGTCAAGAATTCCGGGCTTGATTTGGAACAAGAAGCAACTCGCTTTACTGTGATAGTTTTCACGTTGTGGCAATAAAATGTGTCTGGTATACTAATTTCCCGTCCAGATACTTTTTATCCTCTACACCAAATCTTCCAGGTTTAACATGACAACGAATTACATTTTTGTGACGGGCGGTGTTGTATCCTCCCTAGGTAAAGGTATTGCTGCAGCATCACTGGCGGCCATCTTAGAGGCCCGTGGTCTGAAAGTGACCATGATGAAGCTAGACCCTTACATCAACGTTGATCCGGGGACAATGAGCCCGATTCAACACGGTGAAGTATTCGTTACGGAAGACGGTGCGGAGACCGACCTCGATCTCGGTCACTACGAGCGTTTCATTCGTACCAAGATGACCAAACGCAACAACTTTACCGCAGGCCGTGTTTATGAAGACGTTCTGCGTAAAGAGCGTCGTGGTGACTATCTGGGTGCCACCATTCAGGTTATCCCGCACATCACCAACGCGATCAAAGAGCGTGTGATTGCTGGTGCCGAAGGCCACGACATTGCGATTGTTGAAGTGGGCGGTACTGTGGGTGATATCGAATCCCTGCCATTCATGGAAGCAATCCGTCAGCTGGCTGTTGAGCTGGGCCGCGAGCGTGCCATCTTTACGCACCTGACACTGGTTCCTTACCTGGCAGCCGCTGGTGAAGTGAAAACCAAACCAACACAGCATTCGGTGAAAGAACTGCTGTCGATCGGGATTCAGCCAGACGTGCTGATCTGCCGTTCAGACCGCATGATCCCGGCAAACGAACGTGCCAAGATTGCACTGTTCTGTAACGTGCCAGAGAAAGCTGTCATTTCCATGAAAGACGTCGACTCCATCTACAAGATCCCGCAACTGATCAAGTCTCAGGGGCTGGATGAACTGGTTTGTCAGCGTTTCGGCATTTCGGCACCAGAAGCCGATCTGAGCGAGTGGGAACGCGTGATCTATGAAGAAGCGAACCCAACCAGCGAAGTCACGATTGGTATGGTCGGTAAGTACACCGAACTGCCAGATGCATACAAGTCTGTCAACGAAGCGCTGAAACATGCGGGTTTGAAAAACCGCCTGTCTGTGACCATCAAGTATGTTGATTCGCAGGACGTGGAGTCAAAAGGCTTTGAAATGCTGGAAGGTCTGGACGCAATTTTGGTTCCGGGCGGTTTCGGTGGTCGTGGTGTTGAAGGCAAGATCATGACGGCGCAGTATGCGCGTGAAAACAATATTCCATACCTGGGCATCTGTCTGGGCATGCAAGTCGCACTGATCGAATTTGCGCGAAATGTGGCAGGTCTGAGCGGTGCACACTCAACTGAGTTTGATGCAAAATCCCCTTATCCGGTCGTTGGTCTGATCACTGAGTGGGTCGACAGCGAAGGGAACGTGGAAGAGCGGACTGAAGCGTCTGATCTGGGCGGCACCATGCGTCTGGGTTCACAGCTGTGTCATCTGGAAGATGGCAGCAAAGCCCGCGAACTATACGGCAGCGTGACCATCCACGAGCGTCACCGTCACCGTTACGAAGTGAACAACAACCTGTTGCCTCAGTTGAAAGAAGCTGGCCTGAAGGTGTCTGGTTTGTCAGCGGATAAGAAGCTGGTTGAGATTATTGAGGTGCCAAATCACCCATGGTTTGTTGCGGCTCAGTTCCACCCTGAGTTCACATCAACCCCGCGTGATGGCCATCCACTGTTTGAAGGCTTCGTCAAAGCCGCTGGTCAGCATCAGCGCGGCGAACTGGAAGACAACAAATAAGAGTTACGAATAGCTGTTGCACAGGAGTGCGGCAGCTTTTTTTTCGCTTTTTTAAATCAAAATAAAGCAAGAGGAAACACAATGTCTAAGATCGTTAAAGTTCTGGGTCGTGAAATCATCGACTCACGCGGTAACCCAACTGTAGAAGCTGAAGTTCATCTGGAAGGCGGTTTTGTTGGTATGGCTGCTGCGCCATCAGGTGCATCTACGGGCTCTCGTGAAGCTCTGGAGCTGCGTGACGGTGACAAAGCACGTTTTCTTGGCAAAGGTGTTCTGAAAGCCGTTGATGCAGTCAATGGCCCGATTGCTCAGGCGCTGTTGGGTCAAGATGCGAAAGCTCAGGCTGACATCGACCAAATCATGATCGACCTGGACGGCACTGACAACAAATCTAAGTTCGGTGCAAACGCAATTCTGGCGGTTTCTCTGGCGAACGCAAAAGCAGCTGCTGCGGCGAAAGGCATGCCTCTGTACGAGCACATTGCTGAGCTGAACGGCACACCGGGCAAATTCTCTATGCCACTGCCAATGATGAACATCATCAACGGTGGTGAGCACGCAGACAACAACGTCGACATTCAGGAATTCATGATTCAGCCTGTTGGCGCGAAAACCCTGAAAGAAGGCCTGCGTATCGGTGCAGAAGTTTTCCATAACCTGGCAAAAGTTCTGAAAGCAAAAGGCATGAGCACGGCTGTGGGTGACGAAGGTGGTTTCGCACCAAACCTGGAATCAAACGCTGCTGCACTGGCTGCAATCAAAGAAGCAGTTGAGCTGGCAGGCTACGAGCTGGGCAAAGACGTGACTCTGGCGATGGACTGTGCTGCATCTGAGTTCTACGACAAAGAAGCTGGCAACTACAACATGAAAGGTGAAGGCAAAATCTTCACTTCAGAAGAGTTCAATCACTACCTGGCTGGCCTGGTTGCACAGTACCCAATCGTGTCGATCGAAGACGGTCTGGACGAGTCTGACTGGGATGGCTTCAAGCACCAGACAGAACTGCTGGGCGACAAAATTCAGCTGGTTGGTGACGACCTGTTCGTGACCAACACCAAGATCCTGAAAGAAGGGATCGAGAAAGGCATCGCGAACTCTATCCTGATCAAGTTCAACCAGATCGGTTCTCTGACCGAAACACTGGCTGCGATCAAGATGGCGAAAGACGCAGGTTACACCGCTGTTATCTCTCACCGTTCAGGTGAAACTGAAGATGCAACCATCGCTGATCTGGCGGTAGGTACTGCAGCTGGCCAGATCAAGACAGGTTCTATGAGCCGTTCTGACCGTGTTGCGAAATACAACCAGCTGATTCGTATCGAAGAAGCACTGGGTGAAAAAGCACCTTACAACGGTCTGAAAGAAGTGAAAGGTCAGGCATAAGTCTGAAACGACACTTTGTCCGTCTGACGGATACAAGATGGATAAGCCGCTCATCAGAGCGGCTTTTTTATGCCCGAATGGCTGAACCGGAACTGGTCACACCGGGCGCTTTATGGGATTATTACCGCTTCCCGGGCGGTAAATCCGGCCTGTCGCTTGAACGAATCAACCGAGAATGAGGCTTGCATGCGAGTATTCAGTGCCGTGTTGCTATTGGTATTATCCTGGCTGCAGTACGAGTTCTGGTTTGGCAAAAATGGGATGTCTGATTACGTGGCGCTGAAAGACAACGTCGCGCTTCAGCAGAAAGCCAACGCGGAACTGGTGCAGCGAAATCAGCAGATGTACGCAGAAATTCATGACCTGCATCAGGGGCTGGAAGCCGTTGAAGAGCGGGCCCGCCATGAACTTGGTATGATCAAACCCGGAGAAACTTTTTTTCGCATTGTGGGTGATAACACTCCCTAGGAGAGCACCCGCAGGCGTTTATTTGGCAGTAAACCCATCATGACTCAAACCTTAACTGCAGTTGTGCCAGCCGCCGGTATCGGCAGCCGTATGCAGGCTGATCGGCCCAAGCAGTACCTGTTGATTGCAGGAAAAACAATTTTAGAACATACCGTTGACTGTCTGCTGCAACACCCCGCGATCGGTCGTGTGGTGATTGCGATCAGCGACAGCGACCCCTATTTTCAGCATCTCCCACTCTCTGCTCGTCCCGAAGTGACTGTGGTTCAGGGGGGCGCGGAACGTGCTGATTCCGTGTTCGCCGGTTTGGCAGCTTTATCGGATAACGATTGGGTGCTGGTTCACGATGCGGCCCGGCCTTGCCTTCATCAGGAGGATATTTCCCGTCTGATTGAACAGGCACATCAAAGCGAATGTGGCGCAATCCTGGCCGCACCAGTGCGGGATACCATGAAGCGTGGTAATGGCCGCCAGGCGATCGCCATGACGGTAGAACGCACGGATCTCTGGCATGCCCTCACACCACAGATGTTCCGGGCAGGTCAGCTCCGTGACGCCATGACAAAGGCACTTGCAGACGGCGCTGTCGTTACTGATGAAGCTTCAGCCTTGGAACATTGCGGTTATGCACCGCGCCTGGTCACCGGGCGGGCCGATAATTTGAAAATCACACAGCCGGAAGATCTGGCATTGGCCGAATTTTACCTGCAGCAACGACAAAAGGAGCAGGCATAATGCGAATTGGACATGGTTTTGACGTACATAAATTTGGCGGTGAAGGCCCGGTGATCATCGGTGGCGTGGCCGTCCCTTATGAATTTGGTCTGGTGGCGCATTCAGATGGTGATGTTGCACTCCATGCGGTTTGCGATGCTCTACTGGGGGCGATTGGTGCCGGTGATATTGGTCGTCATTTCCCGGACACGGATGCTGAGTGGAAAGGTGCAGACAGCCGGATGTTGCTGCGCGATGTCTATTCCAAAGTGAAAGCGAAAGGCTATTGTCTTGGGAATCTGGATGTCACCATTATCGCCCAGGCACCCAAGATGGCACCTTATATCGACGAAATGTGTCAGCGAATTGCCGACGATCTTGAAACCACGGTCGATAATATTAATGTAAAGGCCACCACTTCCGAGCGTTTGGGCTTTACGGGCCGCAAAGAAGGCATTGCCTGCGAAGCGGTTGTGTTACTGCGTTCCCTGTAACCGGGCTCCTTTCTGGAAACTGTAAACATGATGACAATTGAAATGGACAGCCTGAGCTGGCTGTATGGTAAGCCGGTTTGCCGCGGGCGCAGCAAAGTTCGTCCGGAAGACTTTATCGTCAAAGAACAACTGGGATTTGATTTTGCCGGTAGCGGTGAACACTTCATGGTGAAAATCCGTAAAACCGGTGAAAACACCAAGTATGTTGTCAATGAGCTTGCCAAAGCCTGTGGCGTAAAATCCCGGGATGTCAGCTGGGCGGGACTGAAAGACCGCCATGCCGTGACCGAGCAATGGCTCAGTGTGCACCTGCCGGGGAAACCGGATCCGGATCTCACGCAGTTTGTCGCAGAGCACCCGGGGGTTGAGGTGATCGCCACAGATCGCCATGATAAAAAACTGCGTCCAGGCGATCTGGCCGGCAATACATTTGAGCTGCGACTGAGTGAACTGGACCAGCCCGCGGATGTCGTCTCCCGCCTGACACAGATCGAGCAGCACGGTGTGCCGAACTACTTTGGTGCGCAGCGATTCGGCCACGATGGTAATAACGTGATCAAAGCCCGTGCCTGGGGGAACGATGAGTTTCGGGTTCGGGATAAGAGCAAACGCAGTTTTTATCTGTCTGCAGCACGTTCCTGGCTGTTTAATCTCGTCCTGTCCCAGCGGATCGCGGCGGGTCAGGCAGCGACCCTGATGGCCGGTGACTGTGTTCAGGACAAAGAGACGGATAGCTGGACGCTGGTCGAGCAGGTTACCCCGGCGCTGCAGGCGCAGGTTGAGCAGGGCAGTGTGCTGATTACAGCTCCGATGATGGGTGACAATGCGCTGCCGACGCAGGGAGAGGTTGCCGACTTCGAAATGCAGATCATTGAGCAGGAACCTTTGCTGCTCAAACTGATCCGCGATAACCGCATGCGTCATGAGCGCCGTGCGCTGATGTTGCGACCAGGCGATATGCAGTGGTCGCTGGAAGCTGATCAACTGGTGGTTCAGTTCTCCCTGCCAGCGGGCTGCTTTGCAACGGCCGTGTTGCGAGAGCTGATTGATGAGCCGGAACAAAAGGATGGCAGATATGCGAATTTTGATCAGTAATGATGATGGTATCTTTGCTGAAGGAATCAATACATTGGCCGATACCCTGAAGGAACTGGGGGAGGTCTATGTGGTGGCACCGGACCGTAATCGCAGTGGCGCGTCAAATTCTCTGACGCTGGAAACACCGCTGCGGATCCGTGAAGAAGGAATTCGTCGGATTTCGGTGGAAGGGACACCAACCGACTGTGTTCATTTTGCGCTCAATGAGTGGATGACTGAAAAGCCGGATATCGTTGTTGCCGGGATTAACCACGGTGCCAATCTGGGCGATGATGTGCTGTACTCGGGCACCGTCGCCGCAGCCACCGAGGGGCATTTTTTAGGTGTGCCTGCAATTGCCGTTTCCCTGGTGGGGCGTGAGCACTTTGCCACAGCGGCTCAGGTCGTCAAGGAAGTCGTTGGCCGATTGAAGGTTCAGCCTTTACCCAGCAATAAAATTTTGAATATCAATGTTCCGGATGTCCCCTTGTCCGAGCTGGGTGAATGGCAGGTCACACGCCTGGGGGCGCGACACCGGGCTGAAAAAATGATCAAAGATACCGATCCGCGCGGGAAAACGATTTATTGGCTTGGTCCTCCCGGCAGCTGTCAGGATGCCGGGCCGGGCACTGATTTTTATGCGATTGAGCGCAAGCAGGTCTCAATGACCCCGCTTCAGGTTGATTTAACCGCGCATGATGCGTTAGATGACCTGTCGCAGTGGATGAAACAAGTGGAGAACAACGGATAATGCGCTATGCGGAACAACGCCATAGCCTGATGGAATATTTGAGTCAGCTGGGAATTGCTGACCGGCAAGTGCTGCAAGTGATGGACAAAGTTCCCCGCGAGCATTTTATTGATGAAGCCTTGTCTCACAAAGCTTATGAAAACAATGCTTTGCCAATCGGCAGTGGGCAGACAATCTCTCAGCCTTACATTGTTGCACGCATGACTGAACTGCTGGCATTGTCACCGAGCTCCCGGGTGCTTGAAATCGGCACCGGCTCGGGCTATCAAACGGCGATTCTGTCTCATCTGGTCGATCGGGTTTACTCCGTTGAGCGGATTAAAAAGCTGCAGTGGCAGGCAAAGCGCCGTTTTAAACAACTGGATTTACATAACATTTCCACCAAGCATGGTGATGGCTGGCAGGGGTGGTCAAGCAAAGGTCCTTTTGATGCCATCATTGTGACGGCTGCTGCGGATATTGTTCCGCCGGCGTTGCTGGCTCAACTGGCAGAAGGCGGGCGCTTGGTGGTCCCGGTTGGTGATATGAATCAAGTGCTCAAGTGTATCCGCTGTCTGGATGGTCACTATGTGACGGAAGAGATTACACCGGTACGCTTTGTTCCGCTGGTTGCAGGGGAGCTGGCTTAACCGATGAAAGGGTGGCAGGGAAAAAAGCGTCAATTATTCGCGGTGCTGGCAGCAGGCCATCTGCTGACTGCTTGCGCAACTTATCCGCCCCAAGGGGCCAATTATAACAACACGGAGCGTGGTAGTTACCGTGGCAGTTATTATGAGGTTCAAAAGGGCGACACCCTTTATTTCATTGCTTATCTTTCCGGGCGTGATGTCAATGAACTGATTGATATTAACCAGTTATCACCACCCTATACGATTTTTCCGGGTCAGAAACTCTTTCTCTGGAAACCGAAATACGTTGCACCACAATATGGTCAGAAAGTCGCATCGCGACCTTCACAGCCCATCGTGAAAAAACCGTCTGTACCACCGAAGCGGGAAGTCATTCCTTATCAGCCATCCGTGGTGGTCGGTCCAGTTGCGACAGCGACAGCGACGACTGCCACGGCTGCAGCGGCAACGACGGTGGCCGCTGTGAAACCACCTGTAAAATCAACTCAGCCAAGTAAGCCAGCACAAACCACAACGGCTGCAAAACCTGTGCCGGTGAAATCTTCGACTAAAGACGTACAAAAAAGCGCCAATAAAGGTGTTGATCGTCCTTCCACAAAAGAGTACTCTCAAGACTCAAAAAGTAACAAAGTTGTTACAACTCAGGCAAAACCAAAGGAAAACACAGCGAAGACTTCAAAGTCTGACGATGGCAAAGTTGACACTTGGAGATGGCCGACTAAAGGACGAGTGATTGCCGGATTCTCGAGCCGGGACAACGGCAATAAAGGCATTGATATCGCGGGTCAGCGTGGACAAGATGTTAACGCAACCGCTGCCGGAAAAGTTGTCTATGCAGGCAATGCACTCCGGGGTTATGGCAACTTGGTCATCATCAAACATAATGACGACTACCTGAGTGCCTATGCGCACAATGAGAAGGTACTTGTCAGGGAGCAAGATACGGTGACTGCGGGGCAGAAAATTGCCTCGATGGGCAGCTCAGGAACCAACAGTGTCCGGCTGCACTTTGAGATCCGTTACAAAGGCAAGTCAGTGAATCCGCTCAAGTACCTGCCAGACTGACAGACGGCTCGGGCGTGATGAACCGGATTTGCGAGACGCTATCTGGGAGGCGCTATGAGCAGAAGTAATGCAGCTACTGATATCGAAAACTACGATGAGTTTGATGACGATATAGAGCTTGAGGTTGAAGAGCAGGAAGCTGACATCTCAGCAAAATCCGAGGTTGAAGAGACGGAAGACGAGCTGGAAATCTCGTCTTATAGTGTCACTCAGAAAGCATTGGATGCAACGCAGCTTTACCTTGGTGAAATTGGTTTTTCCCCACTTTTAACCGCTGAGGAAGAAGTTCTTTATGCGCGTCGTGCCTTACGTGGTGATGAAGTCGCCCGTAAGCGGATGATTGAAAGTAACCTGCGTCTGGTGGTTAAAATTTCCCGCCGTTACAGCAATCGTGGTCTGGCGCTGTTGGATCTGGTTGAAGAAGGTAACTTGGGGCTGATCCGTGCGGTTGAAAAATTCGACCCTGAGCGTGGTTTTCGTTTCTCAACTTACGCGACCTGGTGGATCCGTCAAACCATTGAGCGGGCCATCATGAACCAAACCCGGACGATTCGTTTGCCTATTCATGTTGTGAAAGAACTGAACGTCTATTTGCGGACAGCCCGTGAACTGGCCCAAAAGCTGGATCATGAACCGACCGCTGAAGATATCGCCCTGCAACTGGATAAGTCCGTCGATGACGTGAACCGGATGCTACGCCTGAATGAGCGAGTCGGTTCGGTTGATAATCCGATTGGCGGGGATACCGAGAAAGCCTTGCTGGATATTATTCCGGATGAGCGTTGCGGTGGTCCGGAAACCTCAACGCAGGACGACGACATGAAAAATTCTATCGTCACTTGGTTGCAAGAGCTGAATCCGAAACAACGTGAAGTGCTTGCCCGCCGTTTTGGTCTGTTGGGTTATGAAGCATCCACGCTTGAAGATGTGGGTCGTGAGATTGGACTGACTCGTGAGCGAGTGCGTCAGATTCAGGTTGAAGGACTGCGCCGCCTGCGGGATATGCTGACCCATCAGGGTCTGAACATCGAATCTCTGTTCAATCAGGAAATGTAAGTACTGAGTGCAGAGAACTGATATCGAGAGACGTTGCTCAAAGGTTCAATGCACAAAGATATTATGGAAAGAGAGACCCTGAAAAAGGACGCCCGGCAGGCGTCCTTTTTTTGTGCGGCAGACAGGCTTGGCTGTTACAGCAAAGCCTTAAGGCGATAGAGTTCATCTAATGCCTGCCGTGGCGTTAGCTCGTCTGGATTCAGACGTGCTAACGCTTCTTCAACTTCACTTGGCTCAGGGAGCAGTGACAGTTGCTGAGTATCGCTGCTGTTCTGACTTGGCTGTGCAATCGCCTGCTGGTGGCCGCTGGCTTCCAGTTGCTGCAGTTTTTGCTTGGCGCGCTTAATCACAGATTTCGGAACACCAGCCAGACTGGCAACGGCCAGGCCGAAAGACTTACTGGCCGCACCTTCCTGTACGGCGTGCATGAACGCAATTTCATCGCCATGCTCGATTGCGTCCAGGTGAACATTCGCCAGTCCCGGTAACAGTGAAGGCAGTTCGGTCAGTTCAAAGTAGTGGGTGGCGAATAAGGTCATGGCGGCAATCTTCTCTGCCAGCCATTCAGCACTCGCCCAGGCCAGAGACAGACCATCATACGTACTGGTGCCGCGACCAATTTCATCCATCAGCACCAAACTGTTTTCAGTGGCATTGTGGAGGATGTTGGCGGTTTCAGTCATTTCGACCATGAAGGTCGAACGGCCGGATGCCAAATCATCCGAAGCACCAATCCGGGTGAAAATCCGGTCCAGCGGGCCGATGGTTGCAGCATCCGCCGGGACATAAGACCCAACATGTGCCAGCAGAGCAATGAGTGCGGTCTGGCGCATGTAGGTGGATTTACCGCCCATGTTCGGACCCGTGATGATCAGCATCCGCCGGTCCTGATGCAGTGAGATCGGGTTGGCGATGAATGGGTCATCCAGCACCTGCTCAACGACCGGGTGACGACCGGCACTGATTTCAACACCCGGTTTGTCTGTCAGGTGCGGACGGCAGTAGTTCAGCGTGTCGGCACGCTCCGCCAGATTCGCCAGCACATCCAGCTCAGAGAGCGCCGCGGCAGTCTGCTGCAACTGTGCCAGATGAGGCAGCAAGAGATCGAAGAGTTCTTCCCACAGCTTTTTCTCCAGTGCCAGCGCTTTGGACTTGGAGTTCAGCACTTTATCTTCATGTGCTTTCAGCTCGGGAATGATATAGCGTTCGGCATTTTTCAGCGTCTGGCGGCGTACATAATGGCTGGGCACTTTATGGCTCTGGCCCCGACTGATCTGAATATAAAAACCGTGCACCTGATTGAACCCAACTTTCAGGCTGTCGATATCATGTCGTTCGCGTTCGCTGGCTTCCAGCTCCTCGAGGAATTTCGTGGCACCATCGGCCAGATCGCGCCACTCATCCAGCTCGGCATTGTATCCGGGCGCCAGGACGCCGCCATCACGGATCACCACGGGCGGGTTTTCGATCACCGCGCGTTCCAGCAGCGTACACAGCTCATCCATGGGCTGGCTGTATTCGGCAAGCTGACGCAGATGATCGCTGCTGAACTCAGTCATGAGTCCAGCCAGTTCAGGCAGATACTGTAGTGCAGTCCGCATCCGGGCCAGATCGCGCGGCCGTGCAGAACGCAGCGCCAGCCGGGCCAGAATGCGTTCAAGATCGCCCATATGACGCAGAACATCGGCCAGTTCGGCAAACATGCCGCTGTCTTTCAGATTGCCGATGGCA
This sequence comes from Photobacterium sp. GJ3, assembly GCF_018199995.1. Classification (NCBI taxonomy): domain Bacteria; kingdom Pseudomonadati; phylum Pseudomonadota; class Gammaproteobacteria; order Vibrionales; family Vibrionaceae; genus Photobacterium; species Photobacterium sp. GJ3. The sequence continues at coordinate 2,792,415 of NZ_CP073578.1, read as the reverse complement.
TCCAGTCGCTGATTCAGCTGTTGGTGGTTTCGCACCGGCTGATGCAGCCAGCGTTTGAGTAAACGGCTGCCCATAGGCGTCGCGGTCTGATCCAGTACTGAAGCCAGTGTGTTGTCGGTGCCCCCGGCCAGGTTTTGGGTCAGTTCCAGATTGCGGCGGGTTGCTGCATCCAGAATCACGGACTGCTCTTGTGTATCCCGGGTAATCGCTCGGATATGGGGCAGGGCCGTGCGCTGCGTATCTTTCACATATTGAAGCAGACAGCCAGCGGCACACAGACCAAATTCAGCGTTTTCAACGCCAAAGCCCACCAGATCACGGGTCCCGAATTGCAGAGTCAGTTGCTGGCGGGCCGTTTCCAGCGCAAATTCCCACACCGGACGGCGTCGCGCTCCTTTGAGATGACTGAACAGGCCCGGCAGCGGGAAATCTTCCGGGTACAGCAGTTCAACAGGGCTGGTGCGCTGCAGCTCGGCCTGCATTGCTTCTTCGGTTTCAGGCTCGGTCAGCATAAAGCGGCCGGAGGTGATATCCAGCGTGGCGTAACCGAAGCGGCCGTTCTGGCAGAAAATAGCGGCAATCAGGTTATCGCGCCGTTCATGCAGCAGCGCTTCATCACTGACGGTTCCGGGAGTAACAATACGCACGACCTGGCGTTCAACCGGTCCTTTGCTGGTGGCCGGATCGCCGATCTGCTCGCAAATTGCAACCGATACGCCTAACTGAACCAGTTTCGCCAGATAGGCTTCTACGGCGTGATATGGCACACCTGCCATGGGGATTGGCTGGCCATTGGACGCCCCCCGTTTGGTCAGCGAAATATCGAGCAGTTGTGAGGCTTGCTTGGCATCGTCAAAGAAGAGTTCGTAGAAATCGCCCATCCGGTAAAACAGCAGCACATCAGGGTTTTCTGCCTTGATTCTGAGATATTGCTGCATCATGGGAGTGTGTTTTTCTAAACTTTGTACTGTCACGCTGTCGCCCGCTTCAAACCGAGAAAAATCAGGCTGACTAGGATACGTGAAAGGTGTGGACGGGCAAAGAGGGCCGGAAGAATTTCTATGGCTTGATGCTGGTGGCGCAACCGAGTAAGGTGGCTGGATCGACTGCGCACGGAGGAAAGCAGATGGCAGAGACCTTACTCGCCGCCCAACTGGGAAAAGCCTTGGTTGCACGTCAATGGCTGGGCACAACAGCAGAATCCTGTACGGGCGGGGGTGTTTCCGCAGCCATCACGGATATTGCCGGAAGCTCAGCCTGGTTTGACCGGGCATTTGTGACCTACAGCAATGAGGCAAAGCAGGAAATGCTGGCGGTTCAGGCGGCAACACTGGCACAGTATGGTGCCGTCAGCGAGCCCGTCGTGCTGGAAATGGCTGCGGGGGCACTGGCTCATTCCCGTGCTCAGATGAGTGTCGCGATCAGTGGCATTGCCGGACCGGATGGCGGCACACCGCAAAAGCCGGTTGGCACCGTGTGCTTTGCCTGGGCGGATACAACCGGCTGGCAGCATGCGACGACCTGTTTGTTTGACGGGGACAGGCAGGCCGTTCGTGAGCAGGCGGTCGCGTACGCTTTGCAAGGTTTTCTGGATCGCTTGCAGGCCATGCAGTGAAGATCACACTCTGCTCCGGTCAGCGGGCTGGAGCGGAAAAAAAATCGCATCCAGTGCTAGACACTGTATGAATAGACAGTATACTAACCCGTAAATTGAATTCTTGAATTAGCATCCGTTGGAGAGTCGAATGGACGACAACAAACAGAAGGCTCTTGCCGCTGCCCTGGGTCAGATCGAAAAGCAGTTCGGTAAAGGCTCCATCATGAAGCTGGGTGACAACCGTACGATGGATATCGAAACCATCTCAACCGGTTCTCTGTCACTGGATATCGCACTGGGCGCTGGCGGCCTGCCAATGGGTCGTATCGTAGAAATCTATGGTCCGGAATCTTCAGGTAAAACCACGCTGACGCTGGAAACCATTGCTGCAGCACAGCGTAAAGGCAAAACCTGTGCCTTCATCGATGCTGAGCACGCACTGGATCCGATTTATGCGAAGAAACTGGGCGTGAACATCGATGAGCTGCTGGTTTCTCAGCCGGATACCGGTGAGCAGGCACTCGAAATCTGTGACGCGCTGGCACGCTCTGGTGCTGTTGATCTGATTGTTGTCGACTCCGTTGCCGCCCTGACCCCGAAAGCTGAAATCGAAGGCGAAATGGGTGACTCTCACATGGGTCTGCAAGCTCGGATGCTTTCTCAGGCGATGCGTAAGCTGACCGGTAACCTGAAACAGTCAAACTGTATGTGTATCTTCATCAACCAGATCCGAATGAAGATTGGTGTGATGTTTGGGAACCCGGAAACAACAACAGGTGGTAACGCCCTGAAATTCTATGCTTCTGTTCGTCTGGACATCCGCCGTACCGGCGCGATCAAAGAAGGCGACGAAGTGGTGGGGAACGAAACCCGCATTAAAGTTGTGAAAAACAAAATTGCAGCGCCGTTTAAGCAAGCGGATACGCAGATTCTTTACGGACAGGGTTTCAACCGCAATGGCGAGCTGATAGACCTGGGCGTGAAGCAAAAACTGATTGAAAAAGCTGGTGCCTGGTACAGCTATCAGGGTGACAAGATTGGTCAGGGTAAGGCGAATGCCTGTAAGTACCTGTCTGAGAACCCGGAAATTGCACAAACCATTGACAAGCTGTTGCGTGAGCAATTGCTGACGCCTGCAAATCTGAGCGATGAAGATGCTGAGCTGGCGAGTGCAGATGCAGAAAAGATTGATGCTCAGGAAGGCGAAGCTTTTTAAGCTGACCGCTGATCGAGCTTAAAACAGCACAGGATCAGAACTGAAACAACGGGCGCTGTACGGCGGTGATTTCACCAACGTCAGTGCCCGTTGTGTTTTGGGGCGTTCAGCCACGGACAAATGACACAGATGCAGGACAACTGAAAACAGGGGATATCCGTGAGACGACAACCACCTAAAATTTCGGCAAAAGAAGCGGCGGTCGGGTATCTGTCGCGTCGTGATCATGCAGAGCGGGAACTGCAACAGAAACTGAAAATGCGCGGATACAGCGAGCAGGATGTTCAGGAAGCGATTGATTTCTGTCAGGATTATCAATGGCTTGATGATGCCCGGTATGCCGCCATGGCTGTGCGGAATGGTGTTACCAAAGGCTGGGGGAAGCTGCGTATTCAGCAGGAAATGAAAATGAAAGGGGTACACGAACTGTGTATCAAGCAGGCATTGGCTGATGCTGAGGTGGACTGGTTTGAACAGGCAAAATCAGTCGCGCAGCGTAAATTTGGCAATCAACCAATGGATACGCCAAAAGAAAAAGCGCGCAGGCTGCGCTTCATGCAGTCCCGCGGATTTGACTTTGAACAAATCCGCTATGCTTTATCGGTTGATGACGAATACGAAGGCTGATTTTTCTCCTGTGTTCACAGAACATTTCCCGTCAAACCCGCGTTGTTTTACAATAGTCAGCAAACCTTTTATCTTAGTCTGATTAAACCTGCATTTGGGCCGAATTTGGGTTCGAGCTCAGACAACTGAATGGCAGTTGCCGGCAGGGGGATTAACACAGCATTATTCAGGATTTTCAAATGTACATGAGCACTGATGAGATTCGCCGTGCGTTTCTTACGTTTTTTGAAAGCAAAGGCCACCAGATTGTCGACAGTTCGTCACTGGTTCCGGCCAATGACCCGACCCTGCTGTTTACGAATGCGGGGATGAACCAGTTTAAAGATACCTTCCTGGGTCTGGAAAAGCGTAATTACACCCGAGCGACCACGGCACAGCGCTGTGTACGTGCTGGTGGTAAGCACAATGACCTGGAAAATGTTGGCTTTACTGCACGTCACCATACTTTCTTTGAAATGCTGGGGAACTTCAGTTTCGGGGATTACTTCAAAGAAGATGCGATTCAATATGGCTGGGAATTCCTGACTGGTGTTTTGAAGCTGCCAAAAGAGCGTCTGTTGGTCACGGTTTATCAGACCGATGATGAAGCCTTTGATATTTGGCACAAAGTCATTGGCCTGCCTGAAGACCGGATTATCCGCATTGGCGATAAGCAAGGCGGGAAGGCATTCGAATCTGATAACTTCTGGCAGATGGGTGACACAGGTCCGTGTGGTCCATGTACAGAAATCTTCTATGATCACGGTGATCACATCTGGGGTGGTCCTCCGGGTTCACCGGAAGAAGACGGTGATCGTTTCATCGAGATCTGGAACATCGTCTTCATGCAGTTCAACCGTCAGGCGGACGGTCAAATGGACCCACTGCCAAAACCATCCGTTGATACCGGTATGGGGATTGAGCGTCTGGCTGCGATTTTGCAGCACGTACACTCAAACTATGAAATTGATATCTTCCAGACGCTGATCAAAGAAGCGGCGTCTGTGATTGGTTACGACGACCTGTCGAACCAGTCGCTGCGTGTGGTTGCGGACCATATCCGCTCCTGCGCCTATCTGATCGTGGATGGCGTGATGCCGTCGAACGAAGGCCGGGGTTATGTCCTGCGCCGGATCATCCGTCGTGCGGTGCGGCACGGCAATAAGCTGGGTGCCAATGGTGCATTCTTCTACAAACTGGTGGGTCCGCTGGCAGAAGTCATGGGCACCGCAGGAGAAGCGCTGAAGCAACAGCAGGCGATGGTCGAGAAGGTGCTGAAGATCGAAGAAGAGAACTTCGGTCGTACGCTGGATCGCGGCATGGCAATTCTGAATGATGCATTGGATGCGCTGGATGGCAAGGTGCTGGACGGCGAGACCGTATTCAAACTGTACGACACTTATGGTTTCCCGGCAGACCTGACCAACGATGTGGCGCGTGAGCGTGGTTTCAGCATTGACGAAGAAGGTTTCAACAATGCCATGGAAGCCCAGCGTCAGCGCGCCCGTGAAGCTGGCCAGTTCGGTGTTGACTACAACGACAGCGTGAAAGTGGATGCGGAAACTGAGTTCTGCGGGTATGACGGCACTCAGGGTGAAGGCCAGGTGGTCGCACTGTTCCGCGACGGTGAAGCGGTTGAAGCCATCGCTGCGGGTGAAAAAGCGCTGGTCATTCTGGATCACACACCGTTTTACGCCGAGTCAGGCGGTCAGTGTGGCGATACTGGTGTGCTGACGGCAAACGGTGTTGCATTCCAGGTTGAAGACACACAAAAATTCGGTGATGCGATTGGCCACCAGGGGGGCTGAACGAAGGGGCTCTGAAAGTTGGGGACCGTTTATCTGCTGCGGTGGATGCTGCGCGCCGTGCGGCAATCAGCCTGAACCACTCCGCCACCCACCTGCTGCACGCTGCATTGCGTCAGGAACTGGGTGAACATGTCACTCAGAAAGGCTCTCTGGTGAAGCCAGACAGTCTGCGTTTTGACTTCTCGCATCTGGAATCGGTGAAGCCGGAACAACTGCGTAAAATTGAGCGCATTGTGAATGAGCAGATTCGCCTGAACCATGCCGTTGAAACCAATGTCATGGACATCGAAGCCGCCAAAGCGAAAGGTGCAATGGCACTGTTTGGCGAGAAGTACGACGATGAAGTTCGTGTCCTGACCATGGGTGAATTCTCGACCGAACTCTGCGGTGGCATTCACGCTCGCCGGACCGGTGATATTGGTTTGTTCAAGATTGTTTCTGAAGGCGGGATTGCAGCGGGTATCCGTCGGATTGAAGCCGTCACCGGTGAAGGTGCAATTGCGGCACTGCATGCACAAGACAATCTGCTGGCAGAAACGGCGGGTCTGGTGAAGTCAGACGCTGCTTCCATCACCAGTAAAGTCAGCGCACTGGTTTCGCAGAACAAGCAGCTGGAGAAAGAGCTCCAACAGCTGAAAGATAAACTGGCGGCGCAGGAAAGTGCAGGACTGATCAATCAGGTTCAGGATATCAATGGGACTAAGGTCTTGATTGCCAAGCTTGATGGTGCCGATAACAAAGCCTTGCGTGGTATGGTTGACGAGCTGAAAAACCAGATGGGAAGTGGTGTTGTGATTCTGGGTAACGTCAGCGAGGGTAAAGTTGGCCTGATTGCCGGTGTCACGAAGGACATGACGTCGAAAGTGAAGGCTGGCGAGCTGGTGAACATGGTTGCTCAGCAGGTTGGCGGTAAAGGGGGCGGTCGTCCGGACATGGCTCAGGCTGGTGGTTCGGATGCAAGCGCGTTACCTGCTGCACTGGAAAGCGTATCACCTTGGCTCAGTGAGCGTCTCTGACGGACGTTTCTGCTGATCATCACTGAATGCGGCAACGGTCACTTAAGTGTTTGATGTCGGCTGTGGTACAGTCGACATCAATGGTTAAGAAAGTGCTACAATGACAAGCAGTTGAGGCGTAAAAACGAACCGTAAGCCGTCTGTGCGTGGTTCTTGCCATGAAAACAGAACGGATCGCTGTGGTACGCCGGATGCAGAAAATGTTTGTGGTTGATTGTCAAAGTCTGGATAATCGCCCACTTCTCGCTGTTTCTTGAGCAGTGACCATGAACTCCGGGCCATCTAGAAATGGAAAATGGCCTGATAAACACTAATTAAAAGTAAGATTACTCAAGGAGCAATCGAATGCTAATTTTGACTCGTCGCGTAGGTGAGACGCTAATGATCGGTGACGAAGTAACCGTAACCGTGCTTGGCGTGAAGGGAAATCAGGTTCGCATCGGTGTCAATGCGCCGAAAGAAGTGTCTGTTCACCGTGAAGAAATCTACATGCGTATACAGGCAGAGAAAGATACCGGATCGCAAAGCTCGGGTAACTACTAATTTCTGTTTTACAAAAGAGGTCGGCTGTGAAGCTGGCCTTTTTTGTCTGTGCCGGGATCCGGTACCTAACCAGCCTTTCGGATTGAAAAAACAAGCTTCAGGGAGCTTTTGCTAGCGGTTTGGCGATTAAGTGTCCAGGTGCATCTGGAATGGCACTTTTTCTCAATAAAGTGTTTGACTTATTTTTGCCTGACAGTAATATGAGCGACCGCAAGACGGTGAGGTGGCCGAGAGGCTGAAGGCGCTCCCCTGCTAAGGGAGTATACGGTTTATCCCGTATCGAGGGTTCGAATCCCTCCTTCACCGCCATTTCTTTTTGAAAGAAATATCGCTTGCAATTGCGCGTCCGTAGCTCAGCTGGATAGAGTACCTGGCTACGAACCAGGCGGTCGGAGGTTCGAATCCTCCCGGACGCGCCATAATTTTGAAGCAGTGCTCCTGTGGTGCTGCTGACTCACTGTTTCTGCGCGCTCGTAGCTCAGCTGGATAGAGTACCTGGCTACGAACCAGGCGGTCGGAGGTTCGAATCCTCCCGAGCGCGCCATTATTCAGTGTGGTGAGGTGGCCGAGAGGCTGAAGGCGCTCCCCTGCTAAGGGAGTATACGGTTTATCCCGTATCGAGGGTTCGAATCCCTCCTTCACCGCCATTCTTAAGTTTGGCTGAAATCAGCCAAAGTTGAAGAAACAATCTGCGCGTCCGTAGCTCAGCTGGATAGAGTACCTGGCTACGAACCAGGCGGTCGGAGGTTCGAATCCTCCCGGACGCGCCACAATTTGATTGCAATGCGGCAGCGTTGCAAAAACACAAGATTCTGCGCGCTCGTAGCTCAGCTGGATAGAGTACCTGGCTACGAACCAGGCGGTCGGAGGTTCGAATCCTCCCGAGCGCGCCATTATTTGTGTGGTGAGGTGGCCGAGAGGCTGAAGGCGCTCCCCTGCTAAGGGAGTATACGGTTTATCCCGTATCGAGGGTTCGAATCCCTCCTTCACCGCCATTCTTCCAATAGCTAGAGTCCCTTTAGATATTGTGTGAGATCCCTGCGCGTCCGTAGCTCAGCTGGATAGAGTACCTGGCTACGAACCAGGCGGTCGGAGGTTCGAATCCTCCCGGACGCGCCATTATTTCCAAGTATCAATGGACTGCTACTTCAAAACTGATTCTGCGCGCTCGTAGCTCAGCTGGATAGAGTACCTGGCTACGAACCAGGCGGTCGGAGGTTCGAATCCTCCCGAGCGCGCCATCATTCCGTACCGTGATCGCATCACGAAGCCTGCGCGTCCGTAGCTCAGCTGGATAGAGTACCTGGCTACGAACCAGGCGGTCGGAGGTTCGAATCCTCCCGGACGCGCCATTATTTCCAAGTATCAATGGATTGTTACTTCAAAAAACTGATTCTGCGCGCTCGTAGCTCAGCTGGATAGAGTACCTGGCTACGAACCAGGCGGTCGGAGGTTCGAATCCTCCCGAGCGCGCCATCATTTCGTACCGTGATCACATCACGAACACAATCTGCGCGTCCGTAGCTCAGCTGGATAGAGTACCTGGCTACGAACCAGGCGGTCGGAGGTTCGAATCCTCCCGGACGCGCCACCTTTTGAAAACCCGGCCTCGCGCCGGGTTTTTTCTTTTCATCTTTCAGGCTTCCCTCGGGCATCACTGGTATTTCGGGTCAGAAAGCGGTAGTTTTGGCTAGCTTTGCAACCCGTAAGGTTCTGACCCGCAGGTTGAGCGAGTGCTTATCGCTTTCCTGGGTCAACGGAACAAGACCAGAATCAGAAGGAATCCACGCATGACCTGTCAACAGCTTGCCATCACAGCTTTCGGCGATGTAAAAAACCTGCAACTGCAATCGGCAGTGACCCCTGTGCCTGAAGGGCGCCAAGTCTTGGTTGGGGTGTCTTTTGCCGGAGTGAATCCGATTGATGCCAAAACCCGTGCCGGACTGGGCTGGGCTGCGCAACAGAATCAGGACAAACTTCCCTGGGTGCCGGGCTACGATATGGCTGGGGTGATTCTGGCTGTTGGTGAGGAGGTCACTCAATGGACAGTCGGCCAGCATGTGTGCGGTTTCGTGGGCTTTCCGCTGGCAGGCGGATGTTATAGTGAACAGGTGCTGGCTGATGCGGATGCTTTATCTGCGGTTCCTGAAACTGTCTCTCTGGCACATGCTGCAGCGTTACCACTGGCTGGACAGACGGCGCTGCAGGCGTTGGAGAAGGCTTCGGTGAAGTCGGGCGATTGCGTGCTGATCCTGGCGGGTGCTGGCGGTGTCGGCCATCTGGCGGTACAACTCGCGAAGGCGAAAGGCGCGGTTGTGCTGGCCACCTGTTCTGCAGATAATCTTGAGTTTGTCTCTGCGCTGGGCGCAGAAGCGATCGATTACCGTGCCCAGACGCTGAACACAGGCATGAAGCCTGTCGATGTCCTGATTGATTTAGTGGGTGGCGAGGCTGGTATTGAAGCACAAGCATGTGTGAAGCCAGGAGGTCGTGTCGTCACCGTTCCGACCATTACGGCTGAAGCCGTGAATGCTTGCGCCAAAATGGCAGGCCTACATGCGCAGGGCATGTTGGTTTCTCCTTCAGTTGCGCAAAATGATCTGATGCTGGCGATGATGGCAAAAGGCGAACTGAAACTGCATATTTCCGAACACTTCAACCTAGAAGCCGGCGCACAGGCGCACCGCCAGATCGAAACCGGGCGGACCCGCGGGAAGATCGTGCTCGTGATGAAAGGTTAACGGATGGACTGGAGTTGGTCCGGCGAGACCATTCTCTGGGGATTATTTTTCTCCGGACTGCTCAGTGCCACTTTGTTGCCGGGCGGCTCAGAAGCCGGTTTACTGGCTGCATTGATCCAACCTGCCGAACCCGTCTGGATGCTGGTTGCCGTGACGACTGCCGGAAATACGCTGGGTGGTTTCGTCACCTTTTATATGGGACGATGGCTGCCGGATAAAACTTCTGAAGAAAATCAGGGTCATACTAAAGCCGTTCGTTGGATTCAAAAATATGGTTACTGGAGTTTGCTGCTGAGCTGGGTACCGATTGTCGGTGATCCTTTATGCCTGGCAGCAGGTTGGCTCCGGATGCGGGCCAGCCTCTGTGCTGTCATGATTCTGACCGGAAAAACGGCACGGTATGCGCTTTTAGCGCTACTGTTTTGATTGATCATTCCCCAAATAACAAAAGAGAAGGAAGGCGAGTGTGCAAAAGCGGATTCTGAGCCTTGCGTTGCTGATCCTGAGCGGATGCAGTAGTCAGACGCCCCCCGAATCATCACAGGCTTTACCTGATGGTGTGCATTTCGTAGAGCGTGTTTCAAATTCCGGCGACGATGTTGTCATTCCATACAGCAAGTATGTGCTGGATAACGGATTGACCGTGATCCTGCATGAGGATGATTCTGATCCGCTGGTTCATGTTGATGTGACTTATCATGTGGGCTCTGCCCGGGAGCAACTGGGTAAGTCAGGTTTTGCTCATTTCTTTGAGCATATGATGTTTCAGGGCTCGAAGCATGTGGGCGATCAGGAGCATTTCCGTTTGATCACGGAAGCGGGGGGGAGCATGAATGGCACCACCAACCGCGACCGGACCAATTATTTTGAAACCGTCCCATCAAACCAGTTGGAAAAAGTTCTGTGGCTGGAATCAGACCGAATGGGATTTCTGCTCAGTGCTGTGTCGCAGCACAAATTTGAAATTCAGCGCTCAACGGTCAAAAACGAGCGGGCACAGCGATACGAAAACAGCCCTTATGGTCTGGTGCATGAACGGATTGGCGAAGCCTTGTTCCCGCGCACGCATCCATACTCCTGGCAGCCGATTGGCTATGTGGAAGATTTAGATCGGGTGGATGTGAACGACCTGAAGGCTTTCTTCCTGCGCTGGTATGGTCCGAACAATGCCACGCTGACGATTGGTGGAAAGCTGGATAAAGCAGAAACCCTGGCCTGGGTTGAAAAGTATTTCGGGGATATTCCCCGCGGGCCAGAAGTTGTCAACCCGCCTAAGCAGCCGGTGACACTGCCCGGTGACCGTTTCCTGACGCTGGAAGATAATATCCGTCAGCCGATGCTGATGATGGCCTGGCCAACCTCTTATAAAGGGGCCAAAGATGACGCTTCTCTGGACATGCTGGCGAAAGTGATTGGCGGCGGCAAGAACAGTATTTTGTATCAGTCGCTGGTGAAAACAGGCAAAGTCGTAGATGCTGGTGCTTATCATGATTGTGGTGAGCTGGCCTGTACCCTCTACGTGTATGCGATTGGTCAGAGTGACCAGAGCGGACGTTTGGATCAGATCTATGACGATGTCAGTACAGTGCTGAGCAGTCTGGCACAGCGCGGTGTGAACCAAAAAGATCTGGATGAAATGAAAGGGATGGCAGAAGCCTCTGCGATCTTCGGACTGCAAAGTGTGCACGGCAAAGTGGCGCAGCTCGCAGCCTATCAGACCTTCTACGGTAACCCGAATCGTTTAAGTACAGAACTGGATAACCTGCGTCAGGTTCAGCCAGCCGATGTTGAAGCGGTATATCAGCGCTATGTGGAAAACAAGCCTAAAGTCGTTTTGAGTACAGTGCCAAAAGGTCGTACCGATCTGGCAGCCGCCAAAGCGAATTACCAGCCAGCTCCTCGGATCATCCCGGAGCACAAGTCGTTGTCGGATAAAGCCTTGCATCTGCGCGAGCCGCAGCAAGAAAGCTTCGACCGCTCTGTGATGCCCCAGCCGTCTGAACCTGTGACAGCAACCGTTCCTGCGTTATATCGCTTTCAGTTGGCGAATGGCATTGAAGTGCTGGGCACCGCGTATGACGAAACACCGACAGTAGAACTGCAACTGGTGCTGCCTGCCGGACGACGGTATGAACCGGCCGGAAAAGATGGTCTGGCTGAACTCACCGCCGCCATGATGGCTGAAGACAGTCTGCGCAGTTCATCAGAAGATTTGGTGTCTCGTCTGGATACGCTGGGCAGCAGTATTTCCTGGAACCCTGGGATGTACGGCACTGTGGTTTCTGTGGCTTCACTGAAAGAAAATCTGCCGGAAACTCTGGCGATTTTGCAGGAGCGTTTATTCGAGCCAGCTTTCACGGAAGAAGATTTTGCCCGGATCAAGCAGCAGGCACTGGAAGGGCTGGTGTATGATCATCAGCGTCCGAGCTGGCTTGCCAGTCAGGCCACCCGGGAAGTGCTCTATGGTAAAACGATTTTTGGTCGTCCATCGGAAGGCACCACGGCTTCGATTCAGAGCATCACACTGGACGATGTGAAAGCCTTCTACAAGCGTTATTACACGCCGAATGGTGCACAGTTGGCGGTGATTGGTGAAGTCACCCCGGCAACGCTCAAATCAGATCTGGCATTTCTGGCACAATGGCAGGGAGCTCCGGAACCGAGTTATGTGACACCAGCGCTGCCTGCTGAAAACCAGCCGACTGTCTGGCTGGTGGATAAACCGGGCGCGCCTCAGAGCACTGTTCGCTTTGTTCGTCGTGCCTTGCCGTTTGATGCAACCGGTGAGCAATTTGAACTGCAACTGGCGAATTTTAATCTGGCCGGAAACTTTAACAGTCGGATCAACCTGAATCTGCGGGAAGACAAAGGCTATACCTACGGTGCAGGCGGTTATCAGAGTGGTAATAAAGAAGTGGGACTGTCGGTGTTCTATGCCGAAGTGCGGGCCGATGCCACATTACCGTCGATTCAGGAAATGCGCAAAGAACTGCAAGAATACAGCCAGAATGGCCTGACGAAAGAAGAGCTGGCGTTTATGCGTCTGGCTGTGGGTCAGCAGGAAGCGCTGAGTTATGAAACGCCGGGGGATAAAGGTGATCTGCTCCGCCAGATCATGACGTATCACCTGCCGGATGACTTTGTCTCACAGCGAAATGAGATCACGGCATCGATCAGTTCCCAGCGCCTGAACGCACTTGCAGCGAAGTGGTTTGTTCCCTCGGATTATCAGATCATTGTCGTGGGTGATGCTGCGTCATTATTGCCCCAATTGAAGACCTTGGATTTACCGGTCCGTCCGTTGAAACCTGTGCAATAAAGCCGAATAATCTAAAGGCTGTTCAGGCCGGATTCAGTTGATTATCTAAGCCGATACCTTGTGTGTCGGCTTTTCTTATTGTTGCGATGTCAGCAGGCAGGAAACCCTTTGCCAGATCAACAATAATCATGGTAATCAGCAAAAATAATGATTACCCTAGCTCCCCTGTGATAGTGATAATTGAGAAGAACCGGATGGATTTTTCGCAAAGGTTAGAGAGGGTGTCAGCGGACCCGCAAGCGCTGACACAAATCGGGCGCGGCCTGGAACGGGAAGCGTTACGAATCACCCCGCAAGGCAAATTATCAACCCAACCGCATCCTGCTGGTTTAGGTTCAGCCCTGACCAATCAGTGGGTCACGACGGACTTTGCTGAGTCGCTGCTGGAATTTATTACCCCGGTTTCAAGAAATGTTGACGATTTACTGTCTCAATTGTCTGATATCCATAAATTCAGTTACACCCAGATGGGTGAAGAAATGCTGTGGCCGATGTCTATGCCTTGTTATGTCGGGGATGAGTCGGACATTCAGCTGGCACAGTACGGCCAGTCCAATATCGGACAGATGAAAACACTGTACCGGGAAGGTCTGAAGCGCCGTTATGGCAGTGTGATGCAGATTATCTCCGGCGTGCATTTCAACTTTTCTTTTCCGGATGCCTTTTGGCAGCAACTCTTTGGCGAACAGACTGAACAGGAACGACAGACCTCTGTGTCTGATGCCTATTTTGCTCTGATCCGAAATTATTACCGGTTTGGCTGGCTGATCCCGTATCTGTTCGGGGCTTCTCCAGCCTTGTGTGGCTCTTTCCTGAAGCAGGATACGGATCATCTGAATTTCAGCAAAACCGGTAGCGGCACTTACTTTTTACCTCAGTCGACCGCATTGCGTCTGAGTGATCTGGGATATACCAATCACGCGCAAAGCGCTCTGAAAATAGGTTTTAACAGTCTGTCTCAATATCTGGATGGACTGCAGAAAGCGATACATACCCCGTCGGAAGAGTTTGCTGAAATTGGTGTGAAAGTGGATGGCGAGTTACGCCAGCTCAATACCAATGTGCTGCAGATTGAAAATGAACTTTATGCGCCTATCCGGCCAAAGCGTGTGGCCTTGAGCGGCGAGAAACCCTCCGAGGCGTTGTGCCGTGGTGGTGTTGAATATATTGAAGTTCGCTCGCTGGATGTGAATCCATTCAGTCCAGTTGGGGTCACAGAAACCCAGGTTCGTTTTCTGGATTTATTTCTGACCTGGGCAGTCCTGTCGCCTTCAGATAATATGGACGATGCCGAACTGGCCTGCTGGCGCGATAACTGGAAAAAAGTTGTACTGCACGGCCGGGATCCTGATTTGCAGCTTCAGATTGGCTGTCAGGGTGAGCGTTTGTCGCTTCATGACTGGGCGCTGCGCGTCTTTACCGAGCTTGAACAAGTGGCGGTTGCGATGGATCAGGCGCATGGCGGTGATGCGTATCAGCAAACCTTAGCTACACTAACCGGTTGGGTGGAAAATCCTGAGCTGACGCTGTCTGCACAGGTACTGCGTGAGATTGAAGCACACGAAGGGATCCGTAACTTCGGGATGGCGCTGGCAGACAAACACGCTCAGTGGCTGAATGAGCAAGCGTACCGTCGTTATTCTCAGGCCGAGTTTGAACAGGAAACCCAAGCTTCTGTGGCACGTCAGGAAAAAATTGAGCAATCGGACGAGCTGTCATTCGAAGCGTTCCTGGCAGACTATTTTGCCGATCTGGACGTGAATGCTTTTTCGAAGGCTTAAACGCAGATAAAAAAAACGGGCAGCGACCTTGCTGCCCAATCAATCATTACAATTTCGCAGGGATGACGACAGTTTGCACTGCCAGTCATAATATCTGACCTGCCATTTTCACTTTGGTTCCAACTCAGGGAGTGAAAAAATGCCTCTGGTGAGAAAGAAATGGCCAGTGTTGATATTCCTGTCTTTGATAACAACAGGTTGCGCGACTCCGCCGCCCAAAAATCAATCGAATCTATGTGAAATTTTCCGGGAAAACCCTGACTGGTATGAGGATGCCCTCGCCATGGAACAGCAGTGGGGGACACCGATTCAGGTTGCCATGGCTTTTGTCCGTCAGGAAAGTGCTTTTCGTCATGACGCCCGGCCACCTCGCCCATACGTTCTGGGTTTTATCCCCTGGTTTCGAAACAGCAGCGCTTACGGTTATGCGCAGGCTCAGGACCCGGCCTGGGGTGAATTTCAGCAGGCGACCGGTGGCTGGAGCTCCCGGACAGACTTTGATGACTCCCTGATGTTTATCGGCTGGTATACCACGGAAACCCAGCGTCAGCTTGGGATCTCCAAATGGGATGCTTACAATCAGTATCTGGCCTATCATGAAGGACGAGGTGGATACCGGCGGGGCTCATATCGGCAAAAGCCGACTTTGTTACAAGTGTCCCGCAAGGTCGATCAACAGGCGAAATCGTACGGCTGGCAGTTAAAGCAGTGCCGGCAGGAATTGGAAGCAAACAGGAGCTGGTGGCCGTTCTGATCAAACAGGGCGACACCATCAGCACGACAGGCAAAGGAGAAGGACACCATGCCATTACTGGATAGTTTTACCGTTGACCATACCAAGATGCATGCACCCGCGGTGCGTGTTGCCAAAACCATGAAGACCCCGAAAGGCGATACCATCACGGTGTTTGACCTGCGCTTTTGTCGCCCGAATCAGGAAATTCTGTCTGAGCGTGGCATTCATACGCTGGAGCACTTATTTGCCGGATTCATGCGGGCGCACTTAAATTCTGACCAGGTAGAAATTATTGATCTGTCTCCAATGGGATGCCGAACTGGTTTTTACATGAGCCTGATTGGCGCACCGGATGAGCAGCAAGTGGCTCACAGCTGGCGTGCAGCGATGGAAGATGTGCTGAAAGTGGCTTCACAGTCGCAGATCCCTGAACTGAACGAATATCAGTGCGGCACTTTCAGCATGCACTCGCTGGATGAAGCAAAGCAGATTGCTCAGGCGATTTTGGATCGTGGCATCGATGTGAATCAAAATGATGCACTGGCTCTGCCGGAAAGCATGCTGCAGGAACTGAAAGTGAAGTGATCCGTGATTGATCACTGTCCCTCGAAACAAAAAGCCAGCGTCATTGAAGTGACCCCATAAAGTTGGACATTTCTGTTAAACGGCTTGTAAGGCCTGCTTCCGATATTCTATCGGTGTCAGGCCTTTTAGTTTCACCTTGATGCGTTTGGTATTGTAATACTCAATATATTCTTGGATTTTCTCTATGAGATCATTTGCGTCTTCAAAGTGCTGGTTATGGTACATCTCGGTTTTGAGCAGGGCAAAGAAGTTCTCAGCGATGGCGTTGTCTAAGCAGTTACCTTTTCTCGACATACTTTGCGTTAACCCTCTGGCAGCCACTGTCTGCTGGTATGTCCGGTGACGATACTGCCAACCTTGATCGCTATGTATGATTGGCTTTGCGTTTCGAGCTAGCTTCGAGATCGCTTCCGTCAACATGTCAGTAACGAGCGACAAGCGTGCATTCTTATCAACCTTATAAGCAACGACTTCTTGAGTAAACAAGTCAACCACGGGTGATAGGTAAACTCTCTGCTCTTTGACTTTGAACTCCGTAACGTCAGTTACCCATTTCTCATCTGGCTTGGTCGCCGTAAAATCTCTTTCAAGTACATTAGGAGCAACTTTTCCAGACTCGCCTCGGTAAGCGCGGTATTTCTTCGGCCTGACTATCGATTTCAGTTCAAGTTGAGCCATAAGCCGCTGTACGGTCTTGTGGTTCAGTATGATGCCTTGCTTTCTCAGCTCTAAGTGAATGCGGCGATAGCCATATCGTCCCTTATGTTCATGATAAATTGACGTTATCAGCTCCCGTTCATTCGCATAGCTATCAGGTCGCTTACTGGCTTGCATCTGGTAATAGAATGCACTTCTCGCAAGCTGGAGAGCTTGGAGTAGGTCTTTTAAGGAGTGCGTGTTTCTTAGAGTTAGAGCTATTGCCGTTTTTTCTTTGTTTGACGGCGCTTTTCCTGCTCTAACTCCTCCAACTTTTTTAGGACAGCATTCTCTGCTCTCAAGTAGGCTAACTCATCTTTTAGCTCCTCAAGCGTCATTTCATCATCTGATTTGGTCGTACGTTGAGGTTGCTGCTTCATGGGTGGCCTTCCTATTGCGTGAGGCTTAAGCCCTTTGATACCTTGCTCTTTATATCTTTTGAGCCAAACAGATAGTATCCCAGGGGTAGAGAGATTTAAGACTGCACTAGTGTGCGTCAGAGACCAGCCATTCGTCCACATTAAATTTAATGCTTGGAGCTTAGCTTCAGCCGTTGATGTATGAGCTGTTGGTAAAAATGAATCAGTACCGTGAATAGCAAAGACTTGAGTCCAGTACCTTATTTGCCTAGAAGAGATGGAATGTTGCTTGGATAAAAGACCGGATGGCACGCCACTCAAGCACTGCTTAGCAATGACGCACTTCAATTCGCGGCAATATTTGGACATAAAAGACCCCCAATAATTGGTGTCCAACTATTGGGGGTCAGTTCACATGCGCTGGCTTTTTGGTATCCGGAACTTGGCTTCAATCAGCCGGTTTTTCTTAACTGAGTCGGCAGGACTTTTACCTGCTTGATCATGTTGTCCGAGATTTCGACGATCTCCATCTGATAGCCCGAGACTGAGACACTCAGGATGCTGTCCGGAATATCTTCCAGGTGCTCCAGAATCAGACCATTGAGGGTTCGCGGGCCATCGGTCGGTAAATCCCAGTTCAGGCTCTTGTTCAGTTCCCGAATATTGGCGGTGCCTTCGATGAGCAGACTGCCATCACTTTGTGGTGTGATTTCTTCAGCCAGAGAAGGAGAGATCGAGGTCGTGAATTCGCCCACGATTTCTTCCAGAATATCTTCCAGGGTGATCAGACCCTGAATGTCACCGTATTCATCTACTATCAATCCAATCCGTTCTTTACGACGCTGGAACTTCAGCAACTGGATATTCAGGGGGGTGCCTTCGGGAATGAAATAGACTTTGTCGGCGGCACGTAACAGGTTTTCTTTACTGAAGTCGTTTTTATCCATCATCAGTCGGTATGCTTCGCGCACTCGAAGCATACCGACCACTTCATCGATACTGTCGCGATACAATACAATCCGGCCGTGTGACGAGTGGCTGAGCTGGCGGACGATAGATTTCCAGTCATCGTTGACGTTGATCCCGACAATTTCATTGCGCGGTACCATGATGTCTTCCACGGTGACATTTTCCAGATCCAGAATTGACAGCAACATGTCCTGGTGGCGACGTGGGATCAGGCTGCCGGCTTCATTGACTACGGTACGCAGTTCTTCAGAACTCAGGGTGGCATCATTCATATTATCGACACGCAGGCCCAGTAAGCGCAGGAATCCGTTGGTGATGCCATTGACGAACCAAACCAGCGGATACAGGAATTTCATCAGTACACGCAGTAAAATGCTGCTGTTGTAAGCGACTTTTTCCGGGTACAGGGCGGCCAGCGTTTTTGGCGTCACTTCTGCAAAAACCAGCACAGCCATGGTCAGGGCACCCGTTGCGATAGCGACACCCACATCACCATAAAGCCGCATGCCGAGAATCGTGGCGATGGCCGAAGCCAGAATATTCACCAGGTTATTGCCGATCAGGATTAGGCCAATCAGGCGGTCGGGGCGGTTCAGCAGCTTTTCAACACGCTTTGCCCCTTTGTGCCCCTGGCTGGCCAGATGACGGAGTTTGTAGCGGTTGATCGACATCATGCCGGTTTCAGAGCCGGAGAAGTATCCGGAAATCAGAAGTAGTAATACCAGAAGGGAGAATAAGGCTCCCGTGGATATATCGTCCAAAAAACTAGTTCCTTGTATCGCGGTGGATTGGTACTCTGTACTGAATCTGGTTCAGGGTGTCAAGATTTCTCTGGGATAGACCCGGAAACAGTCGATGTTTGTCATGCTTAAGCATGGATCTGCTTTATTCGATTGTCATCAGCGACCGATAATGATTTCTTTGACAAAACGGCTGCCGAAATAAGCCAGCGTCAGCAGGAATGCGCCAATCAGGCTAAACCAGATGACTTTTTTACCACGCCATCCCTGACGATAGTGTCCCCAAATCATCACGCTGTAGACGCACCAAGCCAGAAGAGAAAGCACCGCTTTATGGGTTTTCCCCTGCGCGAACATATCCTGCAAATAGACGAAGCCGGTGATGAGGGTGATTGTGAGTAACCCGTGTCCCACCAGAATGATTTTGAACAACTGGCGTTCAACAGACATCAGTGGCGGTAAATTGGGGTTAAAGGCGAGCTTTTTGTGCTTGAGCTTATAATCAAGCCATGCCAGCTGAATGGCATAGAGTGTTGCAATCATCAGGGTCGAGTAGGCAAACAGGGCCAGCGAGATATGAAGCAGTACCTGAGGGTGCGACTCCAGATGGGTGATAAATGCCCCCGGCAGTATTGCTGCTGCCGCGAGATTAATGGCCGCAAAACTGTAGATCACCGGCAGCAGAAACCATAATCGCATTCTGAGCATGGCAACTGTGGTGATCACCGAGATAATCAGGCTGATCAGCGAGGCAACATTGAGAATACTCAGGTTTTGACCGACACCACCTAAGATCAGATCTTTCAGAAAGATCACATGAAGTATGATCGCCGCCGTGGCACTGAGGAGTACGGGCCGGGATTGAATACCACTATGGTGGCTCAAGCCGGGCACGATAAACGCCAGCGCCAGCAGATAAAAACCAGCCGCAGAAAAGGCAATCAATAATTCCATAACACCTGAAGATCATGACATTGAGCCGATGAGTATACCTTGTCAACGGATGACACGACAATGATACAGGCGGATCAATCCTGTGGGACAGAGCGCACTTTCTGGCCAGATTCCCGCTTTTTGTGGAAATTCAGGTTGAGCTGAAGCCGAAAATCAGGGAGGAAATCTGCAGTTTTCTGAGTTAGCTTGCAGGTATGGCATGAAACCCGGTAACCGAATGCGGTATACTGGCCCGAAATGAGTGCGTAACGAGCGAGTCACACATGTTTGACAATTTAACCGAGCGTTTATCGTCAACGCTGAAAAATATCAGCGGCCGTGGCCGTCTGACCGAGGACAACATCAAAGACACCCTGCGCGAAGTGCGCATGGCATTGCTGGAGGCGGATGTCGCCTTGCCGGTTGTCCGTGATTTCGTCAAGCGGGTTAAAGAGCGGGCTGTCGGAACAGAAGTGTCCAAGAGCCTGACGCCGGGTCAGGAATTTATCAAGATTGTTCAGGCAGAGCTCGAAGCTGTCATGGGCGAATCGAACGAAGCGCTGGATCTTGCCAGTCAGCCCCCTGCGGTGATTCTGATGGCCGGTCTGCAGGGTGCCGGTAAAACGACCAGTGTCGGTAAGCTGGGTAAATTGCTGAAAGAGCGGAATAAAAAGAAAGTGCTGGTGGTTTCGGCAGACGTTTATCGCCCGGCGGCGATCAAGCAGCTGGAAACCCTGGCGACGGATATCGGAATTGATTTCTTCCCGTCGACACCGGATCAGAAGCCGGTTGCGATTGCGCAAGCTGCGATTGAACACGGGAAGCGTAAATTCTATGACGTGGTGATTGTCGATACCGCAGGTCGTCTGCATGTCGATGATGAAATGATGGATGAAATCAAGGAAGTCCATCAGATCGCGAATCCGGTTGAAACCCTGTTTGTTGTCGACGCGATGACAGGTCAGGATGCGGCAAACACCGCGAAAGCTTTCAACGATACGCTGCCTCTGACCGGTGTGATACTGACAAAAGTCGATGGTGATGCCCGGGGTGGTGCGGCACTGTCGGTGCGTCATATTACCGGTAAACCGATTAAGTTTCTGGGTGTGGGTGAGAAAACCGATGCGCTGGAGCCGTTTTATCCGGATCGTGTTGCTTCCCGGATTCTGGGCATGGGGGATGTGCTGTCCCTGATTGAAGATCTGGAACGCAACGTCGACAAAGAAAAAGCAGAAAAGCTGGCGAAGAAGTTCAAAGAGAAGAAAGGCTTTGATCTGGAAGACTTCCGTGGCCAGCTGCAACAGATGAAAGATATGGGCGGCATGATGGGCATGCTGGACAAATTGCCGGGCATGTCCCAATTGCCAGGCAATGTTAAAGATCAGGTGGATGACAAGGTCTTTGTTCAGATGGAAGCCATCATTAATTCCATGACGGCAAAAGAGCGTGAGCGCCCTGAACTGATCAAGGGTTCACGTAAGAAGCGGATTGCTGCTGGTTCCGGTACGCAGGTGCAGGATGTGAACCGACTGCTGAAGCAGTTTACCCAGATGCAGAAAATGATGAAGAAGATGCAGAAGGGCGGCATGAAGAATATGATGCGCCAGATGAAAGGGATGATGCCGGGTGGCGGCATGTTCCCTGGACGCTAATTGCTTCAATTGCTTGTTTTTTAGTCTTGGTGAAAGATTTTACTGGTGAAAAAGTAGCTAAAGCAGTTGCATTCACGAGTTGAAAGAGTAAAATTCCGAGGCTTTATTTGGCACGGGCCCCGTTTTTTATGGCGGGGCCAATTTTATTTACAGTAATGCAAAGAGGACGATATGGTAACCATTCGTTTGGCACGTCACGGCGCGAAAAAGCGTCCATTTTATCACATCGTTGTTGCTGACAGCCGCGCTGCGCGCGACGGTCGTAACATCGAGCGTGTAGGTTTCTTCAACCCACTGGCAACTGGTCAGGAAGAGCGTCTGCGTCTGGACCTGGACCGTGTAAATCACTGGGTTGGTCAAGGCGCAACTGTGTCTGACCGCGCAGCGAAACTGATCAAAGACGCTGCGAAAGCAGCTGCTTAAGATTAGTCAATGGGTAGCAGAGAAGCGATGAGTTCACACAGCCAAGACCACATTGTCGTCGGTAAAATCGGTGCCACTTACGGTATCAAAGGGTGGCTCAAAGTTTTTTCCTACACAGAACAAGCCGAGAGCATTTTTTCTTATCAGCCATGGCTGATTAAGATTCGGGGTGAATGGCAACCCATCCGTGTGGAAGCATGGAAACGTCATGGTCAGGGGCTCGTTGCCAAATTGGAAGGCCTGGACATCCGCGAAGATGCCCAGATGCTGACCAACGCAGAGGTCAATGTGCTGGCTGATCAACTACCGGCGCTGTCAGATGAAGAATTCTACTGGCGCGAACTGATGGGTATGACGGTGATGACGACGCAAGGTTACGACCTTGGGAAAGTCACTGACATCCTTGAAACCGGTTCGAACGACGTTCTAGTGGTGAAAGCCAACCTGAAAGATGCTTTTGGACAGAAGGAACGTTTAATTCCGTTCCTCGATGAGCAGGTCATCAAGTCGATTGATCGCACTGCTCAACGGATCGAAGTTGACTGGGATCCTGGGTTTTAACCTCCGGTAAAAGCGAGATATTCATGCGAGTAGGGATTATCAGCCTATTCCCTGAAATGTTCCGAGCGATTACTGAGTTTGGGGTAACAGGTCAGGCGGTAAAAAAAGGCCTTGTGTCAGTAGAGACGTGGAATCCCCGCGACTTTACACACGATAAGCACCGGACGGTCGATGACCGCCCATATGGTGGCGGACCGGGCATGTTGATGATGGTACAGCCTTTGCGCGATGCCATTCATGCAGCAAAGCAGTCCGTAGAAGGCCAGGCGAAGGTGATTTATCTCTCCCCTCAGGGTCGTAAGCTGGATCAAGCGGGCGTTGAGGAGCTGGCGCAGAACCAGAATCTGATTCTGATCTGTGGTCGCTATGAAGGGGTAGATGAGCGCATTATTCAGCAAGAGGTGGACGAAGAATGGTCCATCGGCGATTTTGTGCTCACGGGTGGTGAACTGCCAGCCATGACCTTAGTCGATGCAGTGGTGCGGTTTGTACCGGGCGTACTGGGTGACTTTGCGTCGGCGGAAGAAGATTCTTTTGCCAATGGCTTGCTGGATTGCCCGCACTATACACGTCCTGAAGTTTTAGACGGACAGGCTGTGCCTTCGGTACTGTTGTCTGGCAATCATCGGGACATCAGCCGCTGGCGATTGAAACAATCGCTGGGCCGTACCTGGCTGAGAAGACCAGAGCTCCTGGAAAACCTAGCTCTGACTGACGATCAGGAGTGTTTGCTGGCGGAGTTTATCCGCGAATATCGGCAAACCATGAGTTAATTTAGTATCAGTTTATTCTAGGGTATATACCAATGAGTAATATCATCAAAGCTCTTGAGCAAGAGCAAATGAAAAAAGACCTGCCTGAATTCGCACCAGGTGACACTGTTGTAGTTCAGGTGAAGGTAAAAGAGGGTGAGCGTGAGCGTCTGCAGGCGTTCGAAGGCGTTGTTATCGCTAAGCGTAACCGTGGTCTGCACTCTGCATTCACCGTTCGTAAGATTTCTAGCGGTGAAGGCGTTGAGCGTGCTTTCCAAACTCACTCTCCAATCGTTGACAGCATTACTGTTAAGCGTCGTGGTGCAGTACGTCGTGCCAAGTTGTACTACCTGCGTGAGCGTTCTGGTAAAGCGGCTCGTATCAAAGAGAAGCTGTCCAGCAAATAATTTCACGTCACGTCAGACGCGTATTGAGAAGCCCGCCAATTTGGCGGGCTTTTTTTGTCGTGCGAACTTCGCAATCCGTCAGATTCACCCAGGAATTCCTGAGTCAGAAAGATGTGCAGAAAACATCGTTTGGACCAGCATATGGACTGCCGTTACGACTGTCTCATCGCTCAAATGAGGCCTTCACCTGAAAGAAGTCTGAATTTCTTTGGCTGAGAGGATAAGCACGTCAAATTTCTTCCAGATTAGATGAAAGACGGAGCGTAGAAATCAGGTCAGCATTCAGATGGTTTTATTTTCAATTGAATGCAGGGAACTTTGGCGTGGGTGAGCAAATGAGCGATTTTTTCTTCAGTGCAATCGATGTGATGGCAAGCTTGTTTTTGTTGGCAGTTGGCTTATTTGTGTTTGTGCTGATTGCTTTCTACATCTCTGATGTGACACAGAATAAGCATGCGATTCGCAAAAATTATCCGGTTATCGGGCGTTTTCGATATTTTTTTGAACGTCAGGGGGAGTTTTTCAGACAGTATTTTTTTGCGATGGATCGAGAAGAGATGCCCTTTAACCGAGCCGAGCGTAGCTGGGTTTATAAAGCAGCAAAAAATGTAGACAGAACAACGGCTTTTGGTTCAACGCAGAGCTTGGATAGCGCCGGAACGATCATGTTTATGAACTGTGCTTTTCCAACATTAGAGGAAGAAGCCATTGAACCCGAACCTTTGGTGTTAGGTCCATTTTGCCGACATCCGTATCTGGCCAAGCGAGTCTTCAATATCTCTGGCATGAGCTTCGGTGCTTTATCGAAAAATGCGGTCTTGGCCTTGTCAAAAGGCGCAAAGCAGGCGGGTTGCTGGATGAATACAGGGGAAGGCGGTTTAAGTGAATATCACCGGGCAGGTGGGGCAGATCTTGTTTTTCAGATCGGCACGGCGAAATACGGGGTCCGTAACGACGCTGGGATGCTGAGCGATGAAAAGCTGAGAGAAATTGCGGCGATTGAGCAGGTGAAAATGTTTGAGATCAAGATGTCTCAAGGCGCGAAGCCGGGCAAAGGTGGGATGTTACCGGGCCACAAGGTGACTCCCGAAATCGCGGCGATCCGAGGGATCCCTGAAGGCAAGGATTCGATCAGTCCCAATGGCCATCCTGAAATTAAAAGCGCAGCAGATTTGCTGGATATGGTCGCACATGTCCGGGACATCACGGGAAAACCAACAGGCTTTAAAGCAGTGATTGGATCGGCCGGATGGCTCGTGGATCTGGTGAATGAGATTCAAAAACGAGGATTGGCATCCGCACCAGACTTCATCACCATTGATAGTGCAGATGGCGGGACAGGAGCTGCACCACAACCCCTGATGGATTCAGTGGGGTTACCTTTGAAGGAAAGTTTACCGTTGGTGGCCAGCTTACTCGAAAAGCATCAAATGCGAGACCGTATACGGCTGATTGCTTCCGGGAAGCTCATTGTTCCGACAAAAGTGGCTTGGGCGATTGCGTTGGGTGCAGATTTCGTAGTGTCGGCGCGCGGCCACATGTTATCTCTGGGATGTATTCAGGCACTGCAATGTAATAAGGGAACATGTCCAACCGGAATCACCTCTCACCACCCGAAACTGATGAAAGGTCTTGATGTGACTGATAAAACAGCACGGGTCGCAAATTATAATCAGTACATTCATTATGGAATTGGCCTGATTGCGCACTCTTGTGGTGTGAGTAATATTCGCAGTTTGAACCGCTCCCATGTTCGGATTGTGCAGGAAGACGGCTTATCCCAGTCTTTGGACGAGATGTACGCAGATTATCAATAACTGCGTACATGAGGACATGAATAGGTTGCCCAATTTCAGCACCCGGCGAATTGGGCGACCATTACTGACTTATCAAAGCCCAGTTATACGGAATGAATGCAATCTTGTAGTCTGTGGGGACAGGTTCTTGCCGGTACTGATTAATTAACGGGATCAAGGGCCCAAAGTCTTCCGGATAGAAATCAAAGAGCTCAGAAACCCAGATAGTTTGGGTTTTGTGAGCGATCCAGACTTGTTTCGGGTCGTTGATAAAAGCGGTGGTGGCTTGTTCCAGTGCTTCGTCGAGCGTGTCTGCATCCCAGGTTGTTTGCTGTAACGGCGGACAGCTTGCCGACATACAATTCAGCGCAAAATGAATTCGTAAGTCGTGCTCTTTGCGAATCAGTTCATTTTCAAGTTCGTAAAGAGACATCCACTCGTTGCCAACCTGATACTTGCGGAGCAGGAAGAACTGAATCTTGTCTTCAGGTAAAACGCCAGACCGCAGGACGCCATACATCGCGAGCGCGTTATAAGCATCAATGTAGTAGCCTAATCGTTTTTCTTTACTGTTGAATTGTTCCGCCTGGGGAGACTGATCGGGACTATGGGCAGCAACATAGCTGAGCCATTTTTCGAGTTGTGCAATCTCCCCTGCCACACCTTGAAAATCGACCCTGCCAAATTCATTCACATGCTGATGGAGAACGAGCCGCCAGCCTTCTTTGGCTTCCTCGAGGTGATTCGTTGAAGCTTCCGAGACATGCTCCAGTGGGATTTTACTGCTACAGCCACTTAACAGGAGCAAGAATAAAACAGCCATTCTGTATAATTTTTTCATCATTTCCGGTCTCCTCATTGCCATCATGTCGGTGTTGTCATGACTCAGACCAGCGACGCCAGGCTTTATTGCTGAAAATTCGAGGCACAGAAAGCATGAGTGAACAGAAAGAAACACAGGTATTTCCACCCCCGTACCGCCCTAAAAAGTGGTCGGCCACCCCGTTAGCGGATATGCGGAACACGCTGAAGCGATTGGGTTTGTGGCATCATAATCAGCAATTGGGACGGCGCTGGGCTGTGGGATGTGTGGCACTGGAAATCACGCAACGCTGTAATCTTGACTGTTCATTGTGCTATTTATCGGAACACTCTCAGGCGGTTCAGGATATCCCCTTAGAAGAAATCAAACGGCGGATTGATGCGATTTATACCTGGTATGGTGAGGGGACAGACGTACAGGTGACTGGCGGGGATCCGACCCTGCGTGATCCGGATGAATTAGAACTGATCGTTCGCTGGATCGCAGAAAAAAAGATGCGACCGACGCTGATGACGAATGGTATTCGTGCCTCCAGAGCTTTATTAACAAAGCTTTGCGAAGCAGGACTCGTGGATGTGGCGTTTCATGTGGATACCACGCAAGGTTATAAAAAATACCCGGATGAAGTCTCCCTGAATCAATTGAGAGCCCGTTACCTGGAAAGAGTGGCTGGCTTGCCCCTCACGGTGATGTTCAATACCACGATCCATCCGGGAAATATCAAGCAGATCCCTGACTTAATGCATTTTTTTGCGCGTCATGCTCAGCAGATCCGAACGGTGTCATTCCAGTTGGAAGCAGACACAGGCCGAGGTGTCCATTCGGTCGAAAACCAGCTTTCCCGGGACACGGTACTGGCGTTGATCAATTCGGCATGTGCCAGTCCGTTAAACTATCAGGCGGCTGAAATTGGCCATCCGGACTGTAATCGCTACGCATTAACTTTGGTCGTCAACGGTAAGATCTGGAATTTCTATGATGACTCTGCGCTGACCGGGGACGTTTTACGGCATTCCACAGCACTGCTTTGGCACCGGAATCAACCGTTGAGATCCATGTTAGGCTTCATGAAATGGTTGTGTTTCAATCCTAAATTAGCCGTGCGTTTAACACGATGGGCGTTGAAAAAAGCCTGGCAGATGCGACGTGACTTGTTTGCCTGCCGGGGAAAAATATCGACGCTTTCTGTCTTTACGCATAGTTTTATGCCTGGTGATTGTCTGGATTGCGAGCGGGTGGAAGCCTGTTCATTTATGACCATGACGCGTGATGGTCCGGTCTCGATGTGTGTGCTGAATGCGGAACGTGATCGCTATATTTATCAGCCAGTGCAACTGAGCAGTGGGAAATGGTGGTCGCCCACGAACGATGGCAATGTTCACTATATGGAAGCTGCCGCCCCTCAAGTGCTCCGGTGGGTACCAGAAGAGCAATTGCCAACGAGACTGTTGAAAGGGAAGGCCAGAAACCGGCGGTTGGCGAAAGGCGTTAGAGACACTTCTTCGTGAAACGGGCAACCCCGTCAGGCTGAGGCTGTCGAGTGACCTGGCGAGCACTCAGATACTGACAAGCTTCAGCACTTTGAATCTCACCGATGCCGGATGGCTTTCATCAACGGTTCATCAAAAAGTGGTGCGTAGTCTGGTTTTTGCATTAAAACCGTGCGAATCAAAGTATTCTTCTCCAGCGGGTCTAGGCTTGTGATAACGTGAAATCACCATGTTTTAGTTTCACGTCACATCTATCTTCAGTAGAAACTTTCGAAGGATAAAACGATGAGCGAAACATTGAGTGCAGTTGGTGCATACAGCCCATTTAAAGATCAATTATCATCTGAAGCAAAGCTGGCTTTTGATGAAGCCTTTCAGGGGTTTGTGGGGGTGAAATATCAGCCGGTGGCGTTTGCACAACAAGTAGTCAACGGCGTGAACTTTAAGTTTTTCTGTAATGCCGAAGTTGTGATCCCGGGTTCAGTCACCTATCCCGCAATGGTGACCATTTATAAACCACGTGAAGGCAGAGCCTCTATCACGCACATTGCGAAAGTACTGGATTAATTCCATCGAAAAGTGATGACGAAATCCCAATCAAAAAGCCAGCAAGGAATGCTGGCTTTCTTATGTTGGGCGGGGACCGCAATTAAGCTGTGGTCGTCGCCTTGGTATTTGACTTCACTGGCTTCGCTTGTGCATCGTCTTCGGTCAGATCGCCTTTTCCTTTGGAAATCATGATGACGTAGACGGTAATCGCCAGAGATGCGACCACACCAATGATTGTCGATTCCATCATCTCCCTTCCGAAGCCCAGCTGACTGTTATTCAGGATAAAGGTGATGACCACGGAAGTCATAAAGATAGCCGGTATTGTGGTTACCCAGTGCAGTTTATTATGGCGCAGCAGGTAAGCCGAGGCGGTCCACAGCATCATCACAGCGGTAGCCTGATTTGCAAAGCCGAAGTAACGCCAGATAATACCGAAGTCGACCTGTGTCAGAATGCCACCAATCACAAAGAGCGGTACGGCCATCATCAGACGGTTCCGCAGGCTCTTTTGTTCCAGGTTGAAATACTCAGCCAGGATCAGGCGGCTTGAGCGGAAAGCCGTATCCCCCGAGGTAATTGGCAGAATCACCACACCCAGGAAGGCAACCACGCCACCGACCACACCCAGCAGGCCGAAAGACGCGCTGTAAACCACGTTACCCGGACCACCGTTTGCAACCGCATCCGACAGGCTTTCAACTGAGCCGAAGAAAGACAGCGCCAGTGCACACCAGATCAGGGCAATCACACCCTCACCGATCATCGCACCGTAGAAGACAAAGCGGCCGTTCTTTTCGTTTTCCATGCAGCGCGCCATCAGCGGAGACTGAGTGGCGTGGAAGCCGGAGATTGCACCGCAGGCAATGGTGATGAACAGCGCAGGCCACAGTGGCATGTCATTCGGGTTCATGTTGGTCAGCATCTGGCTGACTTCGTAATCACCCAGCAGTGTGTATTCACTGGAGAAAGCAATCGCAGTGATCAGACCAACCGACATGAAAATCAGCAGGAAGCCAAACAGCGGGTAGAAGCGACCGATGATCTTATCTACCGGAACAATGGTCGCGATGATGTAATAAGCAAAGATAATGGCAACCATGGTGCCCATGCTGACCGTCAGGTCGGTTTGCTCATTTACCAGACTCGTGATCATCCCAGCGGGCGCTGAAACGAAAACCACCCCAACCAGCAACAGCAGCACAATGGCGAAGATGTTCATGAAATGTTTGGCGCCATTGCCCAGGTATTTGCCGGAAAGTGTCGGCACGGAAGCACCGCCGTTGCGCACAGACAGCATCCCCGAGAAGTAGTCATGCACGGCACCGGCAAAGATACAGCCCAGAACAATCCAGAGCATGGCTGCAGGGCCATAGAGGGCACCCATGATCGGGCCGAAGATCGGACCGACACCGGCAATGTTCAGCAGCTGTACCAGGTACACTTTTTTCTTCGACATCGGGACATAGTCAACACCATCCTGCTTACTGAAAGCTGGCGTCTGACGTTGTTCGTTAATGCCAAAGATCTTTTCAATGAATGCACCGTAGATAAAGTAGCCGCCAATCAGCGCAGCCACACAAATCAAAAACCAGGCCATATCTGTGCCTCACTCGTGTAGGGTTAAGTTAGTGGTTTATCAACGCTGGCATCATAGCGACTGGCCGGACAGACGCACGCTGGAAATCAGTGAGTGGCGCTATAGCGATGCTGAGTGGTCGATTGTCCGGTTAAGTGGCGGGCCAGAATGCCGGGCGGTCGTATACAGCGCTGAACGGCAGCGGTGGAGATGAAGGGGCAGACTTTCCCGCCTGAGTGGCATGACAACCGGAGCAAGCGGTATGCCCCGGAGCCAGTGATTGAGATGTGGGAATCAGCTCAGGCCAAACCTGTCTTTAATTTCTTTCAGGAACCGACGGCTGACCGGGACGGGATGTCCGTGCAGTGTGGTGATTTCGGCCAGACCATTCTCCAGTAGCTTGATTTCACGAATGGCCTGCGGATGAACCAGATACTGACGGTGGCAGCGGATCAGCGGCGTTTTTTCTTCCAGTACTTTGAGGGTCAGTTGCGTGGTGGCTCGGGTGTCTTTGGTGACCACATGCACGCCGGATAAATCCGAGCAGGCGTACGTAATTTCTGCCGGACTCAGCAGCAGGATCCGGTGATGACCACTGCAGGGGATCAGTTCCAGCATGTCGCTCAACAGGGGCGTATAATCCGGCTGGCGCAATTCCCGCTTGAGTTTATTCAGCGTTTTATCCAGCCGGGACGGTTCTACGGGCTTGAGCAGATAATCGAAGGCGTTGTCCTCGAATGCCTTGATGGCGTAATCATCATAAGCCGTGACGAAAACCACTTTGGGCATGGTGTCCGGATCCAGCATGCTGAGCAATTCAATCCCGGTGATTTTGGGCATTTGAATATCCAGAAATACGACCTCGGGCTTCAGGGTGTTGATCAGTTTCAGCCCTTCAATCGCATTGGCACCACTGCCGATGATCTCGACATGGCCGCTGTCGAGCAGCAGATCAATCAGTTCTTCACGGGCATAAGGTTCGTCATCAATAACGAGTGCTTTGATCATGACTGTCCGTTCTCCTTCGGCAGAGTGATGGTCGCCAGAGTCCATTGATCGGGCTCCCAGGTCATTTGCAGCCCATATTCCTGGCCATACTGATTTTTGAGTCGCTTATCGACGATTTTCATCCCGAGTCCGCTTTCTTCGCTGACGGGCTGATAAAGTCCGGCATTATCCCGCACTTCAAGGATAATCCGCCCGGAAGTTTCATAGGCACTGACGGTCAGTTGCCCGTTTTCCAGCAGATTTGAGGTGCCGTGTTTAATGGCATTTTCAACCAGAGGCTGCAGGGTAAAGGTCGGAATTCTGATCGGCAACAGCGCATCGTCAATCCTGATTTCGACTTGCAACCGATCGGCAAACCGTGCCCGTTCGATTTCAAGATAAGCATGGACATGCTGCAGCTCTTCTTCGAGCGTGACGGTTTCAATATTCTGCTTCAGGTTGCGGCGGAAAAACTGGGACAGGTGCTGAATCAACTGCCGGGCTTTATCCGGGTCACGCCGGACCACGGCATTGATGGTGTTGAGCGCGTTGAACAGGAAATGCGGATTGACCTGAGCCTGCAGCAAGCGCAGTTCGGCTTGTGTCAGCAGCGTTTGCTGACGGTTATATCGGCCGGTCAGAATTTGGTTGGACAGCAATTTGGCGATCCCTTCGCCCAGCGTCAGGTTAATGGTCGAGAACAGCTTGCGCTTGGGTTCGTAGAGCTTAATGGTCCCGATGACCTCGTGATTGCCCCCAATCAGTGGGATCACCAGTGCCGAACCGAGTTTGCATTTATCATACAGCGAGCAGCAGTAAGGCACTTCATAACCATCGGCATAGACCAGCTCGCAGTTCTCTATTGCTTGTTTGGTATGTTGAGATGAAATGGGGGTGCCCGGTATATGATGGTCATCACCAATCCCGATAAAGGCCAGAATTTTATCTCGGTCGGTAATCGAAACCGCACCGACGCCTGTTTCTTCATAAACAATTCGTGCGATTTGTTTGGAGTTCTCCTGATTGAACCCCTGGCTGAGTATACCCACGGATCGCTGAGCAATTTTCAGTGCCCGGCTGGAAAAGGCAGCCGAGTATTTCTCGTAGATGGTTTTCTTGTCCCGGATGATGCTCATAAACAAAGCTGCACCCACAGAGTTGGCGATAACCATCGGCAGGGCAATCGCGCTGACCAGGCTGTAAGCTTGATCAAAGGGTTCAGCCACCATCAGAATAATCAGCATTTGCAGAATTTCTGCTACCAGCGTAATTGCAAACACTGTCAGCGGACGGAAAATCGCATCAAAATTACTGCGCCGGACGAAGTAGCTGTGCATGATCCCACCGATCACCCCTTCGACTGTCGTAGAGATCGCACACGCAACGTCGGTAAAACCGCCCATACTGTAACGATGAAGGCCGCCGGTCAGCCCCACGGCAAAACCGACCACGGGGCCACCCAGCAGGCCACCCATGACAGCCCCGATGGCACGGGTATTGGCAATGGCATCTTCAATGTGCAACCCAAAATAGGTGCCCAGAATACAGAACAGCGAAAACAGGATGTAGCAGGCAAAGCGCTGAGACAGTCTGCCGGACACCGTTGTAATCGGCATGAAGAGAGGCGTCTTGCTCAGCAGGTATGCCAGAACCAGATAAACACTCAGCTGTTGCAGTAAAGAGAGGATGAGTTCCATGAAGATGCCGGATTCGGGAAATTGGCGTTTATGGTAGCTTTCTTTCGTTGAAAGGCAATCTTTGGCTTTGTGTGTAAATTTTAATTTACGAATGGTATTTTTTCTTTACACGCTATTGCCCCATGAAAAGTCAGTTGTTATTGTCTTTCAACAGACAGGGGAAATCCTGTTGTAACTATAAATTTACACCAAGCAATCACAAGATCAGGATGGCCCCATGCAGAAAGATGTATTGAATAATGTCCATATTCAGGATGAGCAGGTTTTGATTACCCCGCAGCAATTGAAGGATAAGCTGCCGGTCAGTGACTCAGCCCTGAAATTTATTGAGCAATCAAGAAAAACGGTTGCTGACATTATCCATAAACGAGATCACCGCCTGCTGGTGGTGTGTGGCCCCTGTTCGATTCATGATGTTGAAGCTGCCAAGGATTATGCCCGTCGATTTAAAGAGCTGGCAGAAGAGGTGAGTGATCAGCTTTATCTTGTGATGCGTGTGTATTTTGAAAAACCAAGAACGACGGTGGGTTGGAAAGGCCTGATCAACGACCCGCATCTGGATGGCTCTTTTGAAATCGAAGAAGGCCTTCACATTGCCCGTCAGTTGCTGATTGATCTGGTCGAAATGGGGATTCCGATTGCGACCGAAGCGCTGGATCCGATCAGCCCGCAGTACATTGGTGATCTGTTCAGCTGGGCCGCGATTGGCGCCCGGACCACTGAATCTCAGACGCACCGGGAAATGGCCAGTGGTTTGTCGATGCCGGTCGGTTTCAAAAATGGGACCGATGGCAGCTTGGGCACTGCAATTAATGCGATGCAGGCTGCAGCTTCCGGTCACCGTTTTATGGGCATTAACCGGGAAGGTCAGGTTGCCCTGCTGAACACACAAGGCAACCCGGACGGTCACGTGATTTTACGGGGCGGCAAGCAAACCAACTATGATTCTGTCTCTGTCGCTGAATGCGAAAATGAGATGAATGCGGCGGGCCTCAGTCCGGCCTTGATGGTAGACTGCTCGCATGCCAATTCCCGTAAAGATTACCGTCGTCAGCCGCTGGTGGCAGAAGATGTGATTCACCAGATTCGTGAAGGAAACCGCTCTGTGATTGGCCTGATGCTGGAAAGTCATTTGAATGAAGGCAATCAGAGTGCGGATCTGGATCGCAGTGACATGGCTTATGGTGTGTCCATTACCGACGCCTGTATCAACTGGGAAAGCACAGAAACTCTGCTGCGTCATGCGCATCAGGAATTGATTCCTTTTCTTCAGGATCGCATTCAATAAAGGAACAACAGACGTATGGTTGCTGAACTGAGCACGCTCCGTGATCAAATTGATGAAGTAGACAAGCAGATGGTGGCACTGCTGGCGCGCCGTCTGGCTTTAGTGGAAGAAGTCGGGCATGTGAAAAGTCAGCACGGATTACCGATTTATGCCCCGGATCGCGAAGCAGCCATGTTGGCGTCGCGCCGTCAGGAAGCGGCAGATCAAGGCGTACCGCCTGATCTGATTGAAGATATTCTTCGCCGTACGATGCGCGAGTCTTACGCCAGCGAGAATGACTCGGGATTCAAATGTCTGAACCCTGAACTCCGGCCGATTGTGGTTGTGGGGGGGTATGGTCAGTTGGGCAGCCTGTTCTGTCGCCTGTTTGAACTCTCCGGGTATCAGGTTCGTCAACTGGGCAGTCAGGACTGGGATCAGGCCGAGGCCTTAGTTGCTGATGCCGGTATGGTTGTGGTGACGGTGCCGATTCATCTGACCGAGCAGGTGATTCGTCGTCTGCCGACTTTGCCGGATGACTGCATTCTTGCCGATCTGACCTCCATTAAGAGCGGTCCGCTGCAAACGATGCTGGAAGTGCACTCGGGTCCTGTTGTTGGTCTGCATCCGATGTTTGGCCCGGATATCAGTAGTCTGGCCAAACAGGTGGTCGTGTACTGTGATGGCCGTAACCCGGAACACTACCAGTGGCTGCTGGAGCAGATCCAGATCTGGGGGGCCAGTCTGAACCGGATCAGTGCGATCGAACATGATCAGGGGATGACGCTGATTCAGGCGCTGCGACATTTCACCTCGTTTGTGTATGGGGTGCATCTGGCGGAAGAAGATCCGCGGCTGGATCAATTATTGTCGCTGAGTTCACCGATTTACCGTTTGGAACTGGCGATGGTCGGCAGGCTGTTTGCGCAGGATGGCCAGTTGTATGGTGACATTATTATGTCTTCACCACAGAATATCGCGATGATTAAGCGTTTCCATCAGCGTTTTGGTGAAGCGATTCAGATTTTGGAAAATCAGGATAAAGCCGGTTTTAAAAAGGCGTTTGACCAGGTCGAAAGCTGGTTTGGTGATTATGCGGGCCGCTTTATGAAAGAGAGTCAGTCTCTGTTGCGGCAGGCCAATGACGCTGCACACCGCAGCTGATTTTTTCTTCCGATTCAAATCAAAGGCCAGCGATTGCTGGCCTTTTGCGTGATTACTCCAGTGTGTCGACTTCGGCTGGTTTCACGTTCTCACTCGGGTAACAGCCCAGAACTTTAATGAAACGGGTCAGTTTGGTCAGCTCTTCCAGCGCCACTTGCATGGCTTCTGATTTGAGGTTGGTTTCCACATCTACATAGAACATTTCTTCCCATGGATTGCCAATCACAGGACGGGATTCCAGTTTCGCCATATTGATATTGAGGTTGCGTAATACAAGCAGGCATTCCACCAATGAGCCCGGCTTCTGACCGGTGGACATGATCAGTGTCGTTTTGGCCGGAATCAGAGGCGTCACATCGACTGCTTTTCGGGCCACCACAATGAACCGGGTATAGTTTTCCTGCTGGTTCGCAATATTGGCTTTGAGCGGGGTCAGACCGTAGATTTCACCGCTGGAAGCATTGCCGATAGCCGCAATATTCGGCTGCTTGAGCTCGGCGACCTGCTGCATGGCATCAGCAGTACTGGAGGTATATTCCTGCCTGATGTCACCCAGAGTGTGCAAAAACTCGCTGCATTGCTGATGTGGCTGGGGATGTGAGTACAGCGTATCGATTTGTGCCAGTGTTGTGGGCACAGCCGTCAGCAGGCAATGCTCAATGGGTTGCGTGATTTCACCGACAATCGACAGGCTGGTATGTTGGAGCAGATCGTAGACTTCATTGATGGAGCCCGAGCTGGTGTTTTCGATTGGCAACACACCATAATCTGCCTGACCCGTTTCCACCACATTCACCACTTCGCGGAAATTGTCACAGCCGATTTCGACAAGCCGGGTCTGTTTGCGACTGAAATACTGACGACTGGCCAGATTCGAATAGGAACCTTTTGCCCCCAGAAAAGAGACACGGGCAACCGGCTGGAGACTTTCAGGGTTGGTCAGTTTCTGCAGATAAGCCTGCTGAAACAGCACCGAATCTTCAATGATGGTATGGAAAATCTGAGTCACGTAATTGGCATCTAACTGACGTGTTTTACCTTCCTCAATTAACCGGAGCAGCAGCGCCTGTTCCCGTTCTAAATCCCGGACGGGTTTGGCTGTTTTGATCTTACTTTTGGCGACTTCCAGACTGAGTTGACGCCGTTCACCAAGAAGCGCCAGAATTTCATTATCAATCCGGGTTACTTGGGTTCGGATCTCGTCCAGTGAGTGATAACTTTTGGTCATTCGGATTCCCTGTCTGTTTTATTTTTTTGTTGTGCTTGCATGATCGGGCCACGGCCTGAATAAAAAAAGCCTCCCGGTTGGGAGGCTTGCTGTTCGTCTTTCGCTTATTTCTTGCGTAACGAGAGCCCCCGGTTATGGCGAGCGAAAAAAGAAGCGAAAGAAAAACAGGCGAATGTGCATCATGGCAATTTGAACTCTGTGTAATGAATGATTGTTTCGTTGTTCAGGAATCAACCTATGGTGAATCCGGGATCATGTCAAGAATAAATCGGCCCCGCCGTTGGGCAGGG
Source organism: Photobacterium sp. GJ3 (assembly GCF_018199995.1). Classification (NCBI taxonomy): domain Bacteria; kingdom Pseudomonadati; phylum Pseudomonadota; class Gammaproteobacteria; order Vibrionales; family Vibrionaceae; genus Photobacterium; species Photobacterium sp. GJ3. The sequence continues at coordinate 2,756,105 of NZ_CP073578.1, read as the reverse complement.
CCGTGTGATGGGGTTAAGCTTCGAAGTCTTCAGCGGTCTCTTCCTGCTGAATGGCGACAGGCTTCTGGCTGTGACTGGCGCGACGTGCTTCTGGTTTATGCGTTTGTTTACTCAGTTGTCGTTCCAGTTTCTGATACATGTCTTTAATGGCTGCATACATGTTTTCCTGTTCAGAGGACGCCACAATATTACCCCCAGGAATGCCGGCTGTTGCTTCCACCTTGAAGTGCCGGTTTGGTTCTTTACTGATGACAGCATGTTTGCCAATCAGTGGGACTTGGAAGCGCTCCAGCTTATTGAATTTCTCTTCAATGCGCTCACGGATAGCAGGGGTGACATCAATGTTTTTGCCTGTGACTTCTACTTGCATAGTCTCTCTCCTGTTTTGCTACCCCTTGGTGGGTTAAGTTCAGATTACGCTTCTCAAACTGAAAAAAAGTGATCTTGATCAACTTTGCGAAGTAAATTAATCCACCAATTTATTTCTGTGATTTGCTCTGCTTTGTGACAAGAAAATGACGACAAAAGCCTTGTCGAGCGACTCAACATTACGGCAGTATGAAGAAATATCGTGACTGGCGGCCTGTGCTGCTCAGGGATTTTTTTCGGCCAGCAGATCAAGGGTGGCAGAGAAAGCCGGCGACTGAGTGGGAACATGAGGTGCTGAAGCCTGAGCTGTTACAGACCCTGGACGAAAAAAGTGAAACAAAAAACGGCAGCCGGATGAGCTGCCGTTTTTTGTTTGCAGAGAATGAATAGAGTGCGTTACGCCGGATTGAGGTCGATCAATCGTTGCGTATGCTGCGCCGGCGTGTCCAGTCCGAGCTTCTCATAAGCGGTCAGCATCAATGGCAGTGATTTCTTGGCTGCTTCTGTGTCTGGATACAGACGCTGGATCTGCTGGCAGCGGTTTATCGCGGCCACCCAGGCCTCACGGCGAACGTAAAAATCAGCAGTGGCCAGTTCATAATCGGCCAGACGATTTTTCAAGTAAACCAAACGGGCTTTGGCATCCGCGGCATACTGGCTTGACGGGTATCGTTCCAGCAGACGTTTGAAATCCCGGAATGCCTGACGGACCGGTTCCGGATCCCTGTCGTGGCGATCGATGTTAAAAACATCATGCATAAAGGAGCGATCCTGCGCCATGTGGGTCAGGCCACGCATATAAAGCACCCAGTCCGCTTTTTCGTGCGTAGGATTGAGCCGCGTAAAGCGATCAATGGTGGCTTCACCCAGTGCTAAATCATCATTCTTGTAATACGCGTAAATCAGATCGAGCTGTACCTGCTCCGAGTAAGCGCCAAACGGATATCGGGAATCCAGCGTTTCCAACCGTTCGATCGCTGTGACCCAACTACCACTTTGCAGCGCTTCCTGTGCACTGGAATAAAGCTCGGATGGTGGAATATCCGGGACGACTTCCTCTGTACTGGAACATCCAGAGAGAATCGCAGCGGCAAGAAATGTCGGGATTATCAGGCGTTTCATTACGGCGTCAGTTTCCTTGGTCATAATTTATTTCTGTGATCCATTACGGTCAGAGCCGTTAACGGATACAATGACAGCTAATCTCTGTCATTTTACGCAGCGTTTGAGCTTTAGTCTCACGCTTTTTGAAAAAGTTCTTTATGGCACAGCAAATAGAGTTAAGCAACATAGTAAACGATAGCCAATTAGGTCAGCGTCTGGATCAGGCACTGGCAGAGTTGTACCCGGATTATTCCCGGTCCCGCATCAAAGATTGGATTCTGAACGGCAATGTGAAGGTGGATGGCGAAGTCATTACCAAACCGCGTACCAAGATGATGGGCGGTGAACATCTGAATGTCGTCGCTGAAATCGAAGATGAAGAGCGCTGGATTGCACAGGATATTCCGCTCAACATTGTCTACGAAGATGAGCACCTGCTGGTGATGAACAAGCCGCGGGATTTTGTCGTTCATCCGGGGGCAGGCACCCCGGATGGGACGGTACTGAATGCACTGCTGCATCACTGCCCGTCGCTGGCAGAAGTGCCGCGTGCCGGGATTGTGCATCGTCTGGATAAAGACACCACAGGTCTGATGGTGGTTGCGAAAACCATCCAGTGTCAGACGCGTCTGGTCCGTGCGCTGCAAAAGCGGAAAATCACCCGTGAATATGAAGCCGTTGCCATGGGCAAAATGACCGGTGGCGGTGTGGTGGAAAAACCAATCGGGCGTCATTCAACCAAGCGAACGTCGATGGCCGTGCATGAACTGGGTAAGCCAGCGATCACGCATTATCGGGTTGCAGAGCACTTCCGGGAGCACACGCGCCTGGTGCTGCGTCTGGAAACCGGACGGACACATCAGATCCGTGTGCACATGGCTTATTTGTCTCATCCGCTGGTGGGGGATGTTTTGTATGGGGGACGTCCGCGTCCGCCGCGTCATGCATCACAGGAATTGATTCAGGCGCTGCGTGCGTTTGACCGTCAGGCACTGCATGCGCGGATGCTGCGATTGGAGCACCCGATCACGGGTGAGCTGATGGAATGGCATGCGAAGACACCGGATGATATGGTGGAACTCGTTGAAATTTTGCGTCAGGACAAACTTGACCACCCAGAGGACGATTACTGAGATGTGGATTACCCCAGACTGGCCAGCTCCGGCACATGTGAAAGCCATGAGTACGACGCGTTCCGGCGGTATCAGCCAGGGTTCGTATGAAGGGCTGAATCTGGGGGATCATGTCGGTGATGAACCAGCAGCGGTTGCGCATAATCGTCAGTGGTTGCAACAGCAACTGGGACTCGTCCATGCGCCTGCCTGGTTAACACAAACCCACAGTACGATCGTGCTGGATCTGCACGGGCCGCTTTCTCCGGCCCCGAATGCGGATGCCAGCGTCACCCGTGAATCGGGCATTGCGTGCACAGTGATGACCGCCGATTGTTTGCCTGTATTGCTGTGTGACCGTCAGGGCACGCAAGTGGGAGCGGTGCACGCTGGATGGCGCGGACTGGCTGACGGCATTCTGGAAAAAACGGTCAGGACATTTTCTGCTGAGCCCAACCAGATGTTGGCTTGGCTCGGCCCTGCAATCGGCCCGGCTGCTTTTGAGGTGGGCGGCGAGGTCCGCGAGCGTTTTGTATCCGAGCAACCAGACGCCGCATCAGCATTCACGCCCAAAGGTGAGAAATGGCTGGCTGACCTTTATCTGCTGGCAAGACTTCGGTTACAGCGAGCGGGGATCACCCAGATCTTTGGCGGGACTGAATGTACCTATGCAGACCCTGCCCGCTTTTATTCGTACCGACGGGATGGTGTGACCGGCCGGCAAGCTAGTCTGATTTGGCTGTCTCAATAATTCTTTCCCATTTTAGAAAAGCGGCTTCGGCCGCTTTTTATATCCCTACAATTGATGCTTGAAAAGCAACAGCGCCGTAACCATATATCAAGAGAATGACAGGGTCATATTGAGCGTGGAGGACTTATGCGTCTGGACCGGTTTACAAGCAAATTTCAATTAGCGATTTCTGATGCGCAGTCGCTGGCTTTAGGTCGCGATCATCAGTATATCGAGCCCGTACATCTCATGATGGCACTGATGAATCAGGACAGCAGCACCACTCGTCCGTTGCTGACTTTGCTCAATGTCGACATGACTCAGTTGCGTTCCAGTCTGGCTGAACAGTTAGATCGCTTACCCAAAGTGAGCGGAATTGGTGGCGACGTTCAGTTGTCTCACAGCATGGGCGTATTGTTCAACATGTGTGACAAGCTGGCCCAGAAACGCAAAGACAAATTTATCTCTTCCGAATTGTTTATTTTGGCGGCAGTGGATGACAAAGGCCCGCTGGGAGAACTGCTGCGAAAAGTTGGCCTCACGGCTCAGAAGGTTGAAGAAGCCATTGAAAAAATTCGCGGCGGCCAGAAAGTGGATGATCCGAATGCGGAAGAAAATCGTCAGGCACTCGAAAAATTCACGATTGATCTGACTGAACGAGCTGAGCAGGGCAAACTCGACCCTGTGATTGGCCGTGACGAGGAAATTCGCCGGACAATTCAGGTCCTGCAGCGCCGGACCAAAAACAACCCGGTGCTGATTGGTGAGCCTGGGGTCGGTAAAACCGCCATTGTTGAAGGATTGGCACAACGAATCGTCAACGGCGAAGTGCCGGAAGGCTTGCGCAATAAGCGTGTGCTGTCTCTGGATATGGGCGCTTTAATTGCCGGCGCAAAATATCGCGGTGAGTTTGAAGAGCGTTTAAAAGCTGTTCTGAATGAACTGGCTCAGGAAGAGGGCAGTGTCATCCTCTTTATTGATGAGCTGCATACCATGGTTGGTGCCGGGAAAGGTGAAGGCGCCATGGATGCCGGGAACATGCTCAAACCTGCACTGGCGCGCGGCGAACTGCATTGCGTGGGTGCCACAACGCTGGATGAGTATCGTCAGTTTATTGAAAAAGATGCCGCGCTGGAACGTCGTTTCCAGAAAGTGCTGGTGGATGAGCCAAACGTCGAAGACACCATTGCGATTTTGCGAGGCCTGAAAGAACGTTACGCGCTGCATCACCATGTCGAGATTACCGATCCGGCAATTGTTGCGGCAGCTAGCTTGTCTCATCGTTATATTTCTGACCGGCAGTTACCGGACAAGGCCATCGATCTGATCGATGAAGCGGCATCCAGTATCCGGATGCAGATTGATTCTAAGCCTGAATCGCTGGACAGACTTGAGCGCCGGATCATCCAGTTGAAAATCGAACAGCAGGCATTATCGAAAGAAAATGATGATGCCAGCCAGAAGCGACTGGCTGTGTTGAGCGAAGAGCTGGAAGGAAAAGAAAAAGAATACGCGGAACTGGAAGAAGTCTGGAATGCTGAAAAGGCAGCGCTATCCGGTACTCAGCACATTAAAGCTGAACTCGAGCAGGCGCGTACCGATATGGAAATTGCCCGCCGTGCCGGTGACCTGAATCGAATGTCGGAATTGCAGTACGGCAAGATTCCTGCACTTGAAAAGCAATTGGACCTGGCGGCTCAGGCCGAAATGCAGGAAATGACGCTGCTGAAAAACCGGGTCACGGATGCTGAAATCGCGGAAGTCTTGTCCCGTCAGACGGGGATTCCTGTTTCCCGGATGCTGGAAGGCGAACGGGATAAGCTCCTGCGGATGGAAGAAGCGCTCCATGCCCGGGTGATTGGCCAGGATGAAGCGGTCAGTTCTGTATCCAATGCGATTCGTCGCAGCCGTGCTGGCCTTTCCGATCCGAATCGTCCGATTGGTTCATTCCTGTTCCTTGGCCCGACCGGGGTGGGGAAAACCGAGCTGTGTAAAGCGCTGGCGAACTTCATGTTTGACAGTGATGATGCCATGGTACGGATTGATATGTCCGAATTCATGGAGAAGCATTCTGTTGCCCGTCTGGTGGGGGCACCTCCGGGTTATGTCGGTTATGAAGAAGGGGGTTACCTGACAGAAGCGGTGCGTCGTCGTCCTTATTCCGTCATTTTGCTGGATGAGGTTGAAAAAGCGCACCCGGATGTATTTAACATCCTGCTTCAGGTTCTCGACGATGGCCGACTGACCGATGGACAAGGCAGAACGGTGGACTTCCGGAACAGTGTCATCATCATGACGTCGAATCTGGGATCTGATCGGATTCAGGAGCATTTCGGTGAACTGGATTATGAAGGCATGAAAGCGACGGTGATGGAAGTTGTCAGTCATCACTTTCGCCCTGAGTTTATCAACCGGGTTGATGAAACCGTGGTCTTCCACCCGCTGGGCGATAAACATATTAAGAATATTGCCCGGATTCAGATTGCTCGTCTGAGCAAGCGCCTGGAAGAAAAAGGTTTTGAACTCAAGGTCGAGGACTCTGCGCTTGATCTGATTGCAAGCGCTGGTTTCGACCCTGTATATGGTGCCCGGCCTTTGAAACGCGCAATTCAGCAATATATAGAAAACCCACTGGCGCAGGATATCTTGTCTGGAAGCCTGAACGTTGGAAAACCAATCGTGCTTTCTGCGAAAGATGAAAAAATTTCTGCCAGCCAGTAATTCTCTGATGCTCTTTCACTGGAAAAAGCCTGCTTCATCGCAGGCTTTTTTTATGCTTTTGGATTGAAAGTGTGTTTGTTTTGAGCGTAAATCGATTGGTTGTGTGTTTTGTGAGCGGTTGGAGATATTTGTCGTTTTTAGGCTTGCCAAGATTCGAGAACTCTCTATAATGCGCCTCCGTTGTCACGATAAACCGAACGGTTAGCGAGATAACAAAACGTTCTTTAACAATTTGACCATGCAATCTGTGTGGGCACTCGACAATGATACAGTCAAAAGATTTTATCAGTGAACTGAGTGACCAATTGGTAGCACTTTCTTGAAAGAGTTACCGGCACAGTCAATTCGTTTCAACTTCGGTTGAAACATCAGTAATCACTGAGCCGCTTCTCTTCGGAGAGGCAACAAAATTCTAATTGAAGAGTTTGATCATGGCTCAGATTGAACGCTGGCGGCAGGCCTAACACATGCAAGTCGAGCGGCAGCGACATCAACAATCTTTCGGGTGCGTTGATGGGCGGCGAGCGGCGGACGGGTGAGTAATGCCTGGGAACATGCCCTGATGTGGGGGATAACCATTGGAAACGATGGCTAATACCGCATAATCTCCTTTCTTTTACGAGATGGGAGCAAAGCGGGGGACCTTCGGGCCTCGCGCGTCAGGATTGGCCTAGGTGGGATTAGCTAGTAGGTGGGGTAACGGCTCACCTAGGCGACGATCCCTAGCTGGTCTGAGAGGATGATCAGCCACACTGGAACTGAGACACGGTCCAGACTCCTACGGGAGGCAGCAGTGGGGAATATTGCACAATGGGGGAAACCCTGATGCAGCCATGCCGCGTGTGTGAAGAAGGCCTTCGGGTTGTAAAGCACTTTCAGCAGTGAGGAAGAGGTGGTGTTTAATAGATGCCATCTTTGACGTTAGCTGCAGAAGAAGCACCGGCTAACTCCGTGCCAGCAGCCGCGGTAATACGGAGGGTGCGAGCGTTAATCGGAATTACTGGGCGTAAAGCGCATGCAGGCGGCGTGTTAAGCCAGATGTGAAAGCCCGGGGCTCAACCTCGGAATCGCATTTGGAACTGGCATGCTAGAGTCTTGTAGAGGGGGGTAGAATTTCAGGTGTAGCGGTGAAATGCGTAGAGATCTGAAGGAATACCGGTGGCGAAGGCGGCCCCCTGGACAAAGACTGACGCTCAGATGCGAAAGCGTGGGGAGCAAACAGGATTAGATACCCTGGTAGTCCACGCCGTAAACGATGTCTACTTGGAGGTTGGTGTCTTGAACACTGGCTTTCGGAGCTAACGCGTTAAGTAGACCGCCTGGGGAGTACGGTCGCAAGATTAAAACTCAAATGAATTGACGGGGGCCCGCACAAGCGGTGGAGCATGTGGTTTAATTCGATGCAACGCGAAGAACCTTACCTACTCTTGACATCCAGAGAACTTTCCAGAGATGGATTGGTGCCTTCGGGAACTCTGAGACAGGTGCTGCATGGCTGTCGTCAGCTCGTGTTGTGAAATGTTGGGTTAAGTCCCGCAACGAGCGCAACCCTTATCCTTGTTTGCCAGCACTTCGGGTGGGAACTCCAGGGAGACTGCCGGTGATAAACCGGAGGAAGGTGGGGACGACGTCAAGTCATCATGGCCCTTACGAGTAGGGCTACACACGTGCTACAATGGCGTATACAGAGGGCAGCCAACTAGCGATAGTGAGCGAATCCCACAAAGTACGTCGTAGTCCGGATTGGAGTCTGCAACTCGACTCCATGAAGTCGGAATCGCTAGTAATCGTGGATCAGAATGCCACGGTGAATACGTTCCCGGGCCTTGTACACACCGCCCGTCACACCATGGGAGTGGGCTGCACCAGAAGTAGATAGCTTAACCTTCGGGAGGGCGTTTACCACGGTGTGGTTCATGACTGGGGTGAAGTCGTAACAAGGTAGCCCTAGGGGAACCTGGGGCTGGATCACCTCCTTACCTAAAGACTGCGTTGTTGACGCAGTGTCCACACAGATTGCCTGGTTAAAATGTAAAGACGCATCGTGTCCCGTTCGTCTAGAGGCCTAGGACACCGCCCTTTCACGGCGGTAACAGGGGTTCGACTCCCCTACGGGACGCCACTTTCTAACTGCACTTACGAGTGTGATTAGAAAGTGGTTTTTTCTCTCTGGAGAAAAGATGCACATGCTCTTTAACAATCTGGAAAGCTGACTAGTAATTCAATCGATATGACGATTGAATCAAACTGTTTCGAAAGAAACAGAGTTCTCAAGCAATACACATTCAAGTGTCTTGTATTTTTTGTCTTCACTTTTCAAAAGTGAACACAAAGTGAGTCCGGCGAAACAAATCAAACCTTGGTTGTTTACGATACAGACCCTTTGGGGTTGTATGGTTAAGTGACTAAGCGTACACGGTGGATGCCTGGGCAGTCAGAGGCGATGAAGGACGTACTAACTTGCGATAAGCGGTGATGAGGCAGTAAGAGCCACTTGAGTCACCGATTTCCGAATGGGGAAACCCAGCTGCATAAGCAGTTATCATCAGGTGAATACATAGCCTGATGAGGCGAACCGGGGGAACTGAAACATCTAAGTACCCCGAGGAAGAGAAATCAACCGAGATTCCGGCAGTAGCGGCGAGCGAAACCGGATTAGCCCTTAAGCGTTTTTTGTGTCAGGTGAAGGCTCTGGAAAGTGCCGCGATACAGGGTGACAGCCCCGTAACCGACGATACCTTAAACGTGAAAACGAGTAGGACGGGACACGTGTTATCTTGTCTGAAGATGGGGGGACCATCCTCCAAGGCTAAATACTCCTGACTGACCGATAGTGAACCAGTACCGTGAGGGAAAGGCGAAAAGAACCCCTGTGAGGGGAGTGAAATAGAACCTGAAACCGTGTACGTACAAGCAGTAGGAGCCCCATCACTAAGCTATTGCAGTTTAGTGACAGCAAGAACTTCAGTTTGACAGTGGTTAACAACGCGCAGCGTTGGTCAACACACAAAATCAAGCAGAGGTGGCTTAGTGATGGGGTGACTGCGTACCTTTTGTATAATGGGTCAGCGACTTAATTTCAGTAGCAAGGTTAACCATCTAGGGGAGCCGTAGGGAAACCGAGTCTTAACTGGGCGTACAGTTGCTGGGATTAGACCCGAAACCAGGTGATCTAGCCATGGGCAGGTTGAAGGTGAGGTAACACTTACTGGAGGACCGAACCGACTAATGTTGAAAAATTAGCGGATGACTTGTGGCTAGGGGTGAAAGGCCAATCAAACCTGGAGATAGCTGGTTCTCCCCGAAAGCTATTTAGGTAGCGCCTCGGACGAATACTACTGGGGGTAGAGCACTGTTAAGGCTAGGGGGTCATCCCGACTTACCAACCCTTTGCAAACTCCGAATACCAGTAAGTACTATCCGGGAGACACACGGCGGGTGCTAACGTCCGTCGTGGAGAGGGAAACAACCCAGACCGCCAGCTAAGGTCCCAAAGTATCACTAAGTGGGAAACGATGTGGGAAGGCTCAGACAGCCAGGATGTTGGCTTAGAAGCAGCCATCATTTAAAGAAAGCGTAATAGCTCACTGGTCGAGTCGGCCTGCGCGGAAGATTTAACGGGGCTAAGTGATACACCGAAGCTGCGGCAATGCGATTTATCGTATTGGGTAGGGGAGCGTTCTGTAAGCGGCTGAAGGTGTGCTGTAAGGCATGCTGGACGTATCAGAAGTGCGAATGCTGACATGAGTAACGACAATGGGGGTGAAAAACCTCCACGCCGGAAGACCAAGGGTTCCTGTCCAACGTTAATCGGGGCAGGGTGAGTCGACCCCTAAGGCGAGGCCGAAAGGCGTAGTCGATGGGAAACGGGTTAATATTCCCGTACTGCTTACTATTGCGATGGGGGGACGGAGAAGGCTAGGTGGGCCGGGCGACGGTTGTCCCGGTTCAAGGGTGTAGGCTGATGGTTTAGGCAAATCCGGACTATCTTTAAGGCTGAGACCCGATGTCGAGCCACTACGGTGGTGAAGTCATTGATGCCATGCTTCCGGGAAAAGCCTCTAAGCTTCAGATAGTAAGGAATCGTACCCCAAACCGACACAGGTGGTCGGGTAGAGAATACCAAGGCGCTTGAGAGAACTCGGGTGAAGGAACTAGGCAAAATGGTACCGTAACTTCGGGAGAAGGTACGCTGCCGGCGGTGAAGAGACTCGCTCTTGGAGCTGCTGGCAGTCGCAGATACCAGGTGGCTGCAACTGTTTATTAAAAACACAGCACTGTGCAAAATCGAAAGATGACGTATACGGTGTGACGCCTGCCCGGTGCCGGAAGGTTAATTGATGGGGTTATCTTCGGAGAAGCTCTTGATCGAAGCCCCGGTAAACGGCGGCCGTAACTATAACGGTCCTAAGGTAGCGAAATTCCTTGTCGGGTAAGTTCCGACCTGCACGAATGGCGTAATGATGGCCACGCTGTCTCCACCCGAGACTCAGTGAAATTGAAATCGCAGTGAAGATGCTGCGTCCCCGCGGCTAGACGGAAAGACCCCGTGAACCTTTACTACAGCTTGGCACTGAACATTGACCCTACATGTGTAGGATAGGTGGGAGGCTTCGAAGCAGGTACGCCAGTATCTGTGGAGCCGTCCTTGAAATACCACCCTTGTCGTGTTGATGTTCTAACGTCGCCCCGTTATCCGGGGTGCGGACAGTGTCTGGTGGGTAGTTTGACTGGGGCGGTCTCCTCCCAAAGCGTAACGGAGGAGCACGAAGGTGGGCTAATCACGGTCGGACATCGTGAGGTTAGTGCAATGGCATAAGCCCGCTTAACTGCGAGAATGACGGTTCGAGCAGGTGCGAAAGCAGGTCATAGTGATCCGGTGGTTCTGAATGGAAGGGCCATCGCTCAACGGATAAAAGGTACTCCGGGGATAACAGGCTGATACCGCCCAAGAGTTCATATCGACGGCGGTGTTTGGCACCTCGATGTCGGCTCATCACATCCTGGGGCTGAAGTCGGTCCCAAGGGTATGGCTGTTCGCCATTTAAAGTGGTACGCGAGCTGGGTTTAGAACGTCGTGAGACAGTTCGGTCCCTATCTGCCGTGGGCGCTGGATGATTGAAGGGAGTTGCTCCTAGTACGAGAGGACCGGAGTGAACGAACCGCTGGTGTTCGGGTTGTGTCGCCAGACGCATTGCCCGGTAGCTAAGTTCGGAACAGATAACCGCTGAAAGCATCTAAGCGGGAAGCTGGCCCTGAGATGAGTCATCCCTGAGACTTTAAGTCTCCTGAAGGGCTGTTCGAGACTAGAACGTTGATAGGCAGGGTGTGTAAGCGTTGTGAGGCGCTCAGCTAACCTGTACTAATTGCCCGTGAGGCTTAACCATACAACACCCAAAGGGTTTGAAGTACGGACTCCATAAGCACTTGAATGATGTGCTGAGAACACTAGACAGTTTTCCAGAGATTGTCCCGAACTGCGTGCCCAGGGTAGCGCAGGAAGAATCAAGGCTGACAAAGCCGCCCACGCACTGAACGAAGGCGTGTACATGAGTACATAACTGAGTGAAGGAGGCAGGCAATGCCGTCAGGATTGATTCTCACCAGCGGGATAATCACACCGATTTTGCCTGGCGACCATAGCGCTGTGGACCCACCTGATCCCATGCCGAACTCAGACGTGAAACGCAGCAGCGCCGATGGTAGTGTGGGGTCTCCCCATGTGAGAGTAGGACATCGCCAGGCTCTGATTACCAATTTGTCTACTGTAGCTTGCCGCTTTTGAGTGCTGCGATGCTCATGTACTGAATGTACACTGCGCTTCTCGCATCAAAATCGTCATCGCACAGCGACAAATGACCAAAACAAAGCAGTGACGCGTAAGACTTTGTTGAAACGATATTTTCCTGGGAAACGCAGGAATTTTCGATGTGATCGAGGCATTCAAAAGATGAACGAAGGAGCATACATCAAGTATGTGACTGAGTGAAGAATGCAGAATAACGACGACCACATTGAAAAGAACCAGTTTCGGAGCGGTAGTTCAGTTGGTTAGAATACCGGCCTGTCACGCCGGGGGTCGCGGGTTCGAGTCCCGTCCGCTCCGCCACTTCTTAGAAGCCTCAGTCGAAAGACTGGGGCTTTTTTCATATCAGCATCCCCGAAAAGTACTGCGCACTTTGGCCGCGGGCCGGAATGCCGGACCATCGAGTCCCGGTCGTGTGCGACCTCAGCCGTCCGCCACTTCTCAGAAGCCTCAGACTGGGCGTCCCCGTCGAAAGACTGGGGCTTTTTTCGTTTGAACATCACACCCTTTCCTCCGGCGGGACGACTTCCGAATCCATTCCTTTTCGCTTTGAAAGCGCAGATGAACGAATATTTTCAGCTGGTTACAATTTGCTGATGTAGAAGCTTGCCTTCGATTCTGCGCTGTGAGAGGGTGAGCTACTCTTTTACCGGGATGATATCGATTGAAAGCTATGAGTTTTTTCTACGAGCGGAAAGAAGCCGCAGACACCGTGACGATCACACTGAAGCCGCACTCCCTCTATTTAATGCTGGGGATGCTGGCCGTTTGGTTGGGGAATGATCTGATCTTAAAATCAGCCCCGATGGCGCAGATCGTCATGCCTGTGTTTATTGTCTTTATGGTGGTTCGTTTCTTCTCCTTGGTGCGTGTCCAACGGGAAGTGATTGTTGCGATGAAGCAAGGCCGTGTAGAGACACAGGGCAGCAAGTTTTCTTTCCGGAACCCCTTCCGCTATATCATCCGCAAGCCTCAGGAAACCGAATCCTGAGGTTTGATGGAGGAATAGCCGACATGCACTGACGGCTATTCTTTCCTGACAGGACATAGCTCCTGTAGCCAATGGTGGCTTATTCCTGCATTGATAACAGGCATAATATCTGCATTGTTATCGAAGTAGAGGAATCTATGCCAGCATTCAATTGGAAACCCCTGTTATTTGCCTGCTTAATCGTCAGTATTGGTCAACTGAGTCTTGGTCTGGTGTTTCCCTTATTGCCCTGGATTGGGCATGACCTGGCAATTTCTTCCGATCAGACGCAATTGCTGGTCGCCATTTATCTACTTGGATTTGGTCCCTCTCAGCTTGTCTATGGCCCCTTGTCCGATGTCTTTGGCCGCCGGCCGGTCTTACTGGCCGGTGTTTTCATAGCACTCATCGGTGTTAGCGTTGTTCTTTTCCTGTCGGACTCTTTTTCCGGGTTATTGATCGGCCGTTTTATTCAGGGCTGTGGTGCGGGCAGTGTTTCCGTGCTGGCCAGAGCGACCATTCGTGACAGTTACCAAAAACAAAATCTGGCGAAGGCAATGACCTGGCTGGCGATTGTTGCCGCCTTCACGCCGATTATGGCCCCTGTGATCGGCGGGATGATCAATCACTATCTGGGCTGGCTGTCTGCATTTATCGGACTGGTAGTTTATATCGCTCTGATTTGGCTGCTGCTTATGTTCAGTTTTCGGGAAACCCTGAGCAAATCTGTTCAGGCGCCCTCGATGAAAAAGCTCGCCGGAAACTATCTGTCGTTATTTCGCGAACGTCATTTCATGACCTTTGCAGGGATTGGCTGGATCAATTTTGCCATGGTGATTCTGGCGATCTCTCTGATGCCTTATATCATGCAGGTTCAGATTGGGTTAAGTTCGGACCAGTATGCACTCTGGGCGATGATACCAGCATGTGGCCTGCTCTTTGGCGGCTTATTGTGCCAGCGGCTCAGGCCAAAGCTCGGGACGGCAAGAATGCTGCAATTGGCGCCATGCATGCAGCTGATCTCAGCGGCGTTATACGTACTGGCGCCGGTTGATCCGGTCTGGATGTCGGCCGCGCATTTTATGCTGGCGGTGACCAACGGCATTGCTTTTCCTTGTGCGCAGTCGATGTTACTGATCCCATACAGTGAAAAAGCAGGCACAGTTTCAGCGCTATCCGGTGCCTGCCAGATGGTTGTCGCGTCACTGGTCAGCCATTTCCTGCTGCAGTTTGGGATTCATCAGCCCTGGCATCTGGGAGGTGTTTTACTGGGGGCTTCTGTTTTGGGGATGGTGCTCGTTTATCAGGGGGTTCGGAGTGAATCGGGCCGGCAGGCCGCGCTGGAACTGAGTTAGGTACCAGGGCAATTCCCTTGAATGCGAAACTCTCTCAGGAATCAGAGAATCTTCCATACTTAAGACACAGATGACGTTGGCAGAGGAGGTCGTATGCGTCAGCTTTTCTGTGTGACGGCTGTCCTGATGATAGCCGCTTGTGTCAGTCAGTATGAAGCGCAGTTATCCCAGCAAGGAGAGTGGCAGGAACTTGGGGCCTATCATGGCGAATATGGCTATCAGGAGTGGGGTAAAAAGCGGCTGGACCGGCTGGGAGTGATGTCTGAATCTGACTATGAAAAATACCGGGCGGGTTATCTGCAGGGGCGATATGAATACTGCAGTGGCAAAAAAACAGTCACGACAGCGATTAACCCGGCTTATCCCGATGAATGCCGTCAGGATCCCAGTCAGCTAGGGCTGGCTGAGCGCGGGTTTTAGTGAAATGAGTGTGAAACAAAAAGGCTGCCAGAAGCAGCCTTTTGAATGACAGACGGTGAATCAGCAATTAGTTATTGCTGTGCAGCTCGCTGTTCAGTTCCACGGCTGTTTTGTTGGTCAGACACTCAATCGCACCACTCACTGAGTTACGACGGAACAGCAGGTCCGCTTTACCGGCCAGATCACGCGCTTTCACGGTTTCAACCACATGACCGTCTGCATCCAGCATGGTCACTTTGGTGCCTGCTGTCACATACAAACCGGATTCAATGGTACAACGGTCACCAAGCGGGAAGCCCAGACCGGCGTTAGCACCCAGCAGGCTGTTTTCGCCGATAGAAATCACAACTTTACCGCCGCCACTCAGGGTCCCCATGATGGAGGCGCCACCGCCGATATCAGAACCGTCCCCAACCACAACACCAGCCGAGATACGGCCTTCGACCATGCTCACACCTGTGGTACCTGCGTTGAAGTTGATGAAACCTTCGTGCATGACTGTGGTACCTTCACCCACATGAGCGCCCAGACGCACGCGCGATGTATCGGCGATACGGACACCCGCAGGAACAATGTAATCCACCATTTTCGGGAATTTATCGACACAGTCGACGCTCAGCACTTCACCATTCAGGCGGGCTTCCATCTGACGCTCCGCCAGCTCAGGCAGATCGATCGGGCCCTGATTGGTCCATGCGATATTGTGAAGCAGACCGAAAATGCCATCCAGAACCAGTCCGTGCGGCTGAACCAGACGGTGAGAGATCAGCTGAAGCTTCAGGAAACCTTCAGCCACAGAAGCAGGCGCTTCGTCGGTTGCCAGAATCACCAGAACCAGCGGCTGTGAAGATTGTGCTGCCTTTTCCGCAAAACGGGCACTGGCTTGCTCATCATGGGATGCAAAAGCGCGGGCCAGATCAGCAGCCTGGGATGCCGTGATCTCAATCGCCTGATTTCCGCCTTGGTATTCAACGAGGGTTGCAATCGCGTCAACCAGCGCTTGCGCCGGGTTCAGTAATGGCGTTGGGAAAAAAGATTCAATGATTTTGCCGTCGCGGTTTTTGGTCGCGGTACCCAGGGCTAAAGAAAATGTGGCCATGGTGAAATGGTCTCCATATCAAAAGGGAAAACGACTGCGGATCTTCAACAGTCTGTTTGATGATTCAAAAATTCTGATATCCCCATCATAAAGAGACTGAACCGGATATTGAAGGGGAAATCTGTCATTCACCGGAAATTGACTGAGAAATGGTGAAAATAGCGCTTTAGCCTTATAGAAAGTCAGTATTTTTGCATAAAAATATGGCGCAAAAAAACCTCCCGCAGGAGGTTTCTTCAGTGCATGTCAGCAGGGAATCTGTCAGGCAGCTTCGCTGTCCGCTTCATCCTGAACGGCTTCAGGCTTAGTCGGCTTTTTCTTGGCTGCCGGCTTGGCTTTTTTGGCGCCCAGCGCAACCAGTACTTTTTCACGTTCCTGAGCCAGGAAAAGTGCCAGTTCTTCCTGTTTGGCTTCGTCTTCAAGCAGCTTGCTTTCACTTAACACAGTAAACAGCTCGTCTGCCATATCCAACATTTTATCGTAGGCATCAGCTTCAGATTTAGAGGTAAAAGTCATCTTCTCTTCTCCGTTGCGCTCAACTACGTATTTGACGATAACTGCCATGGTCACCCTCTCCGAATATTGATTAACTGGTTTTTTATACAGTAGGATAGGTGCAGAGTCCAGTGCTGTTTCCGGTGAATAGGAGTTCTTGTGAGCATGAGAGAAAAATTTGATCAAATTTATGCCCGTGCTGCCGATCGCAAAGGCGGCGAAGTCGCTTTGGAAAGTTTGTTAAGTCACCCCTTATCCCCGACAGACCTGAGTGCTATTCCGGATGATCGCTGGCTGGCCGCTTTTACGCAGAAGGTGTTTCAGTCGGGCATGAGCTGGAAAGTGGTGCGTCAGAAATGGGCGGGTTTTGAATCCGTATTCTTTGGGTTTGATATTGAAAAACTGCTGCTGGTGCCGAACGAAATGTGGGAGCGAAAAGCGACGGACCCGGCCATAATCCGCCATCTTGGCAAGGTCATGACGATTCCCGAAAATACTTACATGATTCACCGTGCGGCCAGGGAATTCGGATCGTTTGCTGCCATGGTGGCGGACTGGCCATCGGAAGATATCATTGGTCTGTGGAAATATCTGAAAACCAAAGGAAAGCGCTTGGGCGGCAATACCGGACCCAATACATTGCGAGTGATGGGCAAAGATACTTTTATTCTCAGTCAGGATGTTGAAGCTTACCTGCGCAGCACTGGTATGATGGAGGGAGGCCGGGACACACAACGGTCGCTGGCGGCAGCACAGGCTGCGTTTAACGACTGGCAGCAGGAGTCCGGACGGCCTTTATGTCAGATCAGTCAGATCATTGCGTTCAGTGGCGGGGACAACCGGGTCTGAACCCGGCCGCCAGCGCAGACAGAAATCAATGAAGGCGGCCAGCAACGGGCTGCTGTATTTGTCTTTGTGATATGCAAGCCAGTATTGACGCGGTTTGGACAGGTGCAGGGGAAGCTCCGCCACGCGACAGTCCCTGACTGCGTGGGTCGTGGCGCGGCGGGACAGGCAAGTAATGCCCAGACCGGCAGCGACACTGTTGAGAATCGATTCGGTGGTATTGAGTTCGAAAGCCAGTTGCCAGGTTTTCAGTTCGGGAGCAAGATGATTCAGAAAGTAGTCCCGCGTACCAGAGCCGCTTTCCCGCAGCACCCAGTCTGTGCCGGACAGATCAGAAAAAGTCAGTACAGGCTGGTTCAGTAAGGGATGTTTGGGATGGCAGATGATCACCATCTCATCCTGAAGCCAGGGTTGACTGATCAGGCGTTTTTCAGAAATCCGCCCTTCGACCAGTCCGATATCCAGCTCAAAATCACATAACTTTTCGACGATTGCTGCCGTATTGCCGATTAGCAGTGACTGGTCGGTATGCGCGGTTCGTGTCCTGAAATCCCGTAGCAGGAAAGGGGTGAGCTGGTTGCCGACGGTATCGCTGGATCCGATGGCAAGGTGCCCGGTCAGCGGACCGCTGCGCTGAAACAGTTGCTCAATACTCTGCGTGCGATGCAGCAGTTCATCGGCGAGCGGCAACAGGCGCCGGCCTTCACTGTTAAGCGTGAGCCGATTGTGATGGCGATCAAACAACGGCTGGCCGAGTTGTTTTTCCAGTTCGGCAAGCGCCATGCTGACCGCTGGCTTGGTGAGGAAAAGCCGCTTCGCCGCAGCGGTGACCGTCTTTTCCTGTGCGACAGCGACAAACACTCTGAGCTGCTTCAGGGCAATATTCATCAGACCTCGATATGTGTTCAGTAAAATTTAACCTGAGTTTCAATTTATTCAATTATTCTAAATCATCCTGCTTCAGTACACTGGCTTTATCAACAGAAAAATTAATAGTGCTCTGACATGAGGAGTGAAGCCATGGGTCAGGTTTGGAAAGAAAAGATTGCAGCAGTACCGACGCCGATGGCTGGTCTGGCACTGGCGATCGCCAGTCTGGGCTGGTGCTGGGAAAACGCGTTGCCCTTTCACGGGTTCGCACAACTTGGTGGTGCCATGATTGCGGCGGCCCTCTTGCTGGGACTGGCCGTGAAGTTTGTGCTGCATCCGAACCTGTTATGGCAGGATCTCAAGCACCCGGTCGTCGGAAGTGTCGTGCCGACCTTCTCGATGGCCCTGATGGTGATTTCTCATGCGATGGGGCCGTTCCTGCCGTTGACCGGTCAGATCATCTGGCTGGGGGCTGTGGTCATGCATCTGATTTTTCTGGTTTGTTTTATTTATCATCGCTTGTCCGGGTTTTCGCTTCATCACATGGTGCCAAGCTGGTTCGTGCCGCCTGTCGGGATCATTGTGGCGGATGTGGCCTTTCCGGGTGGAATCATGTCGCCGCTGGCACATGGGCTGCTGGTGTTCGGGCTGAGTGCTTATGCCCTGATGCTGCCCGTGATGATCTATCGTCTGATTTTCTGTCACGAGGTGCCGGATGCGGCAAAACCAACCATCGCGATTCTGGCCGCGCCTGCGAGTCTGTCGCTGGCGGGGTATCTGACGGTGACTGCACAACCGTCAGTCCTCATGGTTGCTTTGCTGGCAAGTATCGGTCTGCTGATGACAATGGTTATCTATCTGGCTTTGGTCCGCTTGCTGCGGCTGCCATTCACGCCCGCCTATGCCGCTTTTACGTTTCCGATGGTGATCGGGGCAACAGCCTTGTATAAAACCGCGCAATGGATGAGCACTCAGTCGGTATTATCGGACTATGCAGGGCAGATCGAAACACTCGCGCTGGCTGAGCTCTTTATCGCCACTGTGGTGGTCGGATATGTGATTGTGCGGTATCTGACGTTTTATTGTTCAGCGCTGACCGGGCTTTGGCGTCCGCATGTAACGGGCTGAACCTAAAGGGCGGCGGCCGTCACAGGCGCCGCTGTTTACACCCTGCCATCCTTGATAGACAATCGTGTCATTCTTGTCTGAAAGCGAGCCTGATGCGTGTTTACTGTCTACCATTCCAATCAACTGGACCTGCTGAAATCGCTGCTTGTTGAGCTGGTTCGTCGTG
The DNA here is from genome assembly GCF_018199995.1 of Photobacterium sp. GJ3. Lineage (NCBI taxonomy): Bacteria > Pseudomonadati > Pseudomonadota > Gammaproteobacteria > Vibrionales > Vibrionaceae > Photobacterium > Photobacterium sp. GJ3. The sequence continues at coordinate 2,736,914 of NZ_CP073578.1, read as the reverse complement.
ATCCTCTGTCGAACCCTTTCATACCGGAACAGATACTGGTCCAGAGTCCGGGCATGTCGCAATGGCTGAAACTGGAGCTGGCACAGTCACTGGGCGTGGCTGCCAATATTGCATTCCCGCTGCCAGCTACCTTTATCTGGGATATGTTCACCAAAGTCTTGCCGGATGTGCCTGCACGAAGCGCCTTCAACAAAGAAGCCATGACCTGGGCCCTGATGAGCGTGTTGCCCGGCCAGTTGGACAAACCTGAATTCCTGCCCTTAAAACGCTATCTGGAATCGGATGATGATCAGCAGCGCCGCTATCAGCTGTCGGCCAAAATTGCCGATATTTTTGATCAGTATCTGGTGTACCGTCCGGAGTGGATTCAGGCCTGGGAGTCCGGGGAGGTGGATCCGGAACTGACGGCAGAACATCCCTGGCAGCCGATCCTCTGGCAGGCGCTGTATGACCATATTCTGGGACAGGGACAATCGCCGTATCACCGGGCAAACCTTTATGAACAATTCATAGAGACGCTGGCAGGCTACGCTCGCTCAGGCACTTCCTTGCCGGATTCACTGCCCAAACGCTTATTCGTCTTCGGAATCTCTGCCTTACCGCCCCGGTATATGGATGCCTTGGCGGCGCTTGGCAAACACATTGACGTACATCTGATGTTTACCAACCCCTGCCGCCATTACTGGGGCGATGTGCGAGATCGCAAGTATCTTGCGCGTCTGGCGGCACGGCAGCGACAGCAGGTGATCTGGCAGCAGGAACACAGTGAGGTTGCCGGTGAAGTGGGGATGCTGAAAGGTACGCTGGAAGATAATGTCACCGACGAGACCCTGCAGGACGCCGCCGTGGGGAATACCTTGCTGGCGTCTCTGGGCAAGCTTGGCCGGGATAACCTTTTTCTGCTTTCTGAATTGGAAGCGTTTGAAGTCGACGCCTTTGTTGATGTGACGCCGGACAGCCTGCTGCACGCCATTCAGTCCGATATTCTCAATCTGGATGACCGGGTGAAGGATCAGCTGCTGGCGGACAGTCAGCACAAGATGGCTCTGAGTCCGGCGGATCGTTCGCTTTCGGTGCAGGTTTGCCATTCACCCATGCGGGAGGTGGAAGTTTTGCATGACAACCTGCTGGCGATGTTGGATGCCAATCCGGCGTTGTCCCCCCGGGACATGGTGGTCATGGTGCCGGACATCAATGCGTACAGCCCTTATATCCAGGCCGTGTTCGGCAATGCCCCGCCGGATCGTTACCTGCCTTTCTCGATCTCGGATCGCAGTGCGGATCAGGAAAACCCGGTTCTGCTGGCGTTCCTGCGTCTGCTGGATCTACCCAACAGCCGTTGTCATGCTTCTGAGCTGACAGAAATGCTGGAAGTCCCGGCCATCATGCGTCGGTTTGGACTGGATAGTACCCGCTTTGTTCAGGTCAAACGCTGGATTGAGGAAGCGGGGATTCGCTGGGGGCTGGACAGCAATACCGCGCCCGAGTTTGCGTTGCCGTCACAACAGCAGAATACCTGGCTGTTTGGCTTGCAGCGGATGCTGCTGGGCTATGCCATGCCACAGCAGGCCGGACTGTATCAGGGCATGCTGGCGTACGATGAAGTTCAGGGGATGGCGGCTGAGCTGGCCGGGCAACTCAGCGTGTTTGTGGACCAGTTGATCCGTTACCGCCGGGTGTTGAATCAGTCTCATGCTGCCCGCGACTGGTTTGCCGTTCTGAATCAGTTGCTGGACGACTTTTTCGAGGTTGATACCGAAGGGGAACTGGTGCTGCGTCTGATCCGGGAAAAGTTGCAACAGCTGGAGCTACAGCTGGGGGATGCCGGATACGGCGAGCCGCTGACGCCTGCCATCATGCGCGACTATCTGAACGAAAAACTCAGTGGCGAACGGGTCAGTCAGCGTTTCCTCGCGGGCCAGATTAACTTCTGTACGCTGATGCCCATGCGTTCGATTCCTTTTCAGGTGGTGTGTCTGCTGGGCATGAATGACGGCGTGTATCCGCGCACCATCGCCCCGGAAGGGTTTGATCTCATGGTGGGCCGCCAGCGCGCCGGAGACCGATCTCGCCGGGATGACGACAGATATCTGTTTCTGGAGGCGATTCTGTCTGCACAGCAGCAGCTTTACATCAGTTATGTCGGTCGCTCGATTCAGGACAACAGTGAAAAAATGCCATCCGTGCTGCTCAGTGAGTTACTGGATTATTGCCAGCAGGGATTCTGTGTGGCCGGTGATGAAGCGTTATCGCCGGATGAATCCGGGCAACGGCTGGTGCAATGGCTGACTCGCCATCACTCGCTGACACCATTCAGTCCGCAGGCGTTTTTGGGGGCGCAGGCCAGCTATGCTTCGGAATGGTTGCCAGCCGCCCGGCGCGAACCGATCCGGCAGGAAACCTTCCTGACTGAGCCGCTGGCAGCTTTTTCCCTTGAGGCTTCTGAAGGATCCACCAACCAACTGTCTGTGATGGAGCTGGCTGAGTTGCAGCGTTTCTGGCGTTTACCGGTGCAGTACTTTTTCAATCGACGGCTGAAAGTCTATTTTGAAGCATCAGAAGGGGCGATGACCGATGAAGAGCCGTTCGCGCTGGACGGACTGCAACGGTATCAGCTGCGCGAAAATTTACTGACGACTTTGTTGTCGCAGCACCGCCAGCCGGATGCTCTGGCCCGTTTTCAGGCCTGGCAGCATGCTGCGGGCGCGCTCCCGATTGCGGCTTTCGGAGAGCTGACGCTGGAAGAGGAAAAACAACAGATCCTGCCGCTGGCAGAACAGGTATTGGCGCTGCTGTCCAATCCGCTTGAGGATGCGGAAATTGATCTCCCGCTGACCCTTGCCTCCGGACCGGTGCAGTTGCAGGGATGGCTGCGCCACCTGACACAGGACGGCCTGATTCATTTCAGACCGGGGAAAATCCGGGCACAGGATCTGCTGCAAGCCTGGATTGAACATCTGGCTCTGGCGGCACAGCGCAGTGAAGCCCCGACGCATCTGCTGGGCATCGACACCCACTATCGGATCAGGCCGGTTTCTCCGGCGGAAGCCCGGGAGCATTTGTCGGTTCTGACGGATGGTTATCTGGCCGGACAGTCTTATCCCTTCCCGTACTTTCCAAGAACAGCACTGGCGGGGCTGGAGGCCCTTCAGGACAAGCAGGGCAACTGGCTGACCGATGAAGACAGTCAGGCAAAAGCGTTCACCAAGATGGCAGCAGCATTTCAGGACAGTTATCTGTTCAGTGGTGAAGGCAGTAACGCCTATATCGCCCGGGTCTGGCCGGTGTGGTCTGAAGGTCTGGCGGAGGAAGCGATGCACTGGGCACAGCGTGTTTTGCTGCCAGTGTTACAGCGACTGGAAAAAGTGGACTAGCTGAAGCTGAAAGGGTCAGAGAGCGAGGTGGCCGCCGGCAAAATCATTATGAGGTGTAGGGTGTTCACCGGTCGGCCACAAGGTCCAGAGGTAGACCAAATTTCTTGGCAGCGATACTACAGAAAGCGCTTGGCCGAAAATGTGAAACACCTCCCATAGTGATAGATGAGTCAGAAGTAAATGTGGCGATCCGAAGACGAACCGGTTCGTGATCACAAAATCATCGGTATGAAATACATGAATTCCAACATTTATGCTGGTCAGGTCGACATGGTATGGCTTTACAACGAGTCCATTTGACGAGCGTAGCGGGCAAGTTCAGAGACAGGTTGACGAAATGACAGCGACCCCAATGACAGAAAATCCGGTAATCGTACCTCAGCCGCTGGAGCCGATGCATTTTCCGCTGCACGGGACACGCTTAATTGAAGCCTCTGCGGGCACAGGAAAAACATTTACCATCGCCAGTCTGTATCTGCGTTTACTGCTGGGGCATGGCCAGCATGACGCCGCTTTTCCGCATCCGCTCACCGTGGATCAGATTCTGGTGGTGACGTTTACTGAAGCGGCCACCGCGGAGTTGCGGGATCGGATCCGCCGCCGGATCCACGAGGCTCGTCTGGCATTCAGCCGGGGGGCGAGTGATGATCCCGTTCTGAATCACTTACTGGCTGATCTGCCGGATCATGCCCGATCAGCGGCGATTTTATTACAGGCCGAACGTCAGATGGATGAAGCGGCGATTTTCACCATTCACGGCTTTTGTCAGCGGATGCTGACTCAGAATGCATTTGAGTCCGGCAGTCTGTTCACCAACGAATTCATCACGGAAGAAAGCCAGTTGCGGGCACAGGTCGCGGCAGACTACTGGCGGCGAAATTTTTATCCGTTAACCCGTGAACTGGCCAATGAAATCCGCCGCTGCTGGCCAGCGCCTGATGCGCTGCTGAAAGAAATTAATCCCTTTTTATCTGGCGCTCCAGTCACATTAAAGGCGCCCCCTTTGTCGGGCGATCTGGCACAGCTGCATCAGCAGAACCTGCAACGGATTGAAGCCGTGAAGCAAGGCTGGCAGACCCATGCTGCAGATTTTCTTGATCTGATCCAGAACTCAGGGGTGAACAAGCGCAGTTATACCAAAATCAGCCTGCCGAAAGCGCTGGATGAGGTTGGGCAGTGGGCGGTACAGCCGACGATGGACTACAGCCTGCCGAAAGCGCTGGAAAAGTTTGATCAGACGGTACTGGCTGAGAAAACGCCCAAAGGCGTGCTGCCTGAGCATCCGGTTTTTACTGCGATTCACGATCTGCTGGCATCACCGCCCAGTGTGCGGGAACCCGTGCTGGCCCATGCGATCCAGGCTTGCCGGGAATTGCTGACCGAGGCGAAAAAACGCAAGGGCTGGTTGTCGTTTGATGATCTGCTGACTCAGCTTGCCGCAGCGCTGCAAACCGATGCTGAATCCGGTCAGGGAGCACTGGCAGCCCGGATTCGACATTTGTATCCGGTCGCCATGATTGATGAGTTTCAGGATACGGATCCCTTGCAGTATCAGATTTTCAGCACGGTCTATATGCCACCGGCTGAGCCTGAGGCTCCGGCGGCATCCTGTTCCGGGCTCTTCATGATCGGGGATCCCAAACAGGCGATTTATGCTTTCCGGGGGGCGGATATTTTCACTTATATCCGCGCCCGGCGGCAGGTCAGCGCGCATTACACACTGGGAACCAACTGGCGCTCGACCGCAGGCATGGTTGCGGCAGCCAACCGGGTGTTTGAGCGGCCCGACAGCCCCTTTGTGTACGACAGCGACATTGCATTTTTGCCGGTTCAGCCCAGTCCTAAAGCCGCCGGGCGTCACTGGCTGCTGCATGGTGAGCGGCAACCCGCGCTCTGTTTCTGGCATCAGTCAGCGGATGCACCCGTCAGCAAAGGCGATTATCTGTCTGTGATGGCAGAGGCAACCGCAGCGCAGATCCAGACAATTCTGACGCAGGCTGCGCAAGGCGATGCAATGCTGGTGAACGGCGAAACGGCTCATCCGGTCGCTGCCGGAGATATTGCCGTACTGGTCCGGACCAGCGCAGAAGCAGCGCGGGTGCGTGAGGCACTGGCCGCGCAAGGCATCCCGAGTGTTTATTTGTCGAATCGTGACAGTGTGTTTGCCAGCCAGGAAGCGACAGATCTGTTTCGTCTGCTGATCGCCGTGCAGCACCCGGAGCAGGAAAGCACATTGCGTGCTGCGGTAGCGACGCCTTTGTTTGCGCTCAGTGCCCGGCAATTGGACCGGCTGAACAATGAAGAAGATGAGTGGGAACGCTGGATTGCAGAATTCCGGGATTACCGGACCTTGTGGCTGCGGCGAGGGGTGCTGCCGATGCTGCGTCATGTGCTGACCCGGCGTCAGATTGCCGAGCGGCTGCTGGGAGAAAACGGCGGTGAGCGCAGGCTGACCGATGTGCTGCACCTCGGCGAACTGCTGCAACAGGCCAGCCAGACCCTGGACAGTGATCAGGCCCTGATCCGCTGGCTGGCAGAACACATTGAAACGCCCAATGGCAACAGTGATGAACAGCAGCTTCGGTTGGAATCCGACAGCAATCTGGTGCAAATCGTCACCATCCATAAATCCAAAGGGTTGGAATACGATCTGGTGTTCCTGCCTTTTGTCTGCAGTTACCGCAGTACCGAAACGGCCCTGTTTCATGATGCGGAATCACAGCAGGCCGTGCTGGATGTCAGCGGTGCGGAAGCTAGTCTGGCACTGGCGGAACAGGAGCGGCTGGCAGAAGATTTACGTTTGATTTATGTGGCACTGACCCGTGCGGTTTATGGTTGTTATGTCGGCATGGCACCGCTGCGCAATGGTCGCAGCACCAAAGAGCCGACCGGCCTGCATCTGTCTGCCATTGGTCACCTGGTTCAGAACGGGCAGCAGGGCGGTCTGGCAGAACTGGCCGCTGCACTCAATCAACTGGCGGAAAGTGAGGATATCTGTGTCGCTGAACCCCCGGCACGGCCAGAGCATCTCTGGGAGCCGGTGGCGGACGAACAGCCCGACCCGGTGGCATCTGTTTTTGAACATCCGGTCGAACATCGCTGGTGGATCACCAGCTATTCATCTCTGGTGAAACAGGGGCATACGGCGCTGGATGCCACCAGTGAACTGCCGGGGTTTGATACGGATTCAGCGCAGGACAGTCAGCGGGAGGATGAAGGCGAGCAAGAGTACAGCGAACCGGCGCGCAGCATTTTTACTTTCCCGAAAGGGGCGCGTCCCGGCACTTTCCTGCACACCCTGTTTGAGCAGATTGAATTTACCGAAGCCCCGGACAGCGAGGCCACTCAAGCGGTGATTCTCGAACTGCTGCGACAGGAAAACTACGACGCCGACTGGTTGCCGGTCTTACAGGAACTGCTGGCTCAGGTGCTGAACTGTGCGCTGGATGGCGAACACCTTCGCTTGTCTGCGCTGACACCGGCACAGCGTCTGGTTGAAATGGAATTCATGCTGCCGATTCAATTGCTCTCGTCTGCATTACTGAATAAAACACTGGCCCGGCACGACACTCTGTCGGCCAAAGCCGGGGAGCTGGGCTTTGCAACGGTCAGTGGCATGCTGAAAGGCTTTATCGATCTGGTGTTTGAGCATCAGGGAAAATACTACGTGCTGGACTGGAAATCGAACTGGCTGGGCGACAGCCACGATGACTACCGCGGTGAAGCACTGAATACGGCGATGCGTGAGCACAGATACGATCTTCAGTATCAGTTGTATGCACTCGCGCTGCACCGCTTCCTGAAAAGCCGTCAGGCAAATTATGATTATGAACAGCATTTTGGCGGCGTATATTACCTGTTTCTGCGCGGGGTGCGCAGTGAAGATAACAGCGGTATTTTTCACGCCCGCCCGAGTCTGGCGCTGCTGACGGAACTGGAAATGCTGATCGACGGAAAAATGAAGACGGGAGAAACCGCCTGATGACCCTGCTGATGACAAATCCGCTCACTGAATCTGCCGGCATGCTGAGCGCACTTGATGGGCTGGTGCAACGGGGAGTGCTTCGCGCGCTGGACGTTCAGTTTGCCAAGTTTATCTGTGACTCTGTGGACGGACAGGAAACACAGGACACGATGCCCTTGCTGGCACTGGCTGCCGTTTGGGTCAGCCAGGAGCTGGGACGCGGCCATGTCTGTTTGCCCCTGTCGGCGCAGAAAGGCCCCTTGCTCGGGCTGTCTCAGGCGAATGCTGCACCATTGCTGTCTCTGTTGCCGGAAGTCTGGCATCAGCCTGAACTCTGGCCCGAGGCGCTGAACCGTTCGGTAGCGGTGTCTGATGGTTCGGAGCCGACGCCGTTGGTGCTCAGGGAAGACCGGCTTTATCTGCATCGGTACTGGCAGGATGAACAGACGGTTGCGATGCGTTTGCTGGCGTCTGCCGGGCAGGGGGGGGCCGCTGCGGAAGCGGTGCAGCAGATCGGGATCCTCAACGAACTTTTCTGCCGCAATGATGTGGCTTTGTTTCAGGCCTTGGCAGCGCTGAGAAAAACGGCGGCCGATACACCGTCGCAGCGGCGAACACTGGTGTGTGATCAGCTGGATATCGTTGCCCCGGATGCGCTCGACTGGCCTGCGATTGACCAGGTGCTGAGCAGCGCCCAGCGATTTTCTGATCTGGCGCCGCTGGCGGGCCTGATCCCGGATGCGGTTTGTCTGAACTGGCAGAAAGTCGCGGCTGCCACTGCACTGAGCCGTCAGTTTGCGGTGATTTCCGGCGGACCCGGAACCGGTAAAACCACCACAGTTGCCAAACTGCTGGCTGCACTGGTGGTGCAGCATCAGCCTGACGCTGAGCATATCGATCCAGCGCTGGTGCCGCATATCGTTCTGGTTGCGCCGACCGGAAAAGCAGCCGCCCGGCTGACAGAATCCATTGGTAAAGCGGTCCAGTCGCTGCCGGTGTCTCCCGCGGTTCAGGCCGAGATCCCGACACAGGCCAGTACCTTACACCGCCTGCTGGGCGCGATTCCGGGTCGCGCGGCTTTTCGTCATCATGCCGGGAACCCGCTGCACGCAGATGTGCTGGTGGTGGATGAAGCCTCCATGGTGGATCTGCCGATGATGGCCCGATTGCTGGAAGCGCTGCCTCCGCAGACCAAGCTGATCCTGCTGGGCGATAAAGATCAGCTGGCCTCGGTGGAAGCTGGCGCGGTGCTGGGAGATATCTGTGCGTTTGCCCGGCAGGGTTACAGCCTGGCACAGGCCCGGCAACTGAGCGAGATGACAGGGTACGCACTCTCAGCCGGACAGGCGACTGCGCCCAGCCCGGTGGCTGACTGTTTGTGTGTACTGCAAAAGAGTTACCGTTTTCATGCGCTCTCCGGGATCGGACAACTGGCGAAGGCAATCAACAGCGGGCAACCCGACCGCTTGGCTGCAGTCTGGCAACAGGGCTTTACCGATATCCATCAGTATCCGCTGAGTGCGGAACATTATCAGCGCCTGATCAAACAGATGTCGGTGTTCTATCGCGCGTATCTGGAAGCGATTGAAAAGGGGCAGCCGCCAGCGGAGGTCCTGCAGGCGTTCGCAAATGTGCGGCTGCTATGTGCCTTACGGGAAGGGGACTTTGGCGTGAAAGGGCTGAATCAGCGTATTGAGCGTCAGTTGGTCAGAGATGGCCTGATCGCGCCGGGAGAAGAAACCTGGTACGTCGGACGTCCGGTGATGATCACCCGAAACGATCATGGTCTCGGCCTGTATAACGGGGATATCGGGATTGCGATGCCGGACCCGGCCGGAGGGAAGGATGTGCGGGGACGACCAGCGTTACGGGTCTATTTCGATATGCCAGATGGCAGTATCCGGAGTTTTCTGCCCAGCCGTTTGCCCGAGCATGAATTGGTGTACGCGATGACGATTCACAAATCTCAGGGTTCTGAGTTCGCGGAAACCTTGATGATTCTGCCGCCGGATTTCAGTCCGATTCTCACCCGGGAGCTGATCTATACCGGTGTGACGCGGGCGAAATCCCGGCTCTATCTCTATGCACAGCCCGATATTATCCAGCGTGGTATTCAGCGCTGCATTCAGCGGGCCAGTGGTCTGGAAGCCGGGTTAAGTCAGGCGTAAACAAACGCCAGCCGAAGCGGGCTGGCGTTGCGCTGTTGCAGGGAGTATGACCGGACCGACAACCCTTATAGCGTCAGGGTCAGAATTTTCGAACGGCGTTGCAGGTTATAGAGTGCCTGTTTCGCCATCGGTAATTCAGACACATCAATCTCAATAAAACCATGCTCCCGGAACCAGTGCAGACTGCGTGTGGTCAGGACAAAGAGTTGTCTGAGCCCCTGAGAACGCGCCTGATGCCGGATCCGGTTCAGCAGCATCGCTCCCCGATCGCCATCCCGGTAATCCGGATGGACCGCGACGCAGGCCATTTCCCCCATGTGTTCTTCCGGGAAGGGATACATGGCGGCGCACCCGATGATCAGGCCGTCCCGCTCGATCACGGTGAAGAGTTTGATCTCTTGCTCCAGTTGTTCACGGGAACGCCGGACCAGAATTCCTTCCTGTTCCAGCGGACGGATCAGGGCCAGAATGCCGCCGATATCGTCAATGTGGGCACCGCGAACTTTTTCAGCACTCGCCATGACAACTTGCGTGCCGATGCCGTCAAAAGAAAAGAGCTCCTGAATCAGCGCGCCATCATCTTTATAGCTGATCAGGTGGCTCCGGGGCACACCGGCGCGGCAGGCGGTGATGGCTCCCCGCAGGAAACGGGCTGTACCGGAATCGGACTTTTTCTGCGCTGTCAGGCGCTGCAGAACGGCTTCTGCCTCAACGGGCAGCATCTCAGACACAATCTCATTGTCTTCATTCCGCACCCCTTGGTGCGAGCAGAAACCAATCAGCTTATCGGCTTCCAGCCGAATGGCGACCTGAGTGGCGACTTCTTCAGAAGTCAGGTTGAAACACTCACCGGTCACTGAACTGGCAATGGGGCCCAGCAACACGACACTGTGCTGATCCAGCTGGCGCCGGATGCCCTCCACATCAATTCTTCGGATCCGGCCGCTGTGGCAGTAATCAATGCCATCATCAACGCCCAGCGGCTGTGCGACCACAAAGTTGCCGCTGACCACATTGATTTGCGAACCGGCCATGGGAGTATTGTTCAGGCCCATGGAAAACCGGGCTGTAATGTCCAGATGCAGTTGTCCTGCGGCTTGCTTGGCAATTTCCAGTGCTCGCTCATCGGTGATACGAACGCCTTTATGGTAAGGCGTCCCATAGCCGTGGAGTTCCAGTAACTGAGAGATTTGCGGGCGGGCACCATACACCAGAACGATGCGCAACCCCAGGCAATTCAGCAGGGCGATATCATTCACAATACTTCGAAAGTTCTGATCCGCAATGGCTTCGCCACCGAGCATGATCACCAGCGTTTTTCCCCGGTGTGCATTCACATAAGGTGCGGATTGGCGAAAGCCTTTGACCAAGGCTGTACTTCTGAATTTCACTCTGTTTTCCGTGATTCGGGTTCATCAACCCTGATGATTAAATATGTCAGCATATTGCCTGTTTATACACTACTCGGCAAGTGTGAAGCGCATTCGGGTGAGTCTGGCAGATTTTTATTTATTGAGTCGAGATCCCGTTCTGACATTCTGTACTTAGTCGGCAGATTCTGTGGACGCCCGATAAGCGTATAGTTGTAGGACGTGGGGATAGTGAGTGATGCTGCTCATGGCATTTAATAAATACACGAAATGGCAAACCGCCACTATGCTGACCATTCTTGGGACGGGTCTGGCGCTGAGTGGTTTTCTTGCGGTGGGTGCGGCAAAAGGTGAATTGTTTACACCCTCGCCTGAGCCCAGTATTTTTGGCATCTGGGTGGAACAGGATGTTGCGCCTTACGCTGCGGACAAGTTCGAAGTGCGTCAGAATGGCGTTTATGTTTCCGGGCGTCTGATCAGCACCACTTATGATTGGGACGGTAGCCGTCTGAGTTATCAGATGGGCGGTGAAACGTATCAGTATACGTTCGAAGAAGGGCAATTCATTCGCCAGAAACCCGCGCACTATGTGTCAACGTTTTCCCGCCAGGCGGCCAGAGTAAATCCTGAGCTCAAACAAAGTGCCACACAGACCCTTGATCAGTCATTGAAACAAGGGTCCTGATCCATCAACTTTTGCCGGTTACTCTTCTTCTTTTAGCCGGGCAAACAGCTGATGAACAGGGATTTTGTTCAGTGCCACTTTTCTGAATGTATCTGCTGTCTGGGGACTGCCGCCCAGACAGCGCTGAATCACAGTGTTGATTTGCTGTGTTGAGTTGCCGTCGCTGTCCAGATTTCTGATCCACTGATATTCAACAGCGTTTGGATTGAGTAAGGTTTCTTTTCCAATTTTAAATTGCTTGTTCATGCCAGTCCTTCCTGAGACGTCACGTTCCAAAGCGATTCACTCGTACGATTGACTGCCTATTCCATGATTATCTTGCAGCCAGTCTGTGCCTCATCCTGAGAAAATCACTATAAAAGGTGCTCGCATTGCTGATCGAAATGGTTGTCCGTAACCCGAAAGTATAGGTTACCAGACTGAATGATGTCGTTTGTGTGACGTTTTTATTAAACCGACAGACTGTGACAGTTATATGACAATCAGTGCTTATTATTAAACTTTCGTGACAATCAAAACAAGACTTTGACATTGGTTATGATAAAAAGCCCTAAGATTGTGCGTTGAAGTCGGCTCGCGTATCTTGGGCTTATACCAATCGCAGTAAATAACGGGTCATCCTAGCTTGTTCAAATGCTTGATCACTGCGTTAGATTTTTTGATTGTAGAATCACGACTGATCGAAAAAATCTGCCTTGTTCTCAAACATTTTTCCTGCGCTATTTCTGATCACTGACTTACTTTGATTGGTATGACGATGACTTTTTCCTGCGTCCGGATATTGTTCTGGTTTATCGCAGGATAATCTTTTGTTTTTTGTTAATATCATGAAGGCTGATCTGTGTTTCAACAATTTTCCCTGATTCAAAAACTGACGCTTGCCTCCTGTGTACTGGGGCTGGTGGCTTGTGCCCGACCTGTGGACCGGGGCCAGCAATATCTGGATGGTGAGTTTGACCAAGTCCTGAATCCCGTCGAAACGGTGGTATCGGATAAACCCAGGGATTACACCCGGTTTGAAGCACAGGCTGAAAAAGTACTGAGCCGGTCTCCTTCGATGATGCTGCGTTATCAAAATTTGTATCAGCAGGTAACAAACTGGGCTGAAGCCGGCGGGGATCCGACGCTGTTGTCGCAGTTCGGGCTGACGACTGCACAGATGGGCGGTGGAGACAGTTACGGCAACGTCATGTTTACCGGCTATTTCTCACCGGTCATCGAACTGCGCCACGAAAGAGACGAGACCTTTCAATATCCGGTGTATGCGATGCCGGAGTGTGGAAAGCAATGTCCGACCCGGGCCGAGATCTACGGTGGTGCTTTGGCCGGCCAAGGACTGGAGCTGGGCTTCTCCGCCTCTAAACTGGATGTCTTCATGATGGAAGTTCAGGGCAGTGGATTTGTGCATTTCGAAGATAATGACCAGTTGCAGTACTTTGCTTACGGTGGCAAAAACGGCCATCCTTATGTGAGTATTGGCCGGATTCTGATTGAACGCGGGGAAGTGCCGCGGGAGAAAATGTCGCTGAAAGCAATCGCAGAATGGGTGGCGCAGCAAGATGATGCCACGGTTCGTGAATTGCTCGAGCAGAACCCGTCTTATGTCTTCTTCAGTCCGCGTGATGATTTGGATGTGCTGGGCACTGCCGGAATTCCATTGCTGCCGATGGCTTCGGTTGCTGCGGATCGCGACTTCCTGCCCATGGGCAGCGTGTTGCTGGCCGAAGTGCCGCAGCTGGACGCGGAAGGCAACTGGAATGGTAAGCATGTGTTGACCTTGCTGATGGCGCTGGATACCGGCGGTGCCGTGAAGCGAAATCATCTGGATCTTTACCATGGCATGGGCGCACAGGCAGGCATCGATGCCGGGCACTACAAGCATTTTGGCCGGGTGTGGAAGCTGGGGCTGACGCCGCAGACCGATGAAGCACTGACGGAAGCGCGGGCTGCTGCCAGCACAACGGTTGCGACGCCTGTTCAGGGAAAGATGCGCTTCCGGGAGACGCCCGTCCAGGGGGCTAAGACTCAAGCTCAGGGACTGGACAACTGACAGGAGAGCGCGTATAAAAACGCGCTCATTCTCAACACAGACAGACCGATATGCGACAACTCGATACCCCGGCATCCGATCACTATAACCAACGTTTTGGCGGCACCCGCCGCTTGTATGGTCATCAGGAAGTGGAAATCCTGAGAGCTGCGCATGTCTGTGTGATTGGCATCGGCGGCGTCGGTTCCTGGGCTGCAGAGGCGCTGGCCCGCTCCGGCGTTGGTGAATTGACTTTAATCGATATGGACGATGTCTGTGTCACGAATATTAACCGTCAGATCCATGCCATGTCCGGCACGGTCGGGCGCAGCAAGATTGAGGTCATGGCCGAGCGCATTGCGCTGATCAACCCGGACTGCCGCGTCAATCTGATTGATGATTTCATCACACCGGAGAATATTCCCGAATATATCGGTCCGCAGTTTGACTACGTGCTGGATGCTATCGACAGTGTGAAGCCGAAAGCTGCACTGCTGGCCTACTGCAAGCGCCACAAAATTAAAGTGGTGACAACAGGCGGTGCCGGTGGGCAGGTCGATCCGACCCAGATTCAGATTGCAGATCTGGCGAAGACGATTCAGGATCCGCTGGCGGCGAAAATCCGCAATATGCTGCGTCGTTTTTACAACTTCAGTAAAAATCCGGCCCGGAAGTTTGGCATTGACTGCGTGTTCTCAACCGAACAACTCAAATACCCGCAGGCCGATGGCAGCGTCTGCGAAGCGAAAGCGACTGCAGAAGGGCCGAAACGGATGGATTGTGCGACCGGATTCGGGGCTGCGACCATGGTGACGGCCACCTTTGGTTTTGTGGCCGCTTCCCGCATTCTGCAAAAACTGATTGAAAAACACCGCCAGTAATCATCCCCTTCGCCGGGTCGGGAACTATCGACTGGCGAAGGTTTGAATCGCTTCAATAATCGCCTTGAGTCCGTTACTGCGTGACGGGCTCAGGTGTCCCAGTAAGCCTAAACGTTCAAAGTAAGCTTCCATGTCGAACTGCTGAATCTGTGCTGCCGTTTTGCCTTCGTAGGCGGCCAGCACCAGACAGATCAGGCCTTTGACAATCCGGGCATCAGAATCCGCGGCAAAATGGTACACCCCGGCTTCACAACGCTGTACCAGCCAGACCTGACTTTCACAGCCACTGACTTTCACTTTATCCTGCTTGAGTGCATCCGGCAGGGCAGGTAACTGTTTTCCCCACTGAATAACCAGCCGGTATTTGTCTTCCCAACTGTTGGCCTGAACCATTTTTTCCTGAATGTCTTCAGCAGAAATCGAGCTGCCAAACGGGTGAGAAGGGAACGAAACTGAGGTCATGATCTTTCTCTTTTTTACAACAAATCACAGGCTTTGTGCAGCGCAGCCACGAAGCGCTCAATATCTTCTTCGGTATTATAGAGAGCCAGAGAGACCCGCAAAGTGCCGGTCAGTCCCAGTGCATCCAGCATTGGGTGGGCGCAGTGATTCCCGGCGCGCAGCGTTACGCCCTGTTCATCCAGCAGAGTGGCGATATCATGATGATGAATACCGTCCACCACAAAGGAAAACAGGCTGGCCTCTGGCTGCAGGCCGATGATTCTCAGGCCGTCGATGTCTTTGATCCCATCCAGTGCTTTCTGGCGGAGTGCGTGGATATGTCGCTCGGCACCCTGACGGTCGATGCCGTTTAGCCAGTGAATGCTTTCTGCCAGCGCGATGGTGCTGGCGATATTCGGTGTGCCAGCCTCAAACTTGCCCGGTAATCCGGTGTACTGGGTGCCTTCAAAGGAAACTTTTTCGACCATTTTGCCGCCGCCGTGCCAGGGGGGCATGGCTTCAAGCAGGGCCTGTTTGCCATAGAGCACTCCGATGCCTGAGGGGCCAAAGAGCTTGTGGCCGGAAAAGACATAGAAATCGGCATCCAGCGCCTGAACATCCACGGTTTCATGCACGATTCCCTGCGCACCATCAATGACAGCGATCGCCCCACGGGCATGCGCCGCAGCAATGATGGTTTCAATCGGGTTCCGGGTGCCGGTGACATTGGTTATGTGGGCAACCGCGACAATCCGTGTTTTTGCGGTCAGACGCTGATGGAAGGCGTCCATATCCAGCGTACAGTCTGATGTCATGGGAATTTTGACCACGACGGCGCCGGTCTGCTCCGCGACTATCTGCCAGGGCACGATATTGGCGTGGTGTTCCAGTTCGCTGACCAGAATCTCATCGCCGGGTTGCAAGGTACTGCGTGCCCAGGATTGGGCAACCAGATTCAGGGCCTCTGTTGCACCGCGTGTCCAGATGATTTCTTTTCGATCCCGGGCATTCAGCAAATCTCTGACCGTGTCGCGTGCCTGTTCGAATCGTTGGGTCAGGCTGGCAGTGAGCTGATGGCTGCCCCGGTGAACATTGGCACTGTGCTGACGGTAAAAACTGTCAAGAGACTGAATCATCGCCAATGGCTTTTGTGTGGTGGCAGCACTGTCCAGAAAAGTGATGGGGTGTGCTGCATCAACCAAGGCCGGAAATTGCGAACGGATCGCCTGAATATCAAATGGGGTGGTCATACTGGGCTCATGTTCTGGTGGATGGGGGGATCTTCCTTATTATCCGTCACAGAGGCAAGCACAGAAGGGGAGAATTTATAAAAAAATGGCACCGCGTTGGGGCGCAGTGCCATCAAAAAGTTTTGACAGACAGGTCAAAAAACAGGAAGTAAATTGGTAGCACTCCGGCTACCCGCCCAGCAGAGGCCGGGCAATATGCAAACACAACATGCAATCTCTGGAACAGACACCAGAAAGGAGGACCTAGGCCTCAATTACACAGTTTATCCTGAGATTGCGGCGCCAATCTTAGGGTTTCTGTGGTACTGGGACAATCGACAAATTATAATGACCTGGATAAAAAAAACTAATGCAACCAGTATGGCAGGACATTATGTCGAGACGACTTCCACCCCTTAATTCTCTGAAAGTATTCGAGGCCGCCGCCCGCCACCTGAGCTTTACCCGCGCTGCAGAAGAACTCTTTGTGACTCAGGCTGCTGTGAGCCATCAGATCAAGGCGCTGGAGGAATTTCTGGGCCTGAAATTATTTCGTCGCCGGAACCGCTCTTTATTGCTGACGGAAGAAGGGCAAAGCTATTTTCTTGATCTGAAAGATATCTTCAGTGCGATTTCGGATGCGACTGATAAAGTTTTGGAACGCGGTTCAAAAGGTGCACTGACCATTAGTTTATCTCCGAGTTTTGCGATCCAGTGGCTGGTTCCGCGGTTGTCCGATTTCAATCAGTTACATCCGGATGTTGATGTCAGAATTAAAGCGGTTGATTTAGATGAAGGCTCACTGACGGATGATGTGGATGTGGCCATCTATTACGGGCGTGGCAACTGGCCGGGGTTACGTTGCGATAAGTTGTATCAGGAATTTCTTGTCCCGGTTTGTTCCCCCATGCTGCTGACCGGGCCGAAACCCCTCGACAGTTTGCATGATCTGCAGTATCACACCCTGTTGCATGACAGTTCCCGGAAAGAGTGGAAGAATTACGTCCGTGAATTTGAGATTCCCGGCACCAATGTCAATCAGGGCCCGATTTTCAGCCATTCCACCATGGTGCTGCAGGCTGCGATCCACAGTCAGGGAATCGCGCTGGCAAATAATGTGCTGGCACAACCTGAGCTGGAGGCCGGCCGCCTGGTCAGTCCGTTTGAAGAGGTGCTGATGAGCAAGAATGCTTTTTATCTGGTGTGCCAGGAAAAGCAGGCCGAAACCGGCCGTATTCAGATTTTCCGCGACTGGGTTCTGGAAAAAGCCCGCAAAGAGCAGGAAGACGGCCCACTGCGCCAGCCAGAGATGCCGGTTGAAGAAATGGCTTAAGCCTGAGTCTCAGTGTCTTTCCAGGCACTGAGGCCTCCGTTTGCCCACTCCCACCTGTGCTGGCGCTCACACATCCTGATGTTATCCTCGCTGTAGTGCACGGATAATTTTCTCTCACCACTCAATTCTTCCGAGCATTCGCCTTTTCTGATCACATCAGGTTCATTGTCTCCTGTAGCTTGAGGGCTTTTTCTCAAGGAGAACTCTGATGCGATATGCACCTCTTCGGGGCGGTTTACTTCTGTTTTTGTCCGGCGCTGGCGTGGGTCTTTTTCTGGGGGACTGGCTCAATCCGTTGGGACTGGCTGGAGAGCCTTCAGCGCAGGCTGACCGGCCGATCACGACAACGGAAATGGCAGCCCGGAATGGTTCGGCATCTCAGTCTACGCAAAATAAGGGCGGCCCGGAGACAACGCTTTCTGCCTCAGCACCCCCGATGTCGCAATCTTCACCGGTATTCAGGGAGCCGGTGCAGGCCGATTCGGCAGCCGTGTCGCACACAGGGACGGGGAGCGCTGAGACGCTTGGGACTGACGAGGCAAATGCGGCGGAGACACCCTATGCACGTCTGATCCGTGAGGAAATTCAGAAACATCAGACCCGCCGGAAATCCTTTACCGATGCCTATCAGACGTTTGAACTTGAGGATGATGGCGGGGCAGAGGCCATCGTTAAATCTCAGCAGGTTCTGGATTTTCTTCTGCTGCATGCGCCATCGGGAGTGCTGGTGCCAGAGCAGGTGCGCTGTAAAGCTCACAGCTGTGAATTGCAGCTGAAAAGTCTGCAGGCCGATTATGATGTGACGACAGTGCTGATGGGAATGCACGACGCTTCCTGGTTTAATTTTCAGCAGCTGTTTGCGGTGAACAGCCGGGATCTGAGTGATCCGCACAGCCAGTATCACGTCATTTTGCTGCAATAAGTGCCGGACTGGCGGGCAATTTTGGATGTTCATTCCGCGAAAGTGTTAAGATATTGTCCAATCTTAGACAGGGACTGCTGCGACTTGCCTGTCGCAGTCTCTCGCAATACAACAGGTTGAGAAAGCGCGTGGAATACCGTATTGATACACCGGAAAATGGCCAGTTTGACGCTACGTTCTTGTTTGCACATGGTGCGGGTGCCGGCATGGATCATGAATTTATGACGGCAATTGCCCAAGGGTTAACGGCTAAAGGGATCCGCGTGGTGCGTTTCGATTTCCCTTATATGGTTCAACGTCGGGAGGACGGTAAAAAGCGTCCGCCGGATCGTCAGCCAAAATTGCTGCTGGATTTCCAGCGTCATCTGATGCGGTTTGCAGAAGAAGGCCCGCTGGTGATTGGCGGCAAATCGATGGGCGGGCGGATGGCGAGTTTGCTGGTCACCGATGAAGCGGAGAGCGCACCAGAGGTCAGCAATTGTCAGGCATGGGTGCAAGGCGTTGCCTGTCTGGGCTTTCCGTTTCATCCACCGGGTAAACCGGAGAATTTCCGGGGGGATCATCTGAAGACGATTGCGGTTCCGACGTTGATTCTGCAGGGGGAACGGGACACTTTTGGTACCCGAAGCGAGGTGGAAGGCTGGACCTATGCTGATACCGTGCGTCTGGCCTTTGTGCCGGATGGCGATCACAGCTTCAAACCGCGTAAAGCATCCGGTCATACGGAAGCCGGGAACCGACAGCTGGCTGTTGCGTTACTGGCAGATTTTATCAATCAGTGTGTTTCACCAGTTTAAAAACAAAAGGATAGATTGAATGCAAAGCCGCAGCATGATTCTTTTTGCCGCTGTCAGCGGTGCTATCGGTGTTGGTCTGGGAGCCTTTGCTGCTCATGGCCTGAAAGGACAGCTGAGTCCGAATTTACTGGATGTTTTTAAAACCGGCGTCGATTATCAGCTCTGGCACAGCCTCGCGCTGTTCGGGTGCGGGATTTGGGCACGCAATTTTTCTGCAAAAGCGCTATCATACGCGGCCCTGTTATTTGCTGCGGGCATTTGTTTGTTCAGCGGTAGCCTTTATGCACTGGCGTTAACAGGCATCAAGTGGTTTGGTCCCGTAACACCACTGGGGGGACTGTGTTTTATTCTTGCCTGGCTGTCACTTGCAGTGGCTGCCTGGCGCTCTCAATGAGGACTCGTGGTGAATCAGGTTTTGTTGTACTGCCGTCAGGGCTTTGAAAATGAATGTGCCGGTGAAGTGCAGGATAAAGCCAATGCACTGGAACTGTTCGGCTTTCCGCGCGCCAGAAAAAATACTGGCTACGTGCTGTTTGAGTTTTACCAGCCTGGCGATGCGGACAAATTTATTCAGTTACAGCCATTTTCACAGCTGATTTTTGCACGCCAGATGCTGGCGGTGACGGCGCATCTGGAAGATTTGCCGGCAGAGGACAGGATCAGTCCGATTCTTGCCGTGGCGGAAGATTTACCGCGCTGCGGTGATCTACGGGTCGAGACCCCGGATACCAATGAAGCCAAAGAGCTGCTGAAGTTCTGCCGTAAGTTTACTGTGCCGCTGCGTCAGGCGATGCGTAAAACCGGTGTCCTGTATCAGAAAGACAACCCGAAAAAGCCAGTGCTGCATTTGTGCTTCACGGCGCCGGGCCATTGTTTGATGGGTTACTCATACAGCAACAACAACTCGCAGTTCTTTATGGGGATCCCGCGCCTGAAGTTCCCGGCGGATGCGCCAAGCCGTTCAACCCTGAAACTGGAAGAAGCCTTTCATGTCTTTATTCCGCGAGAAGAGTGGGATGAGCGACTGGCCTCTGGCATGTGGGGCGTGGATTTAGGGGCCTGCCCGGGCGGCTGGACCTATCAGTTAGTGAAACGCTCTATGTTTGTTCATGCCGTGGATAACGGCCAGATGGCGCAGAGCCTGATGGATACCGGACAGGTGAAACACCACATGGCTGACGGCTTTAAGTTTGAGCCACCGCGTAAAAATGTGACCTGGCTGATCTGCGATATGGTCGAGAAACCTGCGCGGGTCGCTCACCTGATGGGACAGTGGCTGATTAAAGGCTGGGCCAAGGAAACGATTTTCAACCTGAAGCTGCCGATGAAAGGCCGTTATGATGAAGTGCTGCAGGATATTGAAAACCTGAAAGTCTTTCTGATCCAGAATGGTCTGAAATTCCGTCTGCAGGCCAAGCATCTGTACCATGACCGTGAAGAAATTACGGTTCATATTCAGGCGCTGGACAACCGCAGCCCGCAGTCATGATTCCGGAGACAGGTGGCGGGGTTTATCCCGCTACCTGATATCGGATGTCCTGCAGATTAAATCCCAGCTCCAGATTGGTTTTCAGCCGGGCAACGGCTTTGCTGGCAATGGCACTGGCTTTCGCGGGTTCGATTTTCTTCCGCCATTTCTCCGGCAGTTCTTCTGCCGACAAAATACGCTCCAGATCCGGAAACATACTCAGCAGCTCGCATGCCGCTTTCGGACCAATACCCGGTACGCCCGGAATCTTGCTGGAACTGATTCCTGCCAATCCCCAGTAATCCGGGAGTTGCTCCGGTCGCACGCCAAATTCTTTTTCAATAAAGGGGCTGTCCAGCCAGCGTTGCTGGAAGTAATCCCGGATCATCACCGTTGGTCGTAACAACTGGCAATAGCCTTTGTCGGTCGAAACAATGGTCACCTGGCCTCCGTGCTCCGCGACTTTGAGGGCCAGTGTGGCAATCAGATCATCGGCTTCGTCGCCATCAGAAAGCAAAGAGTCCACACCCAGGGTCATGAAGTCATCCTGAATTTGTTCCATACCGGCCTGCAAAGCTTCAGGCATGGGTTTCCGGCCTTCTTTGTAATTGGGCAGCAGTTCGGCCCGCCAGCCCGGTCCTCACCCTGATGGTCAAATACCGCAACAATATGTGTGGGCTTGCTCATCGCAATGATTTTGCTCAGTGCCTGACAGCAGACCTTACTGGTATTGGTAATCTCTGTTTCATCCGGCTGGGCAGCATGCACGCGGCGGATTAAATTGAGGGCATCGATGACGACAAGGTGAATAGACATAGCTTTCAACGCAGAATACAGGACCAATTGGCCCTGTATTCTACGTGTCATTGCAAATTATTTCACCATGTCGGGGTGGGTGAGGATGCGGTAGCAGGGAATATACTCGCTGCCCGGCAGTTTCATGCGCTGCTGAGCGACGAAACTTTTCAGCAACTTATCCATGCGTTTCATGAGAGATGGATCGCCGTTGATCAGGAATGGCCCCTTGCGTTCAATTTCCCGAATGCCTTCTTCTTTCACATTCCCGGCGACGATGCCCGAGAAGGCCCGGCGAAGATTGGCTGCCAGTTGCTCCGGTCGCTGATTGTAATGAAGGTCCAGGCTGCTCATCGCATCATGCGTGGGCTCGAATGGTAACTGAAATTCCGGCGGAATTTTCAGCGACCAGTTGTAGCAATAGGCATCGCCGGTTTCCTGCCGGTATTCTTTGGTGCTCGGCATCGCCGCTTTCATAATGCGCGCGACTCTGGCCGGATCATCAATGATGATTTCATACCGTTTGGTTGCTTCTTCACCCAGCGTATCGCGAATGAAACTGTCCAGTGTTCTGAAATACGGTTCACTGCTCTTTGGCCCGGTGAGGACCACAGGTAAAGGCTGATCCTGATTTTCCGGATGCATCAGAATCCCGATGATATACAGCAGTTCTTCTGCAGTACCTGCGCCACCGGGGAAAATAATGATTCCGTGGCCGACCCGGACAAAAGCTTCCAGCCGTTTTTCGATGTCGGGCATGATCACCAGCTCATTCACAATTGGATTGGGGGGTTCAGCCGCAATGATAGAGGGCTCAGTCAGCCCGATGAACCGGCTTTTACCATAGCGCTGCTGAGCGTGACCGATTGCAGCCCCTTTCATCGGACCTTCCATCGCACCCGGACCACATCCCGTACAGATGTTCATTTCACGCAGTCCCAGCTGATGGCCGACATCCCGGGTGTACTGATACTCTTCTGGATTAATGGAATGGCCGCCCCAGCACACCACGATATTCGGGTCTTCGCGTGAGCGAACGGTCTGGGCGTTACGAAGAATACTGAATATAAAATTCGTGATGTGCGGCGCACTGGTCAGATTGAGATCGTTGCGCTGCTGTACGTGAACGTTCACATAGATAATATCCCTTAACACTGAGAACAGGTGTTCCTGGATCCCGCGGATGATCTTTCCATCGACGAAGGCATGTTCGGGGGGATCTTTGAGTTCGAGTTTGATGCCCCGTTCTCTGCGCAGGACATTGATATCAAAAGTTTTGTTCTTTTCCAGCAGGGCGCTGGAATCGTCACTGTTACTGCCCGAGTTCAGTACGGCCAGAGAACAATTGCGGTATAAGCGGTACAGATCGCTGGCCGCTGTGGCTTTCAGGCTGTCGACTTCCAGTTGCGACAGCAGAGTCATGGCACCAACCGGACTGATATGTGTAATCATGCTTACCTCCCTGGAGATAAATGCAGGTAACCAATGACCTGCATGTCAGCGCTTTTCCTCTGCCCGAATCCCATCAAGGGCCGGGATGGCAGGTGAAAAGGCCGGGCATTATTGCTTGCCCGTATTATTCAACATACACAGGCAATGGGGGTTTGACTAGGGACGAGATAAAAAAAAGCAGTTGTGTAGCAGTAGGTTAGACTTTTGATTTGGTCGGTGTTGAGTGTGGAATCAGTTGCTAAGCGATCCAGATCAGATGGTTGCGTCCGGCATGCTTCGCGCTACTGAGAGCTTTCTGACTGCGTTCAATGACCGTGCTTGGATGATCACTGTCATCAAACAGCGTTGCGCCGACAGAGGCTGTGACGGTGACATTTTTGTCGCGGAAGCGGAAAGGGAGCTGGCTGATGGCTTCCCGGATTTCCGTCAGGCGACGCTGACGCTCCGTTTCATGCACATCCGGCAAAATCAGCATGAACTCATCATTTTGAACTCGTGCAACAAAATCAGTATCCCGCAGATGCTGTCTCAGGGTTCGCGCAATAATTTTCAGGACTTTATCCCCGGCGACAAATCCATAGCGCTCATTGAGATCGTCAAAATGGTCCAGATTCAAGACGGCAAGGCACAAGGGATGCTGATAACGGATCCAGCGGCGATACTCATGCTCAAGCCGATCCTGAAAGGCGGCCCGGTTATAGACGCGGGTGAGCGGGTCGAGAAAAATCCGGCGCTGGAGATCTTCGATCTGACGATGCTGATCCCGGGTTTGCTGATAGAGTTGCTCCGCCCGGCTCTGATGGTACTGAAGTTGCTCGACCAGCGTTAAATCACGGCTCTCCAGTGCACGCTGTCGCTCAACCAGCTGTTTGAGAGAGATATCCAGTTGTTGGGCAGTGCTACGCCACTGTTCCAGATTGGCATGCTGTGCCAGCCCGAAATGAAAGCGATCCGACAACTGGCTCAGTTCAGTCGTTAATTCACTGCGGTGCTGACTGAGTGTTTGTCCTTGCTCGCTTGCTTGTCGGGTGGTTTGTTCCAGCGCTGCGAGCTCGCCGCTGAGGACATCCAGAAACTTCTGGGAATAACGCCGTTCATGAACAAAATTATCCATTGCCAGCCGCAATACATCCAGAGCATGCTCAACCAGCATGAGCGGCTCAACGCTTTCAAGTAGCTGATGTCGGATGGCCATGAGTTGCGCCCCGGCTTCTCCTTCTGCATCCAGCTCTGTGATGAGTTGCTGAAGTTCGCTGCAGAGCTTCCGGAGCAGATCATCGTTACGGGCTCTGGATGTGCGATCAACACTCACAGGCACCGTCAGTAATTTCAGTGCGCGATCATACAGACTGAACAGTTCTGTGATCTGACAATGGCTCTGATTGATGCTCTTGGGAGAGTGGGCAAGCAAATCATGAAGATCACGTTTGAGCTGAACCGGAAGGGCGGGAATGCGTTTCAGACTTTCTGAGCTCTGTCGGATCAGATCGGACAGACGTGTCATCGTGCTATCTGTCGGAGGTTGCCGAAGTAACAGGCGTTCGACTTGCGCGAGATGCGGCACAATCTTGCTGATGTCTTTGTTCTGCTCCAGATCGGCGCGGAGTGTTTCCAGCTGCTTATCCAGATCGGCATCCAGTCCCCGACAGGCGACAGCCATTCTGATGATCAGGCGTTTTAAAATCACAATCTCACGACGTGACTTCAGAGACGCGTCGCGGTATGACAATTGAGCCTGATCCAAACACAGCTTCAAACTACTCATTTCAGAAGCTGCATCAACATTCGTTGCCACGTTGACCAATGATTACCTTATCTGAACATCCTTCAGCTCAGCCCTGAAAGGCCGAGCAATCCCGGATGTTAGCAAAATTTTCCAGCCGGGTTGAACATTATTAACGCCTTGTTTTCTGAAGCACAAATGCTCGAGGTCTTTTTATACAGTTTCGTGATCTTTGTGTACCTAATCAACAGCAACAGCGCTGTTTTTTTCCTCAGAGGTGCTTGCTCCAGTCATATTCCTGACAGCTTGATGTCTGAACTTTGACTAGACCTTTGTCCATCCCCTGAATGCAGGCCCGACGAATATTATCGCCGGCAAAGCTGGCTGCCGGGGCGGCATCAATGGCACTCAGGTGCACCCACTGACTGCCGGATTCACGTTTACTGATTTGCCGGGCAGCCTGAGTCGCCATCAGCAGAATATCAATCAGCTCCTGCGCATTAATCGCAGTATAGGCGCGAGGCAAAAAGGGGTATTCCGCCATCCCGATCCGCACCCGGCTGTCGAGCTGTTTTTCCCGCATAAAGTTATCCACCAACTGCTGAACAGAATCAGCCAGCTGTCGGGGAGCACTTTCCAGCCGCGAGTTGGGTTCAATATATAAGAACATCGCATCTGAAAAATGGTACAGCCGGGCAGGTTCACAAATTTGTGCTTTCAGGTAATCGCCAAACTGTCGTTCCAGTTCCAGCCCTTGCTGATAACCATGCTGCAGGTAGACATGCTTCAGCAGGGGGACTTCAAATAAGGCAAAGCGCAATCGGTCGCTCAGCGGCTCATTGATGATTTCACCCAGATGCCATTGTTCAAAGTGAGCACTGCTTTGCTCCAGTGAACTCGAGAGCCTTTCATTGAGCATGCGCAGATTGCGGAGGCCGCTGCGCGGATGGGTATAGAACTCATCACGGAGCAACGTCAGGCGTTCACGCCACTGACGCGCAGCCCGGTTTCGGTACCAGAGCAGAAAAAGCGCCATCAGTAGGCCGATCAGCAAGACGGTCGTCATATTTTTTTGCTGATACAGGGCTTTTTCCTGAGTGAACTGTTGCCGTTCCAGTTCTTCCAGTTTGAGGGAGCGTGCCATGATCCGCTGCTGCTGGCGGAAGACCTCTGCATTACTTTGGACTTGAGATTCCTGTATCGAAGCATGCAACTGTTCATAACGACGTTGGCTGAGCAGGGCGTTGTAATAATCTTTTTGCTTCTCAAATGCCGCCGACAGGCTGGCTTCTCCCTGCATTTGCAAGACCGGTTGCGGTTTCGGTAAGCGGCTGGCTGCCAGTAATGCTGATTGCAGGGTGGTAATGGCCTGTTCGTTTTTTTCTTCGGCGAGTTCTAACTGACCCAGTAACAATTGAGACTGAATCAGGGTGACTTCATCATCATTTTCCTGCGCCAGTTGGCGGGCGTGATGCAGATACTGTTCGGTTTTCGGATAGTTATACAGCTTGAGATACACTCTGGCGATACTCAGGCGTAACCGGGAAGAACGCGGCTGCATACGGAGCAGGTTTTCCTGATCCAGTGCGTTGAAATAGTGCACCAATGCCAGGTTATATCGCCCTTGTTGCTCATAAATACTGGCAATCAGGGCCAGTGTTCTGGCCAGGGGTAAGGTGCGGTTAAAATGTTCAAAGAATTCACCCGCCTGGGTGGCATGTTCCAGCGCTTTATCAAAGACTTTGCGTTCTTCATACAAGGTGGCCAGCTCAAGGTTTGCCAGCGCCATTTTACCGTGGTCTTCCTGCTCCTGAGCCAGCCAGTAGGCACTCAGGAGACGGTCCAGCGCGAGATCATAATGTTGATGGCGCAAGTAATGCCGGCCATGGTTCAACAGGAAGTTGATTTCCGCTTTCATATCGGCAATTTCTGATAAATCCCGTTTAGCCCGGATAAACATTTTTTCGGCTTTGCGTTCGTCGCCTTGTACTGATTCCATATCCGCCCGCAGCATCAGCAGGTGATATTGCAGTACTTTTACCTGTTCACTGCTTTGCAGTTTCTCGTCTCCGGCGAGGATCTGATCAATCTTGTTGAGCAAGTTGGTTGCTGTGGCAGCATCCCTGAGGCCCTGCCAAAGGATATCGGCCTGAATAAACTGTGTTTCCAGCAGGGTGTAACTGAATTTATTCTCAATGGCTAATGACTCGGCTTCCCGGATGGTTTGAATGGATTCGGGCTGCCGGTTCAGGAGTGATAAAGCTTTGGCTTTGATTTGCAGGGCGTTGATTGTGCTTAAGGGCGTGCGAATGGAGTGATCTGTTTCTTCACTGACATGGACGCGTGAGGCATCCACAGGCGTGCTCATCCGGCGCTGACTCAAATAACGGTTCGTGATTTCCAGTGCTTTTTCAGGGCTGGTTTCCAGCAGCAGATTAGCATCCGCCAGGAGTGGCGTTGCGTAAATTTTTGCCTGAGCAGGCAGGGCTGTCAGAATGCAGAGAAGAATGCTGAAGAGCCAGTAATGACAGTTCATAGAGCACTTATCCATCAGGAAACACGGCCCTCATATTACTGGCTCAGGTGCTCAAGTCCAGCAAACTAAAGCGATTTGCCGGACTTGTGAGTCATTACTGACGCGCCAGACGATCGTTATTGCTTGGCGTTTTTCCCTGATTGGTCCGGTACGGGTTAATATCCAGACCACCGCGGCGGGTATACCGGGCATAAACGGTCAGCAGTGTTGGCTGACAGAATCGCATGATGTCGGTGAAGATGCGTTCCACACATTGCTCGTGGAACTCGTTATGATTGCGGAAAGACACCAGATAACGCAGCAGTTTCTCGCGGTTAATCTGCTTGCCCTGGTAGGCGATACGCACACTGCCCCAGTCTGGCTGGTTGGTGATCAGACAGTTAGATTTCAGCAGATGGCTGTGCAGAATCTCGTGAATTTCAGCGCCTTCAGCGGCGTTTTCCAGCAGATTCGGATTGAAATCAAAATCCATGATCTCAATGTCCTGATCATCAATACAGTCACCACCAAAATCAACAATCGGCTGATCGGTGAAATCGCTCAGGGGCTGAATGGTCACATCGACATCGGCGCCTGCGCAGCCGGACAGGTCTTTTTGCAACATGTCGGCAACGGCTTGCCAGCTGTCAATCCGGGTATTGTTCAGGCTGTTGAGATAGAGCTTGAAGGATTTGGATTCGATCAGGTTCGGACTGCTGGCGGGCAGGCGCACTTCACCGATCGCGACCTGCGGCAGCCCTTTGCTGTTGAGCCAGGACAGCTCATACAGGGTCCAGATGTCGTATCCGGTAAACGGCAGGTCATCACCCAGAGCCAGATCATCGCGATTGAGCTGACGGGGGACCGCCTGCAGCAGGGATGGATCGTACTGATCCTTATACTCACTTTTTTGGCCAAGAGTTAAACCGGCGAGTTCTTTCGCGTCTTTGTATTTGCTCATATTGTCCTGGACACACACACTTGGATTAGAATAGGCAAAGTTTACTGAATCTTGCTTGAGGTTGCGAATGAATCATCCTGTTACGGCCGCATTGGCCGATTTTTCCTCCCGTTTTATGAATGTCTGGTCTGAAGAGCGGGCCAGTTTACCTTGCAGCAGCGATTTGATCGGCCTGACGTCGCCCTGTGTGGACAGCGACAATGGCGACACGGTGTACTGGCAGCCGGTCGTTCAGGAGCCGATGGGCAGTCTGGCTGCGGTTGAAAACGGCATTGAGCTTCGCCTGCATTCAGACATTACGGCGTTTTACGGCAGTTTTTATAGCGGCGATATGACAGCCCGCTTTGCCGATCTGGAGTTTGACCTGTTACAGGTGTTCAGTGCAGCGGATCTGCAGCGTCTGCAGGAAAATGTGCTGGGGCATCTGGTGACGCAGCGGCGGTTAAAGCTGAAGCCAACAGTGTTTATCGGCGTGATGGATGCAGAAGATCGGGTGATTTCTATTTGTAACCTGAGCGGGAATGTCGTGCTGGAAACGCTGGGCAAGCCGAATCATCAGGTCTTGGCGGAAGATGTGGCCAGCTTTATTCGTCAGCTTGAGCCAGTGGTCAGGGTCCGATAAATCATGTATGTCATTGAGTTGCAATTTGAATGTTTTGACAATACCACGATCTCAGCTGTGGAACAGGCCATCAACGGACTGATGGACGCGCTCCGTTATAACGGTCAGGTACTGGGGCGGGAATTTCCGATTGTGATGGATGAGGCGGTGTTCAAGGTGAGGGCGGTGTGCCCGGAAAAAGAAAGCCTGCACAGTCAGTTTCACAGTCCGCAGGTCAAAAGTTGCATGAGTCGTCTGACACAGGCCAGCCTGCTGGCTCCGAAAGTCAAAGTACTTGGCCGGGATATGAACTCGGAAGCCACGGCGGAAGAATCGCCGACATGGCAGGTGCTGTATACCACTTATGTTCATACCTGTTCGCCACTGCGCAGTGGTGAGACCCTGCTGCCGATCCCTTTATATCGAATTCCGGCCACCTTTAACGGGGATCACAAGGCGGTGGTGAAATGGCAGACCGAATGGCAGGCCTGCGATGAAATTCAGATGGCCGGAGGCTGCCAGGCAGAACATGCTGCTCTGCGGGAAATCCGGGATGCTGACAGCGATTTATTCCGTCGGGGCTGGGATTTGCGAGGCCGGATTGAGTATCTGACGCACATCCCGACTTATTATTATCAGTATCGGGTGGGTGGTGCGAGCCTGGCAGAAGAAAGTCACCGGCCTTGTCCGAAATGTGGTCTGCCCTGGCGGCAGGAAGAACCGTTACACGGCATCTTCCATTTTAAATGCGACCCTTGTCGTCTGGTGTCCAATTTGTCCTGGGATTATCAGTCCTCATAAAAAACGCCTGCGGTAATCCGCAGGCGTTTTACATCGTGCAGCTCAGGCGGATTAGCTCGCTATCCGTTGCTCTAAGGCTGTCAGTCTCTCAGTCAGTTCAGCCACCTGCGATTCCAGTTGTGCAATGCGCGCCTGATCGCTGAGTGGCTTTGCTTTGGCCTGAGGAATGTCTGGTAACTGCGCATGCTGTTTCCAGCTTTTTAGCGCCTGTATGATGACAGGCATGGGCAGCGGCTCTCGCAGGCGGGCTTTGACCAGCGCAACGCTGGGTTCCTTACCTTCAGAGATCAGAGATTGGATGGCGCGCTCCAGCGCATCAGTGATAGCAGAGGACATCATTCTTCCTAAATTAGATGGATAGGTTATTTTCGTAGCAAGGCATCCAATTGATCAATCACTTCGCACCAATCGGCATCTTCTGCGATCGATTCTTTCAGAAAACGGCGTTGTGCCGGGGCCCAGAAATCGGCCTGAGCAATGTTTTCATTTTGCTGCAGGTGATGTTCCCGAATAAAACCTTCAATAGAATCCTTGGATGAATTCAATCCTAATTGATTGAAAAGGCTTGGTAAATCATGGTTAAACGTTTCCATATGAGCATCCCCCGATTGGTGTATGTCTTAAGTATAGTGGGGAACTCTGGTCAATTCGTCTGAGGGCTTTGTGAGAGATCGCTTACAGATGTGTAGGAAATTCAGAAATCATGGTAGAGAAGAAACTGAATGTGCATTCTTTAAATCAATGAAATTCAATCGGTTAGGTTTATTATTCTTTTCTGATATTGTTCGCAATAATAAATTTCGGCGCTGGCAATCGCTTGTTCTGAACAGGATTTCGCGTAATCTTAACTCTGTCGCAGGGAGCTGACACGGAACAGGAACTGGAGCCATGGAGCTGGCTATCTCAGGATGAGATTGTATTTTCAGGATGAAAATACTCAGGGAAGGTTCGGAGATTGCGGGAAGCAATCAGTGCAAACGGATGTTTGCCGTCAGGATGACCAGGGATGATGTTTCAGGATGAAGTCAGGGACACCGCCAGGAAGGCTGTTGAGAGTGAATTCAGGATGGATT
The DNA here is from genome assembly GCF_018199995.1 of Photobacterium sp. GJ3. Classification (NCBI taxonomy): domain Bacteria; kingdom Pseudomonadati; phylum Pseudomonadota; class Gammaproteobacteria; order Vibrionales; family Vibrionaceae; genus Photobacterium; species Photobacterium sp. GJ3. The sequence goes on along the minus strand of NZ_CP073578.1, from coordinate 2,706,332 downwards.
CACGGGTCAGGAGACCTGGGAACACTTCAGGACGAAGTTCAATAAGGGAAGTGCTGAAGGATTCAGCTTACAAAGGAATGATGCAGGGAGCACCGTCGCAGCAGGATGTTGCAGGTAAGACCTAAGGGCGCAACGCAAGTTGCGCCCATTCTTTTTATATCTCCTTCCTTCCCGTTGTTCCCGATAGATGCACTGATTTGCTGCGTGAACTGGCGTGACTTTTGTCACACAACATCACGGGTTGTCTCATGTGTGCGCAAATGATTTCAATGTTGAGTATGGGCAAAATCCTCAGGTAAATTGACCAATCATAAAAAAATTTCGGAATTTACCAGACCGCTTGTGCGAGATCGCTTACAAATGCGTGAGAAAAATGAGTTTCACGATTCATCTTTCAACGTATGGAACACAAAATAACGTCTATAAAACAGTTGGTTAGGTTTTGTTTTGGGTGTGCGGTATTTTGAGAGACGTTTGATGTTGCTTTGCCCTGCTGTGTTCGTCTCATTTTTGTCGTAGTCTTAGAAGTGTCGAAGGAATTGACAGTTTGGAACAGGAAAACGGCCAGGGAGCAGGGTCGGTTAGGGACGATAGTGAGAGCGAGGACAGCTCTTGCGCTAAGGATAGTTCAGGACAAGGCAGGATTGCCGGTTGCAGTCACCAGGATGGGGCTGCTCAGGAAGAGTGAAGGACACTTTCAGTACGAAAGGAAGGACACCGCCAGGAAGGTCGAAGAGAGTTATTTCAGGATGAAGTAACGGATCAGGAGATCACGGACACGTTCAGGAAGAACGCCAAAAGGATGAACGCCGACGGATTCCGGCGCATCAACGGAATGAGGCAGGGAGCCACTCAGTAGCTGGATTGCTGCAAGTAAGACCTAAGGGCGCAACGAAAGTTGCGCCCGTTCTTTTTTCTGCCTTGATCAAATGTTTATCGCTGTAAAAGCCGGACTAATCCGGCATGTGATGCGGCGGAACGTCAAACTGTACCGGACGCATCCCTTTGAAGGTGGCATACCCTTGATAAGCATCGGCACCATTCGCTGAAAACTCAAACAGATACACCGTTTGCCAGCGCCAGCGGCCATGTTTATCTTTGAATTGGTGTGACCCCCGGGCCACACTCAGCACCTGAAGACCCAATTGCTTGCATCTCAGGCCGATGTACTGCTGCGCGAGCTCACTTTGCCGGCGTTGTTGCCAGAACAGCCAGCCCAGAATGGCAATTGCCAGAATGCCGAGTAAATTATCCATCCTTTGAAATCATCCTTTTGAGTCGGCGGGTTATTGTCCGCGTGCTGCTTGCTGTAAGCGGGTAATGGCTTCTGTCAGCTCGGGGTTCGCCGGGCTGTGCAGGACTTGCAGCATCACACCACGCAGTGCTGGCAGCATCACCAGATCGGCAAACAGCTGGTTGAACAGGGTCTGATCCTGGGTTTGCGCCAGACGGAGTAGGTACAGGCTGGCTGTGTCAGTGTCTGCCAGTCCTGTCCAGCAACGGCCTGCAATAGCGACCAGCATTTCAGGATGACAGAGTTGCGGTTGATTCAGTATCACACGAATCACCGGGTTCAGGATGGAAGCATCAGCACCGGATAAGGCACGAACCAGAGCCGTCAGCAGAAAAATATCACTTTCTTCAGCAGCCAGCTCCTGCTCAATGCGTTCAGCCAGTCGAGCAGCCAGTGCATCAGGCAGCGTGCAGTGTTCCAGACAGCCCAACAGCGCATAGAGCGGGGTCATCGGCAGATGGTTCAGGGCTTTACGCAGCAGTGTCGCATTATTTTCCTGTTTCATCCGCGCACAGACATCGGCCAGTCCCTGCAGGCCAACGCCCTGCCACTGATCCCACGCTAACTGACCACTCAGATAGAGCTGCGCATGCTCGTAATACTGGCTGGCAGGTAAGGCCAGCTGATGACGCAGATGCGCGTGGAAAATCGCCATCTTGTCGTCTTTGGGTTTGAAGGTATATGGGTTTGCCGCCAGTTTCTGCTGTTCTTCTTCCGTGGGGACGGCATTCAGCGTCGCACCCATGGCTTCAATCACATACTTGATGAAATCACCGACAGCAGCCTGCTTCAACAACCCGCGCTCATCAAGCGGTAGTTTCAGAAACCAGATCCACGGTGGATTCCCCGCCTGCCAGAATGAAATCGATAAATGGGCATGCTGCTGTAACGGCCATGGATAAGGCTGGCGGTTCTCTTCAACGGCCTTGAAGGTATCGCGGTCGATCTCGCACACCCGGCGGCCCAGATCAAAAATTCTGTACTGGCAGCCCGCGTTATCCAGTAATTGGGTCAGGGTGTGAAATTTATCCTTGGACATGGAGCAGGTTCCTCGATTTTTTCGGCATCTGGGGCGCATTATAGGGAGTTGAGGCCGAAGATGGTATCCTTGCCCGTCGGTGTCCGGTCACGGGCCACGCTTTGCGCCCATCTAGATTCAGGAGTACTGCATTGGATCCTTATGAGAAAACCGCCAGCTTACTGGCAGCACTTGAATTGCAGTTGCACGAGCAGGGCCTGTGGCAGTCCGAACCGCCCAGTGAAGCGGCGCTGTCGAGCACTCTGCCATTTGCGGTCGATATGCTGACTTGTGCTGAGTGGCTGCAGTGGATCTTCCTGCCGAATATGTATCATGTTTTGTCTGAACGTCTGCCATTGCCGACGGCATTCTGCATTTATCCTTATGTCGAAGAAGCAGCGCGCCAGGAGCCGGGGCTGGACGCTGTTTTACCGGTCATCAGTGCGCTGGACGATTGGTTAGGAGGCGCGAACGCATGACAGAAACAGCCCCTGTGTTAGAGATTCTGTATCAGGATGACGTGCTGGTTGCCGTGAACAAACCGGCGGGCATGCTGGTTCATCGCTCCTGGCTGGATCGTCATGAAACCCGCTTTGTCATGCAAACGCTCAGAGATCAGCTAGGCGGACAGCATGTCTTCCCTTTACATCGCCTTGATCGGCCTACGTCCGGTGTGCTGCTGTTTGCGCTCTCCAGCGAGATGGCTGCAGAAATGATGCCGAAGTTTGCCGGACGGGAAGTGAAGAAAACCTATCATGCCGTGGTACGTGGCTGGGTGAAAGAAGCTGCTGTGCTGGATTATCCGTTGAAAGAAGAGCTGGATAAGCTGGATGACAAACGAACGGATCAGGATAAAGCGCCGCAAGAGGCCGTGACTGCGTATTGGCCGCTGGCCACGGTTGAAACTCAGATCCCCGTGGGCCGCTATGCAACCAGCCGTTACTCGCTGGTGGAAATGAAGCCTGAAACCGGCCGTAAACATCAGTTGCGCCGGCATATGCACCACCTCAGCCATCATATTATTGGTGATGTGAACCACGGCGATGGGCGCCACAACCGGATGTTTCGGGAGCATTACGACTGTCACCGGCTGATGTTACATGCCTCTGCACTGGAATTTATCCACCCGGTTTCCGGCCAGCCATTGAGGATCCGGGCTGACGTCGATGACAGCTGGCTGCGGGTGATGGACGCATTTGACTGGCCGTTGTCACTGCTGACGCAAGCCCCGGAAGAAAATTGACAGGCGGATCCCGCAATTGTTTTTCCGATTTGCATCTGTGCCGGACACACGCCAAAGTAAACGCAGATGATAGAAATTCAGACAAGGAGTGGGGTGTGACTGGGATGGCGAATATTGGTGTGTTTGTGGGCTCTGTTTTTGGCGGAGCAGAAGAAGTCGCAGAGGAAATCGTCAGCGAACTCAAAGCCAATGGTCATCAGGCTGAACTCTTTGTTGAGCCGAATCTCGATGACTTTCTGACTTACCGGGATGATGTTGCACTGGTGATCACTTCGACGACAGGGCAGGGAGAGATTCCGGAAAACCTGCTGCCTCTGTATACAGCGCTCAACGATCAGTTTCCGCTGATGCCTGCGCTGAACTATGGTGTGATTGCTATGGGGGATTCCAGCTATGGGGAAGACAGGTATTGCGGGGGCGGTCGTCAGTTTGATGTTTTATTGCAGGAATTGCAGGCGAAGCCGGTCACAGAGCGGCTGGACATTGATGCCTGTGTGAATTTTGATGCCACTGAAGCAGCGTTGCCCTGGCTCCAAACCTTCATGAAGCAAGTGAGTTAACAAAATGCCGCTGCCTGAACAGCGGCATTTTTGTATCAAGGTTATTTCAGCTTTGCCAAATCCGCTTCAATTTCGGCGATCTTGTGTGTGACGACTTGCTCCAGATGCCTTAAGTCCGACAGGATCTTTTTCTTGATATCCACATCCTGATGCCGCTTCCGGGTGATCTTATCCAGCTCTTCAGTCACAAACGTCAGATTCCGGTTGATTTCGGAAATCTCTTTCGCTTCGCGGTTGCCACTGTTCACCACCACAGACTTTTTGTGACGGGGAAATTTCAGTTTCATGCTTTTGGCAAACAGCTCGCCCTTTTGTTTGGCGAAGTAAATTTTCAGAATATCGTTTGCAGCTTCCTGGCGCAGACTATAGCTTTCAATACGCTCAGGGTGCTCAATCCCCAGACTGGTCAAATTCGGATACATGGCGGCCTCATAGATGGTGGTCTGATAAGCGGATGCACTCGATACAACAAAATGTGGCTAATGACAGATCAACCGCGCGTTGATAGAGGCAATTCTTTGCTACTCTAGCAATTCGTCTGGCCGAAGTCTTGAACCCAGCGCAGAATCTGCGTCAATGAAAAGATACAACCGTCACTTTTTGATGACGGCTGATGAATTTATCAATTCAGGCTGCGTCGTTAATCCGCTCAATCAGCGCCGATTTCAGGGTTTGCTCCTGCACTTCAGTCAGTTGCTGACCCGATTCATTGACCAGAATGAAAAAGTCTTCTGCCCGCTCGCCGATGGTGGTAATTTTAGCGGCCTGCAAACTGACATTCTGTTCGGCAAAAACGGATCCGATCCGGGCCAGCAGGCCTGGCATATCCAGTGCGACCAGTTCCATCATGGTCTTTTTCCCGGTTTTGGTGGGTAGGAAGTCCACCTGAGTTTTGACATGGAAATGCCGCAGTTTACGGGGGGGCCGTTTATTGCGTCGTTCTGAAGACATGGTTTCCAGTGCCTGGATCAGATCCGCCCGGACCATGGCATGACGGTTTTCTGTCAGCGGATCGCCATTGGGATCGAGCACCATGAAGGTGTCCAGCGTGTAGCCGTCTTTGCTGGTCATGATCTGGGCGTCATGCACACTGAGATTTTTCTTATCCAGCTCAGCAACCACAATCGCAAACAGCTTGGCTTTATCCTTGCTGTAGACGAACACCTCGGTTCCTCCGCGGGTGGGCTTTTTGCTGATCAGGATCAGCGGGGTGTCTGGATCGTGATGTTGCAGCAAGGCTTCTGCATGCCAGGCGATCTGCTGGTGGGTGTGGCGCAGGAAATAATCCGCTTTAAACCGCTGCCACAGGACCTCGACTTCACGTTGGGTAAATCCCTGACTTCGTAACACAGCAGAGGCCATTTGCTGATTGTGGCGGATACGTTCACGGACATCTGGTGGATTCTCCAGTCCGCGGCGCAGTGCTTTTTGGGTCGAATAGTAAAGTTCTGCCAGTAAAGTCCGTTTCCAGCTGTTCCATAGTTCCTGATTGGTGGCGCAGATATCTGCGACGGTCAGGCAGATCAGATAATCGAGCCGTTCCTCATCCCGAACGATTTTGGCAAACTCGGTGATCACATCCGGATCATAAATATCGCGACGCTGTGCAGTCACGGACATCAGCAGGTGATTTTTCACCAGCCAGGTCACCAGATTCGCTTCCGGGCGGGATAAACCGTGATTGATACAGAACTGATAGGCGTCATCTGCGCCCAGCTCGGAATGATCCCCGCCGCGCCCTTTGGCGATATCATGGAAAATCGCCGCCAGGATCAGCAGCTCTTTTTTCTGAATTCTGGGGTAAACCTCGCAACAGATCGGGTGAACTTCCCGGTTGGCCGGATCGCTGAATTTATTCAGATGTTTCAGCAGCCGAACACTGTGCTCATCGACGGTGTAGACGTGGAAAAGATCGAACTGCATCTGACCGACAATCTGGCTCCATTGCGGCAGATAGGCTGCCAGCACGCCATGGCGATGCATCAGACGGAAGGCTTTATTCAGAGCGTTGGGCTGGCGGGCCAGTTCCATGAATTTTTCTCTGGCTTCCGGGATATCGACCAGGAAACGATTCAAACGACGTCGTGCCGTCCGGAGCTGGCGCAGGGTGGGGGCTGCAATCCCATCAATTTCTGAATTCCGGGCGATGTGCAGGAACATATCCAGAATGGTCTCCGGCCTGGCCTGAAACAGCGCAGGTTTGCGGGCTTCAATCAGATGCCCCGCCAGTCGGAAATCCTCGTCGAGATCGACAGTGGCTTGTTCCTGACCGTTTTTCAGAATGGCCTGATCGAAAAGCTGCAACAGCATTTTGTTGAGTTCGGCAACCCGGCGCAGGGTCCGGTAGAACTCTTTCATCATCATTTCGACGGGTTTGTTGCCTTCACCGGTATAGCCCAGCTTCTGAGCGACGGACGCCTGGTGTTCAAAGGTCAGGCGGTTATCGTATCGTTTCAGTTCACAGTGCAGCGCAAACCGAATCCGCCATAGTGACGCCTGACACTCATAGAGCTCCCGGTATTCCGCATCGGTCAGAAATCCAAACCGGCTCATCTCCAGCAGGTTAGTCGCTCCGAAGTGGCGGCGGGCCACCCAGCTCAACGTGTGAATATCGCGTAATCCGCCCGGGCTGGATTTAATATCAGGTTCCAGGTTGTAGGTGGTGTCATGATAGCGGGCATGGCGCACGCGCTGCTCTTCCACTTTAGCGCGGTAAAACACCTCACTGGGCCAGAACTTGCCGGAGTTCACCTGTTCCTGCAGTTGCTGAAAGCTGTCTTCGCTGCCGCACAGCCAGCGGGCTTCCTGCAAGTTGGTGGCGACGGTCAGATCTTCCAGACCAATATTGATGCATTCTTCAATGGTGCGGACGCTGTGACCCACTTCCAGCTTCAGATCCCAGAGCAGGGTGAGGAACTCGCTGACCTGTTTCCCGATCTGGGTGTCCAGTGATGTTGCACTCAGCAGCAGAATGTCGACATCCGACAAAGGATGCAGCTCCCCGCGACCATAGCCGCCGACGGCAACCAGCGCCAGATCATCCCGCTGGTCCAAACCAAAAACCGGCCATAAGTGACGTAACATTTCGTCCATACAGTCAGAACGGCTGGCGACCAGTTCAGTGACGGGCACATGCTGGGCAAACAGCAGCTGTTGTTGCTCGTTAAATTGCTCCAGCTCTTGCTTGAGTGCTAAACGCAGCTGGTTGATGTTTTCGCCGCTGGCGGTCTCTGAATGTGCTTGTGTCATTGCTGTCCATGCTCTCGGTCGGATTTCCTTTTACTCTAGCTTGAAACACAGGAACAAAAAAGCCAGCAGAATGCTGGCTTTGAGGGATTGATTCATTGCTGAAAGCGACGGGGGCGAATCAGGCGTTTTTCATCACGCGCGGTAAAGACTCTTCTTGACGCAGGGTCAGAACTTCACAGCCATCCTCGGTCACCAGCAGCGTATGTTCCCACTGGGCTGATTTTTTGCCGTCGACGGTATAGACAGTCCAGCCGTCGTTCTCATCCAGCTCACAACCGAATTTACCCGCATTGATCATCGGCTCGATGGTGAAGCACATGCCGGCTTTCAGGACGGTGCGGTCTGCGTTTTTGTAGTGAACAACCTGCGGCTCTTCGTGGAACTCGTCACCAATGCCGTGACCGCAGTAGTCGCGGACAATGCTGAAGCGGCTGTTGCCATTCTTCACGAACTTCTGAATCGTGGTGCCGATTTCACCCAGTTTGGCGCCGGGCTTCACTTTCTTCATGGCTTGATACAGGCTTTCCTGAGCCACGCGACACAGGCGTTTGTCTTCCAGAGAGACGTCACCGACTTCGAACATCTTCGAAGTATCACCATGATAACCATCTTTGATTACTGTGATGTCAATATTGATGATATCGCCATCTTTCAGAATGTCTGATTCACTTGGAATCCCGTGACAGACCACATGGTTAATGGAGGTACAGATGGATTTCGGGAAACCGTGATAGTTCAGCGGTGCCGGGATCGCGCCCTGAGTGTCGGTAATGTACTGATGACAAATCCGATCCAGTTCTTCTGTGGATACCCCGGGTTTGACATGTGGCTCAATCATTTCCAGCACTTCGGCAGCCAGACGGCCCGCCACACGCATTTTTTCGATTTCTTCAGCCGTTTTGATTTTAATGCTCATGCAAACTTCTCAACCTTATCAGTCTCTATGCTTTCTATGGTATCAGCGCACGCCCCGGATGGAAACTGGCTTCGGTCTCCGGGGACATTTAGGCTGGATTTTAACAGTCAAAATATGGTATAAAGCGCGCCGTAATTTGCCAGAATGTGCGTTGATGAAAATCGACCCGTCGGTCAGGTTACATAAAAAACGTTATTTTATTAATCACTCACACATATCGACACGTGCTCCGGGGTGCCCAAGGCTTTTGATGAAGCCGACTGTTATCAGTCCAGGGTCGGTAGCATGGGATATGTGGACGCCTAACCCCAATTGAGGAATATTCAATGGCAACTGTATCAATGCGCGACATGCTGAAGGCTGGTGTTCACTTTGGTCACCAAACCCGTTACTGGAACCCTAAGATGAAGCCATTCATCTTCGGTGCTCGTAACCGTGTGCACATCATCAACCTTGAGAAAACTGTACCAATGTTCAACGACGCGCTGGCTGAGATCAACAAGATCGCTGCTCGCAAGGGTAAAATCCTGTTCGTTGGTACGAAGCGTGCAGCCAGCGAATCTATCAAAGAAGCTGCAATCAGCTGTGATCAGTACTACGTGAACAACCGTTGGTTGGGCGGTATGCTGACTAACTGGAAAACTGTTCGCCAGTCAATCAAGCGCCTGAAAGACCTGGAAACTCAGTCTACTGACGGTACTTTTGACAAGCTGACTAAGAAAGAAGCGCTGATGCGTACTCGTGAAATGGAAAAACTGGAGAAATCTCTGGGCGGTATCAAGAACATGGGCGGTCTGCCAGACGCAATGTTCGTTATCGATGCTGATCACGAGCACATCGCAATCAAAGAAGCGAACAACCTGGGTATCCCAGTATTCTCTATCGTAGATACTAACTCTAACCCAGACGGCGTTGATTTCGTTATCCCAGGTAACGATGACGCAATCCGCGCAATCCAGCTGTACACAGGTGCTGTTGCAACGACTGTTACTGAAGCTCGCAACCAGGACATCGTTGTCCAGGCTGAGCAAGACGGTTTCGTAGAAGCTGAGTAATCAGTCCGCTCCTTTGAGCATCTTAAGTTACCTTGTGTAAACTAAGTATGGTTAACAGGGGCCGCTCACAGGCCCCTGATTTTTACACCAAGATTTAAAAACTGAGGATATAACAATGGCAACAGTTACAGCTGCCCTGGTTAAAGAACTGCGTGAGCGTACTGGCGCAGGCATGATGGAATGTAAAAAAGCTCTGGTTGAAGCAAATGCAGACATCGAGCTGGCCATCGAGAACATGCGTAAGAGCGGTGCTGCAAAAGCGGCTAAAAAAGCAGGTAACATTGCTGCTGAAGGTTCTATCATCATCAAGAACACTGACGGCGTAGCTGCTCTGGTTGAAGTAAACTGCCAGACTGACTTCGTTGCTAAAGACGGTAACTTCCTGGCTTTCGCAAACGAAGTTGCAGATGTTGCACTGGCAAGCAAAGCAGACATCGCTGAGCTGCAAGCTCAGTTCGAAGAGAAGCGTGTTGCACTGGTTGCGAAAATCGGTGAGAACATCTCTATCCGTCGTGTTGCTTACATCGAAGGCGAAAAAGTAGCTTCTTACCGTCACGGCGACCGCATCGGTGTTGTTGTTGCAGGTAACGGCGAAGACGAAACCCTGAAGCACATCGCAATGCACGTTGCGGCTTCACGTCCAGAGTACGTGAACCCAGAAGATGTACCTGCTGACGTTGTTGCAAAAGAGCGTGAAGTTCAGGTTGAAATCGCGATGAACGAAGGCAAGCCTCAAGAAATCGCTGAGAAGATGGTTGAAGGCCGCATGAAGAAGTTCACTGGCGAAGTGTCTCTGACTGGTCAGCCTTTCATCATGGAACCGAAGAAATCTGTTGGTGATTTCCTGAAAGAAAGCGGTGCTTCTGTTTCTACCTTTATTCGCCTGGAAGTTGGTGAAGGTATCGAGAAAGCAGAAGGCCTGAGCTTCGCTGAAGAAGTTGCTCTGGCGCAGAAAGGTTAATCTTTCGCACATTGCTTATAGAAGACCGTGGCCAAGGCTGCGGTCTTTTTACAACTCCATCTCTCTATCGTAAGCCTGGAAGGTACAATAAATGACCACGAATCCTAAACCGATTTATCAACGGATCCTGCTGAAACTGAGTGGCGAAGCGCTGCAGGGTGACGAAGGTTTTGGTATTGATGCCCATGTTCTGGATCGCATGGCTCAGGAAATCAAAGAACTGGTAGAACTGGGCGTACAAGTGGGTCTGGTTATCGGTGGTGGTAACCTTTTCCGTGGTGCAGGTCTGGCTGCTGCGGGTATGAACCGAGTTGTGGGCGATCACATGGGTATGCTGGCAACAGTGATGAATGGCTTGGCCATGCGTGACTCGCTGCACCGTGCCTATGTGAACGCGAAAGTGATGTCAGCGATTCCATTGAATGGCGTCTGTGACAGCTATAACTGGGCTGAAGCGATCAGCCAGCTTCGTCAGGGTCGTGTTGTGATTTTCTCGGCCGGTACCGGGAATCCTTTTTTCACGACTGACTCTGCTGCCTGTCTGCGTGGCATTGAGATTGAAGCCGATGTTGTGCTGAAAGCCACAAAAGTCGACGGCGTTTACAGCGAAGACCCAGTAAAAAATCCAGAAGCAGTTCTTTATGATAAGCTAAGTTATCAAGACGTTCTGGAAAAAGAACTGAAAGTAATGGATCTTGCGGCATTCACTCTGGCGCGTGACCACGGCATGCCAATTCGTGTCTTTAACATGAACAAGCCGGGCGCACTGCGTAAAGTTGTCATGGGTGAAGTTGAAGGCACCTTGATCGCACACAGCGAATAAGGCTGCAATAGATTGATAGGGTGGGGAAAATCACATTCTCCACTAAGACCGACTATTCAAGGGTACAAACGTGATTAACGAGATTAAAACTGATGCGCAAACGCGCATGGAAAAAAGTGTTGAAGCACTGAAAACTCAACTGGCAAAAGTGCGTACTGGTCGTGCACATCCAAGTTTGCTGGACGGTATTCAGGTGGAATACTACGGTTCGAACACGCCGCTGCGTCAGGTAGCGAACGTGATTGCTGAAGATGCACGTACCCTGGCGATCACTGTCTTTGACAAAGAGCTGACGCCTAAGATTGAAAAAGCAATCATGATGTCTGACCTGGGTCTGAACCCATCTTCTGCGGGTACTGTGATTCGTGTACCACTGCCACCGCTAACAGAAGAGCGTCGTAAAGATCTGGTGAAGGTTGTTCGTGCAGAAGCTGAGCAAGGCCGAGTTGCTGTGCGTAACATCCGTCGTGATGCGAACGCAGACGTGAAAGCGTTGCTGAAAGATAAAGAAATTTCAGAAGATGATGACCGTCGTGCACAAGACGACATCCAGAAGCTGACGGATGCGGCGGTGAAGAAAATCGATGCCATTCTGGAAGCGAAAGAAAAAGAGTTGATGGAAGTTTAAGGTTCGCCTGACTTCAGAACAACAAGTAAGCTCTGAAGCGCTGTGCGTGCAGCACGGCGCTTTTTTGTTGAGGGAAATGTATGGCAGAGCCTACAACCAACACTGAGTGGTATGCTCAGAAGCTGCCTAAGCACGTGGCCATCATCATGGATGGAAATGGACGCTGGGCCAAAGCGAAGGGCAAGGCGCGGGTGTTTGGCCATAAAGCCGGTGTGGAAGCCGTACGTAAAACTGTCTCTGCTGCAAGTCGTCTTGGCATTCAGGTTGTGACCCTGTTTGCATTCAGTAGCGAAAACTGGCGTCGTCCGGAAGATGAAGTCTCTTTATTGATGGAGCTTTTTCTGACCGTACTGGGCCGCGAAGTTAAGCGTCTGCACAAGAATAACATTCGCCTGAAAATCATTGGCGATACCAGCCGTTTTAGCCAGCGTCTGCAAGATAAAATCCATGCTGCAGAATCGCTGACCGCGAACAATACCGGAATGGTCCTGAACGTGGCTGCCAATTATGGCGGACAATGGGACATTATTCAGGCTGCGCAGTCGCTCGCCCGTGACGTGGCAGAGAAGGGACTGACTCCTGACGCTATCACTGAAGACATGCTGGCCGATCGCTTATCGACCCATGGCCTGCCCGATGTCGACCTGCTCATCCGAACCAGTGGTGAATGCCGCATCAGCAACTTTATGCTGTGGCAGGCTGCCTACGCCGAATTGTACTTCACCCCGCTGCTCTGGCCGGATTTTGATGAAGATACATTTTCCGAAGCCATTGCCTGGTTTATGGACCGGGAACGCCGCTTTGGCTGTACAGGTGAACAAATCAAACTGTTATTGAATCGCCAGTAACGGAAATCAGGTGGCGGAAACTGGAATCCCGCTGCCATTCTGATGACAAGCTCATAGCTTGTTGGATTGCGACCAAGCAAGATATTGCTGAGAAGCGACAAAGATAAATTATAACGAGAGGAACAAGCTTGCTTAAGCAACGAATTTTGACTGCATTGGTTCTGGCTCCGATTGTGATTGCCGGAATCTTCCTGTTACCTTTTTCGGGATTTATGCTGGCATTAGCCGGGATTACTCTGGCCGGTTTCTGGGAGTGGACCCAGTTTGTGAATACGCGCTCTCGCGCGTTGGCGATGGTGCCACCGGCATTGATCCTGCTGGCTTCCTGTTTTGTGTTGCCCACAGATGCCATGGCGTTGGGGGCTTTGACAACATCCCATCACACCATGCTGACCGTGGGAGGCGTCTGGTGGCTGCTGGCTTGCCTTCTGGTGGTGACCTATCCGGAAAAGTCCGGGTTCTGGACGCGCTCAACTGTACTCCGATACTGTTTTGGTCTGCTGACCTTGATCCCATTCTTCTGGGGTGTCCTGATGCTGCGTGCGGTGAACTATGCTGAAGCGCCTTATTACGGCGCTAAACTGGTGATGCTGGTGTGCCTGATGGTTTGGGCGGCCGACAGTGGCGCATACTTTGCGGGGAAACGCTTTGGCCGTCGTAAAATGGCACCGAAAGTCAGCCCGAATAAAACGCTGGAAGGCCTGGCGGGTGGTGTGTTGCTGGCCGTGATTGTCGCCTGGGGGGCAGCCGAGGTGCTGGGCATTCCTTTCCATGGTGCAGGTGCGCTGCTGTCGACCGTCGTCCTGACCGTGATCGCTTCGGTTTTTGGCGATCTGGTGGAAAGTATGTTCAAGCGCGTCTCAGGAATTAAAGACAGCGGACAGATCTTACCGGGCCATGGTGGTATTCTTGACCGAATAGACAGCCTGACAGCCGCATTGCCGGTGTTTGCATTGCTCTATCTCTGGCTGATTTGATGCCTGATTCGGGGGAAGCGGGTAACCACTTCCCCCGTTTTGATTTTGATAGTTTACTTAATGTGTGAGTCTGAGATTCTCCGCATCAAGTGGACAAGCAATATTTGGATGACCGCTGACTTGAGCGGTCTTCGTGAAGTAGTGAAACTATGCGTAAGTTAACCATTCTGGGAGCGACAGGGTCGATTGGCTCCAGCACCTTATCTGTCGCGGAAACGAATCCTGAACAATTTGAAATCGTGGCGCTGGCTGCTGGCAGCGACAGCCGGAAAATGTTTGCCCTGTGCTGCCAGTGGCAGCCGAAGTATGCAGTGATGGCTTGTGAGTCGGCAGCCAAAGACCTGACTCAGCGCCTGTCGACTGAAGGTCTGAAGACACAGGTCCTCTCTGGTGAAGCCGGGCTGTGCCATGTTGCGGCATTGGAAGAAGTGGATACCGTGATGGCTGCTATTGTCGGCGCAGCCGGACTATTACCCACCATGGCGGCAGTGAAAGCCGGAAAACGCATTTTGCTGGCGAATAAGGAAGCGCTGGTGATGTCGGGCCAGCTGTTTATTGATGCCGTTGAGAAATATGGTGCGGAAATATTACCGGTTGATAGTGAACATAATGCGATTTTTCAGTGTCTACCCTTAGACGTGCAGCAAAAACCGGGCAGGTGTGATCTGACGAAAGCCGGTGTCAGCAAGATTTTGTTAACCGGTTCAGGTGGTCCTTTCCGTTACACTGATGTGCGTGAACTGGATGAGGTGACACCGGAAATGGCCATTGCTCATCCAAACTGGTCCATGGGACCGAAGATTTCTGTGGATTCGGCCACTATGATGAATAAGGGGCTGGAATATATTGAGGCGCGCTGGTTGTTCAATGCTTCTCGTGCGCAGCTTGAGGTACTGATTCACCCGCAGTCTGTGATTCATTCGATGGTGCAGTATAAAGATGGTTCCGTGCTGGCTCAGATGGGATTACCCGACATGCAGACGCCTATCGCATATGCGATGGCTTACCCTGAGCGTGTGGGTACCCGTGTCCCGCCGCTTGACTTTACCAAGGTGGGTGAGTTTACATTCATTGCGCCGGATATGTCGCGTTATCCATGTCTGCAGCTGGCGATTGATGCGTGTTACAGTGGTCAGGCTGCGACAACAACACTGAATGCCGCAAACGAAATGGCTGTGGCAGCGTTTTTGGCGGGAGAAATCCGCTTTACCGACATTGCCCGTGTAAACGAGCAGGTTTTGGCCCAGGCCGATATGACAGAACCGCATAGCCTGGATTGTGTGCTCGCATTGGATGCCGCAGCACGCCAACTGGCACAGCAAGTGATTCAGAAGGTAGCGAAATGATGGGAATTTTGTGGAATTTGGGTGCCTTTCTGGTTGCATTGGGCATTCTGATCGCGGTACATGAATTCGGACATTTCTGGGTTGCACGTCGTTGCGGCGTGTATGTGGAACGTTTTTCCATCGGTTTTGGTAAAGCCTTATGGCGTCGTGTTGATAAGCAGGGCACAGAATATACACTGGCGATGATCCCGCTGGGTGGCTACGTGAAAATGCTGGATGAGCGGGTGGATACCGTTCCGGAGGAGCGTCGTCATCAGGCCTTTAATCGTAAAGCACTCTGGCAACGCAGTGCGATTGTTGCAGCCGGACCGATTGCCAACTTTGTGTTCGCGATTTTTGCATACTGGGTTGTGTATCTGATTGGCGTCCCTGCTGTAAAACCTATGGTTGGCGAAGTTGCACCACAGTCCATTGCTGCACAGGCAGGGATTGAATCCGGCATGGAACTTAAGTCGGTTTCCGGTATCAAAACTCCGGACTGGGAATCGGTCAATATGGCGATGATTGGTCATATCGGGGATGATGTCATGACCCTGACCGTTGTTCCGCCGGATGAGTCCTATGAAGAAACCTTGCGGTTGGATTTACGGGACTGGTCGTTTGATCCGGAAAGTGAGCGTATACTCACAACCCTGGGGATCACGCCGTTTTCACCGCCGATCACTTTGGAGATCGGCCAACTGGTGGATAAGGGTGCAGCCCAGAAGGCTGGTTTTGCTGTGGGTGACACGATTGTATCCATCAATGACCAACCGATTGTGAACTGGGAACAGGTGGTTGATATCATTCGTTCCAACCCTGAGGTTGCGCTGAAGGTTCAGCTCAATCGGGCAGGAGAGCAGATTGAGGTGTCGCTGACACCGAAAACAAAAGAACTGTCCAGCGGAGAGCTGGTAGGCTATGCCGGATTTGCACCTGTTGTGGAAGCCTGGCCGGCTGATCAGCGTTTTCAGCTGAAGTACGGACCTTTTGAAGCAATTGGCCAGGCAACGGAGAAAACCTGGCAACTGGTGACACTGACCTTTGACATGGTGACCAAGCTGGTGACCGGTGATGTGGCACTGAAAAACCTGAGCGGGCCGATTTCTATCGCGAAAGGCGCAGGTACAACGGCTGACTATGGCATTGTGTACTTTTTAGGGTTTCTGGCCTTGATCAGCGTCAACCTGGGGATTGTGAACCTGTTGCCGCTACCGGTACTGGATGGTGGTCATCTGCTGTTCTTCGCAATCGAAGCGGTGACCCGTCGTCCGGTATCGGAGCGTATTCAGGAGATTGGCTATCGTCTGGGTTCTGCGATTTTGGTCGTTTTGATGGCTGTCGCGCTTCTCAATGATTTTACCCGCCTTTAATAAGTGCGTATTTAGCAAGGAATAATCAGAACAGTAATGGCGATGAAGAAACTGTTAGTCGCATCCCTCTTGCTTGGCAGCAGTGTGGCACATGCGGAAGAATTTGTGGTGGACGATATCCGCTTTGAGGGACTACAGCGCGTCGCGTTAGGTGCGGCGTTGCTGAAAACGCCGGTCAGAGTTGGCGACACTGTCGATGAGCGGGATGTTGCGGATATGATTCAGGCATTGTTCGCTTCGGGTAACTTTGAAGATATTCAGGTTTTCCGGGACAACAATGCACTGGTCGTGAAAGTGATTGAACGTCCGACCATTGCCAGCATTACGTTTTCAGGCAATAAAGCCATTAAAGACGAGCAGCTTCAGGAAAACCTGAACGCGTCGAAAATTCGTGTGGGTGAAGCGCTGGACCGGACGACACTGAGCAAGATTGAAAAAGGTCTGGAAGACTTTTATTACAGTGTCGGAAAGTACAATGCCAGTGTGAAAGCGGTCGTCACACCGTTACCACGAAATCGTGCTGACCTGAAGTTCGTCTTCACTGAAGGGGTTTCTGCAAAAATTCAGCAGATCAACTTCATTGGCAATACCGTGTTCAGTAACGAAGAACTGCGGGACAAATTCAACCTGCAGGCTGATGTGCCTTGGTGGAACTTTCTGGCGGATGAGAAGTATCAGAAGCAGGTTCTGGCCGGGGATCTGGAAACACTTCGCTCCCAATACCTCAATAACGGCTACCTGAAATACAAGTTGCAATCGACGCATGTCTCGATCTCACCCGACAAGAAAGGCGTGTACATCACGTTGAATATTGACGAAGGTCAGCAATACACCGTCAAAGGGGTGAAATTCCGCGGTAATCTGGTCGGTGAGCAAGGCGAACTGGCAAGCTTGGTGACCTTTAAAGACGGCGATATTTACAATGGCGCCAAAGTCACTGCGCTGGAAGAGTCGATTAAACGTCGTCTGGGTGAACTGGGCTATGCCTACCCGCAGGTCAACACGATTCCGGAATTTGATGATGAGAATCAGCAGGTCTCCCTGCTGGTGAATGTCGAACCGGGTAAGCGGATCTATGTTCGTAATATCTCGTTCTCGGGGAATACTTCGACCAAAGATGAAGTGCTGCGTCGTGAAATGCGGCAGATGGAAGGCAGCTGGCTGAACTCGAAATCGATTGAGCGAGGCAAAGAACGTCTGAACCGGACCGGATTCTTTGAAACCGTCGATGTGCAGACTGTTCGTGTGCCGGGCACTGAAGATCAGGTTGATGTTCAGTACAAGGTAAAAGAAGCCAACGCCGGTAATATCAACTTTGGTGTTGGCTATGGCACAGAGTCCGGCGTGTCTTTCCAGGCGGGGATCCAGCAGGATAACTTCCTGGGAACCGGGAACCGGTTCGGCATCAGCGCCATGATGAATGATTACCAGAAGAACGTCAGTGTCGAATACCGCGACCCGTACTTCACGCTGGATGGCATCAGCCTGGGCGGAAAAGTTTACTACAACGAATTTGAAGCTTCGGACGCGAACATTTCGGACTATACCAACCAGAGTTACGGCGCCAGTCTGACCTGGGGTTTCCCTTATGACGAACTGAACTTCTTTGAATTCGGCGTCGGTTACGACCATAACAAAATCTCGAATACCGAAGAGTATTACCAGATAGAAAAATTCAAGCGTATTCATGACTTTGACGAGGCCAATACTTCCATCGAACTGGATGATTTTGACTGGTCGGTTTCCTGGACGCGCAACAACCTGAACCGGGGCTTCTTCCCGACTGCCGGTAATCATCAGCGGGCAACATTCCGGATGACGATTCCGGGTTCTGATGCCCAATACTTCAAAGCTCAGTATGACGTACGTCAGTACTTCCCGCTGACCGAAGATCAGGACTTTACCTTGTTGCTCCGCGGCCGTCTGGGCTATGGTAATGGTTACGGGACAACAGATAACGGCAGTGATCAGCTGTTGCCGTTCTATGAAAATTTCTATGCGGGTGGTTTTTCGACCCTGCGTGGTTTCCGGTCTAATACCGTCGGCCCGAAAGCGGTGTACGTCGGTGGCTGTGACACCGGCAGTAGTATCGGCGGCAACAACAGCTGTGCGACCGGCTCGGATGATGCTGCGGGTGGTAATGCGGTCGCTCTGGCGAGTATGGAGCTGATCGTACCGACCCCATTTGCTTCGGATGAAGCCAGAAACCAGATTCGAACCAGCTTGTTTATTGATGCTGGTAATGTGTGGGACACCGAATACGATTTGACCGGTGAAGACGGTGAGTTTTTATATGACTACTCCGATCCTTTCCTGATCCGGGCTTCCTATGGTGCTGCACTCCAGTGGATGTCGCCGATGGGACCTCTGGTCTTCTCGGTGGCGAAACCACTTAAGAAATACGATGGCGATGATGAGGAATTCTTCACATTTACCATCGGACGCACATTCTAACCCTTGAAGGAGAGAGCTTTTGAAACAGTGGATTAAAGCAGCCGGCTTTGGCCTGATGGTGATGTCATCTTCCATGTACGCTCATACTGCTGCGGCAGCAGAGAAAGTTGGCTATGTCGCAACGGCTCAGGCGATGGCGCAACTGGCTCAGCGTTACAATGTGAAAGACAAGCTGCGGAACGAGTTTCAGGGCCGTATTACTGAACTGCGCACACTGGAAACGAACATCAAGTCGAAGCTGGATAAGCTCAAGCGCGATGGTGAATTGATGAGCGCCAGTGACAGAGGCAAGCTGCAGAACGAACTGCAGACGCTGGATGGCCAGTTCAAACAAAAAGCACGGGCATTGCAGGAAGATCAGGCCCGTCGCGGTGCTGAGGAACAGCAGAAACTGGCGCAAAAACTGCGTACAGCGATTCAGGATGTGGCAAAACGCGAAGGATATGACATGATCGTTGATGGTCAGGCAATCCTGTTTGCCAACCCAAAAGATGATCTGTCCACAAAAGTACTGTCTGCGGTGAAGTAATCACGTCTACGCACTGTCACAGGTGAGACTCAATCGTTGCGCCAGCGGGCCCAAAACTCGCTGGCGCATCTGGTAGGGTCTGCCGGGACCCAAAATGACAGTATTATGTGAACATTGTTCAAATTATAAACGTTCCTGCGCTTACACTTTGCATTGTCTCGTTCACCACAGATAATAAGGTGCAGTGACGTATAAAAACGAAATAATAAGGTAAACAATGGCTGCATTGACGCTTGCTGCATTAGCAGAGAAATTAGGTGCGGAGCTGCGCGGTGACGCAGACGCGGAAGTCACCGCAATCGCAGGACTGGGACAGGCAGCTCCCGGTCAGATCACTTTCCTTTCCAGCAGTAAATATCGCCAGCATCTGAAAGAATGTCAGGCGACAGCGGTCATGCTGAAAGCCGAAGACGCCGAGTTCTTCGGTGGTAATGCCTTGATTGTTCAAGACCCTTATCTGTCTTACGCCAAAGTTGCACAGATTCTGGACAGCACACCGGCCAGCGCGACTGAGATTGCCCCTTCTGCTTACATTGCTTCTGATGCTGTGGTTGGCCAGGGTGTGGCTGTGGGCCACAACGCCGTGATTGAGTCGGGTGTTGTGCTGGGCGATAACGTTCAGATTGGTCCGGGATGTTTCATCGGGAAAAATGCACAGATTGGTCACCGTACCAAGCTGTGGGCCAATGTCAGTATTTACCACAATGTGGTTCTGGGCGATGACTGTCTGGTTCAGTCGGGTACCGTGATTGGTGCAGATGGCTTCGGTTATGCCAATGATAAAGGCCGCTGGGTGAAGATCCCGCAGTTGGGCACGGTTCGTGTGGGCGACCGGGTTGAGATCGGGGCTTGTACCACAATCGACCGGGGTGCCCTTGAAGATACCATCATTGCAGATGGTGTTATTATTGATAATCAGTGCCAGATCGCGCATAACGTCACCATTGGCGAAAACACTGCTGTTGCAGGCGCCACTGTGATGGCTGGCAGCCTGAAAGTCGGTAAACACTGCTTCATCGGTGGAGCCAGTGTGTTCAATGGCCACATGGAAATCACGGATGGGGTGACTGTGACCGGCATGGGAATGGTCATGCGCCCAATTACTGAGCCGGGAGTGTATTCTTCCGGTATCCCGCTTCAGACGAACCGGGAGTGGCGTAAGACAGCCGCACGGGTACTGAAAATCGAAGATATGAATAAGCGCCTGAAATCTGTAGAGAAAAAACTCGAAGAAGAAGGTAAGTAACCGTTTTTGAATGTTTCTGCGCCGTGGGACGGGGGCGACGTTGACAGACGTTTCGCAATTTCTCAGATCGCCGCGGCGCTTTGTTCACTTTTTAGACAGGAATGCAGTTTTGACTAGCGAGAACAAAACGCTGAATATCACCGAGATCCAGGCACTTCTTCCACACCGTTATCCGTTTCTGATGGTCGATAAGGTTGTAAACTATGAAGAAGGCAAAACGCTGACAGCGATTAAAAACGTTTCTGTTAACGAGCCGCAGTTCACCGGCCACTTTCCGAAAATGCCTGTTTTCCCGGGCGTACTGATTCTGGAAGCGATGGCACAGGCGACAGGGCTGCTTGCATTTAAAACCTTTGGTGCGCCAGCGGAAAATGAACTGTATTACTTTGCCAGTATTGATAATGCAAAATTCCGCAAGCCAGTGGGTCCTGGGGATCAACTGGTGATTGAAGTCGAATTCCTGAAAGAACGTCGTGGCATTGCAATGTTCAATGGCGTGGCGAAAGTAGACGGCGAAGTCGTATGTTCGGCTGAGCTGAAATGCGCAAGACGAGAGTTTTCATGATTCACGAAACTGCAAAGATCCATCCGTCTGCAGTCATTGAAGACGGTGTGAAGATCGGTGCCAATGTGACGGTCGGTCCATTTACTTATATCGGCAAAGATGTCGAGATTGGTGATGGCAATGAGATCATGTCCCATGTTGTGATCAAAGGTCCGACAACCATTGGTCAGGACAACCGGATTTTCCCTTACGCCATCGTTGGCGAAGAGTGTCAGGACAAGAAGTACAACGGTGAGCCAACCCGCCTGGAAATCGGCGACCGCAATGTGATTCGCGAAAGCGTACAAATCCATCGTGGCACGGTTCAGGACAAAGGCGTCACCATTGTTGGCAACGACAACCTGCTCTGTGTGAACGCACACGTTGCGCACGATGTTGTGATTGGCGATCATACCCATATCGGGAATAACTCGATTCTGGGTGGCCATGTGACGGTTGGCAATCATGCCGGCGTGATGGCACTGTCCGCGATTCATCCGTTCTGTACTGTGGGTGCGTACAGCTATGTGGGTGGCTGTTCTGCTGTGGTTCAGGATGTTCCGCCGTATGTGCTGGCTCAGGGCAACCACGCGACACCGTTTGGTCTGAACCTGGTCGGCCTGCAACGCAACGGGTTTGAAAAGCCTGAACTGCATGCGTTGCGTCGTGCCTACAAAGAAATTTACCGTTCCGGTAAAACTCAGGCAGAAGTCAAACCTGTTCTGGAAGAAATGGCCAAAGACTGGCCATCCGTTGGCCTGTTTCTGGATATGCTGAATACGACAACGCGTGGAATTATTCGCTGATATGACGAAGCCACTTCGAATAGGAATTGTCGCCGGGGAGATCTCCGGCGATATTTTAGGCGCTGGCTTTATTGAAGCCGTCAAAGCTCGATATCCGGATGCAGAGTTCGTCGGCGTTGCCGGTCCGCGCATGCAGGCGCTGGGCTGTGAAGCCTTATTTGATATGGAAGAGCTGGCTGTGATGGGGATCGTCGAAGTCGTCGGTCGTCTGCCCCGCTTGTTCCACATCAAGGGAGAGCTGGTGAAGTATTTCACCAACAATCCGCCGGATGTGTTTGTCGGTATTGATGCTCCGGACTTCAACTTGCGCCTGGAGCGCGATCTGAAGCAGAAAGGGATCAAAACCGTCCACTACGTCAGCCCGTCTGTCTGGGCCTGGCGGCAAAAACGTATCTTCAAAATTGAAGCGGCAACCAATCTGGTGCTGGCTTTTCTGCCGTTTGAAAAAGCTTTTTACGACAAATTCAGGGTGCCTTGTGAGTTTGTGGGCCATACCATGGCCGATGCGATTCCGCTGGAAACAGACCAAGCGGCAGCGCAGGAAAAATTGGGCCTGGATCCGAACAAACGCTGGCTGGCGGTTTTACCGGGCAGCCGTGGCGGTGAAATGAGCTTACTGGCTGAACCTTTCATCGAAACATGCCAACGCCTGAAGTCGACATACCCGGAGCTGGGTTTTGTGGTTGCGCTGGTGAATGCAAAGCGTCGGGAACAGTTTGAGGCAGCCTGGAAAAATACAGCGCCGGATCTGGACTTTGTTCTGGTCGACGATACTGCGCGGGATGTGATGACAGCCTCTGATGCCGTCCTGCTGGCATCCGGTACGGTGGCACTTGAATGTATGCTGGTGAAACGTCCGATGGTGGTTGGCTATAAGGTCAAGCCGCTGACGGCCTGGCTGGCGAAACGAATGCTGAAAACCAAGTATGTGTCTCTGCCAAATATTCTGGCTGACCGTGAACTGGTGCCTGAGTTGTTACAGGAAGACTGTATGCCGGAGAAACTGGCCGCAGCAGTCGAGCAAGCCTTGTCTTCAGACAACAGTGCCTTGCTGACTGAATTTACCCGCCTGCATCAGCTGATTCGGTGTGATGCTGACAGACAGGCCGCTGATGCGGTCCTGAAGCTGATCGGAAGATAACCCCATCATGGCCGGCAGAACGGTCGGCCTGAGTGAATTCCAAAATGCAATACGAACCATTTGTTTACCCTGAAGCCAACCTGATTGCTGGCGTGGATGAAGTCGGTCGCGGTCCGCTGGTTGGCGCCGTTGTAACCGCCGCAGTGATTTTGGATCCGGCCAACCCGATTGAAGGGTTAACCGACTCCAAAAAGCTGAGCGAGAAAAAGCGCCTGGCACTGTTTGACGAAATCAAAGCCAAAGCACTGAGCTGGTCGCTGGGGCGTTGCGAGCCTGCTGAAATTGATGAACTGAATATTCTGCAGGCCACGATGGTCGCCATGCAGCGCGCCGTGGCGGGTTTGTCCGTTCAGCCCGATTATGTGCTGATTGATGGCAACAAAGTGCCCCAGTTGCCCATGGCAGCTCAGGCGGTTGTGAAAGGTGATTTACGGGTTGCCGAAATCAGTGCCGCTTCGATTCTGGCAAAAGTCACCCGGGATCGTGAGATGGAAGCATTGGATACCCAACATCCGGAGTATGGCTTTGCCCAGCATAAAGGGTACCCGACCAAGGCGCATTTTGCTGCGCTGGAGCAGTTCGGTGCCATTGATGAACACCGGAAAAGCTTCAAGCCAGTTCGAGAGCGAATTGCACAAAATTTGAAGTAACAGTTCCCCGGTACTTGCGTTGCCGGGAAATCATTTTAGACTCTGGGATTCATGTGCTGAATCGCGACAATCACTGATCGCTCCAGCAGAATACGACCTCGCATATTAACGGCTGAATAACGACATCATCATGGCAGAACCTCGCTTTATACACCTCCGGATTCACAGTGACTTTTCCATGGTCGATGGCCTGAGTAAGGTACCGCCGCTGGTGAAAAAAGTGGCGGAGCTGGGCATGCCCGCCATGGCGCTGACGGATTTCAACAACCTGTGTGGTCTGGTGAAATTTTATTTCGCCGCGCACGGGGCTGGCGTGAAACCCATTATCGGCGCAGATTTTAAGGTCCGGGCGGATGAAGGCAGTGAAGAGCTGACGGATCTGACGATTCTGGCTGCCGATAACGATGGCTATAAAAATCTGACGTTGCTGATCTCTCACGCTTACCAGCGGGGGCATATCCAGCATATGCCGGTGATTGATCGCGATTGGCTGATTGATCACAAGCAAGGGTTAATTCTGCTTTCCGGTGGTAAAAGCGGCGATTTGGGTCAGGCGCTGCTGAAAGGTAACAGTGCTGCGGTTGAGCGTTGTGTGGCCTTCTATCAGGAACATTTCCCGGACAGCTATTATCTTGAGCTGGTACGAACCGGTCGCCCGGATGAAGAAGCTTATCTGCACTTTGCCGTGGAACTGGCGGCGGAAGCCGGCTTACCTGTGGTGGCCACCAACGATGTGCGCTTTATCAGCCCGGATCAATTCGATGCCCATGAAATCCGGGTCTGTATCCATGACGGCTATACGCTGGTTGATCCCCGTCGTCCGAAAAACTACAGTCCTCAGCAATACCTGCGTAGCGAAGACGAGATGTGCGCGCTCTTCGCCGATATCCCGGAAGCACTCGAAAACTCAGTTGAAATTGCCAAGCGCTGTAATGTGACGGTTCGTCTGGGTGAGTATTTCCTGCCGAATTTCCCGACCGGAGAGATGACCACGGAAGACTTTCTGGTTCTGAAATCCAGAGAAGGTTTGGAGCGACGTCTTGAATTTTTGTTTCCGGATGAAGAAGAGCGCAAGCAGCGCCGCCCTGAGTACGACGAACGTCTGGATATTGAGTTACAAGTTATTAACCAGATGGGGTTCCCCGGCTACTTCCTGATCGTCATGGAGTTCATCCAGTGGTCGAAAGAAAACGGGGTGCCGGTTGGCCCAGGCCGGGGATCCGGTGCAGGATCGCTGGTGGCTTATGCGCTGGACATTACGGATCTCGATCCGCTGGCATTTGATCTGCTGTTCGAACGTTTCCTGAACCCGGAACGGGTTTCCATGCCCGATTTCGATATCGACTTCTGTATGGATAAACGGGATCAGGTGATTGATCACGTTGCAGAAATGTACGGCCGGGATGCGGTGTCTCAGATCATTACCTTCGGGACCATGGCCGCGAAGGCGGTGATCCGGGACGTGGGCCGGGTGCTGGGTCACCCGTATGGCTTCGTGGATCGAATTTCTAAGCTGGTCCCGGCAGAGCCGGGGATGACGCTGGCCAAAGCCTTTGAGGCAGAGCCGCAACTGGGCGAAGTGTACGAAGCGGACGAAGAAGTCAAAGCGCTGATCGACATGTGCCGGGTGCTGGAAGGGGTGACCCGAAACGCAGGTAAACACGCGGGTGGTGTCGTGATTTCACCGACGACGATCACAGACTTCGCCCCGCTTTACTGTGATGCGGAAGGCCATCATCCGGTGACCCAGTTTGACAAGAACGATGTGGAAACCGCCGGGCTGGTCAAATTCGACTTCCTGGGGCTGCGGACACTGACCATCATTGACTGGGCGCTGGGCATGATCAATCCGCGTCTGGAAAGTCAGGGGAAAGCACCGATCAACATTGCTGCAATTCCGATGGATGATGCCAAATCCTTTGCGATGCTGCAGCGCTCTGAATCGACAGCGGTTTTCCAGCTTGAATCCCGCGGGATGAAAGATCTGATCAAGCGTCTGCAACCGGACTGCTTTGAAGACATGATCGCACTGGTTGCCCTGTTCCGGCCGGGTCCGCTGCAATCGGGCATGGTGGATAACTTCATCGACCGGAAGCATGGCCGTGAAGATATTTCTTACCCGGATGCGACGTATCAGCATGAATCGCTGAAAGAAATTCTGGAACCGACCTACGGCATCATCCTCTATCAGGAGCAGGTGATGCAGATTGCGCAGGTTCTGGCTGGCTACAGCCTGGGGGGCGCGGACTTGCTCCGTCGTGCCATGGGTAAGAAAAAGCCGGAAGAGATGGCCAAGCAGCGTGCGACGTTTGAAAGTGGCGCGGTGAACAACGGCGTCGACGGCGAACTGGCGATGAAGATCTTCGACCTGGTAGAGAAATTCGCAGGTTACGGCTTCAACAAATCGCACTCCGCCGCGTATGCACTGGTTTCTTACCAGACCCTGTGGCTGAAAGCACATTATCCGGCTGAGTTCATGGCAGCAGTAATGACTGCAGATATGGACAACACCGATAAAGTGGTCGGGCTGGTCGAAGAATGTCAGCGCATGAATCTGAAAATGCTGCCGCCGGATGTGAACAAAGGCCTGTATCGTTTCACCGTTGATGATGAGGGGGCCATTGTTTATGGTATCGGCGCAATTAAAGGCGTGGGTGAAGGGCCGATTGAAAATCTGATCGCTGCGCGGGAAAAAGGCGGATATTTTAAGGATCTGTTTGATTTCTGTGCCAGAATAGACACCAAGAAAGTCAATAAACGCGTGCTGGAGCGTTTGATCAAAGCGGGTGCGATGGATCGGCTGGGGCCGAACCGTGCAGCTATGATGGCAACACTGGATGATGCGCTGAAAGCCGCTGGCCAGCACCATCAGGCCGAAGCTTTTGGTCAGGCAGATATGTTCGGCGTGCTGACGGATGAACCGGAAGCGGTTGAGCGTGCTTACGCCAATATCCCTGAATGGCCGGAAAAAGTCTGGCTGGAAGGGGAGCGGGATACCTTAGGTCTCTATCTGACCGGGCACCCGATTAACAGCTATGTGCGTGAATTGAAGCATTATGTGACCTGGCGGTTGAAAGATGCACATCCGACAGGCCGGGATAAGGTGGTTACGGTCGCGGGACTGGTGATTGCGGCCCGGGTGATGACGACCAAACGCGGAACCCGCATCGGGATTCTGACGCTGGATGACCGATCCGGGCGGATGGAAGTCATGCTGTTCTCTGATGCTTTGGATCGATATCTCGATTTGGTTGAAAAAGACCGGATTCTGGTCGTTTCCGGACAGGTCAGCTTTGATGATTTTAACGGCGGCCTTAAAATGTCGGCACGTGAAGTCCTTGATATCTCAGACGCTCGAGAAAAGCATCTGCGTGGTCTTGCTATCTCGCTGACCGAAAGGCAAATTGATAAAACATTTTTTGAGCGTTTCAGCAAAGCGCTGGAACCGTACCGGGCTGGTACTGTCCCGGTGAATATTTATTATCAGCGTTCGAATGCTCGCGCTAAACTTACCCTGGGCACAGAATGGCGAATTACGCCAAATGATGAGTTAATCACTGATCTCAAAGTGCTTTTGGGCGAGCAGCAAGTCGAATTTGAGTTTAATTAATGTGTCCGGCACCTGGGCTGACAGGATGCTAAACATGGACAAAGGATTACAAGTGGTATGAGCCTGAACTTCCTTGATTTTGAACAACCGATTGCCGAGCTAGAAGCCAAAATTGAAGCACTGCGCGATGTGTCGCATCGTGACAAGTCGGCCTCAGTTGATCTCGATAAAGAAATTTCCCAGCTTGAGCAGAAGAGCTTGGAACTGACCAAGAAAATCTTCGGTGACCTTGGTGCATGGCAGGTCGCGCAACTGGCCCGTCACCCTCGGCGTCCGTATACACTGGATTATATTGACCAGATCTTCACTGAGTTTGATGAGCTGGCGGGTGATCGTGCTTACGCCGATGACAAAGCACTGGTGGGTGGCATTGCCCGCCTGGAAGGGCGTCCGGTGATGGTGATTGGTCACCAGAAAGGCCGTGAAACCCGTGAAAAGGTCCTGCGTAATTTCGGCATGCCAAGACCGGAAGGTTACCGTAAAGCCCTGCGTCTGATGCGTATGGCGGAGCGTTTCCGCATGCCAATCATCACCTTTATTGACACCGCTGGTGCTTATCCTGGCGTGGGTGCAGAAGAACGTGGTCAGTCTGAAGCGATCGCGATGAACCTGAAAGTGATGGCGGGTCTGACTGTACCGGTGATCTGTAACGTGGTGGGTGAAGGCGGCTCTGGCGGCGCACTGGCGATCGGCGTAGGTGACTGCGTGAACATGCTGCAATATTCGACTTACTCTGTGATTTCTCCGGAAGGCTGTGCATCAATTCTGTGGCGTGATTCTGACAAAGCACCTCAGGCAGCAGAAGCCATGGGAATGACAGCCGATCGTCTGAAAGAGCTGGGTCTGATTGATAACATTATCTCTGAGCCTCTGGGCGGTGCCCATCGTGATGTTCCGGCGATGGCTGCCAACATCAAGCAGCAACTGCTGAATGTGCTGGATGAACTGGATGGGCTGGATGAAGAAAGCCTGCTGGAGCGTCGCTACCAGCGTCTGCTGAGCTACGGCTACTGCTGATATCTGAACTGCTATCAGTCCTTAACGGGTCGCTTTATGCGGCCCGTTGTCGTTTTTGTCAGCTGCAATTCGCAAGCTGACAATCTGACAGGCGGTGCGATAAGATACTCCTTTCTTTCCGTGTGTTTCTTCAGGTACGGCCCGCAATCATGCTGTTTCATCAATTCTCACTTACGCTCCGCCGCTTGTGTCCGACCCCGGTTCCTTTGGTACTGGCCTTCAGTGGCGGCCTGGATTCCCGGGTATTGCTGCATTTACTGAGCCGTTTCATCAGAGAGTTTCCGGATTATTCCGTCCAGGCAGTCTATGTGCATCATGGGCTGAGTCCGAATGCTGATCACTGGCAGAAACAGTGCGCAGTGTGGGCTGCTCAGGACGGTATCCCGTTCGAAACGGTCCGGGTTGAGGTGCAAAAAGGCAGCCGCCTGAGTCTCGAGCAGTCTGCCCGCGATGCAAGGTATCAGGCCCTCGCGGGATATGTCCGGAAAGGTGAATGTTTACTTACGGCTCAGCACGCGGATGACCAGCTTGAAACCGTGCTGCTTGCACTGAAACGTGGCAGTGGGCCTGCCGGACTGGCGGCGATGCCGGAAATGAAACCCTTTGCCGGAGGAAGTCATGTTCGCCCCTTACTGGATATCAGCCGTGCAACGCTGGAAGCTTATGCTGAAACACACCAGTTGCAGTGGGTTGAGGACGAAAGTAATCAGGACACCCGGTTTGACCGGAATTTTCTGCGTCAGACTGTATTGCCTGCTCTGAATGAACGCTGGCCGGGATTACGTCAGTCTGTCGCACGCAGTGCGGCGCTGTGCGGCGAACAGGAAGCGCTGTTAGCTGCGCTGTTATCCGAGAAACTGAGCTTGCTGAGCCAGCCGGACGGCAGTTTGAATATCGCAGTCATTGAGGATGCTGTTCAGGGAAAGGCGTTGATTCGGTTGTGGTTGCAGCAGCAGCAACTGCCGTTACCGTCGAAAGCACAGATGGAGCAGATCTGGCTCAGTATCTGTCAGGCCCGTGTGGATGCGAACCCCTGCGTTTCGTTGGCCGGATATGATATTCGCCGCTTTCGTCATCACTTGTATGTGGTTCGGCCTTTGCCGGATCTCACACAGTGGCACGCAGAGATGGCGCTGGATGCGTGGTGCGCTTTACCGGCGGGCTTAGGTCAACTCAGGCTGAGCAGGTTGGAAGCCGGGACGCGGGTGGGTCTGCTGCTACGACTGCCGGCTGTGGATGAGCCTGTCCGGATCACTTTTGACCCCAGCGGCTTGAGTGCACAGCCAGTGGGCCGTGCCGGTCGCCGGAAACTGAAAAAACTGTTTCAGGAATCTCAGGTGCCCAGCTGGCGCCGTCGACAGATGCCGCTGGTATTTTATGGTGATCAACTGGCTGCCGTTGCCGGGCTTTTTGTCGTCAAAGGTTTTGAAGGGAATACGTGTCAGTTGGTCTGGAAATGTGATCACCTACACTGACACCGGAGTCAGGAATATAGATAGTCAGTCAGTGTTTGAATGTCGATAACAATAGAAAAATGAGGATCCTATGAAAAAAGCACTGACGCTGACACTGGCTGTAACTTTGTTTTCACTGCCTGCAATGGCCGCCGGAGATGCCCAAGCCGGTAAAGCCAAAGCTGCGATTTGCGCTGCCTGTCATGGCGCTGATGGCGTGGCTGTCATTCCGGGCTACCCCAATTTAAAAGGCCAGAACGCACAGTATATTGTGAACGCACTCAAAGCTTACAAGAACAAAGATCGGAACGGTGGCAATGCAGCCGTGATGCAACCCCAGGCTGCGATGCTCAGCGATACGGACATGGAAAACCTGGCGGCTTATTTCGCACAAATGTGATAGCCCGATCAAATCATCCGCTTTTGGGGCGGATGATTTGTTATCAGAGCAAGCATGTTTGAATTATCTTCTTGTTGCTTTGTTTTTAATCAGTTAGATTCGCTGCCATTGATCGGAATCCCCAATCAATATATCGTACTAGTTCGCTGATACATTAAGGTTGGGTAACATGGCAGGAACACGCGAACACTTCGGCTCACGGATGGGCTTTATCCTCGCTGCGGCAGGGGCTGCAGTTGGGTTAGGCAATATCTGGGGCTTCCCGACTCAGGCTGCCAGTAATGGTGGCGGGGCATTTCTGCTGGTCTATTTATTCATGATTCTGGTCGTCGCTTTTCCGATGCTGATTGTCGAAATGGCGATTGGACGTCACGGCCAGGCGAACCCGGTTGACAGTATGCGCAGCCTGAGTGCCAACGCCACGGCCAAGCGCACTGGTGCGATGGTCGGCTGGATTGGCCTGATGGTGCCTTGTTTAGTGCTGGCCTTTTACAGCATTGTCGCTGGCTGGTTAGTGACTTTCCTTCTGGCTGCAATCACCGATATTCTTGGCATGACCGACCTGACGGTCTGGCTGAAAGGCTTTTCTGTTTCCCGTAACCTCTTTGGCGCGGCAATCTTTTATCTGCTGACCATTCTGATCGTGCAAAGTGGCGTGAAGCAGGGCATTGAAAAGTGGTCGACGCGACTGATGCCCGCTTTGTTTGCGCTTTTCCTGCTGATGTTCGTTTACATCATGACGCAGGATGGGGCGATGGATGGTCTGAAACATTATCTGATCCCGGATTTCAGTAAGGTGTTCGAGCCGAAATTACTGCTGGCGGCGATGGGGCAAGGCTTCTTCTCGCTGACAATCGGTGGCTGTTCGATGCTGATTTACGGCTCTTATCTGAGCAAAAAAGAGAGCCTGCCTAAGATGGCGCTCAGCGTCACGCTGGTTGACTCGGCTGTTGCGTTTATCGCGGGTCTGGTCGTGTTACCAGCCATGTTTGTTGCGATGCAAAAAGGCGTCGCAATTTATGCAGAAGACGGTTCGCTGCTCAGTTCCGATACGCTGGTCTTTACCGTTTTGCCACTGCTGTTTGACAGCCTGGGATTTGCAGGTCAGCTGATTGCGCTGGTGTTCTTCGTGCTGATGACCATTGCGGCACTGACGTCTTCAATTTCAATGCTGGAATGTCCGGTGGCACTGGTGAGTGAGCGGCTGAATACAGGCCGTAAACCAACCAGTTGGGTGCTGGGATGTGTGATTGCGGTATTCAGTGCTGTCATTATTTTTAACTTTGGTCAGCTGTTTGGTCTGGTTGCTACCATTGCCACGCAATACTTCCAGCCGGTTGCTGCGCTGCTGTTCACGTTGTTTGGCGGATGGGTCTGGTCGCGTCACAGTAAACTCAAGGAGCTGTCGGCTGGCAGCCCGGCACTGCAACAGTCGCTGTTCTGGAAAATCTGGCCAGTCTATGTAAAGTTTGTCTGTCCGCTGCTGGTGACCGCAGTCCTGGTTTCAACCTTCATCTGAAGACAAAAACGGAAAGCTCAGGCTTTCCGTTTTGTTTTTCGCGGCGAAAAGTTTCAGCGGAACTGTTTGGCTTGGGGCAGGTAATCAAATCCGGCACCGGCCAGTTTTGCGACCAACTGATCTTTATCGATTTCATAAAATCGGACCAGGCTGTCCAAATCGCCAAACTCATCCCGAATCTTCATGTTCACGATGCTCATCAGCATCACAGGATCCATGGTTTCAAACTGCTTCAGATTCATTGGGTATCCTCGTGATCACTGATGAGCAGGTTTGCTGCTGCAAAGGCAGCCTGATCTCTGACAGTATCGGGTAATGCTGTATTGGCGGCAATCTCGTTGAGGGCACGGACAGCACAGGCAATCGCGGCAGGAATATAGCCCTGCTCTCCGCTGCCAATCTGGCTGTAACTCTGGCGTACACGATCACAACAGTCAGTGACTTTCATGGAAGCTCCTGGGGTTTGATAAGAAATTCAAGCGGGAAAGTGAACTGATTCAGAGCTTACCGCTATCAGGAATGAAGATCGAGCGGTGACCGGCTATTTTGAACGCTTGTGCTGATAGAGCTGTCGGTCTGCTCTTTCCAGCAGACTCGTCGGGGAGTCGCCCCGGCAATATTGGCTGGCGCCAATCGAGGTCCCGATTTCCAGGGTGCGTAAGGTATGATCCTGCTCCATGCGGGTGAGGACCCGGTGAATGACTTTGCGGGCGGATTGCTCTGACGCGGGCTGCAGCAGCAGGACAAACTCATCCCCGCCAAGACGATAGCAGCGATCGGATGTACGAACCGATTGTTTTAAAATGGCAGCAAACCGGCGTATGACGTTATCACCGTCCAGGTGGCCATATTTGTCATTCACTTGCTTGAAGTTATCCAGATCAAATAGCAGCAAAACCAAACCGACCTGCCGGCGCTCACTCATGGCAATTGCATGGAGAATATCCTGATCCAGGCAACTGCGGTTGCGCAGGCTAGATAGGTGATCGCGCATGGCCATTTCTTTGACCCGGCGATATTCCATGGCACTGAATAGCGGGCCGGCCAGCAGCCGGTGATAGGTATGGAGCAGGTTGATCTCATCCTGATCTAACGCGTAGGGTGTGTCGTACTGCAGTTCACCTAACGGGTGATCCGAATAACGCAGTAAGAAGCATTGGCGGTTCTCGGTGCCGGGCCCGTGGCGGATCAATGTCGTTGTCGTCTCCTGACGCCAAAGCATCCGGCTGACATCAACCTGTTTTTCCACTTCCATCGCAAAGACTTCCAATAGCGTGGACAGTTCTGGCTTCCCCTGCAACTTTTGCAGGATCAACAGACGCTGATCCGCACCCAAAGGCTTGGTGCGGGTCGGGACAGCATCAGCCTGAGATTTTTGCCAGAAAATCGGATCCATGGTTAATGTCATTGATAAGTAAGGGTTTTAATATAGGAGATTTTGAAGCCAGATCAATAGAAAATGGAACAAAATGAAAATCTCCCCTTGTTTTTATTCTAAAAACGAACGTAGCTCACTTTCTCGCTCTAAGGCATCGATATAGCCTAAATTAATGAGTGCGTGAATGTAATTTGGTTCAAAAAGGATATAACTGGTCAGGGCGGCATCGTCTTTCGGGCTGATCCCAAGCATGCGCATCAGGCCTCGAGCGGCTAGGGGCATATGATGGTAGAAGGCCTGAGCCAGCGGCTCGAAGGACTGACTTGGATAGAGGTGCAGCGTATCCACTGTCTTGACTGCCATTTGCTGCCGTTCAGCATCGGGTAATTTTTTCAGCAGGTTATTGGTGTAGGCCAAATGTTCCAGCTCGGCGGCCATGGTGTCGCTGAAAATGGTGTCCATCAAATGGCCGGTCAGCATCCCCAGCCCGGGGGCTTGTGTGGGATCTCTGGGGGTTAGTCGCTGGTTGATCAGGTCGATGATCAGAATTTTATCCGCGCCCATCTTCATGGATGGCCGTAAAGGCGTCAGCTGGTGGATAGAGCCATCGCCATAGTAAGCCTGCCCAATGCGGCTGGCAGGAAAAACAAAAGGAATGGCGGACGAGGCCAGCAAGTGCTCGGTCGTAATCAGGGAACGTCGGCCTTTGGACTTGGAAAAGGTCCAGGGGGCGATATTCTGCTGTCCCTGAAAAAAGCTGACCGTTTTTCCGCTTTTGTAGCTGGACGCTGTGACAGAAATGCCATGAAGATTGCCTGCCAGAATCTGCTGTTCGAGGCGATCATAATTGTTAACCTGATTGAGCAGTTGCCGGAGCGGACGGTTATCCAGCAGCCCGAAGGGAGGCCTGGGATGATGGACAGCCTGAAGCCGGGCCAGCAACTGATGAGACAGGTGTTTGGTGATCCCCCAACTGCTTGCACGGAATACACTGCGGCTGTGCAAACGTGCCCAAATCCATTCAAGTTTCTTGACCCCGAGCCGGAAGCAGGAAGCATAGCTGGCAATGGCGGTTGCATTGATGGCCCCTGCGGAAGTGCCGCAGTATATGCTGAACGGGCTGTGATGGTTTCTGGGATACCATTCGGACATGGCTTTGAGCACACCGACCTGATACGCGGCACGGGCTCCGCCACCAGATAACAGCAAACTGATTTTTGGCTTTTCCTTGCCCATGCAGTGTTTTACCCCGGAAAGAAACAGAGAATTCAGATGTCAATGGCGTCGCAGTGGTGCGTTCGACTCAGTTTATTCCTATCTTAGTCTGTATTTCTGTGGCACAGATATGAAAAAAGCCTCACAGCGGAGGCTTTTATGATTTATTTTGAGCCACTTAGTCAGGCTCTGATTCGGGAGCCCAACCTCAGTCTTAAGCCAGTTTTTGCTTGATGAAGTCAGCAATGCTGTCGGCTGCAACCGGTGCTTTGGTGCCGGTCCGGCGATCTTTGTACTCGACTTCGCCGTTTTTCAGACTGCGGTCGCCAATCACGACGGTATGTGGGACACCAATCAGTTCCATGTCGGCAAACATCACGCCCGGACGCTCTTTTCGGTCATCAAACAGGACTTCAACTCCCGCTGCAGTCAGATCTGCGTACAGGGTTTCAGCGGCCTGCTGGACTTCTTCAGACTTGTGCATGTTCATCGGAACAATCGCAACCTGGAATGGCGCAATTGCGTCTGGCCAGATAATTCCGTTGTCGTCGTTGTTCTGCTCAATCGCCGCCGCAACCACACGGGTACAGCCAATGCCGTAGCAGCCCATTTCCATGACGGCCTGTTTGCCGTTGGCATCCAGGACTGTTGCGTTCATGGATGCTGAGTAGTTGGTTCCCAGCTGGAAAATATGACCGACTTCAATGCCACGCTTAAGCAGGATGGTGCCTTTTCCGCATGGGCTTGGGTCGCCTTCCATCACGTTCCGCAGATCTTCGACACGGCCCAGTGCTACGTCACGGCCCCAGTTGATGCCGAAGTAGTGTTTACCGTCGACGTTGGCACCCGCACCAAAGTCGCTCATGACAGCAACGCTGCGGTCGACAATGAATTCAACAGGCAGGCCGACAGGACCCAGAGAGCCCGGACCCGCATTCACGACGGCACGGATTTCTTCTTCTGTTGCGAATTCCAGTGGTTTCGCAACACAGTCCAGATTTTCAGCTTTCACTTCGTTCAGTTCGTGATCGCCACGCACGATCAGTGCAATCAGTGCTGCATCGGCTTCTTCAGACGCTTTGACAAACAGCGTCTTCACGGTTTTCTCAACAGGCAGACCAAATTGTTCCACCAGTTCTGCAATGGTTTTAGCATTCGGCGTATCGACCAGCTTCATGTCTTCAGCGGGTTCAGCACGCTCAGTGGTTGGTGCCAGCGCTTCCGCTTTTTCGATGTTTGCTGCGTAATCAGACTCAGTTGAGAACGCGATCAGGTCTTCACCACTTTCTGCTAGGACGTGGAATTCATGCGAGCCGCTGCCACCGATAGAACCGGTATCGGCCAGTACAGCACGGAAATCCAGACCCATGCGGCTGAACACGTTGCTGTACGCGCGGTACATGTCGTGATAAGTATCCTGCAGGCTCTCTTTGTCCAGATGGAACGAGTAAGCATCTTTCATGATGAACTCACGAGAACGCATCACACCAAAACGAGGGCGAACTTCGTCGCGGAATTTGGTTTGGATCTGATACAGATTCAGCGGCAGCTGTTTGTATGATTTCACCTCGTTACGCACCATGTCGGTGATCACTTCTTCGTGCGTCGGGCCCAGTACAAACGGTCGGTCGTGACGGTCGGCAATTCGCAGCAGTTCGGGACCGAATTTGTCCCAGCGGCCTGTTTCCTGCCACAGCTCAGACGGCTGAACGACAGGCATCAGGGTTTCCACTGCACCGGCTTTGTTCATTTCTTCGCGAACAATCGTTTCGACCTTACGCAGCACACGCAGACCTGTAGGCAGCCAGGTGTACAAACCTGAAGCCAGCTTACGGATCATGCCTGCACGGAGCATCAGCTGGTGGCTGATGACTTCTGCGTCGTTTGGAGTCTCCTTCAGGGTAGAAAGAAGATATTTACTGGTACGCATTGATGGTATCCGTTGGTAATAATGAGGATGAATTTGGAAAGGGCTATATTAGCAGCGTATCCGCCTTTCGCCAAAGAGAACCCTTCAGGAAACTGTTCGGTCAGCCGTTCTGGAAGCGCTTATCGGTGCGTTCAATCACCGGAAAAGCCTTCATTTTTTCAGGCTGACTCTAAATTTTTGACCACAACCCGGTCTTCTTCAAACTGAAAACGGACATTGTAGTCAAAGAGCAGTACGCCATATTCCTTGTCGTCCGGCTTGCCTTTTTTGTAGGCCGGGCGTGGGTCCTGTGCCAGCACCTCTGTGATGACCGCTTTGTGGTAGTCCGCTTCCTGATGACTGAGCTGACTGTGCGCATGTGCCGTGAATTCGACCGGCAGCAGTGCCGGAGATTCTGCAGCAAACCCGCCTGTTGCCTGCGGCAGGCTGTCGGAGTAGGGGATATAAGGCTTGATATCAATCACGGGTGTCCCGTCGACCAGATCCACGCCAGCGAGATCCAGCAGAATTTGTCCCTGTGCCTGACGCACGCCGAGTAACTGAATGGCCGACATCCCAATGCCATTCGGCCGAAATGTCGCCCGACTGGCAAACACGCCAATCCGGTCATTGCCGCCCAGCCGGGGCGGTCGAACTGTCGGACGCCAGCCAGCAGATAAGTTCTGATCAAACAAAAACAACAGCCACAGGTGACTGAATTGTTCAATGCCGCGAACGGATTCCGGCGTGTTGGCATCGCCCTGTAAGACCAGGGTTGCTTTTGCGCTGGGGACAAGGCCGGGCTGACGGGGAACAGCGAACTTTTCTTTGTAGGGCGAGCGGATAAAGCCGACGGGCTCAATCTGAAATTGTTGTTGGGATGTCATGATCTTTTCAGGCTGAATCAGAGATTTGCAGACCATACCACAAGAGTCTGTATGAGTACCTGATAAAAACCGCTTGTTGAGAACAACTATCAAGTGTTATGTTATATTATAACGTTAATTGAGAGGTGGTTATGAAAGCAGGCATTCATCCCGAATATCGCAAAGTGGTGTTTCACGACACCAGTGTGGACAAATACTTCGTGGTCGGCTCAACGTTGAAAACCGACAAAACGATCACTTGGGAAGACGGTAAAGAGTATCCGTATTTTTTACTGGATGTTTCTTCTGAGTCTCACCCGTTCTATACCGGTAAGCAGCGTGTGATTAAGTCTGAAGGCCGGATGGCAAACTTTAACCGCCGTTTTGCGGCATTCAGTAAGTAATACCAATCGCAGTCAATCACTGGTCATCCTAGCTTGTTCAAATGTTCGATCACTGCGTTAGATTTTTTGATTGTAGAATGACTACTTATCTAAAAAATCTGCCTTGTTCTCAAACATTTTTCCGGCGCTATGTTTGATCACTGACTGACTTTGATTGGCATAAGGGGTTTTTATGCAGGTTTTAAGTTCATTGAAAAGTGCCAAGCAGCGTCACCGCGATTGTCAGGTGGTGAAGCGTCGTGGCCGTATTTACGTGATTTGTAAAACGAATCCTCGCTTCAAAGCCGTTCAGGGCGGCGTGAAGAAAAAGAAATAAATCTTTGCCAGGTTTCTGGCTGCTTTAGGGTTCCCATCCAGAACGACAAAAAGCCCCGATATGGGGCTTTTTGTCGTTCTGGAAAGTGGGGAGGCGGTCGAGATTACCAGCCTTTCACCACGCCACCTTTGAAGATTTCCATGGCAGCATCGTTGACGGCATCAGACTGATACGCCTTCACAAATGTCTTCACATTTTCTGCATTCACATTGTCTTCACGGGCAACAATCAGGTTCACGTAAGGGGACTCTTTGCCTTCAACAAAGATACCATCCTGATCCGGTGACAGGTTGATGGAACTGGCATAGGTGTTGTTGATGATCGCCAGTTTTACATCATCCAGTGAACGTGGCAGCTGTGGTGCTTCCAGTTCAACAATCTGCAGGTTTTTCGGGTTCTCGACTACATCCAGTACGGTTGCAGTCAGACCAGCACCTTCTTTCAGTTTCAGCAGGCCCTGAGATTCAAGCAGCATCAGTGAACGGCCCAGGTTGGTTGGATCGTTTGGTACTGCAATCTGGTCGCCTTCCTGCAATTCGTCAATGGAGGTGATCTTGTGTGAGTAAGCTGCAATCGGGTAAACGAATGTGTTGCCGGCAACAGCAAATTTATAGCCACGGTCTTTCACTTGCTGATCCAGGTATGGCTTGTGTTGGAATGCATTCAAATCAATTGAACCTTCTTCCAGAGCGGCGTTTGGCGATACATAGTCGGTGAAAGTGATCAGTTCTACATCCAGACCGTACTTGTCTTTGGCTTCTTTGGCTGCAATTTCTGCAACCTGAGCTTCAGAGCCCGCCATCACGCCGACTTTGATTTTGTTGTTGTCGACTGCCGCTTCTTTCTCGCCACAGCCAGTCAGAGCCAGTGCTGAAGCCAATCCCGCCACTGCGAAGAAATGTTTGATATTCAGTGCCATTGTACATCTCCTATATTCAGGGAATCCCTGTACTTGTTGTCGTTGTATTTCGCTAACTTATCGTTGTCGCCTGAAGACGATGTCCGGCGAATGTGAGCTTTGTGTTGTCTTTTCGTCAAGCTTATCTGTGGTCGACCCGGCGAACCAGATGGTCCCCTGCGGACTGAATCAGTTGCACCAGAACAACCAGCATGACCACGGTAATCATCATCACGGTCCCGTCAAAGCGCTGGTAGCCATAACGAATTCCGACATCGCCCAGGCCGCCGCCGCCAACAGTACCGGCCATGGCAGAGTAGCTGACCAGAGTAACCAGGGTAATGGTTGCGGCATTGATGATGCCTGGCATTGCTTCCGGCAGCAGAACTTTCCGGATGATCTGAGCCGGGGTTGCCCCCATGGCTTGTGCGGCTTCAACCAGCCCGCCCGGAACTTCCAGCAGTGCCCCTTCAACCAGACGGGCAATGAAAGGAATCGCACCGACGGTGAGCGGAACAATGGCCGCCGCAGTCCCGATAGAACTGCCCACAACGAAGCGGGTAAACGGAATAATCGCAACCAGCAAAATGATGAACGGGATCGAACGGCCGATGTTGACGATAGCGCCCAGTGTTTTATTCAGACCCGGGTTTGCGACAAGACCTTTAGGTTTCGTCAGGTGCAGCGCGACACCCAGCGGGATGCCGACAGCAAAGCCGATGACCCCAGAGGCGAAGACCATCACCAGGGTTTCACCCAGCGCTTCGGTCAGCAGCCCGACCAGACGTTCGTTGGTTTGCCACCAGGTGGCGATAGAATCAAGCAACATAACCCAGCACCTCTACATTCACTTTGTGTTCACGAAGGAAAGCGATGGCTTGTTGAGTCGCTTCTTCTGTTCCAAAAAACTCGGCCAGCATCAGGCCAAACTTCACACCGCCGGCATAATCCATATCGGCGCTCAGGATATTGGCGTCAATCCCAAACTGACGCGACGCCTGGCTGAGTAGCGGGGCATCGACGGATGCGCCGGTAAACTCCAGACGGATCAGCGGATAGTTATGCGCGTTCCGGGTCGTTTCCAGACGAGCCTGATAATCTTCAGGAATCGACAGATCCAGCGTTGAGCGGATAAATTCGCGGGCCAGCTCTGTTTTCGGGTGAGCAAAAATATCACCAACCGGACCCTTCTCGACCAGTTCACCGTTACCGATGATAGCCACTTCAGAGCAAATGCTTTTCACTACATCCATTTCGTGGGTGATCAGGAGGATGGTCAGGTTCAGTTTGCTGTTAATTTCGCGCAACAGCTCAAGAATAGACTGCGTGGTGGCCGGATCCAGTGCGCTGGTGGCTTCATCACAGAGCAGAACTTTCGGATCGGATGCCAGTGCGCGGGCAATGGCAACACGCTGTTTTTGTCCACCGCTCAGGTTCGACGGATAGGCATGGTGTTTGTCGGCCAGCCCAACCAGCTGCAACAGTTCCGTGACTTTACGTTTGAGCTCAGATTTATCGGTGCCGGCCAGTTCCAGTGGCAAAGCGACGTTTTCAAAGACGGTCCGGGAGGATAACAGATTAAAATGCTGGAAAATCATGCCGATTTTGCGGCGGGCCAGTGTCAGTTCCTGACTGGACAACTGCGTCAAATCAACGCCGTCAACAATCAGGTGACCGGAAGTCGGTTTTTCTAGCAGGTTGAC
This sequence comes from Photobacterium sp. GJ3, assembly GCF_018199995.1. Classification (NCBI taxonomy): domain Bacteria; kingdom Pseudomonadati; phylum Pseudomonadota; class Gammaproteobacteria; order Vibrionales; family Vibrionaceae; genus Photobacterium; species Photobacterium sp. GJ3. Next base: position 2,666,003 of record NZ_CP073578.1, on the reverse strand, counting down.
GCAGCGGATCAGCGTGCTTTTTCCTGCACCGGAAGCGCCGATGACGCCGAAAATGGTTCCTTCAGCAATATTAAGGTTGATATCGCGCAGGGCGTGGATGTGTTTCTCCCCGACCTGGAAGACTTTATTGACCCGGTTAATCTCTATCATGCTGTATCCTGCTACTACTTGTCTGCTTACTGCCATGTGTCAATCAGCATAGCGTTGTGGTCATTTATTCGCCCAGAATAGTGATTTTGTGTGTCGAACAGGCGTATGACCTTATCATTTACTTGTATACACGGAATTTCTCCGTGTCATCTGTTGCCTGATGCTAGGGTGTCTAGATGGCCAAGTCAATAGATATTTTTACGTCTAGACGTCCATAATCTGGTTTTTAGAGATTCTGCCACGCCAGATCGCCACACAAAGCCTTCAGGTGAACTGGATTAACAGATGAAACCACTACACAGCCATGCCATAATTTAGCCAATTTCGTTTTTGATTGTGTTAGGTGATCGCTTGGCTAAGCCCGCAGTGTTTATCGATCGTGACGGCGTGATTAACGTTGATCATGGTTATGTTCATACCGTAGATGATTTCGAATATGTCGAGGGTGTGTTTGACGCCTGTAAAAAGCTCAAAGCAATGGGCTATCTGCTGGTGCTGGTCACCAATCAGGCCGGGATTGCCCGGGGGATGTATACCGAAGATGAATTCCTGACGCTGACCGAATGGATGGACTGGAATTTTGTCGATAACGGTGTGGAATTTGACGGGATCTATTATTGTCCGCATCACCCGACTGAAGGCCAGGGAGATTATCTGCAGGACTGTAATTGCCGCAAACCTAAGCCGGGCATGTTCATTTCGGCCCGTGATTTCCTGAAGATCGATATGGCGCGCTCCGTGATGATCGGAGATAAAACGGATGACATGAAAGCTGCGGAAGCGGCAGAGGTGGCCACCCGAATTCTGGTTCGTACCGGCAAACCGGTGACCGGTGAAGGTGAAGCGCTGGCGTCTGTGGTGCTCGACAGTATTGCTGATGTCCCGAGATGGCTACAACAGCAGTAAAGACACGCTCACCAAAGCAAATAAAAAACAGGTCGCTGAGCGACCTGTTTGTTTTTTGGATGGCGATTACAGGTGGAACTTAGGGAGCAGCGGTAGAACGTCGCGATAACGCTGGATGAGTGCATCCATTTCCTGACGCTTTTCCGGGTCATTGAACGCTTCCTGGCTCAGGTAGAACAATGCTGGCGTTTCCCCTTCCGCAGCATTTTTGAGCTTGGTGTAATCGATGATGCTGCCAATCATCTCATAGGCCAGAACATTTTCTTTGTAGGCATAGAGCTTTTCTCCGGTGAGCAGGGTATAGGTACGTGCGCCTGCGACATCGTGGCGGTAGTCCTGTACAGACACATATTGTGCCAGCTCAGTCCCATAAGAGGTGTTGCCGGTATCACTGCCACTGAATTTCACCACGATGTTCAGCAGGGCTGAAATCTCGCTGTATTCTCCTTTTTCCGGCAGGTCATAGTACCGCTTCAACTGGCGGGCATAGTAAGGCGCGGGTTCAACCATGGTGTCCGGACGAAATAACGGGAATTCACCTCGCGCCGTCACCGGGTTGCCTTGAGCATCCTGAAAGAATTGCGGATAGTAAGTCCCGATGGTCCGCTGGGTGCCCAGCACGATGTCTCGCAACAGCCATTCCATGATGGGGCTGGTGTAAACTTTGTTGCCGTTATTGTAATACACACCCTGGAAATCAGCCAGTGACAGCTCCGCGCGATTGGTACTCCGGCGGACACCATTCCGGTCCATGAGTGTGGCCATGGCGGCAAATTTGTCTGGCCAGTAACCCAGATAGTCATAGTAACCCACATAGTTAAACTTCGGATTGACATTCGGCGCTTTTCCGCTGTTCAGGAATCGTCCTGCTTCTGCGGTTACCGTGAATCCCTGCTGCGCCAGGACTGATTTGATCACTGGGTGGAAACAGCTTCTCGGGACATCTCCCTGACGATATAACTTGCGGTCGCTAAAAACCGACATGATGTCTTTGAGTGGACGATAGGTGATTTCCCCTGCTGCATCTTCAAGCTCACAGAGATGATCCGGCTGAAGAATCACTTGAATCAGTTGATGACGGTGCAGATCGACCGCTCGTGGCACGGCGCAGTATTTTTCATACAGATACTGGGTCGGCTGATAGCTGGCTTTGGTCGAAGTCCCGGAGCAGTCTTCACCCGGATCATTTTTGAAGTAAATATGGATGATCCGGTATTGATCAGTCCAACGATCAGGCCAATTGCCCGACTTGCGATGATCCGCAAAAGTCTGGAGTACCTCGCGCCAAGACATAAAGTGCTTGAGTCGGCCAATGGCATAACTTTCTAACGTGCTTTCCTTGAAGTTCAGCCGATGATTGCGGTTGGTGCGGTAATCCAGCTGATCGTCATATCGCTGCCAGTGATAGGCCAGCATTTCGGCAACATTGCGTCCTTCATCGTGTTTGTTGCAGTCGCTGTTCAGCCGGACATGACCGTCGGTGCAGTATTCAAATTCGCGAATAACTTTATCGCCTTCCGTTTTATCGCTCCAGCGATTATCCAGCTCACCAGCGTTCAGGGCTGCCCGGATTGTCCCGTTGCTGAGTGACGGATCCAGATAATGTGCTTTGGGATGAAAAAAGCCCTCAAACAACTGGCGATCGTATTTTTCCAGCGAGACATAACTGGCAGTTTGGGGGGCGTTTGTATCCTCAGAATACGTACGGGCTTCGACTTCACGCTTGTATGCGAACCGCAGGGCTGCCAGATCGTACATGCCAAAGACCGACAAGGCGTCCATGATCGATGCGTTGTAATCCATAATCGAGCTGTAAGACGGCACATGGGTCAGGCCGTGCTGATGCGCTTCTGCCGGGGTGAAGTAATTGGGCTCATCAATGCTGCCTTTGAAATTATGACGTAGCCCAAGGTTGTGGCCCAGCTCATGGACCAGCGTTTTGGCATAGTAAATCCCGGTCAGGATCTCACCAATGTCTTTTTGCTGCGTCAGTGTTAGATCCTGCCAGTGTTTCAGATGCTGGCCGACGGCACCGTCCTGCCAGAGGCTGGGATCCTGGAACTGAATGGCACGCCCGGCCACAGTGGCTGTCGGCAATTGCTTGGACGTCACACTCACCCAAAGATTATCCACGGAGTACATGTTGTTTTCCGACCAGAACTGCTGCTCAAGGTCCTGCAAGCGGGTCAGAGTCGGTAAATCCAGTTCCTCATCATGGATGTCATGATAAGTGGCCAATTCCTGAAACAGATCGTCAAGCGGGATTGCGGGCTGCTGACTGGCTTCATCCTCATAGGGCTGTGCCGTCAGTTCATGTGGCGCGTGTGTATGGACTTCCAGTGTGGCTGTCTCCGCAATCGCTCCTGCGTGCAGCGTATCTGCCGCTGTCGTGGCATCCTCTTCGGGCTTTTCCGGTGTGCTCATCGGGACAATACCGCCCCGGTTATACTGCGTCACCAGTTTTTCCCAGAAGTAGTGGGAAAGTCCCTCCAGGACCCCGGCATACTGATTGACATGTGCATGGACGATTTCACCTGTGAGTGGGTTGGCAGCCGACGGACCATAACCAGCCAGACCATTTTCCAGAGGATCGTCAATCAGGTTAATCACGTTATAACGCAGATCGCCAGAGTGCTTGCCCGAGGGCTCGATCAGGCGAATTTCTGGCACACCAACTTTCTTCAGTTGCGGGTTGATCCGCGCCACGACTTCTTGAGTGATTTGCTTATAAAAGCGTGTTTTTTCGTTTTGATCGAAGCTGTCCGATAGGTGATAGTCGATCGTGGCTAAGTTCGGATTGAACCGCTGCAAGTACTTGATATCATTTCCGTCAAGTTGCGCATTGCCCAGCTGATCGGGTCTGGAGATGGTGTTGGCAAAAAAGCCGAAGGTATCTTCATCACCCTTAGGGTACAACACGGGCTCATAATCCTGGCTGCGGATATTGTCCAGCGGGACCAGTGAATAGAAATGAGAGACGGTGAAACTCAGGTTGCTGTAATCAAACTTGTTATGGCCTTTGAGCAGGGCATTAATCAGGCAGCGACGGCTGTTGGTGACCTGAAAATCCTGTTCCAGTTCGACATTGAGTGAGCCATCTTCATTGAGTTCATAACCCTGCCAGTCGCTGGGATCAGGCAGTCGGGGCGCGCCAATCGGCGTGATACAGCCTTTGGAGAAAACAAAATAGTCGGTTCGGTCGCGCTCGATGACCTGAAACTGATTGAAATCCGGGGTAAAAAAGGGTTTCTCAGTCCAACTGAGATCGACGTCGGTATTCAGTTCTTCCTGATTTGTACAGTCGCCATAGCTGTCTTCTTTACAGCGGTACGATTGGTACTTGCCTTTCATCAGAATAACTGGCGGCAATTCGTGGCGCAGCTTGTCCCAGCGGATACTGTCTTCCTGTTCGGCCTGATGCTGGGCAATGAGATCAGCGCTGACCTCCCGGACTTCCACGCCCTCCTCGCCATAGAATAAGCGAACGACTTTCTCTTCACCTTGTTTAAACGGGGCCATACTGACGGCATAGCGGGGCACTTTACCTATGGAGGGTAGGTATAAATAAAGTTGATCGGTTTTCAGCGCACTGCGATGAAATTGTTCAAGAGGTTTATCTTCTGTTTGGTATGCTTTGTCGTCTGCACCACAACCCGATAATATCGCGGTTGTGATCAGAGAGAGAAAAAATCTTCCCGATTTCATGACAAATCCTTATGTTTAAAAAAATAGCAAGCGTTGGTTGAAAGTTATTGAAAAAATAAATTGATGATCTTATGTCGGATGATTATCAACATTCATTCCTGGAACCAGATATTTTTGGAGATGGTTCATCGAATGGATTATATTTTTAGACTCTTCATTTCTGAAATAACGAATAATTAATAAAATACTAAAAATATGATAATCGTTAGTGATTTTGATATGTCTGATAGTATGGGGTCGTCCTTTTGTCGATGTTTTATTTTTATATGATGCGAGGTTAATATTTTTGTCTGTATTGATAAAGGGCGTGACTTTTTCGAATTGAGATATTTTTAACCCGAATGGTTTTTGTATTGACTGTCTTTGTTGAACTGAGTCGGGTTGGCTTTATCTTAATGATAAATAAGAAAAAGCCAGTCAAGATTGACTGGCTTTTGGGGCGCTCTTATCGCTGAATCGCGCTGGGTTAGCGGTTGAGTGTTGGTAGTACTGCTAATACAGCATGATAACGGGTCATCATTTTATCCATGACAGCCCGGCGCTCTGGATCATTGAAATCTTCAACACTCAGGTATTTCAAAGAGAGTGTTGTATTATCAATGGATTCGTCAATCAAATCTGCATATTCATGAATGGATGAAATCATCTTATATGCGGCGGCATTATCTCTGGTCGCATATACGAGCTCACCTGTTTTACGTTCATATTCCACTTCGCCTTTCAGGTTGTTATCAGATCCTCTGACGGAAATATAGCGCGCCAGACGAATCCCATCCGAATATGGGTTGTCGTGACGCAGGCTGAACTTCACAACAATATTCAGCAGCGCTTCAATCTGGCTGTATTTTCCGCTTTCCGGTAAATCATATAAACGTTTTAGCCGGGATGCATACAGGGGGGCCTCTTCAATCATGCTGTTGGTTTCAAACCATGTGAATTCACCTTGGGGTGTCACCGGATTTCCATCGCGATCGGTAAATAGATCAGCATGGTATTTCTGATAGCTGGTTGCTGTACCGAAAAGGATGTCATCCAGCAATACTTTCATGCCGTCCTCATCGCGGACTGTGGTGCCATCCAAATAGAGTGTTTGTAAATCTGCTAAAGACAGATCTGCACGCTGGGTGGTCCGACGCAAGCCCTGACGTTCAACCAGAGTCGCCATGGCGGCAAATTTATCCGGCCAGAAACCGTAGTAGTCGAACTCGCCAATTTTGTTGTATCGGGTAACCGGCGCTTTTCCGCTGTTCAGCATCCGGCCTGCTTCGGCGGTTACTTCCTGCGATTGGTCAGCGAAGTGTGCGAGAATCAGGGGGTGGAAGCAGCTTTGTGGTATTTCACCCGGCTCAAATTGATAGCGCAGTGTTCTGGTTTCGAGGATCTGTTGCAGTGTCTGATAACTGAAGGTGTTCTCTGCAGTATCTTTCAGCTCACACACATGATCCGGTTCCAGGATCACGCGCATCAGTCGGTGACGTAATTGATCGACAGCAGTTGGGACACCACAGTGTAAGTCGTGGGCAAAGTCTGAAGGTTTGAACTTCGGTGCCGTTGTGCAGCCGGGATGATACAATGCGGTGAATATCCGGTATGATGCACCATTTTTTTTCACGTATTTGCTATGGCGGTTAAAGGTTTCAATGACATCCCGCCAGCTCATGAAGGTGCGGTACCGGCCCAGCGCATAGTTGGATAAGGAATTTTCGTCAAAGTCTTTCCGGCCACTGCGGGTAGTTCGGTACGTCAGCTGTTCATCATAACGCTGCCAGTTGAAGGCATTGATTTCGGCATGATTTCGGCCTTCATCATGACGGTTACAGTCGGTATTTAGAGAGACATGCCCATCCGTGCAGAACTTGAACTTACGCATCAGATTGCGTTCACTGTCTTTTGAATGTTGGTTGTGCAGTTGGCCTTCCTGAAGCGCTGCGTTGATCACGCCATCACTTAAGTGGAAGTCGACGCTCTGGTTTGGATCAAAAAATTGCTGGTGCAGTTTTTGGTCGTAATCGCGCAGAGAGAAGTATTGCGCGGCTGGGGTTGCCTCTGGGTCACTGCTTTCTTTGACATATTCCAGCTCACGCTTGTAGGCAAAACGCAGTGTCGCTAAGTCATACATGCCAAATACGGGCAGGGCATCCAGAATGGACGGGTTGTAATCCATGATGGAACTGTAGGCCGGAACTGTTTTTAGGCCGTGATCATGCGCTTGTTCCTGCGTAAAGAAGTTCGGCTCATCGTTGCTGCCTTTGAAGTTATGACGCAGACCCAGATTGTGTCCCAGTTCATGGACCAGTGTTTTCGCATAGAAAATACCGGCCAGAACACGCCCGATATGATGTTGCTGCGCAGGGTCAAACTCGTTCCATTGTTTCAGGGTCGAACGGGATTCATCACGCCAGACATATGCGTTCGGGCTCCGGAAATCAATGGCCAGACCGGCGACGGTCATTTCCGGCAGTACTTTCTGGGTCGCGCTGGACCACAGGGCAGACACCGGATACATATTGTTTTCAGACCAGAATCGTTGTTCGATTTCCTGCAGAACCAGTAACTCATGGGTACTCAGATCGCTCTGGTCCATCGAGAGTACCTGCTGCATCTCTTTTTCAATCAGATCCTGTGTGACAGCAGTCGGTTTAGCGAGCTCGGCTGGTGGGATGTCCAATGTATCCATGGTGGTGTGCTGAACATCACCAATCGCGGTTGCGCTGTGACTTGTCTCTTCAGGTGCAACGGGTTCTGCGGATGGTGCCTCTGCAGGCGCAGGGAAAGTGATCGCCTGTACCGTACCGCCATTGTATGCCGTTGCAATGAAATCCCACATGGCATGGACACCGGTTTCAAGCACTCCGGAATACTGGTTGACATGTGCGTGGACGATTTCACCGGTCACCGGGTTGACGGCAGATGGACCATAACCGGCCAGACCGTTTTCCAGGGGCTCATCAATCAGGTTGATCACGTTATAACGCAAGTCACCAGAGTGTTTGCCGGAGGGCTCATGCAGGCGGATTGGCGGTACACCGACTTTTTGAAGCTGCGGATTGATACGGTTCACGACATCAATCGTGATTTGCTTATAAAAGCGTGTGTTTTCGTTGAGGTTGAAGCTGTCGGACAGATGATAATCAATCGACTTCATCGCCGGATTGAATCGGTGCATGTATTGCAGGTTACTGTCGTCCAGATAGCTGTTGCCGTGATGATTCGGACGAGCAGCATAGGTGGCGAACATGCCGAACTGATTTTCGTCCCCTTCAGGATACAGAACCGGATCGTAATCTTTGCTGCGAATGTTATCCAAAGGCACCAAAGAGTAAAAATTACTGACCGTAAAGCTCAGTTTGCTGAAATTGAAATCATTGCGATCGAACAGCGCGTTGAGCAGGCAACGACGTTTATTGGTGATCTGATAATCCTGTTCCAGTTCAAGATTGATGCTGCCATCCGGGCTGACTTCATAGCCTTGCCATTCACGGGCAAGCCGAGGCGCGCCGACGGGTGTATAGCAGCCATTGGAATAGGTGAAGAGATCATCCATGACACGTTCGGTCACTTTGACCTGAGTAAAGTCTGGGGTAAAGAACGGCTTGTCTTTCCACTGAACATTAGGATCGCTATTTTCTTCTTCCTGGTTGGTACAATCCCCGAAAGCATCTTCTTTACACTGATAGGCCTGATAGGAGCCGGGAATGGTTAGCACCGGGCTCAGGTGACTTTCGACATCATTCCAGCGAATGCTTTCTGGCTGTTCAAGCTGTGCCTGAGAAATGGCATCCGGGCTGATCTCACGCACCTCAAGTCCGGCTTCGGTATAGATCACCCGAACCAGTTTTTCCTGCCCTTGTATGAAAGGCGCCATACTCACGGCATAGCGGGGTGCTTTCCCCATCGACGGCATATATAAATACACCTGATCGGTTTTCAGCGCATCCCGGGTGATTTGTTCCGGTTTTTTGTCGACAAGTTTGTAGTCGTTGTCATCTGCACCGCACCCGGCCAGCAAGGCCGTGGTCAGTGCAGAAAGCATGAAACGCGTTTTCATTTCAATTCCTTTTATTAAAACGAAAAAATCAATGACATGGTGTAAGTCGCCTTACGCTCGTCAAAGAGATCAATGTTGCCCAGGGTCCCTCTTTCGGCATCGTAGTAGACACCGGAAGTGGAGACAGAGAGGGAAGCAGCCAGATTTTTCATGGCCTGATAGCTGAGGGCTGCGGAGCCACCGTAGTCCCAGTTGCGTCGGGTGCCTTCATACGACCAGCTGGTGCCGCCAAGTAATGAGCCGCTCAGCGTGAAGTCATAGAATGAATAACTGCTGCTCAGGTGCAGCGAACTGATCCAACTGGTGAGCGCTTTGCCGCCAGCGGTGGTGTATTGATGCAGGTTTTTTCTGAGCCTGGGCGCAATGCTGGCCGACCAGTTTCCATCGCGGTAACTCAGCGGTACCGTCAGGCGCAATGCCGTGATCAGTTCCTGTTTTTGCGACGTTTCAGATGTTGGCACTGTGAACTGCAGATTCAGGCTGGAAGCAGTGTTGTCTCCGATTTTGAACAGTTCCGGCTGGGTGTAACCGAGCACAGTATCCGTCAGGTAGGTGCCTGTTTTATCTTCCAGCTGCTTATAACCACCCCCGGACAGGTAAAACAGATGATCCTCTGAAACTCGAGCACTCAGCGTACCTGTCCAGTGATTCGATCGCTCACTCTTGTAACTTGTTTTTTCATAACCATTGGTGAGATGTGAGAGCGTGATTTTTCCACCCAATTGAAACTGAGGCGTTTCCGCAAAGGATTGGGTTGAGCTGAATGCTGAAAACATCAGGGCGGGTATACCGAAATAACAATAACAATACTTTTTTGTACTGGGATGCATAAAGACTTTCCTTGTCTCACCAAATAAATCTGCAGGTCATGGAACCTGCCTGTTTGAATGGCTGAATTAGATATATTGATTCCAAAACTTCTTCAAATTACAGTTTTTGCTGATAAGTTTGTTATTTATGGTTTTTCCAGACTTCTCTGGTATGGGGTTCATTGGAGTTAATTTTTTATGCTGCTTGATGTGTGAATGATGGTGGGATAATTTGAAATGGAGCATATAAAACCGATAGATGCATTTTTGTGCTCGGGGTTGAATGTGACCCTTTTATTCATTTATGTGTGAGTTAGTTTTGAACTCGGTCTATTGATTGTCATCGTGGTTGAGTTAAATTGGGCTGCATCGTGTCTATAGTAAGTTTGCGCTGAATTTCAGGCTGAAAAAGCCGGTAAAACAACTGCTATACTGCTAAAGGCTGAAAGGAATTTGATGACAGGGAGTCATAAACAGGGATGTTGTCGTATTTTTTGCGCCGTTTGGCGCTTGTGATCCCAACTTTTATTGGTATTACTGTCCTGATTTTTGCGTTAACGCGCTTTGTCCCCGGTGGACCGGTTGAGCGGATGCTGTCCAGCATTCAGGCCCAGCAGGGGATGTCGATGTCGCCTTCCATGTCGGGTCAAAGCAACGCATTATCAGAAGAACAGCTCGCAGAGCTGAATGCATTTTACGGGTTGGATAAACCTGTGTTTGAAGCCTACACCGACTGGCTGTCAAAGCTGATTCATCTGGACTTTGGTTTGTCGACGCGTTATTACGAACCGGTCTGGGATATGATCATGGAACGGTTGCCGGTTTCCCTGTTCTATGGTGGCGTCACCTTTTTCCTCAGTTATTTTATCTCCATTCCATTGGGGTATTATAAAGCCCTGAAACATGGCAGCCATTTCGATTCGGCCTCTTCCATCCTCATTTTTATCGGCTACGCCTTACCCGGTTATGTGGTCGGGGTGTTATTGATTACGTTGTTCAGTTACCAGCTGGAGTGGTTTCCGATGGGGGGATTTGTCGGGGATGACTTTGATGACTATGACAGTCTGTGGCTGAAAATGAAAGATATTCTCTGGCATGCCTGTTTACCGCTCATTTGTTATTTGATTGGTGATTTCGCAACACTCACGATGACCATGAAAAATAATATGATGGAAACCTTGTCTGCCGATTATATCCGGACAGCGATTGCCAAAGGTTTACCGTTTCCGACAGCTGTTCGCCGCCATGCATTAAGAAATAGTCTGATCCCGGTTGCCAGCCATTTTGGAAATTCATTACTGTTTTTCATGACAGGCTCTTTCCTGATAGAGGTAATTTTTAATATCGATGGCATTGGGCTGCTGGGTTATGAATCCATTATGGAGCGGGATTATCCGGTTGTGATGGGGATTGTTGCCATTAATGCGGTGTTATTGATGCTGGGAAATATTATTTCCGATATCTGTGTTGCTTTGGTTGACCCGCGTGTGAAGTTCGGAGAATAAAATGTTATCCCTAAGCCCGTTAACGAAGAAAAAGATCCTCCGTTTCAAAGAAATTAAACGTGGTTATTGGTCTTTACTGATCTTAACAACCTTGCTGATTTTTTCTTTCTTTGCTGAATTTTTCATCAACAGCAAAGCTTTGATGGTGAAATATCAGGGGGAATATTATTTCCCGGTTGTCAGTGATGTACTACCCGGCACCCAGTTCGGTCAGGACTATCAAAGCGAAACGCAATACCGCGAATTAAAGCAATTGTTTGCTCAGCAGAACCAGGGCGATTTTGTGGTGATGCCACTGGTGCCCTGGAATCCGCTTGAGCAGGATTTCAGTGGTGATTTCCCCCCGACAGCACCGGATGCGGACGCTCAGCATTATCTGGGGACAGACACCATTGGCCGGGATATTCTGGCCCGGCTGGTCTACGGCTTTCGGATCACCATGGGGTTTGCGTTACTGACGATGGCGATTTCTTATGCCATCGGGACGGCCGTTGGGTGTGCGATGGGGTTTTGGGGCGGCAAGTTCGATCTGCTGGTCCAGCGGTTCATTGAGATCTGGTCCATGGTGCCCTTTTTATACGTCATTATGATTCTGGTCTCGATCACACAGCCTACATTTACCTTATTCGTCGCCATCAATGTGCTGTTTGGCTGGATGGGGATGACCTGGTACATGCGGACCATGACCTATAAAGAAGTGGCCAGAGAGTATGTGATGGCTGCGAAAGCCATCGGAGCCTCGAACTGGCGGATCCTGTATGCGCATATTTTACCGAATGTGATGGTCATGATTGTGACGCTGGCACCTTTCACGATTGCAGCAAATATCACGGCACTGACGGCTCTGGATTATCTGGGGCTGGGCCTGATGCCGCCAACACCCAGCTGGGGCGACTTGCTGCAGCAAGGGAAATCGAATCTGGATTCTCCATGGATTGTGATCACTGTGGTCACCGCGATTGTTGCCGTGCTGGTGATGGTGACCTTTATTGGCGAAAGTGTCCGAGCGGCTTTCGATCCCAAGAAATTTACCCGTTATAGTTAAGAGAGTAGCCATACAACAAGGACGTATGATGAACAAGACACTAAGCCTATCTGCCCTTCTGGCAATGACGTTTGGCAGCTCACTGCTGATGGCAGCCGACTTACCGGCTGATCTGAACTGGCAATCGAATCTGCACGAACCTCGATTTGCGTCACCACAGGCGAAATTCGGTGGTACATTCCACACTTATATTGAAAGTTTTCCGCAAACTTTCCGGGTGGTGGGCCCGGATTCGAATGGTCGTTTCCGCCCCTGGTTGTTAGACAGTCGTCCGTCTGCGGTGACCCGCCATCCTGACACCAAAGCCTGGATCCCGGATATTGCTTCGGAATGGGCCTATGGCGACGACAATAAAACGGTGTATTTCCGGATTAACCCGAATGCAAAATGGTCTGATGGTGAGCCGATCACGTCTGAAGATTTTACATTTGTGCTGACCTTCATGCGTTCCAAGGACATTGTCGCGCCTTGGTATAACACCTTTTATACCCAGCAGATTGAGGACGTGATTCAGTACGATGAACGCACATTTGCTGTTGTCTCCGGAGAAAAGCGTAACGCTGAAGAGCTGATGTTGTATACCAACATGCGACCAATTCCGGCGCATTTCTACCGCCCGAAAAAAGATGAAAATCACGACGGCATTCAGGATAACTTTGTCCGTTATTACAACTTTAAACCTGAGCCATCTGCAGGACCTTATTATGTTGATGGCATGAAGAAAGGGAAGTCCATCACCTTCAAACATGTCGGTAAAGATTGGTGGGGGTACAGCAACCCGTATTATCTGCATCGGTACAATGTCGATAAAATCCAAATCAAAGTGATTCGTGACAAAGACATTGCCCGCCAGCATTTTGAGAAAGGCAATCTGGATTCATTCTGGCTCGATACCCCGGAGCTGTGGCGTGAGAAAACCGAAACCGCGAACTTTGAGCAAGGCTACATCCACAAATTCTGGGGATACAACCAGGTGCCTATTGGGGCCGGGGGGCTCTGGCTCAACACTGCAAAACCTCTGCTGGATCAGTTGGAAGTCCGCAAAGGGATTGCCCTGGCGACGGATTTCGATGGTCTGATCGAGAAAGTGTTACGCGGCGATGTCGTGCGTAAGCCGAATCCGATGGGCATTGGTCACGGTGACTACACCAATGCAGCCATCAAAGCTCCGTCCTTTGATCCGGCGAAGGCCATTGCGCACTTTGAAAAAGCTGGCTTTGGCGAGATCGGGCCGGACGGGATTCGTGTGAATGAACAAGGGCAACGCCTGTCGTTCGGGATAACTTATAGCTATGGCTATTTAACGCCGCAAATTGCTTACCTGAAAGAGCAGGCGAAGCTGGCTGGCCTGGAATTCACCCTGAACCTGATTGATGGGTCTTCAGCCTTTAAGTATGTGCTGGAGAAAAAGCATGAATTGTCGTTCCATTCAATGGGGACCGCTGAAATTCCGGCTTACTGGGAATATTTCCATTCCACCAATGCGAACAAGCCGCAGAACAACAACTTCACGAACTTCAGCACGCCTGAACTGGATCGCCTGATCATGGCATATCGGACAGAGTTTGATCTGGAGAAGAAGAAAGTCCATGCCAAGCAGATTCAAGCCATTGTTGCTGACGCTGGCGTGATTGTACCCGGTTATATGCGTCCTTATGCAAGGGAAGCTTTTTGGCGTTGGTTACAGATCCCGCAGCCTGCCATGACAAAATCAACTGAGTTTTTGTTTCCGTCCGGCACATTCCGTGATCTGGGCACTTACTGGATTGATGAAAGCCTTAAAAAAGAAACCAAGGCCGCGATGAAATCGGGTAAAAGCTTCACGCCTGTGACCATTCTGGAAGAGGAATATAAGCTCTGATCCGGGCTGGAGTGTTGTATGAATCATCATGAAATCATCCTGCGTGTGCAGGATCTGGAAACTGAATTCAGCACCGATGATGGCAAAGTCAAAGTGCTCCACGGTGTGTCATTCGATGTGAAAAAAGGAAGGACGCTCGGGCTGGTGGGGGAGTCCGGTTCGGGTAAGAGTGTCACCGCCATGTCGATCCTGGGGCTGCTTCCGCAGCCCTATGGGCGGGTCACTCAAGGTAAAGTGCTCTATCGGGATACAGATTTACTGGGACTGTCTCCTAACGAAATGTATGCCATGCGCGGCAATCGTATTTCCATGATTTTCCAGGATCCGATGACGGCACTGAATCCGGTCCAGACGATTGGCAAGCAATTGAATGAAGTGCTGGCGTTGCATCGTCCGGAACTCAGTAAGAAAGAACGCAGTCAGTACTCTCTGGAGATGCTGAAGAAAGTGCAGATCCCTCTGGCGGAAAAGCGTTTGCATGAGTATCCGCATAATCTGTCTGGCGGGATGCGTCAGCGTGTCATGATTGCAATGGCGTTGGCCTGTAAGCCGGATGTTCTGATATGCGATGAGCCCACGACCGCACTGGACGTCACGATTCAGGCTGAAATCCTGAAATTAATGAAGTTACTTCAGGCTGAAACGGGCATGGCGATGATTTTCATCACCCATGATTTAGGGGTCGTGGCTGAAATCTGTGATGATGTTGCGGTGATGTATGGCGGCAAAGTGCTGGAAACAGCCGATGTGTTTGAACTGTTTGACAGCCCACAGCATCCATATACCAAACGATTGATGGGATTGATGCCGGGTCTGGACAGGCCCGGAAAGCAACTGATTCCATTTGAGCCCATTGACCCGAGCCTGTTTCCTGAATTCAAAGAAAGCTGACAGGTTATTTTGTTGTTTGCAGTCAGAGTGACGTCATGGACGAAATTTTACGTATTGAAAACCTGAAACAACATTTTGTTTCAGGGAAAGGGATTTTAAAGAAGGGGTATGTCATTAAAGCAGTTGATGGCGTGTCTTTTTCTTTAAATCGCGGGGAAACGCTCGGCCTGGTTGGTGAGTCCGGTTGTGGCAAAAGCACCCTTGGCCGGACCATTTTAAAGTTGTTTGAGCCAACAGACGGCAAGATTATTTTTGAGGGGCAAGACATTACCCGTTTGTCAGCCAGGCAAATGCGCCCTTTAAGAAAAGACATGCAGATTGTCTTCCAGGATCCGCTTGAATCACTGAATCAGCGTCATACCATTGGGATGATTCTGGAAGAGCCTTTCATTATTCATCGCATTGGCACCCCGGCTGAACGTAAGCAGTGGGTGCTGGAACTGCTGAATAAAGTCGATTTACCCGCTTCTTCAGTCGACAGATATCCGCATGAGTTTTCAGGAGGGCAGCGGCAACGTATCGGTATTGCCCGGGCAATCGCCTTGAAACCGAAGCTCCTCATCTGTGACGAGTCGGTTTCGGCACTGGATGTTTCGGTTCAGGCGCAGATTCTGAATCTGCTGTTGTCTTTACAAAAAGAGATGGATTTAGCGGTGATTTTTATTTCCCATGATCTATCGGTTGTGAAGCATGTTTCGGATCGGGTTGCTGTGATGTACTTTGGTAAAATTGTTGAACAGGGAACCGCGGAAGCGATCTATACAGCTCCCCAGGCTGATTACACCCGAAAGCTATTATCTGCCATTCCAATCACTCACCCGAACCAGCGACAAGCTTAAAGTCTTCAGGTGATACAAATCCCTTCAAATCAGGGGGAAAAATAAACAAAAAGAGGCATTAGGTCTCTTTTTGTTTATTAAGTGTTCAGGTGGGAATAAATTCGAAAAAAAACTATTGCGCTCTGAGAACATCTCTCTATAATGCGCCTCCGTTGTCACGATAAACCGAACGGGTTCACGGGATAACAAAACGTTCTTTAACAATTTGACCATGCAATCTGTGTGGGCACTCGACAATGATACAGTCAAAAGATTTTATCAGTGAACTGAGTGACCAATTGGTAGCACTTTCTTGAAAGAGTTACCGGCACAGTCAATTCGTTTCAACTTCGGTTGAAACATCAGTAATCACTGAGCCGCTTCTCTTCGGAGAGGCAACAAAATTCTAATTGAAGAGTTTGATCATGGCTCAGATTGAACGCTGGCGGCAGGCCTAACACATGCAAGTCGAGCGGCAGCGACATCACCAATCCTTCGGGTGCGTTGATGGGCGGCGAGCGGCGGACGGGTGAGTAATGCCTGGGAACATGCCTTAGTGTGGGGGATAACCATTGGAAACGATGGCTAATACCGCATAATCTCCTTTCTTTTACGAGATGGGAGCAAAGCGGGGACCTTCGGGCCTCGCGCGCTAAGATTGGCCCAGGTGGGATTAGCTAGTAGGTGGGGTAACGGCTCACCTAGGCAACGATCCCTAGCTGGTCTGAGAGGATGATCAGCCACACTGGAACTGAGACACGGTCCAGACTCCTACGGGAGGCAGCAGTGGGGAATATTGCACAATGGGGGAAACCCTGATGCAGCCATGCCGCGTGTGTGAAGAAGGCCTTCGGGTTGTAAAGCACTTTCAGCAGTGAGGAAGAGGTGGTGTTTAATAGATACCATCTTTGACGTTAGCTGCAGAAGAAGCACCGGCTAACTCCGTGCCAGCAGCCGCGGTAATACGGAGGGTGCGAGCGTTAATCGGAATTACTGGGCGTAAAGCGCATGCAGGCGGCGTGTTAAGCCAGATGTGAAAGCCCGGGGCTCAACCTCGGAATCGCATTTGGAACTGGCATGCTAGAGTCTTGTAGAGGGGGGTAGAATTTCAGGTGTAGCGGTGAAATGCGTAGAGATCTGAAGGAATACCGGTGGCGAAGGCGGCCCCCTGGACAAAGACTGACGCTCAGATGCGAAAGCGTGGGGAGCAAACAGGATTAGATACCCTGGTAGTCCACGCCGTAAACGATGTCTACTTGGAGGTTGGTGTCTTGAACACTGGCTTTCGGAGCTAACGCGTTAAGTAGACCGCCTGGGGAGTACGGTCGCAAGATTAAAACTCAAATGAATTGACGGGGGCCCGCACAAGCGGTGGAGCATGTGGTTTAATTCGATGCAACGCGAAGAACCTTACCTACTCTTGACATCCAGAGAACTTAGCAGAGATGCTTTGGTGCCTTCGGGAACTCTGAGACAGGTGCTGCATGGCTGTCGTCAGCTCGTGTTGTGAAATGTTGGGTTAAGTCCCGCAACGAGCGCAACCCTTATCCTTGTTTGCCAGCACTTCGGGTGGGAACTCCAGGGAGACTGCCGGTGATAAACCGGAGGAAGGTGGGGACGACGTCAAGTCATCATGGCCCTTACGAGTAGGGCTACACACGTGCTACAATGGCGTATACAGAGGGCGGCCAACTAGCGATAGTGAGCGAATCCCACAAAGTACGTCGTAGTCCGGATTGGAGTCTGCAACTCGACTCCATGAAGTCGGAATCGCTAGTAATCGTGGATCAGAATGCCACGGTGAATACGTTCCCGGGCCTTGTACACACCGCCCGTCACACCATGGGAGTGGGCTGCACCAGAAGTAGATAGCTTAACCTTCGGGAGGGCGTTTACCACGGTGTGGTTCATGACTGGGGTGAAGTCGTAACAAGGTAGCCCTAGGGGAACCTGGGGCTGGATCACCTCCTTACCTAAAGACTGCGTTGTTGACGCAGTGTCCACACAGATTGCCTGGTTAAAATGTAAAGAGCGCAAGAGAAGGGTCTGTAGCTCAGGTGGTTAGAGCGCACCCCTGATAAGGGTGAGGTCGGTGGTTCAAGTCCACTCAGACCCACCACTGTTTTCCCAAACACAGTGGTTGAACACTCTTGCAATACTCGATGGGGCTATAGCTCAGCTGGGAGAGCGCCTGCCTTGCACGCAGGAGGTCAGCAGTTCGATCCTGCTTAGCTCCACCAATTTCTCTGATACCGCGTTGTGCGATTCCTCGTTTAGCAACCTAAACGTCGGAACCTCACGCCTTGTCTCAGAATCATTGGGTCCACTCTTTCAAGGTTTTTCCTTAAGAATCTTTAAAAAGTGGTTATCACTTGATAATTCACAATGCTCTTTAACAATCTGGAAAGCTGACTAGTAATTCAATCGATATGACGATTGAATCAAACTGTTTCGAAAGAAACAGAGTTCTCAAGCAATACACATTCAAGTGTCTTGTATTTTTTGTCTTCACTTTCAAAAGTGAACACAAAGTGAGTCCGGCGAAACAAATCAAACCTTGGTTGTTTGCGATACAGACCCTTTGGGGTTGTATGGTTAAGTGACTAAGCGTACACGGTGGATGCCTGGGCAGTCAGAGGCGATGAAGGACGTACTAACTTGCGATAAGCGGTGATGAGGCAGTAAGAGCCACTTGAGTCACCGATTTCCGAATGGGGAAACCCAGCTGCATAAGCAGTTATCATCAGGTGAATACATAGCCTGATGAGGCGAACCGGGGGAACTGAAACATCTAAGTACCCCGAGGAAGAGAAATCAACCGAGATTCCGGCAGTAGCGGCGAGCGAAACCGGATTAGCCCTTAAGCGTTTTTTGTGTCAGGTGAAGGCTCTGGAAAGTGCCGCGATACAGGGTGACAGCCCCGTAACCGACGATACCTTAAACGTGAAAACGAGTAGGACGGGACACGTGTTATCTTGTCTGAAGATGGGGGGACCATCCTCCAAGGCTAAATACTCCTGACTGACCGATAGTGAACCAGTACCGTGAGGGAAAGGCGAAAAGAACCCCTGTGAGGGGAGTGAAATAGAACCTGAAACCGTGTACGTACAAGCAGTAGGAGCCCCATCACTAAGCTATTGCAGTTTAGTGACAGCAAGAACTTCAGTTTGACTGTGGTTAACAACGCGCAGCGTTGGTCAACACACAAAATCAAGCAGAGGTGGCTTAGTGATGGGGTGACTGCGTACCTTTTGTATAATGGGTCAGCGACTTAATTTCAGTAGCAAGGTTAACCATCTAGGGGAGCCGTAGGGAAACCGAGTCTTAACTGGGCGTACAGTTGCTGGGATTAGACCCGAAACCAGGTGATCTAGCCATGGGCAGGTTGAAGGTGAGGTAACACTTACTGGAGGACCGAACCGACTAATGTTGAAAAATTAGCGGATGACTTGTGGCTAGGGGTGAAAGGCCAATCAAACCTGGAGATAGCTGGTTCTCCCCGAAAGCTATTTAGGTAGCGCCTCGGACGAATACTACTGGGGGTAGAGCACTGTTAAGGCTAGGGGGTCATCCCGACTTACCAACCCTTTGCAAACTCCGAATACCAGTAAGTACTATCCGGGAGACACACGGCGGGTGCTAACGTCCGTCGTGGAGAGGGAAACAACCCAGACCGCCAGCTAAGGTCCCAAAGTATCACTAAGTGGGAAACGATGTGGGAAGGCTCAGACAGCCAGGATGTTGGCTTAGAAGCAGCCATCATTTAAAGAAAGCGTAATAGCTCACTGGTCGAGTCGGCCTGCGCGGAAGATTTAACGGGGCTAAGTGATACACCGAAGCTGCGGCAATGCGATTTATCGTATTGGGTAGGGGAGCGTTCTGTAAGCGGCTGAAGGTGTGCTGTAAGGCATGCTGGACGTATCAGAAGTGCGAATGCTGACATGAGTAACGACAATGGGGGTGAAAAACCTCCACGCCGGAAGACCAAGGGTTCCTGTCCAACGTTAATCGGGGCAGGGTGAGTCGACCCCTAAGGCGAGGCCGAAAGGCGTAGTCGATGGGAAACGGGTTAATATTCCCGTACTGCTTACTATTGCGATGGGGGGACGGAGAAGGCTAGGTGGGCCGGGCGACGGTTGTCCCGGTTCAAGGGTGTAGGCTGATGGTTTAGGCAAATCCGGACCATCTTCAGGCTGAGACCCGATGTCGAGCCACCACGGTGGTGAAGTCATTGATGCCATGCTTCCGGGAAAAGCCTCTAAGCTTCAGATAGTAAGGAATCGTACCCCAAACCGACACAGGTGGTCGGGTAGAGAATACCAAGGCGCTTGAGAGAACTCGGGTGAAGGAACTAGGCAAAATGGTACCGTAACTTCGGGAGAAGGTACGCTGCCGGCGGTGAAGAGACTCGCTCTTGGAGCTGCTGGCAGTCGCAGATACCAGGTGGCTGCAACTGTTTATTAAAAACACAGCACTGTGCAAAATCGAAAGATGACGTATACGGTGTGACGCCTGCCCGGTGCCGGAAGGTTAATTGATGGGGTTATCTTCGGAGAAGCTCTTGATCGAAGCCCCGGTAAACGGCGGCCGTAACTATAACGGTCCTAAGGTAGCGAAATTCCTTGTCGGGTAAGTTCCGACCTGCACGAATGGCGTAATGATGGCCACGCTGTCTCCACCCGAGACTCAGTGAAATTGAAATCGCAGTGAAGATGCTGCGTCCCCGCGGCTAGACGGAAAGACCCCGTGAACCTTTACTACAGCTTGGCACTGAACATTGACCCTACATGTGTAGGATAGGTGGGAGGCTTCGAAGCAGGTACGCCAGTATCTGTGGAGCCGTCCTTGAAATACCACCCTTGTCGTGTTGATGTTCTAACGTCGCCCCGTTATCCGGGGTGCGGACAGTGCCTGGTGGGTAGTTTGACTGGGGCGGTCTCCTCCCAAAGCGTAACGGAGGAGCACGAAGGTGGGCTAATCACGGTCGGACATCGTGAGGTTAGTGCAATGGCATAAGCCCGCTTAACTGCGAGAATGACGGTTCGAGCAGGTGCGAAAGCAGGTCATAGTGATCCGGTGGTTCTGAATGGAAGGGCCATCGCTCAACGGATAAAAGGTACTCCGGGGATAACAGGCTGATACCGCCCAAGAGTTCATATCGACGGCGGTGTTTGGCACCTCGATGTCGGCTCATCACATCCTGGGGCTGAAGTCGGTCCCAAGGGTATGGCTGTTCGCCATTTAAAGTGGTACGCGAGCTGGGTTTAGAACGTCGTGAGACAGTTCGGTCCCTATCTGCCGTGGGCGCTGGATGATTGAAGGGAGTTGCTCCTAGTACGAGAGGACCGGAGTGAACGAACCGCTGGTGTTCGGGTTGTGTCGCCAGACGCATTGCCCGGTAGCTAAGTTCGGAACAGATAACCGCTGAAAGCATCTAAGCGGGAAGCTGGCCCTGAGATGAGTCATCCCTGAGACTTTAAGTCTCCTGAAGGGCTGTTCGAGACTAGAACGTTGATAGGCAGGGTGTGTAAGCGTTGTGAGGCGCTCAGCTAACCTGTACTAATTGCCCGTGAGGCTTAACCATACAACACCCAAAGGGTTTGAAGTACGGACTCCATAAGCACTTGAATGATGTGCTGAGAACACTAGACAGTTTTCCAGAGATTGTCCCGAACTGCGTGCCCAGGGTAGCGCAGGAAGAATCAAGGCTGACAAAGCCGCCCACGCACTGAACGAAGGCGTGTACATGAGTACATAACTGAGTGAAGGAGGCAGGCAATACCGTCAGGATTGATTCTCACCAGCGGGATAATCACACCGATTTTGCCTGGCGACCATAGCGCTGTGGACCCACCTGATCCCATGCCGAACTCAGACGTGAAACGCAGCAGCGCCGATGGTAGTGTGGGGTCTCCCCATGTGAGAGTAGGACATCGCCAGGTTTTTATTTCCAATTTGTCTACTGTAGCTTGCCGCTTTTGAGTGCTGCGATGCTCATGTACTGAATGTACACTGCGCTTCTCGCATCAAAATCGTCATCGCACAGCGACAAATGATCAAAACAAAGCCGTGAAACGTAAGACTTTGTTGAAACGATATTTTCCTGGGAAACGCAGGAATTTTCGATGTGAACGAGGCATTCAAGAGATGAACGAAGGAGCATACATCAAGTATGTGACTGAGTGAAGAATGCAGAATAACGACGACCACATTGAAAAGAACCAGTTTCGGAGCGGTAGTTCAGTTGGTTAGAATACCGGCCTGTCACGCCGGGGGTCGCGGGTTCGAGTCCCGTCCGCTCCGCCACTTATACAGCTAGAAATAGCTCTGCAGGGGATTAGTTCAGCCCGGTAGAACGTCGGTCTCCAAAACCGAATGTCGGCGGTTCGAATCCGTCATCCCCTGCCACTTTTCAAAAGCCTCGTCTCCGGACGGGGCTTTGTCGTTTCTGAGGTTCAGCGTGTGGCGCTGATGTCGGCGGCTGGAACGCCAGCCCGGTCGATCCGTCATCCCCTGCCACTTTTCAAAAGCCTCGTCTCCGGACGGGGCTTTGTCGTTTCTGAGGTTCAGCGTGTGGCGCTGATGTCGGCGGCTGGAACGCCAGCCCGGTCGATCCGTCATCCCCTGCCACTTTTCAAAAGCCTCGTCTCCGGATGAACTGACCCCCAATAGTTGGACACCAATTATTGGGGGTCTTTTATGTCCAAATATTGCCGCGAATTGAAGTGCGTCATTGCTAAGCAGTGCTTGAGTGGCGTGCCATCCGGTCTTTTATCCAAGCAACATTCCATCTCTTCTAGGCAAATAAGGTACTGGACTCAAGTCTTTGCTATTCACGGTACTGATTCATTTTTACCAACAGCTCATACATCAACGGCTGAAGCTAAGCTCCAAGCATTAAATTTAATGTGGACGAATGGCTGGTCTCTGACGCACACTAGTGCAGTCTTAAATCTCTCTACCCCTGGGATACTATCTGTTTGGCTCAAAAGATATAAAGAGCAAGGTATCAAAGGGCTTAAGCCTCACGCAATAGGAAGGCCACCCATGAAGCAGCAACCTCAACGTACGACCAAATCAGATGATGAAATG
Source organism: Photobacterium sp. GJ3 (assembly GCF_018199995.1). Taxonomy (NCBI): domain Bacteria; kingdom Pseudomonadati; phylum Pseudomonadota; class Gammaproteobacteria; order Vibrionales; family Vibrionaceae; genus Photobacterium; species Photobacterium sp. GJ3. The sequence continues at coordinate 2,643,173 of NZ_CP073578.1, read as the reverse complement.
ACGCTTGAGGAGCTAAAAGATGAGTTAGCCTACTTGAGAGCAGAGAATGCTGTCCTAAAAAAGTTGGAGGAGTTAGAGCAGGAAAAGCGCCGTCAAACAAAGAAAAAACGGCAATAGCTCTAACTCTAAGAAACACGCACTCCTTAAAAGACCTACTCCAAGCTCTCCAGCTTGCGAGAAGTGCATTCTATTACCAGATGCAAGCCAGTAAGCGACCTGATAGCTATGCGAATGAACGGGAGCTGATAACGTCAATTTATCATGAACATAAGGGACGATATGGCTATCGCCGCATTCACTTAGAGCTGAGAAAGCAAGGCATCATACTGAACCACAAGACCGTACAGCGGCTTATGGCTCAACTTGAACTGAAATCGATAGTCAGGCCGAAGAAATACCGCGCTTACCGAGGCGAGTCTGGAAAAGTTGCTCCTAATGTACTTGAAAGAGATTTTACGGCGACCAAGCCAGATGAGAAATGGGTAACTGACGTTACGGAGTTCAAAGTCAAAGAGCAGAGAGTTTACCTATCACCCGTGGTTGACTTGTTTACTCAAGAAGTCGTTGCTTATAAGGTTGATAAGAATGCACGCTTGTCGCTCGTTACTGACATGTTGACGGAAGCGATCTCGAAGCTAGCTCGAAACGCAAAGCCAATCATACATAGCGATCAAGGTTGGCAGTATCGTCACCGGACATACCAGCAGACAGTGGCTGCCAGAGGGTTAACGCAAAGTATGTCGAGAAAAGGTAACTGCTTAGACAACGCCATCGCTGAGAACTTCTTTGCCCTGCTCAAAACCGAGATGTACCATAACCAGCACTTTGAAGACGCAAATGATCTCATAGAGAAAATCCAAGAATATATTGAGTATTACAATACCAAACGCATCAAGGTGAAACTAAAAGGCCTGACACCGATAGAATATCGGAAGCAGGCCTTACAAGCCGTTTAACAGAAATGTCCAACTTTATGGGGTCACTTCAGGACGGGGCTTTGTCGTTTCTGAAGGTCAGTGTGAACCATTCAAACTTCATGCTGATATGTGTCTTCTTTTTGAATAAAAGTCGCGGAGATAGCGCTTTGGTGCTGAAAACGTAGAGTGATAACATGCTGTTCTGGCCAAGAACTGTTGCAGGTACAGAATGTTGAAAAGACTCCTTGTTGTTATCGTGTTGATTCTGCTCTTTGCCGGAGGCGGAACCTATTACTCTTTTGATATTCCTGAGCAGGCGCAGGTAACAGCTACGGTGCAGGGGAAGCAATACAGTATTCAATGCCTTGATGCGAAGCCGAAAGCGACAATTGACCGGAATGGAAAACTTCAGGTCACTGTCTGGAATATTTACAAACAACAACGTGACAACTGGCAGTCCGCTCTGGAAACATTCAGCGCAGACAGCGATCTGGTCTTGATTCAGGAAGCCAAGTTGAGTGAGTCATTCAGCAATTATCTGGCGCAGAGCCCATGGCAGGTCACGATGGCAAATGCGTTTGCTTTTCTGGATACACCTGCGGGCGTGATGAATCTTTCCCGGCAAGAGGCGGCACAAACCTGTGCGTATCTTGCGGTTGAACCCTGGCTGCGAATTCCTAAATCCGCGCTGCTCGCCAGATATCCGTTGAGCAATGGACAACAGTTAACCGTGGTCAATCTGCATGGAATTAATTTCGCATGGGGCCTTGAGGAATACCGTGCGCAGTTTGAAGCTTTGTCTGAACAGCTCAACGAAGCGCAAGGGCCAATTTTATTGGCTGGCGATTTTAATACATGGCGGGAGGAGCGGATGGCCGTTGTCAATTACTTCATAGCGCAGCTGGGTCTGCATGAAGCCACATTGGAAAAAGATTTGCGCACCCGTGTTTTGGGCTGGCCGTTGGATCATTTGTTTTATCGTGGCATGGTTCTGGAAACGGCAAAGGCGCCTGCTACAGACGCCTCTGATCATCATCCGATTATTGCACGGTTCAGGCTGACCAAATAAGTAATGGCCAGACAATTACAACCAGGAGCCACGGCAGGGCGGCGATGACGATGGCCTTCGCGCGCTCAATCCCACACCAGACACTCACGGCGATATAGGTGAGTGCGATATACCAGGGCATCAGCAAAGGAATACTGGCGGCAAATGCAGCCCATGGATGTCCCATTGGTAATTGAAGGAAAGCATTAAGGCTGTTCAGATCCGCAGCATTCGGCAGGATGTTCTCTGGATTAAACAGAATGTTGAGATAGCTGGCGATATCACCGATTAGGCTGGGAAGCATGATAAAACAGCTTGCGGCGAGCCACTTGCCAAAACTTTGCGGCATCTGGCTGCTTTTGGTGGCCAGGTTCAGCCAAAGGGCCAGCATCAAGAGGTTAGCCGTGCGGCCAAAGATATCGCCAAAGACTTCACCAGCCAGTAAGACTTCTTTGGTCAGCCATTGCAGCTGATTCTCTTCTGACATCATGGGTAATTGACTGCGGAGTGTTTCTTGCAGCCAGGCCAAATCGACTTGATTGAAGTAAGCTCCCCATAAGCCGAATGGGGCCAATATCAGCAGCAGATAAGGCAATAGCGCCCATTTCGGGCGCTGATGAACTGCGGTAAAACAATCCACGGGGGAGCGGAATGTATCCAGAAGTGCAATGAATGGATTGGTTGGTGCCGTCATACGCTTACCTTCGTCACATCCACATAGAGTTTTAGTTTCTGGCCCGGCTTCAAGTATTTCTGGTTGTTGAGTTGATTCCATTTAATCACATCAGCCAGCTTCACCTTAAATTTGTCTGCGATCACACTTAGATTATCGCCTGAGCGAACTTCATAATAGACGGTACGAATGACACCGCCATTCTTGCTGGTTTTCCAGACGTTCAGTTTCTGACCAACCCGAAGTGTGGCGCTTTTCTTCAATCCGTTCCATTTCATCAGTTCTTTGATGCTGACATTTTGCTTCTTCGCAATCGTCCAGAGACTGTCACCCGATTCGACTTTGTAAATCGTGCGGTAGCCGCCTCCGTGTTTGGCTTGTGAGCGAACTTGACTGGTCAGGCTCGGAAATGCGTTTTCTCCGTTTAATGCAACTGGGATCAGGATGTGTTTGCCCGCACGAATGCCTGAACCGGAAATTTTGTTTGCTCGCTGGATCAAATCAACAGTCGTGTGGTGTTTTTTCGCCAGAACACTCAGGCTGTCCCCGGTTTGAATCTGGTAGCGAATGACTTTCATGCCTTGGCGGCCACTGTTTTCAAAGGCCTGGTTGAACGTATCGACTTTATCTGCCGGAAGCAGTAAATGTGTTTGGTTGTCCGGAGCTGTCGCCCATTGGTTGTAGGCTGGATTCAGGGCTTTCAGTTCAGAGAGCGAAAGGCCGGCGTACTTTGCTGCCATTGCCAGATCCATCTGGGTTTTTGGATCGACGGTCTGAACGGCGGGTTCATTGGCGATGAAAGGGACATCAACCCCATATTTACGCTGGTTTTTAATGATATCCGCAACGGCCAGCAGTTTGGGGACATAACCACTGGTTTCCCTTGGTAAATCAAGTGACCAGAAGTCTGTTGGTTTACCGGCTTTTTTGTTTGCACGAATGGCCCGGAAAACACGGCCTTCCCCGGTGTTGTAAGCAGCCAGTGCATGGAGCCAGTTGCCATCGAAACGGCGGTTCAGGTAGGCGAGCAAATCCAGAGCGGCTTCGGTCGACTGAACCACGTCGCGGCGGCCGTCGTACCACCAGTTTTGCTCAAGGCCAAACTGTCGGCCGGTTCCAGGAATGATTTGCCACAGACCGGCTGCCCGGCCGTGAGAGTATGCAAACTGATCAAATGAGCTTTCAACTATCGGCAGAAGCGCCAGTTCCAGTGGCATGCCACGTTTTTCGACCGCTTCAGTGATGTGATAAAGGAAAGGTTCGGCACGGGATGCCACAATGGTCAGGTGGCCTGGATGTTTTAAGTACCAGTTCCGGTAGTAGTTAATTTGCTTGTTGTTTGGGGTGTCTAACTGAAGTTGCAGAGCAATGCGTTGCCAGACGTCATCTTGTTCTTGCGGGCTGATGACAGGTGCCGGGGGAGGAATCAGCTGTTCTGCTGCTGGAGCCAGAGTCGCTGTCGCGCTGGCCGGAGTGTTGCCCGGAACTTCATTTTTGTTGTTTTGCGTTGTGCCTGCACTTTCTTGATTGGTTGCCACAGTTTCTTGTTGTGAGTTTTCTGTGATCTGGCAACCAGCCAGCAGCAGTGCACTTGCTAAAAAAAATCGGGATTTCATGTAACCTGCCTTTAACCAAAATCGCAGGTGATAATACTTGGCGATTGGTGCAGGTTACAAGTGACAGCCCTTCAAAAATTATCCTTCCACCGACGCAGGGCAGCGAAGGTTTCAAGGTCACTTTCATTAACCGCTTTATTAGAAACAGCTTTTTTGATGCTTGGCTGATCACAGCGCAGGAAGGGATTTACTCTTTTTTCCAGGCCGAGTGTTGTTGGAATGGTGCTGATCCCTCTGGCACGGCGCTGGCTGACATCTTCACGGTAACGCTGCAGGTGCGGGTTGTCCTGCTCTGCAACGAGGGCAAATGCAAGATTGCTGCTGGTATATTCGTGTGCGCAAAAAACTTCTGTTTCATCAGGCAGGGCGGACAATTTTTGTAAGGAATTGTACATTTGTGCAGGTGTGCCTTCGAAAAGGCGACCGCAACCGGCAGAAAATAAAGTATCACCGCAGAAAAGTTTACCGTCACCGACATAGGCAATATGACCAGCGGTATGACCGGGGACGCCCAGTACCATGAAACGTTCGCCGAAAATATCGACCTGATCGCCGTCTTCAACTGACTGGGTCAGGCCCGGAATGGCTTCATCGCCGGGGCCGACGACATTACAGTTGGGGAAGGCGCGTTTGATTTCACTGATCCCGCCCACGTGATCGTGGTGGTGGTGGGTGATGAGAATGGCGTCCAGGGTTAGCGCTTCTTCTTTCAACCGGGAAAGTACTGGCGTGGCATCACCCGGATCAACGACAACACAGCGATTATCCGGGCCCTGAATCAGCCAGATGTAATTGTCGTGAAATGCAGGTATGCTCTTCATTGTTAGCATCTAATTGTCTCCGGTCCTTGATGTGGTGAGTCATCATTTATGAAGCCAGCCCGCACGATAAAACATATCGACACCCCCAACGCCTGGTCTCAGCTGGTCCAGGGAGAATGGGCGGCGCAGTTACTGCAGGCGCAGCTGGATGAGTGGTGGCCGAGATTGTTTGGCTACCATCTGCTGAAGCTCGGTGGCCTGAGCTGCGAACTTGTCAGTGGGCATTGTAACATCCGGCATCAGGTTTGTATTGACCGCGTTAATCCGCTTCGGAACCTGGAAGCCGATCCTCTGGCACTGCCATTTCTGGAAAAATCTTTCGATGCCTGTGTACTGGCGCACCAACTGGATTTCTGTCCGGATCCTCACACACTGTTACGGGAAGTGGATCGGGTGCTGGTTGATGACGGATACTTACTGATCAGCGGTTACAATCCGTTGAGTCTGCACGGATTGCGAGGTCTCCTCCCCTGGAACCGCAAGCGGGCACCCTGGTCGGGGCGGATGTTCATGCCGATGCGTGTGAAAGACTGGCTGGGCGTGCTGAATTACGAAGTGGTGTTTCACGAAAACCTTGCCATTTTGCCCCCGACACGCTCTCCGGCTTTCTCTGCATGGGCGGAAAGCATGTTATCCGGTTCACTCTCCGGGGTTGGCGGCATTTATCTGATCGTTGCAAGAAAGCGGACGTTTCCGCTCAAACCGATTAAACCCAGCTGGAAACTGCGCCGGCAACTGACGCCAATCTCAGTCAATTGCCGGACGCAGGCTAGTGAAAAGCGCCGGGGGTAACACAGTACAGAATCAGGCTTCCTGATAGCCTGTATCATCCTGAGTCGGCGATTCTGCGGCCTGGCGTGCCAATTCATCACAACGTTCATTTTCAGGATGTCCGGCGTGGCCTTTCACCCAGTGCCAGCGAACCTGATGGCGCTGGGTTTCGGTGTCCAGCCGTTGCCATAAATCGGCATTCTTCACGGGTTTTTTGTCGGCTGTTTTCCAGCCACGTTTTTTCCAGTTATGAATCCACTGTGTGATCCCCTGACGGACGTACTGGCTGTCTGTGGTCAGATCGACAATGCACGACTCTTTCAGAGATGCCAGTCCGACAATAGCGGCCAGTAATTCCATGCGATTGTTTGTGGTCATAAAAAAGCCATCATTCAGCTCTTTCACATGGCCTTTGTACCGTAAAAGGGTACCGTATCCACCGGGTCCCGGATTTCCGAGGCAAGAACCATCGGTGAAAATCTCTACCTGTTTGGTCATCTTTGGTAGTATTCGTCTTAGGATAAAAAACTTAGTCTGACATAACCAACACTATGAATGCCACCAATGAACGCATAATTGTATTCGATACCGAAACAACGGGTATGAATATGACCGGCCCTCACTACGAAGGGCACTGTATTGTCGAGATCGGCGCGGTTGAAATTATAAACCGTAAATTCACTGGCCGGACTTTCCATGTCTATATCAAACCGGATCGGCCGATTGATGCCGAAGCTGTGGCGGTTCACGGGATCACCGATGAATTTCTGCGCGATAAGCCAACTTATGGGGACATCCATCATGAGTTTATGGACTTTATCCGTGGCGCCGAGCTGGTCGCACATAATGCGCCCTTCGATATCGGCTTTATGGATTATGAGTTTCAGAAACTCAATCCGTCGATAGGCAAAACCACCGATTTCTGTACGGTGACCGATACCCTGGATATGGCGAAGAAAATCTTCCCGGGGAAACGGAACAACCTCGACGTGCTCTGTTCACGTTACGGCATTGATAACTCCCACCGAACGCTGCACGGCGCTTTGCTCGATGCCGAGATTCTGGCTGATGTCTATCTGATGATGACCGGCGGCCAGACGTCACTGGCGCTGCATGCCGCCGGGGAAGAGAGTGACGGTGGTGCAGAAAGTGGTATCCGTCGTCTGACCAGCGGACGGAAAACATTAAAGATTATCCGGGCTTCTGCCGATGAACTAAAAGCGCACGAAGCGCGTTTAGATATCATCGAAAAGAAAGGCGACGTCACACTCTGGCGTCAATAGGAGAAGTATGCGAAGGCTAGCGTTACTGTCGACATTGATCCCGGCTCTGCTTGGCACACAAAGTGCGTCGGCGGAGTCCTGGTTGGATAACCGCTTTCGGGTGGATCCGACCATCAAACAGGTGGCCTTCGTGGTAGAAAGAGAAGCCAAAAACCAGAATGTGGTTTTGGTGCGTCCGGATGGCGTGAAATATTATCCGTGGCGCCATCCAGAGAATGTCGCCTGGCACGAAGAAGCAGGCATGGATATCATCACGATTGAGAATCCGATGCCGGGGCCCTGGCAGGCGGTGGGTAAAGTCAGCACAAAGAACCAGGTGAAGGTGTTGTCAAACCTGAAGCTGGACGTTGCCACTTTGCCGGAACGCTTTTATCAGACCGAAACCTATAAGTTTACGGCGCGCCTGACACAGGATGATCAGTTGCTGACTGATCGGGATTTTCTCGATCGGGTGAAGATGTCGGTGTACTTCTATGAGTATGTGGACGATCCGGAGGCGCTGGCTGAAGATGCGTTACCTACACCGCTGAAGCTGGGTGAATTTTCGGATGACGGCCTGGAGCTGGATGAAGCGCCGGGAGATGGCGTTTTTACGGTCGCCCTGCCCATTGAAATTCAGCCGGGTCGTTACCGGGTGAAAATGACCTCCGGAAACGGGATATTTCTGCGAACGTATGAGCAGGAGGTCATGGTCTATCCGCCGCCGCTGTTACCGTCTTTTATTCAGGCTAGAAATACCGAAGAAAATCATACGCTTGTTGTGACTTCGGATGAAGGCATGATTCAGCCCGGGTCGCTCTCAGTTCATCTGGATCAGGAGGCACCAGACGGCTCGGTGACGGTGAGTCAGGAGCAGGCTGCCCCGGATGCGACCCGGCTTGAAGTCAGTGTGCCGAATCTGCTCAACCCGGGCAGCTATGCGTGGTCGGGATGGTTATATGCCACAGATACTTACCAGCAACGTGCGCTGGTGTTCCCGATGCAGAAAAGTCATTTCGCAATCACATCGATTCTGCATTTGGATAAAAATCTGGCCGAATATCGGGCACAACAGGAAGAGAAAGCCAGACTGGAAGAAGAAAAGCGTCGGCTTGAAGCGCAACTGGCTGCCCGGAGTCAGACCTGGCAAATGATTCTGGGCGGGAATGCGGTGATTGTGCTGCTGGCTGCGGTTTGGGTGTTCCTGCGCAGACGCCGTCATCAGTCTGCTATCAGCGAAGCGGATACACCAAGACTGGAAATTCCGCCGGACATGAAAGTCTGACGGAATACGGAAAAACAAAAAGGGAAGCCAGAAGCTTCCCTTTGTTTTTTATGGTGTAGCAAGCGGCTTACGCAGCGTTTTCAATTGCTTTCTGCGGCTCTGACACGCCTGCAACCAAACGCTGGGGGTCAAAGTCATCCACATTGATGGTCCGCAGACGGCCGGCTTCAGCACGGCGAAGCAGGGCGGCTTCATCTTCATTGATGGCTTTGAGTTCCAGACCGGTATCGGCCACTTTATCCAGCTGCATGAATGGCAGTTTCTTACCCGCTGCCTGACAGACGCGGTCATACAACGGTTCTGCGGCCAGAATGTCTTTCAGCGCTTCTTCCATCATCCCGACAGGGTTCGTCTCAATGGCTTCCAGGAACTGACCACGGCCCAGACGATCACGGGTTTCACAAGGAGTTTGCAGCATCACGGCCAGTTTGTGGTCCAGTTTGTCGCTTGGCTGGACGCGGGACAGACCACGCGGCAGAATCAACACGCGCAGCAGTCCGGCCACCGCTCGGCTCGGGAAGTTACGCAGGAACTGATCAATGGCTTGCTCGCTCTGATACAGCGCATCCTGCAGGCCCCAATGAACCAGTGGCAGATCTTCTTGCTTACACCCGTCATCGGCATAACGTTTCAGGGTGGCTGAAGCCAGATACAACTGACTCAGAATGTCACCCAAACGGGCAGACAGACGCTCTTTCCGCTTCAGAGAGCCTCCCAGAACAGCCATTGACATGTCAGACAGCAATGCCATGTTGGCACTGTAGCGGTTCAGTTGCTGGTAATAGCGCTTGGTGGCATCTTTCCGGGGTGCAGACGAACCGCGACCATCAGTCAGACCCAGCCAGAATGAACGAACCAGATTGCTGAAGACGAAGCCGACGTGACCAAAGAGCGCACTGTCGAAGTCGGTCAGGGCCTGACGCTGATCTTCGTTATAAGCGGCATTCATTTCCGTCAGCACGTAAGGATGGCAGCGAATCGCCCCCTGGCCATAGATGATCATCGAGCGGGTCAGAATGTTGGCACCTTCAACGGTGATCGCAATTGGTGCGCCCTGATAACCACGGGCCAGGAAGTTATTCGGACCCAGACAGATCCCTTTTCCGCCGATGATATCCATGGCATCAATGATGCCGCGTTGGCTGCGATGGGTACAATGGTATTTCACGATGGCCGAGATCACTGAAGGCTTCTCACCCAGGTCAATGCCAGAAACCGTCAGGCTGCTGGCAGCATCCAGGACGTAAGCGTTGCCTGCAATACGAGCCAATGGCTCTTCAATGCCTTCCATTTTACCGATGGGCAGTTTGAACTGACGACGAATGCGCGAATAGGCACCAGTTGCCAGCGCTGTGGTTTTCAGGCCACCCGTGGTGTTCGATGGCAGGGTGATGCCACGGCCAACAGACAGACATTCAACCAGCATCCGCCAGCCCTGACCAGCCATCTCCTGACCACCGATGATAAAGCTCAGCGGCACAAAAATTTTGTCGCCCTGTGTCGGACCATTCTGGAACGGTACATTCAGTGGGAAGTGACGGCGGCCAATCTTCACGCCTTCCAGATCAGTCGGGATCAGAGCACAGGTAATGCCGAGTTCTTCCTCATCCCCTAACAGGTGTTCCGGATCGTATAGTTTGAAAGCCAGGCCCAGTACAGTCGCGACAGGGGCAAGCGTGATATAACGCTTATTCCAGGTCAGCTCCATGCCCAGCACTTCTTCGCCTTGCCATTCGCCTTTGCGAACAATCCCGAAATCAGGGATGGCACCGGCATCTGAACCCGCTTCCGGGCTGGTCAGGGCGAAACACGGAATTTCTTTCCCTTCAGCTAAACGAGGCAGGTAATGATTTTTCTGATCTTCTGTACCGTAGTGTTGCAGCAGCTCACCCGGACCCAGTGAGTTCGGTACACCAACGGTTGAAGAAAGCACCATGGAGACACTGGAGAGTTTTTGCAGCACCAGAGATTGCGCATAGGCAGAGAACTCCAGACCACCAAATTCTTTCTTGATGATCATGGCAAAAAACTTCTTGTCCTTCAGATATTGCCAGACTTCCGGAGGCAGATCGGCCATATCATGCGTGATCTCAAAGTCGTTCACCATGCGGCAGACTTCATTGACCGGACCATCCAGGAAGGCTTTTTCTTCGGCACTCAGGCGCGGGGCCGGAATGTCGTGGAGTTTGTTCCAGTCTGGCGCACCGCGAAACAGATCAGCTTCCCACCAGACGGTGCCTGCATCAATCGCTTCTTTTTCGGTCCGAGACATCTCAGGCATCACGCCTTTGAAGGCTTTCAGAGCGGGTTTACTCAGCAGTTTCTGACGAATTGCCTGCAGGTTCAGTGGCAATGCGATGACCAGAAAAGCCAGCCAACTGAATTCACCAGTGATGTCCAGCAAGGTGCCGACAGCCAGTGTGGCTGCAATCACCAGCGTAAAGGTTCTCAGGCTGGCTCTGTGATAGGCGAGCAGCCCTGCGATTCCCAGTAACCCGAGCAGGTACACGAGTGTAGCCATTCTATCTTCTCCTTAATCAGGAATATTCTCTGTGGGTATTGTTATTTGATAAAACGAATAGGTAAGAGGTCATACCACTTGGACTAAGTGTAAGATGAAGTTTGCCAAAATGTAAAAACTTTTTTTGAGAATTGCTGAGTAACTTCGCATTGTCATTTGAACGATTGAGGAACATATGGAATGAAAAATCGGTGGGAAAACGGTTTCCTTCCCGGCAGAGCGGCCGATATGAGGGATAAATCACTGGTTTTCCCGACGTGCGAGTCGACACTTCCTAGGGTTTCTATGTAAACTGCCTGCCAGGGCATATTCAGCAAGGCATGGCCTTGCATCATCAATAATCCACAGAGAAAAGCCTATGTACCAAGATCTCATTCGTTCCGAGCTGACGGAAGCGGCAGAAGTACTGAATCGATTTATCAGTGATGAAAAGAATCTGGCGGATATCGCAGCAGCGGCAAAGCTGCTGGCGGACTCATTCAAGCAGGGTGGTAAAGTACTGTCTTGCGGTAATGGCGGTTCGCATTGCGATGCCATGCATTTTGCTGAGGAACTGACTGGTCGTTATCGTGATAACCGTCCGGGCTATCCGGGGATTGCGATTTCAGATCCAAGCCATTTGTCTTGCGTGAGTAATGATTTTGGCTACGAGTATGTCTTTTCCCGCTATCTGGAAGCTGTGGGTGCCAAAGGTGATGTGCTGTTCGGCCTGTCGACCTCAGGGAACTCCGGCAATATTCTGAAAGCGATTGAGGCGGCGAAAGCCAAAGGCATGAAAGTGATTGCGCTGACCGGTAAAGACGGCGGTAAGATGGCCGGGCTGGCGGATGTTGAAATCCGTGTACCGCATTTCGGCTATGCTGATCGTATTCAGGAAATTCATATTAAGATCATTCACATCCTGATCATGCTGGTTGAGAAGGAAATGGAAGGCGTCGCGTAAGCCTGACGTCTGACAGAGGAAAGGGAAACATGTGTGAATTGCTTGGCATGAGTGCAAACGTGCCAACTGATATTTGCTTCAGCTTTACCGGACTGATGCAGCGGGGCGGCCGAACCGGCCCGCATGCTGATGGCTGGGGGATCACTTTTTATGAAGGAAAGGGCTTTCGGACCTTCAAAGATCCCAAGCCGAGCTGCCATTCTCAAATCGCGGCGCTGGTCCAGCAGTATCCGATCAAAAGTTGTGCGGTGATCAGTCATATCCGACAGGCAAACCGGGGTGGTGTGTGCCTTGAAAACACACATCCGTTTACCCGGGAACTTTGGGGCCGTTACTGGACCTTCGCGCACAATGGCCAACTGACCGGATATGAGGCTCTGGAGACGGGGCGCTATCAGCCAGTCGGAGACACAGACAGCGAAATCGCTTTTTGCTGGCTGATGAATCAAATCGATTCCCACTTCCCGCAGCCGCCTCAGGACTGGGGGCAGATATTCCAGCTGATCGCCAAGCAATGTGATCAACTGAGAAAGCTGGGGGTTTATAACATGCTGCTCAGTGATGGCGAGTTCGTGCTGGTGTACTGTTCGAATAACCTGCACTGGATCACCCGGCGTGCGCCTTTTGGTAAAGCCTCCCTGATTGATGAAGATGTGACGATTGATTTTCAGCAGGAAACCACCCCCAATGATGTGGTGACTGTGATCGCGACACAGCCGCTGACCAATGATGAGCGCTGGCATAAAATGGAAACCGGTGAGTTTGCCGTGTTCCACTATGGTGAGCTGATCAATCAGCGGAAGCTTGAAGTGCCAGAGGATCCACCTCCGTCACCAGCCCCCCGTTAATCCAGAGGTTTTATACCAATCAAAGTAAGTCAATGATCAGAAATAGCGCAGGGGAAATGTTTGAGAACAAGGCGGGTTTTTTAGATAAGTAGTTATTCTACAATCAAAAAATCTAACGCAGTTATCGAACATTTGAACAAGCTAGGATGACCAGTTATTTACTGCGATTGGTATTATAGGGCTCGGGTGTTGCCCAATAAAAAAATGCGGCTTTCAAAGCCGCATTTTTGTGTGCATCGTCAGGCGTGCTTGCCCACAACTTACTCTTCTGAAGCATAGCCGTGCTGTGGCAGGCGCTCTCCGTCCAGAACCGCTGCATCGGATTGCATGACCACGCGTCCTTCCAGAAACCACTGACAAACCAGCGGGTAAATCCGGTGTTCTTGTTGCTGGACCCGTGCCATCACTGCTTCAGCGCTATCGCCGTCAAAGATGGGGACTTTTGCCTGCAGGATAACCGGGCCACCATCCAGCTCTTCTGTCACGAAGTGAACACTGGTGCCGTGCTCGGAATCCCCTGCATCCAGCGCTCGCTGGTGCGTATGCAGGCCCGTATACTTGGGCAGCAGGGAAGGGTGAATATTCAGCATCCGGCCTTCATAGTGGCGCACGAAGTCGCCACTGAGGATCCGCATATAACCCGCCAAGACAACCAGATCGGGTTGATAGCCGTCGATCAGATCAGCCAAAGCCCGGTCAAAGCTGTCACGGTCTGCAAAATCGGCTGCCGCGAGGTGCGATGTCGGAATACCGGCATTGCGCGCGCGTTCCAGGCCATATGCATCGGCCTTATTGGAAATGACCGCAGCAATCCGACCATGGCTGATCGTCCCGCTTTCACAGGCATCGATGATGGCTTGCAGATTCGAACCACTGCCGGAAATCAGCACAACGATATTTTTCATTGCTCAGCGAATCTCCACCTGGGCTTCACCCTCGGCAGCATCTGCAATTGAACCCAGCAACCAAGCGTTTTCACCTTCGGCGGTCAGTAACTCAACGGCCTTGGTCGCTTGGTCTTGCGGCAGGGCAATGACCAAGCCAACACCACAGTTGAAGGTCCGGTACATTTCACGGGTATCCACATTGCCTGCTTGCTGCAGCCAGTTGAACACCGCTGGCCATTCCCAGCTCTTACCGTCAATGACGGCTTTGGTGTTCTGAGGCAGAACGCGTGGAATGTTTTCCCAGAAACCACCGCCAGTGATGTGAGAAATCGCGTGCAGTTCGCAGCTTTCCATCAGTTTCAGCACAGGTTTCACGTAAATTCGGGTGGGTTCCAGTAGGTGCTCAGACAGTGGCTTCCCTTCCAGATCCTGGTTCAGGTCGGCCTGAGAAACTTCAAGGATTTTACGAATCAGAGAATAACCATTGGAGTGAGGGCCACTTGAAGCGACAGCAATCAGCGCATCGCCCGCCTGGACTTTGGTGCCGTCGATGATTTCAGATTTCTCAACAACACCGACACAGAAACCCGCGACATCATAGTCTTCACCGTGATACATGCCTGGCATTTCTGCGGTTTCACCACCAATCAGTGCACAACCGGACTGAACGCAGCCTTCACCAATTCCGCTCACCACGCTTGCGGCGGTGTCGACATCCAGTTTGCCTGTGGCGTAGTAATCGAGGAAGAACAGAGGTTCTGCGCCCTGAACAATCAGGTCGTTCACACACATTGCCACCAGGTCTATGCCAATGGTGTCGTGCTTTTTCAGATCCATCGCCAGACGCAGCTTGGTGCCTACACCGTCTGTCCCTGAAACCAGAACCGGCTCTTTATACTTGGTTGGCAGCGAACACAGTGCGCCAAATCCGCCCAAACCGCCCATGACTTCCGGACGTGTCGTGCGCTTGACTACACCTTTGATTCGATCAACCAAAGCATTCCCTGCATCAATATCGACACCTGCATCTTTGTAACTTAGAGAAGAATGATTACCGCTCACAACAGATCCTCACCGGTTAAATCGCAAAATCCGCAGTATGATAACAGTAGTCAGGGCGGAAAGGAAAACGTTTGCGTCAAATATTCTGTGTGGCGGAAACCTGACCAGATGGACGGTTATTCCCTACCTGCAAGACAATGGACTAGTGTATAATAGATCGATTTTTTTGAAATTTTGTTGTGTAGGAGTCCAAGATGAAAGTCGTTGAGGTAAAACACCCGCTGGTGAAGCATAAAATTGGTCTGATGCGTGAAGCGGATATCAGCACCAAGCGGTTTCGTGAACTGGCGACTGAAGTGGGTAGCCTGCTGACGTATGAAGCGACTTCAGACTTCGAGACAGAAACCATTACCATTGAAGGCTGGAACGGCCCGGTTGACGTGGATCAGATCAAAGGGAAAAAAGTCACTGTCGTGCCAATCCTGCGTGCTGGTCTGGGGATGATGGATGGCGTTCTGGAGCACATGCCAAGTGCCCGTATCAGCACGGTTGGTATTTACCGTGATGAAGAAACGCTGGAGCCTGTGCCTTACTTCCATAAACTGGCTTCAAACATTGATGAGCGTATGGCGCTGGTTGTTGACCCGATGCTGGCCACTGGTGGTTCCATGATTGCAACCATTGATCTGCTGAAAGAGCACGGTTGTCACTCCATTAAAGTGCTGGTGCTGGTGGCTGCGCCTGAAGGGATTGCAGCGCTGGAAAAAGCGCACCCGGATGTTGAGCTGTACACGGCTGCCATTGACCAGAAATTGAATGACAAAGGTTACATCGTTCCGGGCCTGGGCGATGCTGGCGATAAAATCTTCGGGACCAAATAATTCAGTCATCCGACCGATTCAAAAAAACCGGCTGATTGCCGGTTTTTTTATGTTTGAATGCCGCGACGTCAATCGCGGCTGAAGGCACGTCCATTAATGGTTGTCTGATTCCATTTGGGCGTTGTCGACAATATTGCTCTCACCCAGATCTTTTGGCAGAACCAGGTTCAGTACGATCGCGACGATACCGCACAGGCTGACACCCTGCAGGCTGAACTCGCCAATGCCAAACGCCATGCCACCAATCCCGAATACCAGCGTGACCGCGACAATCACCAGATTGCGTGATTTGTGCAGATCCACCTGATTTTTGATCAGCGTATTGAGCCCGACGGTCGCAATCGAGCCAAACAGCAGAATCATGATACCGCCCATCACGGGCACCGGAATGGTTTGCAGAATTGCGCCCAGTTTTCCAACGAAAGCCAGCACGATGGCAGTCACAGCACTCCAGGTCATGATGGCCGGATTGAATGCTTTGGTCAGCATCACGGCACCTGTCACTTCGGAGTAGGTGGTATTGGGTGGCGCGCCAACCATGGAAGCGGCGATGGTTGCGACACCGTCTCCGGCCATGGTGCGGTGCAGGCCAGGTTTTTTCAGATAATCTTTGTTCGTGACGTTCGAAATCGCCAGCATATCGCCCACATGTTCGACAGCAGGGGCAATCGCTACCGGGATCATGAACAGAACGGCGTTGATGTTGAACTCAGGCAGCGTGAAGTTGGGAACCGCGAACCAGCTGGCTTGCTGGACGGGTGTAAAGTCCACCACACCAAAGAACAGGCTGACGCCATAACCGGCAAGAATCCCTGCCATGATCGGCACCAGCTTAAAGATCCCTTTGGCAAACACACTGACCACAATCGTGACCAGCAGGGAGATCCCCGCAATCCACAAAGCCGGATCGCCGTCTACAATCTGAATCGCGCCATCACCGCTTTTTCCCAGTGCCATGTTGACAGCCGCCGGAGCCAGCCCTAAACCGATGACCATAATGACCGGACCAACAACGACAGGCGGCAAGAGTTTGTGAATGATGCCGACGCCACGGACCTTAATCACGGCAGCCATCATCAGATAGACGATCCCGGCCATCATCAGGCCACCGAGAGTTGAGGGGATTCCCCAAGTTTGAA
Source organism: Photobacterium sp. GJ3 (assembly GCF_018199995.1). NCBI lineage: Bacteria > Pseudomonadati > Pseudomonadota > Gammaproteobacteria > Vibrionales > Vibrionaceae > Photobacterium > Photobacterium sp. GJ3. The sequence continues at coordinate 2,626,559 of NZ_CP073578.1, read as the reverse complement.
CACCGTAAAGGATGGGAGCAATAAACGCGAAAGAAGAGGCAAGAAAAATGGGAACGCTGCGTTTGGTGATGATTTGAAAGAGTAAAGTGCCGAGACCGGCGCCGAACAGGGCAACATTGGGGTCAAGCCCGGTTAACAGTGGTACCAGGACTAACGCACCAAATGCCACAAACAGCATCTGGACCCCTTGTAAGATCTGCATCATTGTCACAATTCTCCCTCGGTATAAAAAAAATCGCGCAATGCTAGCACAAGCGCAAACGATTCCCCAGCGATCCCGGACATTAATTTGATAATCTTGTTACTGATTGAGGTGATTTGACTGCGACGCATCCCGGATGTCCGATTTTATGCGTCTTGTTTTTATCAATCGCGGATAACGCAACGGACTGAATCCGATCATGTGCATCATTCGGTGCGCAGCGGAACGCCAACTGCTGCCCGTTTTTAGGATTTTTTTATGACAATTTACGTTATTTGCGGATGCCTGAGGTATATTAGCCCCAGCGGCTGCAAGGCCCGAGAATTAAGCCCGCGTCTGATAAGATGAGGCTTCGATGGATAAAAAATGATGTTCCGGTTGTCTGACAGCCGTGAATGATCATGAAAAAACGACGAGTGACTTATGTGGCGTTTTGCTTTTTTCGTTGTAGCACTGGTGACCTTACCGCTGCAGGCTGCAACCGTGAATACCCTATATCAGGCAGAGGTGTTGCTGCCGGATACCGACAATCAGACGGAACGTGCCGCCCGGGCAACGGCTTTGCAGCAGGTGCTGATCAAAGTGTCTGGCCAGAGTGATATCGCCGGGAATGATGTGATTCAGAAAGCACTGGACAATAACAGTGCTTATGTCAGCCAACTGGGACAAAGTACGGTAAACGGGCAACCGGCACTGGCAGTCAGCTTTGACCGCGGAAAAATCCGGGATTTGCTGACACAGGCGAATGCAACGTTCTGGTCGGAACAGCGTCCGACTATACTGGTCTGGCTGGTGGAAGATCAGGGCCGTGATCGGAATATTGTTTGGGATCAGTCTGGCAATCAGCTACAGAGCAATTTGAATCAGTTCGCAGCAATGCGGGGTCTGCCTGTGTTGCTGCCGATTGGTGATTTTGAAGATGTCACCGCAATCAGTGTACCGGATTTGTGGGGCGGGTTCGCTCAGCCTGTGGCTCAGGCCAGTGCACGATATCAGCCGGAAGCGGTTCTGATTGCCCGCGTGAGCGGTAGTGGTGCGAAAAGCCAGGTGAGCTGGCAATTATTCCCGAATACCCCGGCCGAGATGTTAGAAGGTAATGCAGCGCCGATTGAAGGACGCAGCCAGGGGCAGGATGCGATTCAGGGAATGATGAATACCCTTGCAGATGAACTGGCTGCGCGTTATGCGGTACAGCTGGGCGGTGCGACGGAAGGCGGCTTTGCGATTGAAGTTGCCAATATCCGCCATGTTGAAGATTTTTTCCAACTGGAAAAATTACTGCAAGCGATGAGCTCTGTGGCAGATGTTGATGCCACTCATTTGCAGGGAGACCGGGTTCGCTTTGCGATTAAGCTGCTGAGCAACGAACAGGCGTTTGCCCGGGAGCTGGAGATGGAACCGCGACTGAGAACACAGTCTGTTTCAGCCCTGGTTCGTGAAATGCCGCAAGAAACTTCCGTCGCTCAACCCGTCACGGAAGGGATCATTACCCCGACCTCCCGGGAAGGTTCAGCGTCTCAGCCACTGCCTCAGCTGGATGTCAGTGCGACTCGGGAATCGGCAGCATCTGGCATCAGTCAGTATGTCTGGCATCCGAATTCATAAACGAATGTCATAAAAAACCCGGCCATGCCGGGTTTTTTTGTCACCGATGTTTATATCAATCAAAGTCAGTCAGTGATTGACTGCGATTGGTATTACTTGTCACCGTGAGCTTCTCGCTCTTCACGCTCAACCTGGGACAGCTTTTTCAGTTGATTGCCCAGTTCGCGCCCTCTGGCCCTGGCAAATAAAATATTGCCGAAGAAGGCTGCAGTCGTCAGGCCCAGTTCAACCAGCGCCAGCCAGCGTTCCCCGCCATCGGTCCAAAGCAATGTCAGTGCATGCAGAAAATAGAACATCAGGATGAAGTTCGCCCAGGCGTGGGTATAGGGCTTTCCTTCCAACATGCCTTTCAAAGGCAGCAGTAAAGGCAAACTCCACATCCCCGCAACCACATAGTTGTTCAGGTGTGGGTGCGGCGAAATCACGCTTTGCCACAGCACGACCCAAAGCAGCAGGGACAGGTTGGCGGTCAGGGCAAAATAGCGCAGATTCTGCGTGGTCTGGCTCATTGGTTTCATGATTGTTTCCTTAACTGTGGCAGTGCACAGTGCATCACTTAGGGATCAAGCAGTCTGGCGGTTTGTGCCAGTCTTTTGCCGAGTGCCTGTGCCAGTGTAGATTCTTCCTGCGTCAGGCCATCATTCTGATTCAGATGTGAAGCGCCGTAGGGCGTTCCACCAGACTGGGTGGTGTGCAGCAAGGGTTCAGAATAAGGCAGCCCCAGCACCAGCATGCCATGATGCAATAACGGCAGCATCATCGATTGCAGCGTCGTTTCCTGGCCACCATGCATGGAAGAGGAAGCGGTAAAGACACAGGCGGGTTTTCCAATCAGGGTCCCTGATAACCACTGCGCGCTGGTACTGTCGATAAAATGCTTCAGCGGGGCAGCCATGTTCCCGAACCGAACCGGGCTGCCAAGCGCCAGACCCGCGCAATTTTCCAGATCCGATTGCGTGACGAAAGGGTCGCCGGAAGGCTGGGACATCAGCTGGGCATGGTCGTCAATGTCCGGCACGGTTCTGAGCACCGCTTCACAGCCGGGGATCTGAGCTATCCCCCGGGCAATCTGGCGGGCGAGCTGGCGGGTACTGCCATGACGGCTGTAATAAAGCACCAGAATCTGATGCATTACAGAATATCCAGCACTTGCTCGGGAGGGCGGCCCAGTGCGGCTTTGTCACCATTCACAACAATCGGGCGCTCAATCAGTTTCGGGTTGGCTGCCATGGCATCCAGCAGATCCTGCTCTGAGACAGACGCATCGCCCAGATTCAGGGATTTATAGAGGTCTTCTTTGGTCCGCATCATCTGACGGGCAGAATCAAACCCGAGTTTCCGTTGTAATTCAGCCAGCTGAGCAGCCGTTGGTGTGTCGTTCAGGTATTGAATGACTTCCGGAGCAATGCCCTGATTTTCGAGCAGGTTCAGCGTTTCGCGGCTTTTTGAGCAGCGTGGATTGTGGTAAATCGTAATCGGCATAAAGTTCTCCTGAGCGGATCGGAATCATCATGCCCGCCGGAAGCGACGGGCTAAATGTCTGATATTGTAGTGGACAGTCGGAAGACAGAAAAAGCAATTCCTGTGAGAGTGTTAGCTGGCTCCGTTTTACGCGGCGCGTGCGGTTTATAAATCCGCAAAACGGGCCCGCGCCAACCGCAGCTGATCGATCCGGGCATCATATCGGGCCTGATCCAGCGAGCCGACTTTGACCATCTGGCTGGCCTGAATGTAGTTCTGAATCGCTTTTTCCCAGTCGCCACGCAGTGCCATGAGTTCGGCTCGGGCAGCCAGCTCGCCGTCGCGGCGTCCGATGGTGGCATAGGCTTCAGCCATCATGCTCCAGCCATTCACATCATTGGGGTTGTCGTAGCTGTAACGACTCAGGATAGACAGGCCGTCCTGAGCCCGGCCAGCTTCCAGAAAAGCATGGGCCAGATTCAGTCTGAGCACGGCATTGGCCGGGTTTGACTTGAGCGCCTGCTGTAATCGGTTGATGGCACTGTCATAGCGTTTCTGGAACAGATCCAGATCGGTTGCCGAATCAATAAAAAAGCGATTGCCCGGCTCTGCCGACAGGAGAGGCGTCAGTAAATCGGATGCTTCGTCGTATTTTCCGCTGTCCATCAGAACCAGTGCTTTCCCGTAATCGACGGCCATTTTTTCCGCACCGCTGGCATTTTTACCTTTTCTGTTTAACCAGTCCATTGCATTGCGGCTGTCTAAATTGGCGTATCGCGCAATGATGCGAGCCTGTGCCAGCAAGTAGGTTTCAGAGATTGGCACCCGGCGCGGCGGATATTGTGCCGCACGGCTTCGGGTATCGGAAATTCGGGATTCGGGGAGGGGGTGCGTCAGCAGCATGGCTGGCGGCGTGCTGGCATAGCGGTACTGATCGGCCAGACGACCAAAGAAAGTTGGCATGGCCTGAACATCGAAACCAGATTTTGCCAGTGTTGCAATCCCGATCCGATCCGCTTCCATTTCGTTACTGCGGGTGTAATTGATTTGCCCTTGCACTGAAGCGGCTGTGGTGGCTTGAATCGCAGCAATGCCAGCTTCGGGGGATGCAATGGCCAGCATCAGCGAGCCGATGAGTGCGGCCATGGTTGCCGGAGATTTCTTCGCCTGATCTTCCATGCTCCGGGCCAGATGGCGCTGCGTGATGTGCGCAATTTCGTGCGCGACTACGGAAGCCAGTTCACTTTCACTTTGCGCATGAAGGAAAAGTCCGGAATGTAGTGCGACATGTCCGCCAAAGAATGCAAATGCGTTGACTTCGCGGTTCTGGATCAGAAAAAACTCGAACGGCGTGCGGACATCCTGTGCATTGGCCACTAATTGATGGCCCAGGTTCTGAACATATTCAGACAACAACGGGTCATGAATGATGGGTTTACTGGCGCGCAGCATCCGCATATACGCATCGCCGTATTCCAGCTCTTTTTCGATGGTCAGCGTAGCGGCTGCAGTCGTGCCGATTTCAGGCAGATCTTCCAGCGAGGCATCGGCCCAGGACATCGTCGGGGTGCTCAGCAAAGCACAGAGCAGCAAACAAACTGGCTTTTTGACAAATCGAAGCATAGAAATGGTGGTCGCCTTTATTCCGTGTCGTTGTAATCTCGATTGCAGCAAAAAGACGGCTGCATTTGTCGGTGTCACACTTGATATGACAACAAAAGTTCTGCGCTGTTTCTTTCTTGTCGTCATCATGTTATTTACAATAACCTGTTGGATAATAACCGCCTGTGCATAAGAATGGAAATACCTGCTCTGGATTTAACCCAAACCCGTTGTCCGATGGCGCTTTTGCTGGCCAAGAGAGGGTGTCGTGAACTGGCGTCTGGGCAGTCTCTGGAGCTCCGAATCTGTGATGCCGGCGCCCGACAGGATATACCCCGCTATCTGCTGAATCAGGGCTATGAGGTGCTTGTTCAGACAGATAATTCACGGTTATTTGTGATTACCGTAACTAAAAGGTTGTGACGCATTTATGCTGGAAATGATAAGTCGCTGGTATCAGCGCAGATTTTCTGACCCGCACGCGGTCAGTTTGGTGGCGATCCTCTTGGTGGGTTTCATCACCATTTACTTTTTCGGCAACCTGATTGCACCCCTGCTTGCAGCCATCGTGCTGGCTTACCTGCTGGAATGGCCGGTGATGTACCTGACACGGCTCCGGGTGCCCCGTACCCTTGCTGTCACTCTGGTACTGCTGCTGTTTTCCGGGCTGATGGTGATGGCGGTGTTTGGCCTGATCCCGGTGATCTGGCATCAGGTTACGAACCTGTTGTCTGATGTGCCCAGTATGTTCAATGACCTGCAGCGTTATGTCTCCAGCCTGCCGGAACGTTATCCGGAACTGGTTCAGCCAGAGCAGATCACCACAGTGATGAACAGTCTGCGCGAAAAAGTACTGGGTATGGGCGAAACCGCGCTGAAGGGGTCTGTCGCTTCGTTGCTGAGCCTGGCGACGTTGGCCGTTTATCTGATCCTGGTGCCGCTGCTGGTGTTCTTCCTGCTGAAAGACAAAGAGGAAATGATGGCGACGCTTGGCCGTCTGTTGCCGCGAAATCGCCGTCTTGCCAGTAAAGTTGGCGCCGAAATGAATGAGCAGATCTCCAACTATATTCGTGGCAAAGTGACCGAAATCATTATCGTTGGTATTGCCAGCTATATTACCTTTGCATTGCTTGATTTGCGGTACTCGTTGCTGCTGGCGGTGCTGGTTGGTTTCTCGGTGCTGATCCCTTATATCGGTGCCGCGGCTGTGACGGTGCCGGTTGCCATGGTCGGGCTGTTCCAGTGGGGGCTGAGCCCGGATTTCTGGTGGCTGCTGGTGGCTTACGGCATCATTCAGGCGCTGGATGGTAATGTGCTTGTGCCTGTGCTGTTCTCGGAAGCGGTGAACCTGCATCCGGTGGCCATCATTGTCTCCGTGCTGGTCTTTGGTGGATTGTGGGGGTTCTGGGGCGTCTTTTTTGCCATTCCGCTCGCGACACTGGTGAAGGCTGTCTGGCATGCCTTGCCGGCCACAGATCATCTTGAGGACACACCTTAAATGATGCAGGGCAGAGAGGCGAGGATGAATACATCCCTGAAGGTGTTGCTACTTACCTCTCTGGCCATGTTGTTCTTTGCTGCGAACTCGCTGCTGAACCGGGTCGCCTTATCCGAAACGCAAATCGACCCGGCCAGTTTTACGCTTCTTCGAATCGCTTCAGGCGCATTGTTTTTGTGGCTGATTCTTTCTGTGCAATCCGGAATCAATCCTCGATTCATCGCCCGCATCGGTCACTGGCCGTCGGCTGCAGCATTGTTTATCTATGCCGCTGGCTTTTCATTTGCTTACCAGAGTCTCACCGCTGCCACCGGCGCATTGTTACTCTTTGCTGCCGTTCAAATCACCCTGATGACGGCAGGATGGTGCCGGGGTGAGCATTTTACATTGGTGCAGCTGGCGGGGGGTGCGCTTGCGCTCGGTGGTTTGGTTGTTTTGTTGCTGCCTGGCGTCTCTGCACCCGCCTGGGATGGCGCCATACTGATGGCGATTGCCGGTGTTTCGTGGGGATTATATACCTTGTGGGGAAAGGGCAGTTCAAACCCACTGCAAACGACTGCCGGTAACTTCCTCCGGGCGGTCCCACTGGCAGTATTGTGCTGGTTTCTGGCGGGTGACATGCGTTTTGATGGTTCTGGCATCTTATATGCTGTGCTATCTGGTGCGATTGCTTCCGGGATTGGCTACGCCATCTGGTATCAGGTGCTGCCATCACTGACTGCGATGACTGCGGCAACGATTCAGTTAAGTGTGCCGGTGCTGGCAGCTTTGGGCGGGGTACTCTTTTTGTCGGAAGCCGTCTCGTTCCGGTTACTGATGGCGTCTTTCGCCATTCTGGGCGGGATTGCACTGGTTCTGAGATTCAAATCTGTTCCACGTCAGCAGTGACTGAGGGGGCATGGTCGCGGTGTGCTCATCCATCAGACCGCAGGTGCGGCCTGATGGGAGGAGATATTGGAAGAACGACCCTACCGCTATCTAATTATTTTGGCTGGATATTTCACGGCATAGAAAAAGGTGAAACTGTTGATTGTGGCAGTTTCACCTGAAAACTCGATACTTCATAAACGAGCTCGAACTCGTCACTCAAAATTGTTGTTTACTTGATCGTGACAATCCGTGATTCTCTTAAAGCTTTTTCACTGAGTTCTTGGCCAATCCCTGGCTTGTCTGGAATGGAAAAGTAACCATTTTCAGGTTGATACTCATGAATACAAAGTTCCCGGTTCGCTTCAAGCAGGGCACAAGCATGGTGTTCGTGGATCACAAAGTTTGGAATCACCGCTTCTAACTGTAACGCTGCTGCTGTTGCAATGGGGCCACCACAAATGTGCATCTGTACGCCAATATCGTATGCATTCGCCATGTCACAAATTTTCTTTCCTTCAGTAATTCCACCGCAGTTCCCTAAATCAGGTTGGATGATTTGCAATGAACGTCTCCCTTCAAAAAATTGTGCATATGAACGTCGGCCATAAACCCGCTCACCTGTCGCCATGGGAATATTTACTGCATTAGCAATTTCATCGAATAATTTTGGCATTTCAGGTGCTGTGGCTTCTTCATAATAAAAACAATTAAACTTTTCTAATTGTTTACCTAGCTGAATCGCCGTATTCGTATCTGTCAGAGAGTGTAACTCAACGATAATATCAAGGTCTTTACCGCCAGCTTGACGGATAGCAGCAATCCGTTCGACAGCAACCTCAAGTTGTTTATTTTCAAGAAGGCCGTAGTTTGACCAATCCATCCATCGACCTTCAAGGTCAAAACCGACAGGGTCTACTTTTACAGCGGTATACCCTTGTGCCATTGCTTTTTCAGTGGCTCTGGCATAGTCAGCAGGTGTCACCATTGCAGCAGCTTCCAAGCCCCAATCAAACTGAATCTGTGAAGCGTAAGTTCTCAATTTGTCATTGGTTTTCCCACCCAGCAGTTCATATACCGGTACACCTAATGCTTTTCCTTTGATATCCCATAATGCAATATCGATTGCAGAGATACCACCATAATTTAGGGCCCCCCACCCATAGCCCAGAATGTATTTCGGTAAATATGTTCCCAAATGGCTTCAATTTTAAATGGATCCATTCCGATAATTATTTTGCCGAAATCCTGGAGGATACCGAAAGCCGCTTCTTGATTATTTCCGTAAGCCAATCCAATTTCACCGTAGCCTGAAATTCCGGCATCTGTGTTTATTCTAATAACGGTTGGATTCCATGGCGTATCCTTCACAGAGGGTTCACCTTTGCACTGAATTACATCAACACTCGTAATTTTCATGAGCTAAATCTCCATTTGTTAACTTCCGTTTAACATTACGGGTGAGGTTTAATTAGGTAAAGCCACTTAACTATTTTGTGTGTTGGGTGTCACATTTGATCGTATTTTATAGCGAAATGATATAAATCTGAATGCATTTGTGGTTAAGGTGCTTAACTAAATTTAATGATCCTTGTCACGCTTATGTGCTTTTTTAGTGGTTAATTTTGTTACAGGTTGGTAACAATAATGGTGATTTTGACATAAAGGATACGATCATGACTTTCAAGCAGTTTAAAAATAAAAGCTTTGCTATCTCAGTCATTTCAGCCGCATTGATGACTTCTTTTTCAGTATCATCTACGACCATGGTGCGAATGAGTATTGATGGAAATCCGAATGCAAATCCTGATCTTCCAGCGGTACGCTCAATTCAGTACCTGAAGGATGAACTTGAAAAAACAGGTGACTTCCGGGTGAAAGTTTTCTGGGATAACCGGCTTGCAAAATCCCCACAAAGTCAAATTAATGGTATTCAAAATAATTTATTCCAATTAACGGGCATTGCATTACCAGCCGTATCAGAGTTTTCACCGGCTTACATCCCCTTATCAAATCTATTTCTGTTCAAATACCCCGATGTTGAATCACCCAGAAAATTCATTGATGGTAAAGGTGGACAGATGATGTCTAAACGCATGAATGATGAAACCGGATTGCGCGCAGAGCTGTATATGGAAGTGGGTTATCGGCATTTAACGAGTATCGATAAACCGATTGAAGAATTATCGGATATTAAAAACAGAAAAATCCGTGTTCAACCGAATCCCATTCATATTGAAGCATTTAAGGAATTAGGTGCTAGTCCCACACCGATATCTTGGGCAGAGCTCTTTACATCATTACAGCAAAAGGTCATTGATGGTGCAGAAAACCCATTTGATAACATTGTACAAGCAAGGCTATATGAGCCACAAAAATATTTAACATTGAGTGGGCATGCATATGATTTCGTTGGGTATTTTACAAATGAAGCGTTTTACCAAGGTTTGACTGATAAAGAGAAGTCTTCTTGGGATCAAGCGTTCGATAAAACGCAACTCTATTTTAGAGGCATTGTTGATCAATCTTGGGCTCAGCAATTAGAGTTTCTTAAAGATGGAAAAATGGCGGTGACTTATCTGAGTGATCAGGAGTTAGATAAATTTAAGAAAGCGGTTTCTAAAAGTTGGGACTTATCTGAGAAAATTATGGCAGAACGATATCCAGATGGTGCTGAATACTACTCAACGATTATGAGCGAGATCAAATCAGCAAATACATCTCAATAGATGAGTAAGTCAAATATATGAAAATAGTTAATTTTGAGAAGTACGTATGTGCTGTCGTCTCTGCAATCATGGGGCTTGTGCTGATAGCACAAGTCTTGTCAAGATACGCATTAAACATTTCGATTCCTTGGGCTGAAGAGGTGGCACTTTTTTGCATGCTCTGGTTGGCTTACTTTGGCTCTTCTATTGCTATTTACAGGCGAAAGCATATTCGAATTACTTTAATTACTGAAAAGCTTCCAATAAAAGTTCAAAAAATAATGGAATTAATAGGAACCATTATCTTCTTTATTGTTTGTATTTACATTGTGGCTGAAAGCGTACCAACAGTGATGAAAGCTTATGAAACGAACCAATTAGCAAGTGCATCGAATATACCGAGATGGATACCATTGCTTGGTGTACCATTAGCATTTTTTGTTTCAGCTATCAGATTGGTTATTGAATTTATTAAAATTTATAGGGATGAATAGGCATGGAAGCAATTGTACTGTTAATTCTATTCTTCGTGATGATGCTGACAGGTATGCCAGTGGCAATTGGTTTAGGTGTCTGTATTGTATTGTTTTGTACTATTTTTCCAATCGGTAGTTTAGCTTTTATTACGCAAAATATGTTTGCGGCCACGGAGTCTTTCCCGTTGCTCGCAATCCCATTTTTCGTTCTGACCGGAATACTCATGGAAAGTGGTGGGTTATCGCAGAGGTTAGTTAATTTTGCGAATAGCCTCGTTGGTAATATGACCTCTGGTTTAGCTGTTGTAACGGTAACTGCATGCATGTTTTTTGGCGCAATTTCAGGTTCGGCTCCAGCGACAGTCGCAGCTATCGGTGGCATCATGATACCTCACATGGTGAAAGCAAATTATGGGAAACCTTTTGCGACCGGGCTGGTGACAACATCTGGATCACTGGGTGTGATTATTCCACCTTCAATACCGCTCGTTATTTATGGTATTTCAACGGCAACAAACATTGGCGATCTTTTTATTGCTGGCGTAATTCCTGGTCTCTTAATCGGTATGGTACTGATGGTTATCTCTTATGTGATTGGTAAGAAAAGAGGGTATCAAGGGACAGGAGGAAAGGTATCATTTGGCAGTATCTCAAGAACATTTTGGGATGCGAAGTGGGCTGTATTATTGCCTGTTATCATTTTAGGTGGTATTTATAGTGGGACATTTACACCAACAGAGGCCTCAATTGTTGGTGCTTTCTATTCAATCATCATGGGGCTATTCATTTATAAGGAGCTGACGGTCAAGGCCATTTATGAGGCACTTTATGAAAATGCGACGATTATTGGTACGATGTTCTTGCTGTTTGGCTTCGCACTGTCGTTATCATTCGTTATTTCTATTATCGATATACCATATACGATCAGTGAGTATTTGATGTCAGTAACAGATAACAAATATGTGATTTTGATCATTATTAATGTCTTTTTGTTATTTATTGGTATGATTCTGGATCCAACATCTGCAAACTTAATTTTCTCACCAATATTACTGGCTATCGTGCAACAATTTGGCGTTGATCCAGTTCATTTCGGTATTGTGGTTACAATCAACTTAGCACTTGGTTTTGTGACACCGCCAATGGCAGGAAATGTATTCTTAGCCTCGACACTGACCGGGGTGCCTGTTACACAAATCTTTAAAGAATCGGCACCATTTGTAATCGGTATGATGGTTTGTCTATTACTTATCACATTCTTCCCAGTGATAAGTCTTGCACCCTTAACTTTATTTGGTTAATCTTCTCAAATTGTATGAATTAGGCAAACCCACTGTCTAATTCTATTTTAATAGGAAATTAAAGTGAATATCAGTAAGGATAGGCTTGTTACAGCTATTTTGCTTAAGCATACGGAAACGTTTGAGTTCTATAGAAACTATTCATTAGAAAAACGTACTTATGGTACAGATGCTGAGCTGTTTTCATTTGAGGCAGATATCATCAGTGCGATAGCAGACAATGATGATATTACCATTTCCGATTTAGCAATTATCTGTAATAAAACGAAAAGCGCAATTTCACAGACCATTTCAAAATTAGAAAAATTACAACTGGTATGTAAAGTACCTGCTCAAAATGATAAACGTAAGCAAAATCTATCATTAACAGAGCAAGGTGTTATTGTTGATCAATATCACAAGCAGATTGACAATCTTATTGAATCAGATTTGTCTGACTTATTAAGTAAGTTGAATATTAAAGATTTGAATATGACTTTGGCGTTGATGGAAAATATTTTGCAGGTGAGTAAAAACAGGATGACTAAGTAAAATATTCAGTCAAGTCAAGTCAAATCAAGTCAAATCAAATCATAGAGATTTGGGAAACCCAAGGTTTAAAAATAAGGTCGTTCTTATTGTGGTGACTCGGTGACAGAAACGTCGCTCATCCATCAGACCGCAGGTGCGGCCTGATGGGAAGGGAATGAATCGGATTATTGATTTTCGTTGAGATAGTTCAGAACCACGTCGTGGTGATCTTTGGTTTTGAATTTATTGAAGACATGCTCAATCACACCCTCTTCGTTGATCAGAAAGCTGATCCGGTGCAGGCCATCGTACACTTTGCCCATAAACTTCTTCTCACCCCAGACGCCAAACTGATCGGCGACGGCATGGTCTTCATCTGAAAGCAGGGTAAAGTTCAGGTTGTCTCGTTCGATGAATTTCGGCAGGCGTTTAACGGGATCAATGCTGATCCCCAGTACGACGACATTCAGAGCATCCAGTTCTGCTTTGCTGTCACGCAGGCCACAGGCCTGTACGGTGCAGCCCGGTGTCATGGCTTTCGGATAAAAATAAGCCAGAACCTTTTTTCCTTTGAAATCGTTCAGGCTGACAGGTTCGCCATTTTGATTCAGAAGGGTGAAATCAGGTGCGGGTGTTCCTGCAGTCAAGGTTTGCATGTCTGTTCCTTACCTTTCTATTTTCTCTTTGGGGTTATGTCCGGTAAATGTCACTGTGCCGAGGACGTCAAGGTCCTGGCACAAGGCTTCAAATTCTTCCTGTAAAGACATCAGGTTGCAACCTTCAGGCAGGTTTGTGCTCAGTTGTAGCGTGAGTTGATCGTCTTCACCGTGGTTTTCATCTTCCTGAGAATGCGCACTGAGCGCCGAGATATCTATCTGGCGGGTTGCACAGAAATGAGTGAATTTTTCAATCAGCCCCGGCGCATCAGTGCCCTCAATATGAAACTCAGCTGTATAAGGATAAAAACGGTGCTCATGCCGGGTGGTCCGCTTCATCATCGTCAGCAAATCAAGTTGCTGTGCTTGCAGGGGCAACGTCGCCTCGACCCGGGAAATGGCAGATGCTGTACCAGACAGGAGCAGAATAAAGGTAAACTCGCTGCCGAAAATGGCCAGTCTGCTGTCTTCAATATTGCAGCCACTCTGGGAAATATGCCGGGTGATTTCATCGGTGATGCCCGGCCGATCCGTGCCTATCGCGGTAATAACGAGGTAGTGTTCCATACAGTTTCACATTGATGACGTACATGATTGCATGGTAGCACAGCCAACTTATTCCCGGCCATGTCGTAATAAGGGCAAATCACAATATGGTGAACAAAGATGTATTTTGTTGTGGAATACGCTGTGAACGACATAAATGATTGGTTTTATCGACTTTTGACAAGGGATCACAGCCTTAGAAAAACCGGGTATATTCTGTTCAGGTATGACAGCTATTTTACATTCTCCTCGCTTGTGTTTACGGTCACTGAAAAGTACCATGAGAAATCAATAAAAAAGGGAGATCGACATGTTTACTGGTAGCATGGTAGCGCTAGTTACGCCCTTGGATGAAGTCGGTGAGGTAGATTACGCCAGCCTGAAATCCTTGGTTGAATATCATATTGCAGCAGGCACAGATGCGCTGGTTGCTGTTGGAACAACAGGTGAGTCCGCCACGCTGACGGTTGAAGAACACGTCAAGGTGGTTCTGAAAACTGTCGATTTTGCTCAGGGCCGCATTCCTATTATTGCCGGCACAGGCGCAAATGCCACCCATGAAGCGATCACTTTCAGCAAACTTTTCTCGGGTACGGGTGTTGCCGCTTGTCTGACTGTCACGCCTTATTACAACAAGCCGACTCAGGAAGGTCTGTACCAGCATTTTAAAGCGATTTCTGAAGCGACAGATTTGCCGCAAATTCTGTATAACGTACCGGGTCGTACATCTGTTGATATGCTGCCGGAAACTGTGGCACGCCTGTCGAAGCTTGAGAATATCATCGGCATTAAAGATGCGACGGGTGATTTGTCTCGTGTGGAAAAAACCCGGGAACTTTGTGGTGAAGATTTCCTCCAATTCAGCGGTGATGATGCAAGTGGCTTAGAGTTTGTTGCTCTTGGTGGTCACGGTGTGATCTCTGTGACAGCGAATATTGCGGCTCAGGAGATGGCAACCATGTTCAAACTGGCATTGGATGGCGAGCTGGATGCAGCGAAAGCCATTGATGACCGGTTGATGCCACTGCACAAAAACCTGTTTGTTGAGTCGAATCCCATTCCGGTGAAATGGGCAGCGCACAAATTGGGACTGATCCAGCATGCGACACTGCGTCTGCCACTGACGCCGTTGAGCAAAGAGGCTGAACCTGTTGTGCTGCAAGCGTTGAAAGATGCGAAACTGCTGCCTTCACTGGCCACCGCATAGGAACGTAAGAGCGCTACATGAATGTAAATTACAAGCTGGCAGTTACGGCTGTCATGGTTGCTGCACTGGCTGGCTGTTCAGGAGGCGCGGAGCGCCGACGTCAGGCAAATCAGGACTTTAATTATCTGGAAACTGCGGCCTTGGGCAGTTGGAACAGCCCCAGCGAGAGCGTTGCAACGGTTTCCAATGAGTATGCTATTCCCCCCAAGGAATACCCGGGTTCGATTGGCAAAGCTGTCGATATCCGTCCGCCGCAGCAGGTCCTGGCGTTGATCCCTGGTGCCAGAACGGTCAATAACACTGATGGTACGGTCAGCTTGCAATTGGTGAGTGCTGCAGAACTGGATGAGCTCTGGACGCTGACCAAGCGTCTTGGTCGCGAGCGTCAGATTGCTTTTGATGTGGATACGGCTCAGACCCTGGAAACAGCTTGGGTCAACTGGAACAACGAGGATGAGGATACGGAAGTCAGCAGCCGTTACCGAATCAGCCGTTCTGCTGAAAATGGTCAGTACTTGTATACCATTAAGCTCCTGGACTGGCGTGAAGGTGGTGCAGAGAAGCCGGTCAGTCTCGTGAATCAGGAGCGCTACAGCATTCTGATGACCAATCTGGTCATGGCGAAGTATGATGCGTATGAGCGTGAGAAAGCGCGCCTGCGGGCTCAGGAGCTGGTGAAACAAATTCCGATCACCATGGCTCAGGACCGGAGTGGTTTGCCTGTGGTGATTGCACGTGCGCCTTACAATGTCTTCTGGGAACGTTTGCCGGGTCTGTTGCAGACGCTGGGCTTTACCGTTGATGGGCGAAATCGCTCTCAGGGCACCGTGGATGTCACTTTCCGCGAGCCGGATGATCCGTTCTGGATCGATCTGGGCATTCAGCCGCTTCAGTTGAATAATCGTGAGTATCAGCTACAGCTTGGCGATTTGGGCAACCGAACATCGATTACGGTGACGGATGAAGACGGTAAACCGGTAACTGAAGAAGCATTACAAAGCTTTGCACCTGTACTGGCTGCTGCGATTGATAAAGAAAACCAGAGTTGATGGTCGCGTCGAAAAACAAAGAAACAAAAAAACGCTTCAGATGAAGCGTTTTTTTTATGTCTTCAGAACGGGTGTCTGAGGCGATGAAACAGGCAGTCTGTACTGCCTGCTCAGAATTACTTCACTTCTTCGCCTTTGGCCTGAAGATCCGCGTGGTATGAAGAACGGACAAACGGACCACAAGCTGCATGGGTGAATCCCAGCTCCAGTGCGATTTCTTTCAGTTCATCAAACTCAGAAGGTGGCACGTAGCGTTCAACCGGCAGGTGATGACGGCTAGGTGCCAGATACTGGCCCAGTGTCAGCATGGTAACGCCATGCGCCCGCAGATCTTTCAGAACTTCAACGATCTCTTCTTTGGTCTCACCCAGACCCATCATCAGACCAGACTTGGTCGGAACGTTCGGGTGCATCTCACCAAATTTTTTCAGCAGATCCAGCGACCACTGGTAGTTCGCACCCGGACGAGCTTTGCGATACAGGCGTGGCGCAGTTTCCAGGTTATGGTTGAAGACATCTGGCGGGTTGTCGCGCAGGATATCCAGCGCACGATCCATCCGGCCACGGAAGTCCGGAACCAGAGTTTCGATTGTGATTTCCGGGTTTTTCACGCGAATTTCGCGGATACAGTCGGCAAAGTGCTGTGCACCGCCGTCACGCAGGTCGTCCCGGTCAACAGATGTCACCACAACATAGCGCAGTTTCATGTCGGCAATGGTTTGTGCCAGATGAACCGGTTCTTCTGCACTCGGTGGTAACGGGCGGCCATGAGCAACGTCGCAGAATGGACAGCGACGAGTACAGATGGCACCCAGAATCATGAAGGTTGCCGTACCGTGGCTGAAGCACTCAGCAAGGTTCGGACACGATGCTTCTTCACAGACCGAGTGCAGGTTGTTTTTGCGCATCGCATCCTTGATGTCCCGGATCCGCTGGGTGTCGGACGGAAGCTTGATTTTCATCCATTCCGGCTTGCGCAGCATTTCGCGAGGTGCTTCTTCCTGTTCCACATTTCGTACCGGAATCAGGGCCATTTTCTCGGCGTCGCGGTATTTGACGCCAGGTTCTATTACGATCGGTTTGCTCATGATTGATTGCTTTCCGTTATCCACTCTATGCTCTGATAATCGAGCAATTTCACTAACTCATCGACAAGTACAGGTTGCACGTCAGCCAGTTCTGTAGGGCCATTGAACATAGCCAGCTGCGTCATTTCCATGCCCGCATAGCCACAGGGATTAATACGCTGAAATGGCGACAGATCCATGTTGACGTTGAGGGCGAGGCCATGAAAAGAACAGCCGCGACGAATACGTAGACCGAGTGAGCAGATTTTTTTCCCGTCAACATATACGCCAGGCGCATCTGGACGGGCATTGGAGGTTACCCCAAAACGGGATAGTGTGTTGATGATTGTGCTTTCAATCTGTGTGACCAGTTCACGAACGCCCAGCTTGTGGCGGCGCAGATCGATCATCAGATACACCATTTGCTGCCCGGGGCCGTGATAGGTGACTTGTCCGCCACGGTCGCTCTGAAAAATCGGTATATCACCGGGATTCAGGACATGCTCGGCTTTCCCGGCCTGGCCTTGAGTAAAGACAGGCAGATGCTCAACCAGCCAGATCTCATCAACAGTGTCGTCGTTGCGATCGGCGGTGAAATCATGCATGGCCTCATAAGTGACAGCGTAGTCAATCAGGCCCAGATTACGGACAATGAGATTTTGTTGCACATTCACACCTATGTTGTCTTTCGGCAGCCGCCCAGATACAGCGGATACCCATATTGGTGCATTATAAAGCTTGGCGGCTGAAATTTCAGCCGCCAATTGTTCGGTAAGACCAGACCTTAAAGTACGAGACGGACAATCTCAATGTCGCCCAGTTCTTGATACAGGGTTTCAACCTGCTCAATACTTGTGGCCGTGATCGTGATAGAGACGGCACTGTAAGTGCCTTTACCGCTTGGCTTCACGTTTGGGGTATAGTCGCCCGGAGCGTGGCGCTGGATCACTTCCACGACCAGATCAGGCAGCTCAGGCTTGTTAAAACCCATCACCTTATAAGTAAATTGGCAAGGGAACTCTAAGAGGTCTTTTAATTTTGGCTGTTCTTGCTGTTGCATGCTGAACTCCCGGGAAGGTATGCGGTATATCACAAGTAAGGGCAGCATATTAATGGCAAGCTGTCCATAACTCAAGTCGAGGTTCGGGAGAGGGCGCACTCTCTGAGAGAACTCAGACAGACCAAAGAAAAAGGACAGCATGGCTGTCCTTTCATCTTTTGGGTTGCTTTAGCTCAACCAGCCTTTAAATAACAAGGCGATATAATCGATCAGGCGGCTGAAGATACTGCCCTGTTCAACATCGTTCAGGGCCAGTAACGGGTATTCAGCCACATCTTCATCGCCAAGACGATAGTACAGCTTACCGACTTCATCGCCTTTGCGGATCGGTGCTTTCAGTTCTTTTTCCAGCACAAAGCTTGCTTTCAGGTCTTTGACTGAGTTGCGTGGCAGCGTGACGTAAGTATCCTGACTCACACCCAGAGAGACTTCATCGCTGTCGCCCATCCAGACTTTCTCGGTCACAAAGGTTTCGTTGGCTTTATGCGGTGAAACGGTATCAAAGAAACGGAAACCATAGTTCAGCAGCTTTTTGCTCTCGGCTTTTCGTGAATTTGCATTCTGGGTTCCCATGACCACAGCGATCAGACGCATCTGACCATCCGTTGCGGTACTAACCAGGCTGTAACCAGCGTTGTCGGTATGACCTGTTTTCAGGCCATCAACATTCAGGCTTTTGTCCCACAGCAGGCTGTTGCGGTTGAACTGCTCAATGCCGTTGTAGCGGAATGACTTTTCCTTATAGATGGCAAATTCGTCCGGCACATCACGAATCAGGCCTTCGGCCAGCAGTGCCATGTCATACGGCGTGGTATACAGGTCTGGGTTGTCCAGGCCGTGCACATTCGCAAAATGGGTGGAATTCATGCCCAGCGCTTGTGCCCACTGATTCATCAGGCTCACGAAAGAGTCTTCAGATCCGGCCACATGTTCAGCCATTGCGACACAAGCATCGTTGCCGGACTGGATGATGATCCCGCGGTTCAGATCAGCAACTTTCACTTCGGTGCCCACCTCGATGAACATCTTGGAAGAGCCAGGAAAGTTTTTCGCCCAGGCATTTTTACTGATGACGACAGTATCATCCAGCGAAATTTTACCGCTTTTTACTGCCTGGCCAATGACATAGCTGGTCATCATTTTGGTCAGGCTGGCTGGTGGAAGTTTTTCGTATTCGTTATTCCCGGCCAGAATCTTGCCTGAATGGTAGTCCATCAGGATATACCCTTTTGCGGCTATCTGCGGGGCGTCTGGAATAACGGCAGGTGCCGCAGTCACCGAAATACTTGCCAGTAGTACGGCTGAGGCGGCGACAGAGCGAAAAAATGCAGCAGATTTATTCATGATACTTGGTTACTTGGATTGCGGATAACAAAAAAGTTGGAATCACTATATCAGATTGAGCCCTGATAAACAGTGCTCAACCCGGTGAATAGTGGGCCTTTCAGGAATCTTGTGAATTTTTGACATTCTTTTGTTAGACTTTTAAGTGACAAATTAGTTCAATACGCGTTGCTCTGAAACGATAAAAGCTTCGGGGAACTGATTTTCTCTGGCTTGGTCACGGTGTTGCTCGGCTTCCTGGGAGTCCAGATAAGGTCCCAGCCGCAGGCGATAGATCGCGGCGGCGCCCGCTTTTTTAACGTCGACCGGGGTGTGGAATTCCGCTTTCAGTTTCTGTGCAGCAAGCTGTGCTTTGTTCAGATCGCTGAAAGCGGCCAGTTGAACGAAAAACCATTGCGGATTGGCGCTTTGCCATTCTTCTGTATCTGGCTTGGGCATCTGGAGCAACTCAATACTCACGGGCGCCGTGCCGTGGCCAATCACATCCAGTTTGGTGGCTGCGGCCATACTCAGATCGATGATACGCCCTTCGTGAAACGGCCCGCGGTCATTCACCCGGACAATAGCCGTTTTGCCATTGCTGGTGTTGGTGACTTTGACATAGCTGGGCAAGGGCAGCGTTTTATGCGCTGCGGTCATGGAGAACATATCGTAGATTTCGCCATTGGACGTCTGGTGTCCGTGAAATTTCTTGCCGTACCATGAAGCCAGGCCGCTTTGGGTGAACGGCTGGTCTGCAGACAGAATCTGATAATGCTGGCCACGCAGGGTATAGTTGCTGTTTCCGGCCAGACTTTTGGGTTCGTACCTTGGCTGAGCATCTTCAATGTGATCCAGTGAAGGCGAGCTTTCCGGCGCATGATCATCTTGAATATCGTAGCGTTTAGACGTAGAGGTTGTGCTACACCCTGCCAGAAACAGGGTGAAGCCCAGTGTGAGCGTGAGAATACGGATAGCAGTGTGCATCAATTGGCCTTGGACAACATTTTTCGGTGAGTGTGAATCGACATCAGAATGCCAAAGCCAGCCATCAGGGTAACCATGGAGGTCCCGCCGTAACTGACCAGGGGCAGGGGAACACCAACAACCGGCAGCAGGCCGCTGACCATGCCGATGTTGACGAAGACATAAACGAAGAAACTCAGGACGATACTGCCAGCCATCATGCGGCCAAAGGCGGTTTGTGCACGGTTGGCCAGAAGCAGCCCGCGGCCGATGATAAAGAGATACAGGGCCAGCAGGCCAATCACACCAGACAGGCCCCATTCCTCGGCAATGACGGCAAAAATAAAGTCCGTGTGGCGTTCCGGAAGAAACTCCAGCTGCGACTGAGTGCCGTGCAGCCAGCCTTTGCCGGTAATCCCACCAGAACCAATGGCAATTTTCGACTGGATGATGTGATAACCAGCGCCGAGCGGATCGGACTCAGGATTGAAGAGGGTCAGTACGCGAGTCCGCTGGTAGTCATGCATCAGAAAGAACCACAGCACCGGCACGAAAGCGGCAATCAGCATGCCGGCAAAGATAATAATCCGCCAGCTGATCCCGGATAAAAACAGCACAAACACCCCGGAAGCGGCAATCAGAATCGACGTTCCCAGATCCGGCTGTTTGGCAATCAGAATCGTCGGGATGAAAATCATCAGGGTGGCAATGATGATATTTTTCAAGCTGGGCGGTAGCGGATGATTCCCGATAAACCGCGCCACCATGAGCGGCACGGCCAGTTTGATCAACTCCGAGGGCTGGAAGCGGACGACACCGAGATCCAGCCAGCGCTGGGCACCTTTCGAGATCTCACCGAACAGTAGCACACCAACCAGCAGCAACAGCCCGACCCCGAACAGATAGGGAGCCCAGGCCTCGTAGTGCCTTGGAGCAACCTGCGCCAGAATGAACATAATCGCCAGCGACAGCAGCATCCGGACAGCCTGACGTTCCATCATCGCCATGTTCTGCCCGCTGGCGCTGTACATCACCACCAGGGCGAATCCCATCAGCGTGAGAATGCCCAGCAGCAAAGGGACATCAATATGCAGGCGATCACTCAGGGTGGTTTTGCTGCCTGCTGCAGCCATGATACTCATTGTGCTACCTCTGCACGTGCGGATGTGTTTGTGTCATGTGCTTCCTTGTGTTCAAGCAGCATGTGGTCGAAAATTTTACGGGCGACCGGACCCCCATTACTGGAACCGCCACCGGCATTTTCCAGGACCATCGCCACGACAACCTGAGGGTTTTCAAAAGGCGCAAAGGCGGTGAACAGGGCGTGATCGCGCAGATGTTCTTCCAGTTCTTCTGCGTTGTATTCCTGATCTTCAGCCAGACCAAAGACTTGCGCTGAACCGGATTTCCCGCCAGCTTTATATTCCGAACCATAGAAGGCGCGGCGGGCGGTTCCCCGGTTTCCGAAAAGCACCCGGTACATCCCGTCTTTTGCAACTTGCCAGTACTTTGGATCGACGCCGGTAATCGGTGGGAAGACTTCATACATGCCGGGCTTTTCGCCCTCCGGACCCATAATATCTTTCAGTAAGTGCGGTGCACGAACAACCCCGTCGTTCACCAGTACCGTGATTGCCTTGGCGATCTGAAGTGGCGTTGCTGTCCAGTATCCCTGACCGATGCCAACCGGAATGGTATCACCCTGATACCAGGGCTGGCGGAAACGGGCTTGCTTCCACTCTCGGGTCGGCATATTGGCACTGCTTTCTTCATGGATATCAATCCCGGTGTATTCACCGAAGCCAAACCGGCTCATCCAGGAAGACAGGCGATCAATCCCCATGTCATACGCAATCTGGTAGAAGAAGGTATCCACCGACTCTTCAATGGCTTTGTGAATATTCACCCGGCCATGGCCCCAGCGCAGCCAGTCACGGAATGGCCGGCTGTTGGTATTGGGAATTTTCCAGTATCCCGGATCGTTTCGGGTGGTGCTGGTGGTGATGACCCCTTCTGCCAGAGCAGCTACGGCAATAATCGGTTTAATCGTTGACGCAGGTGGATAGATCCCCAGCGTCACCCGGTTCACCAGCGGGCGATCTTTATCATTCAGTAATTCGCTGTACTGTTTGGACGAGATGCCGTGTACGAACAGGTTGGGATCGTAACTTGGGCTGGAAACCATCGCCAGCACGGCGGAATCTTTGGGATCCAGAACGACAACAGAACCCCGTTTGACCTTGATGTATTCTTCACCGGTCTCCGGATCTGTTTTCTTCTCCGTGAGCAATTGCTTCACATACAATTGCAGCTCAATATCCAGATTCAGCCGGATATCTTTGCCCGGAATCGGCGGGACATACTTCAGGGTGCGGATGATCCGACCCCGGCTGTTCACTTCAACTTCCTGATAGCCGGAGGTGCCATGCAGCATCTCTTCATAATATTTTTCGACCCCTAACTTGCCGATATCCCGTGTCGCTTTGTAGTTATTGAGGACACCGTTGCGATCCAGCGTGTCCAGATCACGGTCGTTGATTTTCGCCACATAACCCAGCACATGGGTGAGAGCATCGCTAAAGGGGTAGTAGCGTTTCAGGTAAGCTTTGACTTCGACACCAGGGAAACGGTGCTGATTGACTGAAAACAGGGCAACTTCTTTTTCCGTCAACTGGTTACGCAGCGGCACGGAATTAAACCGGCGAGTACGGCGGCGCTCACGCTCAAACCGTTCAATTTCTTCGTCTGTAATGCCCAGCAGAGATTTCAGGCGCGTAAAACTGTCCTCCAGATCCGGAACTTTTTCCGTGACCACTTCCAGAGAGTAGACCGGTCGGTTTTCCGCCAGCAGTACACCATTCCGGTCATAGATCAGGCCGCGGTTCGGCGCCACAGGCACAATCTTGATGCGGTTATCGTTGGAACGAGTTTGATAATCCTCAAACTCGCTGACCTGAATATGGTAGAGATTGGCGATCAACACGCCGATCAGGGCAATAATACCGGCAAAGGACACGATCGCCCGGCGGAAAAACAACGAGGATTCGGCCTGATGATCGCGGATCTGAAGTCGCTTTTTGCGCATACCGGCTTATTCCCTGTGATACGGATGATTGGCGGTGATACTCCAAGCCCGGTACAGACTTTCGGCCATCACAATGCGGACGAGCGGGTGCGGCAGAGTCAGCGGAGAGAGAGACCAGCTTTGCTCGGCCGCGGCTTTACATGCCGGGGCCAGACCTTCAGGGCCACCAATCAGGATCGAGACATCCCGGCCATCCAGCTTCCAGCTTTCCAGCTGACCCGCCAGTTGATCGGTATCCCAGCGCTTGCCCGGAATATCCAGGGTCACAATCCGGTTTCCTTTCGCGACGGCAGCCAGCATGGCTTCGCCTTCTTTTTGCAGAATGCGTGCAATGTCAGCGTTTTTCCCCCGTTTTCCGGCTGGAATTTCAATCAGTTCCAGCGGCATGTCTTTCGGAAAGCGGCGGCGGTATTCTTCAAAGCCGGTTTCTACCCATTTGGGCATTTTGGTACCAACGGCAATCAGTTGTAACTTCATCCGTCAGTTAGCCCCAAAGCTTTTCCAGCTGATACATTTTTCGGGCATCCTCCTGCATGATGTGCAGCATGACACTGCCCATGTCCACAACAACCCACTCCGCATCTTCTTCACCGCTGATCCCGAAAGGCGGGAAATCAATCAGTTTGGAGGCTTTGCTGACATTGTCGGCAATTGAAGCTACATGACGGTTTGAGGTCCCTGTGCACAGGACCATGAGATCCGTAATGCTGGATTTGCCGCGCACATCAAGGGTGACGATATCTTGCGCTTTCATGTCATCAATTTTATCAACAATAAAATCGTGTAATTCTTGTACCTGCAAAGGGACTCCCTCTATTTTGGTCATTCATGATGGCTGACACTATTCATAGATTAGCGTCGGATGCATCGATCAGGTTCACATTTTAACGCCGGAGTATAGCACGCTCAATCCGTGCGGCGGTTTGAGCGGCGTGCAGTTCAGCGGAATTTTTTGAGCAGCAGCCAGATTTAACAATAATTTACCTCACTGCGCTCGGGGTAAGCCTTGGCTCATGCCGCACATCAGAGTGGCCAAGGTGCTTAACCCCGGCCAGATATGGCTGTCGAAATCTGTTTTGACCTGACGTTCCAACTGAGTCAGTTGATGCAGGGCTTGCAGCAACAGGGGCAGTGGTAAGCGGTGCAGGGCGCCCACGTAAAGCTCGCGGCGGTTCTGCCAGACCCGAAAGTTCTCAAAGATCCGGTTCAGGGGAGTGCCTTGCTTACCCATTTCCTGCATTCGGTAGAGCTGGGTCAGCTCTCGCTGAAGGGTCCGCAGAATGATGATGGCTTCAACCCCTTCCGCTTCCAGCTGACGCAAAATACGCTGGCTGCGTTTGGCCTGTCCGGCCAGCAGTGCGTCGAGCAATTGAAATGGAGTGTAATGATTGTGGCGACTGAGCGCATCCTGAATCCGGGGGACGGTCAGGGTGCCGTCGGGGTAAATCAGGGTGAGCTTATGCAGGCTTTGCGATAACGCCAGCAGGTTTCCCTCATGCCACTGTGCCAGTAACTGGATGGACTCTGCATCAGCTTTCAGGCCGAGCTGCTGACAACGCTGCTGAATAAATCGTGGCAGCTGGCGGGCATCCGGTGTATTGCAAGGCACATAGATGCCCTGTGCAGTCAGCGCTTTGAACCAGGCGCCGGACTCCTGTTTTTTATTCAGGCGAGGGCCATAAACCAGCAGCAGTATATCCGGATGCAAAGCATCAAGGACGGTTTGTAAGGATTTGGCCTGATTGGCGTTGAGGCCAGTTTCCGGCAGGGTCAGTTCAATGATTTGCCGGGCAGAAAACAAGCTCAGCGCCTGACAGCAATCCAGCACTTCCGTCCAGTCAAGCTGGCTGTCGACCGAATAACTGTGGCGCTCCAGAAACCCCGCTGTTTTGCCATGTTGCCTCAGTAAATCTGAGGTTTCCTGAAGCAGTAAAGGCTCGTTACCACAAACCAGATAAGCCGAGGACAGCCCTTGTTTCAGGCGTTCCCCCAGTTGTTCCGGGTAAATCCTCATGGTGTCGCTGTGTCCCCGGCCTGAAACCGTTGATTCGTGGTTGCTTGATCCGGGTCGGTTTCAGTTTCAACAGCTGAAACGTCATCAGACAGCGTCTCGTCTTCGTCCAACTGGTTCAGATCTGCGGTCAGGCGCGCAAGCTGGCGCATGATCTGACGGGCAGCCTGTTCACGCATTTCGTCAAGCAACATGTCGCGCTCTACAGACTTCGCAAGCGCCGTTAACGGGTTGTCCAGAAAGCTCCGATTCACTTTGGTGGTAAAGCGTTTGGCCCCTTTTTCCGGGACAACCACCTGATAGCTCACGGTATAGGTCAGCTCATATTCGGCTGCGCGGCTGTTCTGATACAGCGACAGGGTTCGCTCGCCCTGAGACTCGCTGATCAAATGCAGGTTTGGCACCTGAGACGACGGCGGAACGGCTTCAATACCGTGAAGCTTAAACTGAGATTTAACCATGCGGGTCAGTGGCCCGTATTTATCGAAACTGGTCAGAGACAGGCGTGCGATGTCGTCGGGCAGCATATAGTTGCCGCGCAAATGAAAGCCGCAAGAGGCTGTTGCCAGCGCGAGCAGGACAACAATCACCAGACGAAAACGGGACAGCAGGGATGAAGCGGTGCTCACCGTGTCTACTCCTTGTCAAACATATCAAGAATTCAAGAGAAAACGCCTTCCCGGTGGGAAGGCGTTGTTCGTGTGCCGGATTAGTTGGCGACGATATTCAGTAACTTGCCCGGGACGAAAATGACCTTCCGGATGGTTTTATCATCCGTAAATTTCGACACGTTTTCGTCCGCCAGCGCAATGGCTTCGACCTGCGCTTTGTCAGCGTCAGCAGCCACCGTCAATTTGGCACGCAGCTTACCGTTCACCTGAACGATGATGAGCTTCTCATCTTCGATCATCGCTTTGTCGTCTGCGACAGGCCAATCAGCGTGGTCAACGTCAGACTCACCCAGTGCAGCCCACAGCTCAAAACAGACGTGCGGGGTGATTGGGTACAGCATCCGAACTACAGCTTTCAGGGCTTCGTCCAGCAGTGCGCGGTCCTGGACAGAATCCTGCGGGGCTTTACCCAGCTTGTTCATCAGTTCCATGATCGCAGCAATCGCTGTGTTGAACGTCTGACGGCGGCCAATGTCATCGCTGACTTTGGCAATTGTCTTATGGACATCACGACGCAGCGCTTTCTGATCTGCCGTCAGAGAGGCAGCATCCAGAGCTTCGACCGCGCCTTTTGCGGTATGTTCAAAAACAAGTTTCCAGACACGTTTCAGGAAGCGGTTTGCGCCTTCGACGCCAGACTCCTGCCATTCCAGAGTCATATCCGCCGGAGAGGCAAACATCATGAACAGACGGACGGTGTCCGCACCGTATTTGTCGACCATTTCCTGCGGGTCGATACCGTTGTTCTTCGACTTGGACATCTTAGTCATGCCGGAGTGAATCAGCGCGTTGCCTTCTTCGTCCGTCGCTTGCGTAATGCGGCCTTTTTCGTCGCGTTCCAGAGTGACTTCTGTCGGAGACACCCAGATTTTCGCGCCTTTGTCACTGGTGTAGTAGAAGGCATCTGCCAGCACCATCCCCTGACACAGCAGCTGCTTGAACGGCTCGTCACTGGTGACCATACCGCTGTCGCGCAGCAGCTTGTGGAAGAAGCGGGAATACAGCAGGTGCATACACGCGTGCTCGATCCCCCCGATGTACTGGTCTACCGGCAGCCAGTAGTTGGCCGCATCGGAATCCAGCATTTCGTCCGCTTTTGGCGAGCAGTAGCGTGCGTAGTACCAGGACGACTCCATGAAGGTGTCGAAGGTGTCGGTTTCACGCAGTGCAGGTCTGCCTTCAAAGGTGGTTTCGGCCCATGCTTTGTCTGCTTTGATTGGGCTGGTTACGCCGTCCATCACCACATCTTCCGGCAGAATCACGGGTAGCTGGTCCGCCGGGACCGGATGCACTTCACCATCTTCTGTGGTGACCATCGGGATCGGTGCGCCCCAGTAGCGCTGACGGGAAACACCCCAGTCGCGCAGACGGAAATTCACGGTTTTCTTGCCTTTGCCTTCTGTTTCCAGCTTGGCGGCAATTGCATCAAACGCAGCCTGGAATGCCAGACCGTCGAATTCACCCGAGTCGAACAGAACACCTTTTTCGGTGTAAGCCGCTTCGCTGATGTCCAGAGCACTGCCGTCGGCAGGCTTGATGACTGGCACAATGTCCAGACCGTATTTGGTGGCGAATTCAAAGTCGCGCTGATCGTGCGCAGGAACAGCCATCACGGCACCTGTGCCATAGTCCATCAGCACAAAGTTCGCGACGTAAACCGGAACACGGCGGCCGTTCAGCGGATGAATGGCATACAGGCCCGTGGCCATGCCTTTCTTCTCCATGGTGGCCAGTTCGGCTTCAGCAACTTTGGTGTTGCGGCACTCATCGATAAAGGCAGCCAGTTCAGGGTTATTCTGTGCCGCTTTGTCAGCCAGCGGGTGACCGGCAGCGATCCCCACGTAGGTCACACCCATCAGGGTGTCCGGGCGCGTGGTGTATACTTCCAGCGGTGCGTCCTGACCTTCAACATCAAAGGCCAGCTCTACGCCTTCAGAGCGACCAATCCAGTTGCGCTGCATGGTTTTGACCATGTCAGGCCAACCTTCCAGATTGTCCAGATCGTCCAGCAATTCCTGCGCATAAGCTGTGATTTTGATAAACCACTGTGGAATTTCTTTTTGCTCGACCGGCGTATCACAACGCCAGCAGCAACCATCTTCGACCTGCTCGTTCGCCAGAACGGTCTGGTCATTCGGACACCAGTTCACGGAAGAGGTCTTCTTGTATACCAGGCCTTTGTTGTACAGCTTGGTGAAGAACTCTTGTTCCCAGCGATAGTATTCTGGCGTACAGGTTGCGAATTCACGCTTCCAGTCGTAGCCGAAGCCCAGCAGTTTCAGCTGGTTCTTCATGTAATCAATGTTTTCGTAAGTCCACGGCGCTGGTGCTGTGTTGTTTTTCACCGCGGCATTTTCTGCAGGCAGACCGAAAGCATCCCAGCCGATCGGCTGCATGACGTTTTTGCCCTGCAGGCGCTGATAACGGGAAATCACGTCACCGATGGTGTAGTTACGCACGTGCCCCATGTGGAGGCGTCCACTCGGGTACGGGAACATGGAAAGACAGTAGAATTTTTCTTTATTCGGGTCTTCACTTACAACAAAGGTTTGGTTGTTGTCCCAATGTTCTTGAACTTTCGGTTCAATGTCCTGTGGACGATATTGTTCTTGCATCGATGACTTCCGGAATCTTTGTGAATTACATAAACACAGTCAAAATAATCGACATAGAATAACTAAAGGTAAAGGTAGCAACAATAGCTGAGGCCGAATAGGGCAGGTTATATTGTGATAATTCAGCCCGGCCACTGCTGAGTGAGTCCAAGGACCAGGGAGATCTTACATGGGTAAACAAAAAGCAGCCTATGAATCCATGTTGGAAGAAATGACGGAAACCTTAAAGCACAGTCCGGAAGAGCTGAAGCACTGGATTGAAACCACTGAAAAATACCGGGAGGCGGCCAGTGATATGACCAAAGACGAGCTGGCGCTGATCCGACAGTATCTGAAGCGTGATGTGCAGGAGTTCGGGCAGAATGTGCAGGAAAGTCCGGCGCCGTTTTCAGAAAGCCCGTTTTATCATCTGGTGTCTGAAACCATCTGGCGCGGTCTGGCTGAGGTGACGGACAAAACGCAGCTGGAGTGGGTGGAAGTCATGGATGATCTGAAACACCGGGGCGTGTATCAGGCCGGGGAAATCGTCGGGCTGGGTCATCTTGTCTGCGAGAAATGTGGTCATCATGAGCAATATACTCATGTCCGGACCATTGAGCCTTGTATGAAGTGCGGCGGAAAGCAGTTTACCCGTCAGCCACTGGCCCCTTAGGATGATTGATGTATACGCATGACAGGGCGCATTTGCACCCTGTCATGGATGGATGTTGATTAGTGAACGCCTTCCTGGGGATTGGTATCCCGGAAATCTCCCCGGCGGCGTTTCACCAGTAACCAGGACAGAGTGACCGCCCACAGCATGTACAGGTACAGCGGCCAGCTGCCTAAAGAGACATAAGGCGTCAAGCCTTTGGTCGGAGTGACCGTGGCGCGCAGTACACCTGTCTCGAATTGAGGCAGTTCAGCGATGATTTGTCCGTGATGATCGACCACAGCGGTTACGCCGGTATTGGTGGCACGCAGCAATGGTTTGCCTGTTTCCAGTGCCCGCATTTGCGCAATTTCCATGTGCTGGTGAGGGCCGATTGAGCGGCCAAACCAGGCATCGTTCGATAGGGTTAACAGCATATCCGTGCCCATCCCTACGTTCTGGCGGACCTGCTCGCTGAAGGCAATCTCATAACATAGGGCTGGCGCTAGCGCGTAACCGTTCGCTTCCAGGTTGGGCTGAATGAAATCGCCGCGGCTGAATGAAGACATCGGCAGATTAAAGAATGGCGCAATCGGGCGCAGAATGTCTCCGAACGGCACGAATTCACCAAAGGGCAGTAAATGGTGTTTACTGTACCGGCTGACTGTATCGTAATGATATTCGCCATCCCGGTTCACACCCAGCGTCAGGATGTTATTGAAAAACTCGCCCTGTTCGGTTTTGTCCAGAACACCCGTGATCACCGCGCTTTGATTCATGCGTGCGGCTTCGTCCAGACGACTCAGGAAAGTGCCGACCTGCTGCTCCAGTGCAGGGATCGCTGCTTCTGGCCAGATAATGACATCGGCGTCCCAGTTTTCACGGGTCAGATCCAGATATTTCATCAGGGTTGGCCATTGCTGATCCGGTCGCCATTTCATCGCCTGAGGGATATTTCCCTGTACCAGAGCAACTTTCACCGGCTTGTAGGGATCCGGCTGAACCCACTCAATGCCTTTGGCCTGATAAGCCAGAAAAAAAATCAGGGCCGGCAGCATCAGCGGTTTCCAGTTACGGTAATAACCCGCAGCAACCAATGCACCGCAGCTCAACACCAGGGCCAGCGTCAGTCCTTCTACACCGAGAATCGGCGCGAAGCTGGCAAAGGGGCCGTGGATTTGTCCGTACCCCAGCCACAGCCAAGGGAATCCGGTGAACAGCCAGCCACGCAGCCAGTCCAGTAATAGCCAGAGTACCGGGCCAATCAGCATGAGCTGGTGGAAAGGGCGTCCATGGCCGAGTCTGGCAAAGAGTGCACCAAACAGGGCCGGAAAGAGGGCGAGATAGCCGATGAGCAGAGCCATCAGGAAGAGGCCGGCGGCGATTGGCATGCCGCCAAAGTCGGCAATGCTGACATGTACCCACCACACGCCACTGCCAAAGAGGCCTAAACCCCATGCCAGTCCGGTCCAGAAGGCCGTTTTCGGACGTTGGTTTTGCAGCAGGGTAAAGAAAACAATGAGGGAAAGCGGGGCAAGATACCAGAATTGATAGGGCGCGAAAGACAGGGTTGCCAGCGCACCTGCCGGGACGGCTAACAGCAGCCGTCCCCAAAGGTTTAAATTGTCGATTCGTCTCATCAGGGCGTCATCGTTGGTTGGTGTGCCTCCTGCGGCACCGTCACTTGTAATTGAATGATCCGGCGGCTGTCCGCTGCTGTGACTTTGAACGCGTAGCCTTCCAGTTCGACCACTTCACCACGGGTTGGCAGGTGACCGAAACTGGTCATGACCAGACCACCGATGGTGTCGATGTCATTGACGCTGAAGCTGGTCTGGAACATTTTGTTGAAGTCATCAATGGTTGTTAATGCCTTCACATTCCAGGTGTGTTTGCTCAGCTGACGGATTTCCTGCTCTTCTTCGTCGTCGAATTCATCTTCGATTTCGCCAACGATTTGCTCCAGGATATCTTCAATGGTGATTAAGCCGGAAACGCCACCAAATTCATCGACCACGATGGCCATGTGGTAGCGCTCTTCCCGAAATTCTTTCAGCAGGCGATCCACCCGCTTGCTCTCCGGCACAACAACCGCCGGACGGAGAATGGCGTCGAGTTCAAACGGCTCGCTATCCGGGCGCAGGTAGCGCAGCAGATCTTTTGCCAGCAGGATGCCTTCGACATGGTCTTTATCGTCGCTGATGACCGGGTAGCGGGAGTGCTGGGCATCAACAATGATATCAATCAGATCTTCAACCTTCTGTGAACGTTCTATGGTGATCATCTGAGAGCGGGGGATCATAATATCCCGGACGCGCATTTCAGAAATCTGGATCACACCTTCGAGCATGTCGCGGGTGTGATGATCGATCAGATCATTTTCTTCGGAATCCCGGATCACATCGACCAGTTCTTCCTTATTCTGTGGTTCGCCCTGAAAGAGCTGGCCAATACGTTCAAAGAAGGTCTTTCGACTCGGACCGTCAGAATTTTGGGGGTTATCGTCGTTCATTGCTTTCTATTCAAATAAGTGGCCAGAGCCACGGAAAGCCGGCGCCAAGCGATTGGGTGCCGACCGGATTGCTTTAAAATGACTGCCTGGGCTGATGTTAGTATTGGTCAGCCTCGTAAGGATTGGCAAACCCCAGACCCTGCATAATTTCAGTTTCCAGCGCTTCCATTTCCTCGGCTTCGTCATCTTCAATATGGTCATAACCTAGCAGATGAAGCGAGCCGTGTACAACCATATGTGCCCAGTGGGCAAACAGTGGTTTTTCCTGTGCCTGGGCTTCATTTTCAACGACCTGACGACAGATGATCAGATCGCCCAGCAGCTCCAGTTCAACGCCCGGCGGTGCCTCAAACGGGAAAGACAGCACATTGGTTGGCTTGTCTTTGCTACGGTATTCATGGTTCAGCGCCTGGCTTTCTTCGGTATCCACCAAACGAATCGTCACTTCCGCATCGGCTTGGAACGGGGTGACAGCCGCTTCCAGCCAGCGCTGGAAGTCGGCTTCTGTCGGCAGGCCACTTTCATCAGCAGTGGCAAGCTGTAAATCCAGATAAATCGCCATCGGGCTTATTCTTCCGTTTCTGGGCTGGCCTGTCGCGACGTTTGCTGCTCGCGACGGCGTTGTTCGGCCAGTTTGCGTTGTTTCTGATCTTCGGTTTCCCAGATCTCATAAGCCTGAACGATCCGGGCAACGACCGGGTGACGCACGACGTCTGAAGCCTGGAAGAAGTTAAAGCTGATTTCCTCGACATCGGCCAGCACTTCGATTGCATGGCGCAAACCAGAACGTGCGCCTCGCGGCAGGTCGATCTGGGTGACGTCACCGGTGATCACCGCACGGGAATTAAAGCCAATCCGGGTCAGGAACATTTTCATCTGCTCGACCGTGGTATTCTGGCTCTCATCCAGAATGATGAAGGCATCATTCAGTGTCCGGCCACGCATATAAGCGAGCGGGGCGACTTCAATCACATTGCGCTCAATCAGCTTTTCAACCCGCTCGAAGCCTAGCATTTCGAACAAGGCGTCATACAGCGGGCGCAGATAAGGGTCGACTTTCTGGCTCAGATCGCCCGGCAGGAACCCCAGCTTCTCACCGGCTTCAACTGCGGGACGGGTCAGCAGGATCCGACGGATCTCCTGACGTTCCAGTGCATCGACCGCGGCAGCAACCGCCAGATAGGTTTTACCCGTACCGGCAGGGCCAATCCCGAAAGTAATGTCATGACCAATCATATTCGCAATGTACTGCGCCTGATTCGGGGTCCGTGGTTTGATCACGCCCTTCTTGGTCTTGATGTTCACTTCTTTGCCATAAGGGATACTGGTGGTGGTGTCTTGTTCCAGTGCACCGGATTCTTTGATTGCCAAGTGAATTTGTTCCGGCTCAATATCCGGGATCACATTGCGCACCGGGGCGGTGTCCACGTAGAGATGCTTCAGGATATGGGCAGTGGCTGCTGCTGTATGGGGTTGACCGACGATACTGAAACTGTGGCTGCGGTGGCTGATTTCAACGCCCAAGCGGCGTTCCAGTTGTTTGATGTTGTCGTCGAATGGACCGCAAAGGCTGGCCAGGCGGTGATTATCGGCGGGTTCGAGATTCAGTTCTACAGTAATAATTTTGCTCAAGATTTGCCTCTCAGTAGGCCGCCCACTGTAACGGGCGGCCGAAATTATTGGGCATGGGCAGAGATTTCTGTCCTCTCATTAAGGAGTATAAACGCCTACACCCAATTCATCTTCTTTACGGGTTTTCTCCATGATCTCGCTTGGAGACACGGCAATCCGCAGGTTCATGTCTGCTTCGGTACGGACAAGCTCACCACGCAGGGAGTTGTTGAATACGTCTGTGATTTTGACATCGACAAACTGACCGATCAAATCAACTGAACCTTCAAAGTTCACGACACGGTTATTTTCGGTCCGGCCGCGCAGTTCCATGATGTTCTTCTTCGACGGACCTTCTACCAGAATCCGCTGTTCGGTATCCAGCATTTGGCGAGAGTAGCGCATCGCCTGGCTGTTGATCTGTTGCTGCAGTTCGTACAGACGCTGCTTCTTCACATCTTCCGGCAGATCGCACGGGTAATCCGCCGCCGGGGTGCCCGGACGTGCAGAGTAGATAAAGCTGAAGCTCATGTCGAAATCGATATCGCGGATCAGCTTCATGGTGTCCTGGAAATCCTGATCGGATTCACCCGGGAAAGCCACGATGAAATCGGAGCTGATGGTGATTTCCGGGCGGACTTTGCGAAGCTTACGGATTTTCGACTTATATTCGATAGCCGTGTGCGGACGCTTCATCATCGCCAGAATCCGGTCGGAACCACTCTGGACCGGCAGGTGCAGGAAGCTGACCACTTCAGGCGTGTCTGCGTAGACTTCGATGATGTCGTCGGTAAATTCGATGGGGTGGCTGGTGGTGTAACGAATCCGGTCAATGCCATCGATTGCGGCGACCAGACGCAGCAGCTCAGCAAACGAAGCGATTTCACCGTCATGGGTGACACCGCGGTATGCGTTCACGTTCTGACCCAGCAGGTTCACTTCACGTACGCCTTGTTCTGCCAGCTGTGCAATTTCAAACAGGACATCATCCAGCGGACGGCTGACTTCTTCACCACGAGTGTATGGCACCACGCAGAAGGTGCAGTATTTTGAACAGCCTTCCATGATGGAAACGAAAGCTGTCGGGCCTTCTGCACGGGGCTCCGGCAGGCGGTCGAACTTCTCGATTTCAGGGAAGGAGATGTCCATCACCGGCGCTTCTTCAGACTGAGACTTCGCAATCATTTCCGGCAGGCGGTGCAGGGTTTGCGGACCAAAGATCACATCCACATAAGGCGCACGTTCGCGGATCGAGTCGCCTTCCTGAGTTGCAACACAGCCACCGACGCCAATCACCAGATCTGGCTTTTTATCTTTCAGGGTCTTCCAGCGGCCAAGCTGATGGAAAACTTTTTCCTGAGCCTTCTCACGGATGGAGCAGGTGTTCAGGAGTAGTACATCTGCTTGTTCTGGTTCTTCTGTTAACTCATAACCGCCATTCGCGTTGAGAAGATCGGCCATTTTTGATGAATCGTATTCGTTCATCTGGCAGCCCCAGGTTTTGATCAGCAGTTTCTTCGCCATGTCTCACTCTTCACTCGTGTGTTAATTCGGTGCATTTCATGCTGCGAATGCAGCGTCGGCTGTGCCTGGAAGGCGCTGTGCCCCTTCTCTGTTAGCCAGCTTAAATTGCAAGCCGCGTATTGTACTGCTTTCGACCCGGTGTGACCAGATCATCAATGCTGATTATAAAATCGGCAGGCTGGCTGTCTTGTGGCTGAAACATGAAGG
Organism: Photobacterium sp. GJ3; assembly: GCF_018199995.1. Lineage (NCBI taxonomy): Bacteria > Pseudomonadati > Pseudomonadota > Gammaproteobacteria > Vibrionales > Vibrionaceae > Photobacterium > Photobacterium sp. GJ3. The sequence goes on along the minus strand of NZ_CP073578.1, from coordinate 2,591,588 downwards.
CCGGACGGATGGATTCAGCAGGAAAAAACAGTCGATTGATGTCAGAAGGTAGCCAAGCAGAGGAAAGCCGTTAGAATGTCGTCAACGTTAAGCATTGAGAGACCAGCATGGAACAGTTTGATGTCGTGATTGCCGGCGGCGGAATGGTAGGTGCAGCGGCAGCGCTGGGCATGGCCCGTCAGGGCCGGAAAGTCGCCGTGATTGAAGGAGAAAAGCCCGAGGCTTACCATGAATCGCAACCGATGGATTTACGGGTTTCCGCGATTTCAGCCCAGTCGGTAAAACTGCTGGAACGACTCAAAGCCTGGGACCATATCCGGGTGATGCGCTTGTGTCCTTTCCGGCGTCTGGAGACCTGGGAGCACCCGGAATGCCGGACCCGTTTCAGCGCCAAAGATTTAGGATTGCCCGAATTGGGTTTTATGGTGGAAAACCGCCTGATCCAGCTGGGTTTGTGGCAAGCATTTGAAGATCTGCCGAATCTGACACTGATTTGTCCTGCGCGTTTGGAAAATTTTCAGGCCGCGGAAGACGGCTATGAAATCGAACTGGATAACGGTCAGCGTCTGAAAAGCCGCTGGCTGGTCGGGGCCGATGGCGCCAATTCCAGAGTCCGGCAACTGGCAAAGATTGGCATCACAGCCTGGGATTACCGCCAGCACTGTCTGTTGATCAGTGTTGAAACAGAACTGCCACAGCAGGAGATCACCTGGCAGCAATTTACCCCGCAGGGGCCGCGTTCGTTTCTGCCCATGCCGGGCCATCAGGGATCCCTCGTCTGGTATGATCATCCGGCCCGCATCAAACAATTAACGGCGATGCCGAATCCGCAACTGGCACAGGAAATAGCAAAGACTTTCCCGGCTGAACTCGGCCAGATCACGGTGCAAAACAAGGGCAGCTTCCCGCTGACCCGGCGACATGCGCAAACTTACTTTCAGAACGGCATTGTGCTGCTGGGCGATGCTGCACACACCATCAATCCATTAGCGGGGCAGGGTGTGAATCTGGGCTTCAAAGATGTCGATGTTCTGCTGGATGAAATGGCCAATGGCGGTGATTTCTGGTTTGAGACATGCGTTCTGCAACGGTATGAGCGGCGTCGCCGGCCAGATAACCTGATAATGCAAACGGGGATGGATGTGTTTTACAAAGCGTTCAGCAATGATTTGCTGCCTTTTGCCGTGTTACGGAATGTCGGATTGAAGCTGGCCGACCATACAGGTCCGTTAAAACATCGGGTTCTGAAATACGCGCTTGGGTTGTAAACCGCAACAACGTCAGCCAGAAAAGCCACCGTCGTGTGGCTTTTTTTATGATCAGTGAACGAAGAAAGTTGAGCGACGGATATGACTCTATGGGGCAGCAAATTTCAGGGACAAAAAAACCAGCATGATGCTGGCTCATTTTGCGACGTTACCGGAGTCACTTCTGATTGTTTTACAACCTCTGGAAAGCCAGAAAGTTGGTGCGGAGGGAGAGACTTGAACTCTCACGTCCTTGCGGACACTAGCACCTGAAGCTAGCGCGTCTACCAATTCCGCCACCACCGCAACATGGTGAGTCAGACCCAAAGGTCTTCTCGAGCTTTCAAAACACCTGAAAAGTGTTTCTGAAGCAAAATGGCAGGGCTACCTGGATTCGAACCAGGGAATGGCGGCATCAAAAGCCGCTGCCTTACCGCTTGGCGATAGCCCTAAAATTTCAAATTTTCAGAAGTCAATTGGTGCGGAGGGAGAGACTTGAACTCTCACGCCCTTGCGGGCACTAGCACCTGAAGCTAGCGCGTCTACCAATTCCGCCACCACCGCGTGTATTGACTCTGTTGCCATTCAAATCCTTGGCAGGGGATGAGAATGGTGGCTACGACGGGATTCGAACCTGTGACCCCATCATTATGAGTGATGTGCTCTAACCAACTGAGCTACGTAGCCATTTTCAAACGTTCAACCGAACGAAGTGAAAAATGGCAGGGCTACCTGGATTCGAACCAGGGGATGGCGGCATCAAAAGCCGCTGCCTTACCGCTTGGCGATAGCCCTGCAGGTGATCTGTAACAGATCGAAAGTTGGTGCGGAGGGAGAGACTTGAACTCTCACGTCCTTGCGGACACTAGCACCTGAAGCTAGCGCGTCTACCAATTCCGCCACCACCGCACGTGGTATTCATTCTCCTGCCGAAGCAGGAAAGATATCGAGTTGGTAACGCTCGGTACCTTCAAAATATGGCAGGGCTACCTGGATTCGAACCAGGGAATGGCGGCATCAAAAGCCGCTGCCTTACCGCTTGGCGATAGCCCTAAATGGTGCGGAAGGAGAGACTTGAACTCTCACACCTTGCGGCGCCAGAACCTAAATCTGGTGCGTCTACCAATTCCGCCACTTCCGCAAATTGTAGGATGTCACTGACATCAGAAAAGTTATTGGTGCGGAGGGAGAGACTTGAACTCTCACGTCCTTGCGGACACTAGCACCTGAAGCTAGCGCGTCTACCAATTCCGCCACCACCGCAGTGAATAACTTCTCGTTTGGGTGATTTCTCACCTGATCCCGTTTCACCGGGAAAGACATCGAGCTGGTAAGACTCGGTATCTGAAAATATGGCAGGGCTACCTGGATTCGAACCAGGGAATGGCGGCATCAAAAGCCGCTGCCTTACCGCTTGGCGATAGCCCTAAATGGTGCGGAAGGAGAGACTTGAACTCTCACACCTTGCGGCGCCAGAACCTAAATCTGGTGCGTCTACCAATTCCGCCACTTCCGCAAATTGTTTGCCTTTCAGGCTGATGTCATTGGTGCGGAGGGAGAGACTTGAACTCTCACGTCCTTGCGGACACTAGCACCTGAAGCTAGCGCGTCTACCAATTCCGCCACCACCGCATGGAATGACATCTTGTTTCTCACTGAGTGAGAATGGTGGCTACGACGGGATTCGAACCTGTGACCCCATCATTATGAGTGATGTGCTCTAACCAACTGAGCTACGTAGCCACTTTGTGTTCAACGCCGGCGTTGCCTTCGTTGTAAATGTGGCAGGGCTACCTGGATTCGAACCAGGGGATGGCGGCATCAAAAGCCGCTGCCTTACCGCTTGGCGATAGCCCTGCAGAATGTCACAAACAATTGTGCAATTCAAGAAAGAAATGATTAAGAACCATTTCTTTCTGTCCACCTCAGAGATTGGTGCGGAGGGAGAGACTTGAACTCTCACGTCCTTGCGGACACTAGCACCTGAAGCTAGCGCGTCTACCAATTCCGCCACCACCGCAATACGCTGGGTGAACGATTTGCTTTTCAGCAAATTTATGGTGGCTACGACGGGATTCGAACCTGTGACCCCATCATTATGAGTGATGTGCTCTAACCAACTGAGCTACGTAGCCATCAATTTTGTACCAACGCCGGTCAACAGACCCACGTTTTGAATATGGCAGGGCTACCTGGATTCGAACCAGGGAATGGCGGCATCAAAAGCCGCTGCCTTACCGCTTGGCGATAGCCCTACATGGTGCGGAAGGAGAGACTTGAACTCTCACACCTTGCGGCGCCAGAACCTAAATCTGGTGCGTCTACCAATTCCGCCACTTCCGCAAATTGTTGCCTTTCAGGCTGATGTCATTGGTGCGGAGGGAGAGACTTGAACTCTCACGTCCTTGCGGACACTAGCACCTGAAGCTAGCGCGTCTACCAATTCCGCCACCACCGCATGGAATGACATCTTGTTTCTCACTGAGTGAGAATGGTGGCTACGACGGGATTCGAACCTGTGACCCCATCATTATGAGTGATGTGCTCTAACCAACTGAGCTACGTAGCCATCATGCCGATTCAGCCAGCATTTCGCTGTTGCCATTGAACTGGCACTGTCTCGGGAACGGGGCGCATTATGCTTACCCCAGCTTTGAGCGTCAATAGTTTTTTTAAGAATCCCTACAAAATCTGCCTGTTCGGTGCTTATTTGGACGAAATGGCCGATTGCCATGCTAGGTGAGTGATTTGGCGGGTAAAAAAGCATCAATCCGACGTGCGGAATCGAAAAAGGGCCAGCAATGCTGGCCCTGAATCGGTTCGTTTTTGAAGCAGAATCAAACGTTGAAACGGAAATGAACCACATCGCCGTCTTTCACGATGTAATCTTTCCCTTCCAGACGCCATTTACCCGCATCTTTTGCACCGTTTTCACCATTGAATTCGATGTAGTGATCGTAGCCGATCACTTCTGCGCGGATGAAGCCTTTTTCAAAATCGGTGTGGATCTTGCCGGCAGCCTGAGGTGCAGTTGCGCCGACAGGAATGGTCCATGCGCGAACTTCTTTGACACCAGCGGTGAAGTAAGTGTGCAGGTTCAGCAACTCGTAACCCGAGCGGATCACCCGGTTCAGGCCCGGTTCTTCAATGCCGAGATCAGCCAGAAACTCTTCACGATCCGCATCATCCAGTTCTGCAATTTCAGACTCGATGGCAGCACAAACAGCAACAACAACCGCGTTTTCTTTACTGGCATGCTCAATGACAGTGTCCAGATATGGGTTGTTTTCGAAACCATCTTCACTGACATTGGCAATGTACATGGTTGGCTTTAGCGTCAGGAAGTTCAGGTAATCAATCGCTGCTTTTTCTTCTTTTGCCAGCTCAACTGAACGGGCCATGCCGCCTTCAGTCAGGGTTGGCAGCATTTTTTCCAGCACCGTGATTTCAAATTTTGCGTCTTTATCACCACCTTTCGCACGTTTCGCTAAACGCTGAATCGCACGCTCACAGGTATCCAGATCCGACAGTGCCAGTTCCAGGTTGATGACTTCGATATCTTCAAGTGGATTGATCTTGCCGGCAACGTGCACGATGTTGTCGTTTTCAAAACAACGAACAACATGGCCGATCGCATCAGTTTCACGGATGTTGGCCAGGAACTTATTCCCCAGACCTTCACCCTTGGACGCACCGGCAACCAGACCAGCGATGTCAACGAACTCCATTGTGGTTGGCAGAATCCGCTCCGGATTCACAATCGCAGCCAATTTATCCAGACGCAGATCCGGCACAGGCACCACGCCTGTATTTGGTTCGATTGTACAGAACGGGAAGTTGGCAGCTTCGATGCCCGCTTTTGTCAACGCGTTGAACAGTGTGGATTTACCTACGTTTGGCAGGCCCACGATACCACATTTAAAACCCATGGCTTGAAACCCTATAGTGATGCTTCCGGCATCCCGCATGGCTGCGGAATGGTGAAAAAGTCAGATTAATCTTACTCGGCTTTGAACGAATGAAGCCGGTTTTGTGCTTTGGTCAGGCCATCTTTCAGCCAGAGATCAAGGCAGCGCACAGATTCGTCAACGGCAGCGTCAATCATTGACTGTTCGCCCACCGGGGCTTTGCCTAAAACAAAACCTGTGACTTTGTTTTTGTCTCCCGGATGGCCAATGCCCACCCGAAGACGATAAAAGTTTTTGTTATTGCCCAGTTTGCTGATGATATCGCGCAAACCATTATGGCCCCCGTGACCACCGCCCAGTTTGAATTTCGCAATCCCCGGCGGAAGATCCAGCTCGTCATGAGCAACCAGAATCTCTTCGGGTGAAATCTGGAAAAAGTTGGCCAGCGCCGACACAGATTTCCCGGACAGATTCATAAATGTTGTTGGAACCAGCAGGCGCAGATCATCGCCATTTAATTGGATCCGGCCGGTCAGACCGAAATATTTCGGATCGTTTTTCAAGGTGATGTTGTGGATCCTTGCCAGTTCTTCCACAACCCAGGCACCGGCATTGTGGCGGGTTTTGGCATATTCCGGACCTGGGTTTGCCAGGCCAACCAGTAAACGGATTTTTTGACTCACGCTGGTCTCTCTATGTCATCGGGATCAAAACGCGCGCTATGTTACCACTGCTGCGGGCATAAATAAAAACAAACACGCCCCGCACTGGGCGGGGCGTGTAACAGAACTTTCTCAGAGGTTGAGCGATTAGTGCTCGAACATCGCAGAGATAGACTCTTCGTTGCTGATACGGCGAATGGCTTCAGCCAGCATACCGGACAGGGTCAATACAGACACTTTGCCTGTGTCCAGCATTGCCTGAGACAGCGTAATCGAGTCTGTGACGATCACTTCGTCGATCACAGAGTTCTTGATGTTTTCCGGTGCGTTGCCAGAGAAAACCGGGTGAGTCGCGTAAGCAAATACACGCTTGGCACCGCGCTCTTTCAGCGCTTCAGCAGCTTTACACAGCGTGCCGCCGGTATCGATCATGTCATCAACGATGATACAGTCGCGACCTTCAACGTCACCGATCAGGTGCATCACCTGAGAGACGTTGGCGCGTGGGCGACGCTTGTCGATGATTGCAATGTCCGTGTCGTCCATCAGTTTGGCCGTTGCACGGGCACGCACAACGCCGCCGATGTCCGGAGAAACCACGACTGGATCTTGCAGGTCTTTGGCCAGCATGTCTTCCAGCAGAACCGGAGAACCGAAGATGTTGTCAACAGGGACATCGAAGAAGCCCTGAATCTGCTCTGCGTGCAGATCAACAGTCAGGACGCGGTCAACACCCACGTTAGACAGGAAGTCAGCAACAACTTTAGCCGTGATAGGAACACGTGCAGAACGAACGCGGCGGTCTTGGCGGGCGTAACCAAAGTAAGGGATAACTGCTGTGATACGGCCGGCGGAAGCTCGACGTAGGGCGTCGATCATTACAACCAGTTCCATCAGGTTATCGTTGGTCGGGGCACAGGTCGATTGAATGATAAAGACGTCGCTGCCGCGAACGTTTTCATTAATCTGAACACAGACTTCACCATCGGAGAAACGGTTCACTGTCGCGTCTCCAAGTGAAATGTAAAGACGGTCAGCGATGCGTTGGGCTAGCTCTGGTGTAGCGTTACCAGCAAACAGCTTCATATCAGGCACGGGGTAAACCTCAGTTGCGTCCAAGTTGTATTTACTGACTTTCCGCAGCATGTTCGTTCAGGGCATGGACCAATGGCGATTGATTCATCCCTTTGGCGACAAAGCCTTGGAGCCAGTCGGGTAGTTTGTTCAGAGTTGCAGTAGCCGCTTGCTGAGTGCTAAATTCAGCAAAAACACAAGCGCCAGTGCCGGTCAATCTAGACGGCGCGTATTCTAACAGCCACGAAAGCGCCATATCAACCTCAGGGTAAATTCTTCTCACGATTTTTTCGCAATCGTTTTCGTATTGGCTGTCCAACAGCACGGATAACGGCCGTTTCGGGGTATTTCGCGTTAAATCAGGTGCAGTGAACACATCTACGGTTGCGATACTGACCTGTGGCTTCACCACCAGATACCATTTTTCTTCCGGTTCCGCAGGCTGCAATAATTCTCCGACACCTTCTGCAAAGGCGCTGAAACCGCGGACAAACACAGGCACATCAGCGCCCAGCGCCAGCCCGAGCCCTGCCAGTTCATCGGCGGTAAACCGGGTTTGCCACAAGGCGTTCAGCGCAACCAGCGTGGTGGCCGCATTGGAGGAACCGCCGCCTAAGCCACCGCCCATCGGCAGTACTTTATGGAGCTGAATATCGGCACCAGCGGTGATTCCGGCTTGCTTTCGTAACGCATCTGCTGCCCGGTAAATCAGGTTATCTTCAAGTTTGACCCCGTCTACTGCAGGCGTCAAAGTAATGACGTTATCTTCCCTGGGGGTAATGGTGAGCGTGTCGCCATAATCCAGAAACTGAAACAGGGTTTGCAGTTCATGATAGCCATTGGGCCTGCGCCCGGTGATATAAAGGAACAGGTTCAGTTTCGCGGGTGAGGGCCAGGTTGTTGTTGTCAGATGCATGATGGATGCCATGAAGGTTAAGGTTGAACTTGCCAGCGGTTGATCAGCAGCGTGATGCGAATGTCGCCTTGTGATAAGACCAGACGACTCGGCAGGGCTGGTGTTGCGGATTCATCATAGACGTTGTAATCCAGTTGCCAGAGCTGACTGCCGACCTGTTTGGCCAGATAAGCCACACGATTTTCCGCATTGAGCTGATAAGTGTCAGCACCGCTCGGCAGGCCGATCAGCCAGTCGCGCATTTGATTCACGGGCAGTGAAATGCCGGTCAGTTTCAGCACCAGTGCAGCGGCGTCGGGTCCCTGATAGCGTTTGCCGTCGTTATCAATCAAGACCGCCCGGCCCGGCTGCGTATCCAGTTTGAGTAAAGTGGTTCCTAAAAAGTTGGTCAGCCGGAGGTGATCCGCGCCGGTCTCATTTTTCCAGTTCAGATTGGCGGTGAACCGTTGTTCCGGACTGATATAGCCCAGCTTGCCAGTGGCCTGATAGCCAGAAATTGTCTGAAGCGCTTGTTGATGGCTGTCCCAGCTCGTGACGGGCTGACCGGATTGGGAGGTGGTGGTGCAACCCGATAAGATCAGCAGAAAACTGCCGATGGTGAGTGTTTTCCCCGCCCTTGCACTTTTTGTGTATTGGTGTTTTCCTGCCACAAAACCAGCGGCGAGGGCAAAAAGAGGTGCGGTTACTTTTTGCATCAATTGCATACATTTCCCCGAAAGATCAGCCGATGCTGAATTTCATTTTTCTTGATTAATCATTGCATCAAGTGGTTATCATAACATGACTTTCTTTTCAGAATCTTTCCACTTTGTTCAACCATGACATTCTAGAAAATTGTCTGTAAAGTCAGGTTTTGTATCCTTGGCGAATGCACTGAAAACGTGTTCAGTCAGACAGAATCAACGCATATCCTTTTATTACGCAGGGTCATCAAGTAAAATGCCCCGCTGGATCTTTCGCATCGAGAAGTAGGTAACACCATCTCCATGACCTTGCTTGCATTAGGAATCAATCACAAAACAGCGTCTGTAGACCTGCGTGAACGTGTTGCCTTTTCGCCGGAAAAAATGACCGAAGCGCTGCAAACGCTGGCTCAGCACCCGGAGGTTCACGGCGGTGTGATCGTTTCGACCTGCAACCGAACGGAGATTTACTGCGATGTGTCTCATCGTGGTCCGGGGATCATGATCGACTGGCTCAGCCGTTTTCATCAGATCTCTGCTGAAGAACTGATGCCGAGTCTTTATTACCATGAAGAGCAGGCAGCAGTCCGGCATTTGATGCGAGTGGCTTGCGGGCTTGATTCTCTGGTGCTAGGCGAGCCGCAGATTCTGGGGCAGGTGAAGCAGTCTTATTCTGAATCCCGTGATTATGACACCATGGACGGGATGCTGGAGAAACTATTCCAGAAAGCCTTTTCCGTGGCGAAGCGGGTCCGGACGGAAACCGAAATTGGTGGCAATGCGGTGTCGGTTGCTTTTGCAGCCTGCACGTTAGCCCGACAGATTTTTGAGTCGATGAGTGAAGCCCGCGTGCTGCTCATTGGCGCAGGTGAGACCACGGAACTGGTTGCACGCCATATGGTGGAGCATGGTTGTCGCAGTCTGATGATTGCCAACCGTACTCAGTCGCGGGCACAGGCACTGGCCGAAGAGTTTGGGGCCGAAGTGCTGACGCTGCCTGAAATCCCGGAGCATATCCATCGGGCAGATATTGTGATTAGTGCCACGGCAAGTCCTTTACCTATTGTTGGCAAAGGCATGGTCGAAAAAGCACTGAAAATGCGTCGCCATCAGCCCATGCTGCTGGTTGATATTGCAGTGCCAAGAGACATTGAACCTGAGGTTGGCGAACTGGATGACGCCTATCTGTATACGGTGGATGATTTGCAAACGATTGTTGAACGAAATCGTGAACAGCGGAAAGTTGCGGCGATTCAGGCTGAGGCCATTGTCAGTGAAGAGAGTGCAGCCTTTATGCGCTGGCTTCGTTCACTGGAAGCGGTTGATAGCATCCGTCAGTACCGTTGTTATGCGGATGATGTGAAAAACGAACTCTTAAGCCGGAGCTTACAGGCACTGGCCAATGGTACTTCGCCTGAGAAGGTTCTGGCTGAGCTCAGTAACCGGCTGACCAATAAGCTGATTCATGCGCCAACCAAAGCAATGCAGCAGGCCGCCCATGATGGTGAGCCTGAAAAGCTGGCTGTGATTCGCGAAACCCTGGGGCTGGATGTCCTGAAAGATTAACCGGGCGGATTGACGCCGGTAAACCGAATTTGATTGATAAATTGGCCTGCCGCTGGATGATCAGCCGCAGGCCGTGATTTAGGTCTGATGTTGTCAACATGATGAAACCGTCCATTTTAGCGAAATTAGAATCTCTGGTTGAACGCCACGAGGAAGTGCAGCACCTGCTGGGTGATGCCACCATTATTGCGAACCAGGATAAATTCCGTGCGCTGTCCCGTGAATATTCACAGCTGGAAGAAGTCAGCCAGTGTTTCCGGGCTTACCAGCAGGTTCAGTCTGATCTGATCACCGCAGAAGAAATGGCCGATGAGGATGATCCTGAGCTGCGTGAGATGGCACAGGAAGAACTCAAACAGGCCAAAAGTGAGATTGAGCGTCTGGAAGATGAGCTTCAAGTGCTGTTGTTGCCGAAAGATCCCAACGATGAGCGCAACTGCTTTATTGAGATCCGTGCCGGGGCGGGCGGTGATGAAGCGGGGATCTTTGCGGGCGATCTGTTCCGGATGTACAGCAAATACGCGGAAAGCCGTCGCTGGCGTGTCGAAGTGATGAGTGCCAGTCAGGCGGAGCATGGCGGTTATAAAGAAATGATTGCCAAGATCAGCGGCGAAGGTGCCTATGGCGTGCTGAAGTTTGAATCCGGTGGTCATCGCGTTCAGCGTGTTCCGGCAACTGAATCGCAGGGCCGTGTGCACACTTCGGCCTGTACTGTGGCTGTGCTGCCGGAAATTCCGGAAGCCGAAATTCCTGAAATTAATGCCGGTGATCTGAAAATCGACACCTTCCGTGCCTCGGGTGCCGGTGGTCAGCACGTCAACACTACAGATTCAGCCATCCGGATCACTCACTTGCCAACGGGCATTGTGGTGGAGTGTCAGGATGAGCGTTCTCAGCATAAGAACAAAGCAAAAGCGATGTCTGTGCTGGCAGCGCGTATCATCAAAGCAGAAGAAGAGAAACGTCAGGCGGAAGAAGCCAGCACCCGACGCAACCTGCTGGGTTCTGGTGACCGTTCAGACCGGATCCGGACTTACAACTATCCGCAGGGACGGGTCTCGGACCACCGTATCAACCTGACCATCTACCGCCTGAATGAAGTCATGGAAGGTGAGCTGGCCAGTCTGATCGACCCTGTGTTGCAGGAACATCAGGCCGACTTGCTGGCTGCGATGGCTGATCAGGGCTGATGAATCCTTCTATTGAAGCAGCCCTGAAACAGGCTGCAACCCAACTGACCCAATCCGGTTCGGACAGCCCGCACATTGATGCGGCTGTTTTGCTTTGCCATGTTCTGGACAAACCGCGCAGTTACCTGCTGACCTGGCCGGAAAAAGCGCTGACGGATGCAGAAAATACCGCATTTCAGGCGCTGCTGGCACGCCGTCAGCAAGGTGAGCCGGTGGCTTATATTGTCGGGGAACGCGAGTTTTGGTCGCTGCCCCTGAAAGTGGCCCCGCATACGCTGATACCAAGACCAGATACCGAGCGGCTGGTTGAACTCGCACTGGAGAAAATTCCTGCGGGTGCTGCCGTACTGGATTTGGGCACCGGGACCGGGGCGATTTTGCTCGCTTTGGCTTCTGAGCGGCCGGATTGTCGCTTTACCGGCATTGATCTGCGTCCGGAAGCGGCGGCACTGGCAGAAGAAAACCGTCAGCGTCTGCACTATGAGCATGTCCGGATTTTGTGCGGCAGTTGGTTCAGTCCGCTGCCTGACGATGAGCGATTCAGTGTCATTGTCAGTAACCCGCCATATATCGATGAAACGGATCCGCATCTCAGTCAGGGTGATGTTCGATTTGAACCTCGCAGTGCGCTGGTGGCGGAAGAGGCCGGATTGGCGGATATTCGCTGGATCTGCGACCATAGCAGACGATTTTTAAATCCGGAGGGCTGGCTGTTGCTGGAGCATGGTTATCAGCAGGGCGCGGCCGTCCGGGAAATATTTGACACACTGGGTTATCAGCACGTGATGACCGTTCAGGATTATGCAGGCCAGGACAGAGTAAGCTTAGGTTGCTGGTCGGACTGATGGAGACCTGCCGGTCAATATCATTCATGGAAACGATAAAGAGAAAAACCAGATGTACATAGCACTGAAACATTTTCATTTAACGATTATTGCGATGAGCGTGCTGCTGTTTGTCGTTCGTTTTGGCCTGATGATGGCTGATTCGCCCCTGATGCAGAAAAAAGTCCTGAAGGTTACACCGCATGTCGTGGATACCTTCCTGCTACTCAGTGGGGTCGGACTCATTGTTTATACCGGCTTCATGCCATTCAGCCCTGGTGCGGACTGGCTGAATGAGAAACTGACCTGTGTACTGGCTTATATTGCATTGGGCTTTTTTGCGCTGAAGTTTGGGAAGAACAAAGTCTTCAAGACCTTTGCCTTTTTGGGTGCACTGGGCTGGCTGGCGATGGCCGGCAAACTGGCGGTCACTAAAATGCCGCTGCTGGGGTAAGACAGATGCACTTTACTGAAGTAAGCAGCCGCAATTACGAAGCCATTACGCTGGTGGATGGTGCCATCGATATCATGATGGATCTGGAGCCGGGTTTTCCGTCTCAGTGGGTTCGCCTGCAACTGGATAAGCTGGTTCAGGAAGCTGAAGCGGCTTTGATGACGGAAACCAACCCGCATTTGCGTTTGGAAGGGCTGATCCGCCTTTTCTATCACGAATGGGGCTTTTGCGGGGACCGCAATCAGTATTACGCGGCAGAAAATGCCTATCTCGACAAGGTTCTGGAACGTCGTAAAGGCATTCCGGTGAGTCTGGGCGCAGTGCTGATGTATGTTGCGCAGCATCTGGAATTGCCGGTGTCCGGTGTGGCTTTTCCGACCCAGTATATTTTGCGTGTCGACTGGCCGGATGCACCGGTTCAGTTCATCAATCCGTTTGATGGTGAGTTCGTGAGCCAGCAAACCTTGGGGTCCTGGCTGAAAGGCCACAAAGGCCCGCTGGCGCCATGGCGCGACAGTTATCTGACGCCGACCAGCCACACCGATGTGCTGGCTCGCTGGCTGACGGTGCTGAAAAGCGCGCTGCTGCGTGAAGAACAGTACGCCGATGCACTGCGCTGCAGCGATCTGGCATTACTGCTGCGTCCTGGTGATCCGCATGAAATCCGTGATCGGGGCTATATTTATCAGCAACTGGAATGCAGCCATGCCGCAGCGATGGACTACAGCTATTTCATTGAGCAGTGTCCGGAAGATCCCGCAGCGGAACTGTTGAAGCTTCAGGTAAAAGTATTGAATGCGCAGGCACCGGTGCTTCACTAAGTGCCGGTGGCTGAAAAGAATCACAAAGAAAAGAAGAGAAGCATCATGGAACAGAAAGTGGTTCGTATTGGCGATATCGACGTCGCGAATGACAAAGCCTTTGTCCTGTTTGGGGGCATGAATGTCCTGGAGTCTCGTGATCTGGCGATGCAGATCTGCGAGCATTACGTCAAAGTGACGGAAAAGCTGGGCATTCCTTATGTATTTAAGGCTTCTTTTGATAAGGCGAACCGTTCATCGGTTCATTCTTACCGTGGTCCGGGTATGGAAGAAGGCCTGAAAATTTTTCAGGAACTGAAAGATACCTTTGGCGTGAAAATCATCACCGATATCCATGAGCAGTATCAGTGCCAGCCCGTGGCAGATGTGGTGGATGTGATTCAGTTGCCTGCGTTTCTGGCCCGTCAGACTGATCTGGTTGAAGCCATGGCAAAAACCGGTGCCGTGATTAACGTGAAAAAACCTCAGTTCATGAGTCCAGGGCAGGTCGGCAACATCGTCGAGAAATTTGCTGAGTGTGAGAACGATCAGATCATTCTGTGTGAGCGTGGTGCGCTGCATGGATACGATAATCTGGTGGTTGATATGCTGGGCTTCGATGTGATGAAGAAAGCTTCCAAAGGCAGTCCGATTATCTTTGACGTTACCCATGCACTGCAATGCCGTGATCCGCTGGGTGCTGCATCCGGTGGTCGTCGTGAGCAAACAGTCACGCTGGCGCGTTCCGGAATGGCGGCTGGCATTGCTGGCCTGTTTATGGAAGCGCATCCGAATCCGAATGAAGCGCGCTGTGATGGCCCGTCTGCATTCCCGTTGGACAAGCTGGAACCTTTCCTGAGCCAAATCAAACAGCTCGATGATCTGATCAAAGGCTTTGATGCGATTGAGATCGACTAAATCGCCCCAAATTTCATGTGCGAATCGCGCTTGAAACACAGGTGAAGCCAAGAAAAACAAAAGGGGTGTCTGACGACACCCCTTTCTATTTTGTGTTCAGAAAGCCGGTGACTGACCGGCCTTGTGGCATTACAGTTTAAATCGGCTGATTTCCTGTTGCAGTTCGTGAGACAGATCAGACAACTGCGCGGCCTGTTGGGCTGCTTCACCGGCTTCCTGCGCCAGCTCATTCGAGACATCCCGGATCCCTTCAGTATTGCGGGTGATCTCTGACGTCACAGAAGACTGTTCTTCCGCCGCCGACGCAATCTGCGTCGCCATATCGCTGATATTGGTGATGGCAGAAATGATCTGAGTCAGGCTGGCTGAAGCTGAGTTGGCATCATCCACACTGGTCTCCGCCAGACGGCGGCTGTCATCCATAATGCCTACGGCACGGCCTGTGGTCTGCTGCAGGGTTTCAATCATCTGCTGAATTTCCTGCGTCGATGCATGAGTGCGCTGGCTCAGCACACGTACTTCATCGGCCACCACGGCAAAACCACGACCCTGTTCACCGGCACGGGCCGCTTCAATCGCCGCATTCAGTGCCAGCAGGTTGGTCTGCTCTGCGATATTCTGAATGGTCGACAGAATGGTGGTGATACTTTGCGCGTGATGATTCAGCTCGCTGATGACATCCGTTGCGGTTTCCACTTCACCGGCCAGACTGGTTGTTGACGACTGACTCTGTTCAACCTGCTCCGCACCATGTTCGGCCGCTTTCACGGTATCTGTTGAAGTGCGGGCAGTATTGTCGGCATTGCCAGCAATTTCCTGTGTGGCTGCCGCCATTTCATTGATGGCTGTGGCCACCATGTTGATTTCATCCTGCTGGTGGCGGATGCGGGTGCTGCGCTCTTCCGCCTGAGAAGCGGTCTGGTGCGCCTGAGAACTGAGCGACTGAGAGACATCCCGCAGGCGCAACACCATGCCATGCATGTTGCCGACAAAACGGTTGAAGTTGTGGGCCAGCTGACCGACTTCATCATCGCTGCGTGGCTCCAGACGCTGGGTCAGATCGCCCTCACCGGTAGCAATTTCAGCCAGTGCTTCAGACACTCGGCCCAAATCGCGGAACAGGTAACCGACCAGCCAGGCCACCGCGGCCAGCACGGCCAGCGTAATTACGATTGAGGTCAGGATGAGCCGGGTCAGCAGTTCGCTCTGGCTGGCTTCTTCTGTCGCTTTGTCCATTTCCAGCCCAAGAATCCATGGTGTACCGGGCACTTCTGTGAAGTACAGCAGCTTGGCTTTCCCCTGAATGGTTTCATTCACAAGCGTTCGGGTGCTGACAGCTTTTTGAATCACGCTCATACTGAGCGCAGCATCATATTCACTGATTGGTTTGAGCAGCAGAGACTGATTGCGGTGCGCCAGAAACGTGTTGTCCTGAGTGTTGATCAGCATGGCTTCCGCGTTCTTGCCGGCATCCAGACTGATCACATCGGAAATCAGTTGATCAATCAGAACGTCAGAGCCGATCACAGCAGTTAATCGCCCGTTTTTGCTTACCGGTTCAGCAAGCGTGACCAAAAGTGCATTGGTAATGGCATCGCGGTAAGCCGTGGTAATAATAGGTTTGTTGGCTTTTTGTGCATCGATATACCACGGACGCTGACGGGGATCGTATCCGGCACGGTTTCGTTCCGGGTAGGAACGTACCATGCGGCCTTCCGCTGTTCCGAAATAGATTTCATCAAAGCCAGCAGAGTTTCGCGCTTGCTGAAGGTGCGGCACGGGCGCGTCAGTATCCAGATAGGGTTTAATCGCGCTGGTGACGCCACGGCGAATTTCTACCCAGTCGCTGATCCCTGCGGTTGCTGTTTTGCTCAGGCTGTCTGCTCGGCTGAAAATACTGTTTTGTGTTTGCTGATAAAGTTGGTTCGCGGCCAGCCAGGTCAGCGCGGTTGCCATAACCACGACGGCAGATAAGCTGGCACCTATGAGTTTTTGCTTTAGGGTCAGTTTCATGATGAGTCTCGATGGATGGAACGGAAGCTGAAATCGATGCTTTCTCATTTGTTGCACAAAAAATGTGACAAATGGAGAAAAAGAATCCTGAGAATTCTATATAGCTATACGACTGTTGTATATGTAAATTTAAGGATTTGATCTGACTGATAATTGACAGTAATAGGATAAAAATTTGTCATTCCTGTCAATCGGCCAGATATTCAGCGTATTGTATATATGCGGAGGGATATGCATAAAAGTTAATTTGGCGGCGTGAATTTCAATGCCATGCATATGGATGTTTAGACGTCTAGAAGTTGACACGTGTGAGTGCAGCAATTAGTCTAGGCGACCCATTTATCAGTATACCCTGTAGTCATTATGTCGTACGACCACACACAATCCTCTTCTGCCCCCATCAAACCGTCTGCGCTGGCGTTATTGCCACTGGCCGTTTTTCTGGCTTTGTTTATCGGTGTCGGGAGTTATCTGACCTGGCAGGGTATTGACTTTGCTTTTTATCAGTTGCCTGCGCCGGTTGCCGCTTTACCGGCTGTGTTGCTGGCCATTTTGCTGAGTAAAGACAAGCTGAATCAGAGCATTGAAAGTTTTATGCGTGGAGTCGGGCACAGCGACATCATTGCCATGTGCATGATTTATCTGCTGGCGGGTGCGTTTGCCGCTGTGGCCAAAGCCACCGGCGGTGTGGATGCAACGGTAAACCTGGGCCTTTCGCTGTTACCCGCCAGTCTGATTCTGCCTGGGATTTTCGTGATTGCGGCCTTTATTGCAACGGCGATGGGGACATCAATGGGAACCATAGCGGCGGTTGGCCCTGTCGCACTGGGGATTGCAGAAGTCGCGGGGTTGGATAAAGCCCTGACGGCTGGTGTAGTCCTGAGCGGCGCCATGTTTGGCGATAACCTGTCGATCATCTCGGATACCACGATTGCAGCCACGCGCTCGCAGGGATGTGCAATGCGCGACAAGTTCCGTGAGAACATTGCCATTGCGATACCGGCTGCGATAGCAGCGATTCTGTTATTCCTGTTTCACTCAGCTCCTTCTGAAGTGCCGACGGTTACTCGCATTGAATGGCTGAAAGTCATGCCGTATCTGACCATTCTGGTTCTGGCTGTCGCGGGTCTGAATGTGTTTGTGGTGCTCAGCCTTGGACTCATTCTGGCGGGGGGCGTTGGATTACTCTCGGTGTCCGATTACGGTCTGGCAAACTGGGGGCAGGATATCTATGCCGGATTCGGCAATATGCAGGAAATTTTCCTGCTGTCTATGCTGATTGGCGGGCTGGGGGAACTGATGCGTCGTCAGGGTGGTCTGGCGTTTCTGACCCGACTGATGAACAAGCTGATTGGGGCTTTCAGCAAGAACAACGGCGGAGAGCCATCGCAGCGAGCCAGTGAATTGGGCATCGCTGGCCTGGTCAGCCTGACCAATGTCTGTACGGCAAATAACACGGTCGCCATTATTGTTGCCGGGAGCGTTGCCCGTGAGCTGGCGGAGCAAAACAGCGTCACGCCGCGTCGTTCTGCGAGCCTGCTGGATATTTTCTCCTGCGTGATTCAGGGAATCCTGCCCTATGGGGCACAGGGGCTGTTGTTAGGCTCTGTGTTCGGGTTGTCACCGCTGACGGTGGTGAGTCATTCTTATTACTGCTTCTTCCTGGCAGCCAGCGCTTTGATTGCTGTGTTTGTGAAGCATCAGCAGCGAATGGCCGCGACAGCATAAGCCGGAATCACCCGGCATAAAAAAACACCCCGATATGGGGTGTTTTTGCAAAACGTTCAGAATCATCCGTAATACTGGCCGTCGAGGGCAGAAATCAGAGCTTGAATCGGCTGATTTCCTGTTGCAGTTCGTGCGACAGTTCAGACAACTGCGCCGCCTGCTGGGCTGCTTCAGTTGCTTCCTGCGCCAGCTCATTCGATACATCCCGGATCCCTTCGGTATTGCGGGTGATCTCCGAAGTTACAGAAGACTGCTCTTCCGCCGCCGACGCAATCTGCGTCGCCATATCACTGATATTGGTGATGGCAGAAATGATCTGAGTCAGGCTGGCTGAAGCCGAGTTGGCATCATCCACACTGGTTTCCGCCAGACGGCGGCTGTCATCCATGATCCCGACGGCACGACTTGTCGTCTGCTGCAGGGTTTCAATCATCTGCTGAATTTCTTGCGTGGACGCATGAGTGCGCTGGCTCAGCACACGCACTTCATCGGCCACCACGGCAAAACCACGCCCCTGTTCACCGGCACGGGCCGCCTCAATGGCCGCATTCAGTGCCAGCAGGTTGGTCTGCTCTGCAATATTCTGAATGGTCGACAAAATGGTGTTGATGCTCTGCGCATGATGATTCAGCTCGCCAATCACACCGGTTGCCGTTTGTACTTCTCCGGCCAGACTGGTGGTGGAATGCTGGCTCTGTTCGACCTGTGCGGCACCATCTTCCGCCGCTTGCACAGTTTCTGTGGACGTGCGGGCGGTGTTATCGGCATTGCCGGAAATTTCCTGCGTTGCGGCCGCCATTTCATTGATAGCCGTGGCGACCATATTGATTTCATCCTGCTGGTGGCGGATGCGGGTGCTGCGCTCTTCCGCCTGAGAAGCGGTTTGATGTGCCTGAGAATTCAGGGACTGGGAGACATCTCGCAGGCGCATCACCATGCCGTGCATGTTACCGACAAAACGGTTGAAGTTGTGGGCCAGTTGGCCGACTTCATCATCGCTGCGTGGCTCCAGGCGCTGGGTCAGATCGCCTTCACCGGTGGCAATTTCCGCCAGCGCTTCAGACACCCGGCCCAAATCGCGGAACAGGTAACCGACCAGCCAGGCCACCGCAGCCAGTACAGCCAGCGTAATCAAGATTGAAGCAAGGATCAGCCGGGTCAGCAGCTCGCTCTGGCTGGCTTCTTCCGTCGCCTTGTCCAATTCCAGACCTAAAATCCACGGTGTGCCGGGAACTTCGGTAAAGTAGAGCAGCTTCTCTTTTCCTTTGATGGTTTCATTCACAAGGGTCCGGGTGCTGACGGCCTGATGAATGATACTCATATTTAAAGCTGAATCGTATTCGTTGATGGATTTCAGCAGTAACGACTTGTTGGGATGTGCTAAGAATGTGTTGTCCTGAGTATTGAGCAACATCGCATAAGCATTTTCACCGACATCCAGGCTGATGACATCTGAAATCATCTGATCGATCAGAACATCTGAACCCACGACGGCAATCAGTTGACCGTTTTTCTTCACAGGCTCGGCCAGTGTGACCAACAGGGCATTGGTCACGGCATCATGATATGCCTCGCTGATGATCGGTTTGTTTTCAGACTGAGCACTGATATACCAGGGACGAACACGAGGATCGTAACCTGCACGGTTGCGTTCTGGATTTGAACGAACCATGTTGCCAGAGGGGGTTCCGAAATAGGTCAGGACAAACCCGCCGGCATCACGTGCTTGCTGCAGATAAGGCACTGGATCTTCTGCCTCAATATAAGACTTCATTGCCCCGGTAATATTACTGCGAATATGGATCCAGTCACTGATCCCTTTGGTTGCAGTTTTGCTCAGGCTGTCCGCCCGGTCAAAAATGCTGTTTTGAGTTTGTTCATGAAGTTGGCTTGCCGCCAGCCAGGTCAGCGCGGTGGCCATCACCACAACGGCAGACAAGCTGGCACCAATGAGTTTTTGTTTGAGCGTCAGTTTCATTTTAGGTCTCGACGAAGGAACGGATGCTATAGGCGGTGTTTCTCATCAGGTTGCACAAAAGCTGTGACAAACAGACGAAACAACGCAGAGATTCTAATGAGTAAAACGACGCTTGTATGTCCAAACTTAAATATTAGATGCGGCTAATGTTGTGATGTCATAGGCATGTTTCGGTGCTTTCAGAGCATAACTCCACCTGATTCAATACATTAGAAAGATGTGAAACACCTGATGATTTCCTGAGAAAAATGAATCACAAATTTTGAGTTGCACAAATAATCATCGATTTTCAGGACGGTTGCGGATAGATGTGTGACTTGTACAATTTTGTGCTTATCTATTTCTGCCAACCGCTGGGATAACCTTGCGGAGAGCGAAGCTTGAGGCAGTGTGATTTCGATTCATAAACGCGATGAAATCATCCCTGAAAAGGGTAATATTGTTGCTATCTCCTTCAAATTAAAAAATGGTATCGATTGCATAGTGATCACCCTAACACTCTGATGAAATCACTTGCCACCGCGAAGAGTGATTCCTTTACACTGAGCGCTGTTTTGGTACTGCCACCACCATGGAGGGGCGGCAACCTTGAAACTGCGTAAGGTGAAGACAAATGACAAAAAAACTGTTTACCCGCACAACATTAGCTGCAGGTCTGTTCATGGCACTGACGGGGTGTGCAAGTCAGGAGCAGGCTGTCGGCTGGCAGCAAGACCAAACTTATCAATTTACAATTCTGCATACCAATGATCACCATGGCCGCTTCTGGACAAACCGCGATGGCGAGTATGGAATGGCGGCGCGCAAGACGCTGCTTGATCAGCTTCGCACTGATGTAACCGCGCAAGGTGGCACCAGCCTGCTGTTATCCGGCGGGGATATCAATACCGGTGTGCCTGAGTCCGACCTGCAAAATGCGGAACCGGATTTCAAAGGCATGAACCTGCTGGGTTACGATGCCATGGCGGTGGGTAACCATGAGTTCGACAATCCAATTGAGGTTCTGCGCAAGCAACAAGGCTGGGCGAACTTCCCGATGCTGTCTGCCAATATTTATGACAAGGCAACAGGCGAACGCCTGTTTCAGCCGTACCAGATTTTTGAACAGCAAGGGATCAAGATTGCCGTTATTGGTCTGACAACTGAAGATACCGCCAAGATCGGTAACCCCGAGTACATCGGCAGCATCGAGTTCCGCGATCCGAAAACGGAAGCGCAAAAGGTGATCGCTGAACTGAAAGCGAACGAAAAACCGGATGTGATTATTGCGACAACCCATATGGGTCATTACGCCAATGGCAAACATGGCGTGAATGCGCCGGGCGATGTTGCTCTGGCCCGATTCCTGAAAGAAGGCGATCTGGATCTGATTGTAGGTGGTCACTCACAGGAACCGGTGTGCATGGAAGGCCAGAATCTGGCAAAGCCGAACTTTGCACCGGGTGATGAATGTCAGCCGGATCAGCAAAACGGCACCTGGATTGTTCAGGCCTATGAATGGGGCAAGTACGTCGGTCGTGCGGATTTCGAGTTTAAAAATGGTGAACTGAATCTGGTGAGCTACAACCTGATTCCGGTGAATCTGAAGAAGAAGATTAAGCTGGCCGATGGCTCTTCTCAGAAAGTCTTTGTGGCGCAGGAAATCCCTCAGAATGAAGACGTTAAAGCGTTCCTGACCCCTTATCAGGAGCGTGGCCAGGCAAAACTCAACATTCAGATTTCTGAGTCGAACGGCAAGCTGGAAGGGGATCGTAACGTGGTCCGGTTCCAGCAAACCAATCTGGGGCGTTTGATTGCCGCATCACACATGCAGCGTGCCAAAGCTGATTTTGCTGTCATGAATTCCGGTGGTGTGCGCGATTCGATTCCGGGGGGTGCGATTACCTATAAAGATGTGCTGAAAGTTCAGCCGTTTGGCAACATGGTCACTTATACCGATATGACCGGTGCTGAAGTGCTGGATTATCTGAATGTAGTGGCAACCAAACCGGTGGATTCCGGTGCTTACGCGCAGTTTTATGGTCTGACGATGGAAGTTCAGGACGGCCAGGTTCACCATGTGAAAATTGGCGGCAAAGCGCTGAACCCAAGTCAGGTATACCGTTTCACCGTACCAAGCTTTAATGCAGCGGGTGGGGATGGCTATCCGAAACTGACCAATCATGCCGGTTACGTCAATACAGGCTTTGTGGATGCGGAAGTGCTGAAAGATTATCTGGAGGCGAATCGTCCAATCAATGTTCAGGCTTTTGAACCCAAAGGTGAAGTGGTTTACCGCTGATCGCGTATCATCCTGAATGGGAAAGCTCATCCGGTCGACGGGTGGGCTTTTTTATGGGTGCGACGCGAGCGATTTCCTGCTCATTCTGGCGCCGTGAGGCCGCTTGGGTATATAGTGATGCCGATGAATCTGTCGGAGGAAAGGATGACACCTGCAATTAATCTGGCTAAAAAACATAAAATTGCTCATCAAGTCCATCAGTATCAGCACGATCCCAATAACAGTAACTTTGGCATGGAAGCGGCCGAAGTGCTGGGACAGGATCCGGCGAAAGTCTTTAAAACCCTGCTGTTTGCCTGTAATGGGGATCCGAAACAGCTGGCGGTGGCAATCGTCCCTGTCGCTGGCATGCTGGATCTCAAAGCTGCCGCAAAAGCAGCGGGTGCCAAAAAAGCAGACATGGCGGATCCGGCCATCGCGGAAAAAACCACGGGCTACATTGTCGGCGGGATCAGTCCCCTGGGGCAGAAAAAACGCCTGCCGACCTTTCTGGATGACTCGGCCGGGCAGTTTGACACCATCTGTGTCAGTGCCGGACGTCGCGGCCTTGAAATTGAGCTGGCACCAGGCGACCTGTTGCAACTGACTGGCGGCGAACTCGCCCCGCTGGCCCGCTGAAGCGGTTTCATTTTTTCATCCCTTGCCTGACAGGAGACACGGATGACTTTATCGATCTGGCTATCGTTGCTGATGATATGCATGCTGGGGGCCATGTCTCCGGGACCAAGCCTGGCTGTGGTGGCTAAACACAGTCTGGCCGGTGGCCGTTTACATGGGATAGCGACGTCCTGGGCGCACGCGCTGGGAGTCGGGGTGTATGCGCTGGTCACTTTGCTGGGACTGGCTGTCGTACTCAGGCAATCGCCGGTGTTATTTCAAGTGATTACGTACGCAGGCGCGGCTTATCTGGCCTATCTGGGTTGGAACGCATTGCGCTCCAAGGGTGGCGTCGCGGCGAAGCTGGCGGCGGGTCAGTCTGCCAGTCTGAAAGAAGCCGCGCGGGATGGCCTGATGATTTCCATCCTGAATCCGAAGCTGGCCCTGTTTTTTCTGGCTTTGTTCAGTCAGTTTGTGGCTGTGGGCAGTGAGTTGAGTGATCGCGCGATCATCGTTGCCACCCCTTTGCTGGTTGATGGCCTGTGGTACACCCTGATTGCACTGGTATTATCGCGCCCTGCGGTGCTGGAAGCGCTGCGAAACCGTGCACAGTTGATTGACCGTTTATCGGGCATCGTGCTGCTGGCGTTGGCGTTGCGGGTGATCTGGCAGGCATCATTGCCTGCGTTTTAGCTCTGGCGTTTCTGGTGTCGCTCTCTGTTTTCCAGCTTTCTCTCCGGGCTTTTTTTCAGCATCACATAAAGCG
This sequence comes from Photobacterium sp. GJ3, assembly GCF_018199995.1. Classification (NCBI taxonomy): domain Bacteria; kingdom Pseudomonadati; phylum Pseudomonadota; class Gammaproteobacteria; order Vibrionales; family Vibrionaceae; genus Photobacterium; species Photobacterium sp. GJ3. The sequence goes on along the minus strand of NZ_CP073578.1, from coordinate 2,567,983 downwards.
CACCATTGCCGCCATGCTGTCGTAGTGCAGAGTGGTAGCCCATCACATCACTGATTTGTATCAGCCAGGTCGCGACATAGCTTTTCATCAGGGCAGGTGGATTGGAACGTTCGCCTTTGCCGTGCACAATCAGCACGGTGCGAATATCCATTCGCTGACACTGTTTCAGGAAACTGAGTACCTCGTCTCTGGCTTCTTTCAGGGTTTTGCGGTGTAAATCAAGCCGGGCCTGAATGTCGTATTTTCCCAGTCTCAGCTTGCGGATCACGCCATCCTGAACTCCGTCGCGTTTGAAATCCAGCATATCATCCGGTTTGACCCTGTTGGCATAATCCAGCGACAGATATTCCGGATCGCTGTCTGCCAGACTTTGCGCGGCGACCTGACGGGCAAGCTGAGCTTCAGAGACGTGATGCTTTTTTTCCAGGGTCACTTTGTCCTGTTCCAGAGGCGCGACATCAGCCATCATTTCACGGAACAGATCCAGTTCATCTTGATCAGACATGGTGCTGTATTTTCTACTGCGGAATTTAAAGCGATTATACGTGGCTGGCGGGGAAAAAAAAGAATCCTGGGGCCTGTCAGTTTCCGCAGGATTCAATCAAAGTTGGAGATAACGGGAACATTACTGCTGATTTGCATCAGCTTTCATTGCTTTATAGACGAAATAGCCGCCATAAAAAATCATCAGTCCCAACGCGCCGAAAATCACGATCATTGATGACAAACCGACTGGGTTACCGAAGAGCAGATCTAGCCAAAATTCCATGTGATATCCTCCGTCAGGAAACTAAAACCAAGCTTAAATCAGCATGGACAGCGGCTGGATGATCTGGATCAAGTCCGTTATCGATTGGTCGTTTGAATGCATATTTGGTGATTCATCTACAAAAAATGGCTGAAATGTTGATTTCATAATCAAGTGATAGGCTTGGGCGGAAATTTTTTTTCCATCCCCTTGCGTTCGTTAAATTTGGCAGTATTATAGGCCACCTCGAAGGGCAATCAGCTTTTTGATGATTATCGGTAAAACGAAAACAGAATTATCGGTGAATAGCGCAGTTTGGTAGCGCATCTCCGGATTTTGAGAATAGCGGACCAGAGGAATCCCTCTGGAACTAATCTCAAAGTGAAAACAGAATTATCGGTGAATAGCGCAGTTTGGTAGCGCATCTCCGGATTTTGAGAATAGCGGACCAGAGGAATCCCTCTGGAACTAATCTCAAAGCGAAAACAGAATTATCGGTGAATAGCGCAGTTTGGTAGCGCATCTGGTTTGGGACCAGAGGGTCGGGGGTTCGAATCCCTCTTCACCGACCACTTTCAAACGTGACTTGGGTTAGCCTGTTAAGTCGGCTTATACTTCAATAGTAACAAGTCTCGTTTTTAAGGCTGTCATCAGTCTGAACAAATTATCGGTGAATAGCGCAGTTTGGTCGCGCATCTCCGGCTCTTGGGAATAGTGGACCAGAGGACCCCTCTGGAACCAGTCTCAAAGCGAAAACAGAATTATCGGTGAATAGCGCAGTTTGGTCGCGCATCTCCGGCTCTTGGGAATAGCGGACCAGAGGACCCCTCTGGAACCAGTCTCAAGCTGAAAACAGAATTATCGGTGAATAGCGCAGTTTGGTCGCGCATCTCCGGCTCTTGGGAATAGCGGACCAGAGGACCCCTCTGGAACCAGTCTCAAGGCGAAAACAGAATTATCGGTGAATAGCGCAGTTTGGTAGCGCATCTGGTTTGGGACCAGAGGGTCGGGGGTTCGAATCCCTCTTCACCGACCACTTTCAGAAAGCCCGCTCATTGAGCGGGTTTTTTGTATGTGCAGGATTCGGCACTTGTGCCTGATAACCCCCTCCTAACCTCCCCCTTGAAAAGGGGGAGGAACTGATCGCGTTAGCTGTGCGCACTGACTTTCCCTCCCCTTGGCAAGGGGAGGGCTAGGGTGGGGTTCGTGAAGCGAGCACGGATTCGGCTTTGGCGCTGGTGCCTGATAACCCCCTCCTAACCTCCCCTTGAAAAGGGGGAGGAACTGATCGCGTTAGCTGTGCGCACTGACTTTCCCTCCCCTTGGCAAGGGGAGGGCTAGGGTGGGGTTCGTGAAGCGAGCACGGATTCGGCTTTGGCGCTGGTGCCTGATAACCCCCTCCTAACCTCCCCCTTGAAAAGGGGAGGAACTGATCGCGTTAGCTGTGCGCAGTGACTTTTCCCTCCCCTTGGCAAGGGGAAGGCTAGGGTGGGGTTCGTGAAGCGAGCACGGATTCGGCTTTGGCACTTGTGCCTGATAACCCCTCCTAACCTCCCCCTTGAAAAGGGGGAGGAACTGATCGCGTTAGCTGTGCGCACTGACTTTCCCTCCCCTTGGCAAGGGGAGGGCTAGGGTGGGGTTCGTGAAGCGAGCACGGATTCGGCTTTGGCACTTGTGCCTGATAACCCCCTCCTAACCTCCCCCTTGAAAAGGGGGAGGAACTGATCGCGTTTGCTGTGAGCACTGACTTTTCCCTCCCCTTGGCAAGGGGAGGGCTAGGGTGGGGTTCGCGAAGCGAGCACAGATTTGGCTTTGGCGCTGGTGCCTGATAACCCCCCTCCTAACCTCCCCCTTGAAAAGGGGGAGGAACTGATAGTGTTTGCTGCGCGCAGTGACTTTTCCCTCCCCTTGGCAAGGGGAGGGCTAGGGTGGGGTTCGCGAAGCGAGCACAGATTTGGCTTTGGCGTTGGTGCCTGATAACCCCCTCCTAACCTCCCCCTTGAAAAGGGGGAGGAACTGATCGTGTTTGATGCGCGCAGTGACTTTTCCCTCCCCTTGGCAAGGGGAGGCTCGGCTAGGGTGGGGGTTGTGAAGCAAGGCCGGATTGGCAGGAGACCGGTTGCGCGGTGTTGATTTGCTCAACGGTGAAGCCCTGCTTTTTCAGTAATGCCGGTAATCCATATTCACCTATCATGTGGTACGCACCCACCACGACCAAAAATGTCCCTTTCTGATATTGTGATCCATGGGCTAACTGCGTGGCCCAGTTCTGATTACGACGGATCAGCAGTCGCTGTTCAGTGTCGTCAGACAGGGCAATGTCCTGACTGAGCTCGGTCAGAACGGCGTTATTCCCAGTCTGCCAAGCGGTGAGCAGGCATTGCAGCTCTTCTTCCAGCAAGTGCCATTCCCGAAGTGTCACCTGAAGCAGATCCAACCCGTGATCCGGCAAACTGTTCAGAATCCGGAATTGTTCCGCAATACCTTCCAGTTCGTAAATGGGAAGCGACTCTTTCTGGGCCTGATAAAAGAGAGTTTGGTCAATGCCCTGATCCGGGGTCAGTCCCAATTTCAGCGACTGCGCCATTTGCAGTTGCATGGCGGTCAGCCAGGGGGGACCTTCCAGTAAGTGATAGGTGGACAGTTGATATTCAGCAGCCAGATCTTTGAGCTTTCGTAAATCGTCCGGCGGCAGCAGCTTTCGGGTGAAATGGGCTTCAGGGATCGCAGGCATTTCAAAGTGCTTTTGAATATTGGCTTCCAGAATCAAGCCATCGGCATCCGGCCAGTATCGGGTGAATGCGGTTGGCAGCGGGTAAAGCTGATGATTGCCGACATGGATGGAACCCATCATGACGAATTGACGTTGCGGGTCTTTTGCCAGCCAGACCTGCGGCTCTGCTGAGGTTGCTGTGCTGAAAAAAGTCAGCAACAGGCTGGCTTTGGTAAGAAGCGATCTGAACATATGCAGTCCATTGGATCCGGTGTGCAGACAGCGTATGGAAAACGGCGATGACAGGCAAGTTTTGACAGGAGAAAAGGCGGCTGAAAATCAGCTTTCAGCCGCAAGTTTGCTTATTTATCCGGATGGAGCCAGAACCACCAGACAATCAAGCCAATGGCGAGGGCTGCAAGTAATGCCATCATGTCAGGCCTCCTTTGCTGAATGGGTTTGTGTGGTCGCACTGCCGGGGCGGAACAACCGGAGCCGGTTTGCGTTACTGACGACGGTAATGGAGGACAGCGCCATTGCCGCGCCCGCAATCACCGGGCTGAGTAAACTGCCGGTAAACGGGAACAGGATCCCGGCCGCCAGCGGAATACCCAGAGTGTTGTAGATAAACGCACCGAACAGGTTCTGTTTCATGTTGCGCAGCGTGGCTGAAGACAGTTCCAGTGCATCCGCCACACCGTGCAGTGAATGGCGAACTAACGTCAGTTGGGCGCTTTCGATTGCGACATCACTGCCGCTGCCCATGGCAATCCCGATCTCTGCCTGTGCCAGTGCCGGTGCATCGTTAATCCCGTCACCGACCATGGCGACATGCTTGCCGGATTGCTGCAGGCTAGCGACCTGCTCTGATTTGCCGTCTGGCAGCACACCGGCAATCACACGGTCAATGCCAGCCTGACGCGCGATGGCTTTCGCGGTACGCTCGGTATCCCCCGTGAGCATGATAACGTCAATCCCTTTGTCTTTCAGACGTGCCACCGCGGCTTTGGAATCCTGACGCAGCGGATCACTGATCCCGAGGATCGCGGCAAGCTGTCCGTTGACGGCCACGAAGATGGCCGTGGCGCCTTCGTCTGCCAGCGCGTGTGCATCGGCCTCGTGGGCATCGGTTTCCACGCCTGATTTTACCATCAGGGCTCGGTTCCCCAGCAGAATCTGATCGGTACCGACCTGACCGATGACGCCATACCCGGCTTTTGCATCGAAGTTTCCGGCGGATTGCAATTGCAGTGCTTTGTCTCTGGCGGCTTGCACAATGGCTTTCGCAAGCGGGTGTTCGGCCCCCTGCTCAAGACTGGCTGCCAGCGTCAGCACCTTTGCCTCAGTGTGTTCGCCATAATAATGGCTGTGTGTCAGTACCGGTTTTCCTTCGGTCAGTGTGCCTGTTTTGTCCAGCACCACAGTGTCGATTTTGGCAGCCAGCTGCATGGCATCGGCATGGCGGATCAGAATTCCGTGTTCAGCAGCCCGCCCCAGCCCGACAGTGACGGACATGGGCGTTGCGAGGCCTAACGCACAGGGACAGGCAATAATCAGCACTGTGGTCGCGGTGATCAGCATATAAATGGCGACCGGATCCGGACCCAGGTAATACCAGAGGGTGGCCGTGATGATCGCGATGATCATGACGGTCGGGACAAAAATTGCTGAAATGGTATCGGCCATTTTCGCCAGTGCCGGCTTACTGCTCTGTGCCTGACGAACCAGGCCAATGATCCGGGCCAGCAGGGTTTGATTCCCGACTTCTTCAGCCCGAAACAGCAGGCTGCCGCTCTGGTTCATGGTGCCGGCATGTAATTTATCGCCCGGTTTCTTATGGGCAGGCACGGGTTCACCGGTCAGCATGGATTCATCCAGATAGCTTTCGCCGCTTTCGATCAGGCCGTCTACCGGCACTTTGGCGCCGGGGCGTAATCTGAGCTGCATGCCGGGCTGGATTTCTGACAGCGGCACCTCGCGTTCGCCGGAGGCGTCAACCAGAATGGCCGTCTGCGGCTGAAGATCGATCAGTTTTTCCAGCGCTCTTGAGGTCCGTCCCCGCGCTTTGGCTTCCAGTGCGTGACCGAGCGTAATCAGACCCAGAATCATGGCTGAAGCTTCAAAATACACATGCCGCGCCTGTGCCGGAAACCAGTCGGGCTTGAGCACCACGAACATGGAGTAGAACCAGGCGGCACCGGTTCCCAGCGCCACCAGAGTATCCATGCTGGCTCTGTGATGACGGAACGCTTTCCAGGCATCTTTGAAATAGTGACCGCCGCTGTAAACCAGCAATGCCAGCGTCAGCAGACCAATCCCCCCCAGGCCCACTGGCTGGTAGCTGATTCAATCATCATACTGCCGCCGAACACGCCCCAGGCCATCAAAGGTACACCCAGCGCCAGCCCGAGGGTGGCATTGGTCAGGTGTTGGCGGTAAGTGGCTTGATTCTGCGCCTGCTGACGCTCTCTGCGGGTGGCTTCATCTTCACTGAGTTCGGCGCCGTATCCGGCATCTGAAACGGCCTGTGAAACGGTTTCCGGATCAATCTCGCCCTGAACCAGCGCGGTTCGTTCCGCAAGGTTCACGTTGACACGGGTCACGCCATCGACTTGCCGGATTGCCTTCTCGACGGAGGAGACACAGCTCGCACAGGTCATCCCGGAGATCAGGAAGTAGCGGCTGTCGGCATCGCTTGCAGCATGGGCGTTCGCCGGTTTCGGTTGCGTAACGCCTGCCGGGGCAGAGGTGTCGCTAACAACGGTATTGTCAGGCGCTGCTTCAGAAGCGATGCCTTCTTCAGATACTTCCGGCACCTGATACCCTGTCGCCTGAATGAAAGCGATGAGTTCATCTTGGGGGATGGCGCCGACGACCTGAGCTCGTGTTTTACTGACTTCTGCGCGGGCAATCCGGCTATCTTCTGTCAGGGCTTTGGTCAACTTGGCGACACATTTGCCGCAGGATAAACCAGCCAGCGGCAGGTCGTGATGATAGCCGGCTTCGTAGCCGAGCTTCTCAATGGTGCTGATCACCTCTGTGAGCGCAACCGGGCCAGTAATATGGGCTGTCTGCGTATTCACATCGACTTGCTCCACACCCTCAAGGGCCTGAAGTGCCTGAGTAATTTTACCTGCGCAATTCATACAACGGACTTTGCCGAGCGGCAGCGTCATCTCAATGCGCGTCGGGGAATGTGTTGAAACTGTCATGGGCTTCCTTTATACCAGTCATCTCATGTAAGCTGAAGCATAAAGCTTCCAGTTAATGGAAGGTCAAGGCGCATATACATCTTTTTTCAGTGGGGGGGAACATGAACATCAGTGACGTTTCAAAACAGACCGGTCTGACCAATAAGACCATCCGTTTTTATGAGAGCAAAGGGATGATCAGTGAACCGATGCGGGGCGAGAATGGTTACCGCCGATACAGTCAGAAGCAGGTGAATGAGCTGCTAATGATCAAACGTTCCCGCCTGGTAGGGTTCAGTCTTGAAGAAAGCCGTGAGCTGTTGAGTTTATCCCGGGATCCGGAACGAAAAAGTGCGGATGTGAAAGCCAAAGCGGAACAGAAGCTCTCTGAGATTGATCATCAGATTCAGGAACTGCTGGCGATGAAACAAAGTTTACAGAGCTTGATCAGTCAGTGTCCGGGGAATCAGCAGCCGGGCTGTCCGATTATCGATGCGCTGACGCAAGACAACGCACCGGATGAAGTTTCGTCCCTGCAGGATTGCTGCCAGCAGGGACGTCTGGATCAGTAAAGCAGAGAATAGAGCTGGCGACGGTACTGAGCCGCGATCGCGTTCCCCTGACCCAGCGCGGCCAGAATATCCATCATGGTTTTCTTGGCATTGCCATCGGCGAAGTTCAGATCGTTGCGCAGCAGGCCAATCAGAATGTCCAGCGCTTCCTGCTGACGGCTGACCTGGCTGTACTGAATCGCCAGTTCGTAGGCCAGTTGGCCATTGCCCGGATCTGCCGCCAGTTTTTCTTCCAGCTGACGAATTTCCGGGGAGTCGCTGGCCTGACGATGTAATTCCAGTTTCGCGATGAGGCTCTTGTAGTAACCATCCTGATCCTGCAATGGGATCTGCGACAGCAGGGTTTCCGCTTCATCGAACTGTGCGGTTTCCAGCAGACATTCAGCCATCGCCAGTAATACCTGACTGTTGCCAGGCAGGCTGCCAGCCAGTTCACGCAGCACAGGCAGGGCTTCGTTGTAAGCCTGCTGGCTGACCAATTGAATGGCCTGATCAAGCTTCATTTCTTCTTCGCTGGGCAGATGTTTGTTCAGCATCTGGCGCAGGCTGTCTTCCGTTTGTGGTCCTGCAGCACCGTCAACCGGCTGTCCGTTACTGAAGACGGCGACCGTCGGCAGGCTCCGGACACCAAACTGAGCGGCGACCATTTGCTGGGTTTCACAGTTCAGGGTTGCCAGCACAAACTGACCGGGACGCTGGGCGGCCAGACGTTCCAGCACAGTGTTGACTTCAGCTGTTTCTGGCATTGACGGCGCCCAAAAGCTGATCACCACCAACTGTTGCATTGACTGCTCAATCACCTGATGCAGATTGGATTCGTTCAGTTCAATCGCTGTTTTGTCATTCATACCGGGTGTTTCCGTGATCGTTTACAAAGTGATGTTCAAGATGTTGGGCTTGTTGGCAGGAAAATCAAGGGAAAAGGGTGAATTACGCGGGTTAGCGCCGGGATCATTGAAAAAAACGGAGAGCCTGGCTCTCCGCTAGAAGTGGAAGGTTAAAAGCAGAGCAACAGCAACACAGAGACAGACCGCATTGACCTGACGTAATGTCATGCCGATTCCCCCGAAAAATGGTTTGAATAGAGATCGCTGGCCCCCCCGTGCGCAGGAAAGCACCAACTTGGGAACAAGCGTAGAATTCCCAGATGACACATTCATGACATCGCGCAATAAAATGTAGGAAGCGATCCCAGATTTCAGTGAAGTGGGATCAATCTCAAGTTTTCAACGTATTGTTTGAGATTTAATCGCTTTTTGCGAGAATTTTGTCCAGCCATAGCACGGGGAGGATTCGGCGTAAGAACCCAAAAATATACGTTGGCTGGGTCACGTAATAGCGCGGTGCTGGCTTGTCTTTTTCAAGGATCTCCAGCAAGGGTTTCAGTACGGCTTCAGGTGTCAGGGTGAATTTGTTGGATGGTGACGGCTTCCCCAGCCGGTCGAGTGTTTTCTGATAGCTTTGCTGATGGCGCGAGGCGTTCATGTCAATCTGAGCTTCGAACTGACGTTTGGCATTGGCCCGGAACTGGCTTTCAATGGGGCCCGGCTCGATCAGACTGATCTGAATCGGGCTGTCGGCCAGTTCGAGGCGCAGGGTATCGGTGTATCCTTCCAGCGCAAACTTGCTGGCGTTGTATGCCCCGCGATATTTCATAGCCACTAACCCCAGTACGGAGCTGTTCTGGACAATTTTGCCATGGCCTTGTTGCAGCATCACGGGGATGACCGCACGGGTCAGGGTATGCCAGCCAAACAGATTGGTTTCAAACTGCTCGCGTAGTGCATCGGTTGGTAAATCTTCCAGTGCTCCCGGCTGACCATAAGCCCCGTTGTTAAACAGCACATCCAGTCTATTGTCTGTGATGGCTAATGTGTTTGCGAGCCCCTGTTCGATGGATGCGGTATCGGCCAGATCCAGCCGGACGCATGCCAGTCCTTCCTGTCGGAGTCGGTCGACATCTGCTTGCTGGCGGCAGCTGGCCACCACCTGATAGCCCGCCTGATGGAGGGCGTGTGCGCAATGGTAGCCAATACCGCTGCTGCATCCGGTAATGAGAATCGCAGGCTTCATCTTGTGTCCTTACTCGGGAAAATCAGAGATTGTAAAATCTGGTTACAAAAAAGGTGTGATGGCTTCTGTCATGAATTGTGCAATCCAAGGCTGCGCCTCGGCAGTCGGGTGAAGGCCATCTGACATCATCCATTCATCCCGTAAAATCACTTCTTCCAGAAAGAATGGCAGCAGGGGCAATTCGAAGGAAGCACTGAGTTTCGGATAGATGGCTTCAAACTGGCTGGTATAGCGTTTGCCGTAATTGGGCGGGATGCGGATTTGCATCAGCATGGGTTCAGCACCGCTATTATAAATAAGGTCAATGATTGCGGTGAGGTTTTTCTCCACCGTCGCTGGTGGGAAACCCCGCAAGCCATCATTCGCACCCAGTTCAATAATGACGTAATCTGGCGAATGTTGTTTCAGTAACTTAGGCAGACGGGCCAGTCCATTTCCTGTGGTATCGCCGGAAATACTGGCGTTGACCACTTTTAATTTCAATCCGTCGCCATTCAGCATCGGTTCCATCAGACGTGGCCAGCTTTGCTCGGCCCGCATCTGATAGCCAGCGCTCAGGCTGTCTCCAAAGACCATCAGGGTCGCAGCAAAACTGCTGACCGGGGTCATAACAAGTAATAACAGTGCAAGGATCCGCATCATGTCTATATCCGTGATAAAAGCGCAATCAGTTTCCAAACAGGTGACCACAGCCACCACGACTCTGACCATTCTGCAGGATGTTTCGCTTGAGGTCGAGCAGGGGGAAAGTATTGCTTTAGTGGGCGTTTCCGGTGCCGGGAAATCAACCCTGATGACTCTGCTGGCCGGATTGGATATTCCGAGTCACGGAGACATTGAACTGCTGGGGCAGTCGCTCGCTTCCATGGATGACGAATCCAGAGCGGCGCTGCGCAGTGAAGCTGTCGGCTTTGTCTTCCAGAGCTTCCTGTTGATCCCTTCTCTGACAGCGTTGGAGAACGTCACGCTACCGGCCATCATCAAAGGAGAATCGGGCGATACGGACCGGGCCGCTGAACTCTTACGACAGGTCGGGCTTGAGGGGCGAGAAACGCATTTGCCAGCCCAGCTCTCGGGGGTGAACAGCAGCGTGTTGCGCTCGCGCGTGCCTTTATGACAGCGCCTCAGGTGCTGTTTGCGGATGAACCGACCGGCAATCTGGATCAGCACACAGCCGCGACCATCATTGACTTACTGTTTGCGCTGAACCGGGATCATGGCACCACACTGGTGCTGGTCACGCACGATACTCAGTTGGCCGGGCGCTGCGATCGGGTCATCCGGATTCATGGCGGACGTGTGGAGGCGGCATGACCGAGATGAGTGAAAGCCAAACCCCGGCGAAGCCGAAAGGTCACTCCCTGCTGCTGAAATGGAGCTGGCGTGAGTTATGGCAGGGACAACTCTGGCCGGTAGCCGTCGCCCTGACGCTGATTATTGCCTGTGTCTTTGCGCTGGCATCGCTGGTGGTGCGGGTTGAGAAAATCATGATTGATCAGGGACGCAGCATGATTGCAGCGGATTTGGTGCTGCGTTCAGCCAATCCGGTACCGGATTCTGTCCTGGATTCTGCCAGAGCACTGGGGATGACCACCACAGAGCAAACCCGGTTTGGCACCATGGCGTTCAGTGATCAGGCGATGCAACTCGTCAGTGTGAAGGCGGTATCGAGTGCATTTCCGCTGCGTGGTGAACTCGTGCTGAAAAGCTCACAGCAAACGCAGCATGAAGTAAAGCCCGGTGAATTGTGGTTATCGGAGCGGTTGTTTGCGCTGCTGGCGGTAAAACCAGGTGATCCGGTTGCGATCGGGAATGCGGAACTGACCGTGGCGGGGACCATTGTTTCTGAACCTGAATTATCCTTTAACCCCTTCAGTCAGATGCCGGGTGTATTGATCCATCAGTCTGATCTGGCGGCGACCGAAGCGATTCAGCCGGGCAGTCGGGTGCGTTACCGGGCTTATTTTAACGGCGATGAAGCCCAACTGAAACAGTTGCAGGCGCAGGTGTCCCTGACGCCGGATCAGCGCTGGATCAGTGAAACCTCACAGGGGCGAACCGGCGATATGATCGAACGGGTGCAGCAGTATCTGTCCCTGACGCTGATTCTGGTGATCTTGATGGCCACCGCAACGCTGGTCCTGACCTGCATGCATTACACCGCCAGCCGGACCGAAACCGTGGCTATGATGAAAAGTCTCGGTGCCCGGAAAGGGTTTCTCTGGCGCTGGCTGGCACGTCAGCTTGGCCTGCTATTTACGATGGCAGCAGTGGCCGGATTCAGCCTTGGCATGCTGCTGGAATGGTTGCTTCGTTTACCGCTCACCGATGTTTTGCCACAACCTTTGCCAGATACCGGTGCCATGCCCTGGCTGGCCAGCTTGCTGGTTGCGGTTCTGGTGTCGGTGCCGGGCATCGGCATCGCGCTATGGCGGCTGCTGGACGCTCCCGCGCTGGCCGTGATGCAGAAGCAGGCCATGGGTGCAACGTCCAACGTCCGCTATTTGCTGATTTTGGTGCCGGTTGCCGCCTTGCTGCTCTGGGTGGGTGACAATCCGCTGATGTGGCTGACACTGGCGGGGCTGGCCGGATTACTGGTGGTGCTGGCCGGACTCGGGTTACTGATCGTCAGGGGCCTGCGTCGCCGCAACTGGGGACCGGCGATGACGCTGGCACTGAGCCGGATCGGACGCAGCCCGCTGGCAACCGGCGCGCAACTGGCGGCACTGACCAGCTCTCTTATGTTGCTGGCGGTGATCTGGTTGCTGCGCACGGATTTGCTGCAAGACTGGCAACAGACGCTTCCGCCGGATGCCCCGAATGTGTTCGCGCTCAATATCAGTCCGACGCAACAGCAGCCGTATGTGGATGCGCTGGATGACTCTGGCCTGATCCGCTCCGACAGTTATCCGATTGTGCGGGGGCGTCTGGTGACGATTAACGGCGTGAATCCGAGAGCGGAAGGTCAGGCGTCTGATGCGGCGGGGGATGATCAGCAGGAAGGCGACGAATCGCTGCGCCGTGAACTGAATTTCACCTGGCGCGACACGCTGCCGGTCCACAATACGCTGGTCGCAGGTGAGTGGCGGAACACACCCGGCGGCGTCTCTGTCGAGTCTGAGGTCGCGCAGCGGCTCGGGATCAAGATTGGTGACACCTTGGGATTCAACGTGAACAGCCAGCCGTTTACCGCCACGGTAACCAGCTTGCGTGAGGTTGAATGGCGTAACATGCGGCCGAACTTTTACTTCATTTTTACGCCGGATGTGATGGCGGATTTACCGGCGACCTGGCTGGTCAGCTTCCGGGTGGCTGCCGATCAGAGTGAGATTGTGAATCAGCTGGGCCGGGACTATCCGACAGTCACCCTGCTGGATCTGAGAACTATGGCGACCCGGATCCAGGCCATTTTGCAGCAAGTGTCTCTGTCGTTGTCGGTACTGGCTTTGCTGGGGGTATGCAGCGGGCTGTTGCTGGTTCTGACGCTGCTTCGTCTGAGCCTGTCGCAGCGCCAGCAGGAAATCAAACTTTACCGCACACTCGGTGCCAGCCGTCGCCGCATCCGCTCAACGATCTGGAGTGAATATGGCCTGATGGCGGTGCTGGCGGGTGGGATTGCTGTGGTGGGTGCCGAGGCGCTGGTCGCCGCGCTGATCAAATGGGGATTTGAACTGCCAGTATCGTTGCATCCGGGCCTCTGGCTGGTCTTGCCGGTGTTGTCTGTACTGCTGATCCTGCTGATTATCAGCTCCATGATGAAGCAACTGTTGCGCCCGCTGGGGAAATAACGGCTGCAACACAATGGTTCTGCACCGAAGGCTGGGTTATTCCACGCGAGTGACCCGGCTTTCCTGTTCAGTCAGGGTGTTTTTCAGCGCGCGCTCCAGCTCTGGATAACAAAAATGAAAGCCATGGGCTTCCAGTCGAGCGGGGAGTGCACGCTGGCTGTCGAGCAGCATCTGCGCCGCTTCGCCCATGCCAATCCGAAGCAACCATTCCGGGGTGCTTAAAATATGCGGCCGATGCAGTACTTTCGCTAGGGTCTGGCTGAATTCTTTATGGGTGACCGGGTTCGGAGCCGTGAGGTTATAAGGCCCTCTGGCATCAGTCTGCCGCATCAGGAAAAGAATCCCTTTCACCATGTCCTGCAGGTGAATCCAGGGGAAATATTGCTCGCCACTACCAATCGGGCCGCCGAGCCCCATTCTATAGACCGGCAACAGCTTCGACAGAGCTCCGCCCCCTTTTCCGAGCACAATACCGGTTCTGAGCAGGCAGACGCGGGTGTGTTCTGACTGAGCAGCCAGTGCCGCTTCTTCCCACTTCCGACAGACTGTGTGGGCGAAGTCGCTGTTTTTGTTGCCCTGAACTTCCAGCGACTCATCAAAAGCGGTGTGCTGCTGATCCCCGTAATAGCCAACGGCTGAACCGCTGAGGAGAGTATGCGGTGGTTCAGCACCTGCTTTGAGCTTATCGACCAGTTGCCGGGTCAGCTGCCAGCGACTGCGGCAGATTTCATCTTTTTGTTTGTCTGTCCAGCGTTTGTCTGCAATGGGCTCCCCGGCCAGATTAATGACGACTTCAAACTCGTCAAGATTGTCCAGAGAATCGAGTGTGGTGAGGACTTTGATGTGGTGTCCCAGGCGCTGATAGGCCCGGTTGGGATTTCGGCTCAGAACAGTCACCTGATCATGATTCAGATGCGGAAGTAATGCTTTGCCGATAAAGCCGGTGCCGCCTGTGATCAGAATATTCATCGCCGTTCTCCTGTTGTCATTGTCGGTTTATCCTTGTTTTGTATAAATTATAACCAAGGAAAGACAACCCTACTGCTTTTCAGTGGGGTGCAGGGATTGAAGTCTGTCGCGTTTTTGCCCCTCAGCGATCGACATGACCCAGATCGCGAGCCGGATCCAGAATATCGCGGATCCGCTGTTTGAGCTGCTTGGCATCGGGGAAACCGCCATCGGCTTTCCGTTCCCAGATCCGGGTGCCGTTACAGAAGATTTCAAAGCGACCGCCGGTGTCCGGATGCAGGCTGACGGCTTTTAGATCTTCACTGAAGGTGTGCAACAGTTCCTGACACATCCAACTGGCCCGGAGCATCCAGTTACACTGGCGGCAGTAGTAAATATCAATGACGGCTTTAGGCGCCGTGTTTTGCATGTTGTCAGACATAAATGACCTCAAAGACCAGATAATAGTTTTGCCCCAATCAGGAACGTGAGTACTTCAAAACAGCGTTTGATCAGTTTGTTACTCTGTCGGACCGACAGATGTGCGCCCAGATAGCCGCCAAGCAGTGACCCGGCGATCAGAACGGGCAGCCAGGGCCAGTAAATCTCCGCGCCGGCAGCATACATGGCGATGGCTCCCGTCCCATTCCAGAACAGGCCGACGCTGATCATGGTCAGCGCGACCGCTTGTTTATAGTCATAGCCAAACCAGCGGATCAGAAATAGTGTGACGAACAAGCCGCTGCCCGCCGTCAGAGAGCCATTGACGATGCCAATCGCCGCCAGACCAAGACTGCCCAGAAGCAGACCTGTGGTATCGCGCCGACGGGGCGTTTCCGCCTGTCCCAGATTCGGTTGATACAGGGAATACAGCCCAAGCCCCAGAATGAGCAGCCCCAGCGCTGCTTCTGCGAGTCGGCCTGGGACATAGAGAATGGCATTGGCACCAAGTACAACCCCAAGCGTTCCGGCAGCGATGACATAAATTGTCATCGGCCAGTTGAGTTTGCCGGTCCGGATATGCTTCATGGCTGCACCCAGTCCCAGCGCGACACTGGCAATTTTATGGGTGGCCAGCGCCACAGAAAAGGGCAGGCCCAGAAAAATGATCAGGGGAAACTGAATCAGTCCGGCACCACCGCCAGACAATGACGCCAGCGTATTGGCAAGCAGGGAACCGATGAAAAGCCCGAGTGAATTGAGTTCATCCATGTTGAGAATATGTATTCCATAGGAAAAATGACAGCGGAGAAGTACATAATTTCAAGATGAAAATCTAAGCTCTTCTCACGCATCTTAGTCCAAAGACAATCTTGCAGAGAGCAAGATGTTTTGTTCCGATGTTTAAGCGGGTTACAGGTTTTAAAAGGGGTTACATAGACAAGAATTATACTCCTGACACATTTTTTAGATAGAGAATAGGCTTCATTTATCATTTGCGTATCGTCGCCCAACGACCAACCAGAGCCAACCATAAATAGACGATGATTATCTCTTTAAAGAAGCAACTGATGCAATTCCTCGATGCCAGCTTTCTCGAGAACACTACATAAAAAGTGTAGTTATATTCAGCAGGTCAGAATCATTGATATTCAGCCTTCATTCAGTGTTTAAGTCAAGGTAACAGCCATACAAGTCAGTAATCCATTCTTTGATGTTCTGTTCTTTACTGTTTGTGTCATGATCATCGGTGCTGATGGGGAAGACAGAAGGTGTTTGAGAAAATAAAGTAAGGATGATAAAGCCGCTGATGATACAGCGGCGAAGTAAGAAGATTTTACTGAGTCATACATTGACGCCTTTCATTCCTTCTTGTGTGTATCGGTCACCGACGACCTTAAATCTTTCAACTGCTGTTTCCAGAACTGTTTGTTCATAATCAGTTAATTTCATGTCAACGGACTGAACGTTTTCTTCAAGGAAGCTCACTCTCTTCGTACCGGGAATTGGCACAATATCATCCCCTTTGGATAGCAACCATGATAAGCAAATTTGGGCAGGTGTGCATCCTTTCACTTTGGCCATCTCAGAGACGGCCTGTGCGATAGGGAGGTTTGCTTTTAATGCATCTGATGTGAAGCGGGGTAAATTCATTCTGGCATCACCGCTTGCCAGTTCTGCCTGGGTCTGAAATAGTCCGGACAGAAAGCCTCGGCCTAACGGTGAATAAGGAACGAAACCAATACCAAGCTCACGGCATGTTGGTAATACATCCTTTTCAACTTCTCTGGACCATAAGGAGTATTCCGTCTGAACAGCAGTAATTGGATGAACTGCATGGGCTCTTCGTAGGGTTTCAGCACTCACTTCGCACAGACCGATGTGTGCAATTTTTCCTTGTTCTTTCAGTTTGACGAGGCCTTCGATTGTTTCTTCTATCGGTTGGGAGGGATTGATTCGATGAACATAGTAAAGATCAATCTGTTCAACGCCTAACCGCTTCAGTGAGTTTTCACAAGATTGTTGGGCATAACTTGCACTGTTGTTTAATTTCCTATTATACTCACCCGGCTTACGAACAATGCCAAATTTTGTTGCAATTTTAACATTTGTATTTGTGGATTTTAGGAAGATACCTAATAGTTCTTCATTATGGTGCGGTCCATACATATCAGCAGTGTCAAAAAAGTTGATACCGAGATCAACCGATTTGCTTAATACTTTTAATGATTCTGAATCATCTCTTGGTCCATAAAACTCACTCATTCCCATGCATCCCAAACCAAGAGAAGACACTTCTAAAGTATTACCAAGCATTTTAGATTTCATAATTAATCCTCCTTAAGCGATAGTTAAGGATGCCATACGCTAAAGATGAAATATTTAGATAAAAATCAGAACCCATTTTTCATCGATGGAAAATCGAAAGCGTTTATATGGGATGATACGAGAGCATTCCTTGCTGTTGCGAGGCTCGGCACCCTGACTGCGGCAGCGGAGTTACTCCAAGTTGGGATTGCCACGTTATCCAGAAGAGTAGAACGGCTGGAAAATGCTTTAGGCGCACCATTGTTTATCCGGTTACAGTCTGGCTATCAGCTGACAGAAGAAGGGCGTGGTCTGGTTGAAAAAGCAGAGACTATTGAACAAGCTGTTTTTTCATTACTTTCTTCCGGGTTCAATAAAAGCACTGAAATTTCTGGCAAAGTTAGGCTGGCAACAACTGAGAATCTAGCGAATGAAATTATTTTGCCCGCTTTACCTGAATTCCAGTCTAAATTTCCAGAATTAGCGATTGAGTTAGTCACTGATACCCAATTGGCAAACTTACACCGTCATGATGCTGACTTAGCGATTCGTATGGTTCGACCTACACAGGGGCACGTTACGTTTCGTCAGATAGGTCGATTAGAGTTTGGATTATATGATGGAAAAAATAAGACAAATGCTGAAATAAACCTGGAAACAAAATTTGTGATGTGGGATGAGCAGTATCGCCATTTGCCTGGTGGTGAATGGGTTGAAAAGCAATTAAGAGGGCGTTTACCTAGCTTAACAGTAACATCACTTGCTTCGATGATTGCTGCGACTCAGGCTGGTTTAGGGCTAGCAGTTTTACCTCACTTTATTGCTCAAAAGGCTGGACTTTCTTGTATTCGTTCTGATATGGGAATCGAACAGCCAATTTATTTAGTTATTCAGGCAGATCTTGCTCACTCTCGCCGTGTCAGAACCGTTGCAGATTTCTTAGTGGATGTTATCAATAAGAACCAATCAATTTTTGAAAGAGGAGAGTAATTTGATGAGTGAGTAAAATTATATTATTGAAAAATATTTGACAAGTAATTACGTTGGTTTTTGTCAAAGTTAAATTGTGGTTATTGCTTTATCCATTTAAAAGTATATAGCAATTTGATATATAAATAACAAAATAACGAAAAAACAGCTTGCAAGTGAAAAGAGGAATTATGGATAACCGTCGACTGAAGTCATTCTTAGTATTGGCTGAAAGTGAAACCTATAATGAAGCTTCAAATAAATTATTTATTACGCAACCTACGCTGACTAAACATATAAAACAACTTGAAGATGAGTTAGAAGTTAAACTTTTTTTTAGGGATAATCAAGGGGCTCATTTAACAGAAGAAGGGAACTTGATATATCAGCATGCTCGATTGCTTGATCATCAAATGAGTCATTTTCTTTGTGTTGTCAGAAAAATAAGAGCTGGTAAAAGAGGTAATCTGAATATATCCTATACTTCTTCCTTTCTAAATATCATTCCCGATATAATCAGTAGTTTTAGCTCCCTTTATCCAAATGTGAACCTGAAAATAGAAGAGCATAGTTCTCATAAGCAAGAAGAACTTCTGCTTGCAGGTGGTATTGATGTCGGATTTATGAGAACGCCAAATAATAAAAATTTACTTTTTACTCCCATAGGTACGGATCATCTCAGCCTTGTTTCACATAAAAATATTGATACAGTCAATCAGAGTTTTAGTGAAATTGCCTCACAGCATTCTTTTTTTATTTTGAATGAAAGTAATAACTCTGAGTTAAATCGAACAATTAACGACTATTTAGATAAGTGTAACTTAAAGAACTTTGTTGTTCAGGAGGTATCTAATATCTATAGTGTGCTGGCTTTAGTAAAATCACAGGTAGGTATTACAATATTACCGAATAGTTTGACCTCTTTTTTAAATATCGATTTGTCAGAGAACAAGTTGCAGGGTATGAATAGTGAATGGAAACTCGGGCTTTCATGGAATGATGACAAAGATAGTATGATTCGACAAGACTTTATTCGACATTCCATGAAAATTATTCAGAGTAATGAAGAAGTATTTAGTTTTTGATTCTAAGGTCGGATTTGATCAGACTGGTGATTTAAAACACCAGTCTGATGATATGGGATATTTCCAATGAGGTGATTCTCATTGGATGTTAAAAAAATCCAATGTGAATTCTAACGAATGATTGACGACTTGCTCATGTGGGAAATCAGCATGATTTAATAAAGATATTGCATTGCTGAATTCGCCAATTTGACTACAGTAATGTGCATCTGATCCGATTGAAATTAAACCTCCTACTTTTTTCACCGCTTCAATTATACTTTTGCAATTATCATGACTACCAGGTCTAGCATTATCTGAGGCATTATTAATTTCTAATGCGACATGATTTTCTTTTGCTGCCTGAGCAATGATCTCATGATGAATCGGGTATTGTGGGTTCCCTGGATGCGTGATAATACTCACTTCATTGCTTTGAATAACCTTGAGTAAGACATCGGTATTTTTGTCTTTATCCTCTGATGGTGGATAAATCGGCGGATGAAATCCTGCCATGACAAAGTCTAATGCTTTCACCATCGATGGATTACAGTCAATAGTGCCATCTGGCTGAATGTTCGCTTCAATTCCTTTCAGGATTCGTATGCCATCTAGACGACGAGGGATGGATTTCATGTTATAAAAATGCCATTCGTGTGGAGAATCCAGTAGGGATGGTCCATGGTCGGTGATGGCGATCATCTCCAGCTGTTTACTTTGTGCGACCTGAATATATTCATGAACAGTGCTGTATGCGTGATCACTTGCTAGGGTATGCGCATGTAAATCAATGTAGATTTTCATACCAGACTTAGTCCATTTCTGTTTGAGTAAAACCATGATGTCTCGACTTTAGTACAATCACCAAAGATGCAAGCAGCAAACCGGTGAGTGCGATAGGTAAAGCTGAAGCTGAATACGATTCCAGAATCACACCACCAAAGAAGCCACCTCCGGCAATCGCCAGATTCCATACAGTCACCATTAAAGACTGAGCAACATCAGCAGCGTCGCCTGATGTTTTTGCGGATGCTGTTTGAAATAGTGTTGCACCACCACCAAAAGCGAGCCCCCAAAGAAGTGCACCTGTCATCACAGAATAGATGCTCATGTAAAAAATGGATAAGATGAGGCTTGAGACCGTAAACAGAAATAAGCTGATTAGCACCAGTAATCGGAGATGTTTATCAATAAACAAGCCAACAAGAAAAATACTAACCACAGCCATAACGCCAAAGAGTAGCAGGAAGGGTTCAACTTGTCCGATATTGCCTGACATATCCAAGTATGGAGCAATAAATGTGTACAGAATGTTATGTCCCAGGGCAAACATAAAGTTTACAGCTAACACTGCCTTCATACCGGGTAATGCCAGAACCTTGTTGACAGAAAATGATTTACTTTGTTTAGTCCCGGCCTTTTCTGGAAGCAGAAAATATCCAATCAGAACCAATGCCAGTGAAATGACAGTAATTAATTGGAATGTAAATCGCCAGCCATATATATTACCTAGGAAGGTTCCGGCTGGAACACCTAAAGATAAAGCAATTGGCACACCAAACATTACGATAGTTATCGCTCTGCCCTGATGTTCAGGTGCTACCATTCTACTGGCATAACCTGCCGCTAGAGCCCACAATAGACCAGCGAAAATCCCTGCAATTAAACGAGCGATCAAAGTGATTTCAAAACTTTCAGTAATAGACGTTAATCCATTGCTTACAGTAAAGCCTAAAAGAGTTACTAACAGTAATTTCTTTCTTGACCAGTGTTGAGTTAATAACGTCAAGGGAATTGCTGATAAGAGTGATCCTATAGCATATAAAGTCACCCAAAGGCCAACATCAGATTCGGAAACAGAAAATTCATTTCGGATACTTAATAAAAATCCAGCTGGAAGAGCTTCCGTCAGTATTGAAATGAATAGTGCTGTGGATAAAATTAACAGGCTAAAGATTGGGATTCGGTCTTCAGAATAATTAATGCTATAAACTTGTTCCTTCGACATAATACGCTCTCTCTTTGAATAAGATAATATCTTTTATGTGAATTGAAAGGATAATACCGATACTAATGCTCGAATGGAAATGCATGCCCATATAAATTTACAAATGGGCATGATTGATTTTATAAAGTATTACCAGGTGGTGTTTTTTTCCAGATGAGTATCAATTTCATGAAGCATGTCTTCAGTGATTTCTGAAATTGAATTAACAATGTATTTTGTGCCAGTTTCTTTCATTTGATTAACCTGAAATTCAGTCACCGGTGTGCCAATAAATCCGGTGTTAAAGTATTTTGCAACTTCAGCCATTCGGTTAATATCATCGATAAACAGAACTTCGTCATAATTATAGTCAAAGATCTCACGTGTGATCTCGTCCACACCTGGACGAATAGAGTTTGTGTCAATATAAGGTTTGTCGTGGTCGAAATATTGTCTCAGGTGTGACATGTAGTTATCAAAAATATACTCTTTAGTTCTTCCACCGTATGATGTTACTTTGACATTATATTGACTGAGCATTTTCAGAAAATCTTCTACACCGGGAAGTACTTGAATTGGATTGCTTTTTATATATTCCGCATGATGAGAAAAAAATGCTTCGATAGTTTTTTGGGCAGACCAGGGAAGTTTACACGCTAGTGCCATATTGTGACCGCCTGCAATATGTGGTGACCCCCAAACCTGTCGCTCTAGTTCAGCAGTATAAACACCACCATGCGACTCCACAAAAGATCGAATTGCTGGACTATAGGTATCATTCAATAAAACCCCATCAACATCGAGTGCAATCAAGCGAATTTTTTTGAACTCTTTCATTATTATTCCTGTTAACTATTTTTGTTTGAGAAAACGATAGCTGCATTATGACCGCCAAAACCCAGAGAAACTTTGAGAGCATGTTGAATTTTGATTTCTCTGGGCTGTTGCATGGCAATATCCAGTTGAATACCCTCGTCAACTTTCTGAAGATTTACAGTGGGCGGAACAAGGCTGTTTTTTAAAGACATTACTGTGAATACACTTTCTACTGCCCCAGCGGCTGCTAAGGAATGGCCAATGCTGCCTTTAATCGAGGTGACAATCGGATGCAGGCCGACAGTTTCGGCAATCACGCCAGATTCTGTGATATCGTTCAGACGCGTTGATGTGCCATGCGCGTTAACATGCTGAATATCTTTGCCTTCAATTCCCGCATCTTTTAGAGCCGCTTGAATGGCTTCAGAGAGCCCTTCACCATCCGGGCGCGGGGTTGTAACATGGTAGGCATCAGTTGATGCCCCGTAACCATCGACAAAAGCATGAATCTCAGCCTGTCTGCTGATTGCTGAATCTTCGCGCTCAAGTACAAAGAAACCTGCACCTTCAGCAATCACAAAGCCATCTCTTTCTTCATCAAAGGGCTTACTTGCATGGCGATGATCCGGGTGCTTCGACAACGCGCCCAATCGGTTCATTGATGCGACAACTAAAGGCGTAATCGGTGCTTCCGAAGAGCCAGCGATGACCACATCACATTGACCGCTGTTAATCCACTCACGTCCAACCCCAAGCGCTGTCAGACCGGATGCACATGCTGTACTTACAATTAAGCTGGGCCCAGTCGCATGACAATCAATTGCTATCTGACCCGCGACCATATTCATCATTGCCCCGGGAATGGTTGATGGAGAAACCATCCGGTCGCCTTCATTTTCGAGGACATGCTGCTCATCTACAAAACGCTCAATCCCTGCCAATGAACTGCCAACAACAATCCCAACACGCTTTCCGTTCCAGTTTTTCGGATCAAGTCCTGAGTGGCTGATTGCTTCACGGTAAGCGACCATTGCAATTTGAATAAAACGGTCGATTCGTCTCGCTACACTTCTGCCTAGCAATTTGTCCGGATCGAAGCTGGGAATGCGACAACCGATTTCGACTTCCATGCCTTCCAGTTCAGGAATTTTTTGAGCAGTAGAAATGCCGTTGCAAGCTGTTTCCCAGTTTTCTTGTACACCAATACCTCCTGCGGAGATCAAGCCTAAGCCAGTAATCGCAGCTCGGTTTTTAGCGGTAAAATTCACTGCTTCAGACATTCACTGCGTCCTTTTCTCTGACATAGTGAACTAAATCGGTCAGCGTGAAAGAAGGTGAGATATCTCCATCAGGTACGCTGATATTAAATTCTCTTTCAAGTTCTAACTGGACTTCAATCATGATAATTGAGTCAACATTCATATCTTCAAGAGTTTCATTCTTCATGATGCTTTCTTCGTTGAGTCCAAATTCATTCATGAGGATCTCTTTAATCTTGTTTTTCATATCGGTTTAATCCTTTAAATTCGAAAGTTTAAGTTCTGCACATGCAATGGTTTTTTCATTTTGAATGAAATTAACCATCACATGTGTGTTTTGTTGGATTTGATCTTCATGTAATAGTTTTGCTATAACTTTTACATCCTGATCAAATTCGGCATAAAGCTTGAAATGACAATTGATACTAGTGAGTACAAATTGACTGTCCTGATGAACAAGCGATGAAACATAATGTGAAATTTGCTTACCGGCTTCCACTAAAACCATCGCTGGATAATGATCCTGCTTGTGATCGAAGTAGGATTTGTTATGAAAGTCTATCAGTAATCTCGCAGTTATATTATCCTCATGCTTATTGAGGTCTGTGAGAGTTAAATTGGATTTATTTTCTCGGCCAAATTTTGAGTTTTTAGGGACAACTCGGTCACTCTCTTGAAATTTAAGCTGATTTGAATAGATGAGACGACTTTTTCTGGTACGCTCTCTAATGGCAAGGTAAGCATCTCTTTTCATGTATTTAACACGAAGATTGAGTTTGGCCACTTGTAGCTGATTGATGAAGAAATAAATATCATATTCTTGATAGAGCAGTCTTTCTTTTGCCCATCTTTGATTTTTTGTAATCACTTCAATTAGGATTTCTTTTCCTTCCAAACTTCGGTTTGGTTGAAATTCATTTTCAAAGCTAAAAGACCACTCTTCAAGAATAAAATTTATGTTTAATGGCTGGTTGTAGTGCTGATGTACAAGGTATGTTTCAGCTTGTCTCCCACACTCTAAAAGGTAAATTAAATCTGAGGACTGAATGGAGTGATCACTATAATAAGGATGTTGGTTTTTTAAAAATGCTGAACATAAAAAATGATTCTCATTAAGGGATTTACATTTTCTTAAAAAGACCTCGCTTTCATTTTCTTTATGTAATAACTTGATGTCGCTAATAATATCCCATGAAAATTCATCTAAATTGATTTTTGTTATAGCAGACATATAATTTTACCAACCACTGATAATATAAATTAGAGTTTACTTTATTGTTAACGACGGAAGGAATATATTCTAAATATATTGGGGTGTATAATGATAAGTTTCTATCGTGCTATAACAAATTGGAATTATGCAACTTGTTTGGTGTGTTGGTGCATAGGTTTGCTTTTTCGGTGCCGTTCTGATTACGATTGTATGCTTCTGAGTGAGTATGACAGAGCTGATGTGATCGCGATAATGGCGCAGGTGAGTTCAGAATGAAAATCTGTAGGTAAAAAACCCCGGAAGACCGGGGTTTGAAATTTGTATCTAAGCGAAGCTATATCAAGCTTTTTTCTGCTCTTCCGCTTGCTTCGCCTGAATCGCGGTCAGGGCGATGGTGTAGACGATATCGTCAACCAGTGCGCCACGGGACAGGTCGTTCACCGGCTTACGCATGCCTTGCAGCATTGGACCGATGGAAACCAGATCTGCAGAACGCTGTACCGCTTTGTACGTGGTGTTACCCGTGTTCAGATCCGGGAACACGAAGACTGTTGCTTTACCGGCAACCGGTGAATCCGGCGCTTTGGATTTCGCAACGTTTTCCATGATCGCAGCATCGTACTGCAGCGGACCGTCGATGATCAGATCCGGACGTTTTTCCTGAGCGATGCGAGTGGCTTCGCGCACTTTATCAACGTCAGCACCCTGACCGGAGTTACCGGTAGAGTAAGAGATCATCGCCACACGTGGTTCAATCCCGAACGCTTTGGCAGAATCGGCAGACTGAATCGCGATTTCAGCCAGTTGCTCTGCGTTTGGATCCGGGTTGATCGCACAGTCACCGTAAACCAGTACCTGATCCGGCAGCAGCATGAAGAACACAGAAGAAACCAGCGACGCGTTTGGTGCCGTTTTGATTAGCTGCAGCGGCGGACGGATGGTGTTTGCTGTGGTGTGAACCGCACCGGAAACCAGACCGTGGACTTCGTCACGCTCCAGCATCATGGTGCCGAGCACCACGGTGTCTTCCAGTTGCTCGCGGGCCACAACTTCCGTCATGCCTTTGTTCTTACGCAGCTCAACCAGACGCGCAACGTATTGCTCACGCACGCTTTCCGGATCGATGATTTCAACACCCGCACCCAGAACGACGCCTTGCTGTTCAGCAACACGCTTGATTTCAGCCGGATTACCCAGCAGCACACAGTCCGCAATACCACGTTCAGCACAGATCGCTGCAGCTTTCACGGTACGTGGCTCGTCGCCTTCTGGCAGCACGATGCGCTTGGCCGCTTTACGGGCCAGCTCAGTCAGCTGGTAACGGAATGCTGGCGGGCTCAGACGGCGCTCACGGGCAGACCCTTCAGACAGAGACTCGATCCACTGACCGTCGATGTGGCTGGCCATGTATTCGTTGACCATTTCCACACGCTCTTTATCGTCTGCAGGCACTTCCAGGCTGAAGCTTTGCAGGTTCAGAGACGTCTGCCAGGTATTGCCCTGAGCAGTCATCACCGGCAGGCCGGTTTCAAAAGCGCGCTTACACAGGGCTTTCACCGCTTCTGGCAGCTCGTAGCCGCCGGTCAGCAGCAGGGCACCGATTTCAACACCGTTCATGGCAGCCAGACAGGCCGCAACCACGACGTCCGGACGGTCGGCAGAAGTCACCAGCAGTGAGCCAGGACGGAAGTGCTGAACCATGTTCGGAATCGAACGGGCACAGAAAGTGATGCTCTTGATACGACGAGAGTCGATTTCGCCTGCATTGATGATTTCTGCATTCAGGTGCTGAGCGATGTCGGTCGCACGGGAGGCGATCAGTTCAGCGCTGAATGGCGCACAACCCAGCACACGAATCGGGCTGGAGTTGAACACTTGCATGACTTCAACGTGTGTTGGCATTACAGAGTCTGAACCGTCGAAGATTTCAGACAGATCTGGACGTGTCCGGCCTTCCGCATCGACAGGTGCGTTCAGCTTGTTCACGATCACACCCGCGATGTGTTTGTTTTTGATGCCGCCGAAGTTCGAGCAGGCAATCTCGATACGCTCTTTCAGCTGAGCCGGGTTATCTGTACCAGGCGCAACCACGAAGACAATTTCTGCATCCAGAGTTTTCGCGATTTCGAAGTTAATCTGGTTCGCGAACGGATGGGTGCGGGTTGGCACCAGGCCTTCGATCAGAGCGACTTCTGCGCCTTCGGTCGCTTCTTTAAAGCGGGCAACGATGTCTTCCAGCAGCACATCGCTCTGGTCGTTACGAATCAGCTCGTCCGCCTGCGCCATTGAAACGGGCTCGGCGATTTGCATGTCGCTGTTCGCACGGATGATGGTGGTGGTCAGGTCTGGCTGATCGCCGCCATGGCGTGGCTGGGCGATAGGTTTGAAAAAGGAAACACGGACGCCTTTGCGCTCCATAGCGCGTAGCACACCCAGGCTGACGCTGGTCAGGCCGACTCCGGCACCAACCGGAATTAGCATAATGGTACGTGACACAGTCAATTCCTCAAACTGATGGCAAACGGTAGAAAATGTTGTCAGATAGATTGCGGGGCAACCTTCTTCCTTATCATCTTTCTGGATAGAAAATGACCGACAGAGTCGGCCATTTGATGTCTGTTAGATTTCAGCCAGACGCGCTGTATCTTCAGCAATCACCAGCTCTTCGTTGGTGGAGATCACCATGGCTGGGATGCGGCTGTTGTCGGTGGTAATCACACCTTCGCCGCCGAAACGTGCCTTCAGGTTCTTCTCGCTGTCCACTTCAATACCGAAGATTTTCAGGCGGTTCAGCACCATTTCACGGATTGGAGCAGAGTTCTCACCGATACCACCGGTGAAAGTGATGGCATCCAGCTGGCCATCCAGCGTTGCCGTGTAGCTGGCAACATACTTCGCCAGACGGTGGCAGAACACGTCCATTGCACGGGTCGCTTCTTCTTTCTCACCGTAGTTGTCTTCAACGAAACGGCAGTCAGAAGTCACTTCGGTCAGACCGGCCAGGCCAGACTCTTTGGTCAGCATGGTGTTGATCTGATCAACGGTGTAACCCAGGGTATCGTGCAGGTGGAAGATGATCGCAGGATCGATGTCACCACAACGGGTGCCCATGACCAGACCTTCCAGCGGTGTCAGACCCATTGAAGTATCAACGGATTTGCCGTTCTTGATGGCACAAACCGATGCACCGTTACCCAGGTGGCAGTTGATGATGTTCAGTTCGCTCTCTGGCTTGCCCATGCGGCTTGCCGTTTCGCGAGTGATGAACAGGTGTGAAGTCCCGTGCATGCCGTAGCGACGGATGCCGTGCTCTTTGTACAGCTTGTACGGCAGTGCGTACAGGTAAGCTTCTTCCGGCATGCTCTGGTGGAACGCCGTGTCGAATACAGCCACGTTTTTCAGGCTTGGGAAAGCTTTCTGAGCCGCTTTGATGCCGATGATGTGCGCTGGGTTGTGCAGAGGCGCCAGGGTTGCACAAGACTCAATACCTTTCAGAACAGCGTCGTCAATCAGGGCAGACTGAGTGAACTGCTCACCACCGTGAACCACACGGTGACCGATAGCTTTCAGGTTTTCAGCCAGTTCAGGTTTGGAAGCCAGAATTGTTTCTACCATGAATGCCAGTGCTTCTTCATGTGCGGCACCATTGCCCAGTTGAGCTTCATGTTTGGCGCCATCAAGTTTCCACTTGATACGAGCTTCCGGGAGGTGCAAACATTCTGCAAGACCTGTCAGATGCTCATCACCTGAGACTGCGTCAACGACTGCAAATTTCAGTGAAGAACTACCGCAGTTAAGTACTAGAACCAGCTTAGACATGTGAGTGACTACCTATATAATCTGTCTGAAAGTTGATATTCAATTGAATAAGCGTTACCCATAGAATAGTCGTCTTGTTTTGAAGGCGGCTAAACCAGGTAAAATTCGCTTCTGTCCGTAGAAGGGATGTGAACCTGAGGTGTAAATCATCCTGAATGTTGCGATAACAGGGTTATCGGCCAACAATTACCAAAGGCGTGCATAGGATAGCCCTTGTTGCGTCATATCACAAAAAAATTTTTAAAAATTAATTCGAGTTAGATTGATTGTTGCCTAATTTTAAAATTTATAAGATTTGTTGAGGCTGGTGCGATATGAATCAGACAAAAATCTGGAAGCAGGTCCAACATGGCCAGCACTACATGTCGGTATGGCCGATGCGCAAAGAACTGGCGGTTTTGTTCCCGGAGCAGCGCTATATTAAAGCGACCAAATTTGCAGTGCGGGTGATGCCTGCTGTTGCGGTGATGAGTGTGCTGAGCCAGATGGCTTTTCATAATTCATCTGGCCTGCCGCTGGCGATGGCCGTTGCCCTGTTTGCGCTGAGTATGCCGCTGCAAGGGCTGTTGTGGCTGGGGAAACGGAGCCGAACGGATTTGCCCCCGTCGCTCGCAAACTGGTACCGGGAAATTCATCATAAAATTTTGAGTGAAGGTCACGCGATGCAACCTTTGAAGGATCGGCCGCGTTATCTGGAGCTGGCACAAGTGCTGAACCGGGCGTTCAAGCAGCTGGACAGAGCATCCCTGGAGCGCTGGTTCTGAGAATGAATCGTACTGGCTGCTGACCAGCAAATCTCTTTGTACACCACAAACAACAACGGACAGGCCGAGACCTGTCCGTTTGTTTATTTGGATGCCTGCACAAGCGAGCGGATGTTGTATACCAATCGCAGTCAATCACTGGTCATCCTAGCTTGTTCAAATGTTCGATCACTGCGTTAGATTTTTTGATTGTAGAATAACTACTTATCTAAAAAACCTGCCTTGTTCTCAAACATTTTCCCTGCGCTATTTCTGATCATTGACTTACTTTGATTGGTATTATCTGGCCAGATAGCGGCGGATTTGCGCCTCGATCCCCGGACCGTCAATTTCCAGTTCTGCGTGCAGCTCTGCCTGGGTGCCCTGATGAATAAATTGGTCTGGCAGGCCAATTTGCAGCACGGGCTTGAGCAGTTTCTCTTGCATCAGATACTCAATCACTCCGGAACCTGCGCCACCGGCAATGGCATTTTCTTCCACAGTAACCAGCACATCATGCGTTGATGCCAGTTCACGGATCAGAGCTTCATCCAGCGGCTTCACGAATCGCATATCTGCAACCGTTGCATTGAGCGCCTCGGCGGCTTCCAGCGCATAGCTCAGCGTGGTGCCGAAGCTCAGGATCGCAACGTTCTCCCCTTCGCGGCGGATGATCCCTTTGCCGATGTCCAGTTCTGTCATGATGCTGTCGGGGGTTACGCCTGTGCCACTGCCCCGCGGATATCGCACGGCGCTTGGCCCTTGATGGCGATGGCCGGTATAGAGCATCTGACGGCATTCGTTTTCATCGCTTGGCGCCATGATCACCATGTTCGGGATGCATCGCAGAAAGCTCAGATCAAAAGCCCCCTGATGCGTCTGCCCGTCGGCACCGACCAGACCGCCCCGGTCGATGGCAAACATCACAGGCAGGTCCATGATCGCAACATCGTGGATCAGCTGATCATAACCGCGCTGCAGGAAGGTGGAGTAAATCGCGACCACAGGGTGATAGCCACCGATAGCCATCCCTGTGGCGAGTGTGACAGCGTGCTGTTCGGCTATCGCCACATCAAAATACTGATCCGGGTACTCTTTCGAGAAGCGAACCATGCCTGAACCTTCACGCATGGCTGGCGTGATCGCCATCAGCTTGTCATCCTGCGCAGCCATATCGCACAGCCAGTCTCCGAAAATTTTCGAGAAGGTCGGCTTGCTGTTGGCTGCTTTCGGCAGCGGGTTCTGGCTCAGATCGAATTTTGGCACCGCGTGGTAGTTAATCGGGTCAGCTTCTGCCGGGGCATAGCCTTTGCCTTTTTTCGTCATGATGTGCAGGAACTGCGGGCCTTTCAGGTTACGCATATTTCTGATGGTGCGCACCAGTTCCTGGACATCATGGCCGTCAATCGGGCCGATATAATTAAAGCCGAGTTCTTCAAACATGGTGCCGGGCACGACCATGCCTTTGAGGTGCTCTTCTGCACGGCGGACCAGTTCTTTGATCGGCGGCGCGCCCGACAGGACTTTTTTGCCGCCTTCGCGAATACTGGTGTAGAAATTGCCGGACAGCAGGCGGGCCAGATGGTTATTCAGTGCACCGACGTTTTCAGAAATCGACATTTCATTGTCATTGAGGATCACCAGCATGTTCGGGTGCACATCACCGGCATGGTTCATGGCTTCGAATGCCATGCCTGCTGTAATGGCGCCATCACCGATCACGCTGACCACTTTCCGGCCAGCGCCTTCATGTTCTGCGGCAATCGCCATGCCCAGGCCTGCGCTGATCGAGGTCGAGGAGTGACCGACCGACAACACGTCATATTCGCTTTCTTCACGCCAGGGGAACGGGTGCAACCCATCTTTCTGGCGGATGGTGTTCAGACGATCGCGACGTCCGGTCAGAATTTTATGCGGATATGCCTGATGGCCGACATCCCAGATCAGGTGATCAAAAGGGGTGTTGTACACATAGTGCAGAGCGACCGTCAGTTCGACGGCGCCCAGCCCGGAGGCAAAGTGTCCACTGGACTGGCTCACAGAGTTGAGCAGATACGTCCGCAGCTCTTCACAGAGTGCAGGTAAACTCTCCACAGGCAGTAAGCGGAGTTCATCCGGTGTATTGGCTAAAGCCAAATGTGGGTATTTTGAAATATCCAGTGTCATATCAAGTCGGCGCTTTTACTGTTTTAGTTGTTGCGCTCGATAACGTATCGGGCAAAAACTTCGAGTGAATCTGTATTGTAGGGTATAGCTTCCAGAGCGTGTAGGGCTTCTTGGTAAAGTTGCTGTGCCTTTTCCTGCGCCCCGGCTAAACCGAGCAGTGCCGGATAAGTACTTTTTTCCAGCGCCAGATCAGATCCTTGCGGCTTGCCCAGTGTTTGGGTATCGCTGATGACATCCAGAATGTCATCCTGCACCTGAAACGCCAGGCCAATTGCATTGGCGAACTGATCCAGTTGCGGCAGCACCGCCAGCCCTTTCTCTCCGGCAGCCAGGGCCCCCAACCGAACGGCGCAGCGAATCAGTGCGCCTGTTTTGTGGCGGTGAACCGTCTCTAACTGTGCCAGTCCCACTTTTTTCTTTTCAGCAGCCAGATCCAGAGCCTGACCGACACACATGCCTGAAGCACCGGCAGCCTGAGCCAGTTCACGGACCATGGCAATGCGCTGGGTGTTGCCGGCATCGCTGAGTTGTCCGGAAGCCAGAATTTCAAACGCCAGCGTCTGCAGGGCATCTCCGGCCAGAATGGCGGTGGCCTCGTCAAAGGCAATGTGGCAAGTAGGCTGACCACGGCGCAGCTCATCGTCATCCATGGCCGGTAAATCGTCATGGATCAGAGAATAGGCATGGATACATTCAACAGCCGCTGCCGGCGCATCCAGATCAGCTTCTGACACGCCCAGCATCTGTCCGGTGACATAAGTCAGGAATGGCCGGGCACGTTTTCCACCCAGCAGCGCGCCATAACGCATGGCCTGAACTAAAGGTTGATCGGCAAACGGCAGTTGGGCCAGCCAGCGTTCCAGTTGTTCGTTATTCCGGGTCGCGTAAGCGGCCAGTTGTTGTGAAAGGCTGTTAGTCATCGCTTGGGTCAAAGTCGGTTAGTGGTGCGTTGTCATCCGCCTGAAGCAAAATTTCGACACGCTGTTCAGCCTGAGTCAGCTTTTGCTGGCTGTTCCGTGCCAGGGCAATCCCGCGCTCGAATTTTTTCAGCGCGTCTTCTAAAGGGATATCACCGGATTCCAGCTCGTTGACAATCACATCGAGTTCATTCATGGCTTCTTCAAAGGCCATCTTTTCTGGTTTTTTAGTCGCCATATCCGGTCCATTGATTGGGTTGGGAGCGCAGTCAGGAGCACGCTCAGAAAATGAGGGGAAAATAGCGCACAGGCTATGCCGGGTCAAATTATGGCACAGGGAAGTGTGCGCATTACAGTGTTATTTTTATGGTTTTTCGTTCGCCTTGTCTGGTTGTGGCTGCAGCAGCTTGGTGTCGGGCATGTGATTTTGGGGATGGATGTGCGTTTTTTCCCAGCAGACCACAAAACCAGTGTTGAATCTCTGCTAAACCATTTTGCGGTGATGCCGATACTAGGTGAGTAAGTTAGAATAAGGCCAGTTCGAGTCGGCTGGCTATAAGAAAAATTTCAGAGGAGTAATCCGTGGATTTGGCAACCCTCATAGGTTTAGTTGGTGCCTTTGCTTTTGTCATCATGGCGATGCTGCTGGGCGGCAGCCTGGACATCTTTTTTAATATACCTTCAGTTCTGATTGTTTTGGGCGGCACTCTGTTTGTCGTCCTGATGAAGTTCAGCCTGTCTCAATTTTTTGGCGCGGCCAAAATTGCGACCAAGGCCTTTATGTTCAAGACCGATGATCCGGAAGATCTGATCGCGAAGATCGTCGAAATGGCAGATGCTGCCCGTAAAGGCGGTTTTCTGGCACTTGAAGAAATGGAAGTGAATAACAGTTTCCTGCGCAAGGGAATTGATTTGCTGGTGGATGGTCACGATGCCGATGTCGTGCGCTCAACCCTGCAAAAAGACATCGGGCTGACCAATGAGCGTCACGAGCGCGGTATCAGTATTTTCAGTTCTCTGGGCGATGTTGCTCCTGCGATGGGGATGATCGGTACCTTGGTTGGTCTGGTGGCCATGCTGACAAATATGGATGACCCGAAGTCGATTGGTCCGGCCATGGCTGTTGCGCTGCTGACCACACTGTACGGCTCAATTCTGGCGAATATGGTCGCGATTCCGATTGCGGACAAACTGTCACTGCGTAAAAACGAAGAAAGATTGAACCGTCGTTTGATTCTGGACGGTGTTCTGGCGATTCAGGATGGTCAGAACCCGCGCGTGATTGACGGCTTCCTGAAAAACTACCTCCATGAAAAACAGCGTCGTATCGACGTTGATGAATAAGGAGGCACGTGATGGACGAGATCGAATGCAATTGTAAGAAGGGGGCACCCGCCTGGATGTCGACCTTCGCCGATCTGTCGACCTTGCTGATGTGCTTTTTTGTACTGCTGTTGTCTTTTTCGGAAATGGATGTACTCAAGTTCAAACAGATCGCCGGCTCACTCAAGTTTGCGTTTGGTGTGCAGCATATGGTGGAAGTGAAGGATATCCCGAAAGGCACCAGCGTGATTGCGCAGGAGTTTCGTCCGGGACGGCCGGAGCCGACGCCGATTGAAGTGATCATGCAACAGACGATCGACATGACTCAGCGCACGCTGGACTTTCATGACGGGGAGTCTGAAAAGGCGGGCGGCACCAAGCGTGAAGCCGGAAAACTGACCGGCGGACGCTCTGAGCATACCGCCACGCAGATGAACCAGAATACCCGCTCAGAGATGACTCAGTCTCAGCAACAGCTGGCAGACATTCTGGAAACGGCGATGGAGCGTGAAATTCAGGAAAACCTGATTGAAGTGGAAAATCTGGGTCAGCAGGTGGTGATTCGGATCCGTGAGAAAGGCGCCTTTCCGGAAGGCTCTGCATTCCTGCAGCCGAAATTCCGTCCGTTGGTGCGTCAGGTGGCTGATCTGGTCAAAGATGTGCCTGGGATCATTACAGTTTCAGGCCATACCGATAACCAGCGTTTAGATTCGGAGCTTTACCGGTCGAACTGGGACTTGTCCGCACAACGCGCCGTGTCGGTGGCACAGGAAATGGAAAAAGTGACCGGCTTTGATCACAGCCGGATGCGGGTTCTGGGTCTGGCGGATACAGCGCCACTGGAAAGTAATGAAACTGCAGAAGGCCGTAAACTGAACCGCCGGGTTGAGATTGCCATCATGCAGGGTAAACCGCATTACTCTGATGAACTGACCAGTGATCCGGCAGGGGAATCTGCCGTCCCGCCAAATTAAGCCTACAATCTGATTAAGGGAAGCCCTGAATCTCCGGTCAGTCCGGGCGACAGGGCAGTGAGGGACAGTCCGATCGCAGGGAAATGCTGCGGTCTGCTGTTCCCGCTATTTTTCTGAGAATCCTTTGTATTTCAGCGACCGCTTGCTTGCTGTATAATCCGCGCCTTTAGTTAGGCCCTGTGAAGCGAAGCATGTTATGAAATTTATTGTAAAGCCCCATCCCGAGATTTTTGTAAAGAGTGAGTCGGTGCGAAAGCGCTTTACCAAAATCCTGGAGTGCAATATCCGCATTATCCTTCAGCGCCTGTCCGATCAAGTGGCGGTTTATAACCGTCGCAGCTATATCGATGTGTCCGTGAAAGACGAAACGATACGTGATCAGGTGCTGACCGTGCTGACGCAGACGCCGGGCATTCATCATGTGCTGGAAGTGAAACAAACCAGCTTCACCGACATGCATGACATTTTCGAGCAGACGCTGGCTCATGTTCGTGACGATCTGGCAGGGAAAACATTCTGTGTGCGGGCCAAACGGACCGGCAAGCATGATTTTACCTCGATTGAGCTGGAACGTTATGTTGGCGGTGGTCTGAATCAGGCCGTTGAAAGCGCCAAAGTTCAGCTGAAGAATCCGCAACTGACCGTGAAAATCGAAGTCGACGGTGACAAGCTGAATCATGTTCTGGCACGTCATAAGGGCTTGGGTGGCTTTCCGCTGGGCACACAGGAAGATGTACTGAGCCTGATCTCCGGTGGTTTTGACTCCGGTGTTTCCAGCTATCTGCACATCAAACGGGGCAGTAAGGTGCATTACTGCTTCTTTAATCTGGGCGGTCCGGCCCATGAAATTGGTGTGAAGCAGGTTTCCAATTTCCTTTGGAAAAAATTCGGCTCCTCAGCCAAGGTCAAATTCATCGCTATCGATTTCGAGCCAGTGGTTGCTGAAATTCTGGAAAACGTTGATGACGGCCAGATGGGCGTCGTGCTTAAGCGGATGTTCATGCGTGCTGCTGGTCAGGTCGCTGAACGTTTCGGCATTCAGGCGCTGGTGACCGGTGAGGCACTGGGTCAGGTATCCAGCCAGACGCTGACGAATCTGCGTCACATTGATAACGTGACCGACTCTCTGATTTTGCGTCCGCTGATCAACTGGGATAAAGAAGACATTATCAATGTGGCCCGCGAGATCGGTACAGAAGATTTCGCCAAGACGATGCCTGAATTCTGCGGCGTGATTTCGAAGAACCCAACCGTGAAAGCGGTGAAAGAGAAACTCGAAACCGAAGAAGCTAAGTTTGACTTTGCGGTACTGGATCGCGTGGTGAGTGAAGCCCGTGTGATGGATATCCGTGATATCGAAAAAGAAAGTCAGGTGCAGGCACCGGAAATCGAGCTGGTGGATCAGATTGATGGTAACAGCACGGTGCTGGATATTCGCAGCCCGGACGAAGAAGATGAGAGTCCGCTGGAAATTGAAGGCGTGGAAGTGAAACACCT
Source organism: Photobacterium sp. GJ3 (assembly GCF_018199995.1). NCBI lineage: Bacteria > Pseudomonadati > Pseudomonadota > Gammaproteobacteria > Vibrionales > Vibrionaceae > Photobacterium > Photobacterium sp. GJ3. The sequence continues at coordinate 2,532,455 of NZ_CP073578.1, read as the reverse complement.
GCCATTCTACAAGCTGGCGACTCAGTTTGGTGATCTGCCGCAGGACAAGACTTATCTGCTGTACTGTGCCCGCGGTGTCATGAGCCGCCTGCAGGCGCTATACCTCAAAGAAAATGGCTTTGAGAACGTGAAGGTTTACCGCCCGTAATCGACGGCCTATGCGTTCGTGCCTGATAACCCCTCCTGACCTCCCCCTTGAAAAGGGGGAGGGATCGTCCAGCGATGACTGAAACCGCGATGATTCCCTTCCCTTGGTAAGGGGAGGGATCGTATAGCGATGACCGAAGCCGCGATGATTTCCTCCCATTTGCGAAATGGAGGAATGATCAGCCTTTCCCCACCACATCGAAACACATGCTTGGCCACATCACCATGGGCTCGGCAACTTCAGCCGTCTTGGCTTTCCCCATCAGTATCGTAATGATTTCCAGCGCGAATTCTTGTGACGTTCCCGGCGCCTGACTGGTCAGCAGGTTATGATTCACATCAAACATGACGCGGCGGCCAGCTCGGCGGCGGTCTTCCGGAATTTTCCCGACAAAGCCCGGATGAGCCGTCATCAGCGCTTCAGGATACAGCTGGTGATGTTCCAGCATCACCACGGGAGCTGCACAGATTGCCGCAACCAGTTTTCCGTCATATTTATGCTGTTTGACGAACTCAACGGCGAGTGTGCTGTCGCGCAAATATTCTGCGCCCGGTAAACCTCCCGGCAGAACGACACAATCGAAAGGATCATCGGCGATCTCAACCAGCCGCTTGTCGGCGGTCAGGGTAATTCCCCGGGATCCTTTGACGGCCAGCGCGCCATCTTCTGCCACGCTGGCGAGGGTGACCTGCATGCCGGCCCGGATCAGAATATCCACCGTATTGATCACTTCCATTTCTTCACTGCCCGGCGCGATACACACGGCGACGGTGGGTTGTTTTGCCATGCTTGGCGCTGCATTAGCCATATTCTTGCTCCAACTGTTTGATCTGCTGCCACAGCTGTTGATTCGTCGGTGTGGCAATTTGAAATGAGGTTGCTTGTGCAATGAGAAAGCCGGTAATGGCGTCGATTTCTGTTTGGCGCTGATGGGCAACATCCTGCTGCATTGAGGAGTAATTGGCCGCAGTCGCGTTGATGACGGTGTAGACCTGCTGCAAAAGTGATTCCGTCTCTGCGGGATATCCTGCTGCACGCATCACGGCTGCGACTTCGTCACAGATTGCCATCAATGGCTCGGCAAAATGGCGGTCGGCCAGTTCTCCGTTTCGGCACTGGTGAATAGCTGTCAGCGGATTGATGGCGCAATTAATCGCCAGCTTCTGCCACTGGGGCAGATGAATGTCGGTGTGCCAGTGGCAGGGTGACAGGGCATCGTGAAAAATGTCGCTGAACTGGGCACAGGCCTGACCTGCCGGGTTGACCCCGCCGAGGTGGGTCGGGCCCATGCCGGTGTGCCGCACACTGAAGGGATCGGGCCGGAAAGCAGCCTGAGCTGTAGTGGCGTACAGCACGGGATGTCCCGGTAACTGCTTCAGAACATGGGATTCTGTGCCCATGCCATTGTGCATCACAATGACCGGCGTCTGGGGTTTCAGGAAGGGCTGAATCGAAGCCACCGCTTCGCTGACCTGAAAGGCTTTGACCGTGATGAGCACCCCGTCACTGCTGGCCAGCAGTGAGGATTGATTACAGGGCAGGGTAAAGGTGTCTGGGATTGCTGTATCCAGCCCCTGCCAGTTCAGCGTGAAATGAGTGCCCGGCTGACGTCGCCAGAGATGGACCTGATGTCCTTGTTTGGCCAGCGCGCCTGCCCAAAGGCAACCCACTGCGCCGGCACCGACCAGAGTGATGTTCACGGAAAAATCCCGTCGTCGGAGGAAAACTGTGCGTTATTGTAACGGCTGGCGCTTTGTCGGGGAAAGAAAAAGTCCGGATAAAGTATTATCCGGACTTCATGCGTTGTCAGGTTTCAGAATTTATAAGTGACAGAGAAATAATGAGACGGACCGGTTGATTCGAATGCGTCGGAGTCTTCAATCAGGTAGACATCATAAAAGAGCTTCAGGCCGTAACCGACAGAGAAGCGGTCTGAATGCCAGTACAGGCCGTTAAACCAGTTCCCGCCATGCGTTGCTTGTGAATTACCATTGAATTCATCATCTGCACCAAACTGGTAATCAATATACCCCTGATATGAAAGGAAGGTGCCGTTATCAAAGGTATAAAAGGGTTTAAACCAGTTGGTCGAGATCTGGTAACCATTCCAGTCTTTGGCGTTCACATCGTACAGCGCATACAGATTGAGGCCGACTTTGCCAAACCAGGGGACCATGACGTCTGAACCTATCCCCCAGAAGGAATTGTTGACATCATGCGCACCGCCTCCCCAGTTGAAAAGGGTTGCAAAGTACAGCTCTTGCACCGGACCAAAGGAGAGATCGGTTCTGGTCAGGGCATCCAGCGAAACCCGCGGGGCAAATTTCATGAACATTTTGGGCCGGTCTTTTTTGTCGCTGGCATCATGCTCCGTCAGATCGAAGTAATCGACATAGCCATATAAATCGAAAATCCCGGAACGTCCGCCAAATTCCATTTCCAGATAATCGTGGCCGGACGGATCATCCGGTGCCCGTGGGTATTCTTCCAGTGCGTACATCAAATTGAACTGGAACCATTTATAGTCATTTTTATGGATATCGCCGTCAGTATAGTCTGCGGCAAAGCTGATTCCGGGGACAACCAGGACTGCTCCAAGAGCCAAAGCTAACGGGGTCTGTTTCATGTTGGCGTTCTCACTTATCGTTTATCGTTGCCATTGCTTAGGAAACACAGCTGTCAAGGGGCTTGTTTCTTAACAGAAAGACAGTGTCTAAGTTAAAAGATTAGTGGATTGCGGCCGGGCTGCCTTAGATGTAAGAAAATAATCAGTGCTTCGCCGAGTGATACCGATCGGAACGTTGAAAATCAGTCAGAAAATCAGACAAATAAAAGTAGGAAATGAAGGGAAGAAAATTGTCTCAGGAGTTAGAACGAAAAACAAAGGCGCCGAAAAGGCGCCTTTGCTGGATTCCGTGTGTTGCTCAGGGCAAGCCTTAGAACTTGTAAGTCACGCTGACGTAGTGGCTGATACCGGTAGACTTGAACGAATCAGAGTCTTTGATGCCGTAGATATCTTTATAGGCTTTCAGGCCGTAACCTACTGCGTAGCGATCGGAGTGCCAGTAGATACCGTTGAACATGGCGCCGCCATTGCTGGCAGAAGAGTACTCTTCTTTCAGGCCAAACTGGTAATCAATGTAACCCTGGTAAGACACGAAGCTGCCATTGTCCAAGGTGTAAAAAGGCTTGAACCAATTGGTGGAAATCTGGTAGCCGTTCCAGTCTTTTTTATTCAGGTCATACAGGCCATAAACGTTCAGACCTACTTTACCCAGCCATGGCACGTTGATGTCAGAGCCTAGTCCCCAGAAAGAGTTGTTTACGCTAGCCGTATTAACTGAGCCGTCTGAGTTGGTTGTGGCTGCGCCGTTCCAGTTAAACAGTGTTGCGAAGTACAGCTCTTGTACCGGACCGAAAGACAGGTCAGTTTGAGTCAGCGCATCCAGAGAAACACGAGGTGCAAACTTCATGAACATTTTTGGCGCTTCAGCCTTGTCGCTGCTTGGGCTGTTCGACAGGTTGAAAATGTCCACATAACCGTACAGATCGAAGATGCCTGAACGACCGCCGAATTCCATTTCCAGATAATCATGGCTGGATTCGCCTGGCAGCTCATCAAACGCATACATCAGGTTAAACTGGGACCATTTGTAGTCGTTTTTGTGGATATCACCGTCGGTGTAATCAGCAGCGTTTACAGCAGCAGGCAGGGAAGCAGCCAGTACGCTCAGTGCAACTAGGGATTTACGCATCGTCAACTCTCGCTCAATGAATAAGGACACCGGACTTTTTTGACCAGTCCGTTTCAATGGCGGGAAGTGTATTGCTTGATGTCACTAATGTGAATGTAACGTTTCACCAGTTGTTTTTTGATTGTGAATTTGATCTTATGTAATGGATTTCAAAAGTCATTTAAAGGTGATGTTGATCGCTTTTTACGCGAGATTCGATGTAATTATTTTTAACTTAGTGAGCTTTTGGTCATTAATTGTTCATTCAGGAAAGGAATAAATCCTGTCTGAAATCAAATAAAGTCAATGTGAGGCTGGAAAGGTTCAACAAAAAAAGAAATAACGGGGTTGGGGTAGGTGGAAATCGGCCTGAAATATTGGAACGTTCAGGCCGGAAAAAGTTTCACGGGCAGGCACAATTATTTTTGATGTGGCGCATAAAGTGCAACGGCTTTGATAAGAAAGAGAACCGGAATACCGATCAGCGCTGTGCTCAGGAAGAAAATGTTGTAACCGTATAAGTCGACAAAGAGCCCTGAGAAGCCAGCCAGAAACTTCGGAAACAGCAGCATAATCGAACTGAACAGTGCGTATTGGGTTGCTGAGAAGGCAACATTGGTCAAGCCGGACATGAAAGCAATAAATGCGGCTGTCGCGATCCCTGCACTCAGATTGTCGATAGAAATCACCAGCGTCAGCATCGGCAGGTTGTTGCCAATGTATGAGAATGCCAGAAAGAGCAGATTGGTGAAGGCGGCCAGTACGGCACCCAATGCCAGGATACGCAGGGTGTTATACCGGACAATCAGCAGGCCCCCTAATCCGGCACCAGCCAGTGTCATAATGACCCCATAGACTTTGGACACCGCAGCCACTTCACTCTTGATGAATCCCATATCCACGTAAAACGCATTGGCCATCACGCCCATAACGACATCGGAGATCCGGTAGCAGCCGATCAGGGCGAGCAACAGGAATCCGGCTTTACCATAGCGGGAAAAGAAATCAATGAAAGGCATGACTGCTGCGGTATAAAACCAGGCCGCAATGCGGGCCAGTGCTGGTGGCAACCCCTGAGACACCATTTTGTAGCGAAGATCGGCTTCCAGATCTGCCATGGCTTTGCCATTCACTTGGGGTTCGCGAATGGATAATGCTGTGATCAGGCCAATGGACATCAGACTGGCCATAATGAAATACGCTGTTTTCCAGCCGATGGGATCATAACTGCTGTCAGAGCCGAACAGGGCTGCAAAAGCTAAGACGCCAGCACCTGCCATAATCATCGCTAACCGGTAACCTGTCATATAGGCTGCGGCCAGTGCAGCTTGCAGGCGTTCTGTTGCCAGTTCAATCCGGTACGCATCGATCACAATGTCCTGTGAAGCCGAAGCGATGGCGACAATGACCGCGAAAATAGCAAGCTGAGACAAATCAGCCTGAGGGTTACTGACAGCCATGCCGCACAGGGAAGCGATGATCATCAATTGAGAGAAGACCATCCAGCCCCGTCGGCGTCCGAGCAGGTTTGAAAAGACCGGGACGGGAAAGCGGTCAATCAGGGGTGACCAGATCCATTTAAAACCATAGGCGAGCGCGACCCAGCTGAAATAACCGATATCTGTCCGGCTGACATCGGCTTCACGGAGCCAGAATGACAGGGTGCCGAAGACCAGCAAAATGGGAAGGCCGGAAGAAAAGCCGAGGGCTAGCATAATTAAAACTGACTTTTCGAGATATACTCGCCAACCCAGATCTTCCTGGTTTTCAACGGATTGCTCCATCGGATGGGGCCTCTGTAACTAAAACAAACGGATATCCCCGGACAGATTCACTGAACGCAGCATTCTGAAGGGGTTTGAAGCTATTAAGGTATCAGTATGTTGACGGGAGAAAAACCAGTGGAAGGTCAAAACTGCGGGTTGCTTGGGAGAAAAGTGTGTTAAGGACGAATTCCCTGCATTTTTTCCGGCTGCTCGCCCATGCCAAGCAGGAATTTCGCACCCGCGGTCACGCGAAACTGAATGAAACAGTTGCCCAGCAACTGATGCTCTTCGAGGGATTCCATCAAATGCAGCAGATACCAGTAAACCGATTCATAGCCGGAAGCCGGGGTGCCGCTGGGGACAGACAGTTGCCACCAGTCGTGCAGGTGCTCCGTGCAGGTTTTTTTCAGTGAATCATAGCTGGTGCTTCCTTCCAGTGTTCCCAACATAGATAAAGCCAGTGCGGGCGCATGATCTGCAACGTGACGGGCAATTCGCTCCGTTGGCACGTCCGGTTGTGAGGAAACAAGTTTCAACATGGAAGTTCACCTGACCGCAGACTCACGGCCAGGCGGACGTCAGTCTATTTGTTGAGAATATGGATAGCTTTAATAACTATAGGCTGCTGAGGTACATCTTTCATACCTATTGAGCGGACTGTTGTTGTAGGAACCTGCGCCATTTTTTCAATAACTGAGAACCCTTTCACAACTTTTCCGAACACGGCGTAACCCACTTTCCCGGCCTGTCCGTCCAGAAACGTGTTGTTCTGGTAGTTGATGTAGAACTGACGGGTTGCTGAATCGGCAACCTGAGTTCTGGCCATTGCAAGGGTTGCCCGCTGGTTGCTCAGACCATTGTCGGATTCGTTTTTGATCGGATCGTAGCTCGGACGGCGGTTGAACTCGGCATCAAATCCGCCGCCCTGTGCCATGAATCCCGGAATAACCCGGTGGAACACAGTGCCGACATAGCTGCCATCCTCGACATAGCGGAGGAAGTTTTTGCTGGAAATCGGTGCTTTTTCTTCATTGAGTTCAACAACAAATTCACCCAGAGAGGTTTCGACAGCCACTTGTGTGGCGGCATGGGCTGAAAATGTGCAGGCCAGAATGGCGGCGGTTAACAGTCGGCGCATCAGAGATTCTCCTCCATGTAGCTGCTGAGTTCGGCATCTCCCTGAATGTCACGCAGGACAGCGTCCATCAGGCCATTCATGGCCAGTTCCATGGCTTCAGGTGATGCATTCATGGCCCCTTCACGGGACGACTTTCCGGCATAGCGTTTAATGAACTTTCCGTTCGGTGTGGTCAGAACCAGCTGAAGCTGCAGTTTACTGTTCAGGGTATGGCTGAACGCACTTTGCTTCACATTGACAATGGCTTCCAGAATATCCATGCGCATGGTGCTCTGGCTTTCCGGGCCGACCTGAACGCCCTGAGACTCCAATTGACGGGTCAGCGCATCTTGCAGGGTCAGACGCAGATTTTCTCTGGCGTGCAATGGGTGGACATTTTTGTCCCCATTGTCGATGACGGCAACAAACTGGGCTGTCCGTAAATCCCGGCTTTCAAGGTTCAGATTCAGGCCCTGCATGCTGGCCTGAGACGACAGGGTCGGCGTGGGCTGAAGTGAAAGTTGCATGTCTGTTGGTGCAGTACAGGCGGTCAGCGCCAGCATTGATAGGGCTAAAAGAAGTGGCCTCATCCGGTTCGTTCCTTATTAAAACAGGCTGTCATGCAGCCGGAATGTTGAAGAGTTTGGGCTTATTTTTCAGCTTGATAAACCACGAATTTATTATTTTGTGCAATTTTGTGTACTTTCGCATACAAACGCTTGAGTTTGCCGTCGTAACCCAGATGGCGATTGCCAATAACAATCAGCCGGCCACCCGGTCGTAAACAACGTTTGGCATCTGCGAACATCTGCCAGGCAATGTGATCCGTGATGGTATTTTGCTGGTGAAACGGGGGATTACAAAGTACCAGATCCGCGTCATCATTTGCCATAGTTTCCAGAGAGTTATCTACTTTAACGGTCAACTGTTGCGGGTGCGTCAGATTCAGGTCAGCATTTTCGCGGCAGGAGGCTGCCGCCATGAAACTTTCATCAACACAGGTCACTTGCGCCTGCGGGTTGAGCCGGGCTGCCTGAATACCAATCACGCCGTTTCCGCATCCCAGGTCAACAATATGCTTCAGTGCCGGATCCTGGGGGATATGTTCCAGCAGGAACCGGCCACCAATGTCTAAACTTTCGCCGGAGAAAACATTGGCGTGATTGCTCAGGGTCAACTGGTATTCCGGGACGTCCCAACGTTCAATTTGCGGGAGTGCGCGTGCCAGTGATGCATCGGGACGGCAGAAGATCAGGCGTGCCTTTTTCACCGCCAGAGAGGTGGTGGTTGGGCCGAGGTGCTTTTCAAACAATTTGAGTGTTGATGTATGAATTTCTTTGGCCTTTCCGGCTGCAATCACGATGCAGTCTTCCGGCAGTGATGCGCAAAGCTGGGCCAGTTGCCAGCTGAGCAGGCGATTGCTTTTGGGCAACTTCAGCAGCACCAGTTGCGGTTGATCCGGCAACGGAGACAGGCAGTCCTGAAACTGGACGCGCGGCAACTGATTTTCTTCTAAGTTGGTTTCACTGGCTTTTCGGGCAATATAAGAATCGCCGACGGAGAACACTGGCATTTGTCCTGCAAACCAGCACGCGAGTGCACCAAAACCATCATTCATCAAGATCACAGGACGGGTTGCATCCAGTGTCAGCGCCTGTTCGGCTTTCATGGTTTCGACCTGATTGATCAGGTATTCATCTGCCGCATCCCAGGCCTGCAGCGTTTCGCGCTTGCGAATGGGGTAGCGTTGCAGCGTCAGGCTTCTGCTGTGCAAGGTGAGCTCAGGTTTCATTCGGACTATCTTTAGGGTATGTTGTCGGGTTGAATATTTTCGCAGATGCGGGCCAGCCTGCAAAGGTAAACTGTGTTGATGATGTTGTAACCGGTGAGGTAAACGGCAGTCAGAGCAGGCATTCTTATCCGCAAAATCGTCGGCTGGTCTGATCAAGCATCAGGAGGACCCATGATCCAGGAACGTATCGAACAGAAATTGCAGCAATCCCTCGCCCCGGTTCATCTGGACGTGATCAACGAAAGTTACATGCACAATGTGCCAAAAGGGGCTGAAAGTCACTTTAAAGTGATTATTGTCAGTACTGAATTTGAAGGCCAGCGACTGATTGGTCGCCATAGAACGGTAAATGCGATTCTGGCAGATGAACTGGCGAACCATATTCATGCGCTCGCGATTCATACCTACACCCCGGATGAATGGGCGACCCAGCAGGCAGCTCCGGCGTCTCCGTCTTGTCTGGGTGGCAGTAAGTTTGGCTGAGTTGTCTGTCTTTCACCCTGACTGCTGGCGATTGTATGCCGCTCTCAGAGAAAACCGCATCTGTTGCGGTTTTTTACAGTCTGAAATTTGAAGTCGGTTGTCTTGGTAAATTGAGTCATCGCGTAAAATACGCTCAATTTTTGCCCGGCGACTGACCCGAAAGATTCTCACAGTCTCAGACGGCCGGGCCGTCTATACTGACTCCGGACACTGGATTGCAACAAGATATTTCCAGTGTAAGCGAGTGAAAACATATGTTGCAAATTCGATGCGGAATTGCATGGTTTTTTGCTGTTTTATGATCACCGAATGCGTTAGTTTTACTGGCGACTTTTTGGTGTTGTTAAATTGATATCAGAATGTAAACAGCAGAAAAGTGCATTGTTCGAGGGAATCACGGTTGTAACCACTGCAAGTGTGCGTTGGTTCAAAATTATCCGTTGTCGTGATGATAAGCACATCAGCTATCGCTGAATTTCAGTTCGATTAGCGAGGTTTGCCATAGTAAAAACCCGTTGATTAATGCTAAAATCCGGCCCTCGAAAAAACTCGTCATCCGGTTGTGTGATGAAAGAGTAAATAGGATGTTGCGGTGCTGGTGGTATCTGACACCGGCTTCGGACCATGGAAAGTCGTGTCTAAATTGCGCAATAACAAGTTCTTTTTCCCGTTAATGTAGTGCAAGTGCGTATGATTACAATAAAGAAGGGTCTGGATATCCCAATTGCTGGGACTCCTACCCAGGCGATAAATGATGGCAAGGCCATCACTCGAGTCGCCTTGCTTGGCGAAGAATACGTGGGTATGCGTCCAACGATGCATGCACGCGTAGGGGACGTAGTAAAAAAAGGTCAGGTGCTCTTCGAAGATAAGAAGAACCCTGGCGTGAAGTTTACTGCGCCAGCCAGCGGCAAGGTTGTGGAAGTCAATCGTGGTGCTAAGCGTGTGCTCCAGTCCGTCGTGATCGACGTTGAGGGCGATGAGCAAATCACATTCAAGAGTTACGACAAAGCGCAACTGGCGCAATTGGATCGTGCTGCTATTGTTGAGCAGCTGGTTGAATCCGGTCTGTGGACAGCATTGCGTACCCGCCCGTTCAGCAAGATTCCTGCAATCGATGCTGAAACTCAGGCGATCTTTGTCAATGCGATGGATACCAATCCGCTGGCAGCCAATCCGGAAGTGATCATCAACGAACAAGGCGATGCCTTTGTTGCGGGTCTGACCCTTCTGTCTCAACTGACCAGTGGCAAGGTGTTTGTGTGTAAGTCAGGTGCAAGCCTGCCTCGCAGCAACGAATCCAATGTTGAAGAGCACGTATTCAACGGTCCGCACCCAGCGGGTCTGGTGGGGACGCATATTCATACTCTGTATGGCGCAGACACCAAAAATGTTGCATGGCACCTGAACTATCAGGATGTGATCGCATTGGGTCATCTGTTCCTGACGGGTGAATTATATACGCAGCGTGTTGTTGCGCTGGCTGGTCCTGCTGTGAACAACCCGCGCCTGGTTCGTACGGTTCTGGGGGCTTCTGTGGAGCAACTGACCGAAGGCGAACTGATGACTGGCGAGCTGCGTGTGCTGTCAGGTTCTGTCCTGAACGGTGTGAATGCTTCGGGTCCACATGCTTATCTGGGGCGTTACCATCTGCAGATCTCTGCGCTGCGCGAAGGCCGTGAGAAAGAGTTCATGGGTTGGATCTCACCGGGTAAGAACAAATTCTCTGTGACGCGTGCTTTCTTCAGCCAATTTTTCCCGGGTCAACTGTACAACATGACAACCACGACCAATGGTAGTGAGCGTTCTATGGTGCCAATCGGCAACTACGAGCGTGTCATGCCTCTGGACATCGAACCAACATTACTGTTGCGTGATCTGTGCGCTGGCGATAGCGATAGTGCCCAACAATTGGGTGCGCTGGAGCTGGATGAAGAAGATCTGGCGCTGTGTACCTTTGTGTGCCCAGGTAAGTATGAGTTCGGTCCAATGCTGCGTGCATGCCTGGACAAGATTGAGAAGGAAGGGTAATTCATGAGCCTCAAGAATTTCCTCGAGCAGATTGAACACCACTTTGAACCAGGTGGTAAGCATGAAAAGTGGTTTGCACTGTATGAAGCAGTTGCAACCGTGCTTTACACCCCAGGTATGGTGACCCGTACCGGTTCTCACGTGCGTGACAGTATCGACCTGAAACGTATCATGATCATGGTCTGGTTGGCCGTATTCCCAGCAATGTTCTGGGGTATGTACAACGTAGGCCATCAGGCGATTGCTGGCCTGAACCACCTGTATGCTGGTGCTGAACTGGCTGGTGTGATTCAGGGCGACTGGCACTACTGGCTGACACAGTCACTGGGTGGCACCCTGGGTGCTGACGCAGGCTGGGGCAGCAAGATGATCCTGGGTGCGACCTACTTCCTGCCTATTTACGCGACGGTCTTTATCGTCGGTGGTATCTGGGAAGTCCTGTTCTGTATGGTCCGTAAACATGAAGTCAACGAAGGTTTCTTCGTCACTTCGATCCTGTTTGCGCTGATCGTACCGCCAACACTGCCTCTGTGGCAGGCAGCCCTGGGGATTACCTTTGGTGTTGTTGTGGCGAAAGAAGTCTTCGGTGGTACTGGCCGTAACTTCCTGAACCCTGCACTGGCGGGTCGTGCCTTCCTGTTCTTCGCATATCCTGCTCAGATCTCTGGTGATCTGGTATGGACCGCAGCTGACGGCTTCTCGGGTGCAACGGCACTGAGCCAGTGGGCTACGGGCGGTCAGGCTGCTGTCGTAAACACGATCACTGGCGAAGCTGTGACTTGGATGGACGCTTTCATTGGCCGTATTCCTGGTTCTATCGGTGAAGTGTCAACCCTGTTCATTCTGATCGGTGGTGCCTTCATTGTTTATCTGGGCATTGCGTCCTGGCGCATCATTCTGGGGACGCTGATCGGTATGGTTGCGACGGCAACGCTGTTTAACCTGATCGGTTCTGACAGCAACCCAATGTTTGCGATGCCTTGGCATTGGCACCTGGTTCTGGGTGGCTTTGCATTCGGTATGATGTTCATGGCAACCGACCCTGTTTCTGCCTCTTTCACCAACAAAGGGAAGTGGTGGTACGGTGCATTGATCGGTGTGATGGCTGTTCTGGTACGTGTGGTTAACCCTGCATACCCGGAAGGCATGATGCTGGCGATTCTGTTCGCGAACCTGTTTGCACCGCTGTTTGACCATGCAGTAATTCAAGGCAACATCAAACGGAGACTGGCTCGTCATGTCAAGTAAGAATGATAGCATCAAGAAAACGCTGATCGTTGTTGTTGCCCTGAGCCTGGTGTGCTCGATCGTGGTTTCAACTGCCGCAGTCGTGCTGCGCCCAATGCAGCAACACAATGCGAAACTGGATGTTCAGCGTAATATCCTGTCTGTTGCAGGTTTGCTGCAAGACGGTATCGACATCCCGCAGACTTACAATCAGTTTATTGAACCAAAACTGGTTGAGCTGGAAACAGGCAATTTTATTGATTCTGTTGAAGGTGTGTCAGCTGCCGAGTATGACCAGCGTGATGCTGCGAAAACACCGGCGTTGTCTGTGAAACTGAACCCATCTGAAGATCCGGCAAAACTGAATCGTCGTGCGAATGTGGCGAAAGTTTACCTGGTGAAAGATGAAAATGACCAGATTGAAAAGCTGATCCTGCCGGTGAACGGTAAAGGTCTGTGGTCGATGATGTACGCTTTTGTTGCTGTTGAGACTGACGGCAATACTGTTGCGGGTATCTCCTACTATGAGCAGGGCGAAACGGCTGGTCTGGGTGGTGAGGTTGTTAACCCGAAATGGCGTGCACAATGGGAAGGTAAGAAGTTGTTTGATGACAATTTTGAGCCAGCCATCCGCGTTGTAAAAGGCGGCGCACCACAAGGAGATGCTCACGGTATTGATGGCCTGTCAGGTGCAACCCTGACGAGCACCGGGGTAGAAAACACTTTCAAATTCTGGTTGGGTGAAAACGGTTTTGGTCCGTTCCTGGCGAAAGTGCGTAACGGAGGCCTGAACAATGGCTGATACGAAAGAAATGAAAAAAGTCCTGTTAGGGCCGCTGGTTAGTAATAACCCGATTGCCCTGCAGGTACTGGGTGTGTGTTCAGCACTGGCTGTAACCACAAAACTGGAAACTGCGTTCGTGATGACGCTGGCGGTAACTTTTGTTACAGCATTTTCCAACTTCTTTGTTTCTCTGGTACGTAACCAAATTCCGAACAGCGTGCGTATTATCGCGCAGATGGCGATCATCGCCTCTCTGGTAATCGTGGTGGACCAGATCCTGAAAGCTTACGTTTACGACATCTCTAAGCAGCTGTCTGTATTCGTTGGTCTGATCATCACCAACTGTATCGTCATGGGTCGTGCGGAAGCTTACGCCATGAAATCTGCACCACTGCCATCTCTGCTGGATGGTATTGGTAACGGTTTAGGCTATGGTTTCGTTCTGATTACTGTGGGTTTCTTCCGTGAGCTGCTGGGCTCTGGAAGCATCTTTGGTGTTCAGGTATTGCCGCTGATCTCTGAAGGTGGCTGGTATCAGCCGAACGGTATCATGCTACTGGCACCGTCTGCCTTCTTCCTGATTGGCTTCCTGATCTGGACAATTCGTACCTTCCGTCCAGAACAAGTTGAAGCGAAGGAGTAAGGGAAACATGGAACATTATATTAGCTTAATGGTTCGCTCGATTTTCATCGAGAACATGGCACTGTCTTTCTTCCTGGGGATGTGTACATTCCTGGCGGTTTCCAAGAAAGTCAAAACTTCTTTTGGTCTGGGCGTTGCGGTTACCGTTGTTCTGACCATTGCTGTGCCTGTAAACAACCTGGTTTACAACTTGCTGTTGAAAGACGGCGCCATTGTTGAGGGCGTTGACCTGACGTTCCTGAACTTCATCACATTTATCGGTGTAATTGCGGCACTGGTACAGATTCTGGAAATGATTCTGGACCGATTCTTCCCGCCGCTGTACAACGCGCTGGGTATTTTCCTGCCGCTGATCACCGTAAACTGTGCGATCTTCGGTGGTGTATCTTTCATGGTACAACGTGACTACAACTTCGCAGAATCTGTCGTTTATGGCTTTGGTTCAGGTATCGGCTGGATGCTGGCGATTGTCGCACTGGCGGGTATCCGCGAGAAGATGAAGTATGCTGATGTGCCTGCAGGTCTGCGTGGCCTGGGTATCACTTTCATCAGTGTTGGTCTCATGGCGTTGGGCTTCATGTCCTTCTCCGGTGTACAGCTGTAAACAGGATATAAAGGGATAATTCATGGATATTATTCTTGGCGTAGTTATGTTTACCCTGATTATCCTGGCTCTGGTTTTGGTGATTCTGTTCGCTAAATCCAAGCTGGTACCATCAGGTGACATCACTATCTCAATCAACAATGACCCGGAAAAAGCGATTACAACCGCTGCGGGTGGCAAACTGCTGGGTGCTCTGGCAGGCAGCGGTATCTTCGTTTCCTCTGCTTGTGGTGGCGGTGGTTCATGCGGTCAGTGCCGTGTGAAAATCAAATCAGGCGGCGGTGACATTCTGCCAACTGAGCTGGACCACATCACCAAAGGTGAAGCACGTGACGGTGAGCGTCTGTCTTGTCAGGTCAACGTGAAATCCGACATGGACATCGAGCTGCCAGAAGAAATCTTTGGCGTGAAGAAGTGGGAATGTACTGTTATCTCAAACGATAACAAAGCCACCTTTATCAAAGAGCTGAAACTGGGGATTCCGGATGGTGAATCTGTACCTTTCCGTGCAGGTGGTTACATCCAGATCGAAGCGCCTGCTCACCATGTGAAGTACGCGGATTACGACATTCCTGAAGAGTATCGTGAAGACTGGGACAAATTTAATCTGTTCCGTTACGAGTCGAAAGTGAATGAGCACACAATCCGTGCTTACTCAATGGCGAACTATCCGGAAGAGGAAGGCATCATCATGCTGAACGTGCGTATCGCTACGCCGCCACCTCGTAACCCGGATGTCGCACCAGGTATCATGTCTTCTTACATCTGGTCTTTGAAAGCCGGTGATAAGGTAACGATCTCTGGTCCGTTTGGTGAATTCTTCGCGAAAGATACTGATGCAGAAATGGTCTTCATCGGTGGTGGTGCTGGTATGGCACCAATGCGTTCTCACATTTTCGACCAGCTGAAGCGTCTGAACTCTAAGCGTAAGATGACGTTCTGGTACGGTGCTCGTTCTAAGCGTGAAATGTTCTATGTAGAAGATTTCGATATGCTTCAGGATGAGAATGAGAACTTCAAGTGGTACTGCGCTCTGTCTGATCCTCTGCCAGAGGACAACTGGGACGGTTACACAGGCTTCATCCATAACGTGCTGTATGAAAACTACCTGAAAGATCATGAAGCACCGGAAGACTGCGAATACTACATGTGTGGTCCACCGATGATGAACGCTGCTGTGATCGGCATGCTGAAAGATCTGGGTGTTGAAGATGAAAACATCCTGCTGGATGACTTCGGTGGCTAAGGCTGCCTGAGGTACTCCTTCCAGAATGGCTGACCTGAATAGGTCAGCCATTTTTCTTCACCATTCAGAAAGATTTTAGTCAGCCCCCAATTTGACTCATCAGATTCACCCTGAGTGCACAGACGTGCTGTATTTTGGAGATCCCTTGCATGAAGAAAGTATTCACCCGAGCCTTAATGCTGTTGGTGATGGCACTGGTTATCAGTGGCTGTAGCGAAAAGCCTCAGTTGATCCATCTCACAGGCTCGACGATGGGGACGTATTATTCGATTAAATTAATTGAACAGGACGGTTTGCCAAGCGAAACGGCACTTCAGCAGGAAATTGACCGTCGGTTAGAGCGGGTGAATGATCAGATGTCGACCTATCGTGAGGATTCAGAGCTCAGCCGGTTTAACCAGCATCAAAGCAGTGAACCGTTCGCTGTTTCACAGGATACGGCGACTGTGGTCCGAGAAGCGATTCGCTTGTCTCAACTGACCGATGGTGCCTTGGATGTGACGGTTGGTCCGCTGGTCAACCTGTGGAGCTTTGGTCCGGAAGCACGTCCGGAAGTGATCCCAACAGCAGCCGAACTTCAGGCGCGGCAACAGGAAGTCGGGATTGAACATCTGAGTGTCGACGGAAATCAACTCATCAAAGATTTACCGGGTTTGTATGTCGATCTCTCTTCAATCGCTAAAGGCTACGGCGTGGATGTGATTGCGGATTATATTGCTTCGCTGGGGTCTCAGGACTATCTGGTTGAAATTGGTGGTGAAATTCGCCTCAAAGGTAAGAACGCTGAAGGCGTACCATGGCGTATTGCCATCGAGAAGCCAACTGAAGACGGAAGCCGTGCGATTCAGGAAGTGATTGAACCGGGCGAAATGGCGATTGCGACGTCTGGAGATTATCGTAACTATTTTGAAGAAAATGGTGTACGCTACTCCCATCTGATTAACCCGAAAACGGGTCAACCGATCACAAACCGCGTTGTTTCCGTCACTGTGATGCATCCGCAATGTATGACAGCTGATGCGCTGGCAACGGCGTTTTCCGTGATGGGTGAAGAGAAAGCAATGGAGCTGGCGAACAAAGAAAAATTGCCGGTTCTGTTGATTGTGAGCACTGACGAAGGCTTTAAAGAGTACGCTTCAGAGGCCTTTGCCCCTTACATGCAGAAGAAGTAAGCTGAGAGCATAGTATGTTGGTATATGTAACCACCTTTGGTGTATTTCTGTTGGTCATTGTTGCAATGGCCGTTGGCTATATTTTCCAGCGTAAAACCGTGGCGGGCAGCTGTGGTGGTCTGGGGGCTGTGGGTATCGAAAAAGAATGCGACTGCCCGGAGCCATGTGACAAACGCTTAAAGCGTGAAGCACGCGCTGCGAAACAAGCCGAATGGAAAAAGAATCAGATCCTCTGATTGTCTGATTTCCTCCGAATTACATGCAAAGCCCATGGTTGATCCCGTGGGCTTTTTTGATCCTCGCCATCTGCGGCCGAGCACCCTATAATGCTGTATATAAAAACAGTTTATCAAGAGTGTTCATATTCGCGATGTCAGCGTCCGCTTCAGGTCAGCCAGTGCAGAAAAAAATCATCCATGTTGATATGGATTGCTTTTTTGCCGCCGTCGAAATGCGGGAAAATCCGGCCTTACGGGATGTTCCCATCGCCATTGGCGGGCGCTCTGAACAGCGGGGGTCATCAGTACCTGTAATTATCTGGCCCGGCAATTTGGGGTGCGTTCAGCCATGCCGACTGCACAGGCGTTGAAGTTATGCCCCAATCTGGTATTGGTTCCGGGCAGAATGGCTCTGTATAAAGAAGTTTCTCAGCAAATCAGGGCTATTTTTCAACGATATACAGCTCTGATTGAGCCTTTATCGTTGGATGAAGCTTATCTGGATGTCACCGAATGCACCCTGATGCGAGGTTCTGCAACCCTGATTGCAGAAGACATTCGCCGGGCCATCCGTGAAGAACTTCACCTGACCGCTTCTGCAGGGGTTGCCCCGGTAAAATTTATCGCCAAGATTGCTTCGGACCTGAACAAGCCCGACGGACAGTATGTGGTGACGCCAGCCGATGTACCTGAATTTGTTGCGAAGTTACCTCTCGAAAAAATTCCCGGTGTCGGTAAAGTCATGATTCAAAAGCTGCATGACATCGGGCTTTATGTAGGCAGCGATGTGCAGGCTTATGATCGGCGGCAATTGCTGCAACAGTTTGGGAAGTTTGGTCAGTCGCTGTGGTCGCGGTCCCATGGGATCGATGACAGGGAAGTGGTGGTGGCCCGCGAGCGGAAGTCGGTTGGTGTTGAGCGAACCTTTTCTCAGAATATCAGCGAGTATGCTGAATGCTGGCAGATTGTGGAGCGTTTGTATCCTGAGCTGGAGTCAAGGCTGAAGCGTGTGCGGCCGGATTTACGGATCGCAAGGCAGGGCATTAAGGTGAAATTTGCCGATTTTCAGCAAACCACGGTCGAACATATTCAGCCTGTGCTGGAGAAGCAACAGTTTGCCGCCTTATTGACGGAGGCTCTAACCCGGCAAAAGGGAAGGGAGATTCGTTTGATCGGTCTCAGTGTCGGTCTGGAGTTGGGCACACAAGCCAAACAGTTAACTTTTGAGTGGTAGCTTCAGGATCAACGCAACAAAAGGGGAGCCTGGCTCCCCTTTGAAAGTTCTCAGTGACTTCAGTGATGGATTACTTCACTGGAATTTGCTTGAGGATTGCAACCATCTGTTCCCAGAACAGACCCACGGTCTTGATGTTCACTTTCTCGTCCGGAGAATGCGGGAATTTGATCGTTGGCCCGAATGAAATCATGTCCATCTCCGGATAAGGTTCTTTGAACAAACCACACTCCAGCCCGGCATGAATCACCATGATATTGGGGACGTTGCCATAAATATCTTTGTAGGTTTCACGGAACAGGTGCATCACTTCGGAATCCGGATCCGGTTTCCAGCCTGGGTATGCGCCAGAGAAACTGCATGCAGCGTCAGCCAGTTGCGCCAGTGCCGTCAGGTTTTCTTCCACATGGATGCGGCCAGAATCGATCAGAGAGCGGATCAGACACAGCAGGGTGATCTGGTCTTCCTCGGTGGTGATGACCCCCAGATTTAAAGACGTTTCTACAACGCCAGGAATGTCATCACTCATGCGCATGACCCCATTCGGGCAGGCATTGATGAGGGCAAACAGACGCTGCTGACTGTCACGACTCAAAACATTCGCAGGCATATCAACAGTTTCCACCGACAGCTGAATATTGGTTTCAATTTGTCCCAGCTCAGCGTTGAGTACAGTTTCGAATACTGTGAATTGCGTGTGCAGCGCATCGGCTTTTTCGGCCGGTAACGTTACGATGGCCGAGGCTTCCCGTGGAATCGCATTGCGTAGTGTACCGCCTTTCAGGCTGCTGAGCTGAAGCTCAAGCGGCTGCGCATGGGCAAACAGGAAACGACCCAGCAGTTTGTTGGCGTTCGCTCGACCGGTATGAATGTCACAGCCGGAGTGACCGCCTTTCAAGCCTTTCACCACCAGTTTCAATGCTGTGTGGCCCGCAGGAACTGACTCGCGTTCTGTCGTGAGTTTCAGCTCAGCATCCACACCACCGGCACAGCCCATGTAAATTTCCCCTTCCTGCTCAGAGTCCGTATTGAGCAGGATATCGCCTTCTAACCAACCTTGTTCCAGACCGAATGCACCGGTCATCCCGGCTTCTTCGTCGATGGTCAGTAAAACTTCCAATGGGCCGTGTTCAATGTCTTTTGAAGCCAAAACAGCCAGACAGGTTGCCATGCCAATGCCGTTATCTGCACCCAGTGTTGTGCCTTTGGCCGTGACCCATTCGCCATCAATGTAGGGCTGAATCGGATCCAGTGTGAAGTCATGATCTGTGTCTTCGTTCTTCTGCGGCACCATGTCGATATGAGCCTGCAGCACAACACCTTTGCGGTTTTCCATGCCCGGTGTGGCAGGCTTTTTGATGAAAACATTGCCGGTCGCATCACGACGGACACTCAGCCCTTCGCTTTCAGCAAAACGAATGATGTGCTGGGCAAGGGCTTCTTCATGTTTGGACGGATGTGGAATGGCGCAGATTTGATCAAAGAACTGCCACACGATTTGTGGCGAAAGTTGGCTGATTTCGGACACAGAACTCTCCCTAATAAACGGTCAATCATACAGCCCTTGCTGGACTATCCTTCGGTTAAATCTCAGCGCGGGCAGTTGATTATCTTACATCAGCCGTGGAAGGCTTGCCATTTTTCAGCTGGCTTCAAGCTGAAACCTTAAATTGGGAGATTTGCTGATTCAGGTGGTTGCCACTGGATAGCAATTGCTCACTTGCCGCAGCAATCTGTTCGCCCTGATTCACATGACTCTGACTATGTTCGCTCAGCTCTGCCAGACTCATATTAATGGCTTCGGTTGCATCGGTTTGCTGCTGGCTGGCATCGGCAATATGCTGATTCAGCTCCCGAATCGTGCTAATTTGCTGACTGATGGCCTCCAGTGCCTGGGCGACCTGCTCTGAGTGTTCAACGGTGCTGGCCGATTGTTCCCGGGTCTGAACCAGTGCCTGACTGACGTCCGCCGAGCGGCCCTGTAAACGGGAAATGATGGTTTCGATTTCATTAGTACTGGCTTGTGTGCGGGTCGCCAGAGTCCGGACTTCATCGGCGACCACAGCAAACCCACGGCCCTGTTCTCCGGCACGGGCGGCTTCAATGGCTGCGTTCAATGCCAGCAGGTTGGTTTGTTCTGCGATATTGCGAATGACATCCAGGACTGCACCAATGGTTTCTGAATCTTCTGCCAGCGCCTGAGCACTTTGGTTGGTTTCGTCCAGCAGGGCGAGCAGGGCCTGCATTTCTTTGCTGGATCGGGAAACGACGTTCATGCCCTGATCGCTGTGTGTCTGAGCGTCTGAAGCGGCTTCAGCAGCATGTGCAGCAGAGCGGGCAACCTCCTGATTGCTGGAATGGAGTTCTGTCATCGCGGAAGCGACAGAATCAACCCCTTGGTGGGCCATGGTCGCGCTGTCCGCTGTGGTATTGGCAACCGCATTCAGTTGGGTCGCCGCTGCGCTGATATGTTCACTGACGGGCGATACTGCACGCAGCATGTCGCTGATTCGCTCTGCGAACTGATTATAAGCGGCTGCGATTTTACTGAGCTCATCGTCGCCCTGAATCGGGAGGCGTTTGGTCAGATCGGCGTCGCCGCTTGAGATATCCTGCATGGCTTTTAAAGTCGATTCGCAAGGTGCCGTAATGGTCCGGCCAATGGCGCGCGCAAGCACCAGCATCACAAGAAGGGCAAGAGACAGGATCAGGCCAAGGCGTTTCAGTTCGGCGAGGAATTGCGCTTTCACATCATCGACATAGATCCCCGAACCAATGATCCATCCCCAGGGGGCAAAACCTTTCACGTAAGATATTTTGTCGACGGGTTGATCGTGACCTGGTTTCTCCCACTGATAATCGACAAATCCTTCTCCCTGACGGCGGACCGTATCAGCCATACTGACAAACAGCCGATTGCCAATGGGGTCCTGAAACTGAGACAGATCTTTCCCGTCCAGTTCCGGTTTAAATGGGTGCATGATCATGTGCGGCTGATTGTCGTTGATCCAGAAATAGTCGTTTTTTTCATAACGGAGCGCAGCGATGGCTTGTTTGGCCTGCAATTGTGCTTGTTCTGGTGTGAGCTTGCCTTCTGTTTGCTGCTGATAATAAAAACTCAGCAGACTGTGCGCACTTTCAACCAGATTCCGGGTTTTATCCCTTTTTTGTTCCATCAGGGTGTCTTGGTAGGCGGAAGTAAAAATGACGAGGGGAATCAGGGTGAGCAAAGTAATCATCAATCCCAGCAAATAGAGCCGGCTGCTGATCGAAAAAGAGCGTAGATATTTGAGTATTGTCATTGCGCTTCCTTCCTAGTTTGCACTGATGGCAATTGAGTGGCACACCTCACCCGGGAAAAGGGAGAGCCTTCATGTTGTATTCTTCTCTTGAAAGAATGTATGCCACTTTAGTCTCATTCCTGAATATTTATGGCGCAGTTAACAAAAAACGGTGTAAGTAACATCCTTTCAATAACTGCCGAAATGAGAGGTTGATCCACCAAAAGTGTGACTTGGTTAAAACTTTTATTGTAATTAAATTACTTAATGGTTATCCTATAACCAAGTTGCAAGACCGATAGTCAGCACAAGGAAATTGAAAGTGCGTTGACTCCAAGGAACCGAGATCAAGTTAATCTGCTTTGTTTGCAACCTCAAAGCAGCAAAAATTAATTGAGGAAGTCGTTGTCATGAAAGTTTATAAATCAACCGCTAAATTTTGGAATAACAAAGGTGTTTACGGTGGTGCGTTCAGCTACCCGCGTCCTTTTGGTTATTAAGCGCTGCGGGCATTGCGCCTGAATTTGTGTATTCCTATCTCCAGATTCACTCATAGCGCGAATGCGGTATGAGTTCAGTTCCCCCGAACTTTTAAGACTTCATCAGGGGTTTGGCTGCAGGAACCACTGCTGCTGAATCCAGTGAGATTTGTTTTGACGCCACCCAGATCTGGGTGGCGTTTTTTTTATCGTTGTATTTTGAGGCCAGCTGGGTGAAAAGATTTCGACCCGTGGATTCATCGCGAGATTGATGAAAAATCGATGTATACGATTACATTTAAGTGAAACCGAAAAGACAGGCAATATTTTTTCAGATTGAAGCGATTGCGTTTCAGGTTAAAAATCAGGTTGATTAAAAAGAGTACAATTTCGGGGTGTGGTTAAGGTTATGATTTTATTCTGAATATTGTGTTTTTATCTCTGTTGCGTGAGATTTTTGTCCATAATTGCCTCTCTGAGGCGGATTTTGAGCAAGTCTGGAAATTTATCACTGAGAGGCCTATAATCGCCCCCCAAAAATTCAGAAACGCAAACGTTTACTTCGAGAGGGTATAAATGGTGGCGTTTCCCAGATAACAGACACTTTTCTCCAAGGACCTGAGAACAATGCTTGAGAAGCTGTTTAAGTTAAATGAAAACGGGACCAATGTTCGTACCGAAATGCTGGCTGGTGCGACGACGTTCCTGACGATGGCCTATATCATCTTTGTGAACCCGTCGATGCTGGCGGCAACAGGGATGGATAAAGGGGCCGTTTTTGTTGCAACCTGTCTGGCAGCGATGATCGGCTGTTTCATGATGGGCTTAGTGGCAAATTATCCGGTTGCTCAGGCGCCGGGCATGGGGCTGAATGCTTTCTTCACTTATTCCGTTGTTTTGGGCATGGGTCATACCTGGCAGGTGGCGCTGGCGGCGGTCTTCTTCTCGGGCCTGTGTTTTATCGTGCTCAGTCTGCTGAAAGTCCGCGAGTGGTTGATTCATGCCATCCCACTCTCGCTGAGGACGGGCATCACGGCGGGCATCGGGTTGTTCCTGGCATTCATTGCTTTGCAAAGTGCGGGGATTGTCGTCGATAACCCGGCAACGCTGGTTCAGGTTGGTGACTTCACCAGTTTCCCTGCAGCCATGGCAGCGCTGGGCTTCATCCTGACGATTGCGCTGGTTCATCGCGGTTTAAAAGCTGCGGTTCTGATTGCCATTCTGATCATTACGGCACTGGGGATTTTGTTTGGCGACGTCCAGTACCATGGCATTGTTTCTTTGCCGCCAAGTCTTGCGCCAACCTTCATGCAGCTGGATTTCAGCGGTGCCATGGATGTCGGCCTGGTGTCTATCGTCTTTGCTTTCCTGTTTGTGGATCTGTTTGATACCGCCGGGACGCTGGTGGGGGCAACCACCAAAGCTGGCATGGTTGACAAAGACGGCAAGATGCCGCGTCTGGGCCGTGCGTTGCTGGCAGACAGTACCGCAACCTCTGTGGGCGCACTGCTGGGAACATCCAACACGACGTCTTATGTGGAAAGTGTTGCCGGTGTTGCGGCAGGCGGCCGGACCGGTCTGACTGCGGTGACTGTGGGGTTTTGTTCCTGCTCGCACTGTTCTTCTCGCCGCTGGCGGGCATGGTGCCTGCTTACGCGACGGCCGGCGCATTGTTTTACGTTGCCATCCTGATGATGTCAGGGTTGGTGAGCATTGACTGGCGTGACTTAACAGAAGCGGCGCCTGTCGTTGTGGTCTGCCTGCTGATGCCGTTAACATATTCCATTGCAGAAGGGATCGCGCTGGGCTTTATCAGCTATGCTGCGATCAAGTTGCTCAGTGGCAAAGGACGTGAGGTGAATATCAGCGTCTGGATCATTGCCGTGCTGTTTGCAGCGAAAATCATCTTTTTATAATTTGTTTCATTGACCAGCGTTTTCGTTCGCTGATTTAGAGGTTCATCGGATATGAGTAAGAAGTTCGTCATCACCTGGGATAACATGCAGAGCTACACACGCCAGCTGGCAGAAAAGCTGTTGCCTGCGGATCAATGGCAAGGCATCATCGCCGTGAGCCGTGGCGGTCTGGTGCCGGCTGCTATTCTTGCCCGTGAGCTGGGCATTCGTCATGTTGATACCGTCTGTATCTCCAGCTATGACCATGATCATCAGCGTGAAATGAAAGTGCTGAAAAAAGCAGAAGGCGACGGTGAAGGCTTCCTGGTTGTGGACGATCTGGTCGATACCGGCGGCACTGCTGAAATGATCCGTGCGATGTACCCGAAAGCGAAGTTTGTTACCGTGTGCGCCAAGCCTGCGGGTCAGCATCTGGTTGATGATTATGTGGTTGATATTGAGCAAGACACTTGGATCGAGCAGCCATGGGATATGGCTGTGACTTATGTCGATCCAATCTCAAAGCAGTAATGCCATCCGAACACATCTGAAATCGAAAAGGGGCCGAAAGGCCCTTTTTTTGTGCCTTATGTTTGTGGGGATTACCATATACAATGAAACAAGAAGCAGGTTATCGATTGGATAACCTTTTGGATTTTCAATGTGCAGGAGTGAATTGTGTCTGAGCCTTCCAAGGTCAATCTGTCTGAAAAACTGTTTGCCCCGCGTCAAACCACAAAAGAAACCTCCAGCCTGGTGAAGCTGGCGCATGTGGCTGCCAATGAGATGCACAATGCGTTGGATGGCGACAGTGTCTCGGGTTGGTATCGGGTGCTGCGACGGCCGCAGTGGATCTGGCAGGGCGTGGATCCGATTGAGATGGAAGCCGTGTTCTCGCGCATTGCGGGCTCCACAGCCAAACGAACCCAGGATGAACTGTTAGATACGGTGATCGGTTATAAGCCGGGTAACTGGGTGTATGAGTGGTCGCAACTGGGCAGTCAATATCAGCGCAAGAGCCGAGAATTGCTGGATAAGGGCGAAAAAGCACAAGCTGCCGAGATGTTGCTGAAAGCCAGTACACACTACGGCATTGCGGCATACCCGCATTTAAAAGGGGATGAACTGGCCGCACAGGCAGAGCTGCAGGCCACAGTGACATATAAAGACGCAACTGAACTCATGCCCCATCAGGTGAAAACCATTGATGTGTCCTATCAGGGCAAAACCTTTCAGGCTTTTATTCATTTGCCCCGGACTGATGTTTTGCTGCCGACGGTGGTCGTCAGTGGTGGTCTGGATACGCTGCAGACGGAACTGTGGCCGCTCTATGAGCATTACTTAGGCCCGGCAGGTTTCGCGATGATCACGCTGGATATGCCGTCGGTGGGTCACAGTGCCGCCTGGACACTGACGGAAGATACCAGCCGGCTCCATCAGGCGCTGGTGCAACAGCTTCGGGATGTGCCTTGGGTCGACCACCATCGGGTGGGTATGCTGGGGATTCGTTTTGGTGGCAACGCGGCCATTCGTCTGGGGTTTGTGGAACCCAACCGCCTGAAAACCTGTATCAGCCTGGGCGGCATTATTCATGGCTTCCTCGCGCAGCCAAAACTGCTGAACAGCATGCCACGGATGTATCTCGACATGTTTGCTTCCCGGATGGGCAAGAATGGCGTTTCAAAAGCCAGCCTGATCTCGCACATGACGGCATGGTCATTGAAACAGCAGGGGCTGCTGGGACGCCGTAAAGTGGATATTCCAATGCTGGCTATCAATCTGAAAGATGATCCGGTTTGCCCGGAAACGGACAATCAGCTCATCGCGCTGTCCAGCCGGGGCGGAAAGGCAATCAGTCTGCCTGCTGCCCCGATTCATGACGGATACCATCGCGCGATGCAGGATGTCGTTGCCTGGCTGAAAGAGAAATTGTAACCCGGGGGCCGACTGGTCAGAGGATGTAAATAAAATGTTGCCATTTATACAGCCTTGTGCGTTTAATGGATACAGCAACACGGGAACATTCTGAGGTAACTGACTCAGAACATTGCGCTTTTGTTGAACACCTGACTAAGGATGGACATGTTATGCCAACACAAGTCACTTTTCCTCCTCATGGCCGCCTGATGACCAAACTGACTGCGCTTGGCCCTTATCTTCGCCAGCAGCAGTCCTCTGAAGGGCACTTTTTCTTTGATTGTCTGGCAAGTTGTATCAATGCCAAGAAAGAACCCGAAGAGCGAGAGTTCTGGGGTTGGTGGCTGGAACTGACACAAATTGAGACTGGTTTTCAGTACAGTTACCGGTTTGGCCGTTTTGATCTGCATGGTGACTGGAAGGAAGAAAAAGTACCGGCCAAGCACCAGGAACCGGTTCATCAGACGCTGGAAGATTTCTACAAAAAGCTCTGCACCTTGTTAGAACAGGAATATGAGCTTGCCATTCATCCTGCCCCCGATCTTTCAGAGCCAACTTTGTCCGTTTCAGCCTGAGGACAGAGCGAAACCCTGAAAAACCAGAAAATGCGCCGTCTCAGGCGCATTTTTCTTGTGCTTTATCATTGGGGTTGATAAAACAATTGCCATTCTTCCGCATCCATTATTTTTTTCATGGCTGATCATCACAAAACACACGCAGGTGAGCAAAGCGCTCATCAGACAGCAAACGTTGCATCACAGACGATCGTGGTGAAACTGGGCACCAGTGTTCTGACCGGCGGTACGCTCAAGCTTGATCGCGCCCATATGGTTGAACTGGTCCGCCAGTGTGCCCATTTACGCCAGCAGGGTCATCAGGTCATTATTGTGACCTCGGGTGCCATTGCTGCCGGCCGGGAGCATTTGGGCTATCCGGAATTACCAAAAACCATGGCCAGCAAGCAGCTGCTGGCGGCTGTGGGCCAGAGTCGTCTGATTCAGGAATGGGAACAGCTCTTCAGTATTTACGGTTTGCATGTCGGCCAGATGCTGCTGACCCGGGCTGATCTGAACGATCGGGAACGTTACCTCAACGCACGAGATATGCTGCTGGCTTTGCTGGAGCACGGCATTATTCCTGTGGTGAACGAGAACGATGCTGTCGCGACCACTGAAATCAAAGTGGGCGATAATGATAATTTATCGGCACTGGTTGGGATTCTGGCCGGTGCAGACAAACTCTTGTTGCTGACTGACCAGCCAGGACTGTTTACTGCAGATCCGAGAAGCAACCCAGATGCGGAACTGATCCGCGAAGTACACACGATTGACGAGACCCTGCGCAAGCTGGCAGGGGGCAGTGTCGGTGGTTTGGGTACTGGTGGCATGGCGACCAAGCTTCAGGCAGCCGATGTCGCACGTCGCGCTGGCATTGAAGTGATTATTGCCGCAGGCAGCCGACCGGAAGTTGTGGCTGGTATTGTGAAAGGTGAACAGGTGGGAACCCGGTTCCTGCCATTGGAATCGCCTTTAGAAAGCCGTAAACGCTGGATCCTGGCAGGACCGCCACCCGCAGGCGATATTATTGTGGATGCGGGAGCGGCGACTGCCGTCACTCAGCGGGGCAGCAGCTTGCTGGCGAAAGGGATTACTGCGGTGAAAGGTGAGTTTGAACGGGGTGAAGTCGCCCGGATTTACAGCACCGACGGGATCTTGCTGGCGCGGGGGATCAGCCGGTATTCCAGCCAGGATATGTCAAAAATTGCGGGCAAGCACAGTCAGGATATTCATAAAGTGCTGGGCTATGAGTACGGACCGGTTGCCGTCCACCGGGATGATCTGGTACTGATCTAAGCAATCAACGAATAAGTAAGAAGGGGAACAGGGTGGAAATGCAATCCATGGGAAAGGCCGCCAAGCAGGCGGCTTTTACACTGGCGACAACCGCGACCGCACAGAAAAATCAGGCGCTGGCTTTTATTGCCGATGAACTGGAAGCGCGTCAGGATGAGATTCTGAAGGCCAACGAGACCGATCTGGCCGCAGCCCGTGAAAGCGGAATGACGGAAGCGCTGCTGGATCGTCTGATGCTGAATGAATCGCGTCTGGCTGCCATTGCCAGTGATGTTCGTCATGTCATTGGACTACCTGATCCGGTCGGTGCTGAACTGGACTCACGTGTGCTGGAAAATGGCATGCGCCTGAGCCGTCGGCGAGTGCCGTTGGGCGTGGTCGGGGTGATTTATGAAGCCCGTCCGAATGTCACCATTGATATTGCTGCTCTGTGTCTGAAAACCGGGAACGCCAGTATTCTGCGTGGCGGCCGTGAAACATTTCACTCCAATATGGTGCTGGTTCAGGTCATTCAGCAGGCGTTGGAAAAAGCAGGATTGCCTGCTGATTCGGTTCAGTACATTGCTAAACCGGACCGGGAACTGGTGTCCGAGCTGCTGACTCTGGATCAGTACGTGGATATGATCATTCCTCGGGGTGGTGCGGGTTTGCATCAGATGTGTAAGGAAAAAAGCACCATTCCTGTCATTATCGGTGGATTTGGGATCAGCCATGTGTATGTTGATCAGTCTGCCGATTTAGTCCGGGCACTGGACGTGGTTGAAAATTCAAAAGTTCAGCGTCCTTCGGCCTGTAATGCACTGGATACGCTGCTGGTTCATCAGGCCGTGGCGGCCGAATTCCTGCCTCAGCTGGCCGAGCGGATGAATCAGAATCAGGTGATGCTGGTGGCCGAAGGTGAGGCGCTGCCAATGCTTCAGGGTAAGGCTGCACAATTGCGTGCGGCTGAGGCGGGTGATTTTGATACGGAATGGCTGAGTTATACGCTGGGTGTGAAAATTGTGCCGGATCTGGGTGCGGCAATACAGCATATGCAGGATCACAATGCCAGTCACTCAGATGCAATCCTGACCAATGATTTGATGTCTGCTGAGCGTTTTATTAATGCAGCAGGATCGGCAGCGGTGTATGTGAATGCTTCCACCCGCTTTACCGATGGTGCTCAGTTTGGTCTGGGTGCGGAAGTGGCGGTATCGACGCAGAAGCTGCATGCGCGCGGCCCGATGGGGCTGGAAGAGCTGACCAGCTACAAGTGGGTTGGTCAGGCGGACTATTTATGCCGCAGCTGAAGGCTGGCAACTGAAGCCATCGCTGACGTGACGACAATAACCGGTGTCTGATTTCAGGCGCCGGTTATTTTTTATCGGTCTGTGCAGCGTCGTCCTTGGTGTCATCGGTCGGATAATGCTTCGACATATTCTCGACCTGGCGTTGTTTGCGCAGCAGTTCTTTGGTTTTGTCGTGCGGGCCGAATTTCATATTGGCCGTGTACTTGATGGCGGCAATATTACTGACCACGACACTGACCACGATGATGGTGATGACCCAGGGGTTGAGTAGCCATTCCATATCAGACCTCACTGATGTTGTTGATGTACTTACTGTAAAGCGTATCAAGGTTTGCCAGAATTTGCGATTTTCCTGCAACAGGTTGTTGACGGATCACTGTGGCAAGCTGGCTTGGCGTACACTGCGCGCGGAGGACTTCGCTGATCGGAAAATAGCTGATATGCCAGGGTTCTACGGCAACACCGCCCAGATCAACGGCATAAGGTCGGTAAAAGCCGTACCGCGCCATATTGGCGGACAGCCACTGATTGAAACTGGCCTGATGAGCATCCCCTTCATATTCCCAGGGTTCGAGCTGAAGCTTTTCTCCCTCGGGCA
Source organism: Photobacterium sp. GJ3 (assembly GCF_018199995.1). NCBI lineage: Bacteria > Pseudomonadati > Pseudomonadota > Gammaproteobacteria > Vibrionales > Vibrionaceae > Photobacterium > Photobacterium sp. GJ3. The sequence goes on along the minus strand of NZ_CP073578.1, from coordinate 2,502,944 downwards.
GACAATTGGCAGCGTACACATCAATATCTGTTCCCCAGTGGTGGCGGCTGGCACCGGGCAGGGCGGACCAGCGTAAAATCGCATGGATTTTGGCTTCATCCGACAGGCTGTCCGGATCCATCGGCTGGCTGTTGCTGTCCAGAATCGGACGCAATCCCTGAAACTTGTTGTTCCAGATCAGCATCTGGCGATCAAAGGAGCGGAAAGCGCTGGCCAGTGTCAGTTCGAAGCCCGCCTCACTGGCCGCCTGTTGCAGCGCGGCCAGTGCGTCCTGAACACCCTGGTGAATCTGTTTTCCCTGATAGTCACACAGATGACTTTCGTCTTGCCCGGTGAGCTGCGCCAGTGTTAACGGGTGTTCAAGGTGCTTCATACCAGTGCTTTTTCCAGAACTTTCTGATACATGTCGGTCAGCTTTTCCAGATCGGCGATTTTCACACATTCGTTCACCTTGTGAATGGTGGCATTCACCGGCCCTAGTTCGACCACCTGTGCGCCGGTACGGGCAATGAAACGACCATCTGAGGTTCCACCGGTTGTGAGCAGTTCAGGGCGACGATGGTTCACTTCCTCAATCGCGCTGACAACGGCTTCCAGCAGGGTACCTTCATCGGTCAGGAACGGATGACCGCTGAAGGTCCATTTCAGGTCGTAGGACAGACCATGAGCATCCAGTACGGAGTGCACTTTGCGTTTGATGTCTTCATCCGTCAGCTCGGTACTGAAACGGAAGTTGAACTGGACTTCAAACTCTCCCGGAATGACGTTTGAAGCACCGGTGCCAGCCGCGACGTTCGCGATCTGAAAGCTGGTTGGCGGGAAGTATTCATTGCCGTTGTCCCAGGTTGTTGCGGCCAGTTCGGCCAGCGCTGGCATGGCATTATGAACCGGGTTATCTGCCAGATGCGGGTAGGCAACATGGCCCTGAACGCCTTTGACCACTAAGTCCCCGGTGATGGAACCACGGCGGCCGTTTTTCACCACATCGCCCACTTCATGGGTACTGGAGGGTTCGCCCACAATACACATATCGATTTTTTCATGTCTGGCTTCCAGTGCATCAATCACGCGGGTGGTACCGTTAATGAAAGGCCCTTCTTCATCGGAGGTGATCAACAGTGCAATCGAACCTTTGTGGTCCGGATGCTCTGCCAGATAACGTTCAATCGCAACCACCATGCACGCCAGAGAGCCTTTCATATCGGCAGCACCGCGGCCATGAAGGTAACCGTCAATGACCGTCGGTTCAAACGGTGGTGTATGCCATTGGGCCGCAGGGCCCGCCGGAACCACATCGGTATGACCTGCAAACACAAACAGCGGGGCTTCAGTGCCCCGGCGAGCCCAGAGATTGGTGGTATCTTCAAATACCATGGGCTCAATCTTGAAGCCCAGCTTTTCCAGTCGGTTGATCATCAACTCCTGACAGCCGGCATCTTCAGGGGTGACTGACGGGCGGCTGATCAGGTCTTTGGCCAGGGCAAGAACGGGGCTGTCTGACATCCGTGTTTCCTTCTTGATTCGTAAATGTTTGGGAAATAAAAAATTCGGGCTCAGGCAAAAATGCCCTGATATTGTTCAGGTTTAAAGCCCAGGTGATAGGTGTTGTTGTGGACCAGCAGGGGACGCTTGATCATCGCCGGATGTTCCAGCATCAGTGCCAGTGCATTGTCGCGGTTCAGATTGTTTTTTTGTTCATCGCTCAGTTGGCGAAACGTGGTGCCGCGTTTGTTGAGCATAGCTTCCCAGCCGAGTGCTGCTTCAAAGGTTTCCAGCAGGCCTGGGTCCAGACCATCAGCGCGGTAGTCATGAAAGCGGTAATCGATGCCCTGAGCATCCAGCCATTTTTTCATTTTCTTGATGGTGTCGCAGTTTTTAATACCGTAGGCAATGGTGCTCATAATCTAACCCGTATTTATTTGGCTGAATGGAAATAACAGCCCCTTTTATAACGGGAATCAACAGGCTTCGCAATGGCAAAGCCTGTTCCGGGCGGATTCAGGGACGCGGTGGAGATTATCTGTCCTGTGCCTGCAGATAAATGACGGTGGCTGCCGTGCGGGAACCAGCCCCCAGCTTTTTAAGCAGACTTTTGATATGGACTTTGACGGTGGCTTCGGAGATGTAAAGCTGGCTGGCAATATCTTTATTCCGCTTGCCCTGAGCCACCAGCTGGAGAATCTCCGTTTCTCTGGCGGTCAGTTCATGCAGCGGATCCGGCGCCGATAGTTCTTCAGCCAGAATCTGGCTGATCTGTTCACTGAACACCTGTTGGCCGTTCAGTGCCTGACGCAGCAATGCCAGTAACTGCTCTGGTTCTGTATCTTTGAGCAGGTACCCGTCGGCACCAGCGTTCAGGAGTGCCCGGATATCACTGGGATTGTCGGAGACGGTGAGAATGACGACCAGTGCCTGGCAGTTCTGTTCTCGCAAAGCCCGGAGCGTATCCAGCCCAGACAACCCTTTCATATTCAGATCGAGCAGGATCAGGTCCGGGTCGTCTGCTGCAGCAAGATCCAAAGCCTGATAGCCCTGGCTGGCTTCCCCGATCAGAGTAAAGTCGGGTTCCAGTGAAAGCAACTGGCTGAGACCCCGGCGCATCAGCGGATGGTCATCCACAATCAGTATCCGGTAGGCAAGCGGTTGGGTCATTGCGGTTATCCTGTTTGTTGTAAGACGAATTTCACCTGCACCTGACAGCCTTCGCCGGTGGCACTGGTGAGCGTTAAGTTGCCGCCCAGACTTTCGGTGCGTTCCTGCATGATGGCCAGCCCGTAATGGGCGTGTTTGGCGTGCGAGGGGTCAAAACCTACCCCGTCATCGGCGATTGTCACGAAAACCTGATTGCCGTCCATCATGCAATGAATGGTAATGCGGGTGGCTTGCGCATGTTTGATGGCGTTCAGGACTGCTTCCCGGGTGATTTGCAGTAAATGAATATGCTGAGATGCATTGAGCTGTAAGGAAGGCAACTGGTTGTGCAGCACAATACAGGCCGAGGTCTGACTACGAAGCGGGGCGAGCATATCCGTCAGCGCTTCGCCAAGCCGGCCGGGTTTCACATTCAGACGAAACGTATTGAGCAGTTCCCGAAGCTGGCGATAAGCCTGAGACAGTCCCTGATCCAGGTCATCAATGACGGCACGGGCCTCGTCCGGCGCGCTGGCATTCTGACGTTTGAGCAGCGCCAGCTGAATCTTCAGATATGACAGTGACTGTGCCAGCGAGTCGTGCAGTTCCCGGGCAATGGTCGCTCTTTCTTCCATCAGCAAAAGCTGATCATTCCGGGTCTGCGTTTGCTGTGTATAAAGCGCGCGGCTCAAAAGGTGGCCAACACTGACGATCAGAGTCGGATCCGGACAGGGCAGAGTGTGTTGCCACCACAGCGTGCCTAAAGACTGATCCGCCTGCTTCAGGGGATGCTGATGCCAGCGCTGGTTCTCGTCCGGCTGACCGGCTTCAAATTCAGACCGGATGCCATCACCTTCTTCAACCACCAGCCGGATCACCGCAAACCCTTCCAACTGAATCAGGTGGTTTAGGATCTGACTGAAATGCCGGGCCTGGATCCGGTTGACCGAGAGTAACTGTGCACAGTCATACAAAGTTTTCAGGGCATTGTTGGCTTCCTGCAGCCGGTGTGTTTTTTCAGCCACGGTTGACTCCAGCGCCTGATAGCTTTGCCCCAGTTCCTCAGCCATCTGGTTAAACGCTCTTGCCAGTGTGCCCAGTTCATTCTGGCTGTGCTCACTGACCCGAACGGAAAAGCAGCGCGACTGAACCTGACGACTGGCCGCCAGCAGGCTTTGCAACGGCGGCACAATCTGACGGCGACTGTAGTGGATTGCAAAGAGGGCGAGCAGCAGGATGAGCCCCAGACCGAGGCCGGAAAAGATCGCCATCAGTTGCAGTTTGTGCTGTGAAAACGCCTGGATGTCGGAAACGAACTGATCAATCCGGTCAACAAACTCAGGCATCTGGCGCAGATAACTTTCCGGAAACTGGCTGGTCAGCTGCGGGCTGACCCGACGCCAGTCTTCCAGCAGGGCCTGGTAGCTTCGGGTAAGCCTGGCGGGGGTTAATCTGTTTTGCAGCGAAGTCATTGCCGGCGCATTCAGGGTCTGACTGAATCGCAGGATATCTGCTTCATCCGCCTGGCCTGTCTGGGCGAGCTGAAACGCGAGCCGATAGCTCTGCATGCGCAGCGAGCCTGCCAGATTGACCATCTCGGCATCATAGCGGCTGGCACTGACCGTCATCAGGGTCGCGCCAGTGGTGAGTAAAGACAGCAGCACAATCGCCAGCATGATACGCGCGATCACGGTTGTTACGCTAATCTTTTGATCACCATGCCTGTTTATTTTCGGGTGCTGAGACACGCGGGCTCCTGCGCGGAAAGTGACAGTTTTCATGTTCATTCTGATGTTGTCGCTGATGTTTGGCATTTTGTGAAGATTGTCAGTGTACTTTCTTGATCTCAAACAAGCTTAGCCCCGAATTACCCCCTTCGGGGTATGGGCTGCTATTGATAACCCTACCTAAACTAGGCTTATAAAACAGGCACGGCATCTTACAGACCCGGCGATGCTGCTGCGTAAGAGGTGATGGACTCATGGCGGATTTGGCGAGGCGATTCTGGTTACGGCAACGGCAGGCACTGCAGGCGCCCCGTTTACCCTGGATGATTGGGGATACGGCGTTTACCGATCAGTGCACGCGTTGCCAGGACTGCCTGAAAGCCTGTGAATCACACATCATCGTGATCGGAGACGGCGGTTTCCCCCAAGTCGATTTTCAGCATGGCGAGTGCACCTTTTGTTATCAGTGTGCTGATGTCTGCCCGGAGCCGCTGTTTCGTCCCCGGGCTGAGGCACCCTGGAGCGCGATCGCCAGTATCACGGAAAGCTGTCTGGCTTCACAGGGCGTGGAATGCCGGAGTTGTGGCGATGCCTGTGAACCGATGGCGATTCAATTCTCGCTGCAGCCCGGCCGTGTTGCACAGCCGGAAGTTCACGCTTCCGATTGTACGGGTTGCGGGGCCTGCGTGTCTGTCTGCCCGAGCCAAGCCATTCATATTCAGTCTGAAACTCAGCGGAATCACACATCATGAAGCAATACAGTGAAGCGAACCAAGCGGGTCGGCAACCGTCGTTGGGCCATGCGGCGCAGGGCGGAGAAGTGCATATTTCCAGCCTGGTCATCCATGTCAAACCGGAAGGGCTGGCGCAGGTGAAAGCCCGGGTGAATGCCATACCGCAAGCTGAAGTCTATGGCGAAAGCCCGGCGGGCAAGCTGGTGGTGGTTCTGGAAACGGCAAGTCACCGGGAAGTCGCCGACCTGATCGACATTATTCATGCATATGAGCATGTGCTCACCGCTTTTCTGGTGTTTCACCAGATTGAGCAGCAAGGACCTGACTTTGAGGAAATCCAATGAAAATGACCCGACGAGCGTTTGTGAAAGCAAACGCGGCTGCGTCTGCTGCGGCGGTCGCAGGTATCAGTTTACCGGCCACTGCCACCAATCTGATTGTGAGCTCGGATGAAACCAAGATTCACTGGGACAAAGCCCCGTGCCGTTTTTGCGGCACCGGCTGTTCTGTGCTGGTGGGAACACAGGAAGGGCGGGTAATTGCAACGCAGGCCGATCCGGAAGCGGAAGTGAACCGTGGCCTGAACTGCATCAAAGGCTATTTTCTGTCCAAAATCATGTACGGTGCCGACCGTTTGACCACGCCTCTGCTGCGCATGAAGGACGGCAAGTTCCATAAAGACGGTGACTTTCAGCCCATCAGCTGGGATCAGGCATTCGATATCATGGCCGAGAAATGGAAAGCGGCGCTGAAAGCCAAAGGGCCGACCAGCGTGGGCATGTTCGGCTCCGGTCAATGGACCGTTATGGAAGGCTATGCCGCGTCGAAAATGATGAAAGCGGGGTTCCGCTCCAATAATATCGACCCCAATGCCCGGCACTGTATGGCGTCGGCTGTTGTGGGGTTCATGCGGGCGTTCAATATGGACGAGCCCATGGGCTGCTACGACGATTTTGAACATGCGGATGCTTTTGTGCTGTGGGGGTCAAACATGGCCGAAATGCACCCGATTTTGTGGACCCGGATTACCGACCGCCGACTGAGCTACCCGCATGTCAAAGTGAACGTCCTGTCGACCTACTATCACCGCTCGTTTGAGCTGGCGGATAACGGGATGATCTTCCATCCGCAGACGGATCTGGCGATTGCCAACTTTATCGCACATTACATCATTGAAAATGATGCCGTGAACTGGGATTTCGTGAACAAGCATACCCACTTCAAGCGGGCCGATACGGATATCGGCTATGGCCTGCGCGATGATGACCCGCTTCAGAAAGCAGCGGCACACCCGAATTCCGGTGCGATGCATGACATGAGTTTCGAGGAATATAAAGCTTCTGTCGCTGAATATACGCTGGAAAAAGCAGCGGAACTCTCGGGCGTTACACAGGAAAAACTGCTGGAACTGGCCAAATATTATGCCGATCCGAACATCAAAGTGATGTCGCTCTGGACCATGGGCATGAACCAGCACACCCGCGGTGTTTGGATGAACAACCTGGTTTATAACATTCACCTGCTCACCGGAAAAATCTCGCAGCCGGGCAATAGCCCGTTCTCGCTGACCGGTCAGCCATCGGCGTGTGGGACCGCGCGAGAAGTGGGTACCTTTGCCCATCGTCTGCCGGCGGATCTGGTGGTCACCAATCCGAAACACCGCGCCACCGCTGAGAAAATCTGGAAGTTGCCGGAAGGCACCATCCCGCCGAAGCCCGGATTCCATGCCGTGCAGCAAGACCGAATGCTGCATGATGGCGTCCTGAATGCTTACTGGGTGATGTGTAACAACAACATGCAAGCGGGACCGAATATCAATGTCGAGCGTTTGCCGGGTTATCGCAATCCGGAGAATTTCATCGTCTGCTCCGATCCCTATCCGACCGCAACCGCACAGGCTGCTGACCTGGTTTTACCAACCGCGATGTGGGTGGAGAAAGAGGGTGCATACGGCAATGCAGAGCGCCGGACGCAGGCCTGGTATCAGCAGGTGAAGGCGCCGGGGGATGCGAAATCGGATCTCTGGCAGATCATGGAATTCAGCAAGCGCTTCAAGATTGAAGAAGTCTGGGATGAAGCATTGCTGGCCAAGATGCCAGAGTACCGGGGCAAGACAATGTACGACGTGCTGTTCCGCAACGGGCAGATTGACAAGTTCCCGCTGAAAGAAGCCCAGGCACTCAATGATGATGCCCAATCGCAGGGATTCTATGTTCAGAAAGGTCTGTTTGAGGAATATGCAGCCTTTGGCCGGGGCCATGGCCACGATTTGGCACCTTACGATGCGTATCATCAGGCTCGTGGGTTGCGCTGGCCAGTCGTGAATGGACAGGAAACCCGCTGGCGTTATGCCGAGGGTTCAGATCCTTATGTACCTGAAGGCAAAGGTTTTTACTTTTATGGTCAGCCGGACGGCAAAGCCAACATTATTTTCGCGCCTTATGAACAACCCCCGGAAGTCCCGGACGAAACCTATGACCTGTGGCTCTGTACCGGGCGCGTGCTGGAGCACTGGCACACCGGCACCATGACGCGTCGTGTCCCTGAGCTTTATAAAGCCGTGCCGGATGCCGTGTGCTACATGCATCCGGATGACGCGAAGCAGCGGAATATCCGCCGGGGCGATGAGGTTTTGCTGGCTTCACGTCGTGGTGAAGTGCGTTGCCGTGTGGATACACGGGGCCGGAATCGTCCGCCAGCCGGGCTTGTGTTTGTGCCTTTCTTTGATGCCCGGGTCCTGATTAACAAACTGGTGCTCGATGCAACGGATCCGCTCTCCAAGCAGACGGATTATAAAAAATGTCCAATCAAGATCACCAAGGTGTAAGGGAGCCGGTCATGTGTATGAACAAAATTTTCGTTGGATGCCTGGTGGGACTGATGGTGCTGGGCAGTGCGCAAGCCGCCGACGAGACTCTGGTCGGTGGAAATGGCGGGCTGGAATCACTGCGTGGTAAAACGGAGTTGAATGAGACCTTTAGCGGAGAGCGCTGGAAGCAGTATCCGAAAGATGGCAAGCCGATAGACAGTGATTATGTGTATCAGCCACCGCTGATCCCGCATACCATCCGTAACTATGAACTGTCGCTGAATGCGAATAAGTGTTTGTCCTGCCACAGCTGGAAATATGCCAATGAAATGGGGGCAACCAAGATCAGTGTGACGCACTATCGATCGCCCCGGCAGGGACAAGTGCTGTCGGATGTGTCGCCCAGCCGCTACTTCTGCCTGCAGTGCCATGTACCGCAGGCGGATGCTCAGCCACTGGTCGAGAACACCTTCAAACGGGTCGATGCACTGAAAGATCAAGCACAACGGAGCCAGTAATGAAACTATTGAAACGATTCTGGCAACGCTTCAGTTCACCGAGTAAAGCCGCGGTTGGCCTGGTGCTCTTTCTGGGGTTTATGGGCGGGCTGCTGTTCTGGGGCGCTTTTAACACCGGTATGGAGGCAACGAATACAGAAGCGTTCTGTTCAGGGTGCCATGCACCGATCGTGAAAGAAATCCGATCAACGATTCATTATTCGAATCGTTCCGGGGTCCGAGCGATTTGTTCCGATTGTCACGTACCGCATGAGTGGACGGATAAAATTGTCCGCAAAGTTCAGGCCTCGAAAGAGTTGTTCGCATTCGCTATCGGGACGATAGATACCGAAGAAAAATTTCAGGCACGACGCGGGCATCTGGCACACCGGGAATGGAGCCGGATGAAGAAGAATGATTCGAAAGAGTGCCGAAACTGTCATCAGTTCGAGTACATGGATTATTCCGAACAGGCGCCCCGAGCGGTCAATCAGCATTCCAGCGCATTGGCTTCCGGTGATAAAACCTGTGTGGATTGCCATAAAGGGATTGCGCACCGGTTACCGGATATGAAAGACGTCGAAGGCTGGCAATAGGAGGGAGCGTTATGAGTACATTGGAATCTATTATCTGGCATGTCTTGGGTTATGCAGCAATGCCAGTGATTATTCTCTCCGGCTTTCTGGGGGTTGCGATTGTCGCAATGTGGTTGCTCTCCTTTGGCAAGGACAAACCTCAGAAATCCTGATCGGATGGATGTTGATTGGGCTGCCACCAACTGAGTCCCAGTTGAATGCCCCACACTGCATACAGTGGCAGCCATTCAATCAAAAATGCACGCAGTGTTGCCGGGCCGGACAACATGAGTTCCACCAGGTGAATCACAGCAACGCTGGCTAAGCCCAGCAGACAAATCATCCGAAACACACGCCGCTCCATACTGAAACCCTTTGAAAGTCTATGGGTAAGTATAGATGCAAATGCAAATTGTTATCAAGTGCATTTCTTGTGTGTTTATTGATTTGTCATTAACAGCCATCCCAGAAAAACGCCCCAGGAAAGGATGAGCAGAATCCAAGGTAATTTTGCCTGTTTAACAATGATTTCCGGCGATTCTGTTGTGGTATTTTCTGCTTGCTGTGTCATCGTTTTGTCTTTCTGCTGTTTCTTGCGAAGCTTATCCCGCTCTCTGGCTTTGGCTTTCTGCTGTTTTTTATACAGTTCAATACCTTTTTGAATACCCTGCGCAATGAGTTTGGTTTGCTCTTTGGTCTGGCCGGGTTTTTGGGTTGCTTTGGCAATCCGCAGCGCTTCCGCTTGTGTTTCTGGCGATGGGGTGTTGTTCGATTGATTCATCTTAGTCTCTTTCGGGTGAAAATATCAGGCGCGTAGCATTTTATGCTGGTTTCTATTCGTGAGATGTCAGCGTTAAAAATGTAGGAATATTTCTACATTGTCAGTAAATCACATGGATCCCACCTTGTTCAGTGAAGTCGATGAAAGCCTACTAAATTGATGATTAATCATCAATTCCCCAGAGGATTAAGTCTCGGCTCTGAAAGGATGGACGGCCTTGTTTATCGTTGTTTGTTAAATATACGTAAAAGCGTGATCATGATTGCAGGTTAAGCAAAAGATTCGTGCGTTAAAGCGCAGAACTTACGTCTGTAACTTTGCCAATTGATCCATATCATTTAATGTCGAAAAAGATAAATACGATGTTCAATAATCCTGGGCGGCAGCATGTATTCAATTGATGCCTACAACAGCCATGGTCAGTTGAAACCTTCTGCTTTGTTGTGGCTGAGTTTTCTGTTCAGTGCAAGGGGATGGGGTGTATTTATGATGGCTGGAGCAAGCCAAGCGCAGGGAGCGCAATTGCTGCAGCTGTTTTTCCCGCATGCAGAAAACTTGTATCTGCTGATGGGGTAGGCTTTCCAGCGATGTTACTGATGTGGCTGAGTGGCCTGAGACATAAGAAAAATAAAATTATACATGGCGTGTGGGGGAATGGCAGAGTGATTTTGCTGATGACTTACACGTTGGATATTCTGTTGCAAGTGTACCAACTGACATTAATACGAGGTGCCTTTAGCTGGCCGGGAGCAATCACACTGGTGATATCGCTCTGGCTGATGGCTTATCTGGTACGGAGTTCCCGAGTCAGACATACATTTGCCAATTAGCCCACGGAGAAGATGTCAGATGAATGAATTTGGGAGAGGTTTGGTGCTGTTCAGTGCCTTATTAAGCCCATTGGCGATGGCCGACTGGTTGTTGAATGTGAACCTGGAACTGTCGAGTGCAGGTTATCACCAGTCCGTGACCACTTCATTGCAACTATTGCCCGGTGAAGAAACAGTGATTTTTGGCAGCGCGACCGGCGATCAGGGGCGGAAGTTTTTCGGGAGCGCCGAATTACTGGAAGTGTCCGCTGAAGAAGTCAAAATCGCTTTTAAGATTCAAGAACAGCTGGACGATGGCGCATGGCGGGTACTGGCCGCCCCGGTGATCTCGACAGGATTGGATACGCCAGCCTCGTTTGAAACCTGTGAAGACGATGCATTGAATTCTGTGAAGTTGCAAGTCGCGGTCATGTCAGCCTGATTGACAGGCGATGACATTGAATGAAATGCAATCAAGGCGCCTGAAAGGGCGCCTTTTTTCTGATGGGTCGGAATCCCTGTGGCAACGTTTGTCCAATTTGCAAAGTATGTGGCTTGGCTGTCTGTGATCAATATGCTTAACTCACAATCAGATACCATGATTGGATCGCCCGAGACTGCAATCGGTTTGAGATTGTGATGTCGGAGAGATCCAGTCCATAAATAGATGAGCAATGGGAGAGTGAATGTGACGCCACAAAGTGCCATTTTACCTGAATCCGGACCGTTTTCTTTAGTCAGCGTGTTTAACCTGGTCGGAAACCAGGACAAGGTGATCCGTCAATGCCAAGGGTTGCTGGATGTGGTGAATAAGCTGAACCAGCAACACGTGAGTGCTGATATTCATCTGAGCGTTGGCTTTGGGAAAAGCTTCTGGCAACGGCTGGAGCAGGGTGTACCGGAAGACTTTGAAGAGTTTGTGCCGTTGGGCAGTGGCGATGTGACGGCACCAGCCACCGGCGGCGATCTGCTTTTGCATCTTCATTCCAATCGTCACGATCTGAATTTTCATTTACTCAGCACTTTCATGCAGTCTGTTGCAACTGAGGTTGAACTGCTGGATGAAACGCATGGTTTCCGATACCTCGATGCCAGAGATCTGACCGGATTCATCGATGGAACAGAAAACCCGAAAAAGCAGGAAGCACGCCGGGAAGTTGCAGTGATCCCGCAAGGCACCTTTGCCGGAGGCAGCTTTGTGATGCTGCAGCGCTTTGTCCACAATCTGCCAGCCTGGCATGCGGTTCATGTTGCCCAACAGGAAAAAATCATCGGTCGGACCAAGCCCGATTCGGTTGAACTGGAAGATGTTGCAGAGAACTCTCACGTCGGACGCGTTGACCTGAAAGAAAATGGCAAAGGCCTGAAAATTGTGCGCCATAGCTTGCCCTACGGCACAATGAGTGGCGATCATGGTCTGTTGTTCATTGCTTATTGCGCGCAACAGCGGAACTTCAGGGAAATGCTAGACAGCATGTATGGCGAGAAAGATGGTCAAACCGATAAGTTGCTGGATTTCACCAAAGCAGTGACGGGCGCTTATTTTTTTGTGCCATCCGCAGAAATGCTGATACAACTGTAATCCGTTGTACTGATGCATACAAAAATGCCACCCATCGGGTGGCATTTTTATCATTCTCAAGGCGTCTTACTTCTTGATACGCAGTACCGGGGTTTCACCGACAGTCACGGCACCAGACAGTTTGCTCAGTTCTTTGATTTCATCCATGTTAGAAATCACAACTGGTGTCAGGGTAGACTTCGCTTTCTCTTCCAGCACAGCCAGATCAAATTCGATGATGGTGTCACCAACTTTCACTGATTGGCCTTCTTCAGCAACACGGGTGAAGCCTTCACCTTTCAGTTCAACGGTATCAATACCGAAGTGAACAAAAAGCTCTACACCGTCATCAGACTCAATAGAGAACGCGTGGTTGGTTTCAAAGATTTTACCGATAGTACCATTTACTGGTGCAACCATTTTGTTGCCAGCAGGTTTGATCGCAATGCCATCACCCACGATTTTCTCAGCAAAGACAACATCAGGCACATCTTCGATATTGACGATTTCACCTGAAAGCGGGGCGATGATCTCAATTGCACCAGCTTCATTGGTGTCGTCAGAAACCAGTTTCTTTAATTTGTCAAACAGACCCATAGCGTTGCTCCTAAGCGTTGTTATTCTATCTGCTGCAATCTTAGCAGATGGTTTTTTCTGCGATAAATGTCTCTACATGTGCTTCGATTTCTGCGGCTGTTGGCATCGCAAGGGCTTGTTCTGCCATCAACTTCACATCAGCAAAGTTGCTGTTTCGAATCACTTTCTTGATGCGCGGAATTGAAATCGCACTCATGCTGAACTCATCAAGTCCCATGCCAAGCAGCAGCAGGGTTGCACGTTCATCACCCGCCAATTCACCGCACATGCCAGTCCATTTCCCTTCCGCGTGGGAAGCGTCAATCACTTGCTTTATGACAGTGAGTACTGCAGGCGACATTGGATTATACAGATGAGAAATCAGCTCGTTACCACGGTCAACAGCCAGAGTATACTGGGTTAAGTCGTTTGTACCAATGCTAAAGAATTCAACTTCTTTTGCCAGATGGTGAGCAATTGCCGCCGCCGCTGGTGTTTCCACCATCACGCCAACTTCAATGGTTTCGTCGAACGCCAGGCCTTCTTCACGCAGCTCGGCTTTGTATGTTTCCAGTTCGTTCTTCAGTTCACGAATCTCTTCTACAGAGATGATCATCGGGAACATGATGCGCAGTTTACCATGCGCAGATGCGCGCAGAATGGCACGAAGCTGGGCACGCAGGATTTCACGACGATCCAGGCTGATACGTACAGCACGCCAGCCCAGGAACGGGTTCATTTCTTTCGGCAGATCCATATAAGGCAGATCTTTGTCGCCGCCAATATCCATGGTACGGATGATCACCGCCTGACCTTGCATGGCCTGAGCCACATCTTTGTAGGCTTGATACTGCTCGTCTTCAGTCGGCAGGGTATCCCGGTCCATGAACAGGAATTCAGTTCGGTACAGACCCACACCTTCACCGCCGTTGCGGTTGACGCCATCACAGTCTTTGACGGTACCAATGTTACCGCACACTTCGACCTGATGACCGTCCAGTGTGATGGCTGGCAGATCTTTCAGTTTCGCCAGCTCGTCTTTTTCTGCCTGATACTCATCACGAATGGTTTTGAATTTCGCCATTTCATCAGCAGTCGGGTTGATTACGATTTGGTTATTAATCGCATCCAGAACCAGCATGTCACCATTGTTGACTTGCTTGGTGATGTCGTTGGTTCCCACAATCGCTGGCAGCTCCAGAGAACGGGCCATGATTGAGGTATGAGAGGTACGGCCACCAATATCGGTGACAAAACCCAGCACGTAGTTCAGATTGATCTGAGCCGTTTCAGACGGGGTCAGATCGTTCGCCACCAGAATCACTTCTTCGTTAATGGCGCTCAGGTTGACGATGTTAATACCCAGCGCATTTTTCACAACACGGTTGCCGATATCACGGATGTCGGTTGCACGCTCTTTCAGGTACTCATCGTCCAGAGATTCCAGTGTGGTTGCCTGTTCTTCAATAATTGCGTGAATGGCATAAGCTGCACGCACTTTATTGTCTTTAATGAAGGCTATGATTTCCTCTTCCAGCTCTTCATCTTCCAGCAACATGATGTGGCCTTCAAAGATGGCTTCCTTTTCTTCACCAAAGGTTGCACGCGCTTTTTCTTTGATCACTTCAAGCTGCTCAGAAGATTTCTGACGCGCATTGAAAAAGCACTCGATTTCTTTGTCGAGTTGATCCGCAGAAATCGGTGACTTATCAAGAGTAATCTCTTCTTCCTGCAGCAGTAGCGCTTTACCAAAAGCGATACCAGGAGATGCCAGGATACCTGAAATCATAGCCTTACCTTAAAATTAACAAACAACTAGTAGGGAATTTTTGTACTGCGGCTAGTGAATTAGTGCAGTTGGTCCATCAGGGCAACCAGATGGTCGACAGCTTCCTGTGCCTGCGCACCTTCTGCTGAAATTGTGACCACAGTGCCTTTCACCAGGCCTAGTGTTTGCAGTTTAAACAGGCTTTTTGCACTTGCGCTTTTGCCGTTAGACGTCACAGTGATGTCAGCTTCAAAACCTTTCGCTTCTTTCACGAACTGCGCAGCAGGACGAGTGTGTAGGCCGTTTTCTGCAGTGATCTCAACTTGCTTCTGATACATTTTTCACCCCGATTCTTGATATCGTCTTATGTAATAATCACGTAACTGAAGGTAAGCTTAATCCCAATAGCCAGAGCTTGCTAACTTAGGTGATTAATTTCACATTCACTTCCATTGGTTTAGTGTAAGTTCTGGGACCCATTTTAAGGGGTTCATTTCCCAGCAAACATCGACCAGGTCAATTTTTGCCCTTTTATTTCGATGCAGAAAATAAAAGCGTGGTCGGATTTATATTAAAGGTAAGGTCAAAAAGCAATAAAAAAGCCCCCGATGGGGGGCTTGACATTAACAATTGCTTATCAAAAATGGCAATTTTGTGATCACTGTTGGGTTTCTTTTTCGGTGAAGATACCCGCAAATAGAGCAGATGATAAATAACGCTCACCTGAGCTTGGTAGCACGACAACAATGTTTTTACCTGCAAATTCCGGACGCTCAGCAATCCGGTTTGCAGCGATAACTGCCGCACCGGAAGAGATACCAGCCAGAATGCCTTCTTCTTCCATCAGACGCTGTGCCATAGCGATAGCATCTTCAGAGCTCACGCGCTCAACTTCATCAATCAGTGCCAGATCCAGGTTGCCTGGAATGAAACCAGCACCAATGCCCTGAATCTTGTGCGGGGCCGGTTTGATTTCTTCACCATTCAGTGCCTGAGTGATCACCGGAGACTCCGTTGGTTCAACGGCGACGGTGGTGATGGCTTTGCCTTTCTGTTGTTTGATAAAGCGGCTGACACCAGTCAGCGTTCCACCGGTACCTACACCTGAGACGAATACATCGATTTCACCATCGGTTGCATCCCAGATTTCCGGACCTGTCGTTTTTTCGTGGATTTGCGGGTTAGCCGGGTTGTCGAACTGTTGCAGCAGCAGGTATTTGTCCGGATCAGAAGCAACAATTTCTTCTGCCTTCTCAATGGCACCTTTCATGCCTTTCGGTGCTTCTGTCAGAACCAGGTTCGCACCAAGTGCTTTCAGCAGCTTACGACGCTCCAGACTCATGCTTTCCGGCATGGTCAGCGTCAGCTTGTAACCGCGTGCAGCAGCAACGAAAGCCAGAGCAATCCCTGTATTCCCGCTGGTCGGTTCAACCAGTTCTACGCCTTGTTTCAGGACACCGCGTTTTTCAGCATCCCAAATCATGTTGGCACCGATCCGGCATTTCACGCTGAAACTTGGGTTGCGTGACTCGACTTTTGCCAGAACGTTGCCTTTGCTGACGCGGTTCAGGCGCACCAGCGGGGTATTCCCAATGGTCAGAGAATTATCTTCGTAAATCTTACTCATGCTTGTCGTTCCTTGGTGACACGTTATCAACAGATGATAGACCAAGCATAATCGCTGACTGCACATTGAAAAGTAATTTATTGTTATATCTTAGAGTTATAAGAAAAGGTGTGACGTCACCCACTTTATGAGTGAGTACGGGGCGGGTCGTTCGGTATTTGGGGTGTGAAATTGGCATGAGATGGGGGTGCGCCCCATCTCTCAGGGTATCAGGGCCGTTTATTGTGCTCGGGTTTTCAGCATGGGTTGACGATAGTGGTCAACCCACATGGCTGTCGCACCACATACCGCGACCGGCATGACAAACAGATTCAGAACCGGTGTCATGGTACAGAGCATGACCAGACTGCCGAAGCTCAGTGATTTGCCCCGGCGCTCTTTCAGCGCATCGCGCATCGTGATGAAAGGAATCTTATGGTTATCAAACGGGTAATCCACATATTGAATCGTCATCATCCAGGCGCTGAATAAAAACCACAAGACAGGCCCCAGCGTTTGTCCGACAACAGGGATCCATAACAGGATCAGTAACCCGAGCGCTTTGGGCAGGTAGTATTTCAGTTTGATCCATTCCCGGTGCATGATGCGGGGTAAATCTTTCAGAATGTCCTTCAGACCACTGTCCGGCGCTTTTTCCCCGGTCAGTTTTGCTTCGAGATGCTCGGCAAGCAGCCCATTAAAGGGGGCCGCAATCCAGTTAGCAATGGTGCTGAAAAAGTAAGACAGCACGACCAGCAGCGCAATCGCCAGTAATGGCCACAGCAGGTACGACAGCCAATCCAGCCAGCCGGGTAAACCTTCCATCCAGCCCGTGATCCAGTCGTCAAGCTGTGTCAGGATATAGCTGAATGCGGCGCCGAACAGCAAAATGTTCACGAGTAAGGGAATCATGACAAACCGGCGGGTGCCGGGTTGCATCGCCAGTGACAGGCCGCGAAAGAAGTAGCCCGCACCGCCAATCGGTGTAGTGTTGTAAGCATGGTTTGGCATTGCCAGTCTCCTACTGATGAACCCATCATCTGTGCTTGAGCAGATGCTGGGTTAAAGTGCGGGCATAGTAACGGCATTTCAAGGGCAGGATCAATCCGGTGGCATAGACAGACTTGGGCGATGATGCCAGTCAATTGATGGAATTTTGTGCTCGGATGCACTATATGACATCAATCACAACATTGAACTTCTCTTTCGGATTTGAGTTTTGATACATTAAGGTCAATACCTTCATGAGATAGGTTGAAAGCCTTACGGCTTTGATGACAACAAAATTGTCTCAGGTGTGGCTCGCTCAGTTAGGTCTTTTTTGATCGCCTGTGTGGCAGGTTGGTAAAGACTCACTGGTTCTGGCCGTTTTGGTTCAGGTAAACAAGATATTCAGAGTATTCATAATGCAGGAATTGCGTCTGGTTCTAATTATTGTCGGAGTGCTGGCTATCTCCGCACTTCTTTTGCACGGTTTATGGTCGAGCCGGAAGGACAAGCCCGCGAAGTTTGGTGAAAAGCCAATCGGCCGTCTGGGTGAGGGCAAACAGAAAGATACGGAAGGCTTTGATCAGGATGGTATTGGTTCTGTTCGGGTCATCGCGGGTAGTCCTCCTGCTGAGCAGGTACCAGCGAAGCGGTCAGAGCGAAAAGAGCCAGAACTGCATTTCGGAGATGCACTGGATGTGGATCCGCTGCTGGATACGCCAGTGACGCCTGCAACAGCTCAGCGGCAAGAGAATCAGCCAGAGCTTGAACAAACCTCAGATGTGATTGCCCCGACGCAAACTGCGTCACATCTTCAGACCATGACGGAAGAAGCTCCCGCTCAGGAATCTGTTCAGGAATCCGAGTTGGATGCATTGCCGAAAACGCACGCTGAAATGACCACAGAACCTGCCCCGGTCGATGAACCAGAACAGCCGACAACACAACCTACCGTGACTACAGCGTTCACGGCTGAATCGCCGCTATCGAGTGATGCTGCAACTTCCGAGCAGGCTGAAGTGACTGATGCTCCGATTCAGGCGCAGCAGGCTGAACTGCACAACCAGCCAGAAACACTGGTTGAAGAGGCACCTGTTGCCCTGGAGCCTGATTTTCTGGTGCTCAATGTTCATGCCCGTCGTGGTGAACTGCTCTCCGGTGTGAAGCTGTTTCAGTGCCTGGAGCGACACCATCTGATTTACGGTGACAATTCGGTGTATCATCGCCATGCAGATTTAACCGGCACCGAGCCAGTTCTGTTCACCGTAGCGAATATGGTCAGTCCGGGATATTTTCCGCAAGATCAAATCGATGAATTTGAAACACCGGGCATTGCTTTTTATCTGATGCTACCTTGCCACGGTCGTGCGGATGATAATTTTAATCTGATGCTGCAAACCGTACAGCGTGTGGCGGATGAGCTGAGTGCGGATATTCTTGATCATGAGCGAAATCTGATCACGCCGCAGCGACTGAAAGCCTGTCGCGAGAAAGCCAAGCTTTATCTTTAAGCCCTGATCATTCAGGCATCGATTGAATCATTAGGGCCCCTTTTTGGGGCCCTAGTTATTGAACCGCAGATCATCGGCATCCGGCAGATTCAGACACAGCACAGGCCGGGTGAATTGTTCAGGTCTTTTCACGGCATGGACAATACTGGATTAAGAATTGAGTTAGGAAAGAGCAATGACAGACATCCAAGAACAGTTGACCGCCTTACGTGAGCAGCTCGCACATCACGGTTATCTATATTATGTGGAAGATAATCCTGAAGTCCCGGATGCTGAATATGACCGCTTAATGCAGGCTTTACTGAAGCTGGAAGCTGAGCATCCGGAACTGGTGACCTCTGACTCACCAAGTCAGCGCGTTGGAGGGCAACCGCTTGCCGCGTTTACTCAGGTCAGCCATGAGTTGCCGATGCTGTCGCTTGATAATGCATTTTCGGATGAAGACCTGACGAATTTTCACCGTCGTCTGACTGAGCGCTTAGCCGCAACGGCCAGAGTGGCTTATTGTTGTGAACCTAAGCTGGACGGGCTGGCCGTCAGCCTGATGTACGAAAATGGGGTGTTGGTTCAGGCAGCAACTCGCGGGGACGGCACCACAGGCGAGAACATTACAGCCAATGTCCGGACCATTCGTGCCATTCCACTGAAACTCCGTGGTGACGACTGGCCATCCCGGCTTGAAGTGCGTGGCGAAGTTTTTATGCCAAAACGCGGATTTGAAGAACTCAATGAACGTGCTGCAAAGAAAGAGGAGAAAATTTTTGCCAATCCCCGGAATGCGGCAGCAGGCAGTCTGCGACAGCTGGATCCGCGCATTACAGCCACCCGTCCGCTGAGTTTTTATGCGTATTCTGTGGGTGTGGTTGAAGGTGCTGAATTGGCAGACAGCCAGTATGAGCGGCTGTGTCAGTTAAAACACTGGGGACTGCCTATGTGCCCGGAAACCCGGCGACTCGAGAATCTGGCGGAGGTGATTGGTTTCTATCAGGCCATTGGCGAGAAGCGCCAGCAACTGAGTTACGAAATTGACGGGGTTGTAATCAAGGCGGATGACATCGCCCAGCAACAGCAGCTTGGATTCGTAGCCCGTGCGCCCAGATGGGCTATTGCCTATAAGTTCCCGGCACAGGAAGAGCTGACTGTCTTGAATCATGTGGAATTTCAGGTGGGGCGAACCGGTGCGATTACCCCCGTAGCCAAACTGGCTCCGGTGATGGTCGGTGGCGTCACGGTCAGTAACGCAACGCTGCACAATGCCGATGAGATTGCCCGGTTGGGGGTGATGATCGGAGATACCGTCGTGATCCGCCGGGCAGGTGATGTCATCCCGCAGGTTGTTTCTGTGGTGACTTCCCGTCGTCCTGAAGATGCAACCCCCATCGAATTCCCGTCGGCATGCCCGGTGTGTCAGTCGGCGATTGAGCGTGTGGAAGGCGAAGCCGTTGCCCGCTGCTCCGGTGGCCTGATCTGTCAAGCGCAGCGGAAAGAAGCACTGAAGCACTTTGTCTCGCGTAAAGCGCTGGATGTTGATGGTTGCGGCACCAAAGTGATTGAGCAGTTAGTGGATAAAGAAATGGTCGCGACGCCGGCCGATCTGTTCAAGCTTTCCCCCGGGATTCTGACGGGTCTGGAACGCATGGGACCGAAGTCAGCTCAGAAACTGGTGGATGCCTTCCAGGCGGCGAAAACGACAACGTTGCCACGCTTTTTGTATTCATTGGGTATCCGGGAGGTCGGGGAAGCGACTGCGGCGAATCTGGCGAATCATTTCCTGACGCTTGAGGCTGTGATGGCTGCAACAGAAGCACAGTTGATTGAAGTGCCGGATGTTGGCGGTATTGTTGCCGCTCATGTGCATAATTTCTTTAGCGAGGCGCATAACCGGGATGTGATCCGAGCGTTACTTGAGCAGGACATTCACTGGCCTGCGATTGAAAAGGTTTCTGAGGATGTCGAACTCCCGCTTGCCGGTAAAGTCGTGGTACTTACGGGAACTTTGTCTCAACTGAGCCGGACGGATGCGAAAGCAGCATTGCAGGCGCTGGGTGCGAAAGTCACAGGCAGTGTGTCCAAGAAGACGGATTTGCTGGTGGCTGGTGAAGCAGCCGGATCTAAATTAGCGAAAGCGCAAGAGCTTGGCATTGAAATCTGGGATGAAAACCAACTGATTGCCCAGATGAACGAGTGACACTTTTTTCAATCCACTCATCAAGATGAAGCCCGCCGAATAAGGCGGGCTTTTTGATATCACGTTATTATCATACTTTTTTTGTTTCGAATTATTACTCGTCATCCGAGCATGCTAAATCATTTTTATGAATATAAGCACCTGCCCATATATTCCATATTTTATATAAGAATCGATCTCTTACAATCAGATGAAACACATGTTGTAACATGCAGAAAAGTACAATCAAGATCGCAGTAGTAAGAATGTTATTTTTATATCTAACTGAAATATAAGATTTTAATTCAATTAATAAAAGCCATTTAATGGAACCATGACTAGGATCACTGATACCAGATAAATTTGCGCTGAATCATATTTTTTTAACGACAAATTAACTTCTGATTGATGTTTTGCGCCGCGAAAGTAGTCTTACCCTTGAACTGATTAAAGTTCCCAACCAAACAAAATATGGAATAGCAAACTCACATCAGGTTTGACTGACATATTGGGGAGAGTGACCTGTCGTCAACGGCGGCCAACCTTATTTGGCGTCAGGTCTACAGCTAGTTTTTTTAGGAGTTTTTCCATGGAAAATGTGTTCAAGCGTTCGCTTTTAGGTTTAGCCATTGCATCAGCTGCAGTTGCAACAACGGCGCAAGCCGCACCTGCGACAGATACAGTGGATCTGTACGGCCAGGTTGCAGTTTCTGTGTGGCAATTCGGTGAAGATAAAATTGGTGGTGGTGACGCCCCACTGAATGTGGTTAACGAATCCCGTTTTGGTCTGCGTGGCTCAAAAGAGTTGGCGCGTGGTCCGAACCTGATCTGGCAGCTGGAAGGTGGTGATGTTGGTGACGCGGGCGGTAACTCAGGTTTAGGTGTTCGTGATACCTATATCGGTGCAAGTTTCGACGATGGTAGCCGGGTTCGCTTGGGCCGTATGCTGACACCATTGTATGAAGTGATCGACTGGCCATACTCAGGTCAGCGCGCGGGTGCAATTTTCGACTGGGGCGGTGATGTTGTTGGTGGTGCACGTTACGACCGTCAATCAAACATGGTTCGCTTCGATTCAGGCAACTACAGCGGCTTCACCTTTAATGTGGCAGCAGGCCGTGGTACTGAGGATGACAAAGATTCCAACTTCTACGGCGTCGGCGCACATTATTCAACAGGTCTGTTCACGCTGCATGCGGCGTATGAAGCAGGCTCTGACCGCGACGTCAGTGCAAACTCGACCTTCTACCGTGCCTATCTGGCACAACAGCCCGGCAATCCGCCTAAGTTTGATGAGGTTAAAGGCAGCACTAAATCGGATACAGATGCATATCTGCTGGGCTTTGAGCTGAATCTGGGTGACTTTGGTGTTTACGGTGCGTACAAACACGAAGCTGCTGACTATGATGATGGTAAGTTTAATGTTGATGGAAGTGAGATTAACTTCACGGACATGGACATTGAGCAGGGAAGCTACTCAGTCGGTCTGGTTTATAGTGGCGTAGAAAACTGGCAGTTTAAAGCCAACTATGCGGCGAATCTGGAAGCCGATGCGAAAGGAAAATCTATATCTGGTTCCGAGGACTACATCGTTTCTACAAATATCTTGTACTTCCTGGATGATTCTGCAATCACTTATGTGCGCCCTTATATGATTTCGAAAGACGACTCAGATGCTGAGTTCGGTTGGGGATGGGGAGTCGAGTACTACTTCTAATCGCTGAACTGCTACTGCCTTATTCAATTTGGCCGGTCCCTTGTGGGCCGGTCCTTTTGTTTTCAGTGGATGTGATGTCAGTTGTGATGAAAACAAAAAGCACCGAGAGGGTGCTTTTTGTTTTGTTCATTCCAATATTCTCTTGAAAGTGGAATTAATCCATGTTTTGAACAGCCCAGCTTAAGAACGCTTTACGACTTTCCGGGCTTACCTGCTCAAACCAGTATTTGAGCATTTCATCCGCTTTGCTATCTGTTGGGACGGATTGCTGAACAGGCGTTGCAGAACGAGGATTCGTTTTCAGCGACGCCACACGATCGGAACGGTTATAGTCTCGTGTCAGTTGCAGATAATCTGGCGACAAAGTAAAGCCGACAGCAAGTTGGTCGGACTTAACATTCACTGGCTGCCCATGATTCAGTAATTGAAAACGCGGGTCTTTGTCATATGCTTGGCCTTGCGCGAGCGTTTCTATATTCGGAACCTCCAGCGAGAGTGTTGTCTCTTTGGCATCAAATAACGCGACAATCGGCACAGAATCATATTTGGTTTTCAGGCTGCCGCTTTCCATCACAATCTTGCCAATTCTGAAGACAACCTGATTCTGTCCATCTGGCAACTCAAGCACGGGCCGGTGATTAAAACCCAGCGCGGAATACCCTGCATCTTGTTCATTCACAACCAGAAGGTGGACACCTTTTGGCAGCTCCAGTTTGACTTGTGCCATGGTCGGGGCCGTCAGAGCCAACAGCGCAGATGACAGGAATAATTTTTTCAACTTCATGATGGCAATCCTTTAGCGCAAGCGGGGATCCGCTGGTTCGTGTGTCAAAATACAGTTTACTGAGTGCACGTGAAGGGTAAAGCGGTAAAACTGACAATCTTGGAGAGTTTGAAGGGGGTCACTTTCAGAGGCTCTGTTTTCACGTCACTTACATTGCCCTCAGGAATCAATGGTTGAGCATTTGAGGATTGCCCCGGCGGTGGTAGAATGGCCGGTACTGCAGACAGCGTAAATTCTTCCTGTTTCGCTCATTGTTTGAATCATTAGATTGAAGGTCTTTTCATGACGGTTAAAACTCGTTTTGCTCCTAGTCCAACAGGCTTCCTGCATGTTGGTGGTGCTCGTACTGCGCTTTATTCCTGGTTGTATGCCAAACACACGGGTGGTGAATTTGTATTGCGTATCGAAGATACGGATATTGAGCGTTCCACTCAGGAAGCTATCGACGCCATTATGGAAGGAATGACGTGGTTAGGGTTGAACTGGGATGAAGGCCCGTACTACCAGACCAAACGTTTTGACCGTTATAACCAATTGATTGATCAGCTGCTGGCAGAAGATAAAGCGTACAAATGCTACTGTCCGAAAGAATTGCTGGATGAAATCCGTGAAGCGCAAATGGCTGCAGGCGTGAAGCCGCGCTACGATGCGAATCATCCGCGAATCATTGAAGCGAACGCAGCTGCAACAGCAGATTCACCATTCGTGATCCGTTTCCGTAACCCGAAAGAAGGCAGTGTGGTTTTTGACGATCACATTCGTGGCCGGATTGAAATCAGTAACAGCGAGCTGGATGATCTGATCATTCGTCGCACAGATGGCAGCCCGACTTACAACTTCTGTGTAGTGGTGGATGACTGGGATATGGAAATTACCCATGTTGTTCGTGGTGAAGACCATATCAACAATACTCCACGCCAGATCAACATCTATCAAGCACTGGGTGCGCCTGTGCCAGAGTTTGCACACTGTGCCATGATTTTGGGTGATGACGGTGCCAAGCTGTCGAAGCGCCATGGTGCTGTCAGTGTGATGCAATATCGTGACGAAGGTTATCTGCCGGAAGCTCTGCTGAACTATCTGGTTCGTCTGGGCTGGTCTCATGGTGATCAGGAAATTTTCACGCAGGAAGAGATGATTAAGCTGTTCAGCCTGAATGATATCAGTAAGTCGGCATCTGCATTTAACACCGACAAACTGCGTTGGTTGAATCATCACTACATCAAAACGTCAGAGCCAGCTTATGTTGCAAAACATCTGCAGTGGCATCTGGATCACCAGGGAATCGATACGGCGGGTGGCCCGGAAGTGACAGAAGTGATTAAACTGCTGGCAGAGCGCAGCGATACACTGGTGGAGCTGGCTGCTCAGTCACGTTATTTCTTTGAAGATTTCACGGCCTTTGATGAAAACGCTGCGAAGAAGCATCTGCGTCCGGTTGCCAAAGAAGCACTGGCGCTGGCCAAGCAGAAAGCAGAAGCACTGGAAGACTGGAACACGGATGCACTGCATCAGCTGATTCAGCAAACCTGCGAAGAGCTGGCGCTGGGAATGGGGAAAGTCGGCATGCCACTGCGTGTTGCTGTGACCGGTCAGGGTCAGTCTCCTTCAGTGGATGCTGTCATGATGCTGGTTGGTAAAGCTCGTGTGATTGCCCGTATTCAGATGGCGCTGGATTACATCGCTGCGCGTGAAGCAAACGCTTAATCACCAGAAATCCGTCATGATTTCATGAAAAGCGGAGGCCTCAGCCTCCGCTTTTTTTTATACATTTTTTATACATTGGCTATCGTTATCGGTTCTGGCGTTCAAAGTTGTCCACGCAGACCCAGAAGTTTTGTGCACCAGCACAGTATTGCATGGCATCGCTCGGGATTTGCGTTGGTGTGCCGGACAAGGTGTAGGCCATTGCATTAAAGCTCAGTGCCATCAGCGCGGCAGTCGCGAACATTGCGAACTTTTTCATAGCTCTCTCCTGTGGTGACGACATAAGGTGATTCCTCAAAGCAACCTTATGGCGGATTACTCTGCGTTTTTGAAATCACTCCGTCTTTATCACTATTAGACTAGAACAAGATCATAATTTTCAATTATTAAAAAGACGCAGAATCTTTTCAAAGACACAGACAGGATCAGCAAGGTTAAATTTCAGGAATTTGCCGAAAAAGCAGCGAGTTGTCCAAATATTGAGACGGCGTGAAAGCGAGTAAGAAATTGCTGGAAATGGCGCTCCCTGCAGGAGTCGAACCTGCGGCCTTCCCCTTAGGAGGGGGACGCTCTATCCTACTGAGCTAAGGGAGCCTTTCTGGAAATTCAGAAAGGCCATTATACCCAAAAGACGATGTTTTTTAAGCGATTAGTACCTGCGTGGCGGTTGCTTGGTCAGTAAATCGCCAGGCTGAATGCTTGCCGCAAGTTCACTTTGCTGAACACTCAGTTCTGCTGAGGTTTCATAGACACGGTTAACAACTAAGCTGATCTCGGTCTCGACCATACGGTTGCGAGAGATACCATACTGATCAATAAATCCGGCTGTATGCCAGAGCTTGAGTTCATCGCCCTGACGAACACCATGGGTTCTGCCAACATTCATTTGCACCAGATTGCCATGTGCGTTAATGACTTCCGGCAAACTGGCCCGGCATGCCAGTGACGATTCCAGATCCAGCATCATATTCCGGCTGACTCGTTGCAGGGCAGCCCCATAAGTCGAAACCCAGAAGCGCGCACTTTGGGTATCGACCTGACTGATCCGGGAGAAGGGCCATTCTGCCACTTCTCTGTATTTCCGTTGTAACATCATCTCCCCGGTTTTGCCGTCCAGCACCTGGAGTTCGACAGAAAACTGACGGTTGATGGTATCGCTGGAAAAACGGTTCTGATCCAGTGTTGAGGTGAGATCCGTGATTTGTCCGCTCAGGATGTATTGCGCATCAAAGTCTTCCGCCAGCATCATCATCGCACTGGGGTTCTCCGGCTGAACCGGTACGGCACTGGTCCCGGTGATCACAAAGCTTTGTGATTGCTTACCGATTTGCCGCTTGAGCAGTTGGGTGAAATCTTT
This sequence comes from Photobacterium sp. GJ3, assembly GCF_018199995.1. Taxonomy (NCBI): domain Bacteria; kingdom Pseudomonadati; phylum Pseudomonadota; class Gammaproteobacteria; order Vibrionales; family Vibrionaceae; genus Photobacterium; species Photobacterium sp. GJ3. Next base: position 2,476,640 of record NZ_CP073578.1, on the reverse strand, counting down.
CCCCACCTGATAAATGCCCCCCAGCGCAGCCTGTTGCGGTACGGCAATGGAAAAATCGCTGATCAGCATGCCTTTTTTATACTGGACGTTGTGGCAACTTTTTGCCGTCGGGTAAATATCGACTCTGGCAGTGACGTAGTAATTGCCGTCTTTGGTATAGCTTTTACTGATCTGAACATGGCGGACTTCACTGCCGTTGAACTGATAGTCTTTCCGGTCTTCCTGGAAGTAGGGCTTCATACTGGAAAAGCTGGAAAAGTCAGCCCCTGCAAAATGCATGGCGCGGTAGACGGCGTCTTCAATTGCATTGGTCCGGGCAGAAGACTTGCTTTCCAGCATGATGGCCTGGCCAGTGACTTCAAACCAGGCAGCTTGCGAAGGAATTGCAGTCAATATTCCCAGACCCAGAAGGGCATTCCTGAGCGTCTTTTTCATAGTTTTTCCAGTCTCTGGATAATTTCGGTACGAATGTTGCTTTACTTTGTGTGTCGTTCAGGTTGAGTCAGCATTTGTGTTCAAGTCAATCAGCCTAACAGCTTTTTCCATTGCCAACATCCCAAGTCGCTGGATGATGTATGCAAAGAGCGTTCCTAAAACGTCAATTTGGGAGCGTGGCAATGAAAAGTGATAAAGTTTTCGAGATAAGAGGCGATAAAAGGCCATTGTCTCGTTTCTTCCGGAGCAGGGTAGAATGAAAAAATGGACCATCTTGCTGTTGTCGCTGCTGACAGCATCATGTACGTATGCACCCGTTTATAACGGTAAAGAGAGCTATGCCGGCAGCAATTTTTTGCTGACGGAAACCCCTCGCCATACCATCGACTTTTTTATCGAAGGGATGACGAAGCAACTGGTGGAATCCAACCAGTATCTGACTGCAAAAACCCCTTTAGCTGTCACGTCCTTTGTTGATATTCAGCAAATGAACGAAACAAACTGGCTGGGGAATGCCGTGTCAGAAGGCTTTATGTACCACATGCAGCAACTTGGTTTTACTGTGGTGGACTATAAAGCGACGGGTGCAATTCGTGTGACGCCGGAAGGTGATTTTTCGCTCAGCCGGAACTGGAAAGAGCTGGCTTCTGAACAGCCGGTCGATTATGTTCTGACGGGAACGATGCTGCGTCAGGGCGGTGGTGTCTTGATCAATGCCCGCGTGATTGGAATGCGTTCGCGCGTTGTGATCGCCAGTGCGCAGGGCTTTTTGCCGGAAGATCGGATCGGTCGCGATCTGGATACCCTGAATAAAATGCGGCTTGAGAATGGGGTGTTGATCCGTTCTGAAGCGACAAAATTTGAGAACAATTCGATCATATTAAAACCTTAGGAGTCACTATGCGGTTTTGGTGGATGGCTGTTTTGCTGATTACCCTGTCTGGTTGCCAGCCGTTAACAGAATTTCGCGATATCAATCTGATCACGGCAGTCGGGTATGCTTCAATTACAGAGCAGCGTGGTCAGACGATTGAAGAAAAAAGAATTCGAGCGATGCGGGCTTCTAAACTGGATGCTTACCGTGAGTTGACAGAGCAGGTCTACGGGATGCGAATCAGTGCTCGCGCGGGACTGACCGATCAACAGTTGGGTTCAGAAGAAACAGACGGCGCAGTGGACGGCGTGATCCGTGGCGCTGAGGTGATTCGGAGCTATCCGGTGGGAGACAGCTATGTGACAGAAATGCAGCTGGATCTCAATAAGATGGAACGGATGAAACAGCAGGGCGAGGTTTACCATGTCCCGGCGAATCAGGAAATTCTGTTTTAACCGCGTTGAAATGAATAGGATAAAAAAAGCGGCAAGGTCAGGCATGACCTTGCCGCTTTTTTTGAAGGGTTCAATCAGTGGCTGATGTTTCCCTTTGACTGCTCAGCAGAATCTTCAATGCGGAACACCGGTAATTGCCACTGAAAGCGGATCGCAGCGATTCGAAGCAGGAATCCGGTCACCAGGGTGATTCCGATGGCAATGTTTTCCGGCACGGCAAAGTACAGTTGTGCCATGTAGAGTCCTGCCGCAATAAATGCCACGGATGCATACAGCTCTTTGTGTAAAACAAGCGGGGTTCGTCGACAAATCAAATCTCGCAGTAATCCCCCAAAGACGCCGGTTACAACCGCAGCCATGAAACAGATAATCACGGGCTGATCCATATTCATGGCAACCCGGCAGCCCAGAATGCTGAAGACAATTAATCCCAGCGCATCCAGCAACACGAACACTTTATGGAAACGGACAACCAGTGGAGCAGTCCAGGTCGTCAGCAGACCGGCAATGCAGGTAATCAGCAGATACTGCGGATTGGCAATCCAATTTAGCGGATAGTGCCCCAGTAAAATATCCCTCACTGTGCCGCCGCCAATTGCAGTTGCGCTGGCGACCAGCATCACACCAAACCAGTCCATGTGGCGTTTGCCAGCTGCAAGGGCGCCTGTCATCGCTTCTGCAGTGATTCCGACAATGTATAAAACGGTTAACAGCATGAAAAATCAAACTCTTAGTGAAAGGTGGGGAGAAATGCTGCCATGGTAAATGTGATTCACATCAATATCCAATGAAATTTTTCCATTTTTACATTAGCTGACGTAATCCTGACGGATGGTGTGTCATGAGATTCATGGCATGAATCAAACGCACGATGGGGAAGTCATGAATGAAGGGTAGGTGCAGTTTAGTGCTTTGGTTTTTAAGAAGAAAATAAAGGTTCAGAAAGCAGAATGAAGGAGTCAATTCATTGACGGTGCTGGATTGAGCCCGAAAAAATTTCAGGCTTTCAGATTCGTTCCCAAAGAGCGCAGGTTCTGGGCAACGCCTTCTTTGTTGTAGGTCTGATGATGACCCATACTTTGCTGGAACAAATTATTCAGTTTATGAAAACTAAGCTGGGCTCGCTGGAGTGCGGCACCATTGAGCTCATTTTGATGCTGGCATTCACTCACCAGCGCCTGAATAGTCTGAACCTGCTCTGCCAGTTCCGGACTTTCTGTCAGCCGGCTACTTTGGGTGTGTCGGGCAATTTGTTGATCCTGTAGCTGAATTTTATCAACCAGATCTTTTTTATCGTTGGCTAGCCGGGTAATGTCGCCAGGCTGACGCTTCACAATGGCATCCCGCTCGTGTGTCAATAAGCGAAGCAGCACCTCGAGTGTGGCGTGTTGCTGGGCAAGTAATTGTTCAATGGTTGGCGACATAACTCTGACTCCGGGGACGTAGCAGCGAGCGTCTGATGATATCAGAGCCCGCGGAGTTCGTCCTCAAATCGAAGAATATTGTTTGCCAGGCGATCAGCATCAATCTGATACGAACCATTGTTGATGGCATTTTTGATGGCCTCAACTTTGGTGCGATCAAAGCTGGGCTCTGTCGCGAGTTGCTGATGGATTTGACCCACGGCACGCGCCTGTGAACTCAGAGACACCGCATCTTTTGGGGTATGTCCTGATTCTTCCCGGGCTTCCGTTCTGCCTTGTGTGGTGTTCGTACTGCTGCTGTTGCGCAGGTTGGTCATAACCTGACCGCTACGCAGGGAATCAATACTTGCCATAATCATGTTGCCTTAAACAGATTTCATCGTTGATGCCCTGCTATCGGCAAGGCTCTGTATAACTTTAGCATTTTTTTAGTAGCTGACAGTGACTTCACCCACAGCGGTGATTCTGGCCTGAATGATACGACGGGACTTCGTATTCTGAACCCGGATCTCTTCACCCAGTGAACCGTCAGACAGTGCTGTGCCTTTCGTGACGATGTTCAGGCCGCTTTGTCCGGCTTTAATGATGACCGAGTCATTCCGGCAAACCAGGCAAATATCGTTGCCTTCTACCGCTTCGCCCATATTGATGTTTCGCTTCACCGTTGAACCAATCACCTGTTCTGGGGACTCGAAGACGATACTCCGTTGAAAACGGCTTTCCACCTGGCTGACTTGTAAGTCGGCAGCAGTGATGACTGCACCCCGGGCCAAAGGTTTGGCTGCGACAACGCGTGGCAGCAATAAAGAGACCTGAACCGGAACATAAACTTGCCAGCCTGATGTCGGGCAACTGACCAGAACGGTGACATTGCCGGTCAGTGACTGATTACCGGGCACCGACGTTTGCAGGGGTTCTTGGCATGCGCTGATTCGTAAGCGGTTATCTAATGCAGTGGCGTTCACCTCCAGACTCCCCCGGTCTGGTTGGGCCACCAACTCCCGGATGTGATCTGTTGCTGCCTGTCGCACATTACTGAGTAAGTTATCGCTTGCAGCAATTGCATTCCCGCTTAAGAAACCGCAGAGTATGCCGATAAAGATCAAACAGAGTGTAAAATGTGTTCTTTCGGTCACGGTTTTTGCTCTTTTTAGGTCGTTCTCAGGGGCTACAATTGCACCATGATAGGGGATTTTGAGTCGGATTTCTCGTTTATCCTGCTAAATTGTCTATTTTAACAACAATTCTATTCGACAACTTTGGAGTCACGTATATGTCGGGGATTTTGGATTCTGTGAATCAGCGCACTCAGCTTGTGGGGCAAAACCGCCTGGAGCTGCTGACCTTCAAGCTGAACCGCCGTCAGCGCTACGGTATCAACGTCTTCAAAGTGAAAGAAGTTTTGCAGTGCCCGAAGTTGACCGCTATGCCAAATCTCCATCCTTTGGTGAAAGGAATTGCACATATTCGTGGTCAGACCATTTCTGTGATCGACATGAGTCTGGCAACCGGTGGTCGCCCAATTGAAAACACAGAGAATTGTTTTGTGATCATCTCCGAGTTTAATCGCTCTGTGCAGGGTTTTTTGGTGTCCGCAGTTGAGCGAATCATTAATATGAACTGGGAAGAGATTCTGCCGCCACCGAAAGGTGCGGGCAGTTCGAATTATCTGACTGCGGTGACAGAGATCGACGGCGAACTGGTCGAAATTCTGGATGTGGAAAAGATTCTGGATGAAATTTCACCCAGAACCACTGAAGTGTCAGAAACGCTGCGTGAAGCAATGCTGAATGAGAACCCGGTGACCCGCCGTGTTCTGGTTGCTGATGATTCCAGTGTCGCCCGGAAACAGGTCCAGCGTGCAATCGAATCCATTGGGTGTGAATGCCTGCTGGTGAAAGATGGAAAAGAGGCGCTCCTCAAGCTGCGTCAGATGGCCGAAGAGGAGAGTATCTATAAACAACTGGATTTGGTCATTTCAGATATCGAAATGCCAGAAATGGATGGTTATACCCTGACAGCGGCCATCAGAAATGATGACAAACTAAAAGATTTACATGTTATCCTGCACACCTCATTGAGCGGGGTATTTAATCAGGCCATGGTCGACAGAGTGGGCGCCAATGCGTTTATTCCCAAGTTTAATCCCGATGAACTGGGTGCTGCTGTCAAAGCAGCCATGCCTGAATAAACTGACGTTAGAGTAGTAGATGACAGCCATAACAATTAAAGACCAGGAATATCGAGATTTTTGCCGTTTTTTGGAAGGACAATGCGGTATTGTTCTTGGCGACAGCAAGCAGTACTTGGTGCGGAGCCGCCTGAGTCCGCTGGTCAACCGTTTTGGCCTGGCGTCACTCTCTGAATTATTGCAGAACGTGATTACGGGCCGTAACCGTGAGCTGCGTGTCGCGGCCGTCGATGCCATGACGACCAACGAGACCTTGTGGTTTCGCGATAGTTACCCGTTCACTGTCCTGGCAGACAAAATTTTACCTGAGCTGGCCGGTAACAAGCGTCCGATCCGGATCTGGTCATCCGCGAGTTCGTCGGGTCAGGAACCTTATTCCATCGCCATGACAGTGCTGGAAACACAGCAACGCCGGCCGGGGATGTTACCTCTTGGAACACAGGTTACCGCGACAGATATTTCGCAAACCATGCTGGATATGTGCCGGACGGGGGTTTATGACAATCTTGCGCTGAGCCGCGGACTGTCACCGGAGCGCCGTCAGGCGTTTTTTGAGCCCATCGGCAATGGCCGGATGCGGATCACCAGTAAAGTGAAGCAGATGGTGAATTTCCGTCCGCAGAACCTGAAAGACAGCTACGCGCTGCTGGGCAAGTTCGATGTCATTTTCTGCCGGAACGTGTTGATTTATTTTGCACCAGAGATGAAAGCGAAGGTCCTGAATCAGATGGCAGCCAGCCTGAATCCCGGCGGTTACCTGTTGTTAGGTGCTTCTGAGTCGCTGACCGGACTGACTGACAGATTCGAGATGATTCGCTGTAATCCAGGCATTATCTACAAATTGAAGTAATCACTCAGGGCCCGTTTGGGCCCTTTTGCTTTCAGCGCTGGACGATGATGCTTCTGAGGCGCTCAGATTTTTCCTGCCCTTTCATTTTGATTTTCACTCGCGATACGCACTTTTTGGCACGCCCCTTGCAGTTATATCTGCAAGTAATCCAGGAGGCAGAGTATGGCCATCTCTTTTGATAAAGCATTAGGCGTTCACCAGCACACGGTGGGCGTGCGCGGTAAACGGGCGGAAACCCTTGCCAGCAATATCGCAAACGCGAACACGCCTGGCTATAAAGCAAAAGATCTGGACTTTCAACGCGCATTGAAGGCGGCAACCTCGGAGGCAAAGTTTGGCCTCAGCCGGACCAATGAGCGGCACATTGCTGCCTCTGCGAAAGTGATGGGTGAACAAAAATACCGTGTGCCGACTCAGCCAGATACTGGCGATGGCAACACGGTCGATGCCCAACTGGAACAAAACCTGTTTATGCAAAACGCGCTGGAATATCAGGCATCGCTTGATTTTCTGGGCTCTAAATTCAAGAACCTGAGCAAGGCATTAAAAGGGGAATAATCCATGAGCTTGTTTAACGTTTTTAATGTCACCGGTTCGGCAATGAGTGCGGAGTCTGTACGTCTGAACACGACGGCCAGTAACATGGCAAACGCCAATACCGTCAGCAGTTCTGCGGCGGAAACTTATAAGGCACGTCATCCGGTGTTTGAAGCGGCACTGCAGAGCGCAAGTTATCAGCGTGATGAAAGTGTGCCGGTTCGCGTGAAAGCGATTGTCGAAAGTCAGAAACCCCTGACGGCGGAATACAATCCAGCGCATCCTTTAGCCAATGCTGAAGGCTATATCTACAAACCAAATGTAAATGTGATGGAAGAGATGGCAAACATGATCTCTGCCTCACGTTCTTACCAGAGCAATGTTCAGGTCGCAGATGCCAGTAAGCAAATGCTGATGCGAACACTGCAGATGGGCCAGTAAGGGTAGGGAGTGACTGACATGACCGGTATTCAAGGCACAGGTCAAAACCCTTTGTCCTATGTTGACCAGCTCAAGAGTATGCAGGAGAAAAAACTGCAGTCTGAGCAAAAAGTAACGGGACAACAGGAACTTAAGCAGGAAGATTTTCTGTCGCTGCTGACCAAACAATTATCCCAGCAGGATCCGTTTAAGCCCGTTGGGAATGATCAGATGATCGCTCAGATGGCCTCATTTGCGACGGTCGATGGGATCAGCAAAATGAATGATCAGTTTGGTGGTCTGAACGCAGCGATGACATCAAATCAGGCATTGCAGGCCTCCTCTCTGGTTGGCCGTGATGTGCTGGTGCCGAACCCAACGGCTTCGAAAACAGCTGAAGGCGGTGTGTCTGGCATGGTGAAGTTGCCGCAATCACTGAATAACCTAGTGGTCCGCGTCGAAAATGCGGCGGGACAGCTGGTGCGTACCTTCGATCTGGGCTCGAAACCTGCCGGCGATCACCGCGTGGCATGGGACGGGAATGACGACACCGGCAATGCGTTGCCTGCCGGCAAATATCAACTGAAAGTCAGTGGTTTTGCCGATGGTAAGAGCACCGAATTTGATGTATCGACTTACGCCAACGTGAACAGCGTGCTGCTGGGCAACGGTGATGGCAATGTCATGCTGAATCTGGCTGGATTTGAATCACCAATCAAGCTGGCTGAAGTACTGGAAGTCGGCAAGGCATAATGATACCAATCGCAGTAAATAACTGGTCATCCTAGCTTGTTCAAATGCTCGATAACGGCGTGAGATTTTTTGATTGTAGAACGACTACTGATCTAAAAAATCTGCCTTGTTCTCAACCATTTTTCCTGCGCTATTTCTGATCATTTACTTACTTTGATTGGTATGAAACACAGCGCCTGCCGGCGAGAGGGTACGGCAGGTGAACAATAAATACGCGCTGTAGACAGAATTCAGGAGAGTCAGTTATGGGCTTCAACGTCGCACTCAGTGGTCTGGGCGCTGCTCAGAAAGATCTGAACACCACAAGTAACAATATTGCCAACGCCAACACTTATGGCTTTAAAGAATCTCGTGCTGAGTTTGGCGATGTGTACTCCAACTCAATTTTCTCGAATCCGAAAACCACCACGGGTGGCGGTGTGCAGACTTCTGTCGTGGCGCAGCAGTTCCACGAAGGTTCCAGTATTTACACCAATAACCCGATGGATCTGCGGATTTCAGGCACGGGTTTCTTCGCCGTTGCAGATCAGCGTCTGGAGCCGAATAACAACAGTCTGACCCGTAACGGTGCGTTCCATCTGAATAAAGATAACTACATCGTGAACTCAGAAGATCAGTTTCTGCTGGGTTATGGTGTCGACCAAGACACGGATCAGGTGGTTTCCTATGAACCGCAGGCACTGAAGGTGCCGGATCAGTTTGGTCAGCCAAAAGCAACCAGTCAGGTTGATATCGGTGTGAACCTGCCAGCCAACGGTGAGCCGAAATCAGTGAACGACTTCAATTTTGAAGATCCGGACACTTATAACAAAGCGACTTCCGTCACCATGTATGATTCGCTGGGTCAGCCTTATAAGATGACCAGCTACTATGTGAAAGACAACACACAGACCAACCGCTGGGCAACCTTCTATACCGTAACTGATGCAGACGGCGAAAAGCCGATTGACATTGATGGCGGTGCTGCAACCAATGTGTCTGGCCATGCCGGTGCCTACGTGGATTTCAACTTCGACGGGACTGTGGCGCAGGTGAACGGTGGTAACCCTATGGTTTCTGAGCAGTTTGCTGCGGCCGGGATCAACATGAATGGTGCCGATGGGTCTCAGACACTGAATTTCAACTTCGACGCCCCAACACAGTATGCGGCGCCGTTTGAAGTTCGTCGCTTCAGCGAAAATGGTGCAACAACCGGCTATCTGGCGAAAGTGGATGTTGATGCAAAAGGCTCAATTGTCGCCACCTACAGTAACGGTGAGAACATCACCCTGGGTCGAGTGGGTATGGTGCGCGTTCCCAATGAGCAGGGCCTCCTGAAAAAGGGCGGTACACAGTGGGATGTGAGTCAAGATTCAGGCGCAGCCGTTTGGGGCGAGGCAACTTTCGGTGCGTTCGGTGCGGTCAAGAGTGGTACGTTGGAACAGTCTAACATCGACATGACGCAGGAACTGGTGGATCTGATCACCGCGCAGCGTAACTTCCAGGCGAACTCTCGTGCACTGGAAGTGGATAACAGCCTGCAACAGACCATTCTGCAAATTCGTTAATCGCTCGAATCCTCCCGATTGCCGCCTGCCATTTCAGGCGGCAATCTTTGTCCATTGTCCCCCCGTTTATCCAGTCATAATTTTGGCACTCTGAACGTCATCAAATCGTAAATTGGAAACCAAGCCCCAATAATCGGCTGATCTTAAGGCGATTTCTGCTTCATTCCTCACTTCCGATTAAATTGGTACGTATATTGCTTATATCCCAACAGTACTGATTGGGAGACTCAAAATGGATCGTGCACTTTATCTGGCCATGAGCGGCGCCAAGCAAGATATGTATGGCTTGCAAGTTCATGCCAATAACCTGGCTAACGTTCGTACCACCGGCTTTCGCGCTGACTTAGAACAGGCGCGCAGCATGCAGGCGTATGGCGAAGGCATGCCGAGCCGAGTGTTTACCATGACAGAACGGCCGGGGCAGGATTTCTCTCAGGGCGCTGTGATGACCACAGGCCGGGATCTGGATGTTGCCGTGGAAGGTGATGGCTGGCTGGCTGTATTGGATGCCAGCGGTCAGGAAGCTTATACCCGTGCCGGACATCTGAAAATCGACCAGACGGGTCTGCTGCAGAACAGCAATGGCAGCCTGATGGTGGGGGAAACCGGTGGTCCTATCTTTATTCCGCTACCAATCAGTAAGATAGAAATTGGCAAAGACGGCACGGTTGCGGTTCGGCCACAAGGCGCACCTGCGGGCGCGATGGAAGTGGTGGATCGGATCAAGATGGTGAAGCCAGCCAACAATGAACTCTTTAAAGACGTTGATGGATTATTTAAATCAAAAGTGCCGGCACAAATTTTTGATGCCGATGCACAGGTCACGTTGCTCAATGGCGCGCTGGAAGGCAGTAACGTCAATGCCGTGGGTGCAATGACCAGTATGATTGACCTTCAGCGTCATTTTGAAATGCAAGTTAAGTTAATGAAAACCGCAGAGGAAATGGACCAGGCGTCTTCGTCTCTGCTGCGTTTGGGCTAATTCGGAAGGAATAACACATGCATCCAGCTCTATGGGTCAGTAAGACCGGTCTTGACGCTCAGCAAACCAATATCTCGACCATTTCTAACAACCTGGCAAACGCCTCAACCATTGGCTTTAAAAAGAGCCGTGCGGTTTTTGAAGATCTGTTTTATCAGAATATTAACCAGCCGGGCGGTCAGTCCAGCCAGGATACAACCTTGCCATCCGGTTTGATGCTGGGTGCGGGTTCAAAAGTGGTTGCAACCCAGAAAGTTCATACGCAGGGTAATACTCAGACCACGAACAACGCGATGGATCTGATGATCGAAGGCGATGGCTTTTTCCAGATCCTGCTGCCGGACGGCAACATTGGCTATACCCGAAATGGCCAGTTCACGCTGAACCAGGAAGGTCAGGTGGTGACTTCTGGCGGTGGATACCTGCTGCAGCCCGAAATTGTGGTGCCTGAAGATGCGGTAGCGATTACCGTGGGAACTGATGGTGAAGTTTCAGCCCGTATCCGTGATCAGCAGGAAAACGTGATTCTGGGTCAGTTGACCACAGTGGACTTCATCAACCCAGGTGGTCTGGAGCCGATTGGTCAGAACCTGTTCCTGCCAACGGGCGCCAGTGGTGACCCGCAGGAAGGTGTTCCGGGGCTGGAAGGTTTTGGACAGATGCGTCAGTCGATGCTGGAAACGTCTAACGTGAACGTCACGGAAGAACTGGTGAACATGATTGAAGCCCAGCGGGTTTATGAAATGAACTCCAAAGTGATTTCAACCGTCGACCAGATGCTGAGTTACGTGAATCAGCAACTTTAATCAAGGAATAGAGCGATGATGCGGAACTGGCTACTCACTGCGGTCATTCTGGGTTTAACGGGCTGTGTTCAGCTTCCTGAACAGCGTGATGAGTTAACTCAGGCGACAACCAATGTTGATGCGGTCGAAGGCAAGCAGGAATCCTCGGGCGGCGATCTGATTGATCTGGTCCGTCGCCGGGATGACCCGCAGGCGGGAGACCCGGCCTGGACCGGTGTCCGTCCGCAAGAAAAGCCTGCGCATTACGCGACAGCAACCGGCTCTCTGTTCAGTCAGGCCCTGGCACAAGATATGTACGATGACACCCGCCCCGCGGGATTGGTGACATCGTGACAGTATTGCTGGCAGAGAAAAACAAAGCCAACAAAAGCGCCAGTACGGATGTCGATAAATCGACAGACCTGAGCATGGACCCGCTGACGTTAGGCGGCCAGCCGCTGAAGATTGGCGATCGTGATATTTCTTATGCGGTCAGTAACGAAAGTACCTTTACCGGCAGCACCTCAGCCGATCAAAGCAACAGCATTCAGGGTTATATCTCTGTAGAAGTTGTCGATGTTCTGGCAAACGGGAACTTGCTGGTTCGCGGCGAAAAATGGCTGACCCTGAATACGGGAGACGAATATATCCGTGTTAGTGGCACTATTCGCCCGGATGATATTACGCAGGAAAACACCATTGAATCGACCCGGATTGCCAATGCGCGGATTCAGTATTCCGGCACCGGCGATCGACAGGATGTTCAGGAACAAGGCTGGCTGGCGCGTTTCTTTAACGTCAGCCTGTAACAGATAAAACTCACCCGACGACGAGACGATGACAGTGACCAGAACAATGCTATGGGCAGGACTCGCCCTGTTAATGGCCTTTCCGCTACAGGCAGCCCGGATTAAGGATGTCTCTGAAGTCGCCGGGGTGCGGAGTAACCAGCTCACGGGCTATGGTCTGGTTGTGGGTTTACCGGGCACCGGCGAAACCACGCCATTTACCGATCAAAGTTTCAATGCCATGTTGCAGAACTTCGGCATTCAGTTGCCGCCCGGCACCAAACCCAAAACCAAGAATGTCGCGGCAGTTGCCGTGAATGCGACATTGCCGCCGTTTACCAAGCAGGGCCAGCGCATTGATATTACGGTGTCGTCGATCGGCTCGGCAAAAAGTCTCCGGGGCGGTACGCTGTTGCAGACATTCTTGCGGGGTCTGGATGGGAAAATTTATGCCGTCGCGCAGGGAGCCTGGTCGTTGGTGGCTTCAGTGCCGAAGGGCTTGATGGTTCCAAACTGGTCGGAAATAACCCAACGGTTGGCCGGATTGCCAACGGTGCCATGGTCGAGCAGGAAGTACCGAACCCATTCAGCCGGGGCGATCATCTGACATTCAACCTCTTCGAATCCGATTTCACAACGGCACAGCGCCTGGCGGATGCCATTAACCAATTTCTGGGGCCGGATATGGCTGCACCCGTTGATGCGACCTCGGTACGCGTTCGTGCGCCGCGAGATGTCAGCCAGCGTGTGGCATTTCTTGCCACCATCGAGAATATCGAATTTGACCCGGCGGAAGGGGCGGCAAAAATTATTGTGAATTCGCGGACAGGCACCATTGTGGTCGGTCAGCATGTGAAGCTGAAACCCGCGGCAATCACCCATGGCGGGATGACGGTGTCGATTCAGGAAAATCCAATCGTGAGTCAGCCGAATCCTTTCTCCGGCGGAGAAACTGTCGTGGTGCAAAACTCACAAATTGAAGTGACTGAAGAAGATTCCCGGATGTTCAAGTTTGAACCGGGTATTACACTGGATGAGCTGGTGCGCGCAGTCAATCAGGTTGGTGCGGCCCCTTCAGATTTAATGGCGATTTTGCAGGCACTGAAGCAGGCCGGCGCGATTGAAGGTCAATTGATCATTATTTAATGGTACGCCTGACTTGATGTGAACAGGCGACGGAATACAGGCTGAGAAGAAAGATGAAACCGACGGATCCTGGATTTATCAACGACCTTGCAAACCTGGACCGGCTGCGTGCCGGGATTCAGGGGAAGGGCGATAAAGAAAACCTGAGAGCTGCCGCAGAGCAGTTCGAAGCTATCTTTACGCAAATGCTGTTTAAATCGATGCGTCAGGCCAACGAAGTGTTCGACTCCGACCTGATGAGCAGTTCGAATACCAAGTTCTTTGAAGAGATGCGGGATCAGCAGATGTCGAGTGAGCTGAGTACCCGGGGATCGCTGGGGCTGGCGGATCTGATTGTTGAACAACTCAGCGCCATGGATAAGCCGGCTGCCACACCGGAAGCGCAGGCGGAGGCCGATGCGCAGACTGCGGCAAACTTTGAAGCGCTGCAGCAATCGCGTCAGACGTCTGCGGATGATGTGCTGGCACAAATTTTTGCGCAGCCGAAACCGGATGCCAATCTGGCGGATAAGCCTGCCAGCGAAGCTGTACCGGCCACTGCTGCGACAGAATTTGTCAGACCGCCTCTGCGTCAGCCGCAGGAAAAACCTTTTGCTTCCCCACAGGATTTCGTCACACGCATGCGTCCTTTTGCTGAGAAAGCTGCAGGTATGCTGGGTACGGATCCTGCTGTCCTGATTGCGCAGGCAGCACTGGAAACCGGGTGGGGCAAAAAAGTGGTCCGCAATGCCGCGGGTGACAGTAATAACCTGTTCAATATCAAAGCGGATCAGCGCTGGGCCGGCAATAAAGTGGCCACTCAGACACTGGAATATCACGACGGGATTCCGGTTCAGGAGCGTGCGGCATTCCGTTCTTACAATAGTTACGAAGATAGTTTTAATGACTATGTCCGTTTCCTGAATGATAACCCGCGCTATTCAGAAGCACTGGCTGCCCCGCAGGATCCGCGCCGCTTTATCCGCAACCTGCATCAGGCCGGTTACGCGACCGATCCGAAATACGCCGATAAGATCATCAATGTGATGGAGTCGGTGAAAAAGCTGATGAAGTAAAAGTACGGCAAGTTCTCGACTTGCCGTCCTCATGACTCAGCAAATTTCGCCTTCAACAGAAGAACCGAAAGGAACCCCTTTATAGGTGGTGTAAACACTCGATGCCGCATTGCCTGTTGTCACTTTGATCCAGCCATTCCCACTAAACTGTCTGTCTGCCCATTTATCTTCTTGTGACCAGAATCGGACCCAGGTCAGCACCAGTGTATCCCCTAAGATTTTTGAGCTGACTTTGTAGGTTGTGACCCCGATATGACTTGCCACGGGGATTGGATAGCTCCAGACATTGGGTGGCGCATAGGAGCCAAATCTCTTGCAGTCCTTGTCTAACAGAGCAATGTTCCCGTTTTCCTGCGTTTTGACTTGAGCTTTCTTTTTAGGTGGTTGAAGATCCTGGGCTGATAACACTTCATAATCTTCTGTGGTCAGCCTTTGGAGTGTGCAGCTCGGATCAGGCAGATTGGTAATACTGAAATCAGGCGGATGATTCGGATCGGTAAAGAGAAGTGTTTCGGAGCAATCTTTGATCATCTGATTTCCAAATGCATCGAACGTTTTGAAAGTGCCCGTATGAATATACTGATGCCCCTCTGGCCCGTGCATCATTTTTGTCTCGGGATCCTGGTAGAGTTGTGTGGTATCAACCTTGATAGGATAACCGTTCGAATCAAACGCATTTGTTTCTGATTGCGCGTATGCCAGGCTTGTTGTGAGCGTGGCTGTGAGCAAAATTAGGTTTTGAGTGTAAAACATCTTCATCTCCATTATGAGTTCTGTTTCACATTAGTCGCTAATGCTTACCTGCGAATCATTCTTGTTTTGATTGTGTGATGCGTCGCAATCTTTGAGTGATTCTTGCTGTCTTGATCATTTCATATGAGAAAACAGCGCATGAATGATAATTTGGTTGAAAGTGACTCTGCATCAGGTATGGCTTTCCTGCTCCTGAACGGGTTTTACACCCGCTTGTTTTTCCTGCCTCCTTCCGGCAAAAAATTGCCCACTCAGGGCTGCTGAATACCCTAAAGTGATGAAAAATAAACACATAAATATTGGAACGATTTTTGCAGATTAATCTCCAGTGAAGGAACTCCCTGAGGTTTACTGGAGGCGCAATGGCGTTCGATTTGCTCAGTTTGGGCTCTCAAGGTGTGTTAACAGCGCAACGGCAGCTGAATACCACCAGCCATAACATCAATAACGTCAATACGGAAGGTTACAGCCGGCAGTCTGTGGTGCAGGAGACGAACGATCCGTTCTGGTCTGCCGGCAATAACTACGGAACGGGCGTTCATGCGGCAGAAGTTCGCCGCGGTTATGATCAGTTTGCCACCAACGAGCTGAACCTCACCACGACCAACCACAGCTATGCGACGGAGCGGGACGGCCAGCTGGAACGGCTTGATAAACTGCTGGCAAACAGTGCCAGTCAGGTGCCACAGGACATGAACCAGTGGTATGACGCCGTAAAAGCGATGGCAGACAGCCCGAGTGATCTCGGTACCCGGAAAGTGGTCCTGGAAAAGGCAAAGATGGTTTCGGCTGGCTTAAATGACACCCACCGGGTGCTGGATGAGCAGAAAGCGGTGACCAACGACGTGTTGAGAAAGACGCTGGACCGGGTGAATGACATCGGCCGGGAGCTGGTGGAAATCCATGAAGCGTTGCTGAAAACCCCGGCAGGTGGTGCGGATAACGATCTGATGGACAAACATCAGACCCTGATCAATGAATTGTCGACGTATACCAAGGTGACCGTCACCCGTAAGAACACGGAAACCTTTAATGTCCTGATCGGCAGCGGTCACACCCTGGTGTCCGGCACCCATTCCAGTGAGCTGAGAAT
Organism: Photobacterium sp. GJ3; assembly: GCF_018199995.1. NCBI lineage: Bacteria > Pseudomonadati > Pseudomonadota > Gammaproteobacteria > Vibrionales > Vibrionaceae > Photobacterium > Photobacterium sp. GJ3. The sequence goes on along the minus strand of NZ_CP073578.1, from coordinate 2,460,552 downwards.
GATTGACGGTGATCCGGACCCGCAGCAGAGCCGACTGGCCGTGGTTGCAGGCAAATCGCTGAAAGCCATCAGTTCGGATGATATCGGCGGCAAACTGGCGTCTTTGTTCGAATTTCGCGACAGGACATTGCCGCAGGTGATGGACGAACTGGGCAAAATGGCCATTGGTTTTACTGATTCTGTGAACCAGTTGCAATCTCAGGGGCTGGATTTGAACGGTCAGGTGGGCGAAGCCATGTTCACCGATGTGAATTCACCGGAAGTGGCGGCATCCCGAGCGCTGATTCCGCGCGGTTCCAGTGCGGAGGTGAAGGTTTATATCGAAGACCTGAGCCAGTTGAAAGGCGGTGAGTATGAGCTGGGATTCAACGGCAGTCAGCACACGCTGAAAATGCCGGATGGATCGACGCAAACCGTGATCCCGAGTGGGATTCCGCCCAGCTTCACCGTGGATGGTGTGCGGATCGAAATTGCCGCCCCGGTTGGCAATGGCGACAAGATCCTGCTGCGTCCGACGCGTCATGCCGCACGCGATGTGGAAGCGGTGATGGCGGATCCGGCAAAAATTGCCGCGCAGAGCTATCTCAGTTCAGCGACCCAGACCCAAGGGAAAGCTGAATTTGCCATCACTTCGGCAGGGCCGCTGCGTGAATTTCAGGTGGCTGTTTCTCCAGACAGTTCTCAGTTTGCGGTGCTCGATATGCAGGGCAATGTATTGCAGGCTCCTCAGCCTTATCCGCCCACCGGGCAGGTTGTGGTTGGCGGGACCGGATTCACACTGAGTAACGGCGCATCCGGCGGCGATGTTTTTGCCGTGAGTTTGAATGCTGCAACGGGTGACAACGGCAACCTGATCAGAATGCAGGATCTTCAGGATACCAAACTGATGGATAAAGGCCGTTCCAGCGTGATTGATGTCTATGAGGCGCTCAACACCGAAATGGGTGTACAGCGGGCTTCAGCAGCACGTTTGAAAGAGGTCGGTCGTCAGGAAAAAGAAGCGGCGGAAAGCCGTGTTGCTGAGATTTCCGGCGTCAATATGGATGAGGAAGCAGCGAACATGATGAAGTTCCAGCAGGCTTATATGGCATCGTCCCGCATTATGACGGTGGCCAATGAAACCTTTAACACATTGCTCAATGCTGCGCGATAAGGAGTAAACCCAGATGATTAGCCGAATTGCCAGCTTTCATAATTATCAGTCTGTGGCGAACGATATGGCGCGCCAACAGACGAAAGTGGCACACAATCAGGAGCAACTGGCTTCCGGAAAGCAATTGCTGACTGCCGGAGATGATCCGGTGGCTTCAATTTATGTGCAGAACTTTTCCCAGCAAAATACGGAAATTGATCAGTCTATCCGGTCGATTACGCTGGCGCGAAACCGTCTGACCAGCGAAGAAGTGGCCATCTCAGACGCCGAGACCCTGCTGGATGATGCCAAACGTAAATCGATGGCCATGGTGAACGGTTCGTTGTCGGATGACGATCGGATTGCACACATGCAGGATCTGCGTGGTCTGTTTGATTCATTTATGCATCTGGTGAATACCCAGGATGAGTCCGGTAACTTTGTGTTTGCCGGGAATCAGTACGACAAACAACCGTTTTTCCGGGATGGCAACAGCAACGTCAGTTATGTCGGCGACAGCTATCAGCGGATGTCTAAAGTCTCTCCGAACGTTGAAGTGCCGGTGAATGATCCGGGCGATAAACTCTTTATGGAGATCCAGAACCCATACGGAGATTACCAGCCGGATTACGATCTGCAGTCCGGATCCTTGCTGCTGCTGTCCCATGCCCGGAACAGTAACCACAGCGATAACGCCAGCTACACGATTGATTTCACTCAAACCGGAACGGGGGCTGTCTACGATCTGTATCAGGATGGCTTGCTGGTGGACAGTCAGCCGTTTGATCCGAAACGCGGCATTGAGTGGGGCACGTTGTCGGTGCAGCTCGAAGGCGAAGTGGAAGACGGCGATCAGATCACGTTGAAGCCGCAGGAAACCTTCAACCTGTTTGATTCGTTCAAGCGTGGCATTGAAGTGTCTGCCCGTGCACCGTCTGATGCGTCTGCAACCGCCGAATTGCATCAGGTCGCGGAAGAGTTTTCTCAGGCGTTCAAGCATATCAACCGGGCCCGTTCTGAAATTGGCACGCGTTTGCAGACACTGGATCGCCAGGAAGACATGCATCAGGACTTTAAAGTCGTGATCAATAAAGCGCGTGGCACGCTGGAAGATCTGGATTACGGCAAAGCCGTGATCGAACTCAATGAAAACATGCTGGCGCTTCAGGCGTCTCAGCAGGCATTTGCCAAAGCCAAGGATCTGAGCCTGTTTAATTACATCTGATCCGGGTGAGAGCGGCATTGCCGGGCGGCAACGCTTGTTTGCCACCTGGCTGAACAGCAAAGGCATGGCATTGCCGCTCCGGGGAATAACCGTCACAGAAATGGCATAACACATTGAAAATTATGGGTTAAGTTTTCTGGCACAGTTATTGCTAAATTACCATTGTGAATTCTATGAACAACATTTTTACTAACGCTGGTCCCGCTTCACTCTCTGATGGGTTGACGTTGCGGGTAGCTGTTTCGCTAACAGCGAAAAGTCAAAGGAGAGCAAAATGGGTGTAACAGTAAACACCAACGTGTCTGCCATGACTGCGCAGCGCTACCTCAACAAAGCATCTGAGGGCCTGGGTCAATCCATGGAGCGTCTGTCTACGGGGAGTCGCATCAACAGTGCAAAAGATGATGCGGCAGGTTTGCAGATTTCTAACCGCCTGATTGCACAGACCCGGGGTCTGAACGTCGCGATGCGAAATGCCAACGATGGTATTTCCATTGCCCAGACAGCAGAAGGTGCGATGCAGGAATCGACCAGCATTCTGCAGCGGATGCGTGACCTGTCTCTGCAATCGGCGAATGGCGCGAACTCAGACAGCGACCGTGTCGCGATTCAGGAAGAAATCACGGCCCTGCAGGACGAACTGAACCGGATTGCGGAAACCACGTCTTTCGGTGGTCGTAAACTGTTGAACGGCACCTTTGGTGAGGCTGCATTCCAGGTGGGTGCGGATGCCGGTGAAGCGATCGTTGTCGGTCTGGACAGTGTGCGTGCGGACGAACCACAGATGGGCGGTAGCCTGCTGGTGTCGACCAACACCATTAAAGCGGATGCTGTTCTGGCAGCGAACACGACCATTGAGTTGAGTGTGACTGCGAAAGATGGCACCGTCCTGCCGGTTTCAATCGATCTGATCGGTGGCGATGATGTAGAAGAAATCGCAACGCGTATCAATGGTCAGAATGGTTTGATCAATGCATCTGTCACTGAGAAAGGTGAACTGCAGCTGGTCTCCAGCGATGGTACTGTGGGTGTGACCAACGGTGCGATCAGTATGCTGAACTCCGACGGGACAACCACCGCGGGCGATATTGCCGGTACAGCGGTTGATGTGACTGTGTCTCAGATTGATGTGTCGAATGCCGGCGGTGCTCAGCGCGCTGTTCCGCTGATTGACTCAGCGCTCCAGTACATTGACAGCATGCGTGCTGATCTGGGTGCCAAGCAGAACCGACTGACGCACACCATCAATAACCTGGCCAATACTTCAGAGAATGTTTCTGCCTCGAACAGCCGTATCCGCGATACGGACTTTGCGAAAGAAACGACTGAAATGACCAAGAATCAGATCCTGCAACAGGCAAGTACTTCGATTCTGGCACAAGCCAAACAAATCCCGCAGTCTGCACTGAATCTGCTTCAGTAACCCCAACGGGTCAGCAGACACGGACGGCAAGGTGGCAACACCTTGCCGTCTTTTTTTGCGATAAACCGAATACCAATCGCAGTCAATCACTGGTCATCCTCGCTTGTTCAAATGTTCGATGACTGCGTTAAATTTTTTGATTGTAGAATCACGACTGATCTAAAAAATCTGCCTTGTTCTCAAACATTTTTCCTGCGCTATTTCTGATCATTGACTGACTTTGATTGGTATAAGCAAAAAATCACTCAGAAACCTCAAAAAAATCAGTAAAGTTTTTCTCCCGCCCGTCGATAACCTTTATAGAACAAGAAAGTGCGTCCCAACGAAGAAAACCCCTCGGGGGTCTTGAGTACCAAGTCACACTTTTTTGCCCGGTAAAAATTTTTCAAAAAATAACTAAAGCTTTCTTCTCCAGCGCCGTTAAAGGTGATGTACGAAGATTAACCCGGACTTGCCGGCTGAGCTGGTCAAGCCACAAAGAAACACAAGTAAGGAGAATTACTATGGCAGTTACAGTCAATACTAACGTTTCTGCAATGACCGCTCAGCGTTACCTGAACAAAGCTAGCGATAACACAGCAGCTTCTATGGAGCGTCTGTCAACCGGTTCACGCATCAACAGTGCAAAAGATGACGCAGCAGGTCTGCAAATCTCTAACCGTCTGATGACTCAGAGCCGTGGCCTGGACGTTGCCGTCCGTAACGCCAACGACGGTATCTCTATGTCTCAGACCGCTGAAGGTGCAATGCAGGAAACCACCAGCATTCTGCAACGTATGCGTGACCTGGCGCTGCAATCTGCGAACGGTTCAAACTCTGATGATGACCGTAAAGCGATTCAGGAAGAAGTGACTGCACTGAATGACGAACTGAACCGTATCGCAGAAACCACCTCTTTCGGTGGTCAGAAACTGCTGAACGGTACTTTCGGTACCCGTGCATTCCAGGTGGGTGCTGACTCTGGTGAAGCGGTACAGATTACGCTGAAAAACATGCGTTCTGACGGCGCTGACATGGGTGGTAGCCTGCTGGTTTCTACCAACGGTGTTGCTGACAAAAACTCTACACTGGATGCAGATACCACGATTGAACTGAGCGTGACTGATGCAGACGGTAACGCGACTGCAGTGAGCGTAGATCTGGTTGGCGGCGATGACATCGAAGAAATCGCAACCCGTATCAACGGTCAGAACGATCAGATCAACGCATCTGTCACTGAAAACGGCGAACTGCAGCTGTTCTCTTCGAACGGTGCTGTTGGCGTGACCACAGGTACAATTGCAATGACTGATACGTCAGGCAACGCAGTTGACGCATCTATTGCAGGCACTGCAGCAAACGTGACTGTTTCTCAGATGGATGTCAGCACCATCGGTGGCGCACAGCAAGCAGTGTCTATCCTGGACGGCGCGATGCAGTTTGTTGACTCTCACCGTGCAGAGCTGGGTGCGAAACAGAACCGTATGGATCACACCATCAGCAACCTGAACAACATCAACGAAAACGTGACTTCTTCAAACAGCCGTATCCGTGATACTGACTTTGCGAAAGAAACCACGAACCTGACAAAGAACCAAATCCTGCAGCAAGCGTCTACTTCTATCCTGGCGCAAGCAAAACAGGCGCCTCAGGCAGCACTGAGCCTGCTGGGCTAATCCGCTCAATGAAGCGGCAGGGGCAACCCCTTGCCGCTTTTTTCGATCAGAAGGTGTCAGACAATGGACGTTAAATCTGTATTAAACCCTTCATTTCTCTCCCGATATTCTTCATCCAATACGAAGTCATCTGTTGGCACAGATGTTGCAAAACCTTCTTCCGGGCATTCACACGATAATTCTTTGACGCCAGCGGTGTCTGAACCATCCGCGAGAAGCTTGTCTTCACCGTCAGAAGTCAGACGTGTAGAGCAGTCTGCCAAGCTGGAAGAGCAGCGACAGTTACATCGCCAGCAACTGGAAAAGCTGGTGGAACGTATTGAAGATTTCGTTGGCTCCATGAACAAGGGGCTGGCATTCCGAATTGATGAAGAATCCGGGCGTCAGGTGGTCACCGTATACGAAAAGGAAAGCGGTGAAGTGATCCGACAAATTCCCGATGAAGATATGCTGGTCTTGTCGCGTCAGATTGCGACATACACGACCGGGCTTCTGACGACAAAAGTGTAATCGGTACGGGTTGAGGTTGTAGATGAATATTGGCGCAATGGGAACGGCATCCGGCCTGGATATCAACGCCATGGTCGACAAGATCGTCGCTGCAGAGCGAGCGCCAAAGGAAGAGCGCATCAATCAGCGCAGGGAAGAGGCGAACGTCGAGCTGAGTGCTTACGGCCGTCTGAAAGGCGCACTGGATGGCATGAAAAGCCTGATGGCTGAGTTCCGTCAGGGGAACACCTTGTCTGCCCGGACAGCAACTTCCGATAATCAGGATATGCTGACCGTCAGTGCAAATCATGAAGCACAGCCAGGTCGCTACACCGTCGAAGTTCAGCAACTGGCGACAGCACACAAGGCGGCTTCTGCACCGATTGATGACAGCGTTGCTCTGGGTGCCGGAAAATTGACATTGTCTGTCGGTGGTCAGTCTTTTGACGTTTCACTCGACGGTAACGAGAGCAAACTGCTGGATGTGGTGCGTCAGATTAACCGCAACCCGGATAATACCGGTGTGCTTGCCTCGGTGATTAAAGACAGCGCAGGCGCGCGACTGGTGCTGACATCGGATAAGTCCGGCGAACGGAATCCGTTAACAGTGACGGTGGATGCCCCGGCGGGCAGTCCGTTGCAACAGTTCGCCTTTGACAGTACACAACCAGCCAGCCCGATGATTGAAATGCAGGCTGCCGCTGATGCAAAAGTGCTGATTGACGGGTTAGCCCAAATCAGCAGCGATACCAACACACTGAAAGATGCGATTCCCGGTGTGGACATGGACTTGAAACAACTGTCGGCCAACAGTAACCAGCCGCAGGCGGTGATCGAAATCGGCTACGACAGAGACAAAGCGGGTGCTCAGATTGAACGATTCGTGAATGCTTATAATCAGTTTTACGATACGACTAAAGAGCTGGGTAAATTCGACCCAAGCACCCAAAGTAAAGGTCCTCTGGTCGGGGACAGTATGCTGCGGGCTTCGGTGCAGCAGCTGCGAAATGCATTCAGCACACCGCTGGAAGAAGGCCCGTCCAGTTTGCAGACATTGAGTGAACTGGGAATTACCACGACGCTGACCGGTCATCTGGAAATCGATTACGATAAATTGGATCGTCAACTGAATACCAATTTTGCGGATGTCGGTGAGTTTTTCGGAAGCCGGAAAGGTTTTGCCCGTCGGATTGAAGATCTGCTGCATGCATATACGGGTGCAACAGGCAGTATCTCGAACCGGGAAAAAAGTATTCATGAACAAGTGCTGAAGCTCAATAATGACGAGCGTGACCTGGATCGACGGATGGAAAGTGTGTATCAGCGTACCCACGATCAGTTTGCAGCCATGGATCATGCGATGGGGCAAATGCAAAGTCAGCTGGGTTCAATGATGAGTATGATGCCGCAACCCTAACGGCAGACAGCGAGAGGGAAAGCAATGTCAGTGAAGATGATGCAAACCCTGGCCGACATTGATCAGCAGTTATATCAGGTGCTCAATGAAGGTACGGAGATTGACGCAGACAAACTACACACCTTGCTGGCAGACCGCCAGACCGTGTTGAATGATCTGAAAGCGGTACCGGAGTTATTGGACAAAGACAGTTGGCAGGAAGCTATCGACAGAACATCCGATTTGCTGACGATATTGCGCGAACGGCGCGAAATGTCGGCAGATCAATTGAAGAGATTACAGCACGGACAACGGTCAGTGCAGGCATATCATCAATTTCGCTAAGGTAACATCATGGTCATGAGAGGAAATCTACAGGCTTATAAACGAGTCTCCGTAGACAGTCAGTTAACATCCGCATCACCACATCGTGTGATTCAAATGCTGATGTCTGGTGCAATTGAACGTTTGATTCAGGGGAAAGCGGCCTTGGAGCAAGGGTCGATTTCAACCAAGGGTGAACGCTTGGGTAAAGCGCTGGATATCGTGATCAGCTTGCGCGGTTGTTTGTCATTTGAAGATGGCGGTGACATCGCGAAAAATCTGGACTCACTCTACCTGTACATGATTGAAAAGATCTCAATGGCGAATCAGCAGAATGACTCGAGCCATCTGGATGAGGTCATTGAGATGCTTCGGGAAATCAAATCCGCCTGGGATCAAATTCCTGCAGAGCATCACAATATTACGAAGATGGAGTACTAATACGTTACTTAGTTACTGTCAAAACGTTCTCATCTTCACTCGCAATTTAGAGAACCATAGCCAATAAATTGCGTAACCCGCATCATTCCGTGGCACTGGGCTCACAGCTTTTCACTGTGCCCGGTTGCCAAGTCCTGTTCTTTTATTACAATGGACAGCAATTATGATTTGGTTGCTGTTCCGTTTGAATACGCCACAAGAATAGATAAAGACAGGCAAATATCACTTCTATGCAAGGTTTAGCTAAGACCCTCGTCATTGATGACGACCCGCAGCACCGTCACGATCTCAGCGTGATCCTTAATTTTGTCGGTGAGCAGCATGAAGCGATAACCACCGATGAGGCTGACAACGCACTATGGGATAAAACCTGGAGTGCCTGTTTGATTGGGAATATCCATTCTGTGAAAAAGCAGAATCACGTGCTTGAGCAACTGCGTCAGCGGTATCATATTCCCGTTCTGGTGATGTCTGATCTGGAGAAAGCAGTCTCAGGCATGCCGAATTTTGTGGGGACGCTGTCGCACCCGTTGCATTACAGTCAATTAATGGATGCGCTGCGTCATTGCCAGGAATTTCTGGGAAAACACAGTTTTCAGGTGCCTCAGCTGGCTCGAAAAAATACGTTATTCCGCAGTATGGTGGGGCGTAGCGAGAGCATCAGTCAGGTTCGGCATCTGATCGAACAAGTGGCCGGTACGGACGCGAATGTCCTGATTCTGGGTGAATCAGGCACCGGAAAGGAAGTGGTCGCACGCAATATTCATTACCACTCCTCCCGCGGCAAAGGGCCTTTTGTCCCGGTAAACTGTGGTGCGATTCCCCCCGATCTGCTGGAAAGCGAACTCTTTGGCCATGAGAAAGGTGCCTTCACGGGCGCAATTTCGGCTCGGAAAGGACGGTTTGAGCTGGCGGAAGGCGGCACACTGTTTCTGGATGAAATCGGCGATATGCCCATGCCGATGCAGGTCAAACTGCTGCGTGTCATTCAGGAGCGCTGTTTCGAGCGGGTGGGCGGAAATCAGTGCATCAAGGCTGATGTCCGGATTATCGCTGCAACGCACAGAAATCTGGAACAGATGATCGCCGAGAATCATTTCCGTGAAGACCTGTTCTACCGGTTAAATGTGTTTCCGATTGAAACCCCGTCACTGCGGGAGCGGCTGGAAGATATTCCCCTGTTGCTACAGGAACTGCTGACCCGGATGGAAGCGGAAGGTGCCAAGCCGATCCACTTCACGCCCCGTGCCATCACTTCTTTAATGGAGCATGACTGGCCGGGCAATGTCAGGGAACTGGCAAACCTGATCGAACGGCTGATGATTCTGTATCCGGGCGAGATGGTGGATGTGAATCATTTGCCGGTGAAATACCGTTACACCGATTTGCCGGACTTCAGACCTGAAGAACGCGCGATGTCTGTTGAAGACGAGGAGCGGGCACTGCTGGCTGACGTCTTTGCCAGTGGTTATCAGGATACGGACGAAAACTTTGGCTTCAGCGATTTGCCGCCGGAAGGTCTGAACCTGAAAGAAATGCTGGCTGAGCTTGAAGTCGATATGATTCGTCAGGCACTGGAAGCACAGGCCGGTGTGGTCGCGCGGGCGGCAGATATGCTGGGAATGCGTCGCACCACATTGGTTGAGAAAATGCGCAAGTACAATATCTCCACGAAGGAAGCGAGCAACGCTTAACGCCCTGGAATGAGGCACTGAAACAGACAGTCAGTTGCCGGATGACAAAAAAATCAGGAGCGGTGTCAAATTAATGACATCGCTCCTTTTTTATACACTGCTGCTAATTGATTGATTTACATTAATTATTTTTGGCACAAAACATGCTTAACTCTTGTATATTAGGGAATCGTGTCATAAGGGTGTGATGGTGGAAGAAGCACAGTCAGTCTCGCCGCTGGGAAACCTGAGTCAACAGGTCAGTCGGTACAAGCAGGTGATTGAAGTCATGCCAACCGGCGTGATCTTGCTCGACGGGATGGGAAAAGTGTGTGAAGCAAACCCGGAAGCTGTCCGCCTGTTAGGAGAGCCCCTGGCGGGAGAGCGTTGGGTTGAAGTGATTCAGCGTGCTTTTGCCCCTCAGGAAGACGATGGTCATGAGATTTCTTTACGCAGCGGCCGCAAGGTGAAACTGGCGATTTCTGCGTCCGACAGCGGACAGCTCATCGTGATCACCGATATGACGGAAACCCGGTTACTGCAGTCGAGATTCAGCGAGATGCAACGGATGTCTTCATTGGGGCGTATGGTTGCATCTCTGGCGCACCAGGTCCGCACACCGCTCTCCAGTGCCATGTTGTATGCCGCCAATTTGTCGTCGCCTCAGTTAACGGCACAAACACGCGACAGGTTTCAGACCAAGCTGATGGATCGGTTGCGGGATCTGGAAAAACAGGTCAACGACATGCTGCTTTTTGCCAAGGGCGGTGATAACAAAGTGGTTGCACCTTTTACACTCGAAACCCTGTTTAATGAACTCGATGCCATGGTTGAAGCGCAAGTTGTGGCCAGTCAGGTCGATTTCTCGATTGAATGCGATGATGAAAGTCCCTGTATTCTGGGGAATGCCAATGCGCTGGCCAGCGCAATCAGCAACCTGATCACCAATGCGATTCAAATGTCCGGCAAGCAGTGTCGGGTCAGTCTGAGTGTGGCCTGTACACAAGACATGATTCACCTCAGTGTGACGGATAATGGGCCGGGGATCGCGGCGGACATGCAGAAAAAAGTGCTGGAACCGTTTTTTACCACCCGTCAGCAGGGGACAGGCTTAGGGCTGGCGGTCGTGCAAATGGTCGCCAAAGCACACAATGGCAGCTTGTCGCTGCACTCAGTGCCGGGAGAAGGCGCCACCTTCACGCTGAGTTTGCCCATGGCAATCAATCATGACAATGAAGATCACGAACTGACAGCAACAGGAGAAAGGCAATGACAAGCCGTGTACTGATCGTTGAGGATGACGAAGGTCTGCGCGAAGCATTAGTAGATACCCTGGCACTGGCCGGTTATCAGTGGCTGGCAGCGGAAAGTGCAGAGCAGGCGCTGTTGCTGTTGAAATCAGAGCCGGTCGATATTGTGGTTTCTGATGTTCAGATGGCGGGCATGGATGGTTTAGGGTTGCTCAGAAATATCAAACAGCACTGGCCAAAACTGCCGATGTTGCTGATGACGGCTTACGCCAACATTGAAGATGCCGTTTCAGCCATGAAAGAAGGGGCCATTGATTATATGGCCAAGCCGTTTGCCCCGGAAGTGTTGCTGAATATGGTCAGCCGTTATGCACCGGTGAAGGCGGAAAACAGCCATGCCGTTGTTGCGGACGAGAAAAGCCTGAAACTGCTGGCGCTGGCAGAGCGGGTTGCTCAGACCGATGCCAGCGTGATGGTGTTGGGTCCCAGTGGTTCGGGCAAAGAAGTGATGTCCCGCTATATTCATCAGCACTCCCTGCGCAGTGACGGACCTTTTATTGCCATTAACTGTGCGGCCATTCCGGACAATATGCTGGAAGCGACCTTATTCGGCTATGAAAAAGGGGCGTTTACCGGGGCTGTTCAGGCTTGTCCGGGAAAATTTGAACAGGCACAAGGCGGTACAATTCTGCTTGATGAAATCAGCGAGATGGATCTGAATCTGCAGGCGAAACTGTTACGCGTGCTGCAAGAGCGTGAAGTCGAACGTTTGGGCAGCCGTAAGAGTATCAAGCTGGATGTCCGAGTGCTGGCGACCAGTAACCGCGATCTCAAGCAGTATGTGGCGGAAGGAAATTTCCGGGAGGATTTGTATTACCGCCTGAATGTCTTTCCGCTGGTCTGGCCGGCACTGGCTGATCGTCCGGGAGACATTTTGCCGCTGGCTGCGCATCTGGCCGAGCGCCACTGCCAGAAACAGGGGTTGCCAGCGCCAGTCTTCTCACCAGCTGCGCAAAGTAAATTACTGGCTTATCCATGGCCGGGGAACGTGCGAGAGCTGGATAACGTCGTGCAACGGGCGCTGATTCTGGCCGGAGAGGCTGACATCGGCGGCGAGCATATTTTGCTGGAAGGATTGGACTGGCTGGACGCGCAAGGGTTGCAGCATGCAGTGGCTGCCCCGGTTGCCTCTGTGGCCATACAGCCGGTCAGTGATTTGCCTGTCGCACCGGTAGGCGCATCGGCACTGCCGGGTTCAGACAGTCTGGGCAGTGAATTGCGAGAGCAGGAGTTTGCCATCATTCTCGATGCCATTCAGGCGTGTGAAGGTAAACGCAAAGAAGTCGCGGAGCGGTTGGGGATCAGCCCGCGTACCCTGAGGTACAAACTGGCGAAGATGAGAGACGCCGGAATCGAGATCCCAGTTTAACTATAAAAGATGAATGAATAGATTCATTTCATATTTTTGGCGTTAAGCTTGCACAACTTTATCTTTTCAACGTGATGGCGATATAAAGCGTCAAAAAAGTAGCACGGAGATAACGAATGAAAGTCAACGGATTTCTGTCAGAAATGCAGGCATTGAAAATGGAGGCAAGCAATACCTCCCGTCCGGCGACTGGCGCGCAGGTCAGTGCGGATTTTGGTGCCGCTTTGCAAGATGCCATCCAGAACGTCAATGGCTTACAGAAGGCATCCAGCGATCTCAGCACGCGTTTTGACGAAGGGGATCGCAGTGTGTCTTTATCGGATGTCATGATCGCCCGTAATAAATCGAGTGTGGCCTTTGAAGCAACGGTTCAGGTTCGGAATAAGCTGGTTGAAGCTTACAAAGAACTGATGAACATGCCGGTTTAATTCAGGAATTAAGTGAGTGTCGGAACAAACATCCAACGAGCTTGCCATTGCGGGTAATGCACCAGCTCCAGTCGTCTCAGATGACGATTTGGCGCTGCAAAATCCGGATCTTGAAGAAAAGAGTGCCACGCGTGTCGACAGCATGCTGGGCAATCTGGATTTGCTGCGTCAGGTGATTCTTGTCTTGTCAGTCGCGATCTGCGTCGCGCTGATTGTCTTGGTGGTCGCCTGGCTGAAAGAGCCGGAAATGCGGCCTTTGGGCAGTTATTCTACGGAAGAATTAATTCCGATTCTGGATCACTTTGACCAGAAGAAGATTGAGTACCAGTTGGACGGGAATACCATTCGTGTGCCTGCTGATCAATATGGGGCGATGAAGCTGGAACTGACCCGGGCCGGGCTGAACAACCCAACGGCGGAAGGAGACGATATCCTGTTGCAGGATATGGGCTTTGGGGTCTCTCAGCGGCTGGAACAGGAACGACTGAAGCTGAGCCGTGAGCGCCAGCTCGCGCGGGCCATTGAACAGATCAGCCAGGTGCGCAAAGCACAGGTGCTGCTGGCAATGCCGAAACAAAGCGTGTTCGTTCGCCATAATCAGGAAGCGACTGCCAGTGTTTTCTTAACGCTGAGCACCGGCGGAACGCTGGGTCAGCAGGAAGTCGATTCTATTGTTGATATGGTGTCGACCGCTGTTCCCGGGCTCAAGCCAAGCCGCGTGACTGTCACCGATCAGCATGGCCGTCTGCTCAGCTCGGGAACAGAAGATCCCGCAGCCACTGCGCGCCGGAAAGAGTACGAGCTGGAGCGGAAACAAGAACAGGCCCTGCGTGAAAAAATTGACGCGATTCTGATCCCGGTTCTGGGACTGGGTAATTACACCTCTCAGGTGGACGTTTCCATGGACTTCAGTGCGCAGGAAGAAACACAGAAGCGCTTTGATCCGAACACGCCGTCTACGCGCAGTGAATACACCCTTGAGGACTACAACAATGGTCAGGCTGTTGCCGGGATTCCGGGGGCGCTGAGTAACCAGCCGCCACAGGATTCTTCGATTCCTCAGGATGTGATTGATTTACAAACCGGTCAAGGTGGCAATGGCTCAGTACACCGTGAAGCAACGCGCAATTTCGAGCTGGATACCACGATTCGTCACAAGCGTTCTCAAACGGGCACGATCAGTCGTCAGACGGTGTCTGTCGCGGTGAACTACAAACAACAGCTGAACCCGGAAACCGGCGAATACACGCGGGTGCCGGTCACCGAAGAAGAGCTGGTGAAAATTCGTCGTCTGCTGATGGGCGGTGTCGGATTCCTTCAGGATCGCGGCGATATGCTGGAAGTCATTTCAGTGCCGTTTGCGACACCGGAGCAAGAACGGATTGTCGATTTGCCAATCTGGGAACACCCGAATTTCAATACCTGGGTGCGTTGGCTGGCTGCGGCACTGGTGATTGTGGTGATTCTGCTGGTTCTGGTTCGTCCGGCGATGCGCAAACTCTTGTATCCGAATCAGGCGGCCGATGGCACGCCACTGGATGAGAACGGGATGCCGATTCTTTCCGACGGTGATGAACTGATTGGCGCGGATCTGGACGGTGTTGAAGGCATTGATCTAACAAACAGCAATCTGGAGCTGCCAAACCTGCATAAAGATGACGATCTGCTGAAAGCAGTTCGTGCGCTGGTGGCCAATGAGCCTGATCTGGCAGCACAGGTTGTGAAGAACTGGGTATACGAAGATGGCAAATGAAGTCGCGACCACGGATGAAAAACCGTTCGACATCGCAAGTTTAAGCGGAACCGAAAAAGCCGCCATTCTTTTGCTGAGTCTGAATGAGCAGGACGCGGCGACGATCATCCGTCACCTGGAACCCAAGCAGGTGCAGCGGGTCGGTGGTGCCATGGCCAGCATGAAAGAGCTGAGCAATGATAAGGTGACCGCCGTCCACCGCCAGTTTCTGACGGATATTCAGAAATACACCAGCATCGGTATGGGCAGTGCGGACTTTGTCCGCAATACCCTGATTGCCGCACTGGGTGAAGATAAAGCGAATAACCTGGTCGATCAGATCCTCATGGGCAGTGGTTCCCGGGGTTTGGATTCATTGAAATGGATGGATCCGCGTCAGGTTGCCAGCATTATTCTCAATGAGCACCCGCAGATTCAGACCATTGTTCTGTCTTATCTGGATCCGGAGCAATCGGCAGAAATTCTGTCCCAGTTCCCGGAACGTGTTCGTCTGGATCTGATGATGCGAATTGCCAACCTGGAAGAAGTTCAGCCTGCAGCCCTGCACGAACTGAACGACATTATGGAGAAGCAGTTTGCCGGTCAGGCCGGCGCACAGGCCGCGAAGATTGGCGGCATGAAGGCTGCTGCGGACATCATGAACTACCTCGACAACAACATCGAGGGACTGCTGATGGAGCAAATCCGCGACAACGACGAGGAAATGGCCGTTCAGATCGAAGACCTGATGTTTGTCTTCGAGAACCTGGCCGAAGTCGACGACCGCGGTATTCAGAGCCTGCTGCGCGAAGTCCCGCAGGAACTGCTGCAGAAAGCCCTCAAAGGTGCCGACGATATGCTGCGTGAGAAAATCACCCGCAACATGTCCAAGCGTGCTGCTGAACTGCTGTTGGATGATCTGGAAGCCATGGGCCCGATCCGTGTCTCTGATGTGGAAGCCGCTCAGAAAGAAATTCTGTCTATTGCCCGCCGACTGGCTGAGGGCGGTGAACTGATGCTGAATGGTGGTGGTGGTCAGGATGAGTACCTCTAATACCGCGGGGAAAAGCGCATGACAATAGAGCGCCGTCGCGGCTTTGTCCGCCTGAGTGGTCATCAGGCGGAAGAACTTGAACGCTGGGCCTATCCGGATTACTCCGAGGATGATCAAGGCCCTGTAGAGAATGCGCTGAACTATGATCCGAGCTGGCGCCCGAGGGAGCCGGTCAGTGAAGAGCCTGAACCCCAGCCCCTGACTGCGGCGGATCTGGAAGAAATTCGCCAGTCAGCTTATGAAGAAGGGGTGGAAGAAGGACGCACTGCCGGTCACGCCGAGGGCTATGAAGCCGGTCATCAGGAAGGTTTGGCTGCAGGCCACCTGGAAGGGATGGAAGCGGGCCGTGAAGAGGGCCTTGCCGCCGGACAAGGGACGATCGACGAACATGTCGCCAGCCTGAACGCCATCATTGAAAAGCTGGCAACCCCGTTGCAGCAGATTGATCAGGCGGTTGAACAGCAGATGGTTGAGATGGTTGTGGCCCTGACCCGGGAACTGATCCGGGTGGAAGTGCAAACCAATCCACAGATGATTCTGTCAACCGTGCGCGAAGCTGTGGCTTCTCTGCCCCTGGCATCGCAGCACATCACAGTACAGCTGCATCCGGAAGATCTGGCCTTGATGCAGGCTGCTTACAGCACTCAGGAGCTGGAAAACCGTCGCTGGCAACTGCAAAGTGAGCCAGGGCTGTCCCGGGGTGATGTTCAGATTGCTGCCGGAGATTCCACCGTAGACTTCTGCATTGAAGAACGCATTCGTCATTTACTGGCTCAGTTTCTGGGCATGAACCGCCAGCCGATCCCACAGGAGCAAGGTGAATGACCCTGTCTGAACGACTGGCAGGCTACCGCACTCAGGGACTGGCCTGCCGGCCGGTCGCTTCCGGCCGCCTGGTTCGCGTCGTTGGTCTGACTCTGGAAGCCATTGGTTGCCGGGCACCGGTCGGCAGTGTGTGTCAGGTCGAGGCCATTCAGGGCAGTATTGAAGCGGAAGTGGTTGGTTTCAGCGGCGAAACCCTGTATCTGATGCCCAGCGAACAGCTGACTGGTGTGATGCCGGGCGCGAAAGTCACCCCGATGATGGATGATGGCGGTTTGCCTGTTGGCCCTGAATTACTGGGCCGGGTCATCGATGGCATGGGCAATCCGCTGGACGGCAAAGGCCGTTTGTATACGACCGCGCGCGCCCCGCTGAACGCTGAACCCATCAATCCGTTGGCAAGAAAACCCATTCATGAACCGCTCGACGTCGGCCTGAAAGCCGTTAATGGCCTGCTGACGGTTGGCAAGGGCCAGCGGATTGGTCTGTTCGCGGGTTCCGGGGTTGGTAAATCGGTGACTCTGGGCATGATGACCCGAGGCACGACGGCTCAGGTTGTGGTTGTGGGCCTGATTGGTGAGCGTGGCCGCGAAGTCAAAGAATTCATTGATGAAATCCTGGGTGAAGAAGGCCGCCAGCGTGCTGTTGTGGTCGCTGCACCTGCGGATGCCTCGCCGCTGATGCGACTGAAAGGGTGTCAGACCGCCCTGACGGTTGCGGAGTATTTTCGCGATCAGGGCCTCGATGTATTGCTGCTGATGGACTCCCTGACCCGGTTTGCACAGGCGCAGCGTGAAATCGCGCTGTCCATTGGTGAGCCACCGGCGACTAAAGGTTATCCGCCTTCGGTCTTTGCCAAGTTACCGGCGCTGGTGGAGCGTGCCGGGAACGGTGGAGAGCAGCAGGGCTCGATCACCGCATTCTTTACCGTGCTGACGGAAGGGGATGATCTGCAGGATCCAATTGCGGATGCCTCCCGGGCTATTCTGGACGGACATATTGTGCTGTCACGCGAAATGGCGGATGCCGGGCATTATCCGGCCATTGATGTGGAACGTTCGGTCAGTCGGGTCATGCCAGCGATTGTCAGTGAAGAGCAGATGCTGATGTCCAAAGCGGTACGGCAGATTCTGTCGATTTGCCGAAAAAATCAGGATCTGGTCTCGATCGGCGCTTATAAGCCAGGCTCTGACCCGGCTATTGATCAGGCATTTACCCTGAAGCCTCGCTTGGATGCTTACTTGCAACAAGGCATGAAAGAGTCTGTTCCCTATGAGATGTGTGTGAACATGCTGCGCTCAACACTGGGCGCCTGATATGCTGAACGCAGACCAGACACGGAAGGGAGAACTGTATGGCTGAAGCACTGAATCTGATTCTTGATCAGGCCAGAGAAAAAGAGCGGAACGCATTGCTTGCCCTGGAGCAGGCGAAGCGCGATCTCGACAGCTTTTACCGCCAGCGGGAGCAAATTGAAAAGTATCGCTTTGACTACTGTCAGCAACTGACGGAACGGGGGCAGAGCGGCCTGACGGCCAGTCAGTTCAGTCATCTGCATAAGTTTCTCGGGCAATTAGACGAAACGCTGGTTCAGCAGGATGCTGCTGGCCGGGAGTTTGAACGCCAGGTTGAGCAATGTTCAGAGATTTGGCTGCAAACCCGGAAAGAGCGCAAATCCGTTGAATGGCTGCTGGAGAAAAAAGCCACGACCCGTGAACAGCAGTTAGCCCGTCAGGAGCAGAAGTTAATGGATGAATTTGCCACGCTACAATCCGCCAGAAGGCATCTCTGAACTGTCAGAATACCCGTACATATCCCACTTGGTTCGTTTCTTGCATGCTTACGGTTTACATCAGAAACCTGAGAGCGGCGGCTGAAGTCGTCAAATTTTTGTCAGAGAAAGGTAGATATGAAACCGTCCAGTGGCATTTCTGTCGATTTTAGCACGTCTGGTGCAGGGCTCCGGCCTGCAAAACCAGCACATGCTGACAGCAGAGAAGAGCAAGGATTACCGGGCTTTTCATCCCGTTATGAGTCAGCCGTTCAGTCTGACAAAAAGCAGGAAGTCTCGCGTCAAAAAAATGAACCTTCTGCGTCGCAACAGGCGCGTGCAGAAAAATCTTCTGTACGCCCGTCTGAGAAAAAACAGGCCGGCGATGACAAGCTGGACGGTGCCGGGCGGCATGAAGCAGCCAAGGCAACGGCCAAAGAGACATCGAAAGATGCCGTCGAGACTGCGGACGCCCAGTCTGAAGGCAATGAAGAGAACATCCGTGCAGAGGCTGAAGCGCTGCTGGATCGGCTGAATGCCTCCAGCCAGCAACTGCAAACGGCAAAGGATGGCAAAGAATTGCCACCTGAATCCGATGGGGAAGTGCAAGAAATTGATGCGGCTGCTTTTTGGGCGGCAGGCAATACGACGCAACCCGGACAAGTGGCCGCGCAATCGGGCGATGCAGACGCCCTGACTGAAGGTGATGCGCTCATGGCGGGCCGACAGGGAAAACTCGCGCAATTGCTGGCGGCTCAAACACAGATGGCTGCAGACGGGAAAGCCAAAGCGCCGGAATTATCTGCGCTGGCTGGCGCCGTTCAGTCGGCGACTCAGGGGGATTCGGCCGCAACGACCGCAGGTGAATCTCAGCCGGACTGGCTCAGTGATGCCATTGCCCGCCTGACGGCTTCGAAAGGTGGTGACGCCGGGTTACAGGATGGCGGACAAGCCGGACAGCAAAGCGGTGCTCAATCCGGTATGACGGCTGGTTTAAACGCAGCGCTGATGGATGCCGGACTGCAATTGGATGGTGCTCAGGCGGACAGTCCGGCAACCAGCCAGATTGGCGGTCAGCAAAACAATCTGCAATCTCTGGCTGCCGGTTTGCAGCGCGGGGATGCGGCGCAGACACAGCAACCGCCTTTGCCGCTTCAACGTGAGATGGCCGGGGAACAACTGGCCGAGCGCGTCCAGATGCTGATGAGTAAAAACCTCAAGCATGTGGATATCCGTTTGGATCCGCCGGAACTGGGTCGTCTGCAAATCAAACTACACATCAATCAGGATCAGGCGTCCGTGCAGTTTAACGTCAGCAATGCACAAACCCGGGATCTGATTGAACAAGCGATGCCGCGGCTGCGTGAACTCCTGCAACAGCAGGGCATTCAACTGGCGCAGGGCAGTGTTCAGCAGGACAGCGGACAGCAACTGGCGGGTCAGCAGACTGGTGGCCAGCAGCAGGGCACAGGCAATTCCGGTGGCGGTCGTCATGCTGAGGCTGCCGAAGAGGACGCTGGCAGCGCTGTGGCGATGACGGTCAGCGAGCAACGTGACGGCATCGATTATTACGCCTGACCGGCAAGGGTTGTGAACCGAACCGGACGCACAGAATTTAACCGATGGACTATTTCCGTTTTAGGAAACGAAAATTATGGCTGAAGCAGCAACAACGACAACAACGAATACGAAAAAGCGCCTGATTTTAATTTTACTGGCTTTGGTTCCCGTGCTTTTGGGAGGCGCTGCGGCCTGGTATTTTCTTGCGGATAATTCGCCTTCGGGCGAGGCGGCCAATCAGGAGATGGCCAGCCCGTCCGGGAAGGCAGAACCGGCTTATTATGTGATTTTGCCTCATCCTTTCATTTTTAATGTGACCGGAGATACCCAGCAACGCCTGGTACAGGTTAAGGTACAGCTGATGGTTCGCGGTGATGACAACGATACGCTGGCCCGTCAACATATTCCACTGGTCGAGAGTACGCTGCTTCAGTCGTTCGGTGCTGCCAGTGTTGAGCAGCTTCGTTCACCAAGCGGCCGCCTTGAGCTGCGTCAGCAGGCGCTGCAGTCTGTCCAGTCTGCTTTGGTGAAAGTGTCCGGCAGTCCTGTGGTTGAACAGGTGCTGTTTACCGGCTTCGTAATGCAATAGGTTTCGCGTGACTGATTTATTAACCCAAGACGAAATTGATGCGCTGCTGCATGGCGTCGATGATGTAGAGGATGATCATCCCAAACAGGAGCCCGGCTCCGGGGTAATTTCATTCGACTTCTCGTCGCAGGACCGGATTGTCCGTGGCCGGATGCCAACGCTCGAACTGATTAACGAGCGATTTGCCCGGCACATGCGGATAAGCCTGTTTAATATGCTGCGCAAGACGGCAGAAGTCTCAATCAATGGCGTACAGATGCTGAAGTTCGGTGAATATCAGAACACGCTGTACGTACCAACCAGTCTGAACATGGTTCGTTTCCGTCCCCTCAAAGGCACGGCGCTGATTACCATGGAAGCCCGGCTGGTGTTCATTCTGGTCGAAAACTTCTTTGGTGGCGATGGTCGGTTCCACGCCAAGATTGAAGGTCGTGAATTTACCCCGACCGAGCGCCGGATTGTGCAGATGCTGCTCAAGCTGGTGTTTGAAGACTACCGTGAAGCCTGGTCACCGGTGATGGGCGTCGAGTTTGAATATCTCGATTCTGAAGTGAATCCGACCATGGCGAACATCGTCAGCCCGACGGAAGTGATTGTCGTCAGCTCTTTCCACATCGAAGTGGATGGCGGCGGCGGTGATTTCCATGTCGTGATGCCTTATTCCATGGTCGAGCCTATCCGCGAATTGCTCGACGCTGGTGTCCAGAGTGACAAGATGGACACGGATGTTCGCTGGAGCAAGGCGCTGCGTGACGAAGTGATGGATGTCGAAATCAACCTCCGCGCCAAGCTGATGGACATTGATTTAACCCTGCGTGACCTGATGGAGCTGCGAAACGGGGATGTGATCCCGGTGGAATTGCCGGAATCGGCCACGCTTTATGTCGAGGATCTGCCGACTTACCGCGGTAAAATGGGCAAATCCGGCGACCATGTCGCAATGAAGATTACAGAAAAACTCAAACGGCCCGACACGGTGAAAACGGATCTGGCATTCCTGGATGGGGATGAACTGAGTCCGAGTTTCTCCGCCACTGACCCGATGGATGATTAAAACAGGTGATTTATGTCAGATAAAGATCAACAAGTCGCTGACGACTGGGCAGCGGCACTGGCTGAGCAAACCAGTGACGATTCAATTGAAGCGGCGCCGCTGGAAGAATTGAAAGACGAGAGTAAACCGATTTCTGAAGATGAGCGTCGTCGTCTGGATTCCATCATGGATATTCCGGTGACGATTTCGATGGAAGTCGGCCGCACGAAAATCAGTATCCGGAACTTGCTGCAGCTGAACCAGGGTTCGGTGGTCGAGCTGGACCGTCTGGCAGGCGAATCGCTGGATGTGCTGGTCAACGGTACACTGATTGCGCACGGTGAAGTTGTCGTCGTGAACGATAAGTTCGGGATCCGTCTGACCGATGTGATCAGTCAGACGGAACGAATCAAGAAGCTGCGGTAACAGAATGATGGTCAAAAAAATCCACCTGACTTCGCTGCCACTTTTGTTCAGCCAGCCCGCACTGGCTGCTGCACCTGAAATTGATATGGGGGCCACATTTGGCTCTTTAATGCTGGTGCTGGTGCTGATTGTCTTTCTGGCCTGGTTATTGCGCCGGATGAAACTGCCCGGTGTCTCCGGTGGGGATCATGGCCTTCAGGTTGTCCGTCAGGTCGTGGTTGGGCAACGCGAGCGGATTGTGCTGGTTCAGGTGGGTGAAGAACAGGTGTTAATTGGCGTGACGCCACAGAATATCTCGATGCTGACCAAGCTGGACAAGCCTTTGCCACTGGAGACCCGTGCCGGTAACGGCGAGTTCGCGCAGCAACTCAGTAAACTGTTGAAAAAATAATGATGCACCGACTGAATTTCTTGCCATGGATTGCCGGATTGTTGTGCTTGCTGCTGTCCGGCGTGGCACTGGCTCAGAGTGAAGATGGCGGGCTGGGCAATGTTGCAGGCAGCAGTGTCACTGTGAGTGAAATGAAAAGTGACAAGGGAGCGGCGACGCTGCTGACCACGAAAGGTGGTGGCGGGATCCCGGCTTTCTCTGTTTCGGTAAACCCGGACGGCACAGAAGACTACTCCGTCACGCTGCAGATTCTGGCGCTGATGACAGCCCTGGGCTTCCTGCCTGCGATTGTGATTCTGATGACATCTTTTACCCGGATTGTGGTGGTGATGTCGATTTTGCGTCAGGCGCTGGGCCTTCAGCAAACCCCATCCAATCAGGTGATTATCGGGATCGCCTTATTCATGACCTTTTTCGTGATGTCTCCTGTACTGGATGAAATCAATACTCAGGCTGTTCAGCCCTATCTTAACGAAGAAATGACGGCACCGGAGGCATTGAGTGCGGCTCAGTTACCGCTGCGTCAGTTCATGCTGAAACAGACCCGGGTGAAGGATCTGGAGACGTTCGTCAACATGTCCGGTTCGGCGGCGACGGATCCGCAGGAGGTACCAATGACGGTGCTGATCCCGGCCTTTATTACATCAGAGCTGAAAACAGCGTTTCAGATTGGCTTTATGCTTTTCCTGCCGTTTCTGATTATTGATCTGGTGGTCGCGTCCGTGCTGATGGCCATGGGTATGATGATGCTGTCGCCTATGATTGTCTCGCTACCATTCAAGCTCATGCTGTTTGTGCTGGTGGATGGCTGGAACCTGATTCTGTCCACGCTGGCTGGCAGTTTCGGGACTTAATCACACAGGGAGAACGTGACATGACACCGGAATCCTTTGTCGAGATTTTTCAGGAAGCCCTGTATATGGTCTTGCTGATGGTCACTGTGATTGTCGTACCGGGCTTGTTGGTCGGTCTGGTGGTTGCCATTTTTCAGGCGGCCACTTCGATCAACGAACAAACACTGAGCTTCCTGCCTCGTCTGGTGATCACGCTGGTTGCGCTCATGGTATTTGGTCATATGATGACGCGGTTGCTGATGGATTACTTCTATCGCATCATTGAACAAATTCCTCAGATTCTTTACTGAGCCATCCAAGCATGCATTATCCTGCAGAGATCATCCTCGACTGGCTCGCCAACTATTTCTGGCCGATGACGCGTATCGGCGCCATGATGATGAGCATGACGTTTTTCGGCGCGCGTTTTGTGTCGATGCGCATTCGCTTATATCTCTCACTGGCCATCACGTTTGCGGTGATGCCCGCCCTGCCTGCGGTCCCGGACTCGATTGAACTGCTGTCTTTTCAGGGATTTCTGACCACAGCGCAGCAGGTGGTGATTGGTGTGGCGATGGGGTTGGTCACGCAGTTTGTGACGCAAACCTTTGTCTTGCTCGGACAAATTCTGGGGATGCAGTCCAGCCTGGGTTTTGCCTCCATGGTCGATCCGGCTAACGGGCAGAATACACCGGTACTGGGTCAGTTCTACATGATGCTGGCGATCATGCTTTTTCTGGCGACCGACGGACATCTTGAGATGCTGAATCTGGTCGTGATGAGCTTTACCACGCTTCCGGTGGGTTCGAGCATGCTGCAAAGTGTGGATTATCAGATGCTGGCCGGATGGTTCGGACTGATGTTTAAAGCCGGGCTGACGATGTCTCTGGCGGGCATTATCGCCCTGCTGACCGTGAACCTGTCTTTTGGTGTGATGACCCGGGCCGCGCCGCAGCTGAATATTTTCTCGCTGGGCTTTTCTTTTGCGCTATTGCTGGGGCTGTTTATCAGCTGGTATCTGCTGGTCGGCATTCTGGCGCATTATGAAGATCACTGGCAGTTGGGGACTGAGCAAATCTGCAGCCTGATTCGGCTGGATTGTTAACTTTTCAGGTCAACAGGATAAGGTCAGATGGCAGAGTCAGACGGTCAGGAAAGAACGGAACAGGCAACCCCCCGAAGGTTGCAGCAGGCGCGGGAAAAAGGTCAGGTACCGCGCTCAAGAGAACTGGCGTCTGTGGCGGTCCTGGTGGCAGGTGCCGTCAGCCTGATGTGGTTTGGTGAAATGCTGGCGATTGCCATGAGTGAAGTCATGCGCAAGCTGTTTTCTCTCAGTCGGGAAGAAGTGCTTGATTTCAACAAGTTACTCTCACTGACCGGTGATGCTATTTTGCATATCCTGTGGCCTTTGATGCTGGTCTTGGTGTTTCTCTTTGTTGCGGCTTTGATTGGCGCTTCAGCCCTGGGGGGAATCAGCATTTCCACGGAAGCAGCCCGCCCCAAGTTTTCCCGGATGAACCCGCTCAGTGGCCTGAAACGCATGGTGGGCAAACAAAGTGCCGTCGAACTGGTCAAATCAATTCTGAAAGTCGCGCTGGTTGCCGGGGTGGCTTACTTCCTGATGTATTCCAGTCTGGAAGATTTCTTTCAGCTGAGTATCGAAACCTATCCCGGGAATTACTTTCATGCGCTGGATATTCTGCTGCGTTTTGTGCTTCTGATTTGCTGTTCCTTGCTGGTGGTCGTGGCGATTGATGTGCCGTTTCAGATCTGGCAGCACAATGAGCAGCTCAAGATGACCAAGCAGGAAGTGAAGGACGAATATAAAGATGTAGAAGGGAAGCCGGAAGTCAAAGGCCGGATCCGGATGCTGCAACGGGAAATGGCACAGCGCCGGATGATGGCAGAAGTTCCGAAAGCGGACGTTGTGATTACCAACCCGGAGCATTTTTCCGTTGCGCTGCGCTATGACCCGAAACTGGACCGGGCACCGGTCGTGGTTGCCAAAGGGACCGATCATATGGCGATGAAGATCCGGGAAATCGCCAATGAGTACAAAATTGATATCGTGCCTGCGCCGCCGCTGGCCCGTTCGATTTACCACAGCACAGAGCTGGAACAGCAAATTCCGGATGGATTGTTTGCTGCGGTCGCACAGGTGCTGGCTTATGTTTTCCAGTTAAAACAATACCGTCGTGGCCATGGGAAGCGTCCAAAGCTATCGCCGGTTGCCATGGATATTCCACCGGAACTGCGCCACTGATTGGCATGGGCAGAAAGTTTTGGCTGCAGGTCAAAAAATTGACTTTCGAAGGCGGTATAAAATTTGCTTTATGCGAAGCTTAAGCGCGTTCAGTTCGTCTGACGTAACTCACTTTCCAACCCAGTAAGAATGCATGAAGCTGTCGATACCTTTTTCAGATAAATTGCCTCTCCATCGATTGCAGTCTCTACCGGCAATCGGGGCCCCGATCATGGTTCTGGCAACCTTGGCCATGGTGGTGTTACCCATGCCGCCGTTGCTGCTGGACATGGCGTTCTCCTTTAACATTGCGCTGGCGATGGTGGTGTTGCTGGTGACAGTGTATACCCGCCGTCCGCTGGACTTTGCCGCATTCCCAACGGTACTGCTGATTGCCACGTTGTTGCGGCTGGCACTGAACGTGGCTTCCACCCGGGTGGTGCTGCTGAATGGTCATGAAGGGCCTTCAGCAGCCGGTCAGGTGATTGATGCATTTGGCTCTGTGGTAATTGGCGGTAACTATGCCGTCGGTCTGGTGGTCTTCCTGATTCTGATGATCATCAACTTCATGGTTGTTACTAAAGGTGCAGGCCGGATTTCAGAAGTTAGTGCCCGCTTTACGCTGGATGCTTTACCCGGCAAACAAATGGCCATCGACGCCGATCTCAA
Organism: Photobacterium sp. GJ3; assembly: GCF_018199995.1. NCBI lineage: Bacteria > Pseudomonadati > Pseudomonadota > Gammaproteobacteria > Vibrionales > Vibrionaceae > Photobacterium > Photobacterium sp. GJ3. Next base: position 2,434,565 of record NZ_CP073578.1, on the reverse strand, counting down.
TGCAGGCCTGATTGATCAGGAGCAGGCGCGCACGCGGCGGAGTGAAGTCACCAAAGAAGCAGACTTCTATGGTTCGATGGATGGTGCATCTAAATTTGTGAAAGGGGATGCCATTGCCGGCATTCTGATCCTGTTTATCAATATCATTGGCGGTCTGGTGATTGGCATGGGCCAGCACGGTCTGACCTTCGGTGATGCGATTGAAATCTACAGCCTGCTGACCATTGGTGATGGTCTGGTTGCGCAGATTCCGTCACTGCTGCTGTCAATTGGCGCTGCCATGATGGTAACCCGTCAAAATACCGACGAGGACATGGGACAGCAAATGATGTTCCAGATGTTCAATAACCCGCAGGCGCTGATCATCACAGGCGGGATCCTCTTCGTGATGGGCATTGTCCCCGGGATGCCGCATATTCCTTTCCTGCTGCTGGCACTGATCATCGGCTGTCTTGCCTACTGGCGGGTGAAGAAGCAGCAACAGCAGAAAGCGCTGGCTGAAGCGGCACCACTGGAAGAAATCGACAGTAAGCCACCCAAGAAAGAGTTGTCCTGGGATGACGTCCAGCCAATGGATACTATCAGTCTGGAAGTGGGTTATCGCCTCATCCCCATGGTGGATAAAGAGCAGGGCGGGGAATTGCTGGAGCGGGTGAAAGGGGTGCGTAAGAAATTGTCGCAGGACTTTGGCTTCCTCATCCCACCGGTTCATATCCGCGATAATCTGGAATTGCCCCCCAACACTTACCGGATCAGCCTGATGGGCGTGAACAATGGCGAGTCCAATATTCATCCGGATATGGAACTGGCGATTAATCCGGGACAGGTTTTTGGCAGCCTGGAAGGGGAAAGAACGACAGACCCTGCGTTCGGGCTGGAAGCGATCTGGATTCTGGAATCTCAGCGTGAGCACGCGCAGGCGCTGGGATACACGGTGGTTGATGCTGCGACGGTGCTGGCAACCCACCTGAGCCAGATTCTGGTCAACAATGCTTCTCAGCTGCTGGGCCACGAAGAAGTGCAGAACCTGCTGGAAGTGCTGGGGCAACTGACCCCGAAACTGGTCGACGGATTTGTGCCGGATCAACTGCCATTGGGCGCTGTGGTGAAAGTCTTGCAAAACCTGCTGCATGAAGGTGTGCCGATTCGAGATATCCGAACCATTGTTCAGACTTTGTCCGAATATTCCGGGAAGAGTCAAGATCCTGACATTTTGACTGCGGCAGCCCGAATTGGTCTGAAGCGCCTGATTGTTCAGGAAATCAATGGTATAGAGCCAGAACTTCCGGTGATCACCCTTGTTCCAGAGTTGGAACAAATATTGCATAAGACTATGCAGTCAAGCGGAGGTGAATCCTCCGGCATTGAACCCGGGTTGGCTGAACGTCTGCAGCAGTCGCTGACGGAAGCCACCCACAAACAAGAATTAAAAGGTGAGCCTGCAGTCCTGCTGACCTCAGGGGTACTGCGAGGAACGCTGGCGAAATTTGTGAAGAACACCATCCCGACGCTGCGGGTGCTTTCATATCAGGAAATTCCGGATGAGAAGCAAATCCGTATCGTCAATGCAGTGGGTAACTAGGTGTCATCGGCCGACCGGGCTGTTCGTAACGCGCAGGTAATCCGTCACCGGATGGGAAGACAGAATTGAAAATAAAACGATTTTTTGCCAAGGACATGCGAACCGCACTGAGTGAAGTGAAGGAACAGCTCGGCGCAAATGCGGTGATCATGTCCAATAAAAAAGTGACCGGCGGGGTCGAAATCGTCGCAGCCGTGGATAACGATGCGCCGGAATCACCACCGCCGTCTCATCCTGCCCGTGATGCTTTGGCTGAACGCTTTGGTCAGGCCCGTCGCAAGCTTGCGGATGACAAAGTGCAGTTACAGCAGTCTGCCAACGGCGGTCGCTTTGCCAAAGTGCTGCAGAACTATTCGCAGGAACCGGAAACAGAAGTCGATTCTTTATCGGCGTTGCTTCAGCGACAGTCGAAGCATCAGCAGTCGCAATCCGGTGAGCGTCAAGGGTATGACTTTGCTGCGCGAAACGGTGCAGACAAGCAAGGCCATGAAGGCGACCGCCGTCAGGCGCAGCATCCATATGGTGCAGCGGGACGTCAGCCTCAGCGCAATGGTTATGATGGCTACCGTCAAAATACGGACGCAGAGAGCGAGAACCGGCCGGGCAGCCGCCTGGCCCAGTTACTCAATCAAAGTGCGGGCAGCAAACCTCAGCAGAACCGTCTTGATCCCAGTCGTTATGAATCGAATTCATCCCGCCGGGACGACGAACTGGACGCCATGCGGACAGAGATGGCCTCTATTCGCCGGTTGTTGGAGCACCAGCTGTCCGGGCTGATGTGGCAGGAAGTCGAGCGTCGTGAACCGATGCGCGCCATGATGATCAAACGTCTGGAAAAAATGGGGCTGTCTGCCGAACTGGCGGATCAGCTTGCTTGCTATATTCCTGAGGATGTCGCGCCCCATCAGGCCTGGTCATCCTTATTGCAATTATTATCTGATCAAATCATCACCACCGATGACTGTATCCTTGAAACGGGCGGTGTTGTCGCCCTGCTGGGCCCGACCGGGGTGGGGAAAACCACCACCATTGCCAAGCTGGCGGCCAGAGCCGCGATGGACTTCGGCCCGGATCAAATCGCCCTGGTGACCACGGATACCTACCGGATTGGTGCGCATGAACAATTGGCCACTTATGGTCGAATTCTGGGCTGTCCGGTCAGAGTCGCTAAAGATGCCGAAGAGCTTGCCGATATACTTCATCAGTTACGGCATCGCCGTCTGGTCCTGCTGGATACTGCAGGAATGGGGCAAAGGGATCTGCGTCTTCAGGAGCAGCTTGATACCCTGATGCAGAATAGTGGCTCACATATCCGTAGTTTTCTGGTACTCCCGGCAACCTCTCAGCGTCGGGTACTGCATGAAACCATTGAACATTTCCGTCGCATCCCGTTGTCGGGTTGTGTACTGACCAAGCTGGATGAAACGCTCAGCCTTGGTGAAGTGATCAGTGTGACACTGGAAAGTGCTTTACCGATTGCCTATCTGGCCGATGGACAGCGTGTCCCGGAAGATATCAAAGTCGCGACAGGCCGCTTTCTGGTGAATCGTGCCAATGAGCTGCTGGAAAATGATGTGGGCCAGCAGCCTCACTTCTGGAGCAGCGAGAGCGCAGAGAACCAGGGGGCGGATTTTTATGATTGAGAATACGATGCACGATCAAGCGAGCGGCCTGCGCCGCATGACAAAATTGGCTTCAACCAAAGTGATCACGGTCAGCGGCGGTAAAGGTGGTGTCGGAAAAACCAACATTACGCTGAATATGGCAATCGCAATGGGTCGCCAGGGAAAACGCGTCATGGTTCTGGATGCTGATCTGGGTCTGGCTAATGTGGATGTAATGCTGGGTCTGCGGGCGGGTCGCAATCTGTCTCATGTGCTGGCTGGTGTGTGCGATTTGCAGGACATCATTATTGAAGGTCCGTATGGCGTGAAGATTATTCCTGCGTCATCCGGGACACAGAACATGGCCGAGCTGAGCAGTGCGCAGCATGTTGGCCTGATCCGGGCATTTGCGACGCTCGAAGATGAAATTGACGTGCTGTTGGTCGATACTGCCGCCGGGATCTCAGATATGGTACTGAGTTTTGCCGGAGCTGCACAGGATGTACTAGTTGTAGTTTGTGATGAACCAACCTCAATAACTGACGCTTACGCACTCATCAAAATCCTGAACAGAGAGTATCATGTACAGCGGTTCAAGATTGTTGCCAACATGGTGCGCAGCTACCGCGAAGGGCGTGAACTCTTCGCCAAGCTTACCCGTGTGACAGAGCGTTTTTTGCAGGCCAATCTTGAACTGGTTGCCTGTATTCCTCTGGATGACCGGGTCCGGCAGTCAATAAAACGTCAGAAGGTGGTTGTGGAAGCATTTCCGCGGAGTCCGGCTGCACTGGCGCTGAGTACGCTTGCCAATAAAGCGCTGACCTGGCCTGTGCCAAACAATCCGGCCGGACATCTGGAGTTTTTCGTCGAGAAGTTACTCGTTAAACCAACAACACCTGAAGAGGTACCTCTGGGTGAATAAAGCACTAACATACGGCCGATATCAGGAATCACCCCATGCTTTTGTGGAGAGGTACTCGTCATTGGTGAAGCGGATTGCGCATCACCTGATGGCTCGGTTACCGCCCAGCGTACAGCTGGAAGACCTGATTCAGGCTGGCATGATTGGTTTGCTCGAAGCACAACAGAATTATGACCCCAGTAAAGGGGCCAGTTTTGAAACCTTTGCCGGTATTCGTATTCGAGGCGCCATGCTGGATGATATCCGGCGTGGCGACTGGGTTCCCCGTTCTGTCTATAAGAACAGCCGTCGTATTTCCGAGGCAATTTCCCAATTGGAGCATGGCTTGGGCCGTGATCCGAACGATCAGGAAATTGCTGAATATCTCGAAATGACACTGGAACAGTACCATCAGGCATTAAATGATGTTAATTGTGGTCGCCTAGTGGGTATGGATGACCTCGGTGTGTCTGAAGATGCGGTTGCGACCGAAGATTCAATGACAGAAAACATGCCTTTTCAAGATGTTGCGGATGGCAACTTTCGCCACGCACTTGCTGGCGCGATCCGCACTTTGCCAGAAAGGGAAGCACTGGTGTTGTCGTTGTATTACGACGAGGAACTTAACCTCAAAGAAATTGGTGCCGTTTTAGGTGTCAGTGAATCCCGTATTTGCCAGATTCACAGTCAGGCAATGCAACGTTTGCGGTCCAAACTCTCTGCTTGGACTGTTTCATAAACACACGATTTAGAAGAAAACACTGTGACCTCAGTGGAGGCAACTTTGAATAAAAATATGAAAATCCTCATTGTTGACGACTTTTCAACAATGCGTCGTATCGTCAAGAACTTGCTGCGTGACCTGGGCTTTAACAACACCCAAGAAGCAGATGATGGATTGACTGCGTTACCCATGTTGAAAAAAGGCGACTTTGACTTCGTGGTCACCGACTGGAACATGCCTGGCATGCAAGGGATCGACCTGCTGAAGCAAATCCGTGCTGATGCCAACCTGAAACATCTCCCTGTGTTGATGATTACTGCAGAAGCCAAGCGTGAGCAGATCATTGAAGCAGCACAGGCTGGTGTGAATGGCTACATCGTGAAGCCGTTTACAGCTGCAACCTTGAAAGAAAAACTGGATAAGATTTTCGAACGGATGCAGTGATGACGTCAGTCTGACGCGAATTAGGGTAGACACATATGATTTCACTTGAACAGGCGAGACAGTTGGTGAGCCTGCTGGAGGATAACCAGCAGGCAGAGGCCAATGAGCTGTTTCGAAGCCTGGTGTCGGATAGCAGGGATCCGATGTATCTCGAAGTGGGGAAACTCACCCGTCAGTTACATGATTCTCTTCAGAAATTCCGCCTGGATCCACGGATTGCCGATCTGGCAACGACGGATATCCCGGATGCACGGGGTCGACTGACCTATGTAATTGACAAAACAGAAGAAGCTGCCAATAAGACGATGGATGCTGTTGAAGGGACTCTGCCAATCGCAGATTTACTTCGGGAGCGCCTGTTACAAGTGAAACCAGAGTGGCAGCGTTTGATGAAAGGCGACATCGCGCTGGGAGAATTTAAACAACTTTGCCACGATATTGATGCGCTGCTGAATCAGATTGAAGGTGACAGTGAACAACTGCACCATCATCTGACTGAAATTCTGATGGCTCAAGACTTTCAGGATCTGACCGGTCAGGTGATTCGTCGGGTGATTGAGCTGGTGCATGAAGTGGAACATCAACTGGTTGAAATTCTGAAAGCTGCCGGAATCGAACAGAGTGAAAGCACAGTCGTTGCGAATCAAAAAGAGAAAACACTCTCTCCGGAAGGGCCAATCATCAACAGTGCCGGGCGTACTGATGTGATGAACACGCAGGATGATGTTGATGATTTGCTATCAAGCCTTGGATTTTAGGGGAAGCTTATGAGCTTTGATTTAGACGAAGACATCCTGCAGGACTTTTTAATCGAAGCCGGGGAAATTCTCGAGTTACTCTCTGAACAGCTGGTCGACCTTGAACGCCGCCCGGATGATACCGATCTGCTGAATGCTATTTTCCGTGGTTTTCATACCGTAAAAGGTGGCGCCGGATTTTTGGCGGTCACGCCACTTGTCGATGCCTGCCATGGCGCAGAAAATATTTTCGACTTGCTGCGAACGGGTAAGCGTACCGTCACATCTGATCTGATGGATGTGATTCTGCAGGCACTGGATACCATCAATACGATGTTTGTGCAGCTTCAGGACAGGGATCCGATTGATCCTGCCGAGCAGACGCTGCTGGATGCACTGCATTATTACAGCCAGCCACCGGGCGCGGAAGAACTGGCTGCGGCCATGGCTGAACTGGAACCTGTTCAGGAGCCTGTTCAGGTCCCTGAGCCCGTTGCACCGGTGACGTCTGCGCCTTCTGATCCTGCACAGTCTGCGATTGCCGGTGGTTCGGTGGATGAAATTACCCAGGACGAATTTGAACGTTTGCTGGATGAACTGCATGGCAGTGGATCGGGTCCGACGGGACAGCCAACTGAAACGAAAGCAGCAACGCAGCCCGTGTCGACTGAAATCGACAGCGGTGATATTACCGATGACGAATTTGAGCGTCTGCTGGATGAGTTGCACGGTGTCGGTCAGGCACCAGGTAAAGAAGAGCAAGCAGCTGCAATGGCTTCTCCTGCGATGGCAGCTCCTGCAGCCCAGACCCCGGCATCTGCTGGGGAAGAAGACAGCGCCTTAATGACAGACGATGAATTCGAACGTCTGCTGGATGATTTACATGGTGCCGGAAAAGGGCCATCCGATGAAGAGCTGGCAATGGCAACCAAGCCAGCTTCAGCGCTAGCACCGAAAGCGACAGCATCTCAGGCTCAGCCGGTGACACCACCGCCTGCTGCGGAAAAAACTCAGCCCGTCGCTGAACGCAAAGCAACGGGTCTGAAAGAGAAGGGGAAGCCGCAGGCTGAAGCAACCGTTCGGGTGGATACCTCAACGCTGGACACCATCATGAACATGGTGGGCGAACTGGTTCTGGTCAGAAACCGCCTGATCAGTTTGGGCCAGAACAGCAACGACGAAGAAATGTCGAAAGCGGTGGCAAACCTGGATGTGGTCACAGCTGATCTCCAGGGCGCGGTGATGAAAACCCGCATGCAACCGATTAAGAAAGTCTTCGGACGATTCCCGCGCGTTGTTCGCGATCTGGCACGGAGTCTGAAGAAAGAAATCGTGCTTGAAATGCGTGGCGAAGAAACGGATCTCGACAAGAATCTGGTTGAAGCGCTGGCGGATCCACTGGTCCACCTGGTGCGTAACTCGGTCGATCACGGGATCGAAATGCCGGATGTTCGTGAAAAAGCCGGCAAGTCGCGGATTGGTACGGTGCTGCTTTCAGCGGCTCAGGAAGGGGATCATATCCTGCTCACCATCGAAGATGATGGGGGCGGTATGGATCCGGACCGTTTGCGTCAGATCGCGGTAGATCGCGGCGTGATGGATGCTGATGCTGCGGCGCGTTTGTCTGATAACGAATGTTATAACCTGATCTTTGCACCGGGCTTCTCGACCAAGAAAGAAATTTCAGACATTTCCGGTCGTGGTGTTGGAATGGACGTTGTAAAAACAGCGATCAGCCAGCTCAATGGGTCGATTCATATCGATTCTGAACTGGGTAAAGGCACGCGAATTGACATTAAAGTCCCACTGACGCTGGCGATTCTGCCAACGCTGATGGTGGGGGTGGGCGAACAGCCATTTGCCTTGCCGCTGGCAAGCGTGAATGAAATCTTCCACCTGGATTTAGGGAAGACCAACGTCGTTGACGGGCAATTAACGATTATTGTGCGTGATAAAGCGATTCCGCTGTTCTACTTACAGGACTGGTTGTCTGGTCACCATATTGCAAAACGTGATCGTCAATTGGGTCATGTGGTGATCGTTCAGATTGGTCATCAGCGAATGGGCTTTGTGGTAGATACCCTGATTGGCCAGGAAGAGGTGGTGATTAAACCGCTGGATGAACTGCTGCAAGGTACGCCGGGTATGGCAGGGGCTACGATTACCAGTGATGGTCATATTGCCCTGATTCTGGATGTGCCGAACTTACTGAAACATTACGCAGGCCGTCGATAATAACAACCGTCAGGGGTTTCGGCCCCTGTACGCATTCAGGCCTGATTGCTTACGGAATATAAAAACATGGCTGTAAAAGTTTTGGTGGTGGACGATTCCAGTTTTTTCCGCCGCCGGGTGAGTGAAATAATTAATGCGGATCCGCGTCTTGAAGTGATTGGCGATGCAGTGAATGGTAAAGACGCTGTAGAAAAAGTGCGGACACTGAAACCTGATGTCATCACCATGGATATCGAAATGCCGGTGATGGATGGCATCACGGCCGTTCGTGAAATTATGAAGGTGAATCCGACACCGATCCTGATGTTTTCGTCACTGACGCATGAGGGCGCCAGAGCAACGCTGGATGCGCTTGATGCCGGGGCACTTGATTTTCTGCCCAAGAAATTTGAAGACATCGCCCGAAATAAAGATGAGGCGGTGGCTTTACTGCAAAAACGTGTCGGTGAACTGGGGCGCAAACGTCTGTTTATGCGTGCGCCAGCCCGTCCGGCCAGCACGCCTGTGGCGACTGCCAGCCGTCCGCTGAGTACGGCTGCGTCAACCCGGACGCAGGCCAGTACGGCGACCCCTGCACCAACACGACCTGCACCGGTCCGTTCATCGGTGTCAGCCCGGTTTAAATCATCGGGGAAAACCTATCAGCTGATGGCCATTGGCACATCGACCGGTGGGCCGGTCGCGTTGCAAAAGATTCTGACTCAGTTGCCGGCAAATTTCCCTTATCCGATTGTACTGGTCCAGCATATGCCAGCGACTTTTACGGCTGCGTTTGCCGCACGTCTGAATAATCTTTGTAAAATCAGCGTGAAAGAAGCGGAAGATGGCGATGTTTTGCGTCCGGGGACGGCCTATCTGGCACCGGGCGGAAAGCAAATGATGGTAGAAGGTCGCCCCGGGAACAGCCGTTTGCGTATCATCGATGGCGGTGATCGCATGAATTATAAGCCCTGCGTGGATGTGACTTTCGGGTCGGCGGCAAAGGTTTTCCATGACAAAGTCTTGTCGATGATTCTGACGGGCATGGGAGCTGATGGTCGCGATGGTTCCCGCATGCTTAAATCTGCCGGATCAACCATCTGGGCGCAGGATGAAGAAAGCTGCGTGGTTTACGGAATGCCGCAGGCAGTGGCCAAAGCGGGGATTTCCTCTGAGGATTTACCCTTGGATCGGATTGCAGAACGCATTCTGATCGAGGTTGGCTTAGCCTAAGGAGCGGTCGTGGTAGTCTGGAGTATCGCCAACCAGAAGGGTGGTGTGGGTAAAACCACAACAACGGTGAGTCTGGCTGGCCTGTTAAGTGAGCGCAATAAACGCGTATTGCTGGTGGATACGGACCCGCATTCATCGCTGACCACTTATTTTAATTTCGATGCTGATCGTCTGGATGCCAGTCTGTTTGATTTATTCCAGTTATCGACCATCAATCGCGATACCGTGAAGCCGTTATTGCTGGAAACCCGTTATAAAAATATCCATTTGCTGCCAGCGCATATGTCGCTGGCGACCTTGGATCGCGTGATGGGCACGCGCAGTGGGATGGGTCTGATTCTGAAAAAGGCACTGCACTGTCTCAGCGAAGAATATGATTATGTGCTGATCGATTGTCCGCCGATTCTTGGCGTGATGATGGTGAATGCACTGGCGGCCAGTGAGCGCATCCTGATTCCGGTTCAGACGGAGTTTCTGGCGATGAAAGGTCTGGAGCGCATGATGCGGACATTGCAAATCATGCAAAAATCCCGGCCGACTGAATTTAAAGTGACTATCGTGCCGACCATGTACGATAAGCGAACCCGTGCGTCGCTGGAGACGCTGCAAGAGCTGAAAGTGCGGTACCCCAATCAGGTTTGGGCATCAGCCGTTCCGATTGATACTAAATTCCGGGATGCCAGTATCAAACATATGCCGCCGTCGTTATATGCCCGGGGATCGCGGGGTGTTTATGCCTATAAAACCTTACTGAATTATCTGGAGCGGCTTCGTCAAGATGAGCGATAACTTTAAGCTGTCCAGCGAACAGGCACTCGATGATTATTTTTTCGGGCTGCTGGATGATTCCCAGCAGCCTGAAGACGTCTTGGCGGCAGACGAACAGGCAGAGCAAAATGTCGCAGCGCTGACGGAGACACTTGTCCCGGAGCCCGAGTCAGAACCAGAACTGATTCCAGAACTGATACCAGAACTGATTCCAGAACTGATACCAGAACTGATACCAGAACTGATTCCAGAATTGGCCCCGGACCTGAACTTAGTCCCGGTATCGGAAGCAAACCAGGAATCGATTTCGGAATCGATTTCGGAACCGTCACTTGATGCATCCGTCTTGCGTGGAGATGCACTGGAAAGTCCGCCCGTCAGCAGCCATCAGCCATTTGATTTCAATCAGCTGGATGAATCTGCTCATGATGATGAGCGGTATGATTTTGATGGCGGGCCGCCGTCACTGCGGGCGATGGCGACACCGGTGCCGCAATCTCAATCGGTGTTGACGACCAGCCAGCCGGAGGAACCTGAACTCCGGGTACCGGAAGTCCGGTTCACTGCCCCGCGCAGCAAATCGGATATGGCGCAGTTGCAGCGGCTGCTGGATCAGATGTCGGCGATGCAGGATCAGGTGGTTTCTGAAAGTGAAGCTTGTGTGGCAGAGCTGCATCAACTGGCGGCTTTGTCTGAGGAAACAGAAGCGTCAGTCGAAACGGGACTCGATGCACCGGGCTGGTTTGAGGATCAGGGATCAGAAGGCGATCGCGTTCAGGAGGATGCGGTGTACAGTCTGCCTCTGGCTGAAACCGCAGTTCTGGATATTTCAGAACCGCAGCTTGCCCCGTTTGCAGAACCGGAAGATGACTTTCGCCTGATGCAGCATTTGCCGCAGATTGCTGCAGCGCCTGAGATGCCCGAGCCGGAGGAGAGCACTTCAACAGCGCTGGAACCTGTCCAGGAACTTGTTCAGGAACCTATTCAGGATATTGCGGAAGCACCGGTTCTGGAAACGAGCTCTCAGCCTGAGATGGAAATTCTTGCCTCTGCGCCGGATGACGACATGCTTAAAGGTGCGGTGCCGGAGACGACGGTTGCTGAATCGAACCAAACGGTGTCGGCTGAACCACCGCCGCCATCCTGGGTGTTACCGGCATCCAGCGAGCTCTCTGAGTTTCAGGCATTATTTTTTGCCGTCAACGGGGTGACCTTTGCCGTGCCGCTCACGGAACTGGGCGGGATTCATCAGTTAGGGGAATTAAGCCACCTGATTGGGCGCCCGGATTGGTATCTTGGCTTGCAGTCCGAGCAGAAGCGTCAACTGGATGTTGTTGATACAGCCCGGTGGGTCATGCCTGAATCGATTCACAGCGATGATCACAGAGAAAACTATCGCTACGTGGTTATGCTGGGTGAAAGTAAATGGGGACTGGCCTGTGATCAACTTCACGGAACAGAAACCCTGACAAAACAGAATGTTCGCTGGCGGGAGAAGGCAGGTAAACGGCCTTGGCTGGCGGGTATGGTGAAAGAGAAAATGTGTGCTTTAATTCATGTCAACGAACTCATTTCCATGCTGAAAGCGGGTTTAGATGTGAACAGTATTGTGTGACGATGGCCGGAGAGGATACAACATGTCGCAGGTAAGTGTTGCCGAAATTCAAAAAGAAGACAGTAACGACCAGGTATTGCAGTGGGTCACTTTCCAGCTGGAAGAAGAAACCTACGGGATTAATGTAATGCAGGTCCGTGAAGTGCTGCGTTATACCGAGATTGCACCGGTTCCGGGTGCACCGGATTATGTTCTGGGAATTATCAACCTGCGTGGAAACGTGGTGACCGTGATTGATACACGTGCCCGTTTCGGTCTGACGCCGGGTGATATTTCCGACAATACCCGCATCGTGATCATTGAAGCTGAAAAGCAGGTGATTGGTATTCTGGTCGACAGCGTGGCAGAAGTGGTTTATCTGCGTAGTTCTGAAATTGACAGCACGCCAAGTGTTGGCACGGACGAAAGTGCCAAGTTTATTCAGGGCGTAAGCAACCGTGATAATCAGCTGCTGATCCTGGTCGATCTGAACAAACTCCTGTCTGATGAAGAATGGGAAGAGATGGCGTACCTCTGATGCCAGGTATGTTGTTCGAATGGCTACCGCTGGTTGTTTCTGGACTGGCGGTGCTGTTGGCTGTGGTGCTGGTTCGCCGTGAACGTCGTGCACGAAAAGCTTTGGAAGCGAAGTTCGAAGCGGCTGAACTGTTACTGAAAACGGCCAGACAGCAGCAGGAAAGTTTAACCAAACAGTTTCATGAACTGCGTGCCGGTGCGATTGCCATGAGTAACAAAATGGCTGATTTGTCCCGTCAGCAGGATGAATTGTCGGAACGTCAGGGCGAAATATCGATGCAGGACCCAGAAGGGCGCCTGTATAGCCGGGCCAGTAAAATGGTCGAGCTCGGCGCTGATGTCAATGAACTGATGGAAGAGTGCGATTTACCGAAAGCGGAAGCTGAATTGCTCTTGCGTTTGCAACAGCGCATGAGTAAGCGCCGTCGCTGATTATTCTCCGCACGCCTGCCTCACACGGTTTCATTCACAGGTTGATACCCCTCCCATCCGGGTGGGGTTTTTCCGTTCAGCACCCATGAAAAAGCAATCAACTCGGCAACAATCACAAAAAGTGCCGGTGGAATGTTGTCCCCTTCCTCCAGTTGATTCAGATAGTCGGCTAAAGCCGGATCCTGATGAATCAACCCGCCTTGTACCTTAACCTGAGCAATGATTTCTCTGGCCCAGTCGTCATAACCTTTGGCGGAAACATAAGGCGTTTCATAGCCGTCGTAGCTGAGTGCAATCGCGCTGGTTTGTGGTTTGTTCATACACTGATCCTGATGCCATGTTGCGGGCCATGACCAGATCCGGTGCGTCTGCGGTGGCTGGTGCGTGTCGATAGGTCACGGATTCACATGCAATGTCTAACTGCTTGAGGCGACGGGTGAGCTGTGGCGTTAAGACTTCCGCTTGTTTCAGAATCTCTGGTTGGGCGCTGTCGAAACTAAGGTTGAGCTTTTCATCCTGCCAGACGGCTGTCGCCAGCAGGCTGTCATGCTCTGCGACGGGCAGTTCCAGTTTGATCACCCAACTTCGGCTGTGTGGTTTTCTCCCTGAACCGGATTTGGCCGTTCTGGATTGCACACTGAGACGAAACTCCCGCCCGTTTGCCTGCGGCAGATGCAAAATAAAGGGGGTATTCTCGTCGCGACTGACAGGTTGCCCGGCAATGCGTTGTTCTGCAGCGATCCGAATCAATGCCTTCAGTTCATTTTGCGTAGCCTCTGGCAGGCTGGCCAGCAGTTTAGCGAGCGGGCTGTCCGGCTGAGACAACTGAGTGACCAGCGCCTTCAGGCTTTCCCGACCCGCACCCTGCTGTAACCACCGGGCAATGTCTGCCGGGGTTTGGGGGAGCACCAATTGTGTCAGCCATTGAGCGATCGGGGAACCCTGCGCACTGAGCGCGGATGGAAGATTGGCGAATAATCGTTGCAACACATGAAGTTGTGTTAGCAAGTGTGAAAGTTGGCTGATCTGGTTGCCGGATTGGAATAAAGTCGCACCTGGCTGTGTTGTCTGAGTCGGTGTTGCGACGCTGCCAGTGGCCTTGGATTCATTCGTCCGGGACGATTGATTCATGGCTGCCTGATAAGCTGATGTTTGAGATATCGAGGTCACATTTACTTACCTTGCTCGGGGATAGATAACAGCCTGAAACTAACAAAGATCTTCGACGCTGTGGTATTATCCGGGGATGATTTAACTCATTCAGGATGACTCATCACTATGTTGTCAGTGAACGGATTGAGCTGTACCCGTGATGAACGCGTGTTGTTCGATGACCTCCAATTCTCTGTCTCTTCTGGCGAACTGGTTCAGATTGAAGGCCGTAACGGTGCCGGTAAAACCACTTTGCTTCGCATTATCGCCGGACTGGGACAGCCTGATGATGGCAACGTTTACTGGCACGATAACAAGATAGCGCATGTCCGTGAAGTCTATCATCGCCAGATGTTGTTTTTGGGTCATCAAACTGGGGTGAAGCGCGAATTAACGGCTTATGAAAATCTGGCTTTTTTTCAGGCAATGCATGAGCTGGATCACAACGATGCCTTGTCAGGTCAGGCTAAAGTGCACGGTGAGGATGCCATCTGGCAGGCGCTGGCGCATGTCGGTCTGGCAGGGCGGGAAGATGTGCCAGCCGGACAGTTGTCTGCTGGTCAGCAGCGGCGTGTCGCACTGGCTCGTTTATGGCTGAGTAATCATCCGTTATGGATTCTGGATGAACCGCTGACAGCGATTGATAAACAAGGGGTGAAAGTCCTGGAGCGCTTGTTTGTCTCTCACGCTGAACGAGGCGGGATTGTGTTGCTGACCACGCATCAGGATATGTTTTCTTCGCAGGACCGTCTGCGCAAAGTGAGTTTGGGGCAGGCGTAGCCAATGTTGTATTCGATGTTTCAGGTCATCCGGCGCGAGTTGCTGATTGCATTTCGCCGTCAGGCTGATGTATTGAACCCGCTGTGGTTTTTCTTGATTGTCATTACGCTCTTTCCGTTAGGGATTGGGCCAGAACCCAATCTGCTGGCACGGATTGCCCCTGGTATTATCTGGGTTGCAGCCTTACTGGCCGCGCTGTTATCTCTGGAGCGTTTATTCCGGGATGACTTCATGGATGGTTCGCTTGAACAGATGATGCTGATGCCTGCGCCTTTATCTGTACTGGCACTGGCGAAGGTCATCGCCCACTGGTTGCTGACCGGCTTGCCACTTCTGTTGGTGAGCCCGTTACTGGCGATTTTGCTGTCGCTGGACTGGTCAACCTGGCTGGCTGTGGTCCTGACGTTATTGATCGGTACACCGACCTTAAGTTTTCTGGGCGCCATTGGGGTTGCACTCACGGTAGGATTGCGCAAAGGTGGCGTATTATTGAGTTTGCTCATCTTACCGCTGTTTATTCCTGTGCTAATCTTCGCAACGTCTGCGATTGAAGCTGCATCTCTGGGGATGAGTTATCAGGGGCAATTGGCGTTGATGGGAGCAATGCTGGTTGGTTCGGCAACACTGGCTCCGTTTGCGATTGCTGCTTCATTGCGGGTCAGTGTGAACTGAAAAGAGCTTACCGGAAGCAAAGAATTATTATTAATCATAGAGTAAAGAACTATGTGGAAGTGGTTACATCCCTACGCTAAAGCCGAAAACTGCTACCGTTTGTGCGGTACGCTGCTGCCATGGTTTGCCGTGTTGTCGGTTCTCAGCCTGACGATTGGAACGATCTGGGGGCTGGCCTTCGCACCGACGGACTATCAGCAGGGCGACAGTTTCCGAATTATTTACCTGCACGTACCGGCCGCGATTTGGTCGATGGGCGCCTATCTCTGGATGGCCATTGCCGCATTTATCGGTCTGGTCTGGCAGGTTCGTTTATCTGATATGGCCGCTGCTGCCATGGCACCGATTGGCGCTGTCTTTACATTTATCGCGCTGGTCACCGGTGCGGTTTGGGGGAAACCCATGTGGGGTGCCTGGTGGGTCTGGGATGCGCGACTGACCTCTGAACTGATTCTGCTCTTCCTCTATTTGGGGGTGATTGCCCTCTACAACGCCTTTGATGATCAGAAAACGGCGGCAAAAGCAGCCGGAATTTTGGCGATTGTGGGCGTGATTAACCTGCCAATCATTCATTACTCCGTTGAGTGGTGGAATACCCTGCACCAGGGCGCAACCATTACCAAATTTGCCAAGCCTTCGATTGATAGCCGTATGCTTTGGCCATTATTGTTGAATTTACTGGGTTTTGCCTGCTTCTTTGGCGCCGTGACGCTGATCCGGCTCCGGAATGAAATTCTGAGCCGGGAAAGTCACCGTCCCTGGGTTCGCCAACTGATGCAGTGAGGTGAGTATGCATTTTGAATCGATTTCTGAATTTTTTGCGATGGGTGGCTATGCCGGATACGTCTGGTCTGCCTATGGTATTTCGGCTTTGTCGATGTTGATTCTGCTGTGGCGGAGTCTCAGCCGGAGCCGTCGCCTGGCCGCCGAAATTAAAAACAAAGTTGCCCGCGAGCAACGCATCAAGGCTGCAGAGAAGCTGGAGAACACGTTATGAACCCAAGACGTAAACGACGTTTGACCGTTGTGGTCGCCTTGCTGGCGGGCCTGAGTGTCACCATTGCCCTGGTCTTGTATGCCATGAACCAGAATATGGATCTTTTCTACACCCCGACTGAACTGGTTGAGGGGAAATCCAACGGTGTAAAACCCGAAGTGGGGCAGCGACTGCGGATTGGCGGCATGGTCGTGAAAGGCTCGGTGAAACGCGATCCACAATCACTGGAAGTCACTTTCCGTGTTGCTGATGTCGGTCCTGAAGTGACTGTGCGCTATGACGGCATTCTGCCTGACCTGTTCCGAGAGGGGCAAGGGATTGTCGCGCAAGGGGTACTGGTGGATGCTACGACCGTTGAAGCGCATGAAGTGCTGGCTAAGCATGACGAAGAGTACATGCCGCCGGAAGTCGCTGAAGCGATGAATAAACACCACAAACCGCTTGAGTATACCGACCAACAAAAGCAAGGTAGCGTGCAATGATTGCTGAGTTAGGGCAGTTTAGCCTGATTCTGGCGCTGGGGCTGTCGCTCCTCGTCAGTATTTATCCTTTATACGGGGCGCATACAGGAAACCCTGTTCTGATGCGGTTCGCCAGACCGCTGACCTATGGCGTTTTCGCGATGCTGTTGGTGTCGTTTGTGATCCTGTCCTGGGCTTTTTATATCAACGATTTCACACTGACTTATGTGGCCAGTAACTCAAACAGTAATCTGCCCTGGTATTACCGGCTGACGGCTGTGTGGGGAGCGCATGAAGGTTCGCTGTTGCTGTGGGTGCTGATACAGGCAACCTGGGCCGCGGCAGTGGCTACGTTCAGCCGCGGTATGCCACAGGAATCTGTGGCCCGTGTGCTGGCGGTCATGGGGATGATTTCTGTCGGTTTCCTCTTGTTTATCATTCTGACCTCAAACCCTTTCCTGCGTACCTTGCCTTACTTCCCGGTTGATGGTCGCGATTTGAATCCGCTGCTGCAGGATCCGGGACTGATCATTCACCCGCCCATGCTGTATATGGGTTATGTTGGCTTTTCAGTGGCTTTTGCGTTTGCAATTGCATCCCTGATGACCGGCAGACTGGATACGGCTTGGGCTCGCTGGTCTCGTCCATGGACGATTGCTGCCTGGTCTTTCCTGACGCTTGGGATTGCGCTGGGCTCCTGGTGGGCCTATTACGAGCTCGGCTGGGGCGGCTGGTGGTTCTGGGATCCGGTCGAAAATGCTTCTTTCATGCCTTGGCTGGCGGGCACAGCGCTGATGCACTCACTTGCAGTGACAGAAAAGCGCGGCACTTTCAAAGCCTGGACGGTTTTACTGGCCATCTCAGCGTTCTCACTGAGCCTGCTGGGGACTTTCCTGGTGCGTTCCGGCGTACTGGTTTCGGTGCATGCCTTTGCGTCGGATCCGGCGCGGGGCATGTTTATCCTTGGTTTTCTGGTGGTCGTGATTGGTGGTTCTCTGCTGCTTTACGCACTGCGTGGGGCGCAAATCCGTTCTCACGGATCCTTCAGCCTGTTTTCACGCGAGAATTTCCTGCTGGCCAATAACCTGCTGCTGGTCACAGCATTGCTGGTCGTCCTGATTGGTACGTTACTGCCGCTGGTTCATAAACAAATCGGTTTGGGTTCAGTGTCGATTGGTGTGCCATTCTTCAACACGCTGTTTACCTGGCTGATGATCCCGTTTGCGTTTTTCCTCGGTATCGGGCCGCTGGTTCGCTGGAAGCGGGAAAACTTTGCAACGATTCGTCGTCCACTCGTCATCACAGCGATCATCACGTTGCCGTTAGCTCTGCTGGTGCTCTGGCTCCGTCCGGATCCGATTCAGCCATTGGCTGTGCTGGGCATGGTGATGGCTTTTTGGATCATTATTCTGCAGGGATTTGAACTGTATGAGCGTGCGACGCATCGCCACAGCCTGATGACAGGGTTGAGGAAACTGGGCCGCAGTCACTGGGCCATGGTCCTGGGACACATTGGTCTGGCGATTACTCTGATCGGGATTACGCTGGTGTCCAACTATGATCTGGAGCGGGACGTGCGCCTGACCCCAGGGCAATCGGTCAATGTTGAAGGGTTTGATTTCCGCCTGGCTGGCTTGCGTAACGTGGAAGGGCCAAACTATGACGGCTTTATCGGTGACTTTGTCGTGAGCCGTGAAGGCAAGTTTGTCGCGGAACTGCATGCCGAGAAACGTTTTTATACGGTGTCGGGTTCCATGATGACTGAAGCTGCCATCGATAGTGGTGTGACCCGGGATCTTTATGTCGCTCTGGGAGAGCAACTGACGGATGGTGCCTGGGCTGTTCGTATTTATTACAAGCCTTTCGTCAACTGGCTCTGGCTCGGTTCTGTGTTCATGGCATTCGGTGGTGCTCTGGCGATCAGTGATAAACGTTACCGTTTTCGCCAGCGTTTCAAGAAATCAGAACAGACAGAAAATGCAACGGTGACGTCTCATGCAGAGGTGAACGGATGAACAAGAAGCTGCTCTTTATTCCTTTTGTTCTGTTTCTTGCTCTGGTTGCTGTTTTTCTGGTTCAGTTGACTCGCAATGCAGAGGGTGATGATCCCACTAAGCTGGAATCTGTGCTGATCGGTAAACCAGTTCCTCAGTTCCGTCTGGAAGATCTGAAAAATGCCGACACGCTGTACCAGCAGGATATTTTTCAGGGTGAGCCGTTGCTGCTGAACGTTTGGGCAACCTGGTGTCCGACGTGTTATGCCGAACATCAGTACCTGAATCAGCTGGCCAGCCAGGGAGTGAAAATCATCGGCCTGAACTATAAAGATGAACGGCAAAAAGCGATTCGCTGGTTGGATGAACTGGGCAATCCTTATATGCACAGCCTTTTTGATGGCAACGGAATGCTGGGGTTGGATCTGGGCGTCTATGGCGCACCGGAAACCTTCCTGATCGATGCACAGGGGATCATTCGTTACCGTCATGTGGGGGATGTGAACCCGCGTAACTGGGAGGCGACACTGAAACCCATTTATGATCAGCTCAAAGCGGAGGCGAAAGGATGAAGCGATTAATCCTGACGTTCACACTGGTGATAGGAAGCTGGTTGCCACTCAGCTTGCCAGCTCAGGCATCAATTGATGTGTATGAATTTCAAACCCCTGAGCAGGAAACCACCTATCAGGAGCTGACCGCAACCCTGCGTTGCCCGAAGTGTCAGAACAATAATATTGCCGACTCCAATGCTGAACTGGCCAAAGATATGCGTCAGAAAGTGTACGAAATGCTGAAGCAGGGAAAGTCCAAGCAAGACATTATCGATTATATGATTGCCCGGTATGGCAACTTTGTGACCTATAACCCGCCGGTCATGCCATCCACACTGATTCTCTGGCTGGGGCCATTGTGTTTCTTGCTGATCGGTGCTTCTGTGTTGGTGTACCGCTCGCGACGCGGTGTTCAGCCCGATGCAGTCGATGAACAGGACAGTGCACGGCTGGATGCATTACTGAAAGAAATCGGCCAGGAGGAAGACTCGCGTTCGACGCAAGCCGCTGACGGCGAGAATAAGGTGAAGAAATGACGTTATTTTGGATTTGCACCCTGATTCTGGTGCTGATTGCGCTGGCCTTTTTCATCATGCCTGCTTTTGTGGGCAGCAATCAGGATCAGGTCGCCAGCCGGGATGAGCTGAACAAGGCCTTCTTTCGTGACCGACTGGGTGAATTGAAAGAAGAAAGTGTTGAAGGGTTAGTCTCTCATCCGGACGAGATGGAAAAAGAACTCCAGCAGTCATTGCTGGATGATGTGCCGGTTCAAAAGCAATCACAGCAGCAACTGTTCCGGCCCTGGTTACTTTTTCCCGGTGTTCTTGTCATCATTGGTGTTTCTTACGGTCTTTATTTTTCAGTGGGCAGTGCGAAGCAGGTGATTCAGTGGCAGGATACGGTGACCCGGCTACCGGAACTGACACAGCGTTTGATGGGAGACAATGCTGCGCCATTGACGGATCAGGAAATGGATGACTTAACATTGGGTTTGCGGACCCGGTTACATGAACGTCCGGATGATGCCACGGGCTGGTTACTACTGGGTCGGATTGGGATGGCAAACCGCGATCTTGAAACCGCGCAAGGGGCAATGAAGCGTGCGCTGGATTTATCGCCGAGTGATCCAAGCCTGCAGGTGGGCTATGCACAAACCCTGATGATGGGCGGAGAACCGGGGCAGGTCCAAGTCGCCCGCAATATGCTGACCCATCTGCTGGAGCGTGACCCCAAGAATCTGCAGGCGATATCACTGCTGGCGTTTGAAGCTTATGGCAATGGTGATTACGCACAGGCCATTGACTACTGGGAGCAGATGAAAGGCTTACTGGATGCAAAGGACAGCCGGGTTCAAATGCTGGAGCGCAGCATTGCACAGGCGAAAGTCGATATGCATCAGTCTGCGAATCCTGCACCGGGTGTGTCGGTGACGGTTACTCTGGGTCCGGATGTTGTTTTACCGGATACGGGTATGGTGGTGGTTTCGGCACATACAGCAGATGGTGCGACGATGCCGCTGGCTGCAAAGCGTTTGCCGTTGTCCCGATTCCCGCTGAACCTGACGTTGAACGACAGCGACAGCATGCTACCGGACCGACTGATGTCTCAGCAATCCGAGCTGATTATCAGAGCAAGAATTGATCAGGATGGCAATGTTGCAACCAAAGCGGGAGACTGGTTTGGTGAAAGCAGTATTGTGGCGCTCGGAGAGACCGCGACGGTGACAATTAATACACCGTACGAATGAATCTCGGAAACACACTGGCAGTTCAGAAACAGACTGGATATCATTATCCAGTCTTTTTTCATGAGAATAAGTGGCTAACACATTGAGTCGAAATCTTTTTTTATCAGTATTGCTCGCAATGTCCCTGATGGGATGTGCCAGTTCGCCATCGGAGCCTGAACCGGATCAGCTGGAAGGGAATGAATTCGGGCTGGACGATGCGGAGCTGGAAGCCGCCGGTCTGAGTGTGGAAGAGCTCGAAGCTTTGGGTGAGCCTGAAACGCTTGTATATGACCCGTTTGAAGGCTTTAACCGGGCCATGTGGTCAGTCAACTACGACTATTTGGATCCTTATCTGGTTCGTCCGGTGTCACTGGCTTATGTGGATTATGTGCCTTCACCGTTACGGACGGGACTGAGAAACTTTCTGTCGAATCTGGAAGAGCCGGCGAACATGGTGAATAGTTTGCTGAAGCAGGAACCAGAGAAAGCCGTGGAGCACTTTAACCGGTTCTGGATTAACAGTGTTTTTGGTCTGGCCGGTTTGATTGATATCGCAACGGCAGCGGATATTCCGCCTCCGGGTGAACAGAGCTTCTCAGACTCCCTCGGTTATTATGGCGTGGGAAATGGTCCTTACTTTATGATCCCTGCTTATGGGCCGGTCACGTTACGGGAAGGCGCCGGGGATTGGGTGGATAAACTGTATTTCCCGTTGAACTTGCTGACGTTCTGGCAAAGTCTGGGCAAATGGGCGATTGAAGGGATGGAAGATCGTGCCAAACTTGTGGCTCAGGAACCGATGCTGGAGAACTCGCCAGACCCTTATGTCTTCACCCGAGATGCGTATATTCAATATAAGAATTTCCGGGCTGGTGGTGCGCAAGTTGAAACAAGCACCACAGAGCAGGAAGTCTATCTTGATGATTATCTGGATGAAATTGATAGCGAATAATTGAAAACATCCGCGAACGACCCAAAGCCAGAGCAAGTTGATTGCTCTGGCTTTTTTGATCGCTAAACCTTTCATGGAGTGCTCGTGTTGTTAATTTTCTGTAAACATTAAGATTGGGTGAAAATGGCTGGATAAGGTCTGTTTGGGCGTGAAAATACGGTCAATAGATACCGGAATCTCCGGTGAATATCCCTGATGAGGTGAATCATTTCATCCGCAGATGATGGCTACGCTCAGTCTCTGTTCTTTCTATCATTTTGTAAGGTATGGCTTACTTAAGGTTACAAATACACTGGCATGAGATCACAATGCGCAACATTTGTATCATTTTTTTTACTTTCTTTCTTTGAGACACAAAGAAACTCGACTATTGCTTATATTGCATAGCGATAAAGTTATGCGTTTTTGATTTTTTTACTCAAGGAATGAAGTCATGTCTTTCAAGAAGTTATCTCCGATTGCAACGGCGATTGCCGCTGTATCGTTCTCGTGGGGAGCACTCGCTGCGCCTGGAACGCCTCAGATCGCATGGATGGAAACCGATTTTGCCATCATTGAAGTGGATCAGGCGGCATCTGCCTATAGCAGCCTGGTCACGGTGAAACCCGCAGCCGATGTGCCCGTCGCATGGCAGCGCTATTCCGGTGATCCGGCGGATACCTGGAAAGTAAAACTCAATGGCAATGTGGTTTTTGAGCAGAGTATTGATCCGGCTGCCAGTGGCGCAGGCTCAACCACACTGTCGGTCGCTCAGGGCGGTAAGTATGCCATGACCGTTGAATTGTGTAGTGGTGCCGGTACTGCACAGGTTTGTACCAGTAGCGCTGCAAAAGATATTGTTGTTGCTGATACGGATGGCAGTCATTTGGATCCGCTGCCAATGAACGTCGATCCGAACAACGGCAACTACACCACGCCAGCGAACGCTGTTGTTGGTGCATATTTTGTCGAGTGGGGTGTGTACGGTCGTAAGTTCCCGGTGGATAAGATTCCGGCACAAAACCTGACCCACATTCTGTATGGTTTCATTCCAATTTGTGGTCCGAATGACTCACTGGGCGAAATTGAAAACGGAAACAGCCTCGCAGCGTTGAAACGTGCCTGTGCGGGAACACCAGACTTTGAAGTTGTGATCCACGACCCGTGGGCAGCGGTGCAAATGCCGCAGCCGCAATCCGGCCATACGCACAGCACGCCGTATAAAGGCACCTACGGTCAGTTAATGGCCCTGAAACAGCGCTATCCTGATCTGAAAATCATCCCGTCTGTTGGTGGCTGGACGCTGTCTGACCCCTTCTACTCGTTCACCGACAAGGCGAAGCGTGACATCTTTGTGGCCAGTGTGAAGAAATTCCTGAAAACCTGGAAGTTCTACGATGGTGTCGATATTGACTGGGAGTTCCCGGGGGTAAAGGGGCAAACCCGAATCTGGGCGATACCGTGAATGATGGTCCTGCGTACGTTGCGCTGATGCGTGAACTGCGCGCCATGCTGGATGAGCTGGAAGTTGAAACCGGCCGTCAATATGAGCTGACTTCAGCGATTGGTGTTGGCTATGACAAGATCGATGTGGTGAATTACGCGGATGCGATTCAGTACATGGATTATATCTTTGCAATGACTTACGACTTCTTCGGTGGCTGGAACAATGTACCGGGTCATCAGACGGCACTGTTCTGTGGCAGCCACATGACCGCTGACGTTTGTAACGGCACCGGTGTGGATGAAAATGGCGAGCCTCGCAAAGGTCCGGCCTATACAGCATCACACGGGATTGACCGCTTGCTGGCACAGGGTGTTCCTGCAAACAAACTGGTGCTGGGTGCTGCGATGTATGCACGGGGCTGGACTGGCGTGACAGAAGCGAGCATGACTGATCCAAGCAACCCGATGACGGGCACGGGAACAGGTCCGGTACCGGGCTCCTGGGAAGCGGGTGTGATCGATTATAAAGATGTCGTTACAGACTATCTGAATAATGCTGCTGTTGTGAAAGGTTATGACGAGCAGGCTGAGGGGCCGTGGGCGTATGATCCGAGCAATGGCAACCTGATCACGTTCGACAACCCACGCTCCATTATGGCGAAAGGTCAGTACGTACAGAATCTGGGTTTGGCGGGTCTGTTTGCATGGGAAATTGATGCGGATAACGGCGATATCCTGAATGCAATGCAGGAATCTCTGGCTGGTGGCGGCGGGAACTATAACCCGATTGCAAATGCCGGTGCTGATCAGCAAGTGAACGCTGCGGCTTCCGTCACGCTGGATGGCACAGCATCGAGTGACCGTGATGGTCAGGTTGTGAGCTACCAGTGGACGCAAACTAGTGGTCCGTCTCTGACGCTGACTGGCGCTGATACTGCGACAGCCACTGTTGCTGTTCCGTCTGTGACGGTTGATACACAGTATGTGTTTACCCTGACAGTGACGGATAACGCGGGCGCAACGGCAACAGATACTGTGACTGTAACTGCCAAAGCACCGGGTTCAAACACAGCGCCGGTTGTGGTCATCACTGCACCTGCCTCGGTGAATGCTGGTGATGTCGTAACATTGGATGCTTCACAGTCGACAGATGCGGATGGCGACACCCTGACCTTTAACTGGACGCTGCCTGCGGGTCTGAATGCGACCGTGAATGGTGCTCAGGTGACTTTCACTGCGGCTAGCTACACTGTGGATACTGTGCTGAATTTCTCGCTGGATGTGAATGATGGCACAGAGAGCGTATCTGATTCAGCGACTGTCACTGTGTTGAAGGATGGCGGTTCGACTGGATGTACGAACGCCTGGGCCAGCGGCGGTGTTTACAATGCGGGCGACATTGTGACGCATTCAGGTAAATCCTGGAAAGCCAAATGGTGGACCACAGGTGAAGAGCCTGGAACTACAGGTGAGTGGGGCGTTTGGGAAGATCTGGGCGCAGCAAACTGTCAGTAAGTTTGGCTCAGATATTGGGTTGAACGCGATACAGCCTGAAAAGAAAAGCCGCTCATCCGAGCGGCTTTGTACTGTCTGGTGTGGACGCTTTGCTTAGAAAGAGTGGCTGAACTGTACGCCGTACAGCAGCGCGTCAGCACGTGTGGTTGCCGAGACGCTTGAAAGATCAGTGCTTTCTGTTGCCTGAACATCTTTACCCATCAGGTAAGTCAGACCAAAATCGACCGTAGATTTGCTGCTCAGGTTATAGCTGAAACCGCCTGAGAACCACTGGCGATCTGAATCTGGTACAGAAATCGAGGTTTTCTTGTCCTGAGCACTGGTGTCGTACATATAACCGGCACGTAGCGTCCAGTCTGAATTCAGTGTATAGGTACCACCAATGGCGTAATGCCAGCCATTCTGCCATTCATATTCGTTCAGCGTGACACCTTTGTTGGTTTTCAGCACATCGAAGCTGCTCCACTCGATCCACTGAACACTATAGTGAACGGCAAACTGGTTGTTCAGTTGGTGGAAGCCTGAGAAT
This sequence comes from Photobacterium sp. GJ3, assembly GCF_018199995.1. NCBI lineage: Bacteria > Pseudomonadati > Pseudomonadota > Gammaproteobacteria > Vibrionales > Vibrionaceae > Photobacterium > Photobacterium sp. GJ3. The sequence goes on along the minus strand of NZ_CP073578.1, from coordinate 2,409,035 downwards.
TCAACCATGTCCGGCAGGGGCATCAGCAGTTTCTGGCCGTTGAGCTGTCCACCAGCTTGTTGCGCATAAATATCGCCATCTGCCTCCAGTTCCGGACTGTAGTGATAGGCCAGACCGAAACGGTTTGCGTCATTCAGTTCATACACAGTGCCCAGGTTGAAACCTACCGCGGTGCCATCAACATCGACATCCAGCAGTGGTCCTTGAACGCTTTTCGAATACTGAAGCACACCTTCGATGGTCTTGTTCGAACGCTTCAGTTCACCCTGGCCATAGATGATGTCGAGACCACCACCAATGCTCCATTGCGGGTTGAGACGGTATGCCGCATTCAGCGTCAGGTTCATGCTTTTCACATCAGTCAGCCCGCCGAATTCATTGGCAGCATAGCTGTTGCTGAATTCTGTCTTGGTGCCGAAGTTTGAGTAAATCCCAACACCCAGTGCCAGCTTGTCATTCACCGGGTGAACATAATACAGATTCGGGACATAGGATGTGCCGCCGATTTGTTCACTGTCGAGATTCGCTGATGTAACGGAGCTCGTCAGTGGATTTGAGAGCGTATAGTTCGCATCTTTTACCTCAATGTCAGTATCAATAACATTCAGGCCCAGTGAGATTGCAGGTGCATTGAACAGCGTCATTGCAGCAGCGTTACGTGCCATGACAGACGCATTGTCTGCAATCACGGCATCACCGGCAAATGCGCGGCCCAGTCCAGTGGCCGATTGTGAGTTTAACTGGAATCCCGCAGCCAGTGACTGATGAGATGCCAATGCGATGGCAGTCGCCATCATGGTTTTTGTAAACAGACGCTTCTTGTACATTTATTTTTATCCTGATTTTCTTGACCGTCTGGCACAAGAAAGTACCAGCGGGGAGCCGATTTTAGGGGCAGAAGAAAGCAGGACAAATCTGACCAGTCTCTAAGTTATTGTTTTATCAATAATGGGGGAGGTTTGATTGATGAAAAGATAAGCATTTCGATGACAGCAGTTGAATGCTGTCATCGAAAAAGGGGATTCAGATATCTTGCCAGTGCATTGCTTTTTGGAGTTTTTCGGCAATGGGCATTATATTCTCACCTTTGTTGCCCACAACAATCAGGCTGGCGTCATGTGAAGGCATCACCACCCCGTTCATATTATTGTCTTCGAAACTGGTCATGTTTTTACTGGGCTGAGGGACCACAAAAACAGTGATTTTACCGTGCTGACCATGCAGTACCATATGTAAGGCATCGCCGCCGTTAAAACCACAATGATTCAGGTAGTAGACATGCGACGGCAAAGTGCTCAGTGTCGGACCAAATGGCTTCAGCTTAGCGTTTACCTGAGTCAGAGAGACGCCTTCATCGATCTGATTGACAAAAGGCGCTTCATTATAGATGTGTGTCAGTGCAATCTGACCAATGTCGGGTGAAGAACCGGGTATGGCATCCGGGATAAATTTTCCAAGCAGTAAGCCCCCGAAGAAAGCAACGGAAGCTGCGATTGCCAAATGACGGCGCACTTTTTTTTCTGCCTGATATCCCTGACCGGACTGACGAAACAGAATCCGATCGGCCAGATCTTCCGGGACATCGACCTTCATCACAGCAGCCAGCTTACTATCTAACTGCTGTAGTTCATTATGGAGTTTTCGGTTGGTGACTGACGAATTCTTCGCCGCGCACATTGCCAGGCTGCGATCTTTGGGATCAGCCAGGATTCTGCGACGAAATTCAAGGTCGTCCATTATGTTGCCCCCTCCGTTCGGTTTGCTTTTCTATGGAATCTTTCAACTGATTACGAGCCCTGAACAGCCGCGTCATGACAGTGTTGCGGTTCAGTCCTAAGATATTAGCAATTTCATCCCCGTTGAATCCAGCCATAACTTGTAAAACCAGAGGTTCTCGATATTCAGGCGAAAGCTGCTGAAGTAAACGACTCAGCTGACTCAGTTCTGAATCACCTAGACTGGATGTCTCCGGTTCATGATCGGGAATGGCATATTCATCCAAATCCACTAAATCAAGTTGCTTCCTTTCAAACCGGCGGGCATTTTCTCTGCGTAAGATGGTAATCAGCCAAGCTTTTGCGGCACTGTCATCTTTCAGGCTGTCTAAAGACCGCCATGCACGTAGACAAGTTTCCTGCACTAAATCCTCAGCGATATGAGGGTCGTGGCAGAGCCAATAAGCATACCTGTAAAGGTCTTTGTGCCAGGCTCTGACCAGAGATTCATATCGTTTTTGTTTATTCATATCTACAGAGACCGAGGTCTCTGCACTTTTCTTACGGAAAAACTGCTTCATCATGCTCTTGTCCATCCGTCATCATCCATTGTTGTCGATCTTACGGTGCTGAATAATGTTTGGATTCAAGTGATTCTTATAGTGTTATTGATTATCCTCAATATCTGTCAGCCGGTTTTCGTTATACTGAGCTGGTTATCGGGTGTTGATTCTCGATAACGTCCTTTCGGGACTCAGTATACCCTTCAACGAATTGCGTATGAGCCTCACCGGTTTTCTGTATTCCAATCGCGAACACCGGATTTCTCTCTTCACACTTTTACACGTCATTTGACGCTCGGCTGACATTGAGAGTTTGACAACCATACCATAGCGGTGTGGTTTTTTTTTATTCGACTCAAAATTCCCTTACTTTTTTTATTGTTTTTGACGTCTCTCAACTTTTAAACATTGATTTGAAATTAATAACAATGCCGTTACAATCAATGTGGTCTGACCTCTAGATTACATCATGATAAGGAGTCGCGATGACACGTCGCCAGAAACTTACCACCCAACAGGGTGAGCGTATTGCTGTTGTGACAGGATTACGTACCCCTTTTGCCCGCCAGGCGACTGCCTTTAATGGCGTACCAGCGTTGGATATGGGCAAAATGGTGGTTAACGAAATGCTGCAAAAGATTGACTTTGACCCCGCTTTGATTGAACAGGTGGTTTTTGGCCAAGTGGTTCAAATGCCAGCAGCTCCGAATATTGCCCGTGAAATCGTTCTGGGGACGGGCATGAACATTCACACCGATGCTTACAGTGTGACACGTGCATGCGCCACAAGTTTCCAGGCAGCAGCAAATGTTGCTGAAAGTATCATTTCAGGCACCATTGATATCGGCATTGCCGGCGGGGCTGACTCGTCTTCTGTGTTGCCGATTGGCGTGTCCAAAAAACTGGCTGCGACATTACTGTCACTGAGTAAAGCCAAGACCATGGGCAAGAAAATGAGCCTGCTGAGTAAACTCAGCCTGAAAGATCTGATGCCGGTGCCCCCTGCAGTTGCAGAATACTCGACAGGCCTGAGTATGGGCCAGACGGCAGAGCAAATGGCGAAAACCCATGGGATCAGCCGGGCAGAGCAGGATGCGCTGGCCCATCGTTCACATACACTGGCCGCTCAGGCATGGCGTGATGGTTTGATTCAGGATGAAGTGATCACGGCATTTCCCGAACCGTATCGCCAGTGGATCGATAAAGACAACAACGTCCGGGAAGATTCCACCGTTGAAGGCTATGCGAAACTGCGTCCTGCGTTCGACCGCAAGTATGGTTCTGTGACCGCAGCAAACAGTACACCGCTGACTGATGGCGCTGCGGCGATTCTGCTGATGCGTGAAGGTCGCGCGAAGGAGCTGGGTCTCAAGCCGCTGGGCTATATTCGATCGTACGCATTTTCTGCGATTGGGGTTGAACAGGACATGCTGATGGGACCGTCCTACGCGACACCGCTGGCACTGGACAGGGCTGGCCTGACACTGTCAGACCTGACGCTGATTGATATGCATGAAGCATTTGCGGCGCAAACGCTGGCGAATGTGAAAATGTTTGCTTCCAGACAATTCGCGCAGGAAAAACTGGGCCGAAGCGAAGCAATTGGCGAAATCGATATGGATAAATTCAACGTGCTGGGTGGCTCAATTGCCTACGGCCATCCATTCGCAGCCACCGGTGCACGAATGATTACCCAAACGTTGCGTGAATTGCAGCGGCGAGGGGGCGGACTGGCGCTCAATACGGCCTGTGCAGCTGGTGGTCTGGGTGCAGCGATGATCCTGGAGGCTGAATAATGACGGATGTAACCATGACAGAACAAAACACAGTTCAGACAGCAGACACACCCGCTTCTGCATTTCAGCTGCGCTACGGTGACAATGGGGTTGCATGGCTGAATATTGATGTGCCCGGCGAAAAAATGAATACGCTGCAGGCGGCATTCGCATCGCAGGTCGGTGCTGTGCTGGATGAGCTGGAAAGTAAGAAATCTGAGATCAAAGGTCTGGTTGTTCACTCCGGTAAGCCAGATAACTTTGTGGCAGGGGCTGACATCCGGATGCTGGCAGCCTGCACAACCGTCCAGGAAGCAGAAGCGCTGGCGACTCAGGGGCAGACGATGTTTCAGCGTCTGGAAGCGCTGCCATTTCATGTGGTCGCTGCCATTCATGGCCCATGTCTTGGTGGTGGTCTGGAACTGGCGCTGGCTTGTCACAGCCGAGTTTGTACAGACTCCGAGATCACCAAACTCGGATTGCCGGAAGTTCAGTTGGGTTTGTTGCCGGGTTCCGGTGGCACGCAGCGCTTGCCGCGCCTGATTGGTGTGGCCAACTCGCTGGATCTGATCCTGACGGGTAAACAGCTTCGTGCGAAAAAAGCCAAGCAGCTGGGTGTGGTGGATGAATGTGTACCGGAAAGCATCTTACTGACCGTGGCTGAGTCATTGGCTCTGAAAGGGAAACCAACCCGCAAGCACAGTTTTCAGGACTGGGCGATGGGCGGCAACCCGGTTGGCCGCACGCTGGTCTTTGATCAGGCCCGGAAAAAGATCCGTGAAAAAACACGGGGTAACTATCCGGCTGCAGATGCCATTCTGGATGTGATCAAATATGGCCTGCAGCATGGTATGTCGAAAGGCCTGAAAGAAGAAGCCCGCCGCTTTGGCGAGCTGGTGATGACCTCTGAATCTGCTGCGTTGCGCAGTCTCTTCTTTGCAACGACGGCCATGAAGAAAGAAACCGGCGTTGGCAGTGAAGTTCAGCCTGCAACCGTGAAGCGGGTTGCTGTACTGGGTGGTGGCCTGATGGGGGAGGGATCAGCCATGTCTCTGCAGCAAAAGCTGGCCTACCGGTGAAGATCAAAGACATTTCAAACGACGGCATTCTGAATGCGTTGTCGTACAACTATAAATTGCTGGATAAAAAACGTAAGCGGAAGATCATCAGTAAAGCGGCATTGCAAAAGCAGATGCTGATGATTCAGGGTGGTGTTGATTATCGCGGCTTTGATCAGGCTGATGTCGTGATTGAAGCGGTGTTTGAGGATCTGAAGCTGAAACACCAAATGGTGCGAGACGTTGAAACAAACGCCCGTCCGGATACGATTTTCGCGACCAATACGTCGTCACTGCCGATTCACCAGATTGCCTCTGTTGCGGAACGTCCGGAGCAGGTTGTGGGTCTGCATTATTTCAGCCCGGTTGAGAAAATGCCGCTGGTGGAAGTGATCCCGCATGAAGGCACGTCACCACAGACCGTTGCGACTGTAGTGAAACTGGCGAAAAAGCAGGGAAAAACCCCGATTGTCGTCGCGGATAAAGCTGGTTTTTACGTCAACCGGATTCTGGCACCTTATATGAACGAAGCGGCGCTGGCTTTGTTGAGTGGCGAACCGATTGAGCACATTGATACAGCACTGCTGGATTTTGGCTTCCCGGTCGGTCCAATCACCCTACTCGACGAAGTCGGGGTGGATGTGGGTGCGAAAATCAGTCCGATTCTCGAAAAAGAGCTGGGTTCGCGTTTCCAGAGCCCGGATGTATTCGACATTCTGCTGAAAGATGGCCGTAAAGGTCGTAAAACCGGAAAAGGCTTCTATCTGTATCAGGGGAGGAAGAAAGGCGTTGATAAGAGCGTTTATAAACTGCTGAATCTGAATCCGGAGCGTAAAGCTTCCGGCCATGAGATAGCCATTCGTTGTACGCTGATGATGTTGAATGAGGCGGCCCGTTGCCTGGATGAAGGTGTGGTCCACAGCGCCCGCGATGGTGATATCGGGGCGATTTTTGGTATCGGTTTCCCCCCATTTCTGGGTGGCCCGTTCCGCTATATGGACCAGTTAGGCGCCAAGCGTGTGGTGGAACTTCTGAATGAGCACGTCGATAAATATGGCGAGCGATTCCGCCCATGTGAGCGTTTGCTGCAAATGGCGCAGGACGATCAGCGCTTCTACGCGTAAGTCTCCCTGAGGAAAAAATCAAAGGCCTGCAATCGCAGGCCTTTGTCGTTAGAGGGATGGAGATAGAACTTAACGGAAAAGCAGTGAAAATTCAGACTGTTTTTTGATGCTTAAAGCCTTGTTGCATGGTGGCATTGAGCCGAAAACGCCGATACAGACGCCGGGGTCTGATCAAATGCATCAACAGGATGACAGAGCCAGCAACCATCAAGGGATTAAAGCCAATCCAGAGTAAAAAGATCAGGCTAAATAAAGCAATACTGGTCATCAGGCAGAGCATCCCGTCGAAAGGACGGGGATGAATTGCTTTCATACAGGTCTGGCAAAATAGCCGACTATGAGAGCTCCGGTTTTTCGCCGTTATGGATTGACGGCAGATCGAACAGGCGTGCGACATAACAGGTTCCTGAACATTGTCCTGAAAAAATGCATATTCGACCTCATGACTTCTTGTGCGAACTCCGGCACAGACTGCTAGTCTGAGGAATCTCTTGATTTGGTAAATTAGTTAATCGACTGATACGAAAGGAAAATTAGGACATGTTCATGAAAGTGTAACCATGGTTCCAATTTTAGTGGTTTTGATGTGCTTTTCCGGCATATTCTCCGGGCGCTTGGCCCGGAGCTGTATGGCGTCTGAGTCAGCAGGCTTGCTGTTGAAAATGGCTGACGGAGGTCATGGGCTCTCCGACTTCCAGTGGGGTTAAATTACTGTGCGCTTCCCCCTGATAATAAGTAATGAGGCGATTTGCCGTGCGTGGTTTGATCTCTTCAACCATAAAACGCACCAGTTCTGCGCGGGACAGAGATTCCATTTCAGCGGCAATTTTTTGGCGCTGGTCAAAATGGTCATCTTTATGGCCAATGCTGACCCAATAGCGTTGTGCGCGGGCGCGCAGGTTGGTGTCTGGCTCAGATAGTTGAGCAATCAACCCCTGCTTGCTGGACCGCCACTGGTTTTCTGTCAGTTCCAGTAACACCAGTGCAAATGCATTGGTAAATTCATCAATGGCTTCGAGCAGTTGCAATGGCCCGGCCACCGGGGACTGAATATAGAGCAGCAAGCCGGGATAACGGTTCAGCGGCAGATTTGCTGTGCCGACCATATATCCCAGTTGCTGTTCTGTACGAAGCTCATGGAAAAATGTGGTGGACATCAGGTGATTGGCCAGCGTATAGGTTGCGATGGCTTTAGGCGACTGTTCTCTGGACTGATGATAAACCAGAATCGCTGAGTCGGCGTGATTGCAGTCGACTTCATACCTTAAAGTACCGCAATCTCCCAGATGGACCAGAGGTCGCTGGGCTTCCCCATAGAGCTGATCGGTTACCCGGAAAGCATCTTTCAGGACTTCGGCCAGCGCCAGCGCATCGTCTTTGCGCCAGTCCCCATACACAAAGGTATCGATGTGCAGTTCAGCAAACATGGCATCGACAAATGCAGGTAATTCGGAGACCTCAACGGTTTCCAGTTCTTTGATCAGTGCCGGGTAGGGCGGGTTATTGGGTTGCAACAAGCCCGTTAACTGGTTAAACAATTGAGATATCGGTTTATCTTCCGCAGCATTGCGCCAGTTGCGCAACATCTGTGCTTTGATGCTGTTGAACCGTTCCACGTTGAAGGTGCGTCCGGCAAATTTCTCCAGCAGTAATTTCAGCAGCAGTGGCTGCTTTTCGCTGAAGCCAGAGAGTTGCAGGGTTACCCCCCCTGATGGGCGTACAAGTTGTAGGCCATGCCCGCGACTTCAGCCGGATAGGCGACCTCATTGCATGCTTCCATCAACATCTCGACGCAAAGCCGGGTTTTGACGATATTGCGAACCGAGCTCACTGCATGAGGGCTGTCGATGGCCACATAGACCAGACCTTTCGGCACACGGAATTCATGCTCTTGTTTGAACCAGAGCCGGAAACCAGGCAGATCCTGAATCAGTTGCGGGGGCAAATCCTGCTGGCTTTCCTGCGGATGTGGATCTAAGCGTTCACACAGGTAAGGGTTAGATTCCGGAAGTTGCAGCGCAGGGTTCACGCCCGGCGCCGCCCAGTTGCTGAGCTGCTCTGCCGTAAACGGTGTGACGGCATAAGGGGTGTGATACCAGTCGGCCACCTGATTGTAGTGCTGACCTTTGGCCACCAGCGTCAGACGCAGATTATCAGGGCGAAGCTGTGTCAGCACTTCTTTCAGTAAAGTTTCATTGTACTGACTCATCATATAGTCGCCGTAAACAATGTCTTCCGGCGCGTAATGCAGCAGATTCATGACCAGATAACTGACGGTATCCAACGGACGGCTTTTTTCCTGATAACGGAAAGCCTGCTCCAGTACTGCGCGTTTTTCACGATAGCGCCATTCTGCCAGCCCCTGCGTTGAAATGAGCTGAATATACTGGAATATTGTGGTCACGATGTGATCGATTTTATCCAGCCCTTTGGAGTCAGATTCAGACCAATGGTAAACTCACGGAAATTACTGCCGCTGACACCGCCCCCAGCGGCCAGAGTATTGATCAGCCCTTCACTTTTCAGGACGGACATCAGACTGCCGGTCCCTTCATTGCCCAGCAAGTGCGCCAGATAGGACAGCGGTTTGCTGCGGTAATGGTGTTCCATGGCCGGCAAGGAAAATGACAGCGTCAGTTTGCGGACTTCCTTGATGGGCTCCACTGTAATAAAGCGGGCATTTTCCCTGTCTGTCACTAAAGGAACGGCGATGTCTGCTTTGTCCTGATTTGAGTCGGGTATGTCTCCGAAAAACTGCTCGGCATAGGTTTGCAGTTCATCAAGTGTCTGGGGACCGAGC